>NZ_CP159846.1:0-1950000 GCF_048565275.1 Desulfosarcina variabilis str. Montpellier | reverse complement strand
CGATCGGACGATGCCCGCACCGCTGCATATGAGCAAGCGACATGATGGGCACCAAACTGCCCACATGTAAGCTCGATGCCGTGGGGTCAAATCCAATATAGCAAGTCACTTTTTCAGCACTCAGGTAGTCACGCAATTCCTTATCATGGGTCGTCTGTTCAATGAATCCGCGTTCCGTGAGAATATCAATCACATTTGTCATTATACCGGCAACCTTTCAAAGCCCATTATTTCTAAGTTGGTTAATAAATCCGCATGCTTTTCTTGGTTATTTGTTGGCATATTCAACGGCTCGCGTCTCGCGTATGACCGTCACCTTAATCTGGCCGGGAAAAGTCAATGATTCTTCGATTTTTTTGGCGATATCTCGGCTCAGTAAAACCGCCTCTTCATCCGACACTTTTTCACCTTCAACAATTACCCGTATCTCTCGACCGGCCTGAATGGCATACGTGTTGGCGACACCTTTAAAACTGTTGGCGATGCCTTCCAGCTCCTCAATCCGTTTAATATAATTTTCAAGCAGTTCCTTTCTTGCTCCCGGCCTGGCTCCGGACAACCCGTCCGCAGCCTGAACCAGCAAGGCGTAAACCGATGAGGGAGGAACGTCTTCATGGTGAGCCGCGATGGCGTGAACAACCCCAGCGGACTCACCGAATTTTTTAGCAAGTTTTGATCCGATCACCGCATGGGGGCCCTCCACTTCATGATCGATGGCCTTACCGATATCATGAAGCAATCCCATTCTGCGGGCCAGTTTCTCTTTTAACCCCAATTCGGCAGCCATGATCCCACACAGTACCCCCACTTCCACCGAATGTTGGAGCACATTTTGGGCATAGCTGGTGCGGTATTTCAGGCGTCCCAGGTACTTGATCAGCTCTCCATGGATCCCATGCACACCGAGATCAAAGGCGGCTTGTTCACCGGCTTCCTTGATGGCCGTGTCCACCTCCTGGCCAACCTTTTTTACCACATCTTCGATACGCGCCGGATGGATTCGGCCATCTGAAATCAGTTTGATCAAGGACAATCTGGCGATCTCACGACGGACCGGATTAAACCCTGATAAAATAACCGCTTCCGGTGTATCGTCGATGATCAAATCAATTCCCGTGGCAGCTTCAATGGCTCTGATATTTCGCCCTTCGCGACCGATAATACGCCCTTTCATTTCATCGCCTGGCAATTGAACAACGGAAACCGTGCGCTCGGCCACAAAATCGCCGGCATACCGCTGAATTGCTGTCGCCATAATTTTTTTGGCTTTTTTGTCGGCCTCCTCTTTGGCTTCATTTTCAATCCGTTTGATCAGCTTGGCACCTTCGTAACGCGCCTCGTTCTCCATGGCACGGATCAGAAGTTCCTTAGCCTGCTCCGCGGTCAAGGATGAAATCTTTTCAAGTTGGATTTTCTGTTCATCAATCAGCGCATTGTATTTTTCCTCATTTTCGGAAAGCGTTTTGCCTCTGTCAGTGAGGCTTTGTTCTTTTTTGCTAATTTCACTTTCACGTTGCTCGAGGTTCTCGGCTTTTCGGTCTATGTTCTCTTCTTTTTGGATCAACCGCCTTTCGAGCTTTTTAAGCTCGTAACGCGTCTCTTTGGCCTCTGCCTCGAATTCGCTTTTCATTTTAAACAGTAGATCTTTGGCCTCTACGCCAGCCTCCTTGATCAACCCATCCGCTTTGGTTCGAGCCGCTTTTAAAATCTGTACGGCTTCGTTTTCAGCATCTTTTATTTTTTGGGTGCCCAGTGCGCCCTTGATAAAAACCGCTGCACCCCAGCCGATACCAATCGACACAACAGCGATCAGAAAAGTATATATATCCATGTGACTCTCCGAGTGTTAAACGTTACCTATATAATAAGGGTTGTTGCCCGACGATCAGGCAAAACCCGTTGGCCTCATTGTCATTTTTGTTTTTTTTGGGCGAAATGTGCCCGCGCAGAAAAGAGGGAGGGAGTCGTGAAAAGCAGTGGTGGAACCCCCACCATTGTGCCGTGTTGGCAGGCCTTTGATCCTTAGGATCAGGTGGGCGCCCTGTAGTTTCTTTAGGCTTTTCTGTACGCGCAGAACTTGCTCACCAAAACTAGTGAGGGCTCCCGAGTTGTGAGTGTTGGGTCAAAGTTCACCATCCAATCACGAACACGGCAGGGGCTGAGCCGTTACGCATTTTCAATCACGATTATAGAAATTGTGACCAACGTCGGTTCGCTCATCAGCAGTCATCGCATGCTTTCATTTTTCAATCATCATGTTAGCCCAACGTTAGGTGATCGCTTTTTCTAGTTCGCTGAGAACCACTGCAGATTTCTCGGTCATACGGTTTAACGCGTCTTGAACCTTTTTTTGAAGTTTATACTGTTCACTCGCGATATTCAATCCAGTAAGCACTAAAATCGTTTCTTTATCGACATTTACCTGCTTATCCGCGAACTTGGACTTAACCTTCCTGACAGCATCTTCGAAGTTAGCCACAATTATTTCAACATCGGGCATGTCCGAAACCGTTTGGAAGGTAAATTTTCGACCTAAGATTTGCAGTGTAACCGTATTATCCAATTAGCGTCCGTTTTATAAATCCTGCAGGTCGGTGTTCTGTTCCTCTGTGGTCCCTTCTAATCTGCCGATCAATCTATCGATTCTCTCTCTAACAAGAACAATCAGTTCCTCGTTTTTCTTTTCGGCTTCTATTTTTTCCTGTATCAGGTTTTCGAGTTGTCTAATTCTGTTGTTCAGGTCTTCGTTTTCCTTTTCAAGCTTTTTCCGTGCCTGAACAACGTGTTCCACCTTTTGTTCGATAAGTTCGAATTGTTGGAGAATTGCCTCTATATCCAGCATTTTATCTTTATCCTTGATAACTAATATAAGCAGCCAATGGTTTTTAAGTCAAGCTAATTCACCATGTGCATTCCAACCCATCAATCAGGCGTTATGTTTCTCGTTATTTTGATACGTCATCGTGACAAATAGAAATCACTAACTTTAAAAAAAAAGGGCAGACCGTAAAGGTCTGCCCCGTTGTTCACTGTTGGTGTTGCCAGCCAAGTCGCAATAAATACTTGGAGCTGGTAATCGCGGTGTATTGTCTACATCATGCTAACGCATTTCAGCGAGTTGGATTCGACTGATGGCCCGCAACAGTGCCGCTTTTGCACGTGTAAAGTCGATATCGGCTTCCCTGTTCTGCTCCTGCAGGCGCCTTTCAGCTCTCTCAAGGGCAGCCTTGGCTCTCTCGATATCGATATCCTTGCGCCGTTCTGCAGATTCCGCCAGAACCGTTACCCGATCAGGGAGCGCTTCGGCAAAACCGCTGCTGACGAAGACGTATCGCTCGGTGCCATTTTCGTCTTTGTACTTCAGGGAGCCGGTCTTCAGCGTGGTCAAAAACGGTGTATGACCGGATAGTACGCCAAATTCACCCAGAGACCCTGGAGCCATGACGATCTGCGTGCTTACACTGACAACAGACTTTTCAGGGGTAACCACTTCGAGTCTTATGTTTTCAGCCATTTATCGCCTCTCTTTATTATGCCTCGGCCATTTCCTGGGCAGATTCGAGAACCTCTTCGATGCCACCCTTCATGTAGAAGGCCTGCTCGGGGATACTGTCATGGACGCCTTCACAAATTTCTTTGAATGCACGTACGGTATCTTCGACCTTTACATATTTACCGGGTGTACCGGTGAAGGTTTCAGCCACGTGGAAGGGCTGTGACAGAAAACGCTGGATCTTACGTGCACGCTGTACGGTGAGTTTGTCTTCGTCAGAAAGCTCGTCCATACCGAGAATAGCGATAATATCCTGCAATTCTTTGTATTTCTGGAGCATGGTCTGCACCTGACGGGCGACCAGGTAGTGTTCCTCACCAATGACCATGGGATCGAGGATACGTGAGGTGGAGTCCAGGGGATCCACAGCTGGGTAAATGCCGAGCTCTGCGATCTGACGGGAAAGGACCACGGTTCCGTCAAGGTGGGCAAAAGTCGTTGCCGGTGCAGGGTCGGTCAAGTCATCGGCGGGCACGTACACACACTGAACAGCGGTAATGGAACCTTTGTCTGTTGAGGTAATCCGTTCCTGCAAACCACCAAGGTCAACGGCCAGTGTCGGCTGGTAACCAACGGCTGAAGGCATACGACCGAGAAGGGCCGATACTTCGGAACCGGCCTGGGTGAACCGGAAAATGTTGTCAATGAAGATCAGCACGTCCTGACCTTCCTTGTCACGGAAATATTCCGCACAGGTCAGACCGGAAAGAGCAACACGGGCACGGGCTCCCGGCGGTTCGGTCATCTGACCGTAAACCAGTGCCGCTTTGGGAAGTACGCCGGCTTCCTTCATCTCGTGATACAGGTCGTTACCTTCACGCGTACGCTCACCCACGCCGGCGAACACGGAAATACCACCATGCTGCATGGCGATATTGTTTACCATTTCCATCATGATAACGGTTTTGCCGACACCGGCACCGCCGAACAACCCCATTTTCCCACCACGGGGAAAGGGTACCAAGAGGTCGATCACTTTAACGCCGGTTTCCAGGACGCGGACTTCGGTGTCCTGTTCGGTAAACAGCGGGGCAGGACGATGAATGGGCATCATCTTTTCCTGGCTGACCGGTCCCAAGCCGTCCACGGGCCGTCCCACAACGTTAAGCACACGGCCCAGGCTGGCTTCGCCCACGGGCATCATGATCGGTGCACCGGTGTCCTTTACCGGCATGCCACGCACCAGACCATCGGTAACGTCCATGGCGATGGTACGCACGACATTGTCACCCAGATGCTGGGCCACCTCGACCACCAGGTTGTCTTCATCATCGTTGATGGCCGGGTTGGTGATCAGCAGTGCGGTAAGAATATTCGGTAATTGTCCCTGTTCAAACTCCACGTCTACGACAGGCCCCATAACCTGCGTAATTCTACCTATATTTTGTGCCATTTAACAGCCTCCTAAATTGTTTTAACCCTTGAGGGCCTCAGCGCCGCCGACAATGTCCATCAGATCCGCAGTAATGGCTGCCTGCCGGGCTTTGTTGTATGCGAGGGTCAAATTTTCGATCATGTCGTTGCACGCCTTGGTGGCGTTATCCATAGCGGTCATCCGCGCAGCATGTTCGCTCGTCGATGTTTCCAGCAAGCCTTTGTAAATCTGGACATAGACATTGCGTGGCAACAGATCACCAAGCAGCTCTTCGGCTGATGGTTCGCAGATGTGTTCAGCCAGGTATTCCTTTTCGCCGCTATCCTCTTCCTCTTCCGTTTCAATGGGGGGAATGGGGAGCAGCTTCTGCAACGTGGGAAGCTGTTTGGCCATGCTCACGAATTCGGAATAGATGAGGTAGACCTCGTCGTATTCCCCTTCCAGGAAGCCGTCCACCAGCTTTTTGCCGGCGGTCGAAGCGACACTGAATCCGAACTTGCCGCCCACGACACCGAGATGTTCCTCGGCCATGGTGTAGCTTGTTTTACGGCACCAGTCGCGCCCTCGCTTACCGAAACAGGTAAAGGAGAATTCGGCACCGTCGATTGTATTATTGGCGATGAATTTTTTAGCCGTGTCGGTCAGGTTGATATTGAAACCGCCGCACAGCCCTCGATCAGACGTGCACAGAACAATGTGAATCTTCTTCACGTCTTCTTTAGGGATCAAAAGAGGGCTGGCTTCATCGCCGGCCTTTTCTGCCAGGCTGCCAAGAACTTCAGAGAATTTTTCGGCATAGGGGCGAAATCCGTCCATCGCCCCTTGCGCACCACGCAACCGTGAGGTTGCCACCATGTTCATGGCTTTGGTGATCTGCTTGGTCTTCTTGACACCCTGGATTTTTAACTGGACATCCTTTAATGATGGCATAAAGTTGTCGTCCTTATCGCATGTGTTCTAATTTAAGCAGTTTTACCAAACCCTATTTAATGGTGTCTTTGAATTCTTCGCCGTAGGCCTCGAGCGCTTTCTTGAGCAGGCCTTCGACCTCATCGGTGATGTCCTGGGCCGCTTCCAGTTTGGAAAAAATTTCAGGGAAGCGTTCTTCGACAAACGGATAGAGACCGGCCTCGTATTTGGCACAGGTATCGGACGGGAATGTATCCAGGTAGCCGCGGGTTGCCGCATAAAGAATCGTGACCTGTTTTTCGTGAGACAGTGGCTGATACTGGGGCTGCTTCAGCACCTGCACCAGACGCTCACCACGGGTCAGCTGAGCCTGGGTGGCTTTATCCAGGTCACTACCGAAAGCAGCGAAGGCTTCCAGTTCACGGAACTGGGCCATGGCCAGACGCAGGGTACCGGCCACTTTCTTCATGGCCTTGGTCTGGGCGGCACCACCAACGCGGGAAACCGACAGACCGACGTTGATGGCCGGACGCACACCGGCAAAGAACAGGCTCGGCTCCAGGTAAATCTGACCGTCGGTGATGGAAATAACGTTGGTCGGGATGTAAGCGGAAACGTCACCGGCTTGGGTCTCGATGATCGGCAGCGCGGTCAGAGAACCGGCACCCAGCTCGTCGCTCAGTTTGGCTGAGCGTTCCAACAAGCGGGAGTGGTTGTAGAAAATGTCGCCCGGATAAGCTTCACGTCCCGGCGGACGTCTGAGCAGCAGGGATACCTGGCGGTAGGCGGCGGCCTGTTTGGAAAGGTCATCGTAAATGATCAGGGCATGCTGGCCTTTATCACGGAAGTATTCGCCCATGGCGCATCCGGCGTAAGGTGCCAGATACTGCAGGGTCGCCGGGTCGGAGGCACAAGCGGAAACGATGGTGGTGTATTCCATGGCGCCTTCACGTTCCAGCACCGCGTGAACCTGGGCAACCGTTGATTTTTTCTGTCCACAGGCCACATAGATGCAGTAAACATCGGTGTTTTTCTGGGCCAGGATGGCATCAATGGCAACGGCGGTCTTACCGATCTGACGGTCACCAATGATCAACTCACGCTGACCTTTTCCAACCGGTGTCATGCCGTCGATGGCCTTGAGACCGGTGTAGCAGGGCTCGTGAACCGATTTTCTGGCGATAACGCCCGGCGCCACCATCTCTACACGTCGGTAGTCCTTGGTGTCGATGGCCCCTTTTCCGTCAATGGGTTCACCCACACCGGAGACCACGCGACCCAGAACAGGCTCTCCGACGGGTACCTGGGCGATTTTGCCGGTCCGTTTGACCATGTCGCCTTCTTTGATGCCCGTGTCTTCGCCCATGATGGCGATACCGACATTGTCTTCTTCGAGGTTCAATACCAGCCCAAGGATACCGCCGGGGAACTCAACCAGTTCGAGTGCCATGGCTTTTTCCAGGCCGTAGACGCGGGCAATGCCGTCACCCACTGAAAGAACAACACCGGTTTCACTGAGCTCAATCTTCTTGTCGTAATCCGTGATCTGTTCTTTGATAATCTGACTTATTTCTTCAGCTCTTAGTTCCATTAGACACTCTCACCCCTTTTTAAAGATTCTCTCATATTGAGCAGCTGCGTCTTCACGCTCCCATCCAGAACCAAATCCCCAATACGGGTCACAATGCCCCCAATCAGTTCAGGATCCTGCTCAACCTCCAGAATGATATCCTTGCCTGTCCGCTTGGACAGGGCTGATCGAATTTTTTCAATGGCTTCGGACGATAGTTCCGTGGCCGAAACCAGGCTAGCTCGGGCAACACCCTTCAGCTCATCAGCAAACTTCTGCAAGAAGTCATTGATGCTGCTTAAAAAGCCGATCCGCCCCTTATCGAATAGAAAAAGGAGAAACGTGGTCATGGTTTTGGACATATTAAACGGGTCCATCACACGGGCCAGAACCTTTTTTCGACCATCAACGTCATAGAGCGGATTGACCAGCACCTGCTGAAGGCTCTTCTCCTGCTCGATCAGTTTTGCAAAAGCGTCCAGTTCTTCACGGTAGGTGTCAATTTGACCATCTTCTTTACCGATCAGAAGGAGCGCTTTGGCATACCGCCTTGCAATCGCCAGATTCTTCACTATGCCACCACCTTCGCTAAGTATTCATCCACCAGTCTTTCCTGGTCCTCCGAATTGATCTTTTCCTTGATGATCGCTTCGGCCTTTACCAGGGCCTTTTCCACGATTTGTGCCTTGAGCTCTTCCTTGGCCTGCAGGAATTCGGATTCGATATTCTTGCTGGCCTGCTCCTTGAGCTTCTCGGCGGCCGCCTCGGCCTCTTGCAGTATTCTGGCCTTGGCATCTTCGCCCTGTTTTACATATTGAGCCAACAGGGCTTCGGCCTCTTTGTCCAGCTCGGCCATTTTTGCATTGTACTCGGCCAGTTTCGCTTCTGCCGCCGCCTTCTTTTCTTCGAGATCCTGCAGCTGCTCTTTGATTCCCTGGATTCGCCCCCCCAATGCCTGGGCGACCGGTTTTTTAAGAACCAGAAAGAGGCCGATGGCCAGGACAGCAAAGTTCATGACCCGGTAGGTGTCCGTCGCCACCCATCCCTTTGCGCCATGATCACCTTCATGCTCCCCCCCTTCGGTGGAAGCCATCACAACGGTGCTCCCAAACAAAAGAAGCGTGACCAGAACCAGTTGTAGGATCCACTGGATGCGGTTACGCTTCCGGCTGATAATTGGAACTTTCATTAAGCAACCCTCCCCAATATTTTTTGTCCAATCGCATCTGCAAATGCGTCTATTTCTTGTTCCAGTGCTGCTTTGACAGTTCCCACTTCCTGGCCGAGCTTTTCTTTAACGACTTTGAGTTCGGCTTGGGCGGCTTCGTTGATCTTGCCAATGATCACTTTTTCTTCTTCCGCTGCAGCCTGAATCAGTGCTTCTTTTTCTTTCTGTCCTTCTGCACGTGCCTGGCGGACGCCTTCGGCATAGGCGTTTTCCTTTTCAATCACCGCCTGATCCGATCCGTCGATCACACCCTGAAGCCCCGTAATTTTTTCCTTTCTTTCCAGCAGAATCTTGCGGATGGGTTTGTAAAGCACCATGTTCAAAATCCAAATCAAAAGCAAAAAATTGACAATTTGCACAACTATGGATACATCGACGCTTACCATCTAAGAGCCTCCGTTCAGTAGGATTAAAATTTTTTAAAAAACGATATATTGTCTGTGAATGATGTAACTTATGAAAGGTACGAACTCCGGCGGTCTATACCATCAGCGTTGCAGAATTGTCAAAGGTTTTTTAAAAATTAATCTGATTTCACAGGCTTCTTATCCGCCGCCTGATCCTTGATTGGAGGGGGGTTAACGGGTTGCCCGGCAGGCTTGGTCATGGTGCATTTTCCATTGAAGCCCACGCCGGTTTCAATGGATACCACCGGGGCCTGGATGTCACCGGTGATTTTCGCTGGTGCGTGAACGTCGATTCGTTCAGCAGCCTGGATATGACCGTTGACCGTGCCGTTGATAACTGCCGTGCCCACCTGAATCTCGGCGTCGATGATTGCTTGTTCGCCAACAATCAAGGTCCCTTTCTCGGAAAGGATCTTCCCCACCACCTTGCCGTCCAGCCGGATGGTGTCCTGGAAAACCAAGGTGCCCTCAATGGACGTCCCCATGCCCAATAGCGTTGAGATGTGGTCTGTGGCATCTTTTCGTTTCATTGTCTTCCCCCCTAATTTAATTGGTGGTGCGAGCAAATGGTCGGGTCGCCCGGTACGACCGACCCAAACGACTATTCGAATTTGAAGCGGCGCATGCTCACATTCATGAGCAGGCCGACGCCCATCATCATGGTGATAATCGACGAGCCACCATAGCTGACAAATGGCAAGGTCACGCCGACCACAGGCAACAGTCCCATCACCATGCCGATGTTGATAAACACCTGCCAGGCAATCATGGCGGTTACGCCGACGGACAAGATGGTGCCGAAAGGATCACGGCAGCGCCCGGCGATGCTCAGGCCCCAGGCGATGATGATCAGGAAAAGCGCAATCAAGGTCATCGATCCCATCAGCCCCCATTCTTCGGCCAGCACGCAAAAAATAAAATCCGTGTGTTGCTCTGGTAAAAAGGATAGTGCGTTTTGGGTTCCTTTTAAAAACCCTTTACCGGTGATCATGCCCGAACCAATGGCGATCTTGGATTGAATAATATGGTAGCCTGCCCCCAAGGGATCACGATCCGGGTTCAGAAAAGTCAGGATGCGTTGTTTTTGGTAGTCATGTAAAAAAAACCAAACCAATGGAACCGTTAGTACCAATGTCGCCGCCAACCAGGCCAGGGTTCGACGTTCGATTTTGGCAAACAGGGTCATCACGCTGGCAATCAAGGCAACGACCATGGCCGTGCCCAGATCCGGCTGGCGTACGATCAGGCCAAAGGGCAGCGCTGTCAACAACGCCGGCATGATCAAGTCCCTCAAGCTAAGCCCGTCGGTATGGATCATTTTGGCATAATACCGTGCCAGGACGATAATCACCGCCACCTTTGCCATTTCGGAGGGCTGGAGGGAGAATGGACCCAGCGGCAACCATCGCCGTGAACCACTGATATATTTGCCGAAAAACAATACAGCGGTCAACGATGCGATCGAGGCCAGGTAAATGACATTGGCAAAGCGCTCAAACTGTTTGTAATCGAAAAGAAAACAACCGACCATGACCGCCAGGCCGGCGCCATACCAAACCAGTTGTCGTTTAAACAGGGTAATATTGGGTTCAATGGCACCGGCCGATACCGCACTGTACAAGGCCACCAACCCGGCGCCACCAATGGACAGGGTCAAAAGCAGCAGGCCCCAGTCGAAATATTCAAGCAGACGACGATCAAACATGGCTCAATCCCCTTCGCCGGGCGCGACACCGCCATGGGCTTTCAAGACAGGAGAATTTTTCGGAATCGGCCCGCCGAACAGGTAAAACCGGATCATTTCCGCAGCCACCGGCGCGGCGGCACTGGAGCCATGTTCACCGTGCTCCACGATTACCGCCACAGCAATGCTGGGATTTTCCCTGGGCGCATAGGCAACGAACCAGGCGTGATCCTTGATCGGTTCAACTTCACCGTCCCCATCGGAATCTTCACGCCGCCCCACAACTTGCGCGGTGCCGGTTTTTCCACACATGGCCACGGATTTCAAACGGCTGCGCCATGCGGTGCCGTGGATTTCATTGACAACCTTAAAAAGGCCTTCGCGTACCAGATTCAGGTTCTCCTGGCTGACCGGCAACCGGCCCACCACCTCGGGCTGGCTTTCATAAACGGTTTTACCGTCCGCCGTACGGATGGTTTTAACGATTTTGGGCCGGTAACGGGTACCGCCATTACCCACAGCGGCCGCTACCATGGCCATCTGCAAAGGCGTTGTCAGATTAAACCCCTGACCGATGACAATCGACAGGGTCTCGCCTTTTTGCCAGGACACCCCGATGCGTTTTTTTTTCCACGCTGCCGTGGGAACCAGCCCCCCGGCTTCATGATCCAGGTCCACGCCGGTAGGCTCACCCAGTCCGAATGCGCTGGCGTACCAGGCCAGCCGGTCCACCCCCAATTCCTGGCCGAGTTTGTAAAAATAGACATCGCAGGATTCCTTCAGTGCTTTCAGGACATCCACCTCGCCATGCCCCCACCGCTTCCAGCAGCGGTATGTGCGGTTACCGAATTTAAGGAACCCGGGACAATAGGCCGTGGTATGCACATCGATCAGTCCCTCTTCAAGGCCTGCGGCGGCAGCAATGATTTTGTAGGTGGACGCCGGCGGATATTCAGCCTGGATGGCCTTGTTTTCAAGCGGTCTTTTGGGATCGGAAACAAGTGTGTTCCAGGCATCATGGGACAATCCTGAAATAAATGCGTTCTGATCGAATGAAGGGCTGGACACCATGGCCAGAATCTGCCCCGTATTAGGATCCACGGCCACGGCCGCGCCAGCCTGACCGGCCAGCAACTGTTCACCCCGCAATTGCAACGACTGATCGATGGACAACACCACATTATGACCGGGAATGGCATCCACAGTGTTGAGCACCCGCACCACCTGCCCTGTGGCATTGACCTCCACCTGTTGACCGCCACGCTGTCCACGCAACCAATGCTCCCGGGCCCGTTCGATTCCGTACTTGCCAACGAAATCGCCGGTCTTGCAATCGCCAAAACGTTCGTTTTTCAATTCTTCAACGCTGATTTCACCCATATAGCCCAAAATATGGGCCGCGCTGGGGCTGAAGACATAATCGCGCCGAGGAGACACACTGACCACAATGCCGGGCAGATCCCATCGATTGACCTCAATGGACGCCAACGCCTCCCGGCCGATATCCGCTTTGAGCAACACGGGTTTATACGCCCGGGTGCCTTTGGCCGCCTTCAGACGATCCCAGAAAAGGGTCTCATCAAGTCCCGTATAAGCGGCCAATTTACCGATGGTTTGTTCGAGCGGCCGGGCATCCTTGACGATAATGCTTAAATTGTAAGCGGGCCGGTTATCGGCAAGCAATCGATGCTGGGTGTCATAAATCAACCCACGCGGTGCATCCACGCTTTTTATGCGGATGCTGTTGATCTCCGATTGATGGCGCAAATCCTTGCCGATGATCACCTGGAGGTAAAAAAGGCGGGCAATCAGCACTACGAACGCCGCAACCACCACAGTCAACGTGAAGCTAAGCCGTCCACTGAACCACTCGTTATCCACATTGTCGAGATAGTTGGTCACGGAGTCCTCAGGCTATCTTTTTCCACAAGGAAGGATCGGCTCACGCGCTGGATGACGTTCTGCCCCTTGACCAGAAGCAATACCAGGAAAGGACCGGTCACGGCGCCCCATGCCACCTGCCTGGTAACAACGGAAAACATGGACTCGACCGGCCAGGCCTTTGAGGCCAGCACAACGGCGGTGAAAGCCGTTACCATGCTCTCAAAGGCCACGGCAATACTGACCAGCAAGGGCAGTAAAATCAAATTGCCCACGTGCAGAAACTGAATGGCCCAGCGCACCCCGATATACATCCACAAGTAGGCGGTCAGGTGAACACCGAACACACCGCCGGAGATGCCATCCATGGTCAATCCGCCAAGCAATAAGATGGGCATGGCCTCGCGCGGCAGGCGGTAGACGCCGAGGTACACCACAAATGGTGCGAGCAGATCAAACAGATAGGCCAAACTGCTCCCCACCAACAGGGTTGTCTGGAAAATAATCAGAAAAAGACAAACGATCAGATGATAGCCATGAATCATGGTTGATAAACTCGTAAAAAGTCCCCGTTCTGACGGATTCGTAAGAAGTCCGAGATCAAGGCTTGCGAATCCTGAGGAATGAGGCGTACTGATCGTACTCCGCAGTGACGAAGGATTAGCGTAACGCCGATATCGGACTTTTTACGAATCCGTCATGGTTCACCGGAAAAATCATCGACTGCCCGCCGCCCGATGACAAACACCTCTTCCAGGATTTCAAAATCCACATAAGGCGTTACCGATACCTTCTGAAAAATACCGGCGTTCAGACGGACAATTTCGGAAATGCGGCCCACGCGAAGCCCTTTGGGAAACACCCCGTCCAGTCCGGACGACACGACCGCATCGCCCACACTGATGGAATGTTTGCGCAAAACATAATCAAACACGCAGTAATCGTCTCCCCTGCCCTTGACAATTCCTCGCGCCCGGGTCTTTTGCACCAGGGCATCCACAGCACTGTTGGGGTCGATCAATAATAGCACCTTGGCATAGTGCTGGGATGCTTCGATTACAATGCCGACAATGCCTTCAGGCACCACCACCGGGGCACCCTGGAGGACACCATCCCGGTTGCCTTTATCGATAATGACCGTTTTTGACCAAGGGGACGGATCCCTGCCCACCACCTGGGCCGGCACCATGGGGCGGGGAACTTCTTTCTCAAACCCCAACAGGTGACGCAAGCGGCCGTTGGCCAACTCGGTTTCGCTGCAATGGTTGAGCTTTTCCAGGCTTTGCCCCAGGGCCTTTTTCAGCCGCTCGTTTTCCTGCGCCGTGCCCACCAGAAAAAAATACTGGTTCCAGATGTTTTTAATGGACTGTACGAAAGCCGTGAGTTGCTTTTGAAATGGCGATACGACGGCAATCACCCCCCGGCCGACACCGGCAGGGGCCTGGGCATGTTTGCCGGTAATGGTAAGGAGGATGACATTTACCGCCACCAGAACGATCACGGCAGCAACCAGTAGCATCCTTTTGGAAAACATGGGCCTTAGAGAATGATCACCTGTTTAAGGATTTCCAAGCTGTCCAGGGCCTTGCCCGAACCTAAGGCAACCGTTGACAAGGGATCTTCGGTAACGGTGATGGGCAGGCCGCTGGCTTCACGGAGCAACTTGTCCAGGTTTTTAAGCAGCGCACCGCCACCGGTGAGAACGATTCCACGATCAACAATGTCGGCGGCCAACTCGGGGGGTGTCTGTTCCAGGGCAATCTTCACGGTTTCGACGATGGCTTCAATCTGTTCGGAAATTGCTTCGCGGATCTCTTCGGAATCAATGGCCAGGATTTTGGGGATGCCGGTCACCAGGTCGCGCCCCTTGACCTCGATTGTTTCCACCTTGTTGGGATCGGGGTAGGCGTTACCGATGGTGGTTTTGATGATTTCGGCGGTACGCTCACCGATCAGTAGATTATACTTGCGCTTGACATACTGAATGATGGCCTCGTCCATCTTGTCGCCGGCAACGCGCAAGGAACGGCTGTAGACGATACCGGCCAAAGAAATCACCGCCACCTCGGTGGTCCCGCCACCAATATCCACAACCATGTTACAGGTCGGCTCGGTAATGGGCAACTCCGCGCCAATGGCAGCCGCCATGGGCTCTTCAATGAGAAAGACTTCCCGTGCACCGGCGGATTCGGCGGATTCCCGGACGGCACGTTTTTCGACCTGAGTGATTCCCGAAGGCACCGCAATGATGATGCGTGGACGAACCAAGGTTTTGCGGTTATGCACCTTATGGATAAAATGGCGCAACATGGCCTCGGTCACTTCAAAGTCGGCAATCACACCATCCCGCATCGGCCTGATGGCCACGATGTTGCCCGGTGTGCGGCCCAGCATGTTTTTGGCTTCAAGCCCCACAGCCAAGACACGACTCTTTGTGCGGTTGTCCGTGCGAACGGCCACCACTGAAGGCTCACTGAGAACAATACCTTTGCCTTTAACGTACACCAGGGTATTGGCCGTGCCCAAATCAATGGCCAAATCACTGGAAAAGACACCTAAAATGGAATCTATAAAGTTCATACGGCCTCTTGTTGAAGTTATTCTCAATGCTGGCGAATGTGTAGTCACTGGGGCAAAGGCAACCGGACCGGCCTTTTTCGCAGTGGAGGGCTACTAAAACGGGTACCAGAAACTGAGGTCCATTTCAAGACTTAATTTGTTGAAATCAGCTTTAATCTCGATGAATTCCAAAATGTTCCATAACCCTGTCATGGATTCGGGGACGGAAATCAATCAACCGATTGGTCCACCGAAACGGATGCACACGATTGGTCAGCAGAATAACCGTCATATCCTTTTTCAGATCCATCCAGAATGATACCCCGGTAAACCCAAGATGGCCTACCGTCTGTGTTGAGAAATAGTGCCCTGCACTGGAGTTTTCGGCCGCTGGCCGGTCAAACCCAAGAGAAAAATGATGGCCAGGGTTACCATACAACATTTCATCGACGATGGACGGTGAGAAGAGTGCCGCAGCCGAAGGGTTGCGCTGCGCCTTCACCAGATGTCGCAACAATCGAAAGACCGCTTCAGCCGTGCCAAACAGCCCGGCATGCCCCTCGACCCCCCCGGCATACCAGGCATTGTCATCATGGACCTCACCGATCAGCAATCGGCCTCGCAGCGGGCACAGTTCGGTGGCGGCAAAACAGCGCTTGGATCGCCTTTCGGAATGAAGATCAACAAAGAACAAATCACCGATTCCCATGGGATCGTAAACCTGGTCGGCTAAAAAGCGATCCAGGGAGGTACCGGCGACCCGTTCGACGAGTCTGCAAAGCAACATGAATCCCAAATCACTGTAAAGGGTCACCTGCCCGGGTGGACTGGCCAGGGGCACGGCTAAAAGAAGATCCAACACCGTTTGCTTGCGCAAAACCAGCGGCAATGACTTGAGAGTCATGTAAAAAAGCCGATGGGCCGGCAGTCCGCTGCGGTGGCAAAGCAATTGTCGGGGCGTAATGCCCGCTTTGTCCGTTTGGGCCAGGCCTGGCAACCAGGTTGCCACCGGCCGGTCCAGATCAATCTGGCGCGTGTCCACCAAGCTGGCCACGGCCAGCGTCGTGGCCAGCGGCTTGGTCAGGGACGCCAAATCGAACACAGTCTGCCGGGTCATGGCCTGGGCATTGAACCGGTTGGCCTGTCCATACGCTTCAAAAAATAACGTATCCTCACCGCGTCCCACCAGAAGAACAGCCCCGGGAAAGACATGCTCCCGAAGACCATTTTGCATCATTTCGTCGATGGGATGATGGTTCATGGTTGACGATCGAATCAACTGAGCGCTGGTGCGGTAAAAGTCAGCCGGCCCGTCTCCGTATTCAGATGCACAGGAACGCCCACCGGCAATGTTTGATTAACGCCCCAGTGGCCAACGGCAAAACCGGCCAGAATGGGGATGTTCAAATCTCCCAAAAGATCAGCGACAATCTGGTGGACCTGCTCGGCAGATCCGCAATAATTAAAATCTCCCAAGGCCAGGCCGGCAAGACGATCAACACAACCGGCCAGACGCAGCTGGGTCAACATCCGATCGATCCGATACGGCGCCTCGCCGTGATCTTCGATCAGTAGCACCGCGCCGTCAAAATCAGGGGCCCAGGGCGTACCGATCAGGTGGGAAAACAAGGTCAGGTTACCACAATAAAACGGTCCGCTGGCCTGGCCTGGCCGAATCACCTGTCCTTGACTGGCATCGATCGTAATGATCGCCCTATGGGTAAGTACTTCGCCAAACTGTTTTTGGGTCACAGCATCCGCGCTGCCCAGGGTCGTCACCGTAGGACCGTGAAACGCCGCCATGGCACAGCGCTCCACCAGGAACGTCAACAGCACGGTAATGTCACTGAAGCCAACAAATATCTTGGGGTGTTTTTTTATGTGTTCGGCATCCAGCAAGGGCAAAATGCGCATGGCGCCGTACCCCCCACGCGCACAGATGATGCCGTCGATCGCTGGATCGCCGAACATGCGGTGGATCAGATCGGCCCGCAGCTTGTCGGCACCGGCCAAGTAACCATCGGCCCGATAGATGTCCTCCGGTACGACAAGGTTGAAGCCCATGGTTTCCAGCACCTTGACACCCGCATCAAATGCACTGCGGTCGAAGGGGCTGGCCGGGGCGACAATGCCCAGGGTATCACCAGCTGCCAGCGCCCGAGGAAGGTTTACGATAGATGAACGCGCCAAACTCAAAATTTTATTTTTCGCTCCTTGACACCATCGGTTGATAATGCTAAATACTTGGCTTCTCGTCGGGGCGTAGCGCAGACTGGTAGCGCACTTGAATGGGGTTCAAGGGGTCGGAGGTTCAAATCCTCTCGCCCCGACCAGAATTAAAAAATAATAAACGGGGCTTGCCACTCAAGCCCCGTTTTTATTTGGAGACATCAAAACCGCCCCAACAGGACCTTGAAGGTGTAGAAAGTCAGTTTTTCATTATTGGCAATCCAATCATTCTTTTCACCATCATGTGTCAGTCTAACCTTCTTTTTTGCAATCCGTCCACATAAATATTTTTAAAGTCCTCATCATGGCCTTGGGCGCTGTCAGAGTTTCCCTCTGAGAAGAATAGAGCGACACCTCCTCACAGCTTAAGGATCAAAGATGAAGTAAATCTTGCGTGAGAAACAAAGCAGCGCCGCTCCATTTCTGGTTTTTTAGACAATCTGCAAATCGATCGTGAGCACTGTCATCCCGACATCACTGTCGTATCTGGATGCGAATCCGACCTTTTTACCCAATTTCAGCATATTGCGGTTTTCGGGTAGAACATATCCCCAAATTTTTTCAAGTCTTCGATCCCGACCACTTCTTATCAAGTCTTCAAGCAGTTTGACGCCAACCCCCTTGCCCTGCCACGCATCCGCAATCATAATGGAAAATTCCGCTTTTGTTCCATCAACGCCATTAATAATTCTTGCGGCGCCAATGATCCGGTTTTCTCCGGCTTCATCGGCAATGGCCACCAGGGCCAACTCACGGTCGTAATCGATCTGGGTTAGACGGTATAGCATTTGCGGTGTCAACACCTTGATGCTTCTGCAAAATCGATAGTACAGGCTGGCTGCAGACATCCGACTGAACAATTCCACGAACAGGAAACCATCTTCGGGGCGAATGGGTCGAATAAATAATTGAATCCCACTTTTGGTCACAACCCGATGTTCATACTGAGTTGGATAGGGGCTGATCACCAGATGCATGGGGGATGGTTGTGGAGAAATACTCAAGGATATGCGAGCATCCACCGCAATGGGCAGGCCATCTTTAACAACCACCGGATTCAGGTCCGCCTCTTTTATTTCAGGCACATCGATCAACAACTGCGAGAGCCTGACAATCATTTCCTCTATCAGCGCCATATCTGCCGCGGGTCTGCCGCGATACCCCTGAAGCAGTTTATAGGCACGGGTTTCCTGTATCAACCGTTTTATCAATAGCCGGTTCAATGGCGGCAGGCCGATGCTGCGGTCCCTGATGACCTCGGTATAAATGCCACCCAGACCAAATAACAGGACCGGCCCGAAACTCGGGTCTCGTTTTGCACCGAGCAGCAGTTCAACGTCGGGGTTGATGACATAAGGTTGAATGGCCACCCCTTCAATGCGCGCATCAGGCCGTTTGGTTTTGACAGTGGCCATAATTTCATCAAAGGCACGCCGTGCTTCCTGTTCGCTTCGGATGTCCAACCGGATACCATTGACTTCGGTCTTGTGCGTAATGTCCGGCGACACGATTTTCATCGCAACGGGAAAGCCGATTTCGCTCGATCGGTGCGAAACATCCCGGGCGTGACTTGCCACAATGGTGCGGCTCACGTTGATTCCATAGGTCTCCAAAATCGTTTTCGAAGCGACCTCGGTGAGAAATCCTTCTTTATCGGTCATCCCTTCATTCACAAGCTTTCGCAGCTTTTTCGTGTCGAACTCAAGTTCTCTTAAAAAGCGTTCCGGCACTTCTTGGAGCAATTCAAGATTGCGGACGTATTGCACCAGGAACCCAAAGGCGCGTACCGCGCGTTCAGGCGTGTCATAGGTTGGAATGCCGCTCAAGTTCAACCGCTGGATGGCGGGCGCCACATCCCGTCCCCCCATCCAGCAGGCGATCAACGGAATTTTCGTCTTTTTTTGTGCTTCAATCATTGCATCCGCCACAGCTTCTGCAGTTACAACGGCCTGGGGCACAAACATGACCAGAATGCCATCGAAATTTTTTGAAGCGACGCAGGTTTGGATAACGTCGGAATAGCGCTTCGCCGTTGCATCGCCGAGGATGTCGATGGGGTTGTTCCGATTCCAAAACCGAGGCAACAATCCGTCCAATGATTCACGGGTCTTTTCAGTCAGCGGCTCGGGTTCGCTGTCTTTAAGGGCCATAGCATCTGCCGCCATCACCGCTGGACCGCCACCATTGCTGATGATGCCCAACCGGGTACCCTGGGTCAGCGGCTGCTTGGCAACCAGTTCGGCGCAGTCAAAAAGGTCCTGAATGCTGCCGACCCGGATGATCCCGGCGCGCTTGAAAGCAGCGTCGTAGACATCGTCCTCTCCGGCCAATGCGCCGGTATGGGAAGCGGCGGCCTTGGCACCGGCGATGCTTTTTCCGGCTTTTAGAACAATGATGGGCTTGGTATGCGATACGGATCGTGCCGCACTCATGAATTTGCGGACATGGGTGAGGCTTTCAACATAAAGCAGGATGCTATCAACACTGCTACGATAGCCCAGATAATCAATCATGTCGCCGAAATCCACGTCGGCCATCGACCCCAGACTGACGAAATGGCTAAAACCGATCCGCTCTTTAAAAGCCAGATCCAGGATGGCGGTACAGATCGCACCGCTCTGGGAAACAAATGCCAGCTTTCCGCCCAAGGGCATATCGGCTGCAAAGCTGGCATTGGTATGGTATCCCGGCACCATGAGTCCCAAACAGTTTGGGCCCAGAATTCTTATTTGATGAGATATCGCCTTTGCCTTGATCTGCGCCTCGATTTCACGTCCCTTTTCACCGGTCTCTCTGCCACCGGCTGAAATGACAACCGCCGCGCCAATGTGAGCATCGGCAAGTGAATCCATCAACGCCGGAACCGTGGAAATGGGCGTTGCGATGATGGCCAGGTCGATTGGCGCGGCGATGTCGCGGACGGATGCAGAAACGGGAACACCCCCGATCCGGCTGTAGTTCGGGTGGACAGGATATATGGACCCCGGGAAACCACCGCGCTGCAGGTTCCTGAAAATCGCGCCACCAATACTGCCCGATTTTTCACTGGCGCCGATCACGGCGACACTGTTCGGTTTGAAGAAAAGGTCCAAATTGTAAATTCCCATTGTCTCCTTCTCTCTTATAAACTTTCGGTTTCCGTTTTTGGTGGAGGCTATTTGTCGGTGTTCATCGCCTCTCTCAGCTTGAGATAACGACGGGTCACCTCATTTTCCAATCGCCCGCGTTGCCGGGTGGGTAAGGAGTACTTAATATTATTGTTTCCCAATTCATTCGATCGCCTCAGTAATATTGGGGAAGCACAGTCTTTGCTTGACTGTCACGAACAATTTTTCTACCAAACACCCACTGTGGTCAATGAAAATTTCAACACGCACAATGCAGAAGCGATACGTCGATGAGATCGGATATCAGACGGACGGCAGAAAACATCATTTTACTTTCAGTCATTACATAACATTTTGATTAATTGTTAGATTTTGCCATACAGATTCCATAAGTCTGGAGAAACCTCAATGACCATTGCGGTATTAAGCATTATTTCGGGATTGGTGCTTTTGCTGTGGAGCGCCGACCGATTTGTTGAAGGATCGGCCGCCGCCGCCCATTATTTCGGCATGTCGCCATTGCTCATCGGCATGGTCATCGTCGGTTTTGGAACATCGACACCTGAAATGGTCGTTTCCGCCTTTTCCGCGCTCCAGGGAAATTCCAGTATCGCGTTGGGAAATGCCTACGGCTCGAACATCGCCAACATCGCGCTGATCCTCGGTCTTACGGCACTGATCAAACCCATCGCCGTTCATTCCGGGGTACTGCGCAAGGAACTGCCAATCCTCAGTGCCATGACGGTCATCGCTGCCGTTCAAGTATGGAACGGGGAAATTTCCCGTGGCGAAGCGGTAATCCTGCTTATCATTTTCATCGGTTTGATATCATGGACCATCTGGCAGGGAATGCATAAAAAATCCGATGCACTGGGCAACGAAATTGAGCAATCGGCAATATTGAAGACCATGCCGATCAAGCAGGCCATGTTCAGGCTGAGCATGGGGTTGATCCTGCTAATGGCCAGTTCCCGGGTTCTGGTGTGGGGAGCCGTGACCGTTGCCCATAAACTCGGCGTCAGCGATCTGATCATCGGCCTGACCATCGTTGCGGTTGGAACGTCCCTGCCCGAACTGGCCTCATCGCTGATCGCCGCCCGCAAGGGGGAAAATGATATCGCCTTCGGCAATATTATCGGTTCCAACCTGTTCAACACGCTCGCTGTGGTGGGAATCGCCGGAACCATACATCCGATGACGGTCGGACCAGAAGTCGTGCAAAGAGACATTCCAGTGATGGCCGGCTTGACCATTTCTCTGTTTATTATCGGGTATGGGTTCAAAGGCCCCGGACGTATCAACCGTATCGAGGGCGCAGCGCTGCTGGTTTGTTACGTGGCTTATACCCTATATCTGATGCTGCTAATCATTTAATTCATCGTGGACAGTAAACGACTGTCCAAAGTCTATATTGCCATGGAGGTTCTTTCGACAGTGGTCGCGGCGATTGGTTAATTAACAGACATTGAATATACCAGGATCTGCGTTTCTTAAAAAACTTTATCAGCGCTTTACTCGCATTCGCGGCAACCCGCGTGAGATCGCTCCCGGCTTTGCCCTCGGTCTTTTTATCAGTTTCAGTCCGACCATGGGGGGCTCAAATCGTGATTGTCGTGTTTTTTGCGTCCATGTTCAAACGGAACAAGATTACCGCCATCAAAGGAAAACCTTAAAGAAAAGATACGCCAGAAAAGAATCCTCAAACGCAAGAGGCCCGGAATACGGCCTATGGACAACTGAGTCCGTTTTTGCTGATTCCGGGTATTGCCTTTAATGCCGAAGAAATCCATTCTTTCAATCGATTCAGTATTTTGCTATTTATGGAACATGGCGTCATCAATTCAGCCGCCCAGGAAGAACTGGCGCTGCACACGGGATGCTCATCGATTATCATTCCCAACATTCTGGACTTCGAGCATCCACCCAGGCCGTCTTCGCAGGACCGCAAAACCATGACATCTTCAAACAAAAAAGAGAAGCAATCCTCGGGCAGTCTCGGCACCTTCGCCGGTGTGTTCACACCTTCTGTGCTGACCATCCTCGGCATCATTCTTTTTTTACGCACCGGATATGTGGTGGGCAGCGCCGGTATGGCCAAATCGCTGGTAATCATTGGGATTGCCAACCTAATCTCCATCTTGACCACGGTATCGTTATCTGCCATTGCAACGAATATGAAAGTAAAGGGGGGTGGTGATTATTACCTTATTTCACGCACCCTGGGTCTGGAATTTGGCGGTGCCATCGGGATCGTTCTTTTTTTGGCCCAGGCCGTATCCATTGCGTTTTACTGTATCGGGTTTGGTGAGGCGCTGACCTCATCGGCCCTTTTCTCAGGCCATGCGGTTTCCCCGCGGCTGATCGCGGCAGCAGCCGTTGGCTTCCTGTTTGTTTTTGCCTGGATGGGGGCGGATTGGGCGACTAAATTCCAGTATGGCGTCATGGCCCTGCTTTCAGCAGGCCTGTTGTCTTTTTATGCGGGCGGTGTTTTTCATTGGAAGGTCGAGACGTTTCAAGCAAACTGGGCCGCACCGGCCGACGGTTTGCCATTTTGGGTTCTGTTCGCCCTTTTTTTCCCGGCCGTGACCGGATTCACCCAGGGCGTGAGCATGTCCGGAGACCTGAAGGAACCCGGTAAAAGCCTGCCCTTGGGAACCTTTCTGGCGGTCGGCGTCTCCATCGCTGTTTATTTTAGCACGGCGGTCGTGTTTTCCGGCGCATTGTCCAATCACGCGTTGACTGCCGATTACACAGCCATGCACCGCCTGGCTCGCTACCCCGTCTTGATCGATGCCGGTGTCATCGCGGCCACGCTTTCATCGGCCATGGCGTCATTTCTCGGGGCACCGCGGATTTTGCAATCCCTTTCCGCCGATCGCATCTTTCCGTTTTTGTATTTTTTCGCCAAGGGCGCCGGTCCGGCGGACAATCCTCGCCGAGCCGTCCTCCTGGCAGGCGGCATCGCCAGTTTGACCATTGCCCTGGGCAGCCTGAACCTGATCGCCCCGGTCGTGTCCATGTTTTTTCTGATCTCATACGGATTGCTCAACTATGCGACCTATTACGAAGCCCGGGCATCCAGCCCTTCGTTTCGTCCCACGTTCAGATGGTTCGACAAACGCTTGAGCCTTTTGGGCTGTTTGGCCTGTGTCGGGGTCATGCTGGCCATCGACCCGGCCATGGGAATTGTGGCCGTATCGATCATTTTCGCCCTCTTTCAATATCTGCGGCGCACGGCGGATCCTGCCCGCTGGGCCGACAGCCGCCGTGCACACCACCTGCAGCGGGTCAGAGAAAACCTGTTGGCGGCCAATATTTCCCCTGAACACCCACGGGATTGGCGGCCTCAAATATTGGCCTTTTCAGAAGATCCCGAGCGACGGCCAAGGCTTCTGAAAATGGCTGCCTGGCTGGAAGGCGGCAGCGGCCTGACAACCATCGTAAAAATAATGGAAGGCAAGGATCTGCTGCTTTCCAAGAAAAAGGACGAAGAGGAAAGAAAGTTGCGTGTTGATATCCACACGCATAACCCATCGGCATTTGCGCTGGTACTGACCACACAAGACATCGAGGTCGCCGTCCATGCCTTGCTCCAGGCGCACGGCATCGGCCCGTTGCGCGCCAATACGCTGTTGGTCAACTGGCTCGATCCAAGCAATGAATCCGGGATGGGATTCCGGGAACTGTTATTCGGACGCCAACTCCGGACACTGCATGCACTGGGATGCAATATCGGGATATTGCATGCCCAACCGGATGCATGGGATCGTTTGGTCGACACCGCTGCCGATCAATCCCGAATCGATGTGTGGTGGTCCCATGATGCGACAGGCAGCCTGATGCTGCTGTTTGCCTATCTGATGACCCGCTCGGAAGCATGGCAAGGAGCCACCCTGCGAGTGCTCGCCTTTCAAGAAGGCACAGGCAAACAAGGCCGGGAAGAGGGAGATCTTCAGGCGGTATTGAAAGATGCAAGAATCGAGGCTGACATCGTTTGGGTGGCATCCGGCGACCCTGGTGAGGCAATCACATCGTCGGCCCAATCCACATTGATCTTTTTGCCTTTTCGATTCCGCGGCAACCGGATACAGCTCCCCATTGACCGTCCAGCGGAAGAGCTATTGCAAACGTTGCCGCCAGCGTTGATGATATCGGCCGCTGAAGACATCGATTTGGGCGCTGAACCAGAAGAAGGCTTGGCCGCCGAGCTCGCCGAAGCAAGGGACGAGCTCAAAAAAAAGGAGCAACTTGCCCAGACCGCTCAAGCGGCGGCTGAAGCCGCAGACAAGGCGGCCCGGGATGCTGAAAAGCGTTTGCAAAACGTCATGCATCGTCCCGAAGCGGATCATGACCCGGACGAAATCAAAAGTCTCACCGAACAATTGAATTCGGCTCTGGAGGCCGCTGAAAAAGCACGACGCAAGGCGCTAAAGGCCCGTGTCCTATTCGAACAGCAACAACAGGCGCTAAAAGGTGTGGATGCCGATCTGAAAACCGAGACGGAAAAAAAGAAATCATGATGCTTGAATTTGAAAGGTAAATGGATTGCCGGATCGAACCATTGCTTCCCGGGTCTGATCATTGATCTGTTTTTGCAAATCCGCATTGCGAATGACTAAGGATCGGCAATGGCACTGCGCTCGCTATTCAAATTCTTCTCATACGCGGTGTAGCCGACAACAACCGCGCATTGGAGTCGATACCCTGCCGGGTGGTGTAAATCAGGTTCCCCGCCAGATTGACTCATGAAAGCGCTTTAACGATTTGCCAATCGACCGCGAAATGGTGGGATGTAATGGCCGCCACTTGATCACCAAACCAGAAATGGGAGACCGGCCAGCGCCGATCATCAAAGGTGAGCACCATGCAGGTGGTGTCGATGATCTGTGCAATGCGGCAACGGGAAAGTCCGGCAAACCCCTTGCCCTCGGCCTTTAGTACCGCTTCCTTGGCCGTCCAGAAGCGAAAAAAGGTTGTCTGGGTTTGTTCACTGCCGACCAGCCCCCATTCATCGATATCAGCCACGCGATCCATCAGCGCCGGATTGATCGGACGCAGGATTTCCAGATCAAATCCCACCGGCATCGGCGCAGCCACACCGCCCACGACTTCACTCTTATGGGAAATCGACCAGTAGACGCCGTCTACCGGCAGGGGCACCCCGTCTTCGTTCTTGGGCAGGCTGTCCAAGCGAAGGCCGCTGATCCGGCAGGATCGCTGAAGGGCCAAGCGTGCCAACTGGCTCAAACGGACGACTTTTTCCCGCCCTTTAAGATCCTGGTCGGGCTGGGAGACCGGTGCGATCACCGGATAGAGGGTAATAAGGGGTGATGTCATCAATCGTTGGTTGGGGTGTCTGTGTTTTTCTCAATTTCAAGGGCCATCTCGTAAATGATCTTGCGCGGCAGACCATGTTGCCGTGCCAGTGCCTTGGATACGCTGGAAACCCGTGCCCCCGGCGTGGATAAGGCCTGCCGGATCACAACGTCCAGTTCGCTGTCGGAAAGGGATCTGGTTGAGGGCGCAGCCCCGATCAAGAGGGTACACTCGCCTTTGATCTCCGGCCGGTCCTTCAATGCCGCCTGAACATCGGTCAGGCGGCCGCGGATGAACTCTTCGTGCAGTTTGGTCATTTCCCGGGCCAGTACGGTCGGCCGGTCTCCCATCAGCACGTGGATATCTTCCAACAAGGCCATCACCCGCCGCGGCGATTCATAGAACACCAATGTCCGTGGCTCGTCGATCAGAGAGCGCAATACATCCATGCGCTTGCCTTTCTTTTTGGGAACAAACCCCACGAATACGAAAGTATCAGTGGGCAGTCCGGAGGCAGACAGAGCCGTGACCGCCGCCGACACCCCGGGAATGGGAAAGATATCCAGGTCGTTTTCAATGGCGGCGCACACCAGGCGGTAGCCCGGATCGGAAACAGAGGGCGTGCCGGCGTCGGATACCAGCGCCACGGCACTGCCGGCGAGGATCTTGTCGATCAGCTGCCCTGCCCGCTGCTGTTCATTGTGTTCGTGATAGGAAATCAGGGGCGTTTGAATAAAATAGCGGGCCAGCAGCCGGGATGTATGACGGGTGTCCTCGGCAGCGATCAGATCGACGTTGGCCAGGATATTGATGGCTCGCAGGGTGATGTCTTCCAGGTTGCCGATGGGCGTGGCCACCACGTAAAGCCCGCTCGGACAGGAGATCGTGGACGGATCATCCATAGGCCAGCTCAAAGGCATTTTTTACCACCTCGATATCGGGACGCCCCATCTCGGTATCAATGGCCACCACATCAAATCGGGCGCGGGCATCATCCTGTCCGCTGCGTTTGAGATAATCCAGGGCGGCCATGGAAATTTTGCGTTGCTTGGCCGGCGTCACCGCGCCTTTGGGGCTGCCGAAACGGCTCGAGCGCCTGGCCTTGACCTCCACGAAAACAAGGGTCCCCTTTTCCCTGGCAATGATATCGATCTCGCCCACGGGGCAGCGGTAGTTGGTTTCGATGATCCGATACCCCTTCAGCTTGAGATACTCGGCGGCAAGCCGTTCACTTTTTCTACCGAATTGTTGCTGACGGTTAAGCATAGGATAGCCTTTTCAGTGGTTCGGCAAAAGGGCTGAAGGTCAATGATGGTTCTCTTCCGTTTTTATGTACTCCCGGACCCCTTTAAACGTTCTTCGGTGGATGGGACAGCAGCCGTAGCGGACAATGGCCTCCCGATGAATTTTGGTGGGATAGCCCTTGTGCCGGCTGAAACCGAATTCAGGAAACAGCGCGTCGACCTGGGTCATGATCCGGTCTCGGGTGACCTTGGCCACGATGGACGCCGCAGCAATGGAAATACTCAGCGAGTCGCCCTTTTTGATGGCTTGTTGCTGAACCGGTGAACCGGCCAGGGTAAAAATCCCGTCGATGAGCAGGTAATCCGGCTGCGGCTGGAGATTGGCCACGGCCATGGTCATGGATTGCAAGGTGGCCTGAAGGATATTGATGCGGTCAATCTCGGCCGCATCCACCACACCGATACCAATCGATTGGGCCACACCGTATAACCGGTCATACAACCGATTGCGCTGGGCCGGTGTCAATTTCTTGGAATCATTGATCCCGGCAAGGTCAACCCCAACAGGTAAAACCACGGCAGCAGAAACAACAGGGCCAGCCAGGGGGCCCCGGCCGGCCTCATCGATGCCAGCAACGATCTGATGCCCCTTGCTGCGGGCTTCGTTTTCAAATGACCAAAGGTCTGACGGCATAAAATCGGACCTTTTTTAATTGAAGCGTTTCTCCCGGATGCGGGCTGCTTTACCGCGCAACTTGCGCAAATAGTAAATCTTCGCCCGGCGAACGCGCCCGCGGGTGACGACTTCAACCCGGTCGATGATGGGCGAATTCATGGGGAAAACCCTTTCCACCCCGACACCGTAGGAGACTTTGCGCACCGTAAAACTTGCATTGGGCGAATTTTTTTTCTTGCTGATTACAACGCCCTGAAAGGCCTGCAGACGCTCTTTGTTGCCTTCGCGGATCTTCACATGCACGGTAACCGTGTCACCCGGTGCGAAGTCCGGCAGATCCATACGTATCTGCTCCCTTTCAATGTTTTTGATGATTTCCATGATCACTCCCGATTATTGTTAAGTGTTGACGTTTGTTATTTTAGTAATTGAATCACCGTATCCGTATCAATCGCCTAGCGCTTGCCCAACAGCCGATCCAGCATGATGGCCACCGCCGACCGCACGGACAAATGGTTGTAGTTGCCCGATCCCACCAATGGGTCCAGGATGTAATCCGCATCTGCCATGAATGCCGGCGACAATCCCCATGCCGTGCCAAAGGCCAGGACAACCGGCGCTGTATCGCCGGCCAACTTAGCCCGCAAACGCGTATAAGACAAATTGCCCATGTCCGGCCTGGCCGTTGTCGCCACAGTTACGGGGGGACATCCATGGGCCGTTTGGATATCGCCGAGCATCTCACCGAAGGTCGCCTTGAGCCGGATCAGATCCAGCGCCTGGCGCCGTTTGGGGTTGTATGTCCCCCCTTGCCCGATCAGCCAGTGGCTCAAAATCCGTTCTACCAACACCTGTTGGTCCTCCAAAGGGGTAATCACATAATACCCCTTGACCCCATAGGTTCGGCAGGCCCTGGCAATATCGTGCAAATCCAGGTTGGTCACTGCCGAGGCGATCGTTGCGCCGTTTTTATCCACCACCGGGTGGTGAACCAAGGCGATATAAAGCTGGTTATTCGAGTAACCCGTCAATGATCCGGCGCCATTTCTCCAGTGTTCTCCGTTCCTCGGCAGACAGTGCACGCTGCTCGAGCAGATCCGGCCGTTTCAATACGGTACGAATCAGGGCGTTTTCCCGGCGCCATCGGTCAATCTTCTGGTGATTCCCGGATAAAAGCACATCGGGAACATCCTGATCATCAAAAACCGGTGGCCGCGTATAATGGGCATACTCCACGAGCCCGTCGCTGAACGTATCGCTTTGGGCCGAGTCCTCGTTCCCCAGAACACCGGGAATCAGTCGTGTCACCGCATCGGTGATCACCATGGCCCCCAGTTCACCGCCGGTGAGGACAAAATCGCCAATGGAGATTTCAGCATCCACGTGGCGGTCGATAAACCGTTCGTCCACCCCTTCATACCGGCCACACACCATAACCATCGCCTCGGTGGCAGACAGAGACTCAGCCAACGTCTGATCAAAGGGGCGTCCCTGTGGGGACAGCAGCAAAACGGTGGCCTGTGGCATGCGTGTCTTGGCTTCCATCAAGGCTGCCGTCAAAGGCTCCGGCTTCATGACCATGCCGCACCCCCCGCCATAGGGCCGGTCATCGGTCACCCGATGGCGCCCCTCGGCATGATCGCGGATATTGATGGTCACAGGATCAAGTTTTTCTGCCTGGATCGCCCGCCGAATAATGCCGTGGTCCCAGAACGGCGTGAACAATTCCGGGAAAAGAGTAAGTATGCAGACTTTCATGGTTGTGCGCCGGCAAGGGCTATAGCCCTTCGGGTGGATCCACCACCATCACTCCGCCCTCCAGATCAATGTTGCGAATCACAGCGCCGATGGCGGGAATCAACAACTCCCGCGAGCATCCGTCAACCTCTGCCTGAATCACGTAAACATCATTGGCCGGTGTGGGAATGACCTCGTCGAGGGATCCCAAAAGGGTTCCAGCGGTGTCGTAAACCTGCAGCCCGATCAGTTCGTGCCAGTAGTAGGTATCTTCCTCCAACGCCGGCAACCGTGACTTTTCAACATACAGCAACGCCCCGGCCAGATGCTCGGCCTGGTTCCGATCCCCCACCGATTCAAGGCCCATCCGCAGGCCGCGCCCGTGGGGAGCCACCCATTCAACGATCATGCTTGACTCGGATCCGTTGGGCAGACAGACCCGGATCGTCTCTCCAATCCGGTATAACTCGATGGATTCAGCATACGAGTGGACCCGCAGGCCGCCATGGATGCCATGGGCACCGGTCACCCGGCCGACCAGAACAAATTTTTCCTCGGGAGCTGGCTTATTCGATGATTTCAAGGACCGTTCGTTTTTTTATTTTGGCGGAGGCCGCGCTCAAAAGTGTACGCATCGCCCTGGCCGTCCGCCCCTGTTTACCGATGATTTTCCCTAAATCCTCTTTGGCCACTTTCAGTTCAATCACAGCGGTCTGGTTCCCTTCGATCTCTTCAACAGTGACCTGTTCGGGTAAATCAACCAGCTCCTGCGCGATGAACTTGATCAGCTCTTTCATAGCGACATCTCCTTTTGGGTGGCGGCTTGAGAATCAGGTTCGGCTCGGTACCCATGCTTGTTATTCTGTGGCGGCGTTGAAAACTCCTTCACGTTTGAGGATCGATTTTACCGTGTCGGTCGGTTTGGCCCCCTGGCCGATCCAATATTTAACCCGCTCCGTGTCCAGGCTCACCTGAACCGGATTCTGAAGGGGATTGTAGGTACCGAGTTTTTCCAGAAAACGACCGTCCCTGGGGCTTTCGCTATCGGCGGCGACGATCCGGTAAAAGGGTCTTTTTTTTGCCCCATGCCGGGCCAGTCTGATTTTTACTGCCATGGTTGTTCTCCTTTAAAAGGGCAGCATGCCGCGGCCCAACCCGCGCATACCGCTTTTATTGATTTTCTTCATCATCTTCATCACCTGCGCATAGTTTTTGAGCAGGCGATTGACATCCTGTACGCGGGTGCCACTGCCGGCGGCAATGCGTTTACGGCGACTGCCGTTGATAATCGTATATTGGCGCCGTTCCTGGGGCGTCATCGAATTGATAATGGCCTCGATGTGAACCAGTTCCTTCTCGTCCACTTCAAGGTTTTTCATTTGTTTGAGTTTTCCCATACCGGGGATCATGCCGATAATATCGGTCAGCGACCCCATCTTGCGAATCTGGCGCATCTGGTCGCGGAAATCTTCAAGGGTGAACTGGTTTTTTCGCAGCTTTCTTTCCAGTTCCACGGCCTTTTTTTCGTCCACCACCTCCTGGGCCTTCTCGATGATGGTCAGGACATCCCCCATGCCCAGGATTCGCGATGCCATGCGATCCGGATGAAAAGCCTCCAGTTCGCTGAGCTTTTCCCCCACACCGATAAATTTAATGGGCTTGCCGGTAATCGATCGGATGGACAGGGCCGCACCACCCCTGGCATCACCGTCCATTTTGGTCAATACCACGCCGCCGATATCCAGCCGCTCGTCAAAGGATTTGGCAATGTTGACCGCATCCTGACCGGTCATGGCATCGGCCACCAGCAGGATATCAGTGGGCTGCACCTTGCTGCGGATACGCGACAGTTCATCCATTAATTCTTCATCGACGTGCAGCCGTCCGGCGGTATCCAATAATAAGGTATCACACCCCGCCTTTTGGGCTGCCACGCGCGCCTGTTCACAGATCACCACCGGATCCATGTCTGCATGCGAGTCGAAAACCGGAACATCCAACTGGCCGCCCAGTTTTTTGAGCTGATCAATGGCCGCCGGACGGTACACGTCCGCCGGTACCAGATAGGGCTTTTTGCCGGTTTTGCGCAACATCACCGACAGTTTGCCCGCCGTTGTGGTTTTACCGGACCCCTGGAGCCCCACCAACATGACGGCAACCGGCTTTTCACCAGCCAGGTTCAGCCCCTCGTGGGTCTCGCCCATCAGCTGAGTGAGGGACTCGTTGACAATCTTGACCACCTGTTGACCAGGCGTCAGGCTGCCCATGACCTCCTGACCGAGGGCGCGTTCCTTTATATCGGCCACCAGCCGTTTGACGACCTGATAGTGGACATCGGCCTCCAGAAGCGCCATGCGCACCTCGCGCAGACCGTCGGCAATATTCTTTTCAGAAAGCTTACCATGCCCCTTGAGCTGCTTGAAAACCGAATTGAGCTTATCGCTTAATGTGTCAAACATAATTATCCACCACCGGTTTAACTAAAACCTTGAAAGTAGATTTTTTTAAATGGTATGTCAAGATATAAAAAAAGAGGCCAAATGGCTCTGGATCACAGGGGAATCCAATCGGTTAGGACCCTTGTTGGGGGTTTTCTCTTCCAGGGCACGATAAAAACCAATCATTAAACCAACATACCGGACCGTGGATCCCACATCATGAGCACAATATCAAGTAAAATCGACATCAAAGATCTCTCCCGACAACAATTGACCGATTGGCTGGGCGATCGCGGCATGCGCAGTTTCCGCACCGATCAAATCATGCGCTGGATATACCTTCAGCAGGCCGATGATTTTGACACCATGACCAATTTGGGAAAAACCCTGCGGGCCGATCTAACGGAATCCTTCGTCAACCCCCGCCTGCAGGTGGATGATGAACGCGTATCCGCGGACGGTTCACTAAAACTGTTGTTCAGGCTCCATGACGGGCACCATATTGAAACGGTACTGATTCCCGAAAAGGAGCATTATACGCTTTGCATTTCCAGCCAGGTGGGATGCGCCCAGGGATGCCGGTTCTGTATGACAGCCCGGGGCGGATTCGTGCGCAATCTGTCGGCCGGTGAAATCATCTCGCAGGTGCGCGATTTTCAACGACGGGTCCATGAAAAGGGCGATATGCCGCTGACCAACATCGTTCTGATGGGCATGGGTGAACCCCTGGCCAACTATAACAATGTTGTCCAGGCCTTGGATATAATCACCGACGGCAATTTCGGCCTTAAGTTTTCCACCCGCCGGGTAACGCTGTCCACGGCCGGTCTGGTCCCCAAAATGGCCGATCTGGGACGCGACAGCCAAGTCAACCTGGCCGTTTCGCTCAATGCGGCCAATGACGAAACCCGCTCCCGGCTGATGCCCATCAACCGCAAGTACCCCCTGGACCAACTGATCACCGCCTGTCGCCGCTATCCCCTGCCTCCCCGGCGGAAAATCACCTTTGAATATATCCTCATGCAAGGCGTAAACGATGGTCTGGACGATGCCCGGCAATTGGTAAAACTGCTCCACGGCGTAAAGGCCAAAATCAACCTGATTCCATTTAACGAGCACCCGGGCAGCGATTTCAAACGACCGGACGCGGGGCAGATCAGCCGGTTCCAGGAATTTGTGGCCGGTCATCACTACACGGTTATGGTACGGCACAGCAAAGGTCAAGACATCGGCGCGGCGTGCGGACAACTTCGCGGAGCGAGGGATGAAGGACGAGGGACGAGGGGCGAGTAAACCACGCCGATTCCGATCAACTGTTAACGATAATCGATCATCCCCCTTCAGCCTTCAACTTAGCCTCACAAAAACCGTTTTAAAGCCCTGGATCAGGCCCGCTACCGGCGTTGGACGGGGCTTTAAAACGGTTTTTAAATCATGTAGCGTTTGCACTCACCGGCCGCAATCCCCAACACCGTCACCTGACGCTGATCGCCCCCCCCCTGCACGGTGACCAGGGTCGGCGACGAATTCGGCGCCTTGCTATAGCCTGCGCAAATCCCAGCGGCCAGGGACACCATGGCCTCGTCACCGCCCCCTGGAATCACCACCAGGGGACCGGGGAATTCCTTTACCTTGAGCACCATATCGGTCTGCGGGTCAAGGCAGCGGCTGATCTGTTCGTTGTCCTGGCGCGTGCGCCCGACCACAATCTTGGTTGCCGGGCTCAAGCGCAGATGGCGGCCGAATTTAAGCAACTCAAGATCCTTTTCCGGGCAGTCGGCCTGGTGATTCAACAGATCCCTGAGACGACGGCTGAAGATCTTATCGGTAAGGAGACATCCGCCGGCCGGTGCCGGAAAATCCGTCACACCCAAATCACCGGCCAGTTCCATCTGCTGTTTACGGGATCGACCGGAAATACCCAGTAGTTGCTGGCGGTCCACCAACCCGCGTTGCTCCATAACAGTTTCCGGCAGACACAGGGCAGACAGCGGACGCAGGATGTACCCGTCATAGCCGGAATGCTTTTCCACATACCGCAATGAGGTACGGTTCTGGCTCATGGGCCGCTGCCCCAACACCTCTCCGGAAAAAAGAAAATCCATTTTTTTCTCGGTCATGATCTCCCCGGCCAGGCGAAACATCAGCGCATGACAGTCCATGCAGGGATTCATGTGCTTGCCAAATCGGACCGATGGAGAGCGCATCATTTCCATGTAGATGGGGGTGATTTTTTTCACCGTCAACGGTACACCGTTGGCCGCCGCGGCCTTGCGGGCCTTATCCGCTGAAAAAAAAGGGGTCTCAAACGTGACCCATTGAACATCCACGCCCTGCTTGCGCAGCAAAAGGGCGCTCAATATGCTGTCCAGCCCTCCGGAACAGAGTCCAAGGGCACGTGTGGTTCTATATACAGACATGGGATTCCTTCAATTTTACAGACTGTTGACATCATTGATGCAATAATTTTAGTATTCGAGTTGTCAGGTAGGGTAAAGATCCTCCCGACTCCTGTCAAGCAGTCCCGTCTCACCGGTTGGTGACGATTACCAAGGCTTTTCAGCATTTAGTTAATGATAAAAGAAATATTCATCATAGTGAACGAAACCCGCACCGGTCCATATTCCCGATCGGGCTACCTGACAAAGCGCTGTGGTCAAGAAGAATCTGTTGATTTTAGAAGATAATCAAGATTATTTCACAGGACTGAAAATTATCTTGACAATATTCAACACGATGATATTTAAGATGTTAAAATTCAACGTGGTGAATAGTTATCGATAGTCACATCGATGGTGGATGTTCACCCATAGGAGCTCCAAGGACGTGTCTGTACGTTTAAACCGGACACGCAAAGGAAAACGCCCCTATCAACCCCATAAAGCCTTATCCACAGTAGGAGCCACTTATGAAACAAGAGATCAGCCTGAAGGTTAACGGCGACACGTACAACCTTTTCATTGAGCCTTGGCGAACCCTCAACGAGGTGCTTCGCGAAGACCTGAATCTGACGGGAACCAAACTGGGCTGCGGTTCTGGGGACTGCGGCGCCTGCACGGTCATGGTGGAAGGCAAAAGCATCAGTTCCTGCCTGACCCTGGCCGTGGCGGTTGACGGAAAAGAAATTGTCACCGTCGAAGGCCTGGCGCCCTCAGGGGAAGAACTTCACCCCATCCAGGAAGCCTTCATCGAGAAAGGTGCCATCCAGTGCGGATTCTGTACGCCCGGCATGGAACTGTCCGCCCTGAACCTGCTCAACAAAAACCTCGACCCCAATGAAAAAGAGATCCGGTTGGCCATTTCCGGCAACCTTTGCCGCTGTACCGGATATAACAAGATCGTGGACGCGATCGCCGATGCCGGCCAACGAATGAAATCCCAACCAAAAGACAGGAGATAACGGTAATGCCAGCACCCCATTTCGACTATCTCGCCCCAACAACTATAGACGAGGCGGTTGCCGCACTGGTCAAAGGCGGCAAGGACGCACGCGTCATGGCCGGCGGCACCGACCTGATGGTTAAAATTCGCCACCGGGCGTTGTTTCCCAAGCAGATCATCAGTCTGAAAAAGATTGACGGTCTGGATGCCATCACCTTCGACGAAAAAAGCGGATTGACCATCGGGGCCACCGCGCTGCTTGCCGACGTGGCCAGCGACCCGATGATTCGCGAGCACTATCCCACCGTTGCCGAAGCCGCTGAATCCACCGCCAACGTCCAGGTGCGCAATATGGGCACCGTGGTCGGCAACCTGTGCAATGCGTCGCCATCGGCGGATAACGCCCCGACCTTGATCGCTTTAGGCGCTACGGTCAATATCACCGGCCCGTCCGGAACCCGCAGCATGCCCCTGGACGAATTCTTCAGCGGTCCGGGCATGACCGCCCTTAAAGACGGCGAAATCGTCACCTCGGTTTTCGTGCCCACGCCTCCGGCGGGTACGGGAACAGCCTACATCAGTGTCTCCCAGCGCGGCCAACTGGATTGCTCGGCCATCGGCCTGGGTGCCAAAGTCACCATGGACGGTAATCGCTGCACCGATGCCCGCATCGTGGTCGGTGCCTGTGCACCGGTACCGCTGAGGACCAAAGATGCTGAAAAAATGCTCATCGGCCAGGAACTGACCGACGATGTGATCCGCAATGCGGCCCAAAAGGCATCGGAAGAGACCTCTCCCATCGACGATGTCAGAGCCACTGCCGCGTATCGCTATAAAGTCACTACCGTAATAACGATCCGTGCATTAACCGATGCCCGCAAAATGGCGCAACGGAAGCAATAATTCCCTATCGTTAGCATACCGCTGTTGGCACATGCACCGACAGCCATAAAAGGATTGCCTATGAAAGCGTTCAATATCATCGGAAAAGACATTCCACGAACCGACGGAAAGGCCAAAGCGACCGGACAAGCCGTTTATGCCGACGATATCAAACTTCCCGGCATGCTCCACGGCAAACTGCTCCGGAGCCCCCTGGCCCACGCCCGTATCGTCAACATCGACACCAGTAAAGCCGCAGCCCTGCCCGGCGTACGCCTGGTCATCACCGGCGAAGATCTGCCCAAGGTGACCACCGGCAACTGGCGGCTGTTTCCCAAAACCCAGGATGAATACGCCCTGGCCATCGACAAGGTACGCTATATCGGTGATGAAGTAGCCGCCGTGGCCGCCACGGATCCGGACATTGCCGAGGCGGCCCTCGAACTGATCGAGGTTGAATACGAAGAACTGCCCGGCGTTTACGACATCGAAAGCGCCCTGAAAGACGACGCGCCGCTGCTTCACGACGGATACAAGACCAACATCAGCATCGATCGCAAAATCGAATACGGCGATCTGGAAAAAGCATTCACCGAATGTGATTATGTCCGCGAGGACACCTTCACCGTCCAGGCCCAAAGCCACGCCTACATGGAACCCTGCTCCTGTATTTCACAGGCGGACCAGGAAGGTCGGGTCACCATCTGGACCTCCACCCAGACGCCCTATATCGTCCAATGCCTGCTGGCCTCGGCGTTAGGCCTGCGCGAAAACGACGTGCGCGTCATCAAACCCACCGTGGGCGGTGGGTTCGGCGGCAAGATGGAGCTGCGTTCCTGGGAAGTCTGCTCGGCCTTCATGGCCCAGAAAACCGGTCGTCCGGTCAGATTCACCCTGACCCGTGAAGAAGAACTGGCCACCGGCCGCCGGCGTCACCCCATGACCATCCGCTCCAAAGTGGGCTTTAAAAAAGACGGTACCCTGGTGGCCAAGGATCTGCACATCTACCTGGACGGCGGTGCTTACAATGCCATGGGCCCCACCGCCTGCTTTTTGGCCGGTAACTTCGGCGCCATGCTCTATCGCTACCCCAACTACCGTTACCTGGGCGAGCATGTGTACACCAACAAGCCGCCGGCTTCCGCCATGCGCGGATTCGGCGCACCTCAGACCCTGTTTGCCGCCGAGACCCAGATGAATATGGCGGCTGTGGAATTGGGTATCGATCCCATCGACCTGCGCCTGAAAAACGCCCAGGTCACCGGCGACGTCCTGCCCGGCGTGGCCACCATCAGCAGCTGCGGATTCATCGAATCCCTCGAAGAAGTCCGTAAAATGAGCAACTGGGACGAAATTCGCAATAATCCCAAACCCGGACAGGGTATTGGTGTGGGCTGCTACAGCTTCATCTCCGGTGGTGTGTTCAACTGGTTCAATACCCAGTACAACTTCTCGGCCGCCGAAGTGAAAGTGTTCGAAGACGGCACCGCCCATCTGCTCACTATGGCTGCCGATATCGGACAGGGCGTGGAAACGGTCATGACCCAGATCCTGGCCGAAGCACTGGGTCTGGAGATGAAGGATATCCGTATCACCGCCGCCGATACGGCCATCACCCCCCAAGCCGACCTTGGCGCCTGGGGTAGCCGCTTGACCCTGTTCAACGGCAATGCAGTCCTGGATGCGGCCAATAAAATCAAGGAAAAACTGGCCGGCGCAGTCGCGGCCAAATTCAACCTCAACACGATCTTTGCGATTGAATTCGAAGGCGGTCGGGTATTTGCCAAAGGTAAGCCGGATCGTGGCATGAGCATTGGCGAAGCAGTGGCCTTTGTGCAGAAAATGCAGCGCGGCGAGCCGGTGGTCGCCCGGGGCTACTACACCCCCAGGGACAAGGGCCTGGTCAGCCCGGCCTTCAGTTTCGGTGCCCAGGTGGCCGAGATCAACGTGGATCAGGAAACCGGCCAGATCCAGGTCAAACAGATGAACACGGCCCACGACTGCGGGACGGTGATCAACCATATGTCTGTGGAAGGTCAGCTGGAAGGTTCCATCCAGATGGGACTGGGATACGCCCTGTCCGAGAATTTCGTCATGGACGGTGGCAAGACCCTCAACACGAACTTCCTGGACTACAAAATGCCCCATGCCATGGATATGCCACCAAGCAATTCGGTGTGCATCGATACCTACGAAGAGGAAGGCCCCATGGGCGCCAAGGAAGCCGGCGAAGGTCTGGTTTCCCCAACGGCACCGGCCATTGCCGACGCCGTGTACCATGCTACGGGATTCCGGTGCACGGACCTTCCCATTACCCCTGAAAAAGTACTCAAGGGAACCGGTAAACTATAGAAAACCCTAAAGGTGGGTGGCCGCCATTAAAGCCACCCCCCACCCCACCCCCAAAGCGCCTGTTTAAAAACGCTGGACCGCGCCTGATCAAAAAGGCCTGGAACAGGGTTTTTAGGCAGGCGCTTTAACGTCTGCCCAGTTTGGCCGTCAACTCCACCTGAAAGGTATGCCCCACCACCTCGGCGATGGCATGCACCGCGTTGTGAAATCGCGTATAGGTCATGGCCAGCCCAACGATCCCGGCCAGAATCTGCAGTGACTCCAGGTCCTGATCCGATACCGTCCACGGTTCGAAATGATACAACCGCAAAACGCCGATTACCTCCGACAGATGGACGATGGGCAAGGAAACAATGGAGGCGATGCCTTCTTTGCGTGCTTCCTCAGGATATTGCAGGCTGGTGATTTTTTCACTTAAATCGGGAATGACCACCGGCTTGCCCTGAAAGGTCTCGGTGATGCTTTTGGGCATATTGAGCGGTCCCTTGGTCAGATATTTGGCCGACAGGCCGAAGCTGGCCAAAATTTCTAGCTCCTCGGTCACCGCATTGAGCACGAAAATCGCACAGCCCTTGATATCCAACCCGGCGGTAAGCATTTGGGACAGGTGATTGCTCATGATGTCAAGGTCTTCACTGTAGGCGATGGCCCGGGTCACGGATTTAAAGATGTCGATGTTGATCTTGGTTTCAGATGCCATGGGTTCCTCCTTTCAGGTGGCGACACAGATGGTGACTCCGCTCATGGCGCCGATAACACGAGCGTAAATGCTGCGCGTAAAAAAATGGGTTACTTTGCCCGCCCCCCGGCTCAGCACCAGCACATTGCAGCCCTCTGCGGCATCGATGATCTCTTCGGCCGCACTCTTTTTTCGCTTTTTAAACACACAGGTCACATTAGCGCTGTCGAATCCGCTCTCCACCAGCATCTCCCGTACCGTCTCCAGGGCCGCTTCCCTCTCTTTGAGTTCCGATGCCAGAAAATGCATACCGCTTCTCAATTTCAAATTTTCGGGATTGGCCTTCACGTCAATGGCCGGCAGTGGCGTATAAACATGGAAGAGCGTGAGCTGGACATCCTTTTGGCCGGCAAAGGTCTCAATGGCGAAACGAATGGCCTTTTGATCGTTAGGGGAGTAGTTGTATGGCAAAAGTATCCGAAACATTGCCATGGCGCCCTCCTTTCCTGTTAAAACGGTTAACGGATTCGCCGCACACCGAACAACAAGACAGGGCTCAAAAAGCGGTTTCAGATTGAAAAAGGAACAAGGAAACTAGCCTCGCAGTGGCTCAGTCAGGGGTTGGGAACGCTCGCATCGGAAGCGACAAAATAACCAAACCGATGTCTGCGGCTATATATTCTATGCTAAAATGGCCGGAAAGGCCTGTCAAATAAAAAAGGGAAGCGACGCGATCGGACGGTATTGTTAGTATCCGTCCAAAAAATGGTGAATCTCGCCCGCCTTGAAATCAGGTGAGAGCCGTCGTTTCTGGATGGGCAATAGGCAGTCAGCGGGGGTGATGGGCAACGAGCAATTCACGCTCGGTCAACTCAATTACCAGTCCTGCCGCAGTCCACTGAACCGCACCATCGCGCGACTTGCCCTGGCTGCCCATTTCCACCGCCAGGACCGAATGAATTTTAGCTCGGTCGGCCGGGCTGAAAATCAAATCCGCCCCGCTAAAGCGCTGGTCCTCGAATCGCAAAAAAATGGATTTGAGCGCAACGCCGCTAAAATCCATGGCCAGATTTCCCTGGCCTTCCATAAACATGACCGCCGATGGCCCGGATTTGTATATTCTTCCCAGGGCCTTTTTGCTGAGGCCCAGATCCGGCAGTTGATCTTTGTGGGTCCCCCACGCAATGCCGCGGAACCCATCCGTATACCGGGAGCCGGCCTGGGCGAAAGCCGGCACCGTCAACAGGCTGACCATCACCCCGATCCACATCCATTTGCTTTTTCTCATCACCATCATCTCCCTTATGGGGTATCGAATTTGCCCCGCACCTAAAAACAATTGCCTCTCAATTCGTCTCCTGCCTCAGCGCATGGGGAACAAAACGGTAATCGAGCATGTGATCGATGGAAATCTTGGATTTTATGTATCCATACTCAACCATGAGGTCGCGCTGCTGGTTGATGCGCTCCATGGGTTCGATAGGGGCGTATTCACGCAAGGCGGCGATCATGCACAAGCCTTCCTCTACATTGGTGTACTTGGGCAAAAAGCGCCGAGCCTCGGTCTCATGGGTGGCGATAAAATCATAGGCCTTGACCAGGCCGTCTGCAATTTTGCGGATGTTATCCGGGTGCTGATCGATATATTTCTGCGAAAAGTAAAGACCGGCAAAAATCCAGTTGGGAACGATATCGTGAAACGATGCCAGGATACGACTTGCTCCATGCGACTCCAGCATGGCTGCCAGGGGATCTCAGACGATGAACCCGTCGATCCCGCCGGAACGGAGCGCTGCCTCGTACTGCATGGGATTGTCCGGGGTACCGCCCCACAGGGCCCTGATGTCCTTCATGGTGTGCCCGCCCTTGGCCAGGGCGTGCGTCAACATGGTCTTTGAATTGATGCTGCCTGAAGAGGCCAGGCGCATGCCCTTGACATCGGCCAGGCTCTGGTAACCCGTCTGAGCGCCGACATGAATACCGCATTTGGTGCCGGGATGCGCGTGCCCCATCCACATCACGACCTTGATGGGCGCCTTGCGCTCGGCCAGTTTGATCAGCGAGGCAAGCGAGATATACCCGGCATCCACATCCCCGCGAATCACCCCGGCCAGGGCGTTTTCTTCGCCCTTGATGAATTCCAGCTTAACCTTGATGCCGGCGGCCTCAAAATAGCCCTTCTCGACCCCCGCATAAAGGGGCAGATCGTCGATGCTGCGCCAGTACACGACTTTGACCACCGGCAGGTCGCCGCCGCCGTCAGCCTTGGCCCCAACCGGCGAACCAGCGACCAGCAGCACGACAATGGATAACAACAGGCATCGACTGAATAGCGTCCGTTTCACTTGTCGCTGCATGAAATTCTCCTTTCAACGATTCTCATATCAGGCACTATGGCCGCCTAAAGAGGTTTCATCGTGCCAACTGAGCATCCGGGATTGCAGGTAGCGCGCCAGGCGGTCCAGCGAAAATCCCAGCAGGGAAAGCACAATGATCCCGGCAAAAACACGTTCAGTATCAAAGGTGCGCTGGGCATCGATCACTAAAAATCCGAGGCCCGAATCACTGGCCAGCATCTCCACCCCCACCAGGGCCATCATGGAAATCGCCGTTGAAATACGCAAGCCGGTGATGATCGTGGGCAGCGCCGATGGAATCAGCACCCGGGTCCACAATTGATGGCCGGAAGCGCCCAGGGAACGGGCCGCCCGAATCAGCTTCTGGTCGACCCCCTTGATCCCGGCAATGGTGTTGAGCACAATGGGGAAAAAGCAGGATTTGAAAATGATAATGACCTTGGACACATTGCCGATCCCGAACCAGAGAAAAACAATGGGAATCAGGGCAAAGGTCGACAGGGGTCGCAACAGTTCGATCAACGGGTCGAAGAAATCCTCGATGATCGTGGACCAGGCGATGAGCAGCCCCAGGCTGATGCCCACGACGGCGGCCAGCGCATAGCCGGTAATGGCCCGGCCCATGCTGATAGCCGTATGCTCGAGCAGTTCACCGGAAATGGTCATCTGATAAAGGGTTTTCAGCACCTCGGTGGGCACGGGTAGAAACCAGCTTTCGACCCATCCGGCACTGGTAATGACTTCCCAGACGATCAGCACAAGCATGGGGGACAGCAGCCGTTTGGTTCGCTCGTTGATCACCATCTACCGCACCTCTTCCCAGACACTGGCTTTGATGGCGGCTTCATAGTCGCGGAAACGCCGGGTGGTATAAACATCCCGTGTCCGGGGACGTGCAAGATCGATGGGAAAAACGCTTTTGATCGTTCCCGGCCGCTTGCTCATCACCACTACCCGATCGGCCAGAAAAATGGCCTCGGTGATGCTATGGGTCACGAACAGAACCGTGCAGCGGGCTTCTTCCCAGATGTTCTGCAACTCCAATTGCAGGCTTTCCCGGGTCAACAGGTCCAATGACCCAAAGGGTTCATCCATGAGCAGCACGTTGGGCCGGTTGGCCAGGGCCCGGGCAATGGCCACACGCTGTTGCATGCCGCCGGACAGCTCATGGGGGTAGCGGTTTTCAAAGCCTTCCAGCCCCACGAGCCGGATCAGCTGCCGGCTGATATCCTGGTATTCGGATTTGGGAATGTTTTTCAGTTCCGGTCCGAATTCGATATTGCCCTTGACCGTTTTCCAGGGAAAAAGCAGATACTCCTGAAAAACAATGGCCCGCTGTCCGTCCGGCCCGTTGACGGCTTTCCCGTCGATGGTCAGCGCACCGGCGGTAGGCTTCTCGAGACCGGCAACCATCAGCAAAAAAGTGGACTTGCCGCACCCGCTGGGACCAATGATGGTGACAAATTCCTTTTTGCGGATCGTCAAATTAAGCCCGCTGACGGCCAGCGTGGCGTTGCCGTTTTTCTTGCCGTTGAACACCTTTTTTATATTGCGGGCACTGATAAAAGTCATCTTGATCAACTCGTAAAAAGTCGCATTTCAGACGGATTCGTCCATCCTAGTTCCTGACGGCGATCTGTTCCATGAACCCTTCGACGCGCACGCGCAGCTGTTCCGTGTCCGACTGGGAGTAATCCGTGACCACGTGCAAAAACGGCAGGCCCAGCTTGCCCTTGACCAGTTCGCGCACCCGGTAGGACTCGATTTCAAAAGGCTGGCAGAACTGCCAAGCCAGGTCAACCACACCGTCGATGCGAAATTCATCGATCAACCGTTCCAGATCATCAAAGCGCTGTCCATTGGGCGTCATACAGGCGCAAGTGACCCGCAGGTAGCGCCGGGCAATGGCCACGATGGGGTCTTCATCATCGGCCAGGGTGATTTGATCCTCGGTGCGCGTCACCCCGCCGCAGCCCTCCTGGCAGACCACGACACCGCCGCTATCCTCGATCAGCTCGAGCAGTTTGCTGCATCCCAGGCTGTTGCCCAGGCCGGTCCACAGGATTCGCGGCCGCGGCTCCGTATAGGCAAACTGCCGGTCTTGAACACGCTGGGCCAGTTCGTCGCGAAATTCCGCCAGGGTCCGGATGTAGCGCTCAAAGTCCACATAATAGCGCAGCTGGGTCATGATATTGATGAAATCCAGGCCCATGATCGGCGACGGATCATGCTGCCGCAAGTAGTAAAGCTCGGTAATCAACTGGCGCTGCCGGTTGCCCATCACGATCGCCCGCCGCAGGTCATCATCGGTGATGGTCACCCCCAGCTGGGCTTCGAGAAAAGCCTTGGCCTCGCGCACTTCGGCAATCCAATGCTCAAGCGCCGCCGGGCGATCGGGTTTCTGGGGCAGGTCCATCACCTGCAAAGGAACATGACGGGCCAGCAGTTCATACATTTTCTTGCGCCCATCGCAGGTGGTTTCAGCAATGATGCAGTCCGCCAGCGGGAAAAGCGGACAAGTACCGGAAATGGCCCGGCCAAAGGTGGCTTTGACCTTGGGGCACTGGTCGGGCGAGAGAATCTCTTCCGCCTTGGCAATGGGATCCTGGGTAGAGCCACACAGGCCCACGGGTACGGCACCCGCGGCCAGGATCAGTTCGGTGGGGCTGTATGAGCACAGACACCCCACCACCTTGGTGCCCTCGTCCTTGGCCATCTCCAGCGAGAGGGCCAGATTGGTATGGACATCCTGGATGGTCTGGCTGACTTTAAATGTCATGCGATTCTCCTGCTGTTAGGCAAGTTGCCGGGCCATTACGGCCGCCCCTAACGCCCCCATAATCTGCGGATCAACATCTAACTTAAGAAAATGGGTCTGCATAAAATCGGACAAGGCATCAACGAGTCCGTGGTTTTTGGCCACCCCGCCCACGAAAACCATCTCCCCTGAAATGCCTAATCGCTTGACCATGTTGCCGATGCGCGTGGCAAAGGACCGGTTGATACCGGCAACAATATTGGCGCGATGTTCTCCCTTGGCCAAAAGCGAAACCACCTCGGACTCGGCAAACACCGAGCAGGTGCTATTGATCTTGCATGGCCGCCCGGCTTCAAGGGACAAGTCGCCCAGAGCATCAAGATCGATTTCAAGCGCCTGAGCGACCACCTCGAGAAACCGACCGGTTCCGGCCGCGCATTTGTCGTTCATAATAAAGTCGGTCATGTTTCCGGCGTCATCGACACGGATCACCTTGCTATCCTGTCCGCCGATGTCCAGTACGGTGCGAACGGCAGTGTTAATGAAATGGCATCCCTTGGCATGGCAGGTCAGCTCGGTGATGGTTTTATCAACGAAGTCCAGTGACACCCGTCCATATCCGGTTCCGACGATGCGCTGAATCTTCTTGCGGGGACACCCAGCCCGCTCGCAGGCCAAATGAAGCGTCTTTTGGGCCGCCCCGGCTGAATTCGCGCCGGTTGGAATCACGCCACTGGCAATCATTTGCTGATCGCTCATAAGGACTACTTTGGTGGTTCGCGAACCAACATCAATTCCGGCAAATATAGGTCATTTTTTTATTTTGGGGTTGGGAAATGAAATCACAAAACGGACAGCCCGTGTTCGGCACAAAAACAGTCTGTATCCGAGACGTACGGCCGCCTGAATAGCATAAAAGATAGGAATAAAAAAAATCGATTCTTTCTATGACGGGGAGAGTTTGGATTGCTTTTTTAAGTCATCGCGTTAACGGCTTATACGGCTTAATCAAGGCTATCAACGGCAAACAGCGCACAGGTCGTGTCCAGCATGCGGTTGGCAAAGCCCCATTCATTGTCGCACCACAGCAGCACCTTGGCCAGGTCGCCGCCGCTGACCCGGGTCTGGGTCCCATCGACAATGCATGAATGCGGGTCATGGTTAAAGTCAATGGAGGCCAAAGGAATATCGCAATACTCCAGGACGCCGTGGAATCGCTGGGCTGAAGCCGACGTTAGCGCCTGGTTGAGTGCATCGACGGTCACCGGCCGGGCCAGGCGCACATTCACGTCCATGGCGGTCACGTTTTGCGTGGGCACCCGCACGGCCGTGGTGGTAAAGCAGCCTTTCAGGTGGGGCAGAATCCGTTCAATACCCTTGTCCAAATGGGTGGTCACAGGAACGATGGATGGACCGGCGGCACGGCAGAGGCGCAAATCCGGATGGCAGGAGTCGATCACCGGCTGATCGTTCATGGCCGAGTGAATGGTCGTAATGTTGCCACAAACAATGCCAAAGGCCTCGTCCAGGGTGACAATCGCCGGGATGATGCAGTTGGAGGTGCAGGAGGCATTGGAAACGACGGTTTCTTTTCCGCTGATCAGATGATGATTCACGCCGTAGACCACCGTGGCGTCCACTTGATCATCGGCCGGGTTGGAGATCAGGACTTTGCCGGCGCCGGCATCCAGGTGGCTCCCAACTTCGTTTCGGCTATTCATCCGGCCGGTGCATTCAAGCACGATATCAACGGACAGTTCTTTCCATACCAGCCGTGACGGCCGTGCCTGCCGCAACAGCTGAATCCGGTCCCCGGCAATGCTCAGGCAGGCGTCTTCCCGCTTGACGGGCATTGGAAACCGGCCGTGGGTGGAATCAAAACGGGTCAGATGGGCAATCGTTTCCGGTGCGGCCAGATCGTTGATGGCAACGATCTTGATCGGCCAGCGGCGATATTCGTAAAGCGCGCGGGCGATGCTTCTGCCGATGCGACCATATCCATTAATCGCGCAGCGAATATAGGCAGTCGATGTTGACACGGCGACTCATTTCCAATCGTGGTAAAAAAATGGCGGGAAGAAGTCTCCCCGCCATCTGAATTCATTTATTTTTATTTAGCGCTGGCGTTTAGCCATGCACTTCTTCTTTAACGCCCACGGCCATTTTATACAGCACGGTCAGCACCAGGGCACCAATGGCGTAAACCCCAATGGTGATGCCGATTTCCGGGGTGGTGGGGGCGTACTCGGTGACCTCGTGCATGGGGTTGGGCACGAACCCACCCGAGATCATGCCCAGGCCCTTGTCGATCCAGGTTCCCAGGATAATCACGATGCAGGCGATCATCAGCGAGCTTTCGTTCTTGCGCGTGGCCGGTGTAACCGTCAGCACAATCCCCGCTGCCATCAGGATCATGGAGGCCCACATCCACGGCACCAGGGCGCCATGGCCGTGCACGCCGGCAAACAGATATTTAAGATGCGTGGTATGGCCGGGAATGTTGCTGTAGAACGCCACAAAGACTTCACACAGGAAAAAGAAGACATTGATGGAGATGGCGTAGGCCACGGTTTTGGCCAGCGATTGGATCTGTTCCCTGCCTGGGTCGAAATTGGTGTAGCGCCGGATGAACAGGCACAGCAGAATCAACAAGGCCGGACCCGCGGCAAAGGCGGAGGACAGAAACCGGGGGGCCAGGATGGCGGTCAGCCAAAAGTGACGTCCGGGCAGACCACAGTACAGGTAGGCCGTTACCGTATGAATACTCACAGCCCAGGGGATGGAAATGTAGATCAGCGGTTTCAGCCACCCCTGGTAGTGAACACCGTTACGCTCGGATTCCAGCACGTTCCAACCAATGACCAGGTTGAGGAAGAGGTAGCCATTGAGCACGATGGCATCGTAAAACAGCACACTGTTGGGCGTCGGATAAAGGAGCACGTTCAGTGCGCGCATGGGCTGCCCAAGGTCGATAATGATGAAAAGCAGACACATGACGATGGAGGCGATGGCCAGAAATTCCCCTAAAATGGTAATTTTTCCGTAAGCCTTATAGTCATGCAAGTAATAGGGCAAGACCACCATCACGCCTCCGGCGGCCACACCAACCAGATAGGTAAAATTGGCGATATAAAATCCCCAGGAGACATCCCGGCTCATGCCGGTGATACCGAGACCGAACTTGAGCTGCATCAGGTAGAGTCCGAAACCGGCCCCGATGATACCCAAAAGGACGATCATCCATCCCCAGTACCATTTATTTCCTTTTACGGCTAATTCAAGCATGCTCACCTCACACGATGTAGTAGACGGACGGCTCTGTTCCCAGGGTCTGCTTCCGCCTGATGGTGTAGTTTTCCTTCAACAGCTTCCGGACCTCCGAGTTTTCATCGTACAAATCGCCAAAAGCGATGGCACCGTTGGAGGCCTCCACACAGGCCGGCATCTTGCCAACGGCCAGCCGTTCCGCACAGAAGTTGCATTTTTCGACCACACCCTTCATGCGGGTGGGGAATTCCTTGTTTTCATCCTTGATGAACGGCCGCGGATCGCGGAAGTTAAAACTCCGTGCACCAAAGGGACAGGCAGCCATACAGAAGCGACAACCGATGCAACGGTGGAAATCCATCATCACGATACCGTTGTCGTTCTTGAAGGTCGCCTTGGTCGGGCAGGCCCGCACACAGGGCGGGTTCTCGCAGTGGTTACACAAGAGCAGAAAGGGCCGATGCTCGACCTCTTCGTTGAGAAAATTATTGGTCTTGTCCGGAAACGCATTGTGGTAATGGGATTCCCAGATCCATTTGATTTCCTGGTTTTTGTTCTCGATGGTCGTGGGGACGTTATGAACCTTGTTGCAGGCCTCGATAATGGGCTCAAGCGCTTCAGCGGTTTGCAGCTTGCGGGTATCGATGACCATGGCCCATTGTTTGGCCGTTTGGGCATCTTCTCCCTTGGCAATATGATAACCGGGCCCTTTACCGGCTTCAGAAGCAAAGGCATTGAGTACGGGTGTTGCCCCAAGACCCAGCGCGGAAACGCCAGCTATCTGAAGAAAGCGTCTTCTGCTGTTTTTCATACCTATTCTCCTTTTGGGTTATCTATGTGGCAATCCCAGCAATAGGGCCTTACAGATGCATAATCGTGGCACCGGTCACAAAATTCGGCCTTGTTGGAATGACAGTCCAGACAGGTATTGGAAAGACTCATGTTGTAAAGCTTGCCGTCGGGGCTGACGAACATCCGCTCGGCCCCTCTGACCACGTTGTGCCGCCATACGTCCAGAAGCTGCATATGCTCGGCCTTCATGAACTCGGTCGGCATAACGCAGGTCTTGGCGGCTTTGGCTTTGGCGGTCAACACGAGCTCCGGAGCGGGGGCCGCTTTTCCCATGTTGAACCAGAAGGGAAAAGTAATGACGGCGATAAAAACAACCAGTCCCGCGAGAATCTTTTTCTTGTCCTTCATCGGTTACTCCTCCATTCCCGGCAACGGCTCGCCGCGCAAGTCGGTTTCTCTTTCCTTTTCCCCAGGCAGAATCAGGGCGTTGGCCACCAGTTCGTGGAGCCCGGTCACATCAACCTCCGGCACCCAGTATTCCATGGATGCAGGAAATGCAGCGCGGTCGATGGCGCACACACAGGCCAGCATGTTCACGCCAAATTTGTCGTGGACGTACTTGACGGCGTTGGCCCGCGGGAAGCCGCCAGCCATGCGCAGTTCCATGTTCTCACCGGCGTTGAGGCCCGCTCCGCTACCGCAGCAGAAGGTCTGCTCACGAATGGTGCCGGCCGGCATTTCATAGAAATTGTTGGCCACCTTCTCCAGCACATACCGGGGTTCGTCCAGAAGGCCCATGCCCCGGGCGGGGTTGCAGGAGTCATGAAACGTAACAATTTTGTTGTCGTTACGACTGGGATCCAGCTCCAGCTTGTCGTGTTTGATCAAATCGGCGGTGAACTCGGCGATATGCACCATCTTGGTCGAGCTGGCATTTTCAAACTTGGTGCCGGTAATGGGGTTGACCGGCTCTTCGAGGAAGTCAGCAGGGCCGTTCATGGTGTCCATGTACTGGTGGATCACGCGCCACATATGACCACATTCACCGCCCAGAATCCATTTGACGCCCAGGCGCTTGGCCTCGGCATACATCTTGGAATTAAGCCGTTTCATGGTTTCGTGGGAGGTGAAAAAACCAAAGTTGCCACCCTCGGAGGCATAGGTGCTCCAGGTGATTTTCAGGCCGTATTTCTCTTTCAGGTAGTGAAAAAGAATCATGTAGCCCATACAGGTGTAGGTACCCGGGTCGGCAAATACATCGCCGGATGGGGTGATAAAAAGGATGTCGGCGTCCTTTTCCATATAGGCGGGATTTACCTGAACGCCGGTAATCTCCTCGATATCCTCGACAAAGAAATCGAGCATATCCTTGAAGGCATGCGGCTGGATCCCCAGATGGTTACCGGTCATATAACAATTGGATACCGGGGTGGCAATCCAGTCGATATTCAGGCCCAGCAAATTGAGCAGTTCACGGCCCATGATGGTGATTTCAGCGGTATCGATGCCATAGGGGCAGAATACCGAACAGCGGCGACACTCGGTGCATTGAAACAGGTAGTACCACCATTCTTTAAGGACATCCAGGGTCATGGGTCGGGCACCGGCAAAACGTCCCAGGATCTTGCCGACCTTGGTGAAGTCGTTGCGGTAGACACTGCGTAACAACTCCGCCCTGAGCACCGGCATGTTCTTGGGATCGCCGGTACCGATAAAGAAATGACACTTGTCGGCGCACGCCCCGCAACGCACACAAATGTCCATGAACACCTTGAAGGACCGGAATTTTTCCAAGCGTTCACGGAATCCCTCTAAAAGAATCTGCTTCCAGTTATCAGGAAGCTTCCAATCGTCATCCAGTGGATTCCAGGCTCGCGCGTTTGGAAGACTCAGGGTTTCGACGCTCTTGGGGTTGGATGCGTAGCAGTACATCCCTTTACGAATATCCACGGGCGTGTCCATCCAACCAGTGCCGGACGGACGATGATCTATCTTTGACAATAGTTCATCGGTTGTGATCAGCTCATCTGCCATTATCTGCTCCTTTTATCTTACGCCTGTTCTTCGGGCATTTTTACGACCGGAAGGCCGGCTTCGACCATTTTTTCTCTAAAATCGTCTTCATACTCGTCATAGGTATGAACCTTGACCGGATAATTCCAGGGGTTCACGTGCCGGACCTGCCGGCTGTTGCCGGTCATGTTGCGAGTCGGGCTGAGGAAAATCCCGCCCAGATGCATCAGCTTGCTGAACGGAAAATAAGCCAACAGGACGCTGACCAGAAACACGTGGGCAAAGAAAACCGCGCTGATCCCGTCGGGAATCGTGGGTCTGAAGGTCACGAGTCCCATGGTCAACTCTTTAATGGCAACGATATCCACTTTGGTAAAATAGCGCATGAAAATCCCGGAAAGGGCAATCCCCATAATCAGGAACAAGGGGAAGAAATCAGCCACCAGGGAGATGTAACGCACCTGAGGAATGAACACCCGGCGCAGGAACAGGTAAAGCGCCGCAACCAGCAGGACAAACCCGGAAATGTAGATACCCGGCAGCCCCCATTGAACGGCATCGTAAAGCACCTCGGTACGGAAAAAACTGTCCAAATTTTCGGTCAGGGTCACGAAAAACGGCACCGGTTCCGTAAAAAAGCGCAAATGCCTGACAACAATAGCGAAAAACGCATAGTGAAACGCCAGTGCCCCGATCCACAAAAACAACTCCAGTTGATAGGTCAGGTGAGGCCCGCCCCTCAATTTCATCCGAGAATTGCGGAAAAGGGACCGAAAGCAGACAATCTCCAGGAACATCCGAATAACAACACCTACTGTGGATGACGGGTTGTCGATTTTGGCCTGTTTAAACCAAGGCAGGGATGGCTGCTGCCCACAAGTGGTGGTAATTCGGAAGGGCACCGCCGAGCGAGCCCAACCCATCACGCGGCGGGCAAACCCCACAACGAATAGAATCACCGCCAGATAGGGCACAATGATGGCGAAAACCATCTGCAGGCCCGCCCCCTGCTGCGTACCCACATAGGCGATCAGGAACAGCACGATAACCGCTATGAGGCTAACCATGTAATTTTTATTCATCGAACCGCACCTCACTCCTTGGCCCTGGCAGATTTAGCTTTTTACGCAAAGCCCCCTTGCCGTTATTTTTCCATACCACTGCTGGCATGAAAAGCACCCTGAAAAGAGGGCTCGGTAAATTCACAACCGCTGCCGGATGCCTGATCGAAAGATTAAAAAAAATTCAGAAACCGGGCCCGTCTGCCTCGGTTTCATCAATCAAACCCGCTCGCTTTAATGAGCTAAAAAACTGATTTCTGGATTCCGTCGCCTTGAGTTCATAAATTTTTTCCCGACACGCCACATAAATATCAAACGCCACCATCGCCATCTCGTCGATTTGTTGGTTCAACGCATTGATATTCGGGTTTTTATCACCACCAAGACCCGTTACGTGCTGATGGATGATCATTTTCAGGGAGAAAATAAACGCCGTGGCCTTGGATGGAGAAAACGACTGAACGGCCCGAATTCTCAGAATCGGATCCAGGGCAGCGGTCATCTCCTCGCGCCCTTTTCCCGTTATCAGGCAGTCCAATAACATCTCAAGGCTTTGGTGGGTGGTCTGTCCCACCGGATTGGCAAAGGGATCTTTTTGACTCTTGAGAAAACGCGCCGTATCGGGCGGGTAAGAGTCAACAGTGACCTGGAACCAGCTTTTCAGGATCTCTTGTTTTTTAGCCGCCAGTGTGTGTGCTGAACTCATCTACGGTTTCACCCCAGTGACATCCGCAAAGCAAACACGAATGCCCTTATATCAACCTCAACTTGTCGGTTCGGATTATTTTGGTGGAAATCTAGTGCAACGGCTGGAAATCAGCCAAATTCAAGCACGAATCTATAGTCAACTTACCCATCTCTGTCAAGGACAAATAAGACGTCGGCTGCCCGGAAGGCAGCAATCAGCGATACATTTTCTTCCACGGCGAACGCTGATTCTCCCGCGTATCGGCAAGCGCCAGATAAAGCGTGCCCACGGCCAGCTCGGCACAGTGGTAATGGTCCGCAGGTAGCGTTTCCAGAAAACCGGCGACTTTGTCCGGTGTCATTTCCCAGGCGGCCTCCACGGTTTTCCCCTCTACCAATGAGACAATCGCATTGCAGCAGGCATTGGTGTTAAGGCAACCGTTGATATCATAGGCGATTGTTTTAATTGTATTGCCGTCCAGATTGATGAAAATCTCCACGGTATCCCCACAGTCGCCCGTTTTTTGGGCATAGCCGTCGGCTTGTTCCAATCGTTCCCGATGATCGGCACGGAAAGCCATTTCAAGAAAAGTCAATGAATGGTCCTGCCAGAAATCCGTCGTGTCCATTTGTTCTTCCATTTTATCCAATCTCCAATGATATGAACTGTCGGCACGTTTATACCGATACTAACGGCGGAGTTATAGAAGCCACCGGCGGCTTTGTCAATACAGGTTCCAAATAAGCGCTTAACCAATTGCGATGGTTGATTATTTATGTTAGGCTGACCGAAAATAGTGAAACGAAAGGGTGCCGTTCATGAAAAACGTCGCCATTGTTGCCAATGTGGCTCAATTGGCTGCCATCTTGCTGATTCTTTTTATCCGCGGATTGGATCTTGGCGTTCTGGTGATTTTTCTGCTTTTTTTTCTGATGGCCGTTCCGTTCATTAATTTTCTGTCACTGTTTTTCGCCCACCATCCGCTGATGGGCCCATCCACAGAAAACAATCATGAAACAGAAATGATCAAGCGGGAAGCCATCCGCATTCAATATCAGGAAGACCATTGCCCTATTTTTAAAACCAACCTGGGCGCATTTGCCGTAAAAAATATTTCCGAGGGCGGGGTGTGTATCAGCGCGGCGTCCAGCACACCGTTTAAAAAGCGGATCAATGGCCAGATTCAGCTGCTTTGCGGTGACCGCCTGAAAATCAGAGCCAGTGTGCTAAGAAAGGATGAAGGCGAAGTCGTCTTCGGCTTTGCCATCCCCATCGGGACCGCCGTTCTCATGGAAGAAAAAAAAGTTGTGGCCATCGGACCGATCGCCTGAAAGCCCCCCTTATCGACAGCAATTGTAATTATGCCATGTCGAGATTTCCGATTACGATTACGAGCACCGCATAGCTTAAGCACGAGCACGACAGGCATTGGCGTTATTCGTGCTCGTGCACGAATAAGCAATGATGCCGTTGACGGATGAGCGGTAGACGGGTGCCAAGGCAGGCAAGATGTGATTTTTTTGCCTGCCCTGGCCCATACCCCTTAAAAAAGAGGATCCATCCATACGATCGGAAAAGCGGGTTGCATGCGGTGGGTTGCCAAAAAAGGCAGCTCAAGAAGCTGCCGGCAAATAAAGGCATGTCAGTTTGGATTGGGATTGAAGAGCCTACATGTATCTGGCTTTTCTAGGGAAGGCGGACACTTTTTCTGCGATCTGTACCGGATCGTCGATCTTTTCCAGAACGGCGTTCAGGTAGGTATCCATTGTATTCAAAAACACGACGATCACTGCCAAATCGTCGTCCACCATTATCAATCAGTACTGTTCTTTCGGGAGCCATACGCTGCGCCTTGTGCATTTTTTTGTCCATTTCTACGATGCCACCGGAGGAAATCCGGGCTTGTTGTTCAGTTTCAGCTACCAACATGCACGTTCAATCAATACGCCAGGCAGATGCAACTTACATACCGATCCCAAAGAAGAAGCACTATATCAACAGATTCAAAATGTTACTGATTCTTAGGCCTGCTGGCCAGTGAACATGTGGAAATTTTGGTAATAATTCAAATGAAAATAATTACACATCAGAAAAATACTTCTTATGTCTATTTGAGCAGGTAGTATATTATTAGCATAGCTCCAGGCTGCTGCCAAGTATCAAATATCGCTGTTGAAACACATGTTCATCCTCGCTTTTGGGTTTTGGCGGGAAAAGATCCCCTGTCTTTTTTTCCTGAACGCGTGTTTCGCCCATGAGTGGCGGTTGAAAACGATCGGGATCCTTGTGGGCTGCGCCTTTTGCGACCCTTTGCACGATGGGCTGTTGACATCCCCGAAAACAACGTTTCCAGGTGCGGCACATTTAGCCGCTTCAACGCCTCGCGGATCAGCGGTCGGTTGGCCGGGTTACGATACTGAATCAACGCCCGCTGCATCTTGCGTTCGCGAAACGTCTTGGCCACATAAACGGACTTGCCGCTAAACGGATCTTCCTGCGTATAATAGATCACCCCGGAAAGGGTCAGGGGAAGGGGAATAAAATCCTGAATCTGCTCGGGGTGCATGTTTCGCGCAATCAGGTAGCGAGCCATTTCCAGGGCGCTTTCCAGTGTCGCGCCAGGATGGGCACTGATAAAGTAGTTGACCAGAAATCGAGGTGCGGGAAGGCGCTTGCCCACCCGTTTGAACTGCGCCACAAACGCATCGTAGGCGCGGATGGACGGTTTGCCCATGATTTCAAGCACGCTATCGCTGACATGCTCCGGTGCGACTTTCATGCGCCCGCTGACATGAAACCGGCACAGCTCTTCCAGAAAGGCGTCGGTGCCATCGTCCCCAAACAGATCATGGCGAAATCCGCTGCCGACAAAAGCGTGGTTGACGCCGGCAAGCGCCCTGATACGACGGTATAGGGACAGGCTTTTGGCGGTGCCGGGATCAAGGCTGGGACAGGTCTTTGGCACCATGCAGCGCTTGTTCCGACAAAAGCCCTTGGTTGACCACCGGGAGCACTCGGCCCCATAAAGATTGGCTGTGGGACCGCCCATGTCGCTGATCGTTCCGTGAAATGACGAATCCCGAACCAGGCGCTCGGCCTCGCGCACGATGGAATCGGCACTGCGGCTCTGGACCAGACGCCCCTGATGAAAGTAAAGGCTGCAGAAATTGCACTCACCGCAGCAGCCCCTGTGGGTAATCAGACTGTGTCTCACCGTCTCCAGCCCGGGAACGCCGCCGCCGGCGTCATCGTCGGGGTGCCAACCGCGCCGGTAATCGAGTTCATAAACCATATCCAGATCGGCCTGGGCAAGTGGCTTGGGTGGCGGGAAGACAACGGCATATCGATCGCCATGGGCCTGGACCACCGCCTTTGCGGTAAAGGGATTTTGCTCCCGGTAAAACGCCACAAAGGCCTGACCAAAGGCCTTGGTGCTATCAGTCACCGCCTCAAAAGAAGGCAGCCTCACGACATCCCCCAGCGCCGTCGGTTCTTTTCGAATGACCGCCGTCCCGCAAATGTTATCGAGATTGTCGATGGATTCCCCCGCAGCGAGCCGCCGAGCAATCTCCACCACCTGCTGCTCCCCCATGCCGTAGACCAGGATGTCGGCCCGACTGTCAAAAAGAATCGAGCGCCGCACCCGGTTGTCCCAGTAATCATAATGGGCCAGGCGGCGCAGACTGGCCTCGATGCCGCCGATGACCACGGGCACGTTCTTGAAGGCCTGCCGCACACGGTTGGCATAAACGATCAGGGCGCGGTCCGGCCGCCTGCCGATCTTGCCTCCCGGACTGAGATCGTCTTTTTTGCGGGGGCGTTTATTGGCCGTATAGTTGGCCACCATGGAATCGATGTTACCCGAGGTAATACCGAAGAAAAGCCGGGGCCGGCCCAGGCGCTTGAAATCCTCGGCGTCTCGCCAGTCGGGCTGGGCGATGATCCCCACCCGGTAGCCATGGGACTCGAGCACCCGGCCGATCACGGCCACACCGAAGGCCGGGTGGTCCACATAGGCGTCACCGGTGACCAGGATGATATCCAAGGCATCCCAGCCCCGCTTTTGCATGTCCAATCGGGATACGGGCAAAAATGTTGATCGCACGCTGTCTGACGATCGGCTTGCCCCCTTGTCCGGCAAATTGTTGATGGCGTTTGGCATGTTGTAATTCCGTTTATTGCTTGAGCCCATGGGACCAATAGTGTATCAAATCTTTAGATTTAGTATCCATCATTTATGATCATTGCGGAGAAAAATTGTGCTCATTTACTATGTTGACGGCAAATTCGTTCCGGCTGAAAAAGCGGTCATCCCGGTGGACGATCTGGCCCTGTTGCGCGGTATCGGGGTCTTTGACCTGCTGCGCACCTACAACGGCAAACCCTATTTTCTGGATGCCCACATCGACCGGCTGGAAAACTCGGCCCAAAAAATCGACCTGGCCCTGCCCTGGACCCACGACGAAATAAAAGACGTGGTCAAGGCCACCCTGGCCAAAAACGATATCCCCGAAGCCAACGTCCGCATCGTCGTCACCGGCGGCTCCAGTACCGACTTCATGACCCCTGCCGGCCCACCGCGACTGTTGGTGCTGGTTTCACCGATTCCCAAACTTCCCGACAGCTGGTACACCGATGGGGTAAAAATCATCTCCTGGGAAGTCGAGCGCACCATCCCCGGAGCCAAGAGCATCGACTATATTTCAGCCAGCCTGGCCCTGAAAAAAGCAGCGGCCCAGGGCGCCATCGAGGCGCTTTACATTGACCGCAACGGGCTGGCGCTGGAATGCACCACGTCCAACGTGTTCGCCTTTACGGGTGAAACCCTGATCACCCCCGGCCGGGGAATCCTCTCCGGTGTCACCCGCAAGGTGGTCCTGGAACTGGCCGAGCGCCTGTTTCCCATCGACATCCGCGATATTTCACGAAGCGAGCTCGTTGCCGCCGACGAGGTGTTCATCACCGGAACCGGCAAGGGCCTGGTGCCGGTGGTCCAGGTCGACGAAGATACCATCGGCGACGGCCGACCCGGAAAAAAGACCCGGCAGTTGATGGCGGAGATCAAACGGTATACCCAGGCCCATTAGTGGTCAATGGACCAGTGTTAAAATTATTTTGGCCTGCCGCCAGACCGGACTTTCCGAGATGCTGTCCTGCCCGTTCGCTGCTTCCCGCAGTTGGTTGAACACGCGCCCGGTCAGCCGGTCCTTGCCGGCCGAAAGGCGAATCACCCCCTGGAGCAGAAAAAAACTGAGCAGCAGTACCAGGATGATGGTCCAGAAGGCGTGCAGAAAAAAGTCACCGGAAAGAATCGTGCCTGAAAAAAAATTCACCGCGGTCAGCCATCCGGCATATCCCAAAATCGCCAGCACCGGCAGGTTGAAGACCAGCAGGGAGGCGATCCCGGTGCCGAACACCAGGATACGCGTCCAGACGGCGACCAGCCATCCCACCGGCCCCAGCCAGCGTTGGGCCAGGTGTTGATAGAGGCGCACATTGATTCCCGGGGCAACGCGCCGGCCCTCGCCCTCAAAGGCGGCCACGGCAGCCTGCAGGGCCTCGGTTTGTGAATAATGGGAATATGACGATGGACAGGTCGTTGAGACCGAATAAACCGGTCAGTTTGACTTTTATGCCCACCGCGCCGACCGGATCACCGGTATGCAGGACATAAATGACCGCCGCCGTTGCCGGAATGACGTTGAGCATGGCCTCCTTTTTAACGAGCATGTCATCGACAACCCTTTTCTAATTCCGATTGCGCAGCACGGCCTAAGTGCGGGCCAGCGCAGCCGGCAGGTCAACGGTAAGGGCCACCGTATCCGCATCAACAGGTTTTTCCCTCACCCCGGTGGATCCGGAAATCTGTCCGGCCATATCCAGAAGGGCGACCGTGGCCGGGTCCACTGTGGGCAGAGTCAGCGTAATCGACGGGTCCACGGCGGCCTGACGCAACCGGCTGGCGGCCCGGATCAGATCGCTTTCCAGGGTCGCGGCCAGTTCACCGGCACCCGGCATTTTTTCCTTGCGGCTTTTCCCGCCGGCCCAGTCGGCAAGCCGCATCATCAGTCGCACCGGCGTTTCAACCACTTTTCCGGTTTTGCGCATGATCTTGATATGGGATCGGTCCGTGGCCAGCCAGATCTCGGAAAACCGGCAAACCACCGCATCCATGGGCAGATGCCCGACAGCATCCTGAACACAGCCCCGCTGAACGGCGCGCAACCCCTTCAAATAGAGTTCCAGGTGCCGGACAGCCCCCTGGGCCTTGCATAAAAAAGTATCGGCCTGCGCCACACCACGGCACTGAAAATCGAGCATGGTGCCGTTGGCGTATAGGGATTCCACCGCGCTGCAGCCTCCTTTCCCGTCCCTTTGCATTGCATTTCGGTTTTATACACTTGGAGCGACGAGTAAACGGCTTGACAAGCCACCATCGGTTCACAATCTTTAAATAGTGCCCATCCAGAAATGGATTGCCTATTTCTGGATGGGCCCAAATATAGAACCGTCAAAATGGATGGGAGAAAAGCGATGGCCTGGATCAGCGTGCCCGGGCTGCCCGGCAAAGTCTACGAACCGGATGGTAGCGGTCAGCCGCACAAAAAACATCCCTGCAAAACCTGCTTTTCCTGCCAGTGGTGCGATGAAACCCGCTGCGAGGTCTGCCGGGATAAATCTGCTGTGACCAAAGACAAGGCATCGGTCAATGGTAGTACACCCCTAAAGCCCACGCTCAAAAGCCAAGCGACGCCACCCCAATCCGATAACTGATCACCACTAACGGAACACCCATCACTGATCACCGATCACCGATCACCGATTACCGACCACCGATCACCGATTACCGACCACCGATTACCAATCACCGCCCCCCCTTCATCCGATCCCAAAAATCCTCACCACTGGTCTGCTGGCGACCACCACCGGGTGGAGGCGGCGGGGGTGAAGCCGGGTTGCTTGGCGGCCGGACGCCCCGCAGCCGGCTAATGCGTTCTTCCATGGGGGGATGGGTGGAGAAAAGATTCTGCAGGCTCTTACCGGACAGCGGGTTGACAATGAACATGTGCGCCGTGGACGGATTGGCGGACATGGGAATCTGGCGGGAGTAGGCGCCTAACTTCTCAAGCGCCGTGGCAAGGCCTTCGGGTGTGCCGGCAATGCGCGCGCCGGTGGCATCGGCCAGGTACTCACGAGAACGGGAAACGGCCATTTGAATGATCATCGCGGCAATGGGCGCAATGATGGCCATGACAATCATGCCGATCATGCCGCCACCACCATTATCGTCATCCCGGCTCATACCGCCGAAGATGGCGGACCAGCGGGCCATGGAGGCCAGCATCATGATGGCACCGGCCATGGTGGCGGCGATGGTACCGATGAGAATATCCCGATTTTTCACGTGGGCCAGTTCATGGGCCAGCACGCCCATGATTTCCTGACGGCCCATCAGGCTGAGCAATCCTTCGGTGACCGCCACCACGGCATGATCCGGATTTCTCCCTGTGGCAAAGGCGTTGGGCGCCTGCTCGGGGATGATGTAGACCTTGGGCATGGGCAGTGATGCCTGGCGTGCAAGGGTCTGAACCATGCCGTACAGATCGGGCGCCTCCTGTGCCGAGACCTCGCGGGCACGGTACATCTTGAGCACCATTTTATCCGAAAACCAGTAGCTGAAAAAATTCATTCCCGCAGCCAGCACCAGGGCGATGATCATCCCCTGGCGACCGCCCATCAGGTTTCCAGCAAGCATGATGAGAACGGTCATACCAGCCAGCAAAACCGTTGTCTTGAGCTGATTGCCCATTTTATTTCTCTCCTTGGTCAAGGTTGATGGACTCGTAAAAAGTCGCCGTTCAGACGAATTGTCGTGCAACCAATCAACGCCCCGCTTCTCGGGGTGCCCTAAAATAACACCGATTCGACCAAAGGCAACACGGCTTTACAACCCCTTATTTCAGTGTTAAATTTATACGGTTGTTGAAACAGCGTATTCTATCGCACATCCATAACAGAAAACAGTTTCGGGGAAACATTATGGAATACATCAAAATCAAATTCGGCAGCAATTTTGATCCCACGGGTCAAGGTCTGGGGAAAACCATTCAAGACATATTCAGACCGCGGCCCGTCAACCCCATGTTTTCATCCCGGGAACATATGTGGACGCCCCAGATGGACATCTTCGAAACGCCCGAGGAAATAATGATATGGGCGGAAATTTCCGGTGTGGAAAAAGAGGATCTGGATCTTGAAATCAACTCCCGGGCAGTCAAAATTTCCGGAATCCGCAGGGAAATGTCCCGGGTCCCCAACGGCACCTTCAGGTTGGCTGAGATTCAGTATGGCCGTTTTGAACGCATCCTTTACCTGCCCTCCCCCGTAGACACGGAAGTGGTATCCTCCAGCTATTCCAACGGGCTGCTGAAAATCAGGATTGCCAAACTAAAACTCGACAAAGTCCACAAAATTCCCATCAGTGAAGAATAACGGTATTGCCACCCACGGCTCTATGGTGAGCAGCATCGTATTGTTCACCCCACACAACCAGAATCACCGAATGACTCCCCCTTAGGAGGACTTATGCAAGATAAGCAGCCATCTCTGGATTATAGCACCGAAAACCTGCCAACCGTGCTTCCCATCCTGCCTTTGTTCGACGCCACCCTGTTCCCTAAAATGGTGTTGCCGTTGGTGGTGATGCGCGGTGAGTCGGTTCAATTGATCGACGAGGCCATGGCCAAGGACCGCATGATTGGCCTGGTGGTGGCCAAGAAACAGGAAAACGTCAAGCCGGATCCCGACAGCGGCGACATGGCCCTGGTGGGCACGGTCGCCCTGATCCTGAAAATGGCCAAAACCGAGGACAACCGGGCACAGCTATTGGTTCAAGGCCTCAGCCGTTTCCATGTTAAATCCTACCAGGAAGACAAACCGTACCTGGTGGCCGAGGTGGACTATTTTGACGATGTCGATCATCAGGATAACGAGACCGAAGCGTTGATGGCCAATGTCATCAAACAGTTCGGCCGTGTTGTCCAGCTTTCTCCAGGCCTGCCCCAGGAAATGGGTTCCATGGCCACCTCCATCAGGGAACCCGGCACCCTGGCGGATATGGTTGCTTCGACGATCAACTCCTCAGCCGAGGAAAAACAACAAATTCTGGAGATCCAGGATTCAACCGAGCGTCTCAAGGCGGTGACCAAACTGATCCATCATCAGCTGGAGATCCTGGAACTGGGCAACAAGATTCAATCCCAGGTCAAAGGGGACATGGACAAACGCCAGCGCGAATACTACCTGCGTCAGCAACTCAAGGCCATCAAGGAAGAATTGGGGGAAACCGACGATGCCGGCGTGGAACTTGAGGAATATCGCACCAAAATCAAGGAGCGCAACCTGCCGGAGCTGGCCGTGAAGGAGGCCGAGCGCGAACTGGACCGGCTTTCCCGCATGCATCCCTCATCGGCCGAATACACGGTGGCCATGACCTACCTGGACTGGTTGACCGAACTGCCCTGGAACGAAAACACCGAGGACAACCTGGATATCAAAAAAGCGCGGGCGGTGCTGGACGAAGACCATTTCGGCCTGGAAAAGGCCAAGCGCCGCATCATCGAGTATCTGGCGGTGAGAAAACTCAAACCCGATTCCAAGGGCCCCATTCTGTGTTTTGCCGGCCCTCCGGGAACCGGTAAGACATCCCTGGGCAATTCCATCGCCCGGGCCCTGGGCCGCAAATTTCACCGCATCTCATTGGGTGGCGTGCGCGACGAGGCCGAAATCCGCGGACACCGGCGTACCTATGTGGGAGCCCTGCCCGGCCGCATCATTCAGGGGCTGCGGCGGGCCGGATCCAACAACCCGGTCTTCATGCTCGATGAAATCGACAAGGTGGGCTCCGATTTCAGGGGCGATCCCTCATCAGCCCTGCTCGAAGTACTGGACCCGGAACAAAACTTCTCCTTTTCCGATCACTACATGGATGTTCCCTTTGACCTGTCCAAGGTGATGTTCATCACGACAGCCAATGTCCTGGACACCATCCCATCGGCCCTGCGCGACCGTATGGAAGTGCTGGAGCTGTTGGGCTATACCGAAGATGAGAAGGTCAAAATCGCCGGCCGCTACCTGATTCCGCGTCAGCGCGAGGCCCACGGGTTGAAAGCCAAGGAAATCAATTTTACCACCGGCGCGATCCGGCACATCATTTCCGGATACACCCGTGAAGCCGGTCTGCGCAACCTGGAGCGAGAAATCGCCAGCGTCTGCCGGGGTGTGGCCGCCGGCATCGCCGAGGGAAAAATCAAAAAAGCGACGATTAAAATCGGTGATCTGGCCGAGTACTTGGGACCGGTCAAATTACAACCCGAAGCCAAGGCCCGCATGACGACCCCCGGCGTTGCCATGGGATTGGCCTGGACCCCCACCGGCGGCGACCTCTTGTTCATCGAAGCCACGGCCATGAAGGGCAAAAAAGGCCTCACCCTTACCGGCCAACTGGGCGACGTGATGAAAGAATCGGCCACGGCCGCCTTGAGTTTCATTCGGGCCAACGCCAAGAAGCTAGGTGTGGACGAAAATTTCTTTGACTCACATGATATCCACATTCATGTTCCGGCCGGCGCGATTCCCAAGGATGGGCCATCGGCCGGTGTGACCATGCTCACGGCCCTGGTGTCGCTACTGAAAAATAAAACCATCAAGAAAGACCTGGCCATGACCGGTGAGATCACCCTGCGCGGCCAAGTGCTTCCCGTGGGCGGCATCAAGGAAAAAGTACTGGCTGCCCACCGGGCCGGTATCAAAACGATCCTGATCCCCAAATGGAACGAGAAAGACCTGATCGACATCCCTGCCAAAGTACGCGATGATATTAAGTTCCATTTCATGGAAAAAATGCTCGATGTGGTCAAAATCGCCATTAACGAATAAAATCTCAATTTCCAATAACCAAATAACAAATAAATTCCAAATCACAAGGTCCAATTCTCAAACTCATGCAAAGCCCATTATAAAAGGAAAAGAAACCGATTGTTTGGAATTTGAGTTTTGGTGCTTGTGATTTATTTGCAATTTGTCTTTTGGGATTTTAAACACAAATGATCAAAAAATTCGAAAAAATACCCATAGAAGGCATCCGTTGAGGAAACTGAAAAAGGCAACAGGAACAAATGGAATCGGAACGAGACGGGTTCGGCAAGAGGTGTTGCTGCTGGCAACGGCAGGAATGTTTCTCCTCCAGGCCTGCGCCTCGGCCCCGTCTTCGCCCCCCCCCACCCTTAAGGGGCATCCCAAACCCTACCGGGTGGATGGCACCTGGTACAAGCCCATGCCCGACGCCAAGGGGTATACTGAAGAAGGCATTGCCTCCTGGTACGGTAAAAAGTTCCATGGACGCAAAACCTCCAGCGGTGAGACTTACGATATGTACGCCATGACTGCGGCCCATAAAACCCTGCCCCTGGGCACATGGGTGACTGTGCGGCGCTTAGACGATGAGAAACAGATCACCGTGCGGGTCAATGACCGGGGGCCATTTGTCCAGGGCCGCATTATCGATCTGTCTTACACGGCGGCCAAACAGCTGGGTATGGTCGGTCCCGGAACAGCGCCGGTGGAAGTGGTGGCTCTGGGCAAACGGCAGTCCACAGCCCTGGGCGACACTTTTATCCCTGTGGATTATTACAACGGGTCATTCACCTTTCAGGTGGGCGCGTTTACCAATCCGGAAAATGCCGAACGGCTGCGGGCCAAGCTGGACAGGCAATTTTCCAATGCCCATGTGGTTCCCTATAACCGTGGGGACATGGTGTTTTACAGGGTACGGGTGGGCAGTTGCAAGGACCTGGGGACAGCTGAAGTTTATGAAAAGTACCTGGCCGACAACGGCTATCCCAATGCGTTTATTGTGGCCGAGTAAGAATTTACCAGTGTTAAGTGTAAAGTTTTAAGTGGTTAAGTGAAGGAATGCTGGCGCTAATCGATTGTATCCTTTCCTTAACACTTTACACTTAACCCTTAACACTTATCGATTAAGCCAAGACAACCCCTAACGACGCGAATTGCAATAGTCATCACAGTGCTGCTCCCCGACACCATATTCATTGACCGCGACGGCGTCATCAACCAGGACTCACCGCATTACATCAAAAGCCGGGAAGAATTTTTTCCGCTGCCGGGAAGTATCGAGGCCATAACCCGACTGTCACAGGCGGGTATTCGCGTGATCGTCATCACCAACCAGTCGGCCGTCAATCGCGGGATGATGTCCCTGGCCGAATTGCAGGCCATTCACCAGAATCTGCGTGCCGCCGTGTCAGACCAGGGCGGCCGCATCACCGACATTTTTTTCTGTCCGCATCGCCCCGATGAACACTGCGCCTGCCGTAAGCCCAAGCCGGGATTGATCCTGGCGGCTTGCCAGCGGCACGGCATCGATCTGTCGCACGCGGTCATGATCGGTGACAGCGCCAAGGATATTCTGGCGGGTCAGGCGGCCGGCTGCGGCCGCACAGTGCTGGTGCAGACCGGCAACGGCCAAAGCGCCCTTCAAGCACTTGACCAGGCGGGCCAGGTCCCGGACCACGTGGCCGTCGACCTGGCCGCCGCTGCAGACTGGATTCTCGATCAGCGCCATGGGTAAATCATCCGCACCGGAAATCGTGGTTGCCGGCCGCATCCAGCGCATCACCTATTATAATCGGGAGAACCACTTCGTCATCGCCCGTCTTTTAACCGATGAAACCCGTCGCACGATCACCATCAAGGGAACCATGCCCGATCCCAAGGCCGGTGAATCCATCGAGGTCCGGGGCACGTGGCAGACGCATGCCCGGTACGGGCAGCAGCTTCATTTTACCCGCTTCACCACCCGCCTGCCGGCCACTGTGGACGGCATCCGCAGCTACCTGGAATCGGGATTTATCAAGGGCGTGGGACGTAAGCTGGTGGATCGGATCATCACCCACTTTATGGCCGACACCCTGACGGTGATCGAAACCGAGCCTGAGCGTCTGACCGAGGTGGACGGCATCGGCAAAAAGATCGCCGGGCGCATTGCCGAGGCCTGGCAGTCCCATCATGCGGCCAGAACACTCATGCAGTTTCTGGAGCAAAACGGTGTCGACAGCGTCCATGCCGCCCGCCTGTTGCGCGAATACGGCAATGACGCGGTAGAGATTCTGTGCAACGATCCCTATCGGGTCGCCGAGGATATCCCCCGCGTAGGCTTTTCCATTGCCGATGCCATTGTGCGTAACGCCGATACCCCCGTGGACGAAGCAGACCGGGCCAAGGCCTGTCTGCTGCACCTGATCGATCAAACCGTGGACCAGGGCCACACCTATATTGCCAGAGACACGCTTTTGGACCAATGCCAAGACGTCTTCGACTTGGCCCAGGACGTGGCCACCGCCGCCCTGGACGATCTGGTGCAAAACCAGACCCTGGTGATCGAAGACAGCGGCGCGTTGGTGTTCCCCGACACCCTCTATCAGGCAGAAACCCGGGTCGCCCAAAGAATTGCCGCCATGCAGACCGTCCCGGCCGCAGATCCGCCGCCGGACAGCCGGATCATCACCGAGGCGGTGCTGAAAAAACTCGCCATCACCCTATCAGAGCAGCAGGAGACAATACTGACCCAGGTCCTGGCCCATAAGGTGTCGGTGATTACCGGCGGCCCCGGTACCGGCAAAACCACTTTGATCCGCTCGATCACCGCCGTCATGGAAGGCCTCGGGCGGCGGGTCCTGCTGGCAGCGCCCACGGGCCGTGCCGCCCGCCGGCTTTCCGAGGTGACCGGCCGGTCGGCCGCCACCCTGCACAAGACTCTGGGCTACAACCTGGCCGACGGCCATTTCGAGCGTACCGAGGATGATCCATTGAGGGCCGATGTGGTGATCATCGACGAAGCCTCGATGATCGATATCCAGCTCATGGCCCACCTGATTCAGGCCGTGCCCATGACCGCCGCCCTGATTCTGGTCGGCGACGTTTTCCAGTTGCCATCGGTGGGTCCAGGAAATGTGCTGGCCGATCTGATCCGGTCCCAAACCATCATCACCTTTGAATTGACCGAGATTTTCCGCCAGGACGAACAAAGCCTGATCGTGATCAATGCCCACCGCGTACGAAAAGGTAAGCCGCCGCAGGTCGAGCCGCCAGTCGATCCGGAAGCGCTGTCCGACTTTTATTTCATTGAGCAGGCTGATCCCGAAAAAGCGGCAAAGACCATCGTGGCCCTATGCCAACAAGCGATTCCCGATCATTTCAGGTTGGATCCGATCCGCGATATTCAGGTGCTCACCCCCATGCACCGCGGTCTGGTGGGCACGCTCAATCTCAACCGGATGCTGCAGCAGGCCTTGAACGCCAGCGGCGATCAGGTGGACGTCATGGGCAGTCGTTTCAAGGTAGGCGATAAGGTCATGCACCTGCGCAACAACTACCGCAAGGAAGTGTTCAACGGCGACATTGGCATTTTTCACAGTATTGATCTGGAAAACGAGCAAGCCGAGGTGGACTATGACGGCCGCATCGTCCCCTATGACTTTGTCGAGCTGGACGAGCTGACCCTGGCCTATGCCATCAGCGTGCACAAGTCCCAGGGATCAGAGTATCCAGCCGTGGTGATTCCGTTGTTGACCCAGCATTATATCATGCTGCAGCGCAACCTGCTCTACACGGCCCTGACGCGGGGCAAAAAACAGGTGGTGATTGTCGGCAGTCAACGGGCACTGGATATCGCCCTGGCCAATGTCCGGCCCCGTCAGCGGCGTTCCATGCTGGCACAACGGCTCAACCCGCAATTGCCAACGGACGGTGATAAAATGGAAATATGAACCATGGTTTCAATTTACCAGATCACTCTTCCAGTAATTCCGAGAGAACTTGGTTTTCAACGTCTTTAACAAACCCTTCTTCTTTCAGCGCCTTCAATTTTTCACCAATTAGAGGAACCAGTTCCTTATTTTTTCTATGTAGAAAATGATATAGCGGTAAAGAGTCCAAGGGTGGTTCAAGGGCTTTGATATCTTTGATGCCCAGGCTTTTCATGGCTTTGAGTCCGTCAAGCATATTCATGAGACCGATGTCATATCTGCCTTCTTCGAGAAGTTCAAGCATCTTGTTAAAGTCATTAACCAGATGATAGCGGATTCCGTGTTCCTTCAGTTTCTTTTCGGCATATTTATAGCCTCTGAGTGATATCGCGGAAAAGGGCTTCAGGCTTTCCCATCCATCAGGCTGAAAATTAGCATTCTTTGTAAAAACAGAATGTTTTATATAGCAAATGGGAACGGGAACAATTATTAGATTCTGGTACATTTCCTTTACGATCGCAATCCGGTACAGTTCGCCGTCAACCATTCCATTGTTTGCCGAATGAATCGCTCTTTCCCCGGGAAGATAGTATATTTCGATTTCATACCCGAGCCTTCGATAGGCTTCCCTGATAACGCGCTGCGGCACCAATGTCGTTCCGGCATCATCAAATGTTGAAAAAAACAATCTGTCGACGGCCAAAGCAGATGTGATTGGAGCAAGATTCACCATGGTCGCGATCAAATATAAAATCAGATGGTTTTTCACTTTTTCATCGATATGGATTAGAGTGCAATAAGAATTTATATAATCAGAACCATACGCATATCGCAATAACGGAACCAAGATCAAGTGGTCATCCCAGGATGGATAGCATTCATACTGAAAGGACGTTCAGGTCGCATCCGGATCGGGATCAGTGGCTTTTTGGGGGATGGGAACTTTGTAAAAATCGATGCCTTCGCTTTTCAGCGTTTCTTCTTCCTGGGGGGTGCTGACCCCGCGAATATTACGCGGTTCGGAGACACCGTAATGCATCTTCAAGGCTTCCTGGGCAAAATCGGCACCGACATTGTCGAAATTCTTTTCCACATAATCAACAATCTGTTGGCCCAGCGCAGCCAGGGCCTCCGGGTCACTTTGGTTTATCATGGATGATCCGGAAGACGCCCCCTTGATGGCAAAGGTGGAGGGAAGTTTACTGATCACCGTATCTTCACAAACCGGACAGGAAACCAGTCCTTGGCTGTTCTGCTGATCAAAGGAATTGCTGTCTTCAAACCAGCCTTCAAATCGATGGCCGTTGCTGCACTGTAGGTCATATGCGATCATGAATTCTTCACCTGCCTGTTTCTGTTACACTTTTTCGTGTATCATAGGACTTTGCGGTTGAAAAGAAATTATTGACAGATGCTTATTTTTCAACTCAAATGAGACCATTTCAAGTGGTTGTCACAACCCCAGCCAAAAATGGAGTCAAATTTTGTCATGAAAATGCCAGGCGCACAATTTTGGGTCATTCTCATTTGCCTTTCCATTTTACCGTCCGTCAGCTTTGCGGAAACCGTTTATGTTTCCGAAGACTTTGAAATCACCATGCGAACGGGCCCCGGCAACGAGCGCAAAATTATATCTTTGATTCAAAGCGGCAAAGCACTGGAGATGTTGGAAAAAGGAAACGAGTGGTCCATGGTGCGCACGACCACCGGTAAAGAGGGCTGGGTGCTGAGCCGCTATATCACCGAGCGCCAGCCGTGTGCCATGGTCCTTGATCGTATTCGACAGGACTATGATGTGCTTGCCGCCCAATTTAAAGATATCAAAACCCAATACGAAGAACTCCTCGCTCAGAAAAGAGTGGTCGATCAGGATCTCTCCCAGACTCAAGATGACCGCGATGAAATTAACCAGGCCTATACTTCTTTGAAAAAAGAGGCCGCCGAATATTTGAAACTGAAAAAGCGCCACCAGCTGATCACCGCTGAATTGGAAACCGAGAAAACCCGCAGTGCCAAACTGGATGATGAAAACATGCAGATGAAGCGCTCGCGCATTATTCAGTGGGTTCTGACCGGCGGTGGCATCATGCTGGTTGGTTTTTTTATCGGGTTGTTCAGTTCCAGCCGGCGTAAACCCAGGTCGGGATTGTACTAACCGCTTCCCACCAAGAACCGTGCGACCGTTATACCAGATCCGGTCCCATCAGCCTTGAATTGAAAGATGAACCATGAACGTAAAAACTGATTTTCTGATTATCGGCAGTGGCATTGCCGGCCTGATGTATGCACTGAAAGTGGCTGACACCGGGACAGTAGCCATCGTCACCAAGAAACAAGCCGTCGACAGCAATACCAACCTCGCCCAGGGCGGGATTGCCTCGGTCTTCGATCAGACCGACTCGTTTGACCTGCACATTCAGGACACACTCGATTCCGGGGATGGGCTGTGCAATCCGGATGTGGTCCACCAGGTTGTCACCGGCGGCCCCGAACGCATACGGGAGTTGCTTGATATCGGGGTCAACTTCAGCACTGACAATAAAACATCCGGGCAGGACAAAGACGCGTCGTTCGATCTGGGGCGTGAAGGCGGTCACTCCCGCAACCGCATCGTTCACGCCCATGACATGACCGGCCAGGAGGTGGAACGGGTGCTTCTGGAACGTGCCCGGCAGCATAAAAACATTCACTTTTACGAAAACCACATGGCCATCGACCTGATTACGTTCTCCACCCGCATCAAACGCGGGCTGGTCACCACCACCCATGAAGATTACTGTTGCGGTGCCTATGTGCTGGATCACCATACCAAGCGGGTCATGGCGTTTGGCGCCGGAATCACCCTGTTGGCCACCGGTGGTGCCGGCAAGGTCTATCTTTACACCAGTAATCCGGACATCGCCACCGGAGACGGCATTGCCATGGCATACCGCGCCGGGGCGACCGTTGCCAATCTGGAGTTCGTTCAGTTTCACCCCACCTGCCTGTTTCACCCGGCAGCCAAGAATTTTCTCATTTCCGAAGCCGTGCGCGGTGAGGGCGGACGCCTGATCGACGCTGAGGGCAATACGTTCATGGAGCGTTACGATCCCAAACGGGATCTGGCCTGCCGGGATGTGGTCGCCCGTGCCATCGACACGGAGCTCAAACGCAGCGGCCAGGACAGCGTGTTTCTCGACATCTCCCACCAGCCGGCGCAGTTCGTGACCGAGCGATTTCCCAATCTGTATGCCAAATGCCTGTCCTTTGGCATTGACATGACCAAGGCGCCGATTCCCGTCGTACCGGCCGCGCATTACATGTGCGGCGGCGTGGTGACCGATATGTTCGGCCGCACGGATCTTAACCGGCTTTTTGCCGTGGGTGAAACCGCCTGTACCGGTCTGCACGGCGCCAATCGCCTGGCCAGCAACTCGCTTCTGGAGGCTCTGATTTACGCCGACGCAGCCGCCCACCAGTCCATTGAAGATTTTCGTGCCGGTATCCAGAACGGCCTGCCGGATATTCCGGACTGGGACGATGTGGGCACCACCGACAGCGACGAGCAGATCATGGTGGCCCACAACTGGGATGAAATCCGGCGATTGATGTGGAACTATGTGGGCATCGTACGCTCGGACAAGCGCCTGGCCCGGGCCCAACGCCGAATCGACAATATCCAAAACGAAATCCGGGAATACTACTGGAATTTCAAGGTATCGCCGGATCTCATCGAACTGCGCAACATCGCCACCGTAGCCGAATTGATCATCAAGTGCGCCAACCACCGCAAGGAGAGCCGGGGACTGCACTACAACATCGGTTATCCGAAAAGAGACGATCACCGCTGGAAAAAAGACACGGTCATCCGGCGCCAGATCGTGGGATAGCGCACATGGATTCAAGGGGTGCGGGTGCCCCCCTTTTCCTCACGAAAAATCCAATTCAATTGGCCGATCCTTCTTTCCGATTACGAGCACCGCTTCACTGAGCACGAGCACGACGTGCATTAGCATTTTTCGTGCTCGTGCTCGTAATCGTAATCGACCATCATTATGCCTCGCTCCCATGCGCCCCATACTATTTTTTCTGAATGCAATCATGATGAATGTCAAATATCCAATCAAAAATGCCGAATGGTTGTATGCTGCCTATTTTCAATCGATTCTATCATTCAATTGACATTTGGATTTTGGCCTTTGGCATTTTTTCTTCATTTTTAAAGGACATCAATCGCTTCCGACCAAAGCACTCACCCCAAATTTAACAGCCCTGGCCCTTTCCGCTCCCCTCGACATTTTTATCAATACCATGTATTAGCAATTGGGCAACCAAACCCCTTGAATGCGTAAACATGGCCATCGGTGCCGGTGGATTGATGCAACACCTTATATAGAAATAAAAAAGGCAAAGGGACTCATGAACCAGGCAAACAAAAAAGAACTCATGATGGGCAATGAAGCCATTGCCCGCGGCTTGATTGAAAATGGATGCCGTATCGCCACCGCCTATCCGGGAACCCCCGCCTCGGAGATACTGGCCTCGGTGGCCGCCTACCAGAAACGGCTTGGCGTTGACATGCACACCCAGTGGGCGGTCAATGAAAAAGTGGCTCTGGAGATTGCCTATGCCGGCAGCATGGCCGGGCTAAGATCAGCGGTCAGTATGAAGCAGGTGGGATTGAACGTGGCGTCGGACCCGCTGATGAGTGCCGCTTACATGGGCTGCGCCGGCGGATTCGTGATCGTCAGTGCCGACGACCCCGGCCCGCATTCTTCCCAGACCGAACAGGACAGCCGCATGATGGCCATGATGGCCAAAATCCCCGTGCTGGACCCGGACTCGCCCCGTCAGGCCAAGGCGTTGGTCTCTGCGGCCTTCGACCTTTCGGAAACATTCAGCACGCCGGTCATGCTGCGGCCCACTACCCGGGTTTGTCATTCCCGGCAGGATGTGATGCCCGGCGACTTGCCAGCCACCACCGCCGAGCCGGATTTTAAAAAGGATCCGTCACGCTGGGCGGCAACCCCCAAATTTCGCTATCAACTGCACCTGGAGGTGGAAGAAAAGCTGGCCCGCATTGCCGAGTATGCAGCAACCGCACCGGTGCTGCGCAACCCCCAGGCAAGCGGCCGGCAGGCCCTGGTGGCCAGCGGTGTTGCGGCGGCCTACGCAGCCGAGGCCTTAAGCGATCTCGGCTTGTGGGACCGGTTGCCGTTTTTTCAGGTACAGCAGCCGTTCCCGCTGCACACCGATTTCAGCCGGCAGCTTCTGGCGGATTTTGACGACATCCTGGTACTAGAAGAAACCACCGGCATTATCGAAATGCAGCTGGCCGACCGCCAGCGGGTCAAAGGCAAGCTCAACCATATCGTCCCACGGGTCGGCGAGCTGTTGCCCGAGACGGTGATGGCCCTGATCGCCGACTTTGCCGGAGAAACGGTCGATTTGCCGAATCTCCCCCAGGTACCGGGACGGCGGCCGACCCTGTGCGCGGGCTGTCCGCACCGGGCCAGTTTTTTTGCCATTAAAAAAGCGGCACCGCGGGGAATCTACACCAGCGACATTGGCTGCTATACCCTGGGCCTGAATCTCAAAGCGGTGGATACGGTGCTTTGCATGGGGGCCGCCATCAGCCAGGCGGCTGGTTTTTATCATGCCTATCGCCATGCCGAACGGCGGCCCGATATCGTGGCCACCATCGGCGACTCCACGTTTTTCCACGCCGGCGTCCCGGCCTTGATCGATGCGGTCAATCAAAATGTGCGTCTCGTTCTGGTCATCCTGGACAACCGCACCACGGCCATGACCGGCAGCCAGCCGACCCCGGCCACGGGAAAAGGCGCCGGCGGGGAAACGCTGGTCAAAGTGGACATGGAAGCCCTGGTCAAGGGCTGCGGTGTAGAATTTCTGGAAGTCCGTGATCCCTATGACCTGAAGGATTTTATCGCCACCGTCAAAAAGGCCGTTCAATTCAGCCGCGATCAGGGTCCGGCGGTGGTCATCGCCCGCCATCCCTGCATCATCGACCTGGCCCGCCAGGGTCAGGCGGCTGAGCCAATCCCAATCACGGTTACCGAGGATTGTGACGGTTGCGGCTATTGTCACCAGCATTTTGAATGCCCGGCCCTGATCCCGGTCGATGAGGGCAAGCGCACCGTCGTCGATCCATTGGTCTGCAATGGTTGCGGCGTGTGTCTGCAGGACATCTGTCCCAAGGGGGCCATTCAGCGAGGGTAAAAGCCGGGGTGGGGAGCGCTAAACACCAGAAATCCTTTCCCAGTAAGCCTTATACCCTATACCTTATACCTTATACCTTATACCTAAACAGGTAACACAACGATAAAAAAGCCGAAATCACCATGACGACATCATCCACCTATCAAATCGTTATCAGCGGCGTCGGCGGTCAGGGTGTCTTGTTTATCACCCGGCTGCTGGCCGAGGCGGCCATTGCCAAGGGATTGCCGGTCTTTACCTCAGAAACCCACGGCATGGCCCAACGGGGCGGCACGGTCATCTCCCATTTGAAGGTGGGAGAATTCACCAGCCCATTGATCAATCCGGGCCGGGCCGACGGCCTGATCGCCCTCAAAGCCGAGAGTCTTGTCCAGCACGGCGGCTATATCAAACAAGGCGGTTGGGCCATCGTGAACAGTGCGCCCCCTGTAACCGGTGCCGATGACCAGTCTTTCCGCCCCTTTTTTCTTGATGCAGATCGCTTGGCACAGGAAATGGACACACCGAAAACCCTGAACCTGCTCATGCTGGGGTTTGCTTTGGCCAGCATGACAAACAAAAGCAGCAAGGATCAGATGCTGTACTGCAACCTGGATGATATCACGGCAATTCTGAAAAAACGGCTTGAAGGCAAGCCTGGGTTGCTGCAAAGCGCTATACAGGCACTATCGGCCGGAGCAGAGAATAGCCAGGCCATAGTATAGCACTCTGCCATGCCGTGTATTCAAACAGCAGACGTGAGGTATCGCCATCAATGGTCATCAATAATGGATGCGCAGCTGACGATAAACCATCTCAAACTTTAAATGGCGCAGGCCTTCATGGTCTGTGACACTTTTTTGTAAACATCCGAGAAACGCAGCAGACCGATAATATCATCGTTCTCGACAACAAACAGTGAGTCGTGGCGATTGATTACGAAAAGATGGAAACATTTGGCCAGAACATCGTCAGTACCAACAAGCTGCCCTTTCCCCGGGGGCTGGATGAAGTTTCCTATTTTCACCTCGATCGCCTTGCGGCAAAGATCACCGAATGGGTCTTCCCATAGCCGAAGGTCATTCTGCATGGTCGTCCAGATATAGGTAAGCCCCGAGCGCCTGATAATATCACTCATGTCGAGTTCCTTGTATTGGGTCTCCAGGCCGCGCATCAGGTCGATGGGTGAAATTTTTGAGATTATCTTTCCGTTCTTATCCTGAACAAGCAAAATTCTCTGTTTGGCGCTTCCGGTCAAAAATTTTTCCTGGGCAGTTTCAAGGGCAACAAGCGCATCATAAAAGGTTGCGTGATCGGCTATTTTGGGGAATTGATCTGCCGGGACCATAAGATCCCGTACTTTCATTTTTTCCATGATACCGTCGCTCCTCTTGTTTGGGTAAGTTGTTGAGAGCCTGTTTAAAAAATCTTTAACGTTTTTGCCATTGTACCCGTGTAACTATAAATATATCATTTGCCCAATATAGGCTCAACATTTGTGTGGCAATTTCCACCGGATAAACGGCGAAATTTAGAAAAGTTGAAAAAATAATCCAATCAGGTTAACAAACGGAGCGATAGTACGAAAACCGGACGCATGTCACCCGGTATGAAACCCAATCCCGTATGGACCCACAAATGATCAATATGGAAAAAGCCTCTGCGGGTAAATACCACCAACGCCTGGAGGCATGGAAGGCCATATGTTTAGCGCGCAAGACATTTTAAATATTGCCATTCGTCTTGAAAACAATGGCGAACAAACCTATCTGGATGCCCGGCAGCACACGTCGGATAAAAACCTGCAGGATCTGTTGAACTGGATTGCCGAGGAAGAAAAAAGTCATGCCCATTGGTTCAACGAGCTGAAAAATAGATTGTCCAAGGGGGAAGACCACCATCTGATGGCCCAGTTCAGCCGGGCGTTGGTTGAAGATGTGGTTCAGGAGCAATCCTTCTCGCTGCAGGAAGTTGATTTTGAAGCGATCCATACCGCCGATGAAATGATCCGAACCTTCATCGGATTTGAAGAGGACACCATCGCTTTTTACGAAATTCTCAAATCTTTTATTGATGATCCGGCCATCGCCAGGCAGCTGGAGCAGATTATCGATGAAGAAAAAAAGCATATTGCTCAGTTTCAACAATTGCTGCCGAAATAACCGCGCAGGAGTAAGCGTGATCAGGCGCGGGCAACCCACAACCCCGAGATAGTCCTTATTTGCCTTGGATTTAACAACCCAACCCATTGGTGTGATTGACTCCGGCATTGGCGGATTGACGGTATGGCGTGAACTGGTTCAGGTCCTGCCGCATGAAACCTTCATCTATTTTGGTGACAGCGGTTTCTGTCCTTACGGCTCGAAACCAGCCGATACAATCACCCGGCGCGTTACAACCATCGTCGACTTTCTGATGGAACGTCGATGCAAACTTGTTGTGGTTGCCTGCAACGCCATCACGGCATCTTCCATTGCATTTTTACGTGGCCATTATCCAATTCCCTTTGTGGGCATGGAACCGGCAATCAAACCGGCGCTGGAGCAGACACGCACCCGGGCCATTGGCGTTTTGGCAACCGCGCAGACCCTGAAAGGCAGATTGTTCAACCGGACCAAAGCCACCTACGGGCGCGGTATCACCATCATTGAGCAGGTGGGCCATGGACTGGTCGAAAGCGTCGAGGCCCTGGATTTTGACAGTGCCGCCACCATGCAGCTTCTGCAATCCTATCTTGGCCCGATGATGGCCCACAATATTGACATCCTTGTTCTGGGATGTACCCATTATCCTTTTCTGGAACCTGGCATCCGCCGGATTCTTGGCGATGCGATTGCGGTTTTCAATCCCGCCCCGGCCGTGGCCCGGCATACGGCCCGGCTGCTGGAAAAGCGGCAGATCAAATGCCAAAACAGAAAACATCCGGGGCAATCGAATTTTTATACGACTGGAAGCAAGGCGCTGCTCAAGCGGGTGCTAAAGATGGTAAGCGACGAAGACCACAAGGTGTACACAATCGAAATAGGTGTTTAAATAATTTCATGTCTGACGCCATCACCGTCGAAAATCTCGTCAAACGTTTCGATACTGTCCAGGCAATCGACGGTATCTCGTTTCATGTCGGCCGTGGCGAGCTGTTCGGTTTTCTGGGCCCCAATGGAGCGGGAAAAACCACGACCATCAATATGCTCACCGGTCTGGCCCGTCCAGATGGGGGACGCATCCGCATCGCCGGCATCGATTGCACGCGAAATCCCAAAGCCGCTCAGCATCTTGTTGGTGTGGTGCCGGACGAAAGCAATTTGTATACGGAACTCACGGGGTGGGAAAACCTTTGCTTCTGCGCGGCCTTGTATGGGATGGGTAAAAAGGATCGGGAGCAAAGCGCCCGTCGGCTGCTGAAAACATTTGGTTTGGCAAAGGCGGCCCATCGCCGGTTCGCCGGGTATTCCAAGGGAATGAAACGCAAGCTGACCATTGCCGCGGGGATCATCCATCGACCTAAAATTCTCTTTCTGGACGAGCCCACCACCGGTATCGATGTGGCCAGTGCGCGCCAGTTGCGCAAACTCATCGACGATCTGCACCGCACCGGCACGACCATCTTCCTGACCACCCATTATATCGAAGAGGCGGAAAGGCTTTGCGACCGCATTGCCTTCATCGTCGAAGGAAAAATCGTACGCATCGATACGGTCGAGCATCTGGTCCAGCCGGTACGGCACAAAAAAGTGCTTCAGATTACCTGTCAACGTCTGCCGGTGGACATTTTGGATGAACTTCGCGAGGCGTTTGGGGACCTTGCCTTCAATGTCCAGGACCGGGGCGTTCTGCGCGTCGAAGCCGAGCATCTGATTCACGTCGGACCGTTGGTACGATACCTTGAAGACCGGAATGCCGTGGTGCTCGAGGCCCGCCGTGTCAGGGCATCGCTGGAAGATATCTTCGTGGACATCACCGGCATCGAAGCCGAAACCATGCACCGGGAAAAAGAGAAAAGAGGAAAAGGCGGCCGATGAAACGCTGGATTGCCTTTTGGAACATTGTGCGCAAGGACATGCGCACCTACTACCTGAAACCGCCCAACGTGAGTTGGGGGATCATCTTCCCTCTGGCCTGGACGGGCATGTTTTTCATCCGCTCGGGCAGCGGCCCGGAGAAAATCGCCACGCTACTGCCCGGCGTTGTGGCGGTCTCGATTCTCTTTGGCACCACATCCATGCTGGCGGTGACCATTACCTTTGAGAAAAAGAGCCGCTCATTTGAACGGCTGCTGCTGGCACCAATTCCCTTTGAACTGCTCATGCTGGCCAAAACCGGCGGCGCCATTGTCTTTGGCTCGGCCAATGCCTTTGTTCCCGTCATCATGGCCGCCTTTCTGACCGATTTGTCCGGGGTGGCCTGGCATATCTTTGTTCCGGCGGTTTTGTTGATCGCCATGGCCTCGACCTTCCTGGGTCTTTTTATCGCTGTGGCGGTCAGTGAGGTATTCGAGGCGCAGACCTTTTCCAACTTCTTCCGCTTCCCCATGATCTTTCTGTGCGGTCTGTTTTTTCCCATCGCCAGGTTGCCTGTTTTTCTCAAACCGGTCGCCTATGCCCTGCCGCTGACCTATGGTGTCGATGTGCTGCATGGGACCGTTCACGGCACGCACCATATGTCGTTTGCCCTTGATCTTTTGATTCTCGGCGCCTTTTGCCTAGTCTTGTTTGCCGCCAGTTTATGGAATATCAGGCGCAAATGGATTTATTAGCCTTCAAGGACTTCCCTGATTTTCTTTGCCAGTATATTGACTGTAAACGGTTTCTGGATGAAGCCGTTGCATCCGCGGTTTAGAATACTGGTGGCCTGACCATCGATGCTATAGCCGCTGGAAAGCAGTGCCTTGACATCCGGGTTAATCGTTTTAAGCCGGTCAAAGGTGTCGCTGCCGCCCATCTGGGGCATAATCATATCCAGAATGACCAGGTCGATAGACGCATTCAATTGCTCGTAAATATCGATGGCGGCCTGACCGGAGGAAGCTGTGGTGACTTGATAGCCAAGGGCTTCGAGAAGTTGCTGGCCCACTTCGAGGACCATGGATTCATCATCGACCAGAAGGATGGATTCGCTGCCGGTGGCCAGTTGTTCGGCCCCCGTACGCCCCCGATCAACGGCCTTATCAGAGGCCGGCAGGTAAAAAAAGAAAACACTCCCCTGCCCCACTTTGCTGGTCACATCAATGGCGCCTTGGTGGTTTTTGATGATGCCATAGGCAGAAGCCAGTCCAAGGCCGGTGCCGGTACCGATGCCCTTGGTGGTGAAAAAGGGGTCAAAAATTTTGCGGCGGATGGATGGGTCGATGCCAAACCCGGTATCTGCCACCGACACACGCACATAACGACCCGCAGGGATTGAATACGGCGCAACATCGGTTTCACCAAGCGATACATTGGCGGTAGAAATGACCAGATTACCGCCATCGGGCATGGCATGCCAGGCATTGATATACAGGTTGAGCAACACCTGTTCAATTTGTCCCTTGTCCACATCGGCCGGCCATAGACGATCTTCCAGATCGTACTGGAGCTGAATTTCTTTTTTTGTGCGGCCGAACATATCGGCGCTGGCTTTGACCAGCGCATTCAAATCCGTCGTTTTGACCTCGTACTTGCCCCCCCTTGCCAGTCCCAGCAATTGGCGGGTTAAATCAACTCCACGCTGCACATAGGACTCTATGTTTTTCAGGCGTTGATACATGGGATGGGATGAATCGATATCCAGCAGCGCTAAAGACGCATTGCCCTGGATTCCCATAAGCAGATTGTTAAAATCATGGGCCATGCCGCCGGCCAGGGTTCCCAGGGCCTCGAGTTTCTGGGTTTCCTGTAGTTTGACCTCAAGATTTTGTTTTGCCGTCTCCGCTTCCCGCACGGCGGTAATATCGTGGGCCACGGCCATCATTCGTTTGGGATGGCCATCCTCGGCAAAGAATCGAATGTTGAGCAGCACGATGATCTGACTTCCGTTTTTACACCGGATGGCAAATTCCGCTGTTTTCGGATTCAGACGGCCTGAATGGACCTCACGCATGAACGCATCGTAAATATGCTGGTCTTTTTCTTCCACCAACAACGAACGGGGATCCAATTGTAAAAATTCTTCTTTCGTATACCCCGTATATTCACACATGACATGATTGACGCTGACGAATCGGCGCCGCTGCAGGTCAAACTCATAAATACCGGCCGGGGCGTACTGAACTAGTTCCCGATTTTTGGCCTCACTTTCCCGCAAGGCTTCCTCAGCCCATTTGCGTTCGCTGATATCCTGGGTCAGGGCGTAAAAACCAGCCTGATTGCCGTCCGCGTCCGTATAAGGCACATAATTGATCTCCAGCCACACGGGGCGGCCGTCGCCCTCGACGATGGCCGCTTCGAAGCGCATTCGCTGACCAGCCAGGGCCTGACGGATCGCACCTTCGATTTTTTGATAATTTTCCGGTCCCACCACCGTTTCAACCCGTTGCCCAAGAATCTTCTCGCGTGGAATTTTCCAGACCCGTTCATACTCACGGTTGACGAATAGATAGCGCTGCTCGGCATCAATGAAGGAAATCCGGGCCGGCAGGTTGTCAGTCAACAAGCGCAGCCGTTTTTCATTTTCCTGAATGGTCGAAAGCTGCTGTCTAAGCTGGGGATAATAGCTTTTGCGGGTGGATTCCAGACTCAAGCCAAGAAATTTCTCACGGGCTTGCTGGAATTTATCGAGGACTTCTGTCTTGCACATGGCAAACGTGTTTAACCCATTATATTTAGTATTCTGAAGGTCACAACGGCTACGCGTACCGAGCCGTGGTTGATGATCCAGATGCGTTAATGATAAATCTTTTCGTAAATACTGGCAATTTGTTCCACACTGGCCACGCGTGGATTGGTTGCCAGACATGGGTCCTTAGCGGCATTTTCTGCCAGTTGGGAAATTTCACCGGGTGTAACGCCCATATCTTTCAACCGCTGGGTGATCCCCACCTGCCGGCGCAATCCAACCAACCGGTCCACCAAGTCCCTGGCCACCGCATCCGGGGGCTGGCCGTCCGTGTGAACGCCCATGGCCGCGGCAAGCGCGGTATACTTGTCGGCGGCCGCATGAAAATTGAAATGCACCACCGCTTCAAGCAACACCGCGTTGCATTCGCCATGCGCCAAATTTTTTTCTCCCCCCAGGCTATGGGCCATGGCATGCACGAGCCCAAGGCTGGCATTGGAAAACGCCAGGCCGGCCATGAGACTGGCCATCATCATATTGTCCCGGCAGACCATATCCGTGGGATGCGCATAGGCACCGGCAAGGTTGTCCACAATCAACTGCACGGACCGCAAAGCGGCCATATCGGTGATTGCCGATGATGCACTGGACACATAGGCTTCGAAAGAATGGCACAGGGCATCCATGCCGGTCGCCGCCGTCAGCGGCTTCGGCATGGTAGTGGTGGTTTGGGGATCTACCAGCGCGATATCCGGAACGACCATCTTGCTGATGATGGCGATTTTGACCCGCCGGTCAGTGTCGGTGATAATGGCAAACTGCGATACGTCGGCAGATGAGCCGGCAGTCGTGGGAATAAAAATCAGCGGTGGACCGGGACGGGATACTTCATCCACCCCTTCGAATTTCAAAATGTGCCGATTGTTGCCAACAACAATCCCGATTCCCTTGGCACAGTCCATGGGACTGCCTCCGCCAACGGCTAGGATTAAATCACAGTTTTCCTGTTGATACAGCTTGGCCCCGGCCATGACTTCATGGTCTTTGGGATTTTCGGTCACCCCACTGTATACCCCATAAGGAATCCCAGACTCACGAAGGCTTTCTTCGACCTTGGCGGTCCATCCGGCATCGATCACCCCGTTATCGGAAACGATCAACACCTTGGTTGCCCCAAAGTTACTGGCATGCCGACCGGCCAGATTCAGTGCCCCAACACCATAAACGATTTCCGGCACCAAAAATTTCCTTAGTTGAATCAACGCAGTTGGATCCATCGGGATAGCCCCCAGCATCGTGCCCGGGTTACATGGAAAAGTAAAAGTATTTTCTTCTATTTGGTTATGCACGTCACTGTGGCGATCTGCTATGAAATGTGTGGCTAACAGGGGTTGGGACTCAATAGGCGGAATCCGCTGAAACGAAGTGCATACCCAGATGCTTTTGCAAGAAAACCTTCTTACTCCCTAGTTGAAAACGCTATTTAACTGCAATTATATCTAATATAGACACTACCAACAAATCTGTTTCGATTCAATCATTGATTGCTTCTTTATCCCCACACCCCCTCTATGACTTTGACCAGTAACATGGCCGCCATCCCCAACATGATCAGCCCGGCCAACATGTCCGCCTGCTGCCGGAACCGATTGTACAGAAATGCCGCGCCGGCGCCAATGGCGAGCAGTCCCGGCAAGGTCCCCAGACCAAAAACCAGGGCCATGAACGAACCATAAAAGATGTTGGCACTGGACAGCGCTTTGGCAAAGGCGGCGTAGGACAGCCCACAAGGCAGACCGCCCAATAACAGCCCCATCATCAGAAGTTCGCGATTGTCCCGTTTATCACCCGTTTTGGAAAGGAGTGTTTTCCATCCGGGAAGTCGGTTGGGATAGGCAATGGCCAGCCAGTCCGGCTCGGCGACAAATCCGATACGGGACAGCCCGAAAAAAAGCAAAAACAATCCGGCCAACAGACTGATACCCACCTGGATCCGTGACACCCATAGCATGGGATTGCTGCCAAAATGCGTTGCCAGACAAACCAGGCCGCTGCCGGCCGCCCCCATCAACCCGCCGATCAGTGAGTAGGTGATCAGGCGGCCGGCATGGTAAGCCAAATGTGCGCTGAACCGCCCGGTTTGTCCGGGAAAGGCAACCACCAGCGGACCGCACATGCCAATACAGTGTCCGGTGCCCAAAAGGCCAAGCATGAACAGCGACGCCGTGTCAACGCTGGATAGCATGTGAATAATGGCTGTCCCAATAACTGCGAACCCGGTTGAAGATCGCATTGGTAGGACTGAAAAGTCTTTTCATGGTGGTTTATCGGTTTGCCATTCGGGTTTTGGTCTTTTTCCCTGTCTTATACTATTGCCTTAGTACAAATTGCATTTGATAACAAGGTACTAAATGGCAAACCAAAGCCAGCAAACCGTTCAATGAGCGGATTATTTGGCATCAAGCATCAGGATGAGAAGTAAATCCTTGATATCAGAGAGCCGCGTTAAAACGGCCGGCGGCAAAGTCAACCGCTGTGAGCCCAGGGCAATCGCACCGGAAAAGACGGCAGCCGGGATGCCCATCGTCGAATCATTGACAAACACCACACCGGCGGATGTATCGTCGTTCAAAACAGTCGATTCACCGGAGAAATCCAGTTCTGTGTCAGATTTGGAAACGACACCCAGTTTCATCGTTTTGGCACGGCTGACCCGAGTTCTGAGAAAATACGGCAGATGCGTGGAATTGATCTCAAAATCAAATATATAAAAATCCGACGGATCGGATTGGTGCATCCTGGCCCAGGCGTCCGGATATTGGTTTTTCATGCTGATCAGCAGCGGGAATCCGCCATCGTCGGTAATCAGGGCGTTCATGGATGCCGCCAGTTGATTTTCCACCGCACTGCGAAACGCCTGGCCCCCATCGCGAGCCGTGTAATGGACATGGATCAGTACATCACTGATCGTCGAGTAATCGAACTGAGCCAGATCCGGCCGGGACAACTGCAGTTTCCAGCTGCTGACAACGCCCGCCCGTTCGAACGGCAGATAACGTTCATCCATGAAGTTCAGCTGGAAGAGCCCGCTGTCAGCCTGCCCGCTGCTGGTGGCAATGGACTGGATCGCGCCCACATTCCACACATACTGATCGTCCGCCTCACCGGTAACGGCTTCGCGGCGGTAACGATCGCTGATCAACGTCAGGGTGCAGTTCACCGTGGTATAGGGCCCGGTGATCGCCGGGATGGTCAGGCTGACGCTCTTGATCCGGCGAAAATAATGCCCGGGATAATCCAGGTCGAACCACTGCTCCGGCAGGTTGAAGAAACACTCACCGGTTTCGGTCAGACGCAGCAGGGCCTCGGGATTGAGCATGGCCAGAGAAACGGTTTTGCTCAGCTCCAGTTCCCGCCCATTGTTTTCCAGGAAGCCGCTTTCCATGCGTTTGAGGTCCAGCATCAGCCGGTCGCCGGCCAGCAGCCCTTTTTTCAGGCTGTCCCAGTAGCCGAACTGGATAAAGCCGGTGTCGCGGATGCCAAGCTCGTGCTGGTAGCAGCGCTCAGCCCCCTTGGCCATGTCATAGGCCAGCTGGTAGGCCTGAAAATAGAGCGAGGACAGCTCGGACGCCATCCAGGCGTAAAGCTCGGTATTGGTAAACTTGTCCTTTAAAAATGCGTGGGCCTCTTCCGAATAGGCGATCTGTTTTTCGTGGTTGGCCAGCTCTTTCTCGGCCATGGCCAGACGGATGTCGGCTGCGGCCAGCTGCTTTTCGAACTGTTTCAATTCGGCATCCGCCAGAGCCACCTGATGGTCCCACTCCTCCTGCCGGCGATCGTACTGGCCCATGGTCTGAGCCATCCCGGCGGCCGTCTGGGTCATATCCGCGAACACGTTCAGCATATTTACCCCGGATTGGGCGGAATTGGCCGGGCGGGGCATCTTGGTCAGGAACACCGGCGAAGATATGCCGGCAGCGCCTGCAGTGATTTCCGGGAAAGCCTCCATGGGCGTCACCGCGGCCTGGGCCACTTGGCTCAAGGTTCTCAGATACCAGGCGTACCCCCGCAAAACGATGTCGAGCTGCTCACCGGTGTTCATGTACAGCCGACCCGCATAGAAATCCCGTCGCAATTCCACGATCGCCCTGCCGGATGCAATGGCGTCGATCTGCTCGCGGGCCTCTTTCACCGCGTCCTGACGAACGGCGGTGCCCAGCTTGAGCAGCGCCACCTCGTGGTCGCTGCGCAGCCGGGCCAGGGACTCTGCATCCTGTTTTTCCAGCGCGGACAGCAGCTGGTTGCCCACCCCCTGGACCAGCGAGGCCAGTTCCGAGGTTTTCTGCAGCATGGTGGTAAAACGGTAATGCGGACGGGGTGCGGACAGATCGGCAAGCACGGCGCCGATATCGACGCCTCCCGCGGCGGCGCGCACCAGCAGGGCCGGATCGATGGGCGGCTGAAATACCGGCAGCATGCGGAAAACGCCGTCGATGTTCAGGCAGTGCCGAATCTTGAACAGCCGATCCGCAACCGTATCCCAATAGTCCAGCATACGCGCGTTGTAGGGCAGGCAGAACTGCTCGATGACCCCGAGTATCCCCTGGGCGCCCTGGCCATCGGTTCCGCCCGGAGTGGCGGGCACCTGCCCGGCGGGCAATGGCAGCACGGCCTGACCATCCATAAAGGCCTTGACCGTAGCGGCACTGCGGCCTGTTGCCGGTGAATCTATGATCAGCGGCCGCTCGCCGAGGATGCCCGCTGCCAGCACGTACAATTGGGTGGCTTCATTGATGGATTCCATGGTGTCCTGTTTGAACAGGCGGTCCCCCCAGGCGATCAGGTTGTCCAGATAGGTCATGACAACCCTTTGCATGAAGGCCACGATCCTGAAACGGGCGATGGCATAGGGCTGGAATGGATGCTGTTCCCATTGCTCGATCATCGAATCGAGACTGATCGCATCTTCCGCGTCAACGGTTGCAAGCTGCCCGGCCAGGTCATCCTGGGCATCCCCCCACATCTGAGCGTAATAGAACGGTTTTATTTTCCAGTACTTCTGCAGCCCGCTGCCCTCCCGCTCGGTGGGGTCAAAGATGTAGTGCAGCCATTGCTGCGCCTCGTCATACCGGTGGTTTTGCATCAGCCGCGTGGCGATCATCATGGGGATGTGAAAAAACAGTTCCCAGTTGTACTGTCCATAGGCGGCCCCATGGGAGAAATCGATTTTATCCTTGGGCGCACCGCTGACCTCGTCGCGGTTGGGCTGGAAACGTTGATCGAAATCGAATCGGGGTTCGGTGAGCGTGGTTTGCCGGACCAGATCGACAGCATCCCGCCCGGGCTGAAGGTCCGGGTCCGGGCGGTAAAGGCCGGCAATGCCGTAACGCCGGATCTGACGCAGGCAGGCGCACGTATAGGGGTGATAATGAGCGCTGAAGTGGTGCTTTTCGGTATTGCCGATGGTGATCTCGGATTCGGATGCCGTCAGATTCAGCAAATCGGTGAGCAATTCGGCCTTATTCCCGTCCAACGGGCCTGGAATGGGCGCTTCAACAGAGCCGCCGAATACGGCGCCGGATGCTTTCATCTGCACAAAAAAGGTGCGCTCGCCACTGGACAGGAAAAAAGGCGTCGCCCGGCCGTCCATCTGATGGAGTTTGGTTGCAAGGACCACTGCCTGGGGGGAATCCTCTATCAGAACCACTCCCGAGGCGACAAGGGACTGTTGGCTGTTATTGTATGGATTATTCATCTCGATCCGATGATGGGCAAAAACCAGCTCACTGTTGTTCCCGAAGAATTGAAGCGGTGGCGTCGCCGGTAGATGATCGTCCACCACAACCAACTCGCCGGTACAGTCGGACATGGTAAAAAGACCCGCGGTTCGGGTTTCCCGATTCGTATAGGAAAAATCAAAATCCCCGGTAACGACTTGTATGATCAGCCCCCCAGCCTGGGTGGTGCCGAGGAATTGGTATTGATCCGGTGCAAAACCTGGCTGGTCTTGAAACGGCGTTTTGGTGGCCTGTTTCGACGACCAGCCGTCATGGCCGCGTACGATCCAGTTCATTTGCACGAGCTGGTAGCTGACGTTTTGGGTTGCCCTTGCGAGATCGGCGTCGAGTCGGCCCAGCTGGACTTTCAACGCTATCAGTTCGGCTTTGTAATCTTTCAATGTACTTTCATGGATGGCGACAATATTCTCATATGTTTGTATGATCGGTTTCTCCGGAGTGGATACCCCGTCTTCTTCCAATTCAAGGATCTGTGCATTAAAGCCTTCGATTACGCCTTCTAGGGTCTCGATCAATCCGTTTGGAGAGTCTTCCAGTTCTTTGATCCTGTCCCCGACCGTCTTGATATTATCTTCAATACCGGTCTCTTTCAGGGCAACCTCATCCACCTCTTCGGTAAACGTCGCCCAGAACAGGTGCAGCCGCCGGTTGTAGACGACGGGAACGATATGGTTCCCCTCGATGTCCATTTCGATGGGTTCCCAGGGCGTCCAGGTTTCACCATTGTAGATCCTGTAAAAATACGCATGGGGCGTGTTGCGACTGCGGCCGACGACATGCAGGGCATAGCCGTTGTCATCACTTTCCTCGTAAAGGCCGACGATCTCCAGGTTCGAAACACCGTGCAGTTTTTCCAGATAATGGGTAACGGCGCCTTCGGCCAGGTCGGTGGAGAGTTCCCCCTGCATCAATTCCTGTTCGAAATCCTTGAAAAACGGCGTCTTGTCGTCACGCAGCTCCGGCACCAGCCAGTTTTCGGGATGCACAAAGACTTTGACATTGGCCTCCCAGACCCGGTAATTCTTGCGCCACTGCCACTCCACGGCATCCTCCCGGGTAAAGGCCAGGTTGCCGGGCTCCAGGCCCAGCAGGATGCGCTGGACAAATTGCTGTACCGATGCGATGGCCTGTTTGAGACGCGTGGTCTGAAAACAGGGGGCCATGTCCATGTCGATCAGGTAGTAGGCGTAAGCGTGTTCGTGGGACAAATCGAATGCCCCGCGCGTAAGGACGAAGGCCAGCAGCGCATCCCGCTGGCGCTGGCGCAATCCTTCACGCAGCTGGCCGGACACGTCAGGCCAGGTGTTCTCATCGTAATGGGAGCGGACAGCGGCCCGGGCGATGCTGGCGTGTTCGGTATTGAGCGTGGGTTGGGCCAGCTGAATCACCTGCTCGCCGGACACGCCGGCTAGCCGCACAAACTCACAGGCCTGATACAGCCGGTTGATGGCCGGCACCCGCAGGTAATGATCCGGATAGGAAAACTGCAGCCCGTCCACGCCGGCCAGCTGTGCCACATCGGCAGGCGCAACACCGAACAGCGCAGCCAGCGCCGCCTGCGCCCCCGCCTCATCGACCGTCCCGTCGATGATTCCCTCGAGCACTGCATACAGATTGGTGTCAACGTCTCCCACCCGTGAATGAATCCGGTGAGCTGCCACCGTGGCGTGCCAGTTCATCAGCTGTCCGGCCCCGGGCGCACGAAAATCAAACAAGCCGAGCCGAGGCCCATGGGCCAGGGTAAAGGCCACTTCATCCGCATCCAGATCGATGGCGCTGACCAGTGCCGCGTGGCGATTCATTCGCAGGATGGCACCGATGGCGATGGCCGTCGCGCCGGCGCGGGCGTCTGCGAACTCAGGCCGCAACAGAATCTGGATGACCGTTGGGGCATCATCCGGCACCGCACCGGCCAGCAATTCAACGTGCCGTTCGCTGATCGCCAGTGCCGTGGAGAGCCGCTGGACGACGATCGGCCGGCGCACCCAATGATCGAAAAGTCCCTTGCAGACAGTCTGCAGCCGCGCATCGGGGGAGGTAACGAACAGCGCGGCCGTGTCCAGATAGGGCAATGCCGATTTCACAAGGTCGGTCTGCTCTGTGGGGGTCAATGCCGACACCCCGGCAAAAATTCTCAACAGTTCGGTAATCCCGGTGTCATCCAGTGTTTCGTCCTCACGCAGCAGCGTGTCCGCCTTGCCCAGGGCGATGCTGTCGACGGGCATCGAGGCGGCGGCCAGCAGCATTCGCTCGTCTTTGTTGGTGATGCCATCGGCCGCAAACAGGCGGCCCCGGGTTTCCGGCGGCAGAAACGCCAGGGCATTTTGAAAACTCGCGTCATAAGCCTGGCTGCCATCAATCATGGCGATCACGGCGGCGATATCATCCTGCGTGTCATTGACGATCAGGGAAGGGTCAAGGCTCAGCCACAATCGCAGCTGCGCTTCCGCACCCGGCGTATCGGCACGGTATTCACCGGCCGTCTTGATCAGATCCGACCGGATGTCCTCAAGCAAGGCGTTGATGTCTTCCGGTGCCGGCGCCTGCCCGTTCCCATCTTCACCCAGCAGTGCATCGCGCAGCACCGCCGCGCTCACACCGGCCTCGATCTGTGAGGATATCCCCCTGAGCAGCAGCAGCGTGGTTGCGGGGTCCTGAGTCTGGCCGGGGGTCGCGCCGAGCGGCCCGCCGATCAGACGCTGCCAGTCGAGGCAATCGGATACGGAAATGCCCAAGGCATTGGCAATAGAGGACGTACGAAACAGCTGGGAGAGGGTTGACAGATTCAGGGACACCTGTTTTTGCCGCTTTGGCAGCAGGCCGGGTGCGGTAACAATGGCGGTGAGCGCTTCTGCGGAAAGCTTGCAGGCTGCCATGACAATGGGCGCATAATCCGGGTGAAGTTCCCACACCCCGGGCAGGGTCTGGGACTGCCTGGCCAGCCACTTGTCGTAGGTACTGCCCGGCAGCGTGACCACCAGATTCCGTGACCTGCCGGATCCGGTGATGGCAAAAACCTCGGAGAGCAGATCGACCTGTCCGTCGCCAACGACGCCGTGAACCGATCCGTCCAGAAAACGGCGCTGGTATAGGGCCGGGTCATGATCGCTGCCATTGGTGTCGATGTTGCCGAACCAGCAGGCCAGTTCCTCGATGGGAGTCCCGTAACGATGCTGAATCTCGGCAATGATTCCGATGTCGGCCAGGCTGTCTGAATCCAGCCTTCCGGCCGCGACGGTCTGCATCACGGCATCCAGTTCACGGGCCGACCATCCGCTTTTGCGCCGCAGACGGGTGAATCGGTGAAAGCGGTCGAGCAGCGCGTCATTGTCTTGGGGCTTCAGGTTGAGGGTGGCATTGTCCAGGTCGCTCAGGTCGGTCGGCATTACCACACGGCCGCGGGGATTGACAAAACGGGTGGAAAAAATATCGGCTGCGGCGTCGTAGCCGAGGCCGGTGCGCTTGAGAAAAAGTCGAAGCGCCTTGAGCTCGGCCGCGGGATCAGCGGTCTGCCAGAGCAGCAGCCGTTTGGCATCCGAGTCGGCCGGCGCGGACAGCACCGCAGCCTCGGTGGCGTCGATGCCCAGGCGCGCCAGCGCCACTTCAAGCACTTTAACGGGATCCTCATCCGGTCGCAATACGGCCAGCAGTTCACTGCGGTCAATTCCGATCTGCCCAAGATAGGTGCGGACCTCATCGGACCAGAGATTATACGGCAGGGTCCACGGAGCGGTTATCAGGCGCAGGCGGTTGTATGCATGGGTGCTCAAGTGCTGCGGATGGGCGGCGAGATCTTCTGCCGTCCCGCTTGTCTGAAGATCCAGGGTATCCTCGACCATCCAATCGGAAGGCGCGTTAAATGGAACGTCGCTGGTCGCCACCACATGCTCCAAAATCTCATTGACCAGGTCAATGTAAGGCATCACCGTATCGGTGTTTGGGCAATCCAGTCGCAGATTGGCCACATCCGGCCGACGAATGAAAAACAGGTCGAGCCCATTGGCCCCGGTATCAGTCTGGGCCTTTTTCAGAAAGCCCAGCATGTCCAGCAGATAAGCCGCCGGACTGAAGGCGGACAGGCAGTGGGGGCACCCATTGCCGCCCTGGCCGCCGAAGAGGGCCGCGATGGTCGGCTGGACGCGCACAGGTGCCGTGTTCTCATCGTCATTCTGGCGCTCGCCCTTGCCGACCGGCACGGGTGGGATCGCCAGCAGATCCCGGGAAGCCACCCGCCGGGCCTTGCGAAAAATCTCGTTGGCCCGCAAGGCATCCACGCCGGCGCCCACCATGGAGTCGACAAATCGCCCCCGTCCTTGATCAAGGACATTTCGAGCAGAGTCGATCCCTGCCGCCCACAATGCCTTGAACGCAGGAAAGCGTTGATGATCGGGAGCGATGTGAAAGAGCCGCTCCACCCGCTGCAGCTGGCTTCTGGTCTTTGCCGCCGGGAGTTTTCCGATCTCCTCCCAGTACTGCTCCAGGCGCTGGCGGCTGAAATCAAAGACCGGATGCTTTTCCAGGTATGATTGAAGCGCGTTGTTGCCCAGGCCCCCGTCGGCTTTCCATTGCTGCGAAAATACGGCGGTCGGAAACGCCGCTTCCACCTGCCGGGTCATGTCATCGGCCAGGCGGTTAATCTTCTCCTTTTTTGTTTCATCCGTTTTGTCATCGGCCAGAACGGTAAAATGCTTCTGCACAATGGTGCGCCAGTCTTTGGATGTCAGGCGGGACAGATCCATGGGATGTGCAATACCATGGTCCGTGGCCAAGGCATCGGCCACGTCCAGGCGCCCCCCCATAAACTGCCCCAAAGCCAGATTGCCCTGAACCGCCTGGGCCGTCTGGGCGGGGATCTGGCCTTGCTCACCGAGTCGATGCAACAGGCTGTACAGGCTCTGATCGCTGCGCAGATAAGCATCCAGAATCACCGCCACCTGTTTGTCGTCCAATCCCTTTTTGCGGATCATGGCAACGGCACGCGCTGCGCTCTGGGCCAGTAGTTTGACCCGTACGGGCCGCATGGCATCGACACTTTTTTGCGCATCCAGCGTCTGGATCCAATTGTTGCCGATGGCCTGCTTGAGAAGGTTGACCAGCCGTGAATCACGCGCCGCGGCAAAGCCGTCCGGGGTCAGCCCGGCGTGCAGGATGCCGAATACCGGAGCCACAGGAAACGCCTTGCCGGCCAGCATTTCTGCCCTACGGGCAAAAATCTGAGCCAGAAGAAAGTGCATCACCACCTCGACAGTCTGATCGGTGCGTCTGGCGATCAAACGCACATCGTTCATATCAAGGGTCGTAGATTCCGTATCCAGTTGCAGGGATTCAAGCTTGCCGGCCACGATGTCAACCAGGGCGGGTCCCTGGTAATCCGAGGAATCCACCGTCAGATCGATGACTTCCCGCCGGCGGGCATTCTGTTTCATGGGTGAGACGGCCAGGGGCGTTCTGGCGGCGGCTGAAGCATAAACGCGAACCACCAAGTTGGCGGTACCTGATGACGGATTGAGCAAACCCTCTTTCTTGTAAGCGATATGATATCGGCCGGAATCATCGCTGAATGTCTTGCCCAGCTCTTTTTCCTTGCCGATACCTTTGTCGAATGCACATATCGGCAGGTTGGACAGAGGACGGCCATCATCGGTGCTGACCACCCCATTGACCGAGAAACCATTCTTCAATGCGTATCTATTCGGGCGCGGCGGCTGAACCGGATTATCATCTTCGGTAGTTGGTCCATCGATGTCGCTTTTTGCATCGTCTACCACGACACGAACGCGGTATCGGCCCGGCGCGACCTTGCCCTGTTCGGAAATGCTGTAGGACAGTTTTTCTTGCTGGCGTCGAAGATCCAGACGAAGGGTCTGCCAGTTGAATCGACGGATTAAAGTGTTTTCAATTTCCAAACGGATAATGCCGTTCAAATCAGCGAGAAGCACTTCACTGTGCCAAGAGTCCTTATTTTTGTACTCGCAACGAATAATGGCCTGAACGCTCTGGACGGCAGTGTCCCTTTTATCTGTGATGATGAGTTCAATGTTTGCCATATTTGGCCTCCACCATATCTTTTTCTATCGCGGCTAAACGCCGATGATAGGGCATTGTCCGACGGTTCCCGAAGGTTGGTGTCTTGATTGGGTATATTGTTTGTCTTATTTGGGCAAATTCCGCCCACGGTTGACCCAATCAATATATTCGGAATGGTAGCTACGCAAAAATTGAGGCATTAAATCAACAACGCCAATCGACTCAAATGTTTTTCTACCACTTATGCCTCCTTCACCTGTTAATCCTCCAGTCGCAGAGCCTTCTCCTTGAAGATCAACACCGGCACCAACCCACATGCCGTCTGCTGTCGGTAGTGTTGCGGATCCAACGATTGCTCCTTCTGCACCGGCCCCAATTTTGGCTTCTGCACCTAAATACGCGCCCCCTTCCCATCCTGGCAAGGACTCAAGCCCACCTTCGCTGGAAGGTCCAAAATATTCAGCTGCTGTAATACTAACGCCACCTATTGCTTCCGGCGTAATCAAAGTTGCGGTTTGTCCAGGACCGGCTTTCCCCCCTAAATTCCCTTGGATAAGAGGATTAGCTCCTATTTTCAAAAAGTCTTCAGAATTTGGATTCGTAATCAAAGACAATGCCAGGCCATATTCTATCGCCAATTCGCCACCTGCTGCTCCCTCAAGCGCTTCCACGCCCAGCCCGCCGTGCACGGCAACTTCAATTTTATCAACAAACACTGCATCGATAGCGTTCCGCAAAAAGAACTTTCTCCAACTTTCCTGCTGTCTGGATTGTTTTGGCTTTGGAGGAATAGGCATCGGTCGTGAATTACTTGATCGGATTTTTACATAAAAAATCTCACCCACTTCCAGTCTGTCCGGGTTCTCGAATATTTGCCACTGCTCATTGTACACAACACCTTCTACATAGGCACCGTAGCCCTGTTCTTTTGAGTATGTCTCATCAAGTCCCAAAGATTTTGCAGTCGCTGAAATCCACGTTCCTTTCTTTGCTTGGACTGCAACAAATGTATCTCCGAAATCATCCTGAAATTCGGCTAATATATTTCCGGCATTAAAACTATCTCTTCCATTGAGGTCAATTCTGCACGCCGGATTGTCGTGAGCATAGGCATACACATTAGGACCATCCTTAATGCCAAACGGGTCAATGCTCGTCCAGCGCCCCAGCCAACCTAATAGATAACGTGCTTGATGATAGGAAAAACCGCTTTCTTCATCCCGTTCCTTCCCAGTATAGCGAAAACGCTTACCGTTTTCCTCAACCACACCTTCTCCTGCGAAATATGCCGTTGTACCGAAAGGATGAAACTCTTCATATGAAATGATACGGCCCTTATCGTTTATCTCAAGGCTCGAGGAACCGAGATGATTCCCCATCTGGTAACGCACCACCGGCGAAATAGTGGATGCCGGTATAGAATCCTTGACGATTTGGGTATCGATCAAGGCGATGCGCCGTTGATCGTCCATGACATGCAGGGTTTCGCGTTCCAGGTCCAGCCGGTCGCCAACCCGCTCACGGTAGATCTCCCATCCGCCGAAGTAAATGCGTTCTTTGACCAGGCTACCATTTGTTTCGATGATCTTGCGGGTCCGCTGTCCGTCGGCATCGTAAACGTACCAGGCCTGTCCGCCACCGCTCAGATCCACATGGCAAAGCTGCTCGGCGACGTCCCAGTCCATTTGTTGCAGATGTGGCATGCGGGTCATGCTGCCGTGAGCGTTGTAGTCGTAAGTCTCGTCAAAGGGCATGGATGGATCGCCCAGGGTTGTTGCCAACAAGCGGTTGTTCTCCCCGGCGTATTGATAATGCCGTGACCACCCGCCACCGCCGGCACGATGGGCCATCTGCAGGATATTGCCCACCCCATCGTAAGTGTAGGTCTGGGTGTAGGACCGCATGGCGCCGCCGTCGTTGGGATGGGCTTCGGGCAGCCATCCGTTGAAGGAAGAGGGAGAACGGTTCTGCCCGGCATGCTCCCGGCCGGTGGCCGCGACCAGACGATAGAGCGGATCGTATGTGTATTGACTGTGCGGCTCGACCACCGCATTCTGGAAATACAGCGTTTGCTGGGTATTGTCGCGGATTTCGGTAATGTTGCCTGCGGGATCGTACGTATAGTTCAGATCCTGCAAGAAATCACCCGAATGGCGGCGCGTGAGCAATCTTTTCAGGCGGAAGGTGTCGGGTTCGTAGTCGTAGTCGGTGACTATTCCGTTACCGTAAGTGATCTGCCGGCGCTTGCCCCTGGCGTCGTATTCCATGTCGACGACGTAGGGCTGACGATGGCCGCCGCGAACAGCAGCATCCACCTTGTCCAACGCGCCGGACGCATTATAGGTCAGCCAGGTTTCGCTGGCGGGGATGGTTGGGTTGTGGGGCGACAGGGACCGGGTCACCCGGTTCAAGGCGTCGTACTCGGCGCGGGTCTCGAAAGTCTCGGATTGCAGCAGAACCTGCGGGTCATCCACCGACCAGTCGATGGTGGTTTTGTATTCCACCGCCAGGGTCCGCCGGGCGTGCAGCAGGTTGCCCTTGAAGTCCAAAGACAGGATTTCGATCAATCCGGCCTGGTCGTATGCTTTATGGGCGGTGCCGATGAGATTATCACGTCGCCAGGCATCGGCATCGGGTCCGTCGCTGTCACGATAGCGTGTCAGAACGATCGTCTTCCGGCTGCCGTTTTCGGTGACATTGGTTTGCGTGGGACGACTGAGCGCATCGTAGCGGTTTTCAAAACCATGGCCCCGGCTGTCCCAGCTACGCATGGGCTGGCCCAGCGCATTGAAGAGCGTCCAGCGCTCGCCGCCGTCCATGCTGTTCTGGTACACCGCCGGCTTGGGGCTTTTCTCATCCGTCGGTGGCAGCATGGCGTAGCGATAGTGCATGACCGTGTTGTCCCGGTCGTCAACCACGGCCAGGGTGTTGCCCTCGATGTCCAGAACGGTGCGGGTACTGACCTTTCCGGAAGCCCCATTGTCGGCCAGGGCATGGATCGTCCGGCCCAGGGCATCGGTAAACACCCGGGCGGGTGTATCCACATGGGCCTCACTCTTCTCGGCGGCCCGTTGCTGCGCCATGCCGAGTGCCCCGTCGATGCGTGCCGCATGCCAGCTGGGCAGGTATTCGCTGCTGTCCAATCCAGTGAAGTAATGGCCCACATCAGGATCCGCGGCCGGATTGGACTCCCGGGTTCCATCGGCTTTAACGATAACCAGCGTATCGCTGACGTCCCAGCTTGTCTGCTGCCAGGGATCAAAAACCACTTTCTCGTAAGTGTGGTTGGGGTACAGTTTGCCATCCATGCGGCCCGCTGCATCGTAGAAAAGGATCGGCGTGACACCGATTTCCACCAGTGCCGGGTCATCCTCATAGGAAGGGGTGACGCTGAAATAGGGCTCGTACTGCTTGACCGGGTTGCCCTTGTTGTTGAGAACCGTGCGGCCGTTGCCGATCCAGCGCACGGCATCGCCGGTATCCACCGTTTCAGTGGTGCCGTCGTCATTGCGGTATTTGGCCAGCCCCGGTTCAGCCTGTTTCTTGACCATGATCACCTGGCCGGCCCCATCGGCGTACTCGTATTGCTGCAGATAATCCGCCCGGTTCTCGCCTGGATCCACGGCGTGATGATTGACGTAGGTCCGGGTGTAGGCAAAGCCCGGCTGGTGAGTCGATGGATCGTAAAAACCGTAGTTCAGCTCGGTCGATGGATACGCCAGGTTGTCGCCTTCACAGGCTGCGTCGGGCGCCGGCGCCTGCCCATCGGTCAGCCCCGCCACCTTACCCATGACCGCCGACTTGACCACCATGCCCAACGCGTCAACCGCCACGGCGTGCCAATTGTGGTTGGGATCGCGGACAAACCGCGGCGATAGTGTGCGATAATCGTTGACCGCCAGGGTTTCGTTCTGCCGGGCATCACGGCTGCGAACAGGCAACAGCAGATAGTCGTCCAAATCGATCCAGGAAGGGTTTCCCAGGCAGTCATGCTCACCTGTTGGCAGATAAAATCGACGGGCCGCATCAGGGCCAAAAATCGGTGTGCCCGAAGGCGCCCACCAGTTGCCGTCACCATTGAGGTCAACATATCCACCATCGAAAATGGCAGGATCCACCTTGCCGCCGTATATGGATTCCATAAGCGACGGCGTAAAGGCCAACCGGTAGGTCTGCCAGCTGATACCCAACGGGTGGGGCACACCGGCATCCCGCGGCCCGTCGAGGACGTCATTGGCAAAACGGATTTCGCTGCAGGAGAGAAGGCGTTTGACCAGGCCCGTTTCCGAAGTTTGCTCATACCCGATCCCGTCGGCATCGTTAAAAGCACTCAAAATCGCATCCTGCCGGTAGAGTGCATCCGCTGACGAATTTAGCCCGCTCAGCGCATAGGTCGCCGTCTTCCACGGGACCGGCAGGCGATACGGTGAGTCTGAAAGCTCAGTGCCGATCCCCTGGGCAAGGGGACCATACACGTCATTGGTATAGTCGATGTGCGTAATGACGATGTGGGTTTTGGCCTGCTCGGCACGTACTGCTTCGGGAACGTCCGGATCACTGATCCGCCGGGGGTATCCCACGGTTGCCGAAACAAGTGGATGCCCATAGGCGTCGGTCTGCAGGGTCAACTGGTGGCTGACGCGCGGGTCCTCGGGGCGGCGATCCAACTGCAGGGTCAAGGACTGGCTGTCGATAACCTGAAACACGGCATGCCGGTTGTCCGCCCGGGGTTGAAGCCGTCTGATCTCGCAGGAATTTTGCGTGATCGCATAAGGGATGGATTCGTCGGTCGTACCGTCCAGGCCGTAGACCTCACTGCGCAAAGCCATGCCCTTGCAGGCCCGGAGCGCCTCGCGCCATTCGGCGGCGGTCAGACCCGTCGGCAGCGCCGGTTCTTCCAGCTGGAGATCCGCTATGGCGGATGCGGTGAAGTACTCCTGCCTATACTGCGCCAGGACATGGTTGTTGTCCATATAAACCCCGGTATGAAACCAGGTTTTGGTCAGCACCGGCGACTGGTGCAACACGCGATCGACGACATTGGCGGAATCGCCGTTGACAAAATGGGCGTAGTCCTCGGTGTCGGTCTGATCCACACGGCCGAATCCGCGGAACTCGCGTTCGGCGTGATCGTAGTACCCGTGATGATAACGGTAGGTACTGACAAAACGCGCATTGGTGATGTGATCAATGGTCTCCACCGAGGAAAGGCAGTGCACCGGAAAATGCAATCGGGTGATCCACGGCTCGCCGTTTTGTTTGTCTTCGAGATAAAATGCTGTCGAGGTGGTGTAGCCCAGCCGGACTTCCCGGCCCATGCCGTTTTCGTACGTTGCGAGCAGATAAGGTTTGGTGCCGGCCATCAGGTCAACATAACGAATGGACCGGTTGACAGGGGTTGGCAGCGGCGAAGACCAGACTACACAGGCCGTGCCCGCACCAAGCAGGTCGATGACCGAGACATCTGACAGATCGTCCACGTCAGGAAATGGGTTGATCGTCTGGAAAGGGTGGTGCCACCGGTTGCCGCCAAGATTCAGCCAGAAGCAAAGCTCGTCTTTGCCCAGGTAGATGAGGTCCGCGGTGCCGGATCCGTCCAGATCGGCCAGACGAACACGTCCGGGATCGAACTGATCCGGATGGTCGAACCGGGGTGCATCGCCCATGGTGACCTTGGCGCCGAAGCGGCCGTAGCCCAGATTGGGCCAATAAACGATACTGCTGTTTCTGATGCACACGATATCGGTCAGCCCGTCACCGGTCATGTCGGCCAGAACGATCGACTCGGATGGGTTGGTAAAAACAATGGCCGGCCCCTCTTCTTCGCTCAGGGCCGTTTCGGCCATCTGCGCGGGACCATATCCTTTTCGGCCTTGTGAGGGATACCAGCGAAAGGCGCGCTCCTCGGAAACCAGCAGATCCGGCCGCCCATCGCCATTCAGATCGATCAACCGCAGGGATGGATCTTTAAAATCTATACCGGGCATCTGATCGAAGGGAATGAAATCATCCCATTTTTCTCCATCCAAGGATTGGAAAAACCCCCTGGCCGGTCCGGTCGTGGAGACCAGCGCGATCGCCCCGTCGCCCTCCAGATCCTGAAGCTGCAGATCGCCTCGGGCAAGGCCGTGAACAGATGGCGCCGGGGCCACCTGGCGGGCGTCGGCAAATGCCGCGCGTCCCAGATTGCGCTTGTAGTAGAGCCCGTCGGCCTGCTCGGACAGCACACCGCTGAGCCCTTCCCGAAGAAGATCGACCCACTGGTATTGCCGGCCGTCGACCCCGCCGGGCAGGTGGGTCAGGCTATCCGAATCGATGGTTTTGATCTCGGAATCCCACGGGTGAGCCTGATAATTGAAAGTGATGGCCGGCAGGGATTTGGATTGCAGGGCGCCGCTGCCGTCGCGGGTAAAGCCGGTGCTGACGATGGTGGTGAGCAGGCTGAAAGTTGCGTTCGTATCGTCATACCCCAACGCCAGCTGGCGGACCGGTTCGCTGGCGGTCGGCAAATGCCCGGCGAACTGATGAAACAGCAAAATGCGTTGACACCGACGATACGTGCGGATTTCAAAGCCGGCCCGATAATCCGAGAATGGATCGGGTCTCACCCCCCAGGACAAGTTCTCTTCGGGATTCGGCTCCGAGGCGGTATGCTCCCCGAAGTCGAAAACCGTCTGAAAATGAAAATCGTTCGCGCTGAAGGGTTTGTCGAGAACTTCAGGGACTTGTGGATACAACTGATGGTAGGGTTGTTTGATGCCGTACCAGACGCGTTTGAGATAGGTTTGGGCCACCGGATGGCCCTGGCGGTGCCGTTCATAGGCCAGGCGGTGATCCACGCCGGCCATATCCTCGGTTTTGTAAACGTATTGGGTGTAGTGGCCTTTGTCGTCGTAGGCGCAGTCGATCAGCCATTTGAAAATCCTCGCCGGATTCTCAGGATCGGCGATTCTTGCCGAGGCACGATAGCCGAACACGCGGGTGACATTGGCGGCCGATGTGGTTCGCCACCAGATCACGTTCGTCACCGGATGCCGCCAGCGCTCGATCCGGGTAAAGGCCCCGTCGATGCGCGGCCGATAGGATTTAACCGCCCATGTCTCACCGGCCAGCTGTCTGGCCCCCCCCCTTTCCTGCCAGCTTTCGCCATGCGCCTCGAGCAGCGGAACGAGGTCTTCCACACCATCCAACATGTAAATATCTGAATCGTCCCGGTCCAGGTAGCGGGGCAACCCTTTTTCGGTTTTGCGGCTGATGGCCGCCGCGGTCAGGGTCCAGCCCAGCCCGAAAGGGCTGTTGCCGGCACCTGAGTCGTAGCCCAGATTCAGTTCCGGCTGGAAGCCGCGGGCAGAAGAAACCGGCAGCGGGATGCTGAGTGTGGAGGTTCCGGTAACCGGATTGGCCTTGAACTGCTCGCTGATGCCCTTGACAGCACCACCACCCTTCGGCAGGGTAATGGTGGCCTGCGGGCTACGATCGTTTAGTGGAGCCGGCGGGAAGTGGCCACCGGAGGGATGCTTTGGTGTATAATTATCATTTGAACCGAATGCAATGGATCTCCTTCCAATGTGTTCTCGAACCAATGCTCATGCTTATGGTGGATGACTATCAGAAGCATGTGAACGGCACCGCTGTTTCCAGGCGTGTGCTCTAATGAAAGATCGATCAACCCGGCATGAAAGGGAAGCATTTGGAACGAATACGTTTTAAGAGAATATCTGATGAAAAAGAATTGTCGCGCAGGTAACGGCCAGCGTCAGGCACAACACAATATCGGTTGTAAGATGAAGCCGAAACTAATCGTTTTTAGAGGATAATACGCTTTCAACCCATTTCAAGAGCAACGGTAAAAAAATCGATCCTTCGTCCCTAAATTACAGCAGCCAAGGATGGCAGTTAAAATGACAAAAAGAAGATTTCCGTGATCTCTCGTTATCGGACAGTCTTTATCCAAAAAATATTTTGCGTTGACATCGGCCGGGCAATGGTTTTTGTATCAGGCTTTCAAGTAAAAGCGCGGCCCACCACCAGAAACGGATTTGTTGATGTTCTTGAGGATTTGATATGGATAATCGAAGATGATGGAATTCATTACCGTTGGCATCCTGCTTGGCCTGTCGGCCGGTTTTGCTCCCGGACCACTGCTGGCGTTAGTCATTTCCGAAACCCTTCGCCATGATATCCGTTCGGGAATCAAAGTGGCCATCTCCCCGTTTTTCACCGATCTGCCGATCATCATCCTGACCTTGGTGGTGTTGTCTCAACTCTCAGGGTTTAATCATATCCTTGGCATCATTGCACTGATCGGCGGAGCAGTGATCCTGTTCATGGGCTATGAGAGCATGAATCCGAAACCGCCTGATCCAGATGCAGCGGGCGACAAATCAAGATCGCTTTTCAAAGGCATACTGGCCAATGCCTTGAGTCCCCACCCCTACCTGTTCTGGTTCAGCGTCGGCGGTCCCATCCTCTCCCGGGCGACAAAGCAGGGCATGGCCGCACCGTTCGCGTTTATTGCCTGTTTTTATGTATTTCTGGTGGGTTCAAAGATGGTACTGGCGGTGCTGGTCGGCAGATCCAAGTCTTTTTTAAGCGGCAAGGTGTATCGATATATCATGCGGTTTCTGGGGCTTGCCTTGTGCGTGCTGGCGCTGTTGTTGTTCCGGGATGGATTGAGGCTGCTGGGTGTCATCCATTCCTGATTCACCGAAGGCACTGCCCCAGTGAAATTCATTCACGACTGCGCCATGAAGTCAGCGGTATCTTTGATCAACTGATCCATCAGCACCTCGGGTACGCTCGGCGCCTGGGACAGACCAACGGCCTGCATGATCAAACCGGCCTCCGCCTGGCTTAAAATTCCCTTTGGAATCGCTTCGCTGTATACCCACACACCGGCCTCGGCGGCGGCCTTCGGGGCATCCAGCCCGGCCCGATCCGCCGCCGTTGCCAATTGAGCGGAAAGCAGCAATTCCAGCGCGGGTGTGTGCAGCCCCTGGCCCATCAGCAGTCTGGCACCACTTAACTTCTCCTCGGCCATGGCTGCCAGGCGGGAAGGCCCGGCGACCGACGGCTGGTCCTTTTTGGCATCATAATAGGTTTGCACCTGGGCCAGGGGTGATGCCGCCCCCAACCGGTTGAGGCTGCCCAGTGTCAGCAGATCGATCAGGGCCACGGGTACCTTTTTGGACAGATCAATGGCCACTTGCTCCGCATCCCCATCGATGCGGTCGATCACGGCAATCAACGATCCCTGGGAGCCGAAAATCCGTTCGATTCGCGGACCGAACGCCTCCTGCAAGCCCTTGATACAATCGCGCACGGCCTCGTCCAGGGGGCGGGCCGTGGACTGCCGTTGCACCTCGGGTGGGTTGGCGTCGTCAGCCGCCACTTCTTCCAATGGTTCTTCCGGACCTGCTTCCGTGGAACCGGCCAATTCCTCGATCAGGGTATCCAGCATTTTTTTGGACACACCCACCACATCTTCCGTGGCATCTTCGTTAACCACATTATCGAACAGATGCTGCTTGGTGTTCACCAAAGACAGAACCTGCTCTTCGTAGGAGGCGGCCGCCACCAGGGTGATGATCTGGACGCTTCTTTTCTGGCCCAGCCGATGAATCCGGGCGTTGCGCTGTTCCAGCACCGCCGGGTTCCACGGCACATCCATATTGATCAGGGCCGAGCCGGATTGCAAATTCAATCCCACGCCGCCGGCGTCCGTGGAGACGAACACCTGCACGGCATCGTCATCCCGAAAACGATCGATCAGTTCTCCCCGTTTGGCCGTGGGGACCCCGCCGTGCAGCCGCACATATCCCAAACCCATTTTGCGCAGCCGTTTTTCCACCATCCGGGTCATCAGTTCCCAGCAGGAAAACATCACGGCTTTGAGTCCCGATTGAATGCAGATTTCATCGAGCAGATCCGCCATTTCATCGAGTTTGGGACTGCCCTTGGTCTCCTTGTCCACCAGACCGGCGGCGTTGCACGCCATGCGGGCCTGCTGCAGGGCCGCGATCAACCGGTTTTGCTCGGTGGGGGTGAGCGGTCTGCGCCTGGCGATGGTGGCCAGCTGGCCGGCCTTGGACATGGCATCGTCATGAAACTCGCGCTGTTTGGCCGTCATGGGCACATCAAGACGTTGAATAATGCGTTCGGGCAGTTGATCGCTGACAATGCCGCGGTCACGCCGCAGCATGACCGGCGCCAGGCGTTTGCGCAAAACGGACAGGTTCCGGTACCCCAGAACCTTGCCTCTTTCGTCGGTCACATGAAAATCCACCATATACCGCCACAGCGGCCCCAGAATTTTCGGGTCCACCACCTGCATCAGGCTGTACAGGTCCTCCAGACGGTTTTCCAGGGGCGTGCCGGTAAGTACAAACGCATACCGGGTGGGGATGAGCTTGACCGCCGCGGCAACCTTGGTTCGCCAGTTTTTAATGCGCTGAGCCTCATCCAGGATGATCAGGTCGGGCTGCAGGATCTCGTTGATCATGCTCAAATCGCGTAGGAGCAACTCATAATTGATGACGAAAAAAGTCTTTTCCCGGCGATATTGCACGCCTCGTTTGGGCGGCGGCCCCTGGATGATCTGGCATTGCAGATCCGTAAATTTGGCGATTTCCCTGGCCCATTGCTGTTTCAGGGAGGCCGGACAGATGATCACGACGGTGCGGATGTTTTCGTGCGTTTTCAGCCAGACGGCCGCTGCAATCGCCTGAAGGGTTTTGCCCAGGCCCATGTCGTCGGCCAGCAGGGCGCGACCGGTACCGGCCAGAAATCCAATGCCCTGTACCTGATACGGATACAGCCTGGCATTGATGCCCGGCAGTGTTCCGCGACTGTTTTCGATCTGGCGAGCGTAATGATCCGTGCCCTTGTGGAAGCGGAAAGAAGTTCAAACGATGCTGCCTGGGCAAGGGACTGTCGACAACTATATTCAGTCAGGAGGAGCGATGGTCCGCGCTCGAAAAACTGGAACGATTTGTGAACTTGCAGCTGACTGAAGAGGAACAGGAAGCCTACGACATCTTCTATGACAAATGGGCCGATCGGCTCGATGAGCTCGACCCGGAATGGCTTAAGCAAAGCTATCCGGTCTACGACATGTGGCTGTATGTCGACCATCGGCTTTCGAAAGATACGTATGTGGTAGATCTTTTCCTGGAACAAAACCCGCCCCTGAGTCCCGGCGAGCGGCTGTATCTTGAACTTCTGCGCAATACCGCCCTGCGCCTCTATGAGATTGTGGATCTATCCCCCGGCGAGTCGGTCACCTTGCGCGATGTCATCGATAACCACCGCACAACGGTACACGAACAACAAGGCTCGCGCTCCATGCACAAATACGCGCTGATTGCGGCGCGCATTATCGCATTCGGCCCATCGGGCAAACCGGAGATGGAAATGGGCGTTTTTCACATTCCAGGTCTGATCCGGGAACCGGTTGTTGCCCAGCTTACATCCCACCACAAGGCGTACCGAGGCAAGCACCCACAGGCAAGCGGGAGCGAATTTTTCAAGGAAATGGCCCCTTTTTTACACGAGGCCTGGATCTCCAGCATCCTCAATCCTACCCTGCCCCGCATGGCCAACACGGACGGCGAGGATATTGTGGAAACATTTGTCCGCTTTGCTGTTGATGATTCTATTTGCCTGGAAACAGCGCTGGATGGGGCCAAGGCGATCGAGCGCACGCGGGAGGACGAATCATCCTGGTTCTGGATCGGCAAAAATCAGAAGAAAAAGTTGGAAGGTTCCTATCAGAAAGCCCTCCAGAATTCGCAGCCGGCTTATGATCCCTCCTGGATGTGGGAAGAACTCGGTTTCAAGGACCGCTTCAGGGCCGACTATCCACCGCCCATGGCGCATGAACGCGTGGCTGCAATGGTATCCGGATTAGGCCCACTTTGCCGCGGCGTGGCGGAGCAAGTTCGCAGGCAGCCCGGTTTCGATGATGCATCCACGCTGACGACAATTGAGGATATCCGGATGAACCTGGAAATTCAGCGTTTTTTGCGGGACATCGGTGCTCAGAACCCGCCTCCAACGAGCATCGAGAACCTCACAGCCCACATGGCGTACACGATCAATTTCGAACTCCACCGGCGCAAGACCTTCTGGGTAGACGATTCGCTGGCTTACATGCTGGCGAAAACGAATCTGGAGATACCCGGTTCCGATCTGCGCGCACCCTTTGCCAGTTTTGCGCTGGTCTTTACGGATCGCTTCGTGCTCTCCCTGGGGGAGCGGATGCTGTCCGTTGCCCCAGAATGCCCACTGGCAGGTCATTTTCTGCGTGTTGTCACAGTCTACGTGACAACACAGCGCCAAGCCCCGGATCGCTCGCTCCAGCTTTGCTTTGCCTTCGACGCCCTTGGCGCCGATCCGCCTCATCTGGTGACGCATCAGATGATGCTGCAGGCCGATTCCCTTATCCGGCCACTTCCTGAAGATCAATCGCCCATCGAAATCGAAGGGCACAATGCTGTGCCTTATGCCGACCCCTTTGGACAGTTGCTGCATGTCACCCTCAGCGCCATCCTCTATGCCACCAGCGCAAGCGTTGCACCGCAGCCGCGGTCGCGTCCCTCGGGCGGGCAGTACCCAAATGCGGAATTAACGCCAGACCAGCCGTTGTTCAGCGATGAAAAGGTTTTCTTTCTTCCCGGTTCGATCGAAATCTCCCGTTTGCGCCAGTTCCAGGAGCTGGAGCGTATCAGCAGCGGCCGAATGCTCCTTCATCGCTTCATGGTACGCGGTCACTGGCGTCGCGCGGCACCGGGTTGGCGTGACCAGCGGGTACGCTGGATCGCCCCCCACTGGAAAGGACCGGATATCGGTACGATCATCGAGCGGACCTACAAGCTGAAGCCCTGATTTATCCCAATCAACGGATTCGAGTGACGCATCGGTATAAAAAACTACTCCAAAATGCCTTCCAACTTTTCACGATCTGTTTTGGCGATCATAATTCCCCCCTTTTACGAATTGGGTGTTGGTTGTTAGCAGCCAGTCGCCCGATCCATTGTTTTTGTTGTTGCTCATCAATCAGGACGGCCGACTGCACTTTTCACCGGATCTATGATTTGGCCAAATTATTATCAGTGTGAGAAGATTACAGCTGTGATTTTGATTACGGCATTTTGGTGAGTCGCATCACAAAAAAAAGGTGATTCTTGCACGGGTAGGATAATCTTTTTGAGCCGAGGTCATCGGCGCTATCATCACCAATCGAATATTTCTATTCATTTCATCAGATGAAAGAATCAAACACGGCCTGGTTTTTTGAATTTCCGATCCAACAGTGGGATCAAGGGTATCTCTGATGGTCACTCCAATCCGGCACGCAGCCGATTGATCTCAGTTCTGGCCTTGCTCAATGCTGATACCAGGCGGTTCCGATCCGCATTAATTGTAGCAATCTCCGCACCCAGTTCACCCAATTTCATTTTCAACCACGCGTGGTTAGGAAATTTCCGCATAATTTCATCGATTATTTCTTTTTGCTCAACCATAATGTACCTTTAAGTCAGAATGTGATTTTCACACTACAGGTTTCTTTTCACGACAAAAGCACAGCGGCGTCTTTTATTCACGATAATGGCACATGCGTGTGACAGATAAGGTCACACCGGAGCATCGATCATGAAAAAAAATGTCATCCTCATCGGCATGCCCGGTGCCGGGAAAAGCACGGTCGGCGTATTGTTGGCCAAACGCTTAGGCGTGGCCTTTTTGGATACGGATATTTTGATCCAGACCGGAGAGGGCTGCTACCTGCAGGAAATCATTACCGATCGCGGCCTGGATGAATTTCGCCGCATAGAAGAACGCTACCTGCTCACGGTCCCGCCAGATTGCGGCGTCGTGGCCACCGGCGGCAGCGCGGTTTACAGTGAGCGGGCCATGGCCCACCTGAAATCCCTGGGGCCTGTTGTTTACCTTAAAATCGGCCTGGCACTGCTTAAAAACCGTCTGGGCAACCTGGATGAGCGCGGCGTGTTGCGCATGCCCGGCCAGACCATTGATATGCTGTATGAGCAGCGCATTCCCCTTTATCAGCGCCATGCCGATATCATCGTTTCCACAGCCGGGGTGACACCGGATCAGGTGGTAACGGCGATCATGAGCGCCGTTTAGCGCCGACCGGATGGATGACGAAAAGTAATTAAATCAAGACTTAGAAAAAAAACTGGTCGTTGGATCAGGTTTTTTTTATGGGTTGCAGTGTGACCCATTCTATGACAAAAATAGTATTTGAAATTTGCATTTAAGATACATATACTTGCTTCCGATAATACAATGGTAAGCAAAGACAAAATTACCCCCCAGTGAACTAAATTAACGATAACGCTATCGAGGGAGAAAACCAGTGAAACGATGTTTCAGCCAGACCCATTTGGCCTTGTTCGCCGCAGGTGTGATCTTAGCCGGCCTGGCAATGGCCGGCTGTCAGGAAAAGAACCCGCAGCAGGCCCCTGCCGCCGCGGCCCCCATGCCGCAGGTTTCCGTGGTAACCATAAAGCCGCAATCGATCATGCTGACCACGGAGCTTCCTGGACGTACCTCCGCCTATCGCATTGCCGAAATCCGCCCCCAGGTGAACGGGCTGATCCAGAAACGGCTGTTCACCGAGGGGGCTGATGTAAAAGCCGGTGATGTCCTCTACCAGATCGACCCCGCCACCTTCAAGGCGGCCCTTGGCAATGCCGAGGCCGCCCTGAGCCGATCGGAAGCCACGTTGCCGGCAATTCGATCGAGGGTCGAACGTTACAAGGAGCTGCTGGCCGAAAAAGCGGTCAGCCAACAGGATTTCGACGATGCGGCCGCCGAGTTGAAAAACGCCGAGGCCGATGTTCAGTACTGGCAAGCCTCGGTGGAAACGGCGCTCATCAATCTGGCTTACACACGCATCACGGCCCCCATTTCCGGACGCATCGGCAAGTCCAACGTCACCGAAGGCGCCATCGTCACCGCCTATCAGGCCATGGCCCTGACCTCCATCCAGCAGCTGGATCCGATCTATGTGGACGTACCCCAGTCCACCACCGATCTGCTGCGGCTGAGACGGCGCCTGAAGGAAGGCCGGCTCAACCAGAGCGGGGAAGGCCAGAACAAAGTGGCACTGCTCTTAGAAGACCGCAGCACATACTCCCATGAGGGATCACTCCAGTTCAGGGACGTGTCCGTCGAGCAGAGCACCGGCTCGGTCACCCTGCGGGTGGTTTTCCCCAACCCGGACGGATTGCTGCTGCCCGGCATGTTCGTTCGTGCCGTTATCAAGGAAGGTGAAAACCAGGCAGCCATCCTGGTCCCCCAACAGGGGGTCTCACGGGATCGGCGGGGCAATCCCCAGGCCCTGATCGTGGATGAACAAGGCAAGACGGCGCTGCGCATGCTCACGGTAGAGCGTGCCGTCGGTGACCAGTGGCTGGTCTCAAAGGGCCTCGCCCCCGGTGACCGCGTGATCGTCGAAGGGCTGAAGATGTTGCGGCCCGGAACCCCGGTAAAGGCCGTCCCGTTCACCCCAAGCAACGCCGCACCGGCCGGCGGAACGAAGTAAGGGAGGCAACCGATGTTATCAAAATTTTTCCTGGATCGGCCGGTCTTCGCCTGGGTGATCGCCATCGTCATGATGACCGCCGGCGGCCTGGCCATTTACAATCTGCCGATCTCCCAATATCCGCCCATCGCACCACCGTCCATCGCCATCGAGGCCTATTACCCCGGTGCATCGGCGGAAACCGTTGAAAACACGGTGACCCAGATCATCGAGCAGAAAATGACCGGCCTGGCCGACATGCTCTACCTCTCCGGCGAAAGTTCGTCATCGGGAAGTTCCCGCATCGAATTGACCTTCGCTCCCGGCACCGACCCGGACCTGGCATGGTCCAAGGTTCAGAACAAACTCCAGTTGGCTACGGCCAGTCTGCCCGACGTGGTTCAGCGCCAGGGCGTCGAGGTCAGCAAATCGACCCGCAATTACCTGATCATCGTGGGCCTGGTCTCCGAGGACGGGAGCATGAACAACCACGACCTCGGCGATTATGCCCAATCCAACCTGGAGAAAATCCTTTCCCGGGTACCGGGGGTGGGCGAGGTCGAATCCTTTGGTTCCCAGTATTCCATGCGGGTCTGGGTCAATCCCGACAAGCTGACCAATTATCGTCTCACGATGCAGGATGTCATCGGGGCATTGAGAAGTTACAATGTAGAGGTCTCCGCCGGCCAGTTCGGCGGGGCGCCGTCCGTGAAAGGCCAGCGCCTGAATGCCGCCATCGTCGTCCAGCACCTACTCCAGACCCCGGACGAGTTCGCCGCCATCCCCATCCGCACCAATCCGGACGGGTCCGTGGTGCGCATCAGGGATGTCGGACGGACGGAGCTGGGCACCGAGCGCTACGGCGTTGTCAGCAACTACAACGGCAAGCCTGCCTCGGCCCTGGCCGTCCGTCAGGCCGCCGGCGCCAATGCGCTGGAGACCGCCGATAACGTCAAGAAAAAAATGAAAGAGATGAGCCGGTATTTTCCGCCCGGCATGAAGGTGGTCTACCCCTACGACACCACCCCCTTCACCAAGGTGGCCATCGATGAGGTGGTCAAAACCCTGTTCGAGGCGGTGTTTCTGGTCTTCGTGATCATGTATCTGTTCATGGGGACCTTCCGGGCCACCCTGATTCCCACCATCGCCGTGCCGGTGGTGCTGCTGGGAACGTTCGGCATCCTCGGATTTTTCGGCTTTTCCATCAACATGCTGACCATGTTCGCCATGGTGCTGGCCATCGGGCTGCTGGTGGACGACGCCATCGTGGTGGTGGAAAACGTGGAGCGTATCATGGCTGAAGAGGGGCTACCGCCCCGGGAGGCCACCGCCAAGTCCATGGACCAGATCACCAGCGCCCTGATCGGCATCGGCCTGGTGCTGGCGGCTGTCTTCGGCCCCATGGCTTTTTTCCCGGGATCGACCGGCATCATTTATCGCCAGTTTTCCCTGACCATCGCCGCTGCCATGCTGTTGTCGGTGGTCGTGGCCCTGATCCTCACCCCGGTGCTTTGCGCCTCCCTGCTCAAACCGGTACCGGCCGGACACCAGCCGGCCGACGGCGCCGTTTTCTTCCTGCGCCCCTTTTTCCGGTGGTTCGACCGCGCCTTTGACTGGTTTCGGGACCTGTATGTGAAACTCGTGGGCCGGGTGCTGGCTAAAAAGCTGCGCTACATGCTCGTCTTCATACTGATCGTGGTTGCCATGGGGATGCTGTTCAAACGCATGCCCACCGCCTATCTGCCCGACGAAGACCAGGGGATTCTTTTTGTTCAGGCCATCCTTCCGGGAAACGCGACCCTGGAGCAAACCGATGCGGTCATGGAAAAAGTCCAGAAGTTTTTCCTGAACAACGAAAAAGAGGCCGTTTCGTCGATCATGACCATATCCGGGTTCAGTTTTGCCGGCCAGGGTCAGAACATGGGGCTGGGTTTTGTCCACCTGCGTGACTGGGACCTGCGCGAGCGGCCGGACCTGAAAGTCACGGCCGTGGCCGGCCGGGCCATGGGCGCCTTTTCACAGATCAAGGAAGCCATGGTCTATGCCTTTCCGCCGCCGGCGGTCATCGAACTGGGCAATGCCCTGGGGTTTGACTTTCAGCTCCAGGACCGCGGCGGTATCGGTCACGACAAATTAATGGCCGCCCGCAACCAGCTGTTGGGCATGGCGGCCCAAGATCCACGCCTGACCAAGGTCCGGCCCAACGGTATGGAGGATGTGCCCGAATATATCATTGACGTGGACTGGGACAAGGCCGGCGCCCTGGGCGTTCCCATTTCCAGCATCCACAGCACCATCGCCGCGGCGTTCGGCGGCAGCTATGTAAACGATTTTATTCAGGGAGGACGCGTCAAACGGGTCTACATCCAGGCCGACGCCCCCTATCGCATGCTGCCCGAAGACTTGAGCAAGCTCTATATGCGCAACACCCAGGGCAAAATGGTGCCATTCAGTTCCTTTGCATCCGGAAGATGGACCCAGGGGTCGCCGCAACTGGAACGTTACAACGCCTTTCCATCCATGAACATACAGGGAGAACCGGCTGAGGGACGCAGTTCCGGCGAGGCCATGACCGCCATGGAGGAAATCGCCGCCAAGCTGCCCGAGGGGATCGGCTTCGACTGGACCGGGCTCTCCTATCAGGAACGCATGGCTGGCTCTCAGGCGCCGCTGCTCTATGCCTTTTCCATCTTCGTCATCTTCCTGTGCCTGGCAGCCCTGTACGAAAGCTGGCCGATTCCCATCTCGATCCTGATGACCCTGCCCCTGGGGGCCATCGGCGGCGTGCTCGCCTCCACCTGGCGGGGACTGCCCAATGATGTCTATTTTCAGATCGGGCTGTTGACCACCATGGGCCTGACCACTAAAAACGCCATCCTCATCGTCCAGTTCGCCAAGGCACGCGTGGAGGAAGGCGCACGGCTGACGACGGCCACCCTGGAGGCTGCCAAAACCCGGCTACGGCCCATCATCATGACCTCCCTGGCCTTCGGGTTCGGGGTCTTGCCCCTGTTTTTGGCCAGCGGTGCCGGCGCTGGGGCCCAACGGGCCATCGGCACCGGGGTGTTGGGTGGTATGATCACCTCCACCATCCTGGTAACCCTTTTTGCACCGCTTTTTTACGTGATGATCTACAAGGCCCTTGGAAAACATCGAAAGCGGGTAACCATGAAGCATATCAATGAGAAAGACGCAGGGGAGGCCATCTCATGAAAAGGCAATTGATGATCATCGGCAGCGTTGCAGGTCTGCTTTTGGCCGGCTGCTCATTCACACCTGAATACAACCGGCCCGAGGCGCCTGTATCCCAGCAGTGGCCCGATGGGCCGGCCTATGAAAAGGCCCCGGTGGCATCGCAAGAAAAACGTCCCGGCGACATCCCCTGGCACGAATTTTTCGCCGACCAGCGGATGCGACAATTGATCGAAATGGCCCTTGAAAACAACCGCGATCTGCGGCTGGCCGCGCTGAATGTGGAGCGGGCCCGGGCCATGTACGGCATTCAACGGGCGACGCTCTATCCTTCCGTGGACGCCACGGCAGAGGCCAGCAAGTCGCGTACCCCGGCGGATCTGTCTTCTACAGGAGAAGCCACGCATCACGAGCAGTACAGCGTCGGCCTGGGGGTCTTCGCCTGGGAGATCGACTTTTTCGGGCGCCTGCGCAGCCTCAGGGAGCAGGCCCTGGAGACTTTTCTGGCCACGGAGCAGGCCCGGCGGAGCACCCAGATTTTGATCGTTTCCTCGGTTGCCAACGCCTACCTGGCCCTGGCCGCCGACCGGGAAAACCTGCAACTCTCGCAGACCACATATGATGCCCAAAAGGCGTCCTATAATTTGATCAAACGGCGGTTTGACGTGGGGCTCTCCTCGGAGTTGGACCTGAATCGGGTAAAAAGCCAGGTGGCCGTGGCTAGGCGCAATATTGCCCGCTACACCCTGCGGGTGGCCCAGGACATCAACGCCGTAAGGCTTCTGGTGGGCAGCCAGAACCCGCTACCGGGCGACCTGCTGCCAGGCGATCTGGCCGGCGTCAAGCCGCCGAACACCATTACCGCCGGCGTCTCATCCCAGGTGTTGTTACTGCGGCCGGACATCCTGCAGGCCGAGAACCAGCTCAAGGCGGCCAATGCGAACATCGGTGCGGCCCGTGCAGCGCTTTTTCCCAACATCTCCCTGACCACCTCCATCGGGACCGCCAGCGCCGAGCTGTCCGGCCTGTTCAATTCGGGTTCCGGAACCTGGCTTTTCGGACCGCAACTTTCGATGCCGGTTTTCGACGCCCGCCTGTGGGCGGCAGTGGACGCAGCCAAGGCCGAGAATCAAATCGCCCTGACCAACTATGAAAAGGTTATTCAGGAAGCATTCAGGGAGGTCGCCGACGTGCTGTCCGTCGCCGGCACCATCGACGACCGCCTGGAAGCCCAGCAGGCCTATGTGGACGCAGCCTCGCAAACCTACCGGCTATCGGATATGCGCTATACCAAGGGAATCGACAACTATCTCAGTGTGCTCGATGCCCAGCGCTCATTGTTTGCTGCCCAGCAGGAACTGGTGATGCTGAAACTGGAGAAGATATCCAATCAGGTGCGGCTTTATGCGGTGTTAGGCGGCGGGGCCGAGTAGGTCGTGTCCGGATCTTTGGAACGCTCCAGCGGCCATCTGTTCCAGTATAGTAGCATGAATTACGTTGATCTATGGATCAGTGTTAAGTGTTAAGTTTAAAGTGTTAAGGAAAGGCATCCTATCGATTCCGATATAAAATTAGATCCGATCCACCGCTTAACACTTAACACTTAACACTTGAAACTTAACACTTTTACAAAACAGCATTGGCCGGCTCATCCAAATCCTCAAAATATTCCATATATATTCCTCCGGTTTGAATGAGCCGTCCGCCTTGAATGCGGGCGCAACCTACCATCTCCGGCCGCACACCAGGGTGCCATTTGCCGCGTTTGCGAATCGTTTTCGTTGTCAGCGAAGCGGTTGTCGTTTTCGTAATCTAAAATCAGAATAGCCTACAACGGCAATCGATATGACGAATCAAAAACAAAGACGCAGCAAAGCCCTTTTTACAAATCTTTTTATCTTCCTTTTGGCAACGATCCTCTGGGTTCCGTGTATCCGGTTGTTTTTCCGGCCCGACATCACCCAATACCGCAACCTTGGTCAAATCCCGGTCAAGGCGCGTATGCTTCTGGCGCGGCACCTCCAGATTTTGTCGGAGCCGGCCTTGCGGCAAAAGAGCTGGCAAAGATGCAAGAACGAAATCCGGAATGGGATTTTATGAGCCGCACCTACTTTGTGTTAGCGCTGGCCAATATTACTTTAGCGGACGAGACATTTAAAAAGCAAGGATGGAGAGTATTGACATCATCATCGATAACACCATTAGCGAGGAGAAAATAACCCCAGCGTTGCAACTTGGGGGATAACCCAACCCTGGGTCACCCATTAAGATCGGCGGGTGTTATTTTATTGGATTTTATTCTCCATCCATTCTTTTCGAAACATGGCGTATTTTTGTGTTTCGGCGCTTGTTACATTTGCTTACAAATGCGTACAAATTCTCCACAGACTTACACCCCACACTCTTGTATGTTCACGGCCGTAAGCGGAAACCATGGATATTCCTATACCTTGCTCAACGCTGAGAGTGGAACGACCCAAAGCCGCTACAGGTGAGAATGGTAACCCGCCCGGCTGCGCCCCCAGCCAGTAACATCTCAATTTAAAACCAAAGAGGAATTTGATGGTTATGCAGACAAAGAGACCCAAAAACCAGTCACTCCCTTTTCCTTATTTGGCATTGGGTCGGTGTCCAAACTGTTTACGGGTATCGCCATCATGCAGTTGGTGGAACAGGGACGTATTGATCTGGACGCACCAGTGGATCAGGATATCACTGATTTCGGGTACAAAACCCATTTCTTGGAAGCAGGCCCCCTGACCGTCAGAACCCTGATGACCCACCAATCTGGATTGGTCGGTGATATTTTTAAGGGCTGGGGTTCCACTTCCGGACCGGAACATCATTTCAGGGAACTGGTGGAGGATTTAAATGAAGAGTACCTGGCGTATCCGCCCGGTTATATCTCCACCTACAGCAATTGCGCAGTTGCATTGCTCGGTATTGTTATCGAAGAGGTTTCCGGTGTCGAGTTCAAAACCTATATCCAGAATAATATTTGCAGGCCCCTTGGTATGGCGACCTCCAATTTCTCTTTGCGTGATTACATGGTACCAATGTTGGCCAAATCCTATGACAGTGCGGGCGTTGAATCTCCCTTTTTATATATACGGGACGAACCGGCGGGTTCATTTATTTCAAACGCCCTGGAAATGTCACTTTTTATGCGAATGATACTCAATGGTGGAAAACTGTTTGGTCGGCGCATACTCGAACAGGCGACCCTGGAACAAATGTTTGTCCAACAAAACGGCAATGTTGAACTCGATTTTCCTGATGATCATGGTTTCAAATGGGGATTAAGCTGGGTGTTATCCTGGCCTTCGCTGGCGTATGCCGGGCAATATGTTGGCCATAGTGGAGGTATCCCTCATTATTACAAACAGATGCACATACTACCGGAACACGGTCTGGCTGTGATTGTGGAAACCAATTCATCGTCAGGGGATCAATTAAGTGCGGATGTCGCGGATATGGCCATGATAAAAGCCCTTGAAATTTTTTAAGGCATAACGCGCCCCAATCCAGACCCCTTGCCGCCAATGGTGTTACTGACCCAGGATCATGTCGTTCAGACAACCGGGATTTATGCCACAAATAATCTGGGGATACTGTCCATTTACCCCAAAAAGGCCGGTCTTTTTGCTAACTTTACTGAGCTGGGAGACATAGAATTGGAGTTGTTACCCCATGAGGACAGCTGGTTTTCTTTTTATTTTAATGACCAGCCGGCCACAGGTTTTGAAAATATCCGCATCACAGTTCAAAATGGCCCCCAGGAACGATTTGTCGGTATACAGTACCGTGATACAAGCGGTATCATTGTCTCTACTCCAATAGGCGCGGAATACGAAATACCGGAAGATCTGCCTGAGTCCTGGTTGAATCGCATCGGATTATACCATATTATCAATCCTGATCCGTATATGCTTATCAATTCCACCAATGCCTTGATTCAGGCCCTACCTTCAGGCGTTCTGCACCATACGCTTACAAATGATAATACATCCAACATTCTTGATCCGATCTACGATGATGAGGCCATAAGGACCGGCCGGGGCAGAAGTGTCAATGAGACCATTCAGGTTGTGGATTGCGACGGTGAAGAATGCCTGTATCATCTCGGATATTTGTTTAAAAAACAGTCATATACAAAAGCGTCGCTCGATACCCGACAAACCTTCAATGCGTCGGATTTGCAGAAAAAAGGCAAGGAGATCGAAAACAGACTGCTTAAGCGATTTTATTTTCCCGGGTTAAATGACTGATCGGCTTTCATTTGCCTGATAAAGCTGAATCCACCGTTTCGTTCCTGCAAAAAAAACGCTGCTTTTCTCGATGGATGGTTTCCGTTGAGAAAAGCAGCGTTATATAGTTGTTTGCGAAAAAAAATCTTTGAAATGGTTTTTTGCGTACTAACCCGAGCAACAGCTCCCAGCCGACCCACAGCTCTGGCAGCCACCGCCCAGCTCGAGGCTGGAAGAAATTTTAAACCCCATATTGGCGTAGTCAATTTCCACCGGTTGGGCCTGACTCAGCAATTCTTTATCCATGACAAACTGATAGCCGTTTTCTTCATGGATATTGTCCGAGGGTTTCACCTCATCCAGGGCCATGGCCAGCTGCTGGCCTCCACAGCCCTGGGTGAGAAAAACGCGAATAGGCCTGACATCCATGGTTTTGAAGTATTCGGCCACGGCTTGAACGGCCGGTTCGGTTACGTTGAACATGTTTGTTGTTCCTTTCGTTATGGTTGTAAAAGGCTGTTTGAAAAGCTCGTCGGATCCTCCGTGAAGGGACCCGGTCCAGCGTTTTCGAACAGCCTCTACCCCCTCAATTAAGCTCAATTCCCCTCGACCAATCCGCTGAAGACCATTCTCAGATCTTTGTCGGAAAGAGACGGAATCCAATCGTCATCCGCTTCGAGGTCATCTGAAGATGCGTGTGTTGATGGTGACGTCATTTTTTTAAAGCCGGGCCGTCTGATGGTATCACAACGTTCGGCGATCGACTCCAGGGTGAGGTGCGCACGATTGTTGTCGATCCAGCGGCTGCACTCATCATGGGTACCGGCGAACAGCAAATAAAGATCATTATCCTGTTTCAGGGTGACCAGACGATATCCAGCCCCCAAATCATATTTCCGGCATCCCTTGATGCGGCCCTCACCATGACGGGTAAAATTGCAAATGTCTCCGGGTGGTGTCTCACCACGCTTGAGTTCCTTGATGATAGAGTCTGTGCGGTCGGCAGCCAGACAGGCCCGGCGGCTCCCCTTTCTGAGCACCGACAGACACTTCTCCAGTTTGGGATCCACATGGATGTTTTCGATCATATTGCCGTCTCCTTGAAAAGTTCAGGCAGCGTCCGTCAATCCATCAACGACCGGTGTCGGTCCCAATCGGCGAATCTGCTCGGTCATTTCTTCAGCAATTTCGGCAAACCGCGGCCCCATGGCTGACGATAAGTTGAACATTTCAACGCGCTCCGGTTCGACACCCGCTTCCTCAAGAATCTTCTTGACCGCCAACACCTTTTTTTTGGTCTTCAGATTCCCCTCCACAAAATGGCATTCGCCCTCAAGGCATCCGGCAACACAGACACCGTCAGCGCCCTCCTCGATGGCTTTGAGCAAATGGAGCATGTCGACCCGGCCACTGCAGGGCAACTGAATAATTTTGATGTTGGCTGGATAGTCCAGGCGCATGGAACCGGCAAGATCAGCAGCAGCATATGCACAATACTTGCAGCAGAAAGCAACGATTTGTGGTTCGAAACGATCTGTGTTCATGGTTCCTCCTTTTTGCGTTCAATGTGTCAAACCGTCGGGCATTTCTCACATGCATCGGTCAGATCAGAACACCTCTCAGGCCTTGATATCACCAATAACGTAAAGTAACAGCTGCCCTTTCAAGGTACTGTCGGTCTTGACAATCACTCGACCGCGATACTGCCCCGGCACAGATTGGCGATTGTAAATAGTAACCTGATACCTTCCGTCATGTTCCTCTAATTGGACGTTGATTTTATCGGCCAAACGACGTTCCGCTTCGATCTTAATGATGCGAAAGGGATGCACCGAGTTCGGTATGATGGTTGCTTGGGCACTCAGGGAATCCCCTGTTTCTCCCCGCAACACGATCCGCCGGTTGGGTTCAATACGGGCAAACAGGCCAACCGGTCCCATTAGTCTCAGGTGCAACTCGGGCGACAGTGGATCATTGGTGTAAACGGTAATGCTTTTATCGAAACCATGCCCCCCGTAGCCCCGGGTGTCGCCCTTGACTTCTATTTGACCGCTTGACCCTGGTTCGATGGCATTCGGCCGGCTGGCCATCGTACAGCCACAACTCGTGCGAATGTCCAAAATCTCGAGGGGCACGCTGCCTTTGTTTTCAATAACAAAGGCATGGGAAACAATTTCACCTTCCAAAACTTCATCGAAGGTATACTCTTTTTCGACGATAACGGCCCTGGGGGCATTGGCCGGACTTTGCCCAAAAGGCTGATCTGCGGCCACTGCCCCGGCTATGCCGATTGCCATGATAGCAACGACAACCAATGCGATGGTGAAAAAGAGAGCATTTTGCTTTTTCACATTCACCTCAAAAAAAAAGCCACCCAACATCCTTGAAATGCAGGCAAAGGCTATTTTTTGCCTGCAAACGGGTCAGGCGTTCCCGGCTCTCCCGGCAGCCAGACTTCGGCCAGATCGGGACCCAGATAAACGCGTTCGGTTTCGGCCAGCGCGCCCAGAGACAACGCCAGCAAGGTCCACAGGTGAATCGTGTGATAACCACCTTCAAAATGCTCTTCCAAATCGTGAATCTGGGCATGGCAGTTATGGCAGGGCGTTACCACGTATTTGGCGCCGGTGGCCATGACCTGATCGAATTTGATCTTGCCGTATTGATGGCGGGCTTCGGTGTATCCTGACTGCAGGTATCCACCACCACCGCCACAACAAAAATTATTGGAGCGGTTGGGCGTCATATCGACAAAATTCTCCTCACCCACACAAGCTTTGATCACAAACCGAAGATCTTCGGCCAACGGATCGCCAAAGCTTTTGCGCACCTGCTGGCAAGGATCCTGACAGGTGAATCTGATTTTCAGGTCCTTGTTCCATTCGCTGCTGGGGTTGAGTTTGCCTTCCCGAATCCAACGCGCGTAATAAGGAACAATCGGCGCAATCTCCAGGTCAGTGTTTATCTTGTGTCGCTGAACCCCCATCCAGACCGAATAAGTCGAGTGGCCGCACTCGGTATTGAGGTAAATTTTACACCCCAGCGATTCTGCCTTGCGAATCGATTTCTCAGTTGTAGCTTTCCAGTTTTCATCGTCAGCCAGGAACATGCAGTAGTTCTCGCCTCCCCAGCCGGTGCTGCCATAGGTCCAATCCACACCGGCCAGATGCAGAATCTTCCATAACGGCCCCATTTCCTCGGGCTCAGTGACCGGCTCGCGGGAGTTCTGGGTAAGAAAAAACTCGGCGCCCTCCTTGTCCATGGGGGCCTGCAGGTTTTCCCAGCCGGGTTGGTCCTCACGGATCTCTTCGGATACATCTTCGACAACAAAAATAAAATCATCCGGAGGCGTGCCCATGGCGCTGCAACTGTCGTTACGAAGGGCCATATCACAAGAGGCCAGGATGCCTTTGGGCCGCTCCTCGCGTGGCCAAAGTTGACGCGCTTCGTAAACCAGCGCTGGAATATTGATGGCCATGGGACAGACATAGATACAGCGTTGGCACAAGGAGCACATCCACACCCACGGATGACCGGTGATTTCATCGTCCAGTCCCAATGCGGCCATGCGCAGGAACTTGCGCGGGTCCATGTTTTCCAACCCGGTAGCCGGGCAGCCCGATGCACAGGCACCGCAGGTGAGACATAGATTCAGGTTGCCTCCCTCCGGAAGAATGTCTTTGACCTTCTGGATGAAGCTGCTTTTCCGGTTGTTTTTGATTTTTATGGCTTCAGTTTCGCTCATGCTCACTCCTCTCACGCATCCTTAGGTTTAGTTGTTTCGATGCAGTTGGGGTTTAAGGGTCGCGACCCTAATCACAATTGCTTGGTTGCGTTGTTAAACGATTAATGCAATCTGCGCATGCGCGGATACGACAAAACCGAAGCCCCAATCACCACCCCGCATTATTCGGAAAGGCGACCATGGGACGTTTCAACCTAAACTGAAAGCTCAGCATAGGTTCAATCATTGGCAGCGCCAACACGTGACAGATCCCCACATTTGCGTCTCACGCAAACGATAAAGGCGTTTTTTTCAATTGGCGATCAGCTGAACCGACACCACAGGGAGGGGGCTCGATCCCAAACGCCATCACGCTGGCCAGCCGCGTTTCTTGAAAGGAGGTCACACAAAAAAGGCGGCTTTTCAGTCTTATCCAGTGCATACCGACCCGGGCAGCAAACCGGGGCCCTGTCATGTAAAACCGAAAAACCGATACATAGATAACCCTTTGGATAGGAAATTGATGTTTTTCATCCAATCTCTCAACCACGGATAAAAGTCAAATTTATTATGTCGATAACGATTTATAATTGCATTGATAATAACTGTTTGACTATCCCATGGGCGAGAATTAAACATATTTGTTCATTCCTTGGAAAATACAGACGAGGATGCCCGTTACCCAAAGAGCGCCAACTATGCGAGTCAACAATCCCGCAATCCCCATATGTCCTTGGCTGTATCGCCTCTTACCTTGGAGCCTGGGTTGTATTTTTGTCTATTCTGGAATCACCAAGCTTTGTGCCCCCCATTTTATTAAAGAGACAGGCGCAGTCAAACTGGTACGAAAAGTTCAACGCGGCGTCTACGCTTTGGTGACCACCGAGCAGTTCAAGGTGTGGACAGCGGCAAAGACATGGTTATTGTGGATACCATGCCATATGAGGCCTTCTATAAAAAGGAGCATGTCCCGGGCACGCTTCAGTTATTATTTCCCATACTGAATATGAACCAGGGCACTCAGGAATCCAATGACAAAACCAAAGTCGAAAAATGAACAATCAACAAAAAAACCAGGACTCGCAAACCGAGGCATTGATCAGCGGCATCGCTGACCGTGCCCGCAATCTTTATCTGACGCGGCAGATGCTGTGCACCGAAGCGGTGCTGGCGGCCCTCAACCAGGGACTCGGGGGAGGCTTGACCGACACCCAGGCAACAGCCATGGCAGCTCCTTTTTGTATTGCTCTGGGAGACAGCGGCTGTCTGTGTGGTGCCTTGAGCGGTGCCGTCATGGGCACCGGGCTGCTCCTGGGCAAAGACGGTGCTTACAGGAAGCGTAAAGGCATGCGGGACAGCGCCCGCCAGTTGCATGACCAGTTTAAACTTGCCCATGGCGCCACCTGCTGCCGGGTGTTGTCTAAAAAAGTCAAACACGATTCAAAGGCCCATTTCGATCAGTGTGCCGGTCTGACGGCGCGGGCCGCTGAAATGGCGGCGCGACTGGTGCTTGAAAAACGGCCCGAATTAGCAGGTCAGGCGAATAACGCCTTCATCAACCGGCGACAATCCGTCCTCGGCGGCATGCTGTCCCGTCTGGCGCATCTGTTTTCACGTTGATTATTTACCATTTTACTAATACCTGAAAGGCCCGTTTGGGATAAGAGAGGACAAAATCATGAGTGAAGATTACAAGCAAATGTGGAGTGACCTGGGGTTGGATCTGGGTGCCCATGATGCCTTGCTAGAGGTATTGGGACAAGGCTATCAGCAGATCTTTTTATCCCAAAAGAATCGGCCCGAGGGTATGGCCTATTTTGACTTTGTCATGAGCGAGGTTCATGGCCTGCGCATCAAGGAGTTAGTCGATGAAAAAGCGGCCGGACGCAAAATCATTGGTTCGTATTGCGTATTCGTGCCTGAAGAGATCGTCCTGGCGGCCAATGCCACCCTGGTGGGCCTGTGTTCCGGTGCCGATTTTGCCACCGAAGACGTGGAAAGGTTATTGCCGCGCAATACCTGTGCGCTGATCAAATCCTCATTCGGCTTCAAACTGGGCAAAGTCTGTCCCTACCTGGAGAGCGCGGACATGATTGTGGGTGAGAATACCTGCGACGGCAAGAAAAAAGCCTATGAGTCCCTGGGGCCGCTGGTCGACAATCTTTATGTCATGGACCTGCCGCAGGTCAAATCCGAAAACGGCAAAGCCTTGCTCAAAGCCGAATACCTGCGTTTCCAGGCGGCGGTTGAGAAACTGACCGGCGTTGCCATTACCAAAGATTCCCTGAAAGCGGCCATCCGCACGGTCAACGCCAAACGGGCGGCCATCCATCGGCTTTTATTGCTGCGCAAGGCTGATCCCACACCGATTTCCGGCCTGGACGCGCTTTTGGCCAACCAGGTGTTTTTCTATGACAACCCGGCCCGGTTCACCGAATCGGTCAACAAAATCTGTGACGAACTGGAAAAACGTATCGACAACGGGCAAGGCGTCTTCCCTGCGAAAACGCCGCGCATTCTGGTGTCCGGCTGTCCTCAGGCCGTGCCCAACTGGAAACTGCCCATGATCGTCGAGACTGCCGGTGCGGTGATCGTCGGCGAGGAATCCTGCGTGGGCGAACGCGGTACCCGTAATCTCACCGATGAATCCGGGGAAACCGTGGATGGGATGATCGATGCCATCGTCGATCGCCACTTCAAGGTCGACTGCGCCATTTTTACCCCCAATCCGGACCGCCTTGCGCACATTCAGCAAATGGTCGCCGATTACAAAGCCGACGGTGTGATTCATTATGGACTACAGTTCTGCCAGCCGTATCTGATGGAATCCATCCCGGTCGAAAAGGCCCTGGAGGACGCCCAAATTCCCTGCCTGCGTATCGAAACCGATTACAGCATGGAGGATTTGGGACAGCTTACGACAAGGGTGGAAGCGTTTGTCGAGCAATTGAAATAGGAGAATAAATGAGCAGGCGTTTTGCAGGCATTGACATCGGCTCACGGACCATTGAACTGGTCGTGGTCGACGAGGCAGGAGAAATTGTTGAGAGCGTTCAGGCCGACACCGGCTTCGATCCCATGACCGAAGCCAAGCAGCTTATCGACGGGAGAAATTTTGATCACATCATGGCCACCGGCTACGGTCGCAACCTGTTCGAAATTTCCTTTGATGCGTCGACGGTCACGGAAATCAAAGCCCACGCCCGGGGCGCACGGACGCTGTTCCCCGACATCCAGACGGTCATCGATATCGGCGGGCAGGACAGCAAGGCCATTGCGCTGTTCGATAATGGCCGGGTCAAAAAATTCGAGATGAACGATCGCTGTGCCGCGGGCACGGGGAAATTTTTAGAGATCATGGCCAAGACCCTGGGGTTTACGATTGACGATTTTGGACACGAAGCGCTTTCGGCCGATAGCGAGCTAAACATCTCCAGCATGTGCACGGTGTTTGCTGAATCCGAGGTCACCTCCTTGATCGCCAAGGGAGAAAACCGCCAGCAAATCGCCCGGGGACTGCATGCCAGCGTCATCCGCCGCATCGCCGGAATGGTCAATCGGGTCTCATCCGATGGCGACATCGCCTTTACCGGCGGCGTCGCCAAAAATCCGTGTATGCACAAACTGCTGGAGGAAAAACTGGGCCGCACCATCCGCTTGCCGGACGATCCCCAACGGATGGGTGCGCTGGGTGCAGCACTCTTGGCAGCGGAAAGTGGTTCGGCATAGCTACGAATAAACTGTTTCTGATCCCCAATCATTTTATGCAACATTGGAGTGATAATTCTCAGCGGAAAGCGATCTTGAACCGTGTTCGATATTAACGTGCGTGCGGATGCTTTAGAAAGCAGGGGGCCGTCCAAGACGGTTGCGTCCCGAGACCCATGGAAGCAATTTGATAAATTCTCAGCGTCCTGCCTGATCGAACTTGAGGCGGCCAAAGAAGCCGCCACGATCATCGCCGGCATCTATTGCATCTTCGCACCCACCGAATTAATACGCGCCGCCGGAGCGATCCCGGTGGGATTGTGCGGAAAACAGGAAGCACCCATTGCTGCTGCTGAGCAAATCCTGCCCAGCGCATTGTGCCCGTTGATCAAATCCAGCTACGGATACGCCGTCACCAACACCTGCCCGTTCTTTGACGCCTCGGATGTCGTTATCGGTGAAACCACCTGTGACGGCAAAAAAAAGATGTTCGAGCTGATGGCCGATATCAAGCCCCTGCATCTGATGCATCTGCCCTACGCAACCACTTCTCGAGCGGCACTTGAGTTCTGGTACGCCGAAATCCTGAGGCTGAAACGATTTCTTGAGAGGCTCACCCACCAGACAATCCAGATGGATGAATTGGCAAGGCAAATCAATCTACAGAACCGAATTCGCTTGTCTTTCCAACGTCTGTTGCAGGTCAACCACCCCGGAAGGAATCCCATCAACGGCATGCGCATGCTCAGTGTACTGGAATCAAAGGGATTCGTTGTCGACCCGGAAAAATATTTGGAGGACCTTGACGCATTAATCAATGCACTTGATCGTTCACCGCATCCAGACGCTTCTAATGGATCTGCCAAACCGCGTATTTTGCTGACCGGCACCCCCCTGGGTCGCGGTTCAGAGAAAGTTTTGCAACTCATTGAAGATGCCGGCGGCGTGGTTGTTTGCATGGAGAATTGCACCGGAATAAAAAGTATTTTCAATCTGGTGGACGAGACCGACCCGGATCCCATCCGCGCGCTCGCCAAACGATATCTGAAAACCCCTTGCGCCTGTATGACGCCCAACACCGAAAGATTGGAAATGCTCTCACGCCTTGTCCGCGAGTATCAGATCGATGGAATTGTAGATCTGACCTGGCAGTGCTGCCATGCCTATCATATTGAGTCCACATCCGTGGAGAAACTCGCGGAACAGCAAATCGGTATCCCTTTTCTTCATATCGCGACTGATTATTCGCCATCGGACACCGGTCAATTGGGCGTCCGTATCGAAGCATTTCTTGAACTGTTGAAAAACTGACAAGCTGAAAATCTGAGAAACTGAAAGGGAGAGGTTCCATGAAACTGAAGCCGACAACACGACGTGAATTCATTAAAACTGCAGGCAAAGGCACCGCGGCTGCGGTATTGTCCACCGGTTTGGCGCCCATGGTCTGGCCGGTTAAAAAGGCTTTTGCCGGAGTCGATACCGTCAATTTTGCCTACATTCTTTCCGATCACCACGCGCCATTGATGGTGATGGCCAAAAACTGGGAATTGTTCCGGGACAAATATAACATGTATATCAAACCGGTCGCAGAAGGACGGCTTTACGATTTTTATTATGACGGCGCAAAGCTGGCCCAAATCAAAACAATCCCCACCAAAAAAGGCCCGGACGTCGAAAAACTGGTTGCCCAGGGCAGTGTGGACATGGCCATCAGCGGCACCCAGGCGATTTTGATGTCCGTCGATAAAGGGGTGGACACTCAGATTATCTCTCCACTGCAGACAGCGGGAAATGTTTTTGTCCTGAAAAAGGATCTGCCGGTAGGCACGTGGGATGAGTTTATTGGCATCGTGAAAGGCAAGCACAAGCAATTTAAAATCGGAATCCCCGGCCCGCATACCGTTGCCGCCATTATCTTCCGGTCGGCGCTGGATTATGAGAAGGTCTCTTATACCGAAGATGCGGCGAACAAAGATGCCGACATTTTTTTCATCAATATGAAAGGTCACGGCAACCTTGTCGCGGCCTTGGGCAACAACATCACCGAAGGGATCATCGGCGCACAACCGTTTCCGTCGGTAACCATCGACCGCGGGTTGGGCAAACTGGTGTTGAATCTTCAGGATGTGCCGCCTGACCACCGCTGGCAGGGACACGCCTGCTGTTCTCTCGAGGCAACCGGCCAATTCCTTGACAAGCAACCGCAATTGGCCACCCGGCTGGCGGAATTGCTGGCCCTCGGCGTAATGACGGCCAACACCGATAAAGCGTTGACCGCCACATCCTGCTCGGCCTGGCTCGGCGTACAGCCGTCGGTGGAGACCGAGGCCATGACATCGCTGAGCTATACCATCGAGCCGACGCCCCAGTGGAAAAACAGCGTTTATACCTACGTTGAAGCCATGGACAGCATGGGCATGTTCTCCGGCAAGCTCAAGGGCAAACGGGGAACAGATATCGATGCGCTGGCATTTAATTTTCAAACCATGGAAAAAGCCAAAGCCAATCTGAGCGCAAAAGGCATCACCGTCTAATCCATGACCGTAAAACAGTGCCAAATGGCAGCATCGCGGTTTGTTCTGCCGGTTACCATTGCCGGCCTGTGGCAGGTAATTGCCGTTTACCTGGACAAGCCGACGGTGTTGCCTCAGCTAAATACGGTGGCGGCCGTTCTTTTTCACCCGACTGCCAAAATACTGATCACCGGCAGCCTGCTGGACAATACCGTGATCAGTCTGGCAAGGGTCATGCTCGGTTTTCTGCTGGCGACCGGGATAGCGGTACCGATGGGATTGATGATGGGGTATTTTCCGGTGGTAGAGCGCTTTGTCGATTCCACCGTGGAAATGTTCCGCCCCATCCCCCCACTGGCCTGGGTACCCTTGATTCTGGCCTGGTTCGGCATTAAAGGGCTCTCGGACCTGTTTCCTTCCATGGCCGCCAGTTCGCTGGTTGCCGGCATTCAATTTTCCACCGTGCTGATTATTTTTATCGGTGCATCGTTTCCGATCCTGCTGAGTACCATCCAGGGCGTAAAAAACATTCCGGTCGAGTACCTTGAATCCACGCGAACTTTGGGAGCAAAGCGTTTTTCCCTATTGTTCAAAGTGATTATCCCGGCGGCCCTGCCCCTGATTGTAACCGGTCTGCGCATTGGGCTGGGCATCGGCTGGATGTGTCTGGTCGCAGCGGAAATGATGCCCGGTTCCAACTGCGGTCTTGGTTATCTGATCTGGTATGCCTACGAACTGCTCAGGGCGGATATCATTGTCGCTGGAATGATCGTGATCGGTGTGATTGGTTTTCTCATGGACCGCTGCTTTCGAATTTTTGAACAACAGCTTAGCTGGCATAACAAATAATAGACCATTGCTCTGTTTAGAAAACGTATCAAAATTTTATAAAAATGGTGACAACCGCAAGGTGATCGCCGTAGATCAGCTGAACCTGACGATTCAGCCAAACGAGTTTGTCTGTATCATTGGTCGGTCAGGGTGCGGCAAAACAACCACGTTGCGGATGATTGCCGGCCTCGAAGCGGCGTCTGAGGGGAATATTTATCTGAATGGGAAGAAAATTACCGGGCCCGGAGCCGAGCGCTGTGTGGTGTTTCAAAAATATACCCTTTTACCCTGGCGGAGTATTTTAAATAACATCGCTTTCGGGCTGGAGATAAAAAAGATCAATAAAAAAGAGCGTCACCGGGTCGCCAGAAAATTCCTGGATCTGGTCGGGCTCAGTGATTACGCCGATGCCCTGCCTTACGAGCTTTCCGGTGGCATGCAGCAGCGGGTGGCCGTTGCCCGGGCCCTGGCGGCGGACCCGGATGTGCTACTCATGGACGAACCGTTTGGTGCTCTTGATGCCCAGACAAGAAACAGTCTGCAAAACGAGTTGATCAAAATTTGGCAGAAACAGCGTAAAACCGTACTGTTTGTCACCCACAGCATTGGCGAAGCTGTTTATCTCGCCGACCGCATTATTCTCATGGATGCGAAAAACAGTGGCGTTCACCAGATTTTTGAGAACCCCTTGCCCCGACCAAGAGACAGAAACAGTTCCCATGCGCGCTCGTTTTACCAACAGGTCCACCAGGCACTGGAAGCGATCTGATGGAGACCATGATCATTACTGCAACGGCAATGTTCTTGGCCAGTCTGGTAATGGGGCTGACGGGTTTTGGATTCGCTATGGTCGGCATCGGCATCATGTCCATGTGTGTCCCCATCAAGACCATCATTCCATTCATCTTCCCCTATAATGTGTTGATGAACAGCGTTTTGATCTGGCAACTGAAAGCACATCTGTCCGTGGCCCGCGTAATACCGCAACTGCTGTTCTTCCTGCCCGGCGGGCTGGTTGGCAGCCTGCTCCTGGTGCATTGGGCTGATGCGAGCCTTAAAGTCATGGTGGGCATCACGCTGGTGGGGTTCAGCCTGTGGGGGTTGATACAGCCGGAACCGATCTTGAGCCGGTCCTCCACCCTCTGGTCGGGAATTGCCGGTTTTAGCGCCGGATTATTGGGCGGCGCCCTATATATGCCGGGGCCTCCGGTGATTGTGTACAATACGGCCATTGCTTCCGATCAGTTTCAGTTTAAAGTGGATCTTCAGCTTTTTTTCCTGTTTACCAATATCTTTTTGCTGTTCGGTTATGCTTCGTTGGGGCTTTTTTCCTGCCACAGCCTGAAAATGACGTTGTACTATTCGCCTTGCATTGCACTGGGCCTTTTTGCCGGCCTGCTGATTTTTCGTAAACTGACTCACCGGAAATTCAAAGCCGTCAGTACACTGGTGTTAGCTTGCCTGGGCGCCGGTATTCTGGCACGCACATTATTGTGAAAGATTCCGACCATGAGCACGATAACTGAGAAGACACCGGGGCCGTTTGGAACGGTTTTTCCGATCAACAGCCTGCCGGGATATCAGTTGGTAGATGCCGGCATCGACCGCATCGTTCTGGATGCCGACACGAAATTCGAGGCCTGCCAACGCTATTACGACCGGGTCGATAGCGATATCCTGTTTTTCTTCAGCGATATTGTCATCCAGGCTGAAGCCATGGGCGCCACCATCAACCTGTCGGCCTCGGCCATGCCCAGCATTGCCGCGCCGGCCAAAACAATTGATACCCCCACCCCTGTCGATCATTCGCGCATGAAAGCCAATGGCCGGGTCACCCGCCGTTTGAAAGCACAATTTCCCCACAAACAGATGTCGACCATCGTGTATGGCCCTTTTACCGTGGCCGGTCAGCTTGCGGGAGAACAGACGCTTTTAAAGAATGTTATTCATGATCCGCAGGAGGTTGACGCCATTCTGGCGAAAACATTGAAAACGGCCATGGATTACGCGGATTATCTGCTGACCGCCGGTGCCGATATCCTGTGGATTTCAGATCCGCTGGCGGCCCTGTTGTCCCCCAATAGTTTCTGGCGTTTTGCCGGTGAACCGCTGGCCGCTGTTTTCAGCCGCTTCTCATCCATCCCGTCTATCGTTCATATTTGCGGAGACATATCAGCCGTATTGCCTCAAGTCATCCAAACGGGTGTATCAGCCATCAGTTTTGACCAGTGCATGGATCTTTTGGTGGTGGAAGATGAAGTCCCGGATCATATCACCATCATCGGTAATGTGGATCCGTCGGAGACCATTGAACAAGGAAGACCGGATCAAATCGAGGCGGCGGTCGTCGACCTGGCCACCCTGATGGGCGGCAAATCCAATTATGTGATGAGTTCCGGCTGCGCGCTGCCACCAATGACACCAATCGAAAATGTTCAGGTGTTTACACAAACCGCCAGAAAGCATCTGGGCAAGATAAAGCAGCAAGCCGAGTATTTGTCCGCGATCCGTGAATCGGTCTACGCAGGTGAAAGAGAACAGACCATCCGTGCGGTGGACACAGCGCTTGCTGAAAAATCACCGGCAATGACCTTGATCGATGCCGGATTGATGCGATCGGTCAGAAAGGGCAGCGCCTGTTACGAGACGCAAAAGTGTTTCCTGCCCGATATACTGCTCATGGCCGATGCCTTTTATGCTGGATATGGAAATATCCGGAAGCTTTTGCCCCAGCAGTCATCATGTCGGGTGGATGTCATCTTGGGAACGGTCAAAGGCGATTGCCACGAAATCGGCAAAGATCTGGTCAGGATCTTTCTTGAGATCAACGGCTTCAATGTTTTGGACTTGGGCGTGAACGTGGAACCGGCGGAGTTTATCGACAAGGCCCGTTCCATGAATGCACCCATCATTGGACTGTCCGCCTTTATCACCTCGGCCAGACAGCAGCTCAAGGCCGTAATTGAGCAAGCTGAAAAAGAAGGCTTAAAAAATACGCGGATCATCGTCGGCGGGGCAGCGGTGAGCAGAGGAATTGCTGTCGACATCGGCGCCCATGGCTATGCCAGAAATGCCGTGGCAGCAGTGCAACTGGTCAAAGACTGTTTTTCTGAAAAGGATTGCACGCATACAAAAAACTGACATGAGTTGGATCGTCTCACGGATTTCTCAAACAGGCTCTTAAACCGTATTTCGCAGAACAGCCTCAATGGCCCGGGGAAGCTGATCAATCAACTCGCATACCTGGCTGGCCGGTGTAAGGTCGGCCAGTGCGCCGGCCTTGCGATTGATTCGACCCGCCGCCACGGCGGCTGTCGGGACAGACTGTCTGCAGGCACCGATCAAGGCCGTGGCCAGACCGGTCAGGGTGTCACCGGTGCCGCCCATGGCTTCCATAGCCTCCACACGGGGATGGTCGACACGATGCAGAATACCGGATCGATCAGCCAGGTGGTCAACTTCCCCTTTCACCAGAAGATGATGCGCCGCGTTATCGTGATGGTAGGCACGGCGGATGAGATCCGGCACGTTGTTCTCTTCGTGAAGAATGAATCCGCGGGTGTAGAACGGGTGGGGCGCGGTTTCGTCGGCCAGAAAGGCCAGCTCGCCCACATCGGGTGTAAACAGGTCATAAGCCGGGGCCTGGCCGCTCATCTTGGCCGCATACATGAACCCGGCATCGGCAATCAAAAGGGGTTTTTGGGGCATCTGCTCGATGGCGAACATGACCCGGTTATGCCAGTCCACATCCGGCTGCAGATAGTGAAAGGTCAGGCTTTCAACATCCTCGCCGGCCAGGTTTTGGGTGAGAAATTCGTATAAACGCCGGCTGCCTTTCCCCAGGCCGATGTCGCCAACCAAAATTCCGGTAATTTTGCCTTGCCCGGTAATGTCCATGGCCGTGGCCGCTGCAGCCAACAGCGCCGGTGTACCCCGGTTGACAGGCACACGCTTCCCATCGATCATCAGAAACGGACCGTCCACGGTAACCTCGCCCACGGTGAGCGGAAACTCCTCAACCGGCACGGTCCCGACGACTATGCGCATCGCCGCACGCTCTCCGCAAACGCCAGATCCAGGGCATAACCGCACAGGGTGTGTCCGATATCCCTGGGCCGGGGCGCATCATCAAGGCTTTGCCCCACCATCTGCTGGGCCAGATAAGGCACATCCGGGCACCCGCCCCCCGAGACATTGACAATCCGGCGGGTCTTTTTCTCAACAACGATTTTCATGTTCGCGGCCCGCACCATCAGAAAATCACCGAAATCCTTGACCAGAAAAAGCCCCACCGGCTCCAAGAGCGGGCCGGTTACCGGAACCACCGACAGGGGCACCAGATCGGCCTGCTCCAGTAGACGCAATATGTTCAGTTCCTCGATCAGCGGAAAGGTGATCACCAGGTCGCAACCCGAACGAATTTCCGGCGGCGGGCCCATGACCTGAACGGCCCATCCAGCCTGTTTGATCCGCTTTTCGGCCTGAATCACCTCGCTGGTGTTTTCGAAAACCAGAAACCCCCGGTCAGCTTGTTGATCGGCCGCCGGCTCAGCCGCCGATCCACTAAACCGCTTTAGAAAATTGAAAAACGCCAAGGTTAGGGCCTGTTGATATAGAGCTGATAGCCATCGCCGTCAGGCTCGATACGGGTAACCGTGCACCCCTGGCTTTGCGCGGCCCGGGAAACGTTTTCCTTGGACGTGTCCGTATCCACCAGAACGACGATTTCCGGTTCACTGCCTTTTTTGATTTCATCCAGGGTCATCAGCACCGGCTGCGGACATGACAATCCCCGAGCGTCAATGGTTGTACTCATAATCACTCTCCTTATGCTGATTTTTTGCGCATTGTAAAACCGATAAACACACACACGGCAAGGCCGATGATCACCGCGGCAATACCATGGGGACCGACCCCTTTGGGTGAACTGGCCAGGCCAAAATTGTGGGCAAACCCCGCGCCGACAATCATGCCCATTACAAACACGGCCGAATCCCCATCTCCCTCACCAGCGAGAAACAACTGCCGTCCGGGGCATCCGCCGGCCAGGGCAAAGGCCAGACCGGCCAGCATCATCCCGGCAAAATTCCACACATGCATGGTGTGCGCCACAGGCTGGCCGCTAAACCCCGGATGGAACTGGCCCACGGCCAGGTTGGTCAAAAAGGCAAACACCACCAGGCTGATAAAACCGCACAGCAGGTGAATCTGACCGAACAATACCAGGTCCCGGATGGCGCCCATGGTGCAAAACCGGCTGCGCTGCGCCAGAAAGCCGATGCCCAGACCCACAATCAAGGCCACAATCAAGGGCGCATGCATGGCACCGGGCCCTTTGAGGCTATAAAAAAGGATGTCGTTTTTGTCCTGGCCTTCGATTTGCGGGAAAATCAGGATGAGAATCAGAAAACCGAGCATGATCAGCGGCAGCATCCAGCCGACCGCCGCATGGGTGCTTTGGGTACGGCCCAGATTATATCCCTTTTTAAGAAATTGCGTGCCAATCCAGATGCCAGCGGTCAGGCCCAGCAATCCGAGGATGGCATTGCCGTCACCGCCGGCCAGCCTTAAAACAGCCCGCCAGGGGCATCCCAAAAAGACCAGGGCGCCGATCATGGCAAACGCACCGAGCACAAAGCGAACAATAGGCGCCGAGCCCACACGGGGCCGATACTCCTTAAAGATATAGGCAGCTATCATCGATCCGATCACAAACCCGATGATTTCCGGGCGCATGTATTGCACCACGGCAGCCCGGTGCAGCCCCAAGGCACCGGCAATATCGCGTTCGAAGCAGGCCACGCAAATCCCCATGTTTCCGGGGTTGCCAAGTTTCTGCAGCAATGCAGCCAGAATTCCGATCAACCCTCCCACACCAATAATTCCCCAACGACTGGCAAAAACGTTTTTCATTATCGCAGCCTTCTCCTTTCCTTGGGTAACGCGATTCTTTATGAGCAAAATTTCGTATTTCACGGAAAATCGGAGAAGTCCAATCTATAATTTGGATAAAATAAAAAAGCATTATAGACAAACTCAATCAACCCATAAATACTCCGGCATGCAACAAGAAGTCCGAAATTCAATCGGTTAACTAGGTTTGACGAATGGTGAGATAATGAAAAGATGGGACATGGAGCCGTTATTGGACCATCGCCCCAATAAAACACCAGATCGACCCCGTATAGCGATCGGTCGTGGCGGTGGCCGATGCGCTGTAATCCGAATCGGAGGCTTCCTTGTAGGCCCGCAGGCGATAATAGTAGGTGGTGTCGCTGGAAAGATTATAACTCTCATAGGACGTTCTATCTGCACTAACAGTCGCGATTTGGACGTAATTATCCTCATTTTTCTTGCTGCGTTCAATCTTGAAGCCCAACTCATCATCGCTGTTATCCGTCCAAGTCAGGGAAATGGTGTTTTCATCCTGGGTCTCGGCCTCAAGGTCACTGGGAGCGGAGGGCTTTGTATCGCCAATGAAAACACCGATGGAAGCGGCATCGTCGGTCTGGTCGGTAAGATAGTCTTCAACAGATTCATCATCCATATCGATTCGGCTGATCGATCCATCATACTGATTGACCACGTAGGCAAACATCCCATTAATCGGCGCCGAGACGCCACAGGGTCCATCGCCCACATTAAACGTGCGGTAGATCGTATTGTCCGATGTCTGGATGACCGTGACCGTATCCGAATAATTGTTGGTCACATACACGTAGTCCCCCTGGGCGCCCACGGCAACCCCCCAGGGGCCATCATCAACGTACAAGGTATCGGTAACACTTTCGTCATCCGTATCGATGATCGACACCGAATTATCCTCGGAATTGGCCACATATGCATAGTTGCCATCCGGCGTCACCGCCACACCGATGGGGTCGTCGCCCACATTGATCGTCGTTATTTCATTGTCTTCACCGATTACGCTGACGGTGCCGTCATTATAGTTGGTCACATAAACAACTGGTGTTGAATTTTCCTCGTCATAGCGCGCCGCCACGCCCCATGGCCCCTCGCCCACATCAATGGTCTCCACGATCGTGCGGGTGGACAAACTGACCTGGGAAACCGTATTGTTGTCGTAGTTGGCCACGTAAGCATAGCTTCCCTTGGGATCGACGGCGACACCGTGGGGGGCGCTACCGACCGGCAAGGTTTCCACAATCTGGGAAAAATCGGACGTGTTAATGAATACCAGCGCATCACTTTCCAGCAGGGTCACCAACACCTGATTTCCATCGGGTGTGACGGCAACGCCATAAGGCGTATCCCCCACTTCAAGGGAGGTGACGTCATCGCTGGTGTCAAAGACCTGCAGCAGTTCATCGGCACCATAATCGGCGATATAGGCGGTGGTTTCGGCAAAAACGGCCCCGGCCGAGTAGCATAAAAAGCAACAAACGGTTATAATCATTAATATTGTATTTCGCATATCATTCTCACTTATCGTGTAAAAAACGGCATCAGCCAAGAACTTTATAGTTGCCCTCATACCAATTTCTCAAATCACTCGCAAACCATTTGGAAAACCGACGATCGGACGGACCGCCGGCCAGATTGGTATGGATCTCGTCGGTGGCCATGTCACAGATCATGCGATAGGTGGGGCTGAAGGTCGTCAACCGACCGGCATGCCTGAATATCTGCCCCTGAGTAATGGTTGCCCGAGATCCGGGCAAGGCCAGGGGGCCGACATCGAACCCCAAAAAACGGGGCAAGCGCCCCCCCAAAAGCAAATGCGCCAAGGTAATCGTACGGGTCGTTGCGTAGGCCATGGGCGCTGTGCGCAGCCCTTCTTCAATCCCCTGCTTGAGCAAGGTGTCCCTGGAGGCGTTGTCAAACCAGGCTGACGCCGGCTTTTCGAGTATTTTATCCAGATTCACATAGTACTCATTGAAAAGGCAGGTTTCCGAAAACAAATACCCAATCACATCGCGGCCCAGCCCGTGATCGCCAAACACCACATCGATAATTGCGCGATAAACCGATTCGAAAAGCATGGCCCCCTTGGATTGTGCATCGTAGTGCAGGTCCCATTCCTTGAGCATGCGACCGTTGTCCGTATCCGGCAGCAATGGCGCGATCAATTTCATCAATCGCTCGGCCTGCAGCGAGTAAAGATCGTATTGCATGTCTTTCATGTAGGCCACATCAATCGCATCACCGCTTTCCAGCAGGTCAATGATGCGATCCGCCCGATACGGCCCCATGCAAAGGGTGATGGGGCGGCACGTTCCCAGATAGTTCAGGTCCTGGTTGGCGGTGACAATAATACCCTCCGGCGGGTTGAACACCTGGGGCAGATCTTCAGGGTCGTTAAACCCGTCCGGGCCTGTTGCCTCTTCCCAGCCGGCATGGGGCAGCAATCCGCTGATGCCCGGTGGCCGGTTGAAATGGCGGCCGCTCATCTGGTAGCCGATATTGCCCCGGATATCGGCCAGCACCCAATTCATGGCCACGGCTTCCATTTGCCGCAGCAGGGCCATGCCCGTTTGCACATCCCGCGCACCGAGCAGTTGAATCATGGTGTCGACATCCTTGGCCCCGCAGCCGCTGGCAGCGGACCAGCCCAGCACCAGGTAATGGCCCGCTTGATGGGGATCGCCTTCCAGCAGGCCGTTTTCATTCTCGTGGATGGTGATCCGGATATCGGGTTTGTTTTTTACACGAATGGTTTCTTCCCGCACGGCAAACGGCAGCCAACCGTCTTTTCGATAATAACGGCCGTCCCGACAACGCTCGATGCGGTAGTCGAGCATGTCCATGTAGGCATAGGTGGCACTCCAGGCCAGGTAACGGCTGCGGCCGATAATCAAGCCGGGCACACCAGGCAGACTGACCCCGGCAAGGGTGTTGCCGGGCATGTGCAGAACAACCTCCTGCCAGACGTTGGGCAGGCGGTTGACCTCCAGATGCGGATCGCCGCACAGCATGGGAAATCCCGACTGCGTATGGCGGCCGGATACAGCCCAGTTGTTGGAGGCGTTGAAACGCGGCAGCCGATCGAGCCATGCCACTGCCTCCGGCACTAAAGGGGGCTCCAGCTTCACCTGACCCATCAAATCGATATCCACGGGATCCGCAAGATAAGGGAACAGTTCCCTGATCTTATTAAGGGCCAGGCCTTGCTGAATGATCTGCACCAGAAACTTTTCCATGTTGGCCTGAACCTCGGCCAACCCCAAAAATCCGAACACCTTGCCGAGCAGCAGACAGTCAACCACCGTGTAGGGATCGGGCCGGCGATATCCCAGCAACCTGAATTCAAAGACGGGTCCATTGGCCTCCATCCAATGATTGAAACCACTGGCATAGGCGTCCAGCGCCGCTCGGGTATCCGGTGATAACCGGTCAAGCTGGACATCGGCGTCGGGGAGAAAATTCATCCGTCGCATGTAGGTATCGACGGCGATCAGGGCATCCTCGCCCTTGATCAGTTCAGCCGCCCGCCCCTGTAAAAGGATGCGGGTCATCAGGATCTGCAGTTGACGATCGTTGGCATGCACCCATCCGAGCCCATGCATCAGGTCTGGCACGGTTTGGGCGGTAATTTCCGGGATGCCGTGCGCGTTTCTCAGAATACGGATCATTCCGCTGCGACCCGTAAGGGCAATGGGACTGGATTTTAGTTTTGCGGCCAATGTCAGACCGGTCCATAAATCAACAACAATGTGGCCACGGCTACGGCATGGAACAGCCAGGCCGGCAAAATGCTATGCGAGCGTTCCCGGATCATGCCAGCGCCAAGTCCGAAAATAACCGCTACCACGGCGTATTTTACCAGAATACCGTTGGTCAGGCTTTCCATGAGGGGAACGGCAGACAGCATGTTCATCTGCAGACCAACGACAACAACATAAAGCAGTGAAGATCCAATGGTGGGACCGGAAAAAAACCACTTGCTTTCAGAGTCCTGAATCGTGGCCAGCCTGGCCATCATTCCATGCACCAGACTACGGAACAACAGTTCCAGGCTGAGCGGGATCAGCACCAACGCCATGATCCAGGCCGTTGGGGTATCAGCAATGAACATCGACGGCCTGGGAACGAGAATATCACCGGTAAGCCCGCAAAGAATGGCAAACGGCAAAATGAGCCACCAGTCCTTGCCGGTGGGCAGCATGATACCGAATTGCCATGGCCGATGCCAGGCCACGACAGTCAGCATAATCGTGGAAAAGACCAACATGGCCAGGTGGTATCCGAACATCTGGGTTTGCACACAGACACTGGCCGTGTCCCACCCGAACCAGCTGAGTGGATGCCAATTCTGCCCCGTGGCAATAGCAGCGACAACGACCAGCAGGGCAAAGGCCGCACTGGTCAAAAAGCGCTTCACGTGGCGGATATCGCTTCGTTTTTCAATCACATCACGGCAGGCCGAAACAATCTGTTCCGGGCTCAGCCGGGTACCACTGTCCCTGGGTGAGCCGCCGATATCGCCGGAGCCGCCCCAGCGATTGATGCCTGTACGCCCCTTGACCGTGGGATCCATGAAATTGAGCCGTTGATACACATCCTCCAGGGTCACCGGCATGAACAGGTCCATCTGTCTCAGGGTGTATTCATGCTCCCCTTTGCGAAGCGCCACCCATCCCAGACGGTTACCGTAAAGCTTGTTCAGGTGGGGCTCCAGTTCGTAGATTCCGAGGTCAGACGCGATCACAACGGCGATCCGGTTATTGATCAACTCGATCCTGGCCAATTCCTCGATGCCCTTGAAGTCATCCAACTCCCCAACTTTAATCAGGAATTGATCCAGCTTGCGCAAGACACCGATGGTATAGTCCAGATAATCGGTTTTCGACCATTCACCGGATTTTTTCAGTTCCAATTCACTGACTCGCAGTCGATCGATAATGCGCACCAATTTTTGTAAAAGCTCGGCCGGAAAGCCGCTAAGCTCCCGCATTTCAAGGCCCAGCGCATCGATAATGCCTTCCACACGGACCAGGGCAAACAGGGAGCGACGGTGAATGGCGTTTGGATTATTGATCCGCTGGTGATTCAGAATAATCCAGATGGCAAGGATGGTGTCCAGATCCGGCTCATTGGCATATATTTTCCATTCGCGGTCGCGCAGGTCGAGGCCCTTGACGCACATGATCAGGGCCTGCTCACAGGTTGCCAGGGTGAAGGTACGCACACACCCCTCGTGGTGGTCCAGGTTGTAGACCTTTTTTTCATGATCGAGAAAAGGCGCTATCTGGGCCACCCCATCCAGGTAGATCGTTCCCGGCGGCGCTTTTTTGGCGGCAGAAGCAGTGACCGTCAGGCTGGCTTTGATGGACACCTGAAGATTGGGCGCTTCAAGACAGGTCAGGACCCGATCCCCCCCCTCCCCTTTTAAGGCGTACCGGTCCGGAAAAGTGGGACCGGTATGATTGGGCGTGATCGTCATATTTTCCAGCACAAACGGTGCTTGTTCGTTATCTTCCAATTCCATGGAATCATCCTAGGCATTGTCCTGGGCCTGTGGGACAGTCAGTCATACTACTCATCAATAACAATCACAGCAGACAGGGTCAACAGGTTAATGCGCTGCCATAATATCGAAAACACCTAAAAAAACATCATTTCAATGAGAAATAACGATAGCCAGGCCGACCAGTAGATACTGAAACGGGTGCACCCGCCGGTGATGCATGGTTTCGGACAGAAAAAACGCCATGAAGGCAAAAACGATGAACATCAGGACCATAACACGTCCTTTCTTGATGGTTATTCATGAAAGGCAACGTAGACGAAAAAGGTGAACGGTCGATGAACCGACTGTTAAATATATGTGAAGATCCGGTGAACGACAGGCCACAATGCTAAACAAGCAGCATTGAACGCATGGAAATCGAGGCCAGATCAAAGCCGGTGCTGAAGTATTGCACCGTATCGCTGGGCCGGCGTTGGGCCAGGACATAGAGCACGGGTAAAAAATGATCCCAGGTGGGATGGGCCTGTTTGGCCAAATCCCCCAGAGATCTGAAATCGGCAACAGCGTCGTCCTCACCTCGGTCGATGAATGCGGTTATCTTACGGTCAAATTCCTCGGCCCAGTCATATGGGGGGGCGTCGCTACGCATGACCCATAAATTATGCACCAGGTTGCCGCTGCCCACGATCAACACGCCCGCATCCCTTAAGGATGAAAGGGCCCGGGCCATTTGAAAATGGTCCTGGGGCGGCATGCGATAATCCAGGCTCAGTTGGAAAACGGGAATATCAGCAGCCGGAAACATACGGATGAGCACCGACCAGGCACCATGGTCAAGTCCCCACGCATCGTCGGCCAAAATCTGCCGGGTCGTGATCAATCCCATGACCTGCCGGGCCAATTCCGGTGCACCGGGTGCAGGATAACGCTGTTCGAACAGCTGGTAGGGAAAACCACTGAAATCATGGATAGTTTCCGGCGAGTCGGCCACACTCACGCGGGTATCGCCATCGGTCAGCCAGTGGGCGGATATGCACAAAATGGCCGTTGGCCGGGGCAGATGCGTTCCCAGGGCGTTCCAGGTGACGCTGAATGGTGTATCCTGGATGGCGTTCATGGGGCTGCCATGGCCCACAAACAAAACGGGCATGGGATCGGTGGGTTGACGGTTGCTCAATGCCGTGGTGATTGCGGATAAATCTTCCATATGGGGGGGTTCCTGGTTTGTGGGTTAAGGTATAAGGTATAAGGTATAAGGTGTAAGGTGTAAGGTTAATGGGTGATGGGTGATGGGTGATATTGGTTTGGAAATGGCGTTCGTAAAATCATTTTCCATTTTCCATTCTCAATTCGCCACTCCCCTGATTCGTCCCACCGCCGCCTCAACGGCTTCCAGAATTTCACCGGAACGCAGGACCCGGACCAGGGTTTCCATATCCTTGTATAGTTCCCTGTCCCGGTCCATATAGGGAACGTATCGCCGAATGACCTGGTACGCCGCCCGGGTCCCCTTACCCGCCGCCAGGGGCTGTTTTTCGGCCAAAAGATCGTAAGCCTGGGCTGCGCACAACAGCTCGATGGCAATCACGGTTTCCACATTGGTCAGAATGTCGCGGCTCTGGCGGATGGCAATGGTGCCCATGCTTACGTGGTCCTCTTTGTTGGCCGACGTGGGAATGGAATCCACACAGGCCGGATGGGCCAGAACCTTGTTTTCGGATACCAACGCCGCAGCGGCATACTGGCCGATCATGTAGCCGGAATTGATGCCGCCCTCATGGACCAGGAAGGCCGGCAGCTCGCTGAGTTGGGGATTCACCATCCGCTCGATGCGCCGCTCGGAAACACTGCCCAGTTCCGCCAGCCCCATGGAAAGGTAATCCGCGGCCATGGCCACGGGCTGACCGTGAAAATTGCCCCCCAGCCGGACCTCTTCGGTATCGGGAAAAATCAAGGGATTGGTGGTGGTGGAATTGATTTCGATGTCGATCACCCGACGGGCATGGGCCACGGCATCCTTGCTGGCCCCATGGATCTGGGGCGAACATCTCAGCGTATACGCATCCTGAACCCGGGCACACCCCTCATGCGAGGTGATGATCTCACTGTCCGCAGTCAGATGCAGCATGTTATCGGCGGTGACCCGCTGGCCGGGATGGGGACGCACTTCATGAATGCGCGGGTCAAACTCACTATTGGAGCCCATAAGCACTTCCAGCGTCATGGCGCAGGCGATGTCGGCCATTTTGGAAAGACGCACCGCATCGTTTACCACCAATGCACCGATGGCGGTCATCACCTGGGTACCGTTGATCAGGGCCAGCCCTTCCCCGGCAGCCAGACGCAATGGCGGCAAACCGATGTTTTTCAACGCCTCGGCACCGGATATCCGCCGACCGCCGTAAAAGGCCTCCCCTTTTCCGATCAAGACCAGCCCCAAATGGGCCGTGGGTGCCAAATCACCACTGGCACCCACCGATCCCTTCTCCGGTACCACCGGTGTAACCCCGTGGTTTAAAAATGCCAGCAGATAGCGGATGGTCTCCATACGGCATCCCGAATAGCCCAGGCACAGGTCGTGGACCCGAAGCGCCATGATGGCCCGTACCACCGGCTCGGGCAGGGGGTTGCCCACACCAGCGGCATGGCTCATGAGAATATTTTCCTGCAGCCGCCGGGTATCCTTTTTCGAAATGGTCACATTGCATAGGGCCCCGAATCCGGTGGTAATACCGTAGATCACCCGTTTTTCCCGGACCCAGCGCTCGATCAGGGCACTGGTCCGGGCCACCCGTCTTTCCGCAGCGGCAGACACAGCCACCGGCCGGTTGGATCGGGCGACGGTCACCAGATCATTAATGGCAAACGGCGATTTATCCAGCATCAATGGTTTCATGAGGGTCACATTGTCTCCATTGTCAGTCCGGTCGGTTACCGGTTTTTTCAGATAGGCACCAAGTATTTTATAGGACAAGCGACGAATGGATGCAATCCAGTATAGAATACCACCATTTGGCATTTGACATTCATGGACGCGCGAATGTCGGAAAGAAAGGCAACCCTTCAAATTTACATACGTGGCCCTGAGAGAGCTTTCCAAGCCCATTTCAATGCGTCAATGGATGTGGTAGATAAAAACTCTGGCCATGGTTTTCCCCAATTACCCACTGCTCCCAAACCAAGGAATCTTCAAATGAAAACGTCCCCCACCGATCAATGCATTGTACTCCCCTTTCAGCCCCAGTCCTCCCAACCGTTCAGCGGTATCGGGCTGGCGCTCCATTTTCTACTGGGAAATGTGCTGGTCCTTCACACCGGACTCAAAGAGATGTGGTTTGGCTGGCGAGTAAAAAAAATTTTCCCCCAACAGGAGGCATTTCAGCACTACTGCAGGAATGCAACCGCCAATCTGGATTTATCCCAGGTCAGCCATGCGCAGAAGGTTCGTTTATGGATCCACGGCATTTTTTCAACCCCCTCGATCGAGCTTCACATTTTTGACGGCCAACACCGGGCAGCCGATGATGTGCCCATCGTCTTGGAGATCTCAACCGGTGACAGGCTGGTCGGGTTTCGCTCACAGTTCATAGACGGGCTGAAATCCATTGGCCATGCCATGCCGGAAAATCAAATTCAAGCGGCGCTGTGGCCGGAGACCATCGACCGCAAAGGACTGGATGCCGTCGGACGGGCCCTGGAGACATTCTACCTGTTCTCGACGTACGGGAACACTGCATCGCTGGACTCAACTTCTTTCGAAAAAGCGGTTGCCGCTGCACCGGAATCGTTCATGTCCCATGATCTTCTCGGCTGGGCACGTTACCGCAACAAGAATTACTCCAACGCGAAAGCGGCGTTTTTGACTGCCCTCCGAATCAATCCTGCCGGTGCCGGCGCCATGTCCGGCCTGATGTGGTGCGGCATTTACACCAAAGACCTGGAAGAGGCCATGTTCTGGTCGGGCCGCAAGGCCGAGGCATGCCGTCGGGATATCGAAGCTGCACGCCAGGCCTGCCGCCGGCGTTATCAAAAAGCGCACGCGTTAAGGGAATGATGTTAAAAGTGCATATTGGTCCTCATATACACATGCTTATCATTTTCTAAAACATCCTACCCCTGCCTAAAGATTCACCAATAAAGTGCGATAAAGTTGTATGGCAGCATCACACAATGCCTGTTTTATTCGCCCATTAATCATAAATTATTGGAGGAATCTCATGAAAAAAACAACTATCCTATTGGCATTCATGCTCTTGTTTTCATTTTCTTACGCAAACGCTGACGACAGCAAGGCAACCCCTGAAGACGTCTATAGCCTGGTGCTCAAGGCCTACGAAGTGGTAGCCAGCCTGGGGGAAGAATCTTTTCCCGCTTTCAACGATCCCAAAGGCGAGTTCGTATATAAAGATACATACGCCTATGTTCAGCGTTGTCCCAATGACATGATGGCCCACCCGTATGCTTTGGAAAAACTGAAAGGTATCAAGCTGGACGAAAAGTTTGAATTCAACTCAAGACTCTGCAAAGCCGGTGAACAACCCGGTGGGGGCTGGGGGGAATACTACTGGCCCAAGCCCGGAGAGACCGAACCGTCCCGCAAGGTAGCCTACGGCATAAAGGTCGAAGGGACTCCCTACACCATATTCGCCGGTATTTATAGCGACACGGCTAAAATCGAGGACCTGAACAAAACACTGCGTTAATTGACTTTAATATACTTTTACGAATAAAGGCACAGGGTGAGCCATCAATGCTAAAAATGAACATCCGCAATAAGTTCCTGATTCCGACCATTTTGCTGATTATCGTCGGGATGGGCGTGTCAGCGACCATTTCGTATGTCAAATCCAGAAACGCCTTGAGTGTGGCGCTGCTGGACAATGTCGAGCAACGCACCAACTCTGTGGCAACCAGCCTGCAGTCCTGGATCAAGGACCGCCAGTTGGATCTCAAGAGTTGGTCCCAGGAGGAAATTTACGCCAAGGCGACCAAATCGTCCATCATCGGCAAAGCGGCGCGGGCTTCGGCTAATGAAAAGCTGGCCCGTTTGAAAACTGACTATGGCTACTACGAGGACATCTCCTTGTCGGGCATAGGGGGAGTTGTGATTGCCTCCAACAACGAGGCGGTCATCGGCAAAATCAGTATCAAGGATCGCCCCTATTTCAAGGCCGCCATGGACGGCCAACTGTTCGTTTCCGACGCAGTCATCAGCCGCGGCTCCGGGAACCCGGTCTTTGTAATTGCCGCGCCGGTTACCGACAAGGGAAGAATCACTGGGGTATTGACCGGTATCGTAAGCATCGCCAGCTTTTCCCACAAGTTCATCGACCCCATCAAAATCGGCCAAACCGGTTACGCCTACGCCTTGAACAAAACCGGCATGATCATCGCCCATGCCGACAAATCCAAAATCATGAAGGAGAGCTTTGGCGAACAGGATTGGGGCAAACAGATGCTGGCCCAGAAAAACGGATTAATCAACTATGTCTATGAAGGTGTAAAAAAAACGGTGGCCTTTAAAACCGTCGCGGGGCAGGACTGGATCGTTGCCGTAACCGTTCCCGATGCCGAAATTCTCGCGCCGGTCAAGAGCATCGGGCAGATCAATCTACTGGTGGCCGTCGCGGTGATAGCTGTTGCCGCCGTGTTGATCTTTGTCATTACCTCAACGGTGGTCAAACCCATCAATCGGGTGGTGGCCGGGCTTCAGGATGCCGCTCAAGGTGAGGGCGACCTGACTAAACGCATTGACATCAACAGCACTGACGAAGTGGGCGAACTGGCCCGCTGGTTCAACACCTTTATCGAAAAAATACAGCTCATTATCACCGATGTGGCCCAAAACGCCCAGAACCTGAGCAATTCATCCAAAGCGCTGGCCGGCATTGCCGGGCACCTGTCCGACAGCGCCAGTCAAACCTCCGGAAAAGCCATGACCGTATCCGCCGCCAGCGAAGAGATGAGCACCACCATTTCATCCGCCGCCGGCATCATGGATGAAACCGCAGGCAATCTGAATATCGTCGCTTCCGGGGCTGAGGAAATGACCGCCACCATCAACGAAATCGCCGGTAATACGGAAAAGGGCCGTCAGATCGCCGAAGAGGCGGTGGGCCAGACCAGCCATGCCACCACGCAAATCCAGGACCTTGGCAACGCCGCCGTACAGATCGGCAAGGTGGTCGAAACCATTACCGAAATTTCCGAACAGGTCAATCTCCTGGCACTCAATGCCACCATTGAAGCCGCCCGCGCCGGTGACGCCGGCAAGGGCTTTGCCGTGGTAGCCAACGAAATCAAAGAACTGGCCAAGCAGACGGCCACAGCCTCAGGCGAAATCAAACAGCAGATCGAGGGTATCCAAAGCTCCACCCAGGGCACGGTCACCGAAATCAAAAGCATTGCCACCGTCGTCGGCCAGGTCAATGAACTGGTAACGACCATCGCCGCGGCCGTGGAAGAGCAGTCGGTCACCACCAGGGACATTGCCGGCAATGTCGCCAGGGCCTCAGAAGGGGTGAGCGAAGTCAATACCACCATCGCCGAAGGGGCCAATGCAGCCAACACCATTGCCGCCGACATCGCCGATGTGACCCAGGCCGCTGATGAAATGACCAATGCCAGTTCCCAGGTCAACGCGAGCTCCACCGAGCTTTCCGAACTGGCTGAAAAACTCAATACCATGGTCAACCAGTTTAAAGTTTAAACGAATCGTTTTTGTATTTTTCACCCTTCTAAATAGAAACGCGAGATGCTGATCATCTCGCGTTTTTTCTTCTCTCCTGCCCGTCCACAAATGGTGAATCTCGCCCGGGTTCAGTGCGGGCAACAAATTCAAACCGGAGGAATGTGTTAATATTTTGAAGATTCGAATTTGTTGCCGAGCGCCGCAATCGGGTGAGAGGCGCCTTTTCTGGATGGACACGAACTGGCTTCAGGCATTTTTTTGACCTAGTGCAACGCCAATGATTATGCCGCCCGCCGCGATACACTGCACCACACCGAGCGATTCTCCCAGCATGATCCAGCCCAGTGCCACGGCAGCGACCGGAACCATGTTGATAAACACCGCCGCCTGGGATGCCGGGATGCGACTCATGGCCCAGTTATAGAGGCCGAAGGCACCCAACGTCACCAACCCGCCTAGAAAAAGGATCGAAAAAACCAGTGGGCCGGTCCACGATACCGACTCTCCCCGAAGCAGGATAAACAATCCCGGAATAAAAAACAGGGTTCCGGCAGCCACCTGAAAGGCTGTGAGCAGCCAGGGATTATAACGGCCGCAAAGCCGCTTGACGATCAGCATGTTCACCGCAGCGCAGGTCATGGCACAAAGTTCAAGCGCGTTACCCCAAAGAGGCGAAGCCGCCGTACCACTGGAGTCACCCGCAAGACTCAGTACAACCACCCCGAAAACCGACAGGAAAAGCCCGGCAAGCGCACTTTTGCTAAGGGATTCAGCCAGCATCAACCAACTGCCGATGGCCACGATGAGTGGAACGAATGCACTGATCACACCGGCCTGGGACGAAGTCGTCAATTTCAGGGCATAGGATTCCAATAAAAAATAGAGGCAGGGCTGAAAGAGTACCATCAGGACCAGCAGCCGCCAGTCGCCCTTTTGGTACGGATACTTTTTCAACCGTCCGGCAAAGGGCAGGATCACGATCAGGGCAATGGTCATGCGCAGCCACATGACCGACCATGGATTCATGGCCTGCACGGCCAGGCGCATGGCGGAAAAAGACCCGCCCCAAAGCAGCGCGGCGGTAATTAGGGCAGCGATGGGCAATAGCCTTGCTGTGTTGGGCGAGTTGATGGCAACCGGGCTGCGGCGAATAGAAACGCTTTTCATCGTCAATCCTGAAACTGAATTTGAGTTAATGTCTGGTTTCGGCAACATACTGCCCCGGTGTCGCACCGGTGTATTTCCTGAATGTATTGGTAAAATGGCTTTGGTCGGAGAACCCGACCATCAGGGCCGCTTCGGCCAGCGGGGTACCTTGGCAAAGCAGTTGCCTGGCTCGGTCGATACGTCTTAAAGTGCGAAACAAATGCGGAGACAATCCGGTTTCCCGCTTGAACACCCGCAGAAAATGATACCGACTCAAACCGGCCGATCGGGCAACCGCTTCAAGGGATGTCTTCTGGTCCAGATTTTCGGCGAGAAATTCCATGGCATGGCGGATGGGTCGGCCACAGCCCCGCCGAACCCGCTTAATTGACCGTGCCGGGCTGCACAAAAGGAGTACGCCGGCCAGGGCGTCCATAAGCGCAGACTCCTTTTCCAATTGTCCACCAGGCCCTTTTACAGTCAAGCACAACCGCTGAAGGCGTTGCCAGACCCGATTGTCCTTGACTACCATGCGAGAAAATTCAGGGGTGATCGTCGATTGACGGTAAACGTCGGCAAATGCCGAAACCATCAGTGCAAGGTCAAAATAAACCATGCAATAGGAAATACGATTACCATTGACCGGAACGCCGGAATGGACCTGGCTGGGGTTGATCAAGGCGATCTGCCCCGAAGCGACCAGTGAATCGGATTTTTGGGGTCCCAGGCAATAGCTGCCGCCGGACTCCATCAAACCAATGGCGTAGATACCATCGTGAGCATGGTCCGGGAACACATGTCGGCTTCCATTGACCCGGCAGATTTCAATACCGGGCAGGGTCGGGTCTCGCCAAAAAGTGACATGATCGATTGATTTCATCTTCGGTTTCTATTTGCGCTATTCGCTTTTTTTAGTTTTATCAAACTGTTTAATTGTGTTTAACATAGGTGGTTATGGTTTTCTTGTAAAAAATTGCTGTCAGGCAGCATCCGTCGGCGCCATCTGGCCCTGAGTGTGTTGTTAATGAATTCGAATAAAAGTCCTGACTCGTCATGCCGGACTCGATTCGGCATCCAGTAATGATCGACACCTATGAAATCCTATCATTTCAAAAGCCTGCGTGCCCGCTTGACCGCCTATTTGGTCCTGCCGGTAATTTTGATATTGCTGGCAGCCGGCTTTGGCGGCTTTCTTTTTGCGCGCGATCGCATGATCGAACAGTTCCACAAAAGGGTCACCCTCCAGCTTGAACGGGCCGCCCAAAAAATTGAGCAGCGACTGTCCAGGCCCGTCGAATTGATGAGGCTTTTTGCCAATAGTGGCATCAGCGAATCAAATGACGGCCTTCTGGAAGCGATCGTCAGGCGGCTGGAGACGTTGCCGGAAGTGGCGCGAGTCAACCTGAAATGGCATGCTGCCACAGACCCTGCCCATCATCATGGCAGACGATACGGTGCAATGGGAAATGGCCGTATGACGCGATTCAAGCGGGGGACCATCACCAGCATATCCATACCGACGGTCGAGGAGTCCACCGATATGCAAACCGTATCAGTATCCATGATTCTTCTGGATTCTGCCGATTCCGCCGTGGGGAATCTGGAAATCGTATTGAAATTCAATTATCTCATATCAGGACTCACCGCCAGTCCCTGGTGGCAAAGTACCATGGCCTGCATTGCCGATCGTGAAACAGGCCGAATCGTATTGTCCAGTGGGCTGATGGAAGGACGCACAATGCTCGGGGAAACCGGTAGTCCACTGGAGCAAGCCATCAAAGCCGACATTTCCAAAAAAACTGTTGGAACCCTCTGGCCCCCGGGGCATCCTCCTGATTATGTTGCCGGCTTTCACAGCCTTGAGACATTTCCCTGGGCCCTGGTCGTATTCGCCGATGGCAAAACGGCCTTAGCCCCGATCATCGCATTCAGAAATGGGTTTCTGATCGGTGCCTTGATTCTGGTGGCCTTAGTTGTGGGGATCATCCACGTGAGCGTCGGCCGAATATCCGACACCATCCGGCATCTTGCCCAACGCGCCATTTCGATTGCCGCTGGCGATTATGGGGAATCAATCAAAGTGAACTCGCGTGATGAAATGGGGCAGTTGGCGCAAAGCTTCAATCGCATGATCGAGGAATTGAGGGAAAAAGAGATGATCCAGCGGACATTCGGCAGCTACGTGGATGCTGACTTTGCCCGGGTTTTAATGAAAAAGCCGGAGGTCGGCCGGTTGGGAGGACGCCGGCAAGAGGTGATCATTCTGATGACCGACATCCGGGGATTCACGCCTATGACAAAAGACCTCTCGCCTGAAAAAATCATCGACATGCTAAATGGTTATTTTTCGGCGATGATTCCGTTAGTTCAGCAATACCATGGCATTATCGTCGATTTTGTTGGTGATGGCATCCTGGCCTTTTTCGAACCCATCAATGAATCGCTGTGTGACGCAACTCATCGGTGTATGCAGTGCGCCTTTGAAATGAACGCCGACATCGATCGACTCAACCAAGAAATGAGCAGGCAAGATTTACCGGAATTGAAAATGGGTATTGGTATCAACTGCGGGCCCGTGGTAGTAGGAAATATTGGTTCGGAAATGCGCAAAAAATACGGTATCGTGGGTGCCGCCGTCAATGTCACGCAGCGTATCCAGGCAGAAGCCGAGGCGGGTGAAGTGGTGATATCCCAATCCATTTTCGACATGGCGGAAAGCCATGTCACCGTTATCCGCAATTTCTCGGCATCCTTGAAAGGGGTGGCATCGACCATGCAGTTGTATACCGTTGTACCCAAAACCACTCACACCCAATCGGGATAGACTCGTAAAAAACGGCCTCCCCCGGATTACAGGGAAGCCGCTTTTTTTCAGAACCGTCAATCTTAACAATCGGAAAGAGGCTTATATGAAAGACCGATCAAAATGGCTGACGACCGCCATTAAAAGCGCTATTGCCGCGGGCAAGGCCATTCTTGAGGTATATGCGTCAGCGGACATGACCATAGAGAAAAAGGCGGACAACTCGCCCCTGACCCTGGCCGACCGGCGGGCCCATTCAATCATCAAAGCCGCCATCGATGCGTTCGGGATTCCCGTTCTTAGTGAGGAAGGCCGGGCCATCCCGTTTGAGGAGCGCAACGGGTGGACACGGCTGTGGATCGTGGATCCGTTGGACGGCACCAAAGAGTTCATTAAACGCAACGGAGAGTTTACGGTAAACATCGCCCTGGTGGAAGAGCGTGTTCCCACATTGGGCGTTATCTATGAGCCTGTAGCCGACAACTTGTATTTCGCCGATCATCATCTGGGCGCGTTCAAAATAGAAAACTTTCAGACGACAGGCGTTGGAGCTGACAATGCCAATATCCGTCCGCTGGAAAAACTGATGGAAAAAGCACTGCGCTTGCCTCTGAACAGGGAGCCGGGGCAGCCTTTCACCATCATGGGCAGCCGCTCCCACGCCACACCGGAACTCATGGCCTATGTTCAAACCATGCGTGAAAAATACGATGAAGTGGATTTTATCTCTGCCGGCAGTTCTCTGAAAATCTGTCGGGTGGCCGAAGGCCGGGCGGATATCTACCCACGTCTTGGCCCCACCATGGAATGGGACACGGCTGCCGGCCAGGCCATTGCCATGGCCAGTGGCGCCCAGGTGGTTCGTCACGATGACGGCATGCCCCTGGCCTATAACAAAGAGGATCTGCTCAACCCCTGGTTTATTGTCAAAAGGCCCTGAAATCAGTCCCCACCAGACGCAGCCATCTGTCCGGAATAGGGTCCAAATGAAAAAACGCTTGACTTCAGACGCCCTGCCCCTCTATATGTAGGGACACTTTTCGGGGCGATTAACTCAGCGGGAGAGTGCCACCTTCACACGGTGGAAGTCACAGGTTCAAATCCTGTATCGCCCACCAGGCATAATAAGGGTTTATCCGTATTCGTACGGGGAAACCCTTTTTTATTTCAGAAAGGCGATGAACCGGTTCTGATATAACGACTTCGTCAGGTTAAACAAGCATTTAGTGCCGCTTCATTGTCAATTCGCACAACGACTGCTTCATTTTAGGGCAAATTACATTTATTATATTTTATAACTACTATTTACGCATTTCGCCTTTCCTATCCTGCCTCATTTTAAAGCAAATTTCAATTTCATAGAAGAATCCCCTATCCGCCTTATATATCTGCAATTACTTATTTTTTTATTTTGGCATTTATTTTGTAGAGCCTGTTGAGCAAATCAATTCGCAACTTCAAAAAAGGTAGTAAGCCATGAAAAAAATGAATGTGATCTGTATCACAGACAAATCGAGCGACTGTAATAAACTACTTTCCGTGCACAAAACGTATTCAGCAAAAATACCTCTGGCAGGGGGCCAAATGGCCCTTTTGCTCCAACAGCAACTTCACACAACGGATGATTGGGGACCTCAACCATCAGCGTTGATTGAATACCAGCAGAAAGGGACAAGAAAACATATCAAATTGGATTAGTATTGGAATTTTGATAACGGTCCATTCTTCTCTTGACGAGAAAACCAAGGATGAGGTTTACTATAGTCTATTTCAGCCGTTTACAAAGGCGACCTGATATCTGTTTCTCAACTTCTTTTCTCTGATTTTGTCGGTTATTTAATCTGCCAGGCTGCTAAAACAATCAGTACCGCCTTTTTTTAATTAATGATAGTGTGGAGCAATTGATGTGGGTTTTTTATTATTGGAAAGGCTGTATTTTATGAAAATTTTTTTATTAGCGTGCCTGTCAATTTTATTTTGCTTGAGTAATGCTATAGGGGCGTACTTTATGGGGTTAGGAGATTTACCTGGTGGTATCTTCTATAGCGAAGCGATACATGTTTCTGATGGTGCATCAAGCGTAGTAGGATTTAGTAGATCGGCTTCTGGCCTCGAACCATTTTACTGGACGCAGAGCAACGGTATGGTTGGTTTAGGCGCCTTGCCCGATGAAAATGAAAATAATTATATGGTCAGTGATTTATCAGGTGATGGAACGGTAGTTGTGGGTACATTGTACTATGATTCAAATGATTCGGAAGCCCATGAAGCCTTTCGATGGACGCAGAGTGACGGATTGATGGGCCTTGGTGATTTGTCAAATGAAATCGAACCATACAGTATAGGGTATGCAGTATCCTCTGACGGTTCAACTGTTATTGGTGTCGGTTGGTCAAATAATTTTGAAGCTTTTCGTTGGACACAAAGCGATGGCATGGTAGGTTTAGGGACTCAAAATGCACCATGTGGCACTACCGCTATGGATGTATCCAACGATGGATCTGTGGTAGTAGGTTATATTGAAGGAGGCGGTTCTGAATTATATCCCTTCAGTTGGTCGCAAAATGACGGAATGGTGAACCTTAGCCTTAATAGTCTTGGCCGGGCCATGCCTGAAACCGTATCTGCTGATGGCTCTGCTGTGGCTGGCCATGGCCTTACTTATAGTGATGAAATAGTTGCTACTTTATGGACTGAAGGTAGCGGAATTATCGAATCGGAGTATTCAGTAGATAGAATGTTGTGGCTTGGGGCGAATGATGTATCAAATAATGGATCAGTTGTGGTTGGTTACAGCTACTTTTCTTCGGAAGATAAAGGCGAACCATTCCTATGGGAAACAACAGGTAGTCTTCAAGAATTAGATGAGGTGTTAGAAAATAATTATGGGTTAGATTTAGCTGGTTGGGAACTGAGGTCAGTATCAGGTGTTTCACCAGATGGCAAGACTATTGTCGGTTATGGAATTAATCCTGATGGAAATATTGAAGCCTGGATTGCCTCATTAGACGAGCCTTCGGGATCACTTAAAGTTATCATTGACCCCGCTGAAGCGGTGAATGATGGCGCCCAGTGGCGTGTGGACGGAGGCTCATGGCAGGACAGTGGGTCGACCCAGAGTGACATTGCCGTGGGCAGCTATACGGTGGAGTTCAAGTCGATCTCTGGCTGGACGGCGCCCGGCAGTAAATCAGTTACAATTGAAGACGGGCAGACAGCCACGACCAGTGGCACGTACACCCAACAGATGATGAGTTCTTTAACGGTCACCATCGATCCTTCTGCTGCACGATCTGCGGGTGCACAGTGGCGGGTAGACGGAGGCACTTGGCACAATAGTGGCGATACCCAAAGTGGATTAGCAGTTGGCGACCACACTGTGGAATACAGGACCATTTCTGGCTGGGCCACACCGGGCAACCAAATCGTAACGATAGAAAACAATCAGAATGCCAACACGACAGGTATCTATACCAATGAAACCGGTTCATTGAAGGTTACTATCGAGCCTGATGAGGCGTTGGCAGCAGGGGCACAATGGCGGGTGGATGGTGGTTCTTGGCACCAAAGCGGTGATACCCAGAGCAATGTTGCCGAAGGGGACCATACATTGGAGTTTAAGGAAATCGCCGGCTGGTCAAAGCCCGGTAACCAACAAGTCACAATCACCAGTGGAGAGACTGAAACTATTAGTACTGCCTATACTCAAAAAACCGGGGCGTTGCAAGTAACGCTCAGTCCAGCCGAGGCGGTGTCTGCTGGGGCCCATTGGAGAATTGATGGCGGCGAGTGGCACAATTCAGGAGATACCCAGTCCAACCTGAGTGTTGGGTCTCATACTATAGAATACAAGGAAGTATCAGGATGGATAACACCAAATGATAAGGAAGTAACGATAAACGCGGATCAGACCATGATCGATAGCGGCATTTATGAAAAAAATGAAGAATTCAGCCCTGAAGACACTGAATCAGCTGAAAACGGAGAAAGTGGTGGTGGTGGTGGTTGTTATATTAACGCTTTGATATTCTAGACTCGTCAGTCATAAATTTTTCAGGTGAACAACGCCCCCCAGACCAACGATCTGACCTTTTCGACAAATCGAAACAACAAGGGTTGACCAGCCTGTGAGCTGGCCAACCCTTGTTTTCACCAATGAATAGAAAGGATAGAAGTCAAACCGCCGATTCAAACATCGCCATCATTTTTTTCTGCATGTTCTGAGTGACAACCGTGCGGTCGTGACCGCCACTCAGCCGCCGGGCCAGTTGTTTGCCGGCTTGGGCGACGGCGGCCATGGTCTCGGGCTGTTTGGTCACATCGGGAATCATCTCCGGGGTGATCTTGACGCCCTCACCGTGGATCATGCTGGGGATGCCCACCTGGCAGGTCTCGCCATAGCCGCAGCTGTAGCAGGATGCAGCTCCCTGCCCCGTGACCTTGGCCACCGTTTCGATAAAGTTGTAGAGCAGAAACTTTTCCAATTCGTCGGCAGGAAATCTGCCGCTGGTTCCGCCCACGCCCACGGTCACAGCCAGCTTGCCCCACAAGGTATTGCCGGTCTGGTGGCGAAACTGGAACCAGCGCTCGAGCAGGGCATGGGTGGTGGCATTGAGAGTTGAGTAGTAATTGGGCGCGCCAATGACATAGGCGTCAGCCGCGACGATTTTATCTCTCATCGGCGTAAGGTCGTCTTCCACCTTGCATATATTGTCTTTGACACATCCCAGGCAGGCGATGCATCCGGAAATGGATTTCTTCCGCAAAGAAATGAGGTCGTAGTCCATGCCGGTATTCTCGAGCACGGTTTCAACCAATTTATACGTGCCGGACTGACTCTCCTTGCGCGGACTGCCGCAAATGCCTAAAATTTTCATTTGGCCTCCTTTGGATCGTAAGAATAGGATTTAACGCCAACTACGTGCTCAACCAGCGGAACCACCTTCCACCTTCCACCTTCCACCTTCCACCTACTTTTATGACGCATAAATAGAACACTTACGAACATTCATGGCCGCTTCCATCAACGCTTCGGAAAAAGTCGGATGGCCGTGAATGGTGCGCGAGATATCCTCGCTGCTGGCGCCGAACTCCAATGCAAGAACGCATTCGGCGATCATGTCCGCGGCCCGCGGCCCGATGATATGCACCCCCAGGATGCGGTCGGTCTTACCATGCGAGATCAGCTTGACGAATCCATCGGTCTCGCCCATGCAACGGGCGCGGCCGGCGCCGGAAAACGGAAAACTGCCCACGCAATAGGGAATCTCCCGCTCGCGGACCTGCTCTTCGGTGAGTCCCACGCTGGCAACCTCGGGCCAGGTGTATACAACCGCTGGAATCGTATCGTAGTTGACTTCGCCGGCACGGCCCGCCATGCACTCCACAGCGGCGGTGCCTTCGGCCGAGGCCTTGTGGGCCAACATGGGGCCGGGCACCAGATCGCCGATGGCGTAAATACCCGCCACGCTGGTTTGATAGGTCTCATCCACCAGGATCTGACCGGTCTTCGCATCGGTTTCAATGCCCAACGTGTCAACGCCTAGCCCACGGGTCAACGGTCTGCGGCCGATGGAAACCAGCAACCGGTCAAACGTCATCTCCTCGCTGTCGTCCCCTTTCTGCAGCACGGCCTTGACCTTTTTGCCGGACACAGTGGCCTTGGCTACCTTGGTACCCAGCCGGAATTCCATGCCCTGGCGTTTGAGAATTCTGTCCAGGGTCCGCCCCACCTGGCCATCGAGTCCGGCGGCGATCTTGGGCAGCATTTCGATCACGGTCACCTTGGACCCGAGCCGGTTCCACACGGAGCCCAGTTCCAAGCCGATGTATCCACCACCGACAATCCCCAGATGTTCGGGCACGCTGTCAAACGACAGCGCTTCGGTGGAACTGACAATGCGTTCGCCGTCGAATTCCAGCCCTTTGACTTCGATCGGTTCGGACCCTGTGGCCAAGAGGATATTCTTGGCCGACAGGGCGAGTTTTTTCTTCTTCCCTGTATCCACCTCGACTGTCCCCGGTGCGGTCACCGTGGCGCTGCCATGGATGATCTCGATGTTGTTGCCTTCAAGCAGTTTGCGCACATTCTCGGTAAGATCTTCCACCACCTTGTCCTTGCGGGCCAGCATGGCGGGAAGATCAAGGGCAACTGTACCGGTTTTAATGCCGTATTCGGCAAAGCGATCCTTGGCCAGATGAAAGTACTCGGAGGCATCCAGCATGGCCTTGCTGGGGATGCATCCCACGTTGAGGCATACCCCGCCCAGGCGCGATGATTTTTCAACAACGGCGGTTTTTAAATCAAGCTGGGCCGCACGAACGGCAGCCACGTAACCGCCGGGCCCGGAACCGATGATCACCAGGTCGAACTGTGTCTCTTGCGCCATCTTTACACCTCCAATGCCATGCGTTCCGGGTTCTCGATAAATTCCTTGATCCGCTTAAGACAGGTCACCGCCCCTTTGCCGTCCACGATGCGGTGATCGTAGCTCAAGGCCACATACATCATGGGCCGGATGACGATTTCGTCATCGATGACCACCGGTCGTTTTTCGATTTTGTGCATGCCCAGGATACCGCTTTGGGGCATGTTGAGGATCGGCGTGGAGAGCAGACTGCCGTACACCCCGCCGTTGCTGACCGTAAAGGTTCCCCCTTCCAGGTCGGCCAGTTCCAGGCGATTTTCCTTGATCTTGGCCACGTAGTCGACAATGGCTTTTTCAACCTGGGCATAGTTCATGCGCTCGGCATGGCGGATGACCGGCACGACCAAACCGCGTTCGGTACCCACGGCCACGCCGATATGCTGATAGTTGTGGTAGATGATGTCACTACCGTCGATAAAGGCGTTGATTTCGGGCACCTCTTGAAGCGCCTGGACGCAGGCCTTGACGAAAAAGGACATGAAGCCCAGGGAAACATTGTGGCGCTTTTTAAATGCTTCTTTATAGAGCGAACGAATCTCCATGGCCCGCGACATGTCGATCTCGTTAAAGGTGGTAAGCATGGCCGTGTTCTGCTTGGACTCCAACAGACGCTGGGCAATGCGCTTGCGGATGGGCGACATGGGCTTGCGCTCCTCGGTCGCCACCAGTGCGACCGGCTCCCCCCCGGAGGCCGTTGTTTCGGCCGGTTCGGGAATGCCGGCCGGTGCATTTTCCAGATACAGCAGGACATCGCCCTTGTTAATCCGGCCGCCAGGGCCGGTACCCTTGATCTTGGAAACATCCAGATGCTTTTCGGCCACGAGCCGGCGTACCGATGGGGCCAGGGGAATTTTATCGGCTGACGTGGCCGATTGCGCCGCGGTTTTGGACGCAGCCGGCGCCGGCGCCTTGGCCTGCTCCGGCTTCTGTGGAGCCTCCGTCTCCGGTTGCGGTGTTTCGGCAGACTCGGTTTTTTCCGGCGGGGTGGCAGACACATCGGCCGGATCGATACTGCCCACCACCGCCCCAATGGCAACGGTTTCACCGGCCGGCACCGTAATTTTCAATACCCCATCCGCTTCAGCCACCACCTCCAGGGTGACTTTGTCCGTCTCAATGACAAACAGGGGCTCGTCCTTGCGGACCGTGTCGCCATCCTGCTTGAACCACTCGGCCAGGACTGCCTCCTGAACCGATTCACCAACGCTGGGAATCTTTACCTCAATGGACATGAAAGCTCCTTGAAAAGTAGGTTTTTAGGCTGAAGGCAGAAGCAAAAGGAAGCCATCGTTCCCCTTCAGCGTTGAGCGTCTTTTATTATCCGGAAATACTTCCCCCCTTGTCATGGGGACCGATAGCCTGGTCCACAATACCATCTTGCTGCATCTTATAGATTTTTGGAAATCCCGTGGCCGGACTGGCGGAAGCGTCCCGGCCGATGTAATTAAGCTGTTTTTTCAGCATCGGCGCCAACCTGGGCTGGATGTACGACCAGGCTCCCATGTTTTTGGGTTCTTCCTGCACCCAGGTCCATTCCACGGCTTTCTTGTACCGCTTGACGACCGATGCCAGTGCTTGCTCCGGGAATGGATGCAGCATTTCCACTCGTACAATGGCAGTATCATCGGCACCAATCTCCTGGCGCCGGGCGATCAACGGGTAGTAAATCTTCCCGCTGCAGAAGATGACCTTCTTGGCCGATGCACGGGCCTGTTCATCATCCAATACCGGTGAAAACGCCCCATGGGTCAGGTCCTTCAACACGGATACGGCCATGGGATGGCGCAGCAGGCTTTTCGGCGTCATGAGAACCAGCGGCTTACGGAACGGCGCCAATAGCTGACGGCGCAGGATGTGAAAATACTGGGCCGGCGTGGTCAGGTTGGCCACCTGCAGATTGTCGTCCGCGCAAAGCTGTAAAAAGCGTTCCAGCCGGGCGCTGGAATGCTCGGGGCCCAGGCCTTCCCAACCGTGGGGCAAAAGCAGGGTCAACCCGCAAAGCTGCTGCCATTTGGCCTGCCCGCTAGCGATGAACAGGTCGATGACACATTGGGCATTGTTGGCAAAATCACCGAACTGGGCCTCCCACAGGGTGAGCACCTGGGGCTGGGTCACCGCGTAACCGTACTCAAAGCCCAGCACACCGGCCTCGGCCAGGAGACTGTTGAAAACATCGAAGCCGGCCTGGTTTTTCGATAGATGATTCAATGGCGTGTAGGCCTCGCCCGTCTCATAATCCCATAAAACACTGTGCCGCTGACTGAAGGTGCCGCGTCCCACATCCTGTCCGCTAAGCCGGATGCTGTAAGATTCGGCCAGCAGTGAGGCAAAGGCCAGGGCCTCGGCACCGGCCCAGTCAATGCCTTCTCCAGTGTTCACCGCTTCCAGCCGCTTGTCCAGCACAGTCTTGAGCCGCGGATGAACCGTGAAGCCTTCCGGCAAGGCGGCCAGGCGCTCGGCCAGATCCACCAGAATCGATTGATCCACAGCGGTCTTGACCGGATCAGTGGTGTAGGTCCCGCTGACCGTCTCCCACTCGGGAAAAAAACGGGGTTCCGGAAACAGGCAGGTGGAACCGTGAATTTCCTCGAAGGCCGTGTCAAGGCCTTGGTTGATGGCCTGTTCCATCTTTTCGATCTCATTTTTGGCAATCACTTCCTCGGCCACCAGCCCATCACCATAAACTCGGTTGAGCGACGGCCGCTGCCGAATGCGCTTGTACATGGTCGGCTGGGTGAAGTACGGCTCGTCGCCCTCATTGTGGCCGTAGCGCCGGTAACAGATCAGGTCGATCACCACGTCCTTGCCGAACCGGTAGCGATAGTCCGCAGCCAGGCGGGCCACATGCACCACCGCTTCCGGATCCTCACCATGCACGTGGAAAATGGGCACCATCAGCATTTTGGCCACATCGGTGGAATAGCGAGTGGACCGGGCATCTTCCGGCAGTGTGGTGTACCCGATCTGATTGTTGATGATCACATGAATGCTGCCACCGGTACGATAGCCTTTGAGCTGGGACATGTTCAGGGTTTCGGCAACCACGCCCTGCCCGGCAAAGGCGGCATCGCCGTGAAGCAGCACCGGCATCACGGCCTTGTCACCATCGGCCGCATGCATGTCCTGCCGGGCGCGGGCCATGCCTTCCACGACCGGGTTCACCGCCTCCAGATGACTGGGATTGCTGACCATATACAAGGCCATGCGGCTATCGTCAGCCAGGGTGCGTTCGGACAGATACCCATTGTGGTATTTGACGTCCCCGGAACCGATCAGATCCTGAGGATCGTAGCAGCTTTCGAACTCCGAAAAGATCTCGTCGGCCGGTTTATCGAGAATATTACGCAGCACATTGAGCCGGCCGCGATGGGCCATGCCCAGGATCACCTCCCGGCATCCGGATCGGTATGCCTGACGGCAGACTTCATCCAGAAGCGGAATAAGCGATTCTCCGCCCTCCAGGGAAAAGCGGGTGACGCCCACATACTTTTTGTTGAGAAATGCTTCAAACAGCGTAGCGGCGGTCAATTGTCGCAAAAGCGCCGTTCGTTCTTCAGCACTTAATTCGGACCGGTTGCCGAAAGGCTCCATGCGCGACTGCAGCCAACGCCTTTCATCAGGATCCTGAAGGTGCATGTACTCCACACCGATGCTGTGGCAATACGTCTGTTTCAGTCTGCTCACGATCGTTTTCAGCGGCACCGATGATTGTTCAATCAGGCTCGGGGCGGCAAAAGCACGCTCCAGGTCCGCCGGTTCCAACCCGAAGGCCTCTAAATCCAACAAGGGATGGGCGGTGGGGCAGGCGGACAAGGGATCCATACAGGCCAGAAGGTGGCCGATGTCCCGGTAGCGATGGATCAGCATCCCGACCTTGGCCTGGCGCAAGGCCTGATCCGGGTCGGCATCCGCCGGGCCGGCAACCCCGGCCATGTCGAACCCCTTGAAAAAGTACTGCCAGTCTTCCGGCAGCGATGATGGATCGGATTTCCATTGGCGGTATTGGGCGTCGATAAATTCGGCGCTCAAGGTTTGGGACAAATTCATCTTCCGCATTCTCCTGTAAGCGGTAGGGGGATTGATTCAAATTCAACCAATCCGATGTGATGGATTAAAATTACATCTACCTGCATTTCACGGGCACGATGATATCGGTCAGCCCACCTGATGGCGAAACCAGTCGGCGACGGTCTGGCCGACCTGTTGCTGATGCGCCGGACGGGAAAACATATGATCCCCCCCTTCAACGACAAACAGCTTTACACGCTTCGGGTTGGTATCGTGGGCCAGATACGCCTCGGATACGGGGATAATCTCATCCTGGTTGCCATGCACCACCAGCATGGGAATCGTTAATGACCGGGTGGCGGCGACCAGATCATGGGAGTCGGCATCATCGAAAAAGGCCTGCGTGATGGTAAGCTTACGCCCGCGGCTGGTGAATTCCACCTGACCGTTGGTGGTCAGCGTTTCCTGCTGGGCGTGAGTGAGAAAATAAGTAGGCCGGGAAGCGCTGGCTCGTCCGGCCAAGCGGCACACCGCAGCGATGGAATCGATTTTCCTGGCGGTCAACAGCGCAATGGCCGCCCCCAAGGAGTGTCCAACCAAACCGATCCAATCGGCCCCCCGATCCTTCATCACATTGATCGCAGCTTCCATTTCAAGAATCTGCTTGGACCAGGTGGAATGCTCGAATCCCCCTTGACTCTGTCCATTGCCCGAGAAATCAAAGCGCAGGACATCAAAGCCGATCTTGCTCAGTTCATCGCACACCCGACGTAGAATCCCCGTGTGCCGGGAGCAGGTAAAACAATGGCCCGCCACGACCGCACCAATCGACGATTCTCTTGCCGGATGCAAGGTTCCCGCAAGCAGTTCGCCCTGGTAATTTTCAAATTTAATCTGTTGTTCCATGCATACTCCATGGGCGGTATACGTTGTTCGGTTATCAGCGGTCGCCTCGAAGCCGTTTAACAATCACTGGAATGAAAAATGAGAAAACAAATAAAGCAACAGAGAACAGCCCATTAAATGAGACCAGATCGGACCACCGGCCTGATACCCAAGCCGTTTTCAGGGTACCAATAAAAAAGGTGAAGACAAAGGTGCCGACGACAATTCCCAGGCCGGTTCCCGCCATGTAATCCACAAACCGCACCCGGGTCAACCCCATCCCGAAATTCATCGCGGTAAAGGGAAAATAGATCAGCCGCAAGTATAATACAGTGGCAAACCCGTTGCGTTCAATGGCCTGATCATATTTTTGCAGACGGGAACCGATCAGGGATGCGGCAAAATCCCGGCCCAGGGTCCGTCCGATGATAAAACCGCCCGCCGCGCCCAGCATCGCCCCGATCCAGACCCAGAGGAAACCCCAATAGGGTCCGAAAATGGCAGCGCCCAATCCGGTCAGCAGCGTACCCGGGACGAACAAACACACGCCTAACACATAAACGAGGATGAAAACCAGCGGCGCCCAAAAGCCGGCTGCCGCCAATAGTACACCCAACCGGTCAGCGCTCAAGTAGGTCTTGATGGGCGTGTAACGGATCAGCACAACAGCGGCCACAATAAACAATACGAGAAAAAGCGCCTTGCTTTTGGCGCGGCCGGCACCGGGTGGAGAAGGCGTGGTGGATTGCATGACTATCTGGTTACCATTTTATTCGTTTGGCTTCAGGTATCTAGCGAGCAGGCCCGTCCCTTGAGATTGAAAATAAACTTCAGCCCTTTTTGAACCTTTTCGGAAAAGATCTTTTGGCTAAAAAGCGCACCGGTCACGCGTTTGCTGATCTCACCCAGTGTGGGATAGGGATGCACCGCAGAGGCCAGGATGGAAAGCTTGACGCCGCCGTTTAAGGCCGCCACCCACTCGGCGATCAAATCACCCGCCCTGGGCCCCAGTATCTGGACGCCCAACGGCTTTTCCTTTTTATCCAAAATCAATTTGATGCGGCCCGCGCTCTGGTCTTCGGCCAGGGCCCGGTCGTTATCCACAAAGGCCTCACTTAAAACCGTATAGTCAATCCCCGCTGCCGTGGCCGATCGCTCATTCATACCGATACTGGCCAGTTCCGGATCGGTATAGGTACACCAGGGCAGCCAGGTGTAGTCGACCTTGCGCGGCAAATGAAACACCGCATTGCTCACCACCACGCCGCCTTCGTAACCGGCCGCATGCGTAAACAGGTATCCCCCGTTCACATCACCGGCGGCAAAGATGTGCTTTTGACGCGTCCGCAGGCGGGCATCAACGTCAATCCCGCCGCGATCGTAGTGAACACCGGCGGCCGCCAGGTCCAGGTCATCGACATTGGGTATGCGGCCCGCAGCCACCAAGAGGGTATCGGCTTTCAAGTCTGCGGCTGCGCCATTACCCAATGTGACCGAAACCGTTTTTTTCTCACCATCTGCCTCCACCTGCTCGACGACGGCGTTCAAATAAAACACAACCCCCTCGGCGGTCAGCCTGGCCTGAACCGCATCGGCCATGTCGCGATCCTCCTTAGGCAGAATCTGTTCGGCGCGATCGATCACGGTGACGGTGGTCCCCAGACGGTTGAACGCCTGGGCCATCTCAATGCCGATCGGTCCGGCGCCCAGGATGACCATGCTGCCGGGAAGCCGTGGAAGCGAGAAGATGTCCCGATTGGTCAGATAATCGGCATCCGCCAGCCCTTGGATGGGAGGAATGGCAGCTGAAGAGCCGGTGGCAATCACCCATGTTTTGGCACTCACCGGGCGGCCGCTAACGTCCACGCGATGATCGTCGATAAAACGAGCGGGCCCAAACTCCACTTTTGCCCCCAATCCGCAAAACCGCTCTTCGGAGTCGTGCTTTTGGATCCGGGCAATGACGTCCTTTATCCGCTGGGCGATCTGTGAAAAGTCTACCGGCGGCAGATCGACCGCCGGCAGACCAAAATCCCGGGCACGTTTGATCTGGTGATACACATGCGCGGATCGAATCAGCGTTTTGCTGGGCACACAACCAAAATGCAGACAATCACCACCCAGGGCCGCTTCTTTTTCGATGAGCAGTGTCTTGGCACCCAGTTGGGCGGCACCTGATGCCACGGTCAATCCCGCGGCACCGCCACCGATGATTCCCAGATCGTAATCATAATCGACCATGATCATCTCCCTGCTAAATCACATACCCACAATAGTTAGCCGTTGCACGTTGGCTCCGTGCTATTACGTCTACTCTTTTCCCGGCCACACGACACCGGTCTTTTCCTCAACCACATAGCAGAACCGGTTCCAGTCAAACTCCCGATGACTGAACGGGCAACGCAGTTTGACCTTGCGATCCGTCACCGCCACCACTTCCCAGTCACCCTTGCGGGGACCACTTTCGATATTGATTTTCTGTCCCTGTTTGAACGGGTAGGGTTTAAAAACAGCTACGTCATGCGTTGTCATATTCGCCTCGCCTTAGACCACCTTTTTTCAAGGTGCTGTTTTTTTAAGGTGCTGATTGAGTGGGTTATTTGAGCTTATCAAACTTATCGTGCCATGCACAAGTATTGCAGAACGTTTCTGTATTCTCATCGATTTGAGGGCACTCTTCGTCCGCCAGATCTTCTTCAAAGCAAACTTCACCATCCCGGCATTCGAATTCATAGATGTCATATTGATCATCCGGATTTTTGACATGAAATTTTTCACTCCCGCAGACCGGGCATTTGGATCGGGCCATGGGTGACCTCCTTTAGGTATTTCCTTTTTGTGGTGCTTCATCGGCTGCGTCGCAGAGCAACTGCCGCAGGCGTTCACTTAAAAAAACAATCGATTCGATATCTAAATGCTCAATCACCGTCTCATCGAAAAGCAACTTGGCCGTGGCGCCGAATCCGTCCGCCGGATCCTCATCCCAAAAAAGCAACATGACCGGCACCCGTAAAAAAGGCCGAAAGAAAAAGGCTGCGTCGGCGCTATGCGCTTTGCCGGTCATTTCCATGCCGCCGATCCGTTTTGCAGCATCAACGAGTTCAGCAAGACGCCCATGAAAGCGGTCAACCAGCGGCGCCTCCACATGTCCGGCCATGGTCTTGATCTTGGATACCGTGTTGGGGAATTCTTCAAAGCCCTTCCACTTACCGATAGGCATCCGCGATCCCCCCTGGGACAGATGGTTGTAAATGAAAACTTTCTCCCAGCGGGTGAGTTCACGATCGTCCGCACGAGTGATATCGCCCTCGCTGATGATCACATGGCCACCAAAATAAGGAAGTTTCAATGCTTTGCCGGAATCGGTATCCAGCAGTTCGCCACCAATGCGACCGGGCAGGTCCGAAAGGTTCATGGATGCCGAGCGTTCTTTTGCCCAGGTCAACGCATCCTCGGCCAGGTCCCGTTTGGTCCACTTGCCGGCAGCATACTGCTCGGCCAGCTCCTGATTGCAGCGCTCAACCACCTCCGGAGCCAGATGCGGGCATCCGTCAATGGGGTGCTTTTCCGATACCACCATGCCGGCAAAGGCGAGGCAAGTGGGAAACCCGCAATCCCCGCAATTGGTTTTAGGCAGAATGTCACGATACAAATCGACAACAGAAAGGGCCATGTCTACCACACCTCGGGATAGCCGACATCGGTAAATGCGGTTTCCATTTTCAGTTTATGATCCCGCTCCATGGCAGCCAGATCCAAAAACACCTGACGTTTGTCCGCATCATCGCACATATTGGCCATCTCGGTGTACTGCTTCATGGCCGCTTCCTCCTTTTTCATCGCCAGGGCAAAGGCGTCGGCCGGTTTCATATCCATCGACAGATCCGGCTCTTCCATGGTTTCAGCCACCTTGTAATCCCGGGTTTCGGAAAAGTAGCGGTCAATCTTATCACTGGTGTAGATCTGGGTCAGGATATCGCGATGTTTTTTCTCCTCTTCGGCCAGGGAGGTAAACAGTTTCTTCAGGTATGGATCTTTCAGGGTGTTTGCCGCATCTTCATAAAACTTTCTGGCTTCCACTTCACTTGCAATGGCCTGTTTAATGATTTTTTTATACTCGGAAAGATTCATGGTTTCCTCCTATGGCTTCAAAAAAAAGGACAATAGGTAATGTGCCGGATGGTGCCTAATAATTCTACAATTAAAGCAAACCGTGTGCCATCTAAAAATCAATGGTGGACAAGTTTTGTTTTGTGTATAATTATTTTTATCATCCAACCCGCCCGTGCAATCCAATTAACACTACCAATGGAGGAATATATGAATTGGCGACAATTTTTAACCCCCGTAAAATCTGTCGATGCCAACCAGGCCAAAACCTATCTGGCCGATAAAAAAGTCGATGAAGTGACCATTCTGGATGTACGCCAACCCAAAGAGTATGAAGCCGGACATATCCCCGGCGCAGTGCTGGCGCCGCTACCAAATCTTACCGATCATATGGATCGCATCGATCGGCAAAAACCGGTACTCGTGTATTGTGCAGTGGGCGGACGCAGTCGTGTTGCCGCCCAACTGCTCTCCGGCCAGGGTTTTAAAAACATCCTCAATCTTTCCGGTGGGTTCAATTCCTGGACGAGTGACACGGCCTTTCTGAGTGAGGAAAAAGGGCTGGCGCTTTTTGACGGGGTCACCTCGGTAGAACAGGCGCTGACCGTGGCCTACTCACTCGAGGCAGGGCTGAAAGACTTTTACGACTCCATGAGCGTAAAAGTGGAAAGTGACCCAGCGAGACAACTGTTTCACCAACTGTCTCAAATAGAAGTGAAACACCAGGATCGAATTTTGGAACAATACACCGAACTGACCGGCCAGACGGTGAGCCGGGATACCTTTGAAGCCCAAAAACTGCCCGACGTGCTGGAAGGCGGGCTGACCACCGAGGAATATGCCAATCTGCTGATGCCCAGTTATGATACAATAACAGAAATTATCGAACTGGCCATGTCCATTGAAGCCCAGGCCATGGATCTTTATTTACGGGCATCGGAAAAAGCGCAAAATGAAGCCGGAAAAAATGCACTGATTCAGATTGCCAACGAGGAAAAAACACATTTGGCCAGGTTAGGACAACTGATGGAGGAAACGTTGGAAGCCGTTTAGACTGAAGCGATTTAGGCTGAAGGGAAAGTGCAACCGCACTTGATGGAGGCTTATGTTCCACTTCAGCCTTCAGCCTAAAAAGCAATTAACCGAAGCTGAGGTTTAGCCATGCCGAAACAACTCGTGCTGATCGGCGGCGGCCATGCCCACATGGTCACGCTGGCCAATTTAAGGAAAATTGTCGATAAAGGCCACGACGTCACCGTTATCGGTCCGTCGGACCACCATTATTATTCCGGTATGGGACCGGGGATGCTATCGGGCACCTATCGGCCCACGGATATCCGATTCGCCACGCGCCATGTGGTGGAAAAAATGGGCGGGACGTTCATCGGTGGCAAGGTGGTCCGCATTGATCCGCAAGGCAAACATGTCATCCTCGAAAATAACACATCCATCTCATATGATGTGCTCTCCTGCAATGCCGGCAGCCACGTGCCGCGTCCAAGCATCGAGGGTGACCTGACCGATGTATTTACCGTCAAACCCATTGAACGGCTGATGGAGGCCAAAAGCCGGCTGGTCAACCAATTCGCCCGGCACCGCCCCCGAATCGTCATTATTGGTGGCGGGCCGTCTGCCGCAGAAGTGGCCGGTAATGTCTGGCAATTGGGCACGGACGTCGGCAGCCACCAACCAATCATAACGATCTGCGCCGGCAAAACCTTCATGGGGCGGTTTACCCCCACGGTACGCCAACGCATTGCCGACGTGCTGCAACAGCGGGGAATCTTAATTCGCGAAGGCGTGTATATGAAGTCCATTTCAAGCTCGGGAATCGCTCTGGATAACGGGGAAACCCTGCCGGCGGATTTCATTTTTCTGGCGCTTGGTGTCAAGCCGTCACCGATTTTCGCCGACTCGGGCATCGCCACCGGCCCCGACGGTGGCTTAAAGGTCAATCGATTCTTGCAGAGCACCCAGTATCCGGATATTTTTGGCGGCGGCGATTGCATCTACTTTGAGGATCAGCCCTTGGACAAGGTTGGCGTGTATGCCGTCCGTCAAAATCCGGTACTCTATCAAAACATGGTGGCTCAGCTTGAAGGGCGCGAATTAACCCCCTTTGACCCAGGCGGCGATTACCTACTGATTTTTAATTTAGGTGGGGGGGTGGGTGTACTTAAAAAGCGCCGGCTGGAGTTCGGCGGCCGCCCTGCATTTATCATCAAAGACTATATCGATCGCAAATTTATGCGTAAATTTCAGGCCATTGAATAATTGATCAGGAGACAGCCCCATGAAACAGGCAAGAACAATAATCGGCGGGATACTGGTGTTGCTATTGATGGTGTCTCCGGCGCTGGCCGGCACGCCCAAGTATGTATTCTACTTCATCGGAGACGGGTTGGGTGCCTCCCAAAGGCAGTTCAGCGAATTTTTCTTGAGAGCGAAAACCCACAATCCATCCCGGAAGCTGTTAATGAACACCTTTGAAGTCGCCGGCATCAATTCCACCTATGCCGCCGACACGCTCATCACGGATTCAGCCGCCGCCGGTACGGCCCTGGCCTCCGGCGTGAAAACCAACAAGGGGGTAATCGGCAAATCCCCCGACGGAAAAAATGTAAAAACGCTGGTCGAAGCGGCTGAAAACGACGGCATGGCCACAGGCCTGATTACCACCACCCGGTTGACCCATGCCACGCCCGCTGCCTTTGCCGCCCACAACATCAGCCGGGACAATGAGAATGAAATTGCCAATGATTATTTGAACAGCGATGTGGATTTTTTGGCGGGCGGCGGCATTCGCCATTTCATCCCCCAGTCAGAGGCCTTAAAAAATACCGATGCCGTGGGACAACCCATCAAATCAAAACGTAAAGACGAACGCAACCTGGTTCAGGAGTTTGAAGCCAAAGGGTACCGGACCTTTATCGGCATGCAAGGGGCCAAGGCATTCGCTACCACGGACTTCTCGTCTGTGGACAAGGTATTTGCCGCATTCACCTACACCCATCTGCCCTATGAGATCGAACGCATCCACCAATACACGCATCTTCCCTCACTGGCCCGGATGACGCGGGCCGGCATCGACGTGCTGTCCAATGATCCGGACGGTTTTTTTCTCATGGTCGAAGGGGGACGCATCGACCACGCCGCCCACGCCAATGATGCCACCGGCGTGATTTACGATACGATCGCCTTTGACGATGCCATAAAAGCGGCGTACGAGTTCTATCTGAGTCACAAAAACGAGACACTCATCGTCGTGGTCGGCGACCATGAAACCGGGGGCATGGGGCTCGGCATGGATTCCATGGGCTACAAACTGGATCTGACTTGCCTGATGGATACCAAGGTGTCTGTGGAGGACACCCTGAACTACGGTGATGGACAGTACCAAGGAGACAAAGCAGCCTACTACCAGTTCCTTGAAGCCCAATTCGGTCTGAAAAACCTGACCGAAGATGAAAAAGCGCGGCTGGAAAAGGCCATGCTGGATGCGGACGCCGGCAAAACCGTCGGATACTACCAGGTGAACCCGGCTGCGCTGACGGCGGCCCACATCCTCTCCCAGCGGGCCAATATCAGCTGGACCACCACCATTCATACAGCCACCATGATCCCCATGTCCGCCACCGGAACGGCTGCCGACCAATTTTCCGGGTACAAGGACAACACGGAAATCGCTCGGGCCATGGCTCAGGTATTGGGGTTTTCGCTATAGTCCAAGTTGAGTTTAACAAAACAAACCGAATACATCCTGCTTGAAAACGCACGCAAAGCCTGCTCTACTGTTGAGCAGGCTTTGTACCCTCCGGCGGAGGGATCTTCCAACACGCCTTAAGAGTCAACGCACCATGCCCCTTGCCGCCTATCGAAAACTGACCACCCATTTTCTCGCCCTGGTGCTCGTTCTTGCCGGCATCGTCGCCTTCTACACCTTTCGTGCGGGACATGGCAGCCGGCCCACCGATGCCATCGAGGTCAAGGCCCGGGTGCTTGACGTTGACAACACCGATGTGCGTTCGTCAGGGCTTTCCAACATCGGCCATCAGGAATTGAGCGTTGAAATCCTGGAAGGCGAATACAAAGGCAAAATCCTTCGCGCCACCAATAGCCTGGTCGGCCAGACTGACCTGGAAAACCTGTACCATCCTCAAGATGTCATCATCGCGGCCGTCATTTTGGAAAACGGAGCCATCAGTCATGTCAAGGCAGTGGATTTGTATCGGCAGGACACCTTGTTGGCCCTGTTCGGCCTGTTTGTCGGCGCGCTGCTTCTGTATGCCGGCGTGGTTGGCATCAAGGCCCTGATCTCCTTCGTGCTTACGGTATTCATTATCTGGGAGGTCCTCATCCAAAGAATTCTGCAGGGGCACAGCCCACTGCTGACCACGACCTACACCCTTGTGCTTATGGCTGCGGTCATTATTTTTCTGGTGGCCGGTGTAAACAGAAAGGGGCTTACCGCGTTCATCGGTACCCTTTGCGGATTGCTGGCAACCTTTTTTATCACCCTCTTTTTCGGCGGCAAAACCGGCCTTTTCGGAATGACCCAACCCTATGTCAACGCCCTGATTTTCAGCGGTTACTACGATCTGGACATCCGTCAGATTTTTTATTGCGCGGTTATACTGGGCGCTTCCGGAGCCGCCATGGACATTGCCATGGACATCGCGGCATCTATGGATGAGGTGAAATCGAAAAAACCGGATATCAAGGCCAGGGAGTTGATCCATTCCGGTTTTACCGTGGGACGCCATGTGATCGGCACCATGGCAACCACCCTGTTGCTGGCCTATACAGGCGGCTACCTGACCTTGCTGATGATTTTCCGGGTAAAAGAGCCCAGCATCATGCGCATGATCAATCTGAAAATCGTAGCCGCAGAGATCATGCGCACACTTGTGGGCAGCATCGGACTGGTGTTGGTCGCACCTGCCACGGCCATTGTCGGTGGACTCATCCTTACCCGCCTGGCCAACAAAAAAAATAAGTCTTCATAAAAAACACTGATAAACAACAATTTGACAGCATTTATGCTTTGGGGGTAAACTGAATTTATTATAAAAAATTAACATTTTAACACCAAAACCCAAAGATCATGCGCAGCCTTTACGTTTTTTTTACCATGGCTGATCGGTTCATCACACTCAACTCCCTGCGTTTTATTCCGATAAGAAGTTATGGTTATTGATCAACACGCGTGTTTTTTCAGAGACAACATGTTTGAGACTAAAAATGGAAAAAAATAATAGATTGCGTTCTTTTAAAAAGGTCTTGTTACTGGTGGCTTTGCTTTTTTTGATTGCTCAGCCGATGGCCATCGCGCAACAATTCGCTTTTGTGGCAAAGACCGGCCAGGCCCAAAGTTATGCCATTGGAGACGACGGCTACCTGCAGGCAGGAGTGAAATGGCCGGCGCCTCGATTTACCGACAACGGCGATGGCACGGTGACAGACAACCTGACGGATCTGATCTGGCTCAAAAATACCAACTGCTTTGGAACCAAAAATTGGGCTGATGCTCTGGACGCCGCCAACAACCTGGCCGAGGGACAGTGCGGGCTGAGCGACGGATCGGCCCCTGGAGGATGGCATCTGGCCAACGCAAGGGAGCTTCTCAGCTTGATCGATTATGACAATTACAGCCCGGCGCTATCTTCCGGGCATCCGTTTACCGATGTCCATTCCAATACCTACTGGTCGAGCACCACCCTCGCCAGTCGTAGTGAGGCCGCATTGGTTGTCGACATGGTACCCGAACCGGGCAATGCGACAATTCTTCATGATGCTTCGAAATACGAAAGCCGGGGCGTTTGGCCGGTTCGGATTGGCAATGAGGCGATGTTTGCTGCATCACCAGTTCCCAAAACAGGCCAGACCCAACACTATGCCACAGGAGACGACGGTGGCCTGCAGGCCGGCGTGAGATGGCCGTATCCTCGATTCACGGACAACGGCGATGGCACGGTGACGGACAACATGACGGAATTGATCTGGCTTAAAAACGCCAACTGCTTTGGAAGCAAAAACTGGAACGACGCGCTGAACGCTTCCAATAACCTGGCTGACGGACAATGTGGGTTAAGGGATGGGTCGACTGCCGGACAGTGGCATTTGGCCAACATAAAGCAGCTTCGCAGCCTGATCGATCATGGCAAAAACAGCCCCCTTCTCCCATTGGAACATCCGTTTACCGACGTGCAAGCTGATCCGTATTGGTCGAGTACGACCAATGCCGGCAACATCGAGCAAGCGTGGCATATGGCTTTGGGAACGTCCAACGGGCAACTTTCGGGCATTGTCAGTGGCCCAAAAACCAACAGCGGCCATGTGCTGGCGGTACGTCCCATTAAAGCCGCCACAATTATTATTGATATCGATATAATTCCAGGAAGTTACCCCAATTCCATCAACATATCCCCCAAAGGCCAGGTGTCGGTTGCCATCTTGACCACCGATGATTTCGATGCCTATGACGTAGACCTCATCTCTTGTGATTTTGCAGGGGCTTATCCGCTGCGCTGGAAAATGGAAGATATCGATAAGGATGGGGACCACGATATGTTGCTCTACTTCCTGGCAGAGGAGCTTGAATTGGCAAAAGATGCCACGACAGCAACCTTGACGGGCGAAACATTCGAGGGCATAGATATCATTGGTACCGATTCGATTGATATCCTCACACCGGACAAGGAGGATCAAGAGGAATCTGAAAAGAAATAATTCAAAAACGGATCTATCCGAATTGAAACGCCTGCCAGACATCAAGGCCTATTGACAGCAAAATTTCTGCCTGCTATTTGTTGATAACAATTTTCCACAGATAACCGATTTGAAATGACGATTCATATGCCTGATCCGGAAATCCGACTTCGCAAAATGGTGGACGCCCTGCGGGAAAATCAGTATCGTATTACCCCCCAGCGACTGGCAATTCTAAAGGTGCTTGCCGAGAGCAAGGGGCATCCCAGCGTCGAATCGATCTATGCCCAGGTCAAACCCGATTTTCCCACCACCAGCCTGGCAACGATCTATAAAAATGTGAATGTACTCAAAGAGCTGGGCCAGGTCCTTGAGCTGGGTTTCAGCGACGACAGCAACCGCTATGACGGCAACAAACCTTACGATCATCCCCACGTGGTCTGTATCCGTTGCAAAAAGATCCTTGACCCGGATGTGGCGGCGCTTAAAGACATGACCGAGGAACTCGCACGCCAGACCGGCTTTGCCATTACCCGCCATCGACTTGATTTTTTTGGGATTTGCCCGGATTGTCAGGCCAAGCAAACATAAAAAGATTCTTTTCTGATTAAATGTTTTGAAAACTCGTAAAAAGTTGCCGTTCGGACGGAATCGTAAAAAGCCCGAGATCAAGGCTTGCGAATCCTTGGGAATACCGCTATCGCTGGTGCCGTAGGCAGCGTACATAGAGTACTCCGCAGTGACGAAGGATGAAGCGTAACGCCGATATTGGGCTTTTTACGATTCCGTCAATGTCTTGGCCGTTGCCTGTCACCCCATCATAAAGGGACGCATATGCACTGGAACGCTTTTTTCAAAAGCTGTGGATGGTTATTGGCCGGTATTTTCTTTGTCACATCGCCAGCCCATGCCGGGGGGATTCCCGCTGCGCCCGTCGTCCTGTCTCCACCGGATCAGGGGTTCGCGCTGGCCTTATTTAAAACCCTTTGCCGACTGCAGCCAAAAGCCAACATCCTCACCTCTCCTGTGAGTATTTACAGTGCCCTGGTCATGACGGCCGGTGGTGCACGCGGAACCACCTTGGAAGCCATGGCTGATGTGCTCGGAGTGGATCCATCCAAGTGGGCTCAAGTGGAAAAACAGATGGGTGATTATCTGTCGCCGATCGATCAAAAAGAGGGCGCGGCCACCCTTCAATTGGCCAATGCCATCTGGACGGCGGGAAATATTCCACTGGAAGACGCCTATGTAAACCGGATGGAGAAACAATTTCGGGCGATAATTCGTCCCCTGCCGAAAAAGGATCCCGCAGGTATGATCAATCAATGGGTCACTGGGCAAACCCATGGAAAGATCACTAAGGTTATTGACCAAATCGATCCGAACCTGGCCCTTTTACTCATCAATGCCGCTTATTTCAAGGATGCATGGCAAACCCCTTTCCCCATCGAAGGCACGACCGAGGGACCGTTTTTTCTGAACGACGAGGACACCATGCCCGCTCACTACATGGCTCGCGGGGGTTGGTTCGCTTACCTGTCCACAAAGGGTCTCACGGCCGTCAGGATCGCCTACCGGGATCCCCGATTTTCAATGCTCGTGATTCTGCCGCCTTCGGAAATGAAAATGGACGCATTGATTGACACCCTGACCCCGGCCATGATCAATGGATGGCGCCAACGGATGACCCGCGCCGAGGGACGCGTGGTACTGCCGCGCTTTCAGATCCAAACCGGTGTCAGCCTTCGGCAGCCATTGATCAAGATGGGCATGGCAGCCGCCTTTGATGCGCAAAAGGCCGATTTCAGCGGGATCACCCCGTCGCGTCCTTTTGCCATATCCGATGTCAATCACCACTGTTTTCTCAAAGTGGATGAAGCGGGCAGTGAAGCCGCGGCGGTGACCACGGTACAGATGTTCGGGTCTGCCCTGCCCCAGGCCTCACCTTTCGAATTCATTGCCAATCGACCGTTTCTTTGCCTGATAGAGGATCAATCCACCGGCCGAATCCTGTTCATGGGGGCTGTCTACCGGCCGGAATCGCCCTGATCAGTTCCGCCACATAAAAAACCGGCAATGCCTGCAGGCATTGCCGGTTGCATTTTCATTGATCGCTCTTGATCAATACAGCGTGATAATGCCGTTGGCAATATCGACGTCGGCGATATCAACCCAGTCTGCACCGGTACTGCCGGGAGAGGCGTTGCTTGGATTATCCGTGGTAAAGGAAAACGCCACCGACTCGCTGGCCTGATTTTCCTGTCCCTCATTGACAACAATGGTCACCGTGCCGCTGGCCAGGGAATCTTCGTCACGGTGGTTGCTGTAATAGTGGACCCGTACGGTGTAGGTGCCATCGAGAACTTCTCCACTGGTATCGGCGGTCAGGGTGATATGCTCGGGCCCGTATCCACTGGTGTTGTCAAAGTCCAGAACCAGACCGCTGGAGGTCCCGTCGGTAATGTAGTAAGCTGTATCTCCTGCCGGATCCGTAACATACAGGTCCACGTCGGTATTGCTCTGATTCCAGGTCAATGTGGTCAGCAGATCAGTAGCGGCCAGGGTCCCTTCCACATCGCGGAACAAAACAGCGCTGTTCTTATACCAATTGGACTGATTGCTGATCGACACACCGGCCAACAAAACGATAGTGTTGTCACCGTATGAAATCGGAATCGTAACGTCAAAACTGCCGCTTGACACCGGAACGGTCTGCCAGACACCCTTGACATTGGCCAGCAGTTGCGCCGAACTGTTGAGGTCGCCGGACAGGCTGCCCGTCAGATCCGTCTCATGGGCATTAATTTCTTCGCCGGCCGTGGGAGCGGTGAGCGTAATATCCTCAGACGTCGTGAACCCGGCTTCCGCTTCAACGGTCAAGGCTTCGAAATCCTGGGTGCGCCCCATACTGGGCAGAGCGACAAATCCGAAACTGTTGTATGAGCCGTAAGTCCCGAAACCGCTGGCGGTATAACTGAGGGTCTGCTGTGTGTCATGGCTGTTGACGTCATAAAAGTAAAAATTACTGGCATCGTAGCCATAAACAACGCTGGCATGACGCGGACTGCCATCCACCCCCATCAGAAGAATCAAGGGCTGATCGGTGATATAAAGAAAAGCTTTCATCAGGGTAATCAGGTGTGCATCCTGCAGAAGCTGCTCTTCGCGCCATTCAGTTTTTGCCCAACTCTGGCTCTGTGCCATGTGGGCGCGCAAGGCCGTATACTGGGCAATCGTGGAATTGAATTTCCCGTTCAGCTCCTCACTGGAGCGCCCCTGATAAAACCAGGTGGCATAGGCGGACATCCCCAGGCAGTTGCCGCCAGGTGAAAAGAAGCTGCCAAAATTATTAATATTCCAACCATTTGCGGTTGCGGTGAAACCGGTATCCGCATCATCCGGCAACAGCAGATCCAGAAGCGCAAGAACAAAGGGGCTGAATGTCCGCGATTCAAAGGTGATCGTATTGGCCGTGGTGTCCTGATCAAGAACCCGAACCGCCTGATACCCCCAGGTATCATCATAATGCAGGACCAGCAGCTTGGTCTCATCGGCCATGCCCGTATCATCGTATTTGACGGTAAAGGTCACCGGGCCATTGATTTTTTCGTAGTCTGAATCGCCTACCGACACATCCATGGCGCTGCCCACCTGTTTCAAGCCGGTTGGCAGCGTCGCCGGTGTATCGACTTCGCTGACGGTGAAATTAACATCATCGGCAAGCGCCTGTGCCCGGATGCTGATGGTCACACTCCCCGCGTCGATGGTCCCGCCATCGGCCGACCCGGTTCCCGACCCACTGTAAGTAATCGTCCCATCCGAGCTTCCGGTGTCCGTGCTTGTGGTGGTGCCATCCCCGTCACCCCCACCGCCACAGGCGATCATTGCCGCCACCATGACACCGATCAGCACATGGGTGAGTGCCTTCCAGAGGGAGCCTCTGCCAGCTGCATCTGTTTGATTCGTTTTCATAACCTGTTTCTCCTTTCCCGTCTCAATGCTGTTCGCAAAAAAAACATCCCAACGTGGGTTTCCAGACAGAAATGCCGTGTCCTACAAAAACAGATCGCTTACGCGTCTCAATCAGGATTTTGATAATAAATGATTAACTTCGGTGGTATTGATTACTTATATCGGTATCTACCGGGAATAGATAAGAAAAAAGTACAGTGGACGATCGTTGGAGAACGCTTGAGCGTGGAGGCATTCACCCCCCGATACGGCAACGGCGGGGTTCAGGTTCTTTCAGTTTTGAAATAGATGGACACGAACGAATTTCACGATGCGCGAGCCACTTGACAGATTGTATTGTTCCCACACACGCCTACTTTTTCGGTGGGAACAGCTCACGGGACTTGCCAAAACCAATGATATTTCCCTGGGCATCCTTGGCCATCACGGAAAGTTCATATTTGTGACGTTCCTTGGCAGGAGGACACGGGCCGTTATATCCAATGGTCAAGGCACCGGGGGGAATAATTCCGGAACCGTCATTCTTAACACTGCCGCCGCCATGATTGTAGGTCGGCACGTTGATATCCTTGAGCAGCGCCTGCAATGTTACCGTGCCATCCGGGATTCGGGCCACCCGGATTTCAGGGGATTCATGGGTGCAGGCCTTGATACCATCCCATGAAAAAGACACCATCATCTCGGCGGCATCGTCGGGGATGACAATGGGGTTGGGGTCCTTGGCGCAGCCGATGACCAGCATGATCAAGGAGCTGAGAATCAACAGGGGGATAATCTTTTTCATGGTTGCCTCATCCGATAGGGTGGCCTGAACTAAACATGTTGTCTTTACATCACATATCACCTTACCGAGACCAGTTCAAGCAAGCCGCCTTGGTAACATCGGGTGGCTGGAGTTCGATTGGGCGTCAGCTCATGGATTCATCGGGCATCATCTATTTGGGAAAGAAATGTCAAAGGCCAAGATCCAAATGTCAAATGAAGGATATCGTCAATTAAAAAATAGCCAAGCAATACAATTGGTTACAATAAACACACCCCTCACAATTTTCTAACAAAGACATTGTAAGTATACATGTTTTTCAAATGATCAAAAGGACCTGGCTGAAAATGACAGGCAATACTAAAGTGGACCTTTATGTTAATGATTCCCGGGAAAGCACGTTGAAATGCCGCATGGTTTTGTAAGGGATATGATCGCGGCGGATGCCTGCAATTTCCGATTGCAGCTGGCGGCCTGCCTTATCGGTGGCCTCCTGTTGGGTGTATCCTACCTGTCGGCGATGGTGTTCGATGGTGTGGAACTGCCGTCCCTGGCGGCTTTCGGTGCGGCCCTGCTGCTTGGTTCACCGCTGGTTTACAGCGCACTGTCCGATCTATGGAATGATCGCACGGAGATGAACGAGCTGGCCGCATTGAGCTTTGTGGTAGCGCTGGGCAGCCGGCAATATCAGGCAGCGGCATTGATCGCTTTTTTTCTGATCGCATCTCAGCTGATCGAGTATCGTTCCCAGTTTGGCGCCCGTAAAAATATTGAAGCCTTGTTGCGCCTGGCCCCACAAAAAGCATGGGTGGTGAGAACCAACAACGTTGAAGAAATCGAGGCAACGGCGCTGGTCAAGGGCGATCGGGTTCAGGTCCGGCCAGGCGCCCAGATTCCGGGCGACGGCATTGTCACCGAGGGGGTCAGCAGTGTGAACCAGGCGGCCATTACCGGTGAATCCCTGCCGGTGGGGAAAAAGCCCGGCGACCCCGTGTTCAGCGGAACGATCAATCTGACCGGCCTGCTCATCATTCAAATTACGGCTGCGGTCGACGATTCCACCCTGTCAAAAATTCAGACCCTGATCAGCCAGGCAGAAACCAACCGCACGCCCGTATCCCGTCTGATCAACCGTTATGTGGCTTGGTATACGCCCATCGTCCTGATGTGTGCGGCGATCGTTCTTTTTTTCACCCATGACATCGATCGCGCGATTTCCATGCTGATCGTGGCCTGCCCGTGCACGATCATCCTCTCGACGCCAACCGCCCTGGTGGCGGCCATGAGTGCGGCCGCCCGGCTCGGGGTCATCATCAAGGACCTTGATGCCCTCGAGGTCGCCAACCGCATCAGCACCTTGATTTTCGACAAGACCGGCACCCTCACCACCGGTGTGCTGACCGTCGTTGGGATATCCGTCAACGGCCGGGTGAGTGAAACCGAACTGTTGGCCCTGGCGGCCGGGGTTGAGCAATACTCGACCCACCCGGTGGCCAGCGCCCTGATGGCCGAGGCAGTCAACCGTGAAGTACCGCCACTGAACGCCCAGCAGGTCAAGGAAGAGCCGGGATGCGGGATTCAGGGCATCATCAACGGCCGGCGTGTTGCCGTTGGCCGAAAAAACTGGATCGACCAGCATTGCTCAAAATGCATCGCCGAAAGGTCAACCGGACAGACGGCAAGCGGAACGACCCGTCTTTATGTGGCTCAGGAAAAGCATCTGATCGGTACAGTCGACCTTGCCGATACGTTGCGTCCGGATGCCCCGGCTGTGATCAGAGATCTCAAAGCCGATTCTTCCAGACAGGTGATCATGCTGACCGGTGACCGCCAAAGCGCCGCTGATCGCATCGCCGAGCACCTGGCCTGCGATGTCGAAGCACAGGTGCTACCCGATCAGAAAATGGCCCGGGTCGAGGCGGCACACCGGCGCGGCGCGGTGGTGGGGGTGGTGGGTGACGGCATCAATGATGGTCCGGCCCTGGCGGCCGGAGATGTGTCCATTGCCATGGGCGCTGCGGGCAGTGAGGTGGCCATTCATTCCGCCGGCATCATTTTGATGAATAACCGACTGAACCGGGTGCCGTTCATCCTCGAACTATCCCGCCGGGTTGTTGCCACCATCCGCCAAAATCTTGTTTTCAGTACCACTTTTATTATCGCGGTGTTTTTCCTGAGCGCCGGGGGAATGATTTCGCCGGTTCTGGCGGCCATTTTACATACCGGCAGCTCTTTGTTTGTTGTTTTTAATTCCGCCCGGTTGTTGCGGGTGGGTGAGGCCATCTCATGACAAGGCAATGGGGTCTATTGCGCCGGGGTGTCATCCACAGCCTGACCGGTTTTTTTGTCCAGCTTCTACTCACCGCTGTGTTGGTCTGGCTGGCCTGCGGGGTGCGCGTTGCCAATGCCTCCCATGTTCTGTGGGCCGCCTGCACGGGACTGATTGTCTGGCTTCACCTGATATTGACCTTCCTGCTGATAGAACGGGAAGCTGAGCGTGGAGGCCATGCCAAAAACGGGAATTGGACAGCAAGCGAGGCCAAGGCGATCAACCGCGACAACCATCAAAGTCGCATCAGCCGCTTGGCCTATGCCCGGTTTTTGGTTCCGGTTTTGGAGCTGGGCGCCGCCGCATTGCTGTTTCAAAGCCTACGCATAGGCCTGGACGGAAAGCCGGCAAACTTGCCACCGACTGCATTCAGCGATCTATTGCTGGTCGCCATCCTTTCGATCGGCACAATGGTCCTGGTCGTCTTCACCGTTTATCTCACCCACCTGATGCGGGTTGGCGCATGGCAGCCAATCAAATGCGCCCGCAATGTTTCCGGGCTGATGACGGTCATGGTCATCGGCCTCTTGGCCGGTACCGGCGGTCGGCATTTCGGTGTCTCCGGTGTATCTGGTGTTGTGGGCTGGGTCTTTGTTGTCATCAACAGTCTGCTGGGTACGGAAATACTGTTTTGCATGCTGTTGCGATTGTTCACCCCTCGCCCACCGGATACTGTTTTCCGGCCGGCGTTTGATTTCTATCTGCTCGAAGGGCTTTCCCAGCCCATGCAAAGCGGATTTGTCTTCGCCGCCATGCTGGAAAATATCTTCGGGTTCGACATCACCCAGACCGCCGTTGGTAAGCGTGCTCAGACCTTGATCGTACCGGCGGTCCTGCTGGTTGCCTTCTTATTGTTTGGCTTTTCCACCATCGTCATTGTCCGGCCCCAGGAAAAGGCTATCGTCATGACCCTGGGACGCCTGCAACCAGCAGCGCTGGGGCCGGGGCTTCATTTCAAGTTTCCCTGGCCCATCGGCATGGCCCGCCACTATACCGTATCGGCAATCCGCAGCATTCATGTCGGTTCCCACCGGCCGGCAGACAAAAACCGCTCAGTGTACCGCAAGGGCGTGCCGATCCTGTGGACCAACATGCACGGGTTCAATATGGACGAGCTGCTGATTTGTTCATCGCCCCTGAGTCGGATCAATGGCCGTGGCAACCCGGCGCAGCCGCCCAGGGGCAGCCACAGAGTCCCCTCGGTATCCCTGGCCGCCGCCGATGTTCAGGTTCAATATATCATCGATAACGTGCTGGCCCATGTGCGGTCTTCGTCCCAGCCGGAACGGCTGCTGCGGCGACTGGCCGAAGCCTGTGCATCACGGTTCATCTATCGCTACGATATCGATGGGCTGTTTTGCGACGCGCGTCTGGAAGCCGTTGAGGGCCTGAAAGATGCCATCCAATCCGCATGCGACGCGTGCGATCTCGGTGTCCGGATTGTGCACGTGGCCATTACGGCTGTTCATCCACCGGTGGATGTGGCCGACGCCTTTGAAGAAACCGTCGCCGCCATGCAGGAGCGAGAAACCCGGGTCCAGGAGGCCCGTCAGGCAGCCGTGCGCATTCAAACCGAAACCACCGGTGACCCCCAACGATTTGCCCGGCTGGCAGCCTTGGCCGACGGTGACGGGACCGGGCCGGATATGGATGGCACCGAGCAGAATCAATTGCTCGAACGGTGCGGCGGTGCGGTCTCCCAGGTGCTGACCGAAGCCCAGGCCTACCGCTTCAGCCGAGAGAATGGGCAACGCGGAAAAACCGACCGATTCGGCAAGCAGCTGCAGGCCCTTCAGGCCTCCCCTCAAAATTACCGCTTTGATCACTATTTCTCGGTTATAGAAAACGGCCTGTCCAACAGCCGTAAAATCGTCCTGATGGGAGATACCCACAAGACCTTGATGCGCGTGGGGATCGGAGAAGGTCTGAGCATCGGTGACCTACCTGGAGGCGGTGACTTTTGACGGCGCACAGCAGGCATCCTAAAAAAAATCGTTGCCGACAAAGGCGACAAGGGAGCTCGACACACGATGAACCGGTACATTAAATTTGCTATGGCCGCGGGGCTGCTGCTTTTTTTCACCGGCATGCTGTTTACCTATCAGGTCAATTTTGACGAAGTGGTTGTCGTCACCACATTCGGTCGGGCCACGGACCGGTCCGTGGTCAACCGTAGTGGCAATCAAGCCGGCCTGCATCTCAAATGGCCGTGGCCCATCCAACAGGTCATCCGCATGGACCGGCGCCTGTTCATCCTGGAAGACCAGCTCGAACAGCAGGAAACCCGGGACCGTCATGTTGTGATCGCCAAGACCTTTGCCATCTGGCGCATTGAAGACCCGCTTCAATTCCATCGCACGTTCGGCTCCCGGATGGAAGCCGAGGCTCTGGTGAAGGATCGGTTGCGGGCCACCAAAGCCGAAATCAGTCGCTTTACCTTTGACGATCTGACCAATGCCGACCCCGCCAAACTCAAACTCGATCAGATTGAAAACGCCCTGCTCGGCCGTATGCGATCAGATTTATCCGATCATCCCTGCGGCATCGCGCTGGTGGACATGGGCATCAGCCGCATTTTGCTTCCCGAACGCATTACCCGCTCGGTCTTTTTACGGATGAAGCAGACCCGTCAACGCTTTGCTCAGAATGCCCGGTCGGAGGGCAAGGCCATTGCCCAGCGCATCATGGCCGAAACCAACAGTGACAAACAACGCATCATGGCCTTCACCGAACGGGTGGCCCAGAATATTCGCGCCCAGGGCGATGCCGCAGCGGCCAAATACTACGCCGAATACAACAAAAATCCGGATTTTGCCCTGTTCTTGAGAAAACTGGAAGCCCTGCAAACGAGCTTGAAAACCAACACCACATTTGTGATAGACACCAAATCGGAGCCTTTCACATTGCTAAAGGAATAAAATAATCCGTTGACACAGACCATGCCTGAACAAGATCGCTTCTCCCCAACCATTCAACAGGAACCGTGTTCCCCCGCATCAAAGAATGGGAATCCAACCGACACGGCAAATAGCCTTGATTCACTCTCGAGTGCGCTCAAGGTCGGCTTTGGTCTGATGAAATGGATCATGATCATCCTGGCGATCATTTTTGTTCTCAGCAATATTTACTGGGTTCCCGAGGGATTCGTGGCGGTGCAGGCCCGTTTCGGCCGGATTAACGGCAAGGATGCGGGTTCCATCCACCCCCCGGGAGGTCCTTATCTGGCGCTTCCCTTTCCCCTGGATCGAATCATCCGCATCCCCACAACCATTCAGAAAACGGTGGTTTACAAGGCCTTCTGGTCAGAGACCGAGGACAGCGTGCCGACCATTGACAGTCGGCCGCAAAGCAAAGCCCTTCGACCGGGAGTGCATGGATCCCTGGTCACCGCAGACAAGAATATCGTTCAGGGCGTGTGGGTCATCCATTACAAGCTGGATGATGATGACGACAGACTCACGGCCGGCCCTACGGCGGCCTGTTTTGTCAACCATGTGGGGTCCATGGGACGCGCCCAGGCGATCATTCGCCGCCTTGCCCAAGCTGCTATTGTCAGCGTTGTATCACAAACCCAGGTCGCTGATTTTGTTGCCGGCCGGATCGACAATCGAGCCATCGGCAGACGCATCGCCACTCGTTTGAGACAACTGGAAACCGGGCTGACGGTCACCAGTGTGACGGCGAGCCAGTACGCCGTGCCGAAAGTTTTGGCTCCGGATTTCGAAGCAGTTACCCAGGCGGAAAGCCAAAAAGCATTGGCCATCGAAAAAGCATCCAGGCAGCGGGTGTCCGCGCTCAATGAACTGTCCGGCAGCGGCTGGCAGGACCTGCTGGACACCATTGACGACTATGAACGACTCCTTCATACCGCCGATTCAGCAGCCGAGCCGGCCGCGTTCGAAGCCGTCGAAGCAATGCTTTTGGCCGGCCAAATCGGCGGCAATGTCAGGCAGTGCCTGGATGAAGCACGAAGTGAGAAAACCACCACCATTCAACGGGCCCGTGCGTCGGCCTCGCGCTTCGCCGAGCTCTTGCCCGCGTATGAGAAAAACCCCGCCGTGGTGAAATCACAGCTTGTTCAGGATACCGTCGGAAAAATTTTCTCGGAAGTCGGTGTTCAGTCCATTTATTTGCCCGAAGGACAAAAGCTGTTTCTCGATTTGGGGCAACAGGATTGGACGGTCCGGTAGCCATTATTCAGTGTGCGTATTTCTGGAGGAATCATCATGCATGAAAAAAAATTAGTTGTACTGGCTTTACTCATCTCAAATATCCTTGCCTGCAACGGCAAGGACTCATCTCAAGCCCCCAAAAGCTGCATGGAAAGCATGCCTGATAGCATCGTTGGCATGACCGTGACCGGCGCCCGATCACCAGAGAACGTGACCCACAACCTGTGGCCGATTGTCTGCCAGGCCCGGGACCTGTATCAGCAGCAACGAAAAGACAATCCAAATCTCAAAGGCCTTGTTGAAATAAAAATGGCCGTGGAATTCAACGGTGAAATCGGGTCCTATGCAATCACACGCAGCACCCTGAACAGTCCTGCTTTCGAAAACAAAATCAAGCGGCTGTGCCAATTCATGGACTTCGACCCCTATGGTGAGCACAACACCGAGTCTGAAATTGTGCTGCCGATCCATTTCAAATAGCAATCGCCCATCCCGTTTAAAATAAGAAAGGGGAAGCCCCTTTATCGGGCTGTCCCCTTTTGCTAAGTATTCTTTTTGCTTGCGGCAATTACAGCAAACACAGCATGCGCAGCGCTTTTTTGGAAACATAGACCTTGTCGGTCGCCGGTGCATAGACCGTCAACCCGGGCAATTGAATCGTTTTGCCGTTGTAGGTCATGTAATCCTTGCTGATGGGCAGTTCAGCACCGCTTACCTTGAGGGTCAGATTGCCCAGACCGTCGTCCACGATTTCATAATCGCTGGTCACCTCGCTCAGATCCACATACAGCTTGGCGGAGACCCTGTCCAGATCCGTTTTCATGGCATCAGCGGCGATTTTCGCCAGGTCGGTGTTGTCAATGGTCCCCACCGGCGCATCCCCGCCGTGGACCCATACGGGAACCGTCTCACCATTGTGTCCGTGGGTGGTCCAGCCGATCGCCGTATAGTTTTTGCTTATCACGGCAGCCATTGAGTAGGACAAACTTTGCCCCATATTCTCCTGATAGGCACGAATTTCGTCCACGTCCTCCTGCGTGATAGCCAATCCCCAATTCTCACTCACGGAGCCTATCAAGGCCTGGTCCGAATCGTCACCCATCATGGCAACGACACCGTTAGCGGACATTTTCATCCCCAGCAGCGGGTCCACCAAGTCTTCAATGGTTGTCTCCGTGTAACCCATGCTGGTGAAGTAATGACCGATTTTCATCCCGCCGGTGTTGTGGTCCGGGTAGGCCAAAACGAGGGTACGGCCGTCTTCATCGGCAAAATCACAGGCCACCTTGACAGCATCGTCAAAGGCAATAAAATCGGTGATCATGTAAATGGGGTCGTTGTTATGGCCGGCCCAGTCCACCTGGGAGCCTTCCACCATCAGAAAAAAACCGTCCTTGTCCTGGGAGAGCAGCTCGATGGCCTTGCCCACCATGTCGGCCAGGCTGGGTTCGTTTTCGGCAAAATACTGACGGTCGATGTCCGGCTGCATATGGCTGTCGTCAAAAAGGCCCCACACCTTGCCGGAGGTCAACGATTCCATGGTCTCCTGGCTGTCGACGAACTGATAACCGCGATCAGTCAGCACCTGCATGAGATTTTCACCATCCTCGCGTTCGCCCTCCCAGCTATCACCGAAACTGGTCGTATAACTCTCCCCGCTGGGAATCAAATGACGGGCGCCGCCGCCAAACACAACGTCAATGTTCTCATAGACCATGTGCTCCATGATGTCGTTGTCCCATCCGCGATCCTCGATATGGCAGGCAAAGGCCGCCGGCGTGGCGTGGGTCACCCGGGAGGTCACCGCGATACCCGTGGCCATGCCCTTGAGTTTAGCAGCCTCAAGGATGCTGGCCACCGGCGCATAGGGCTCGGCCGTAGGCTCGAAACCGGTGAGCAGATCATCGGTACGGGGACCAACACCGAGAAACCGCACGGTTGTTTTGTGGCCGGTGGCAAATGCGGTAGCGGCAGCCGCCGAGCCAGTGATCACCGAGTTGGCCATATGATTTTTCACGGCGGCATTTTGCATCTGATCCACCTGTAAATCCTCGCCCTTGTACCAGCGGGCCGCCGTCTGCACGGCCTCATCACAACCATCGGGAATCATCACGATGACGTTCTTATAGCCATGCCGGTGAGCATGGTCGAGCCAGGAATGTCCATGATAAGCCAGCGCATGGCCGCCCACCATGGCCGTCAACCCACCTGCCACAACGGCAATCTTCATTACCCGTTTAAACAATTTCATCTCAACTATCCTCCGTTCCGTGTCAATAAATGTTACCGTTCAACTGAAAACAATTATATCCCTGCCTGCATCGATAAAAAGAATTTCACAGGATTGTTACGGTATTATTAGAGATCGTGAGAAAAATGCGCATGATCTCACCATGAATGGGGCTTTCGATGCAGGCGCTGGCCATGCCTTCAACATTGATTTCTCATATCGGGTGTCAAATGCGGTTACTCTGGAATACCCTTCTATAAACTTGACAATTTGCTGATATTTGGTATTTAGATTTGGCGATAAGCTGAGATGAATCAGCAGAATTCTCTATATGTTCTATTTTCAATAATAAATTGCTCCATTTATGTTGCTGTTTGCGGGAAGGGGGAAAATTCTAATTAACATCTAATCACCGATGAACAGAATCTGAATTCTTGTTCGGTATCTGGAGTCGTTATCGAAAAAGACACGAGACATTACCATTTCCATTCACACGAGCTCTTTTTATTTTAGCGTTGATAGGAGAATTCAATGAAAAAAAGGTTCACTTTGTTAATGGCTGTATTTATGCTCGTCGTGACGGTAGGAGCTGCAAATGCGTTCACCATTGATTCGGTCAGCGGGCAATGGACTAATTTTACCGAGGGCAGAAGTGATTTAATCAGTGGTATCGGAACCAATCAGCTCAACTGGGGCGATGAAGACATCAGTAGCCTCGAATTTATCGGGGGTAGTGATATCACCCTTGCCGATGGCGAAACGTTCCTTTTAGGAACGCTTACCCATTTCAATGCCGCCAATTCGATCGGGACATCTCCCTCGACTGCGGACCTGACCGTCAATTTCTCTTTCAGTGATCCGACAGATGTGAATGAAATCTTTCAATTTACATTTGATATCGATGCAACGGTCAATTCCGCAACACCCCTGAGCAATGCGGCCAACAATGATATCATCAGCATTCAAACATTTGAGGTTGAAGGTGTTGCATACACGTTGGAGCTGATGGGCTTCGGACTTGATGAAAATTCATTGTTTCCCAGTCTGGATACTTCCGAGACCGTTTCAAACGCCACCCAGCTGTGGGCAACCGTTCACAGCAACTGCCCGGTTCCCGTCCCGGCCTCTATTTTTCTCCTGGGTTCCGGACTGCTTGGGTTTTGCGGTTTGGTCCGCAGAAAGATAAAGCTATAAAGCTATAATACACCCACGGTTACCATTTGAAGGCGGCGCTAAAAGCGCCGCCTTTTTTATTGAGCAAAGCATAAGCATTCGATCAAATTGATCGTTTGGGGATTGAAACGCGCATCCCTGATTGCATTTGGGTGCTGTTTTCCATTCCCAAAAACTTTTTAATGCGTTGTCCCGTCAAAAAATCAAAAATTTTTATCAGTGCAACGGATCCGATCAGAACCGCCAATCCGCTATATATAAAGTGTATCCCAAAGCCAGTCATTTGATTACCTCATCATTCAGTTTTCTTTTCTAATTGAAGTTTGCCTGACAAATGTTAGGTTATTGTTAATTGTCAAAATAATTTAACGGATCTGTAGATGAAGCCGCTACTATTGGTGCGGGCTTGCTTTAGTCGGAGATTGTGAATTGGAATGGGCTTGCTAACAAGCCCCTAACATTTTGGTGGTAAAAAATTTCATACCATTTCGCCATTTTCCATGATTGGCGGGTACCGCAAGAATAAGGCAGCGAACGCTTCATTTTTATGCATATCAGCAGGTGACATCACCACCTGACATATACCGAAAGGCCATATTTCATATGCTGATCAGTGAACGCTATGCCGCGATCGATATTGGCTCCAACGCCGTGCGGCTATTACTGTCCGAGGTTTTCGAGACTGACAATGGACCCTATTTCAGAAAGATTTCCCTGATTCGGATGCCCATACGTTTGGGCAAAGACGCCTTTATCCTTGGCAAAATCTCCAAGGATCGCGCCAACCGGCTGACGCAAACCATCCGCGGGTTTAAAAATCTGATCGATGCTTACCGCCCCTTGAACATTCGTGCCTGTGCCACGTCAGCCATGCGCGAGGCGGCCAATGGCACGAAAATAAAAAAACAAATCTACAAACAGACCGGCGTGGATATAGAAATTATCGACGGCAAGGAAGAAGCGCGGGCCATTTTCGCCAATAACCCCTGGCGGCATGTGGCCCCAGGCAGCGCTTGGCTTTTTGTTGATGTGGGCGGCGGCAGCACGGAAATCACTATTTTCTCGAATGGTAAAACCAAGTCCCGCTCGTTTGGCATCGGGACCATTCGGCTGTTTGAAAACCTGGTCGAAAAAGCACAATGGTCGGAAATGAAAACGTGGATTCAAAGACACACGCACAAATTTTCCAGCATCGATGCCATTGGCAGCGGCGGCAACATCAATAAAATCATCAAACTGGCCAAATGCACGGATGGAAAATCCATTACCCGCAAAAAGATGAAAGAAGTCAGGGATTACCTGAGCTTTTTTTCCTACGATGAACGGATTACCAGGCTGGGTCTGAAACCGGACCGTGCCGACGTAATCATGCCGGCCCTTAAGATTTATATTTCCGTCATGAAATGGAGTGGCATCAAGACCATTTCGGTTCCGCAGACCGGATTGGCTGACGGCTTGGTGCGGCTGATGTACAAGCACGCCAACCAACATAAGGAAAAGCGCAAAACCCTAAAAAAAATCCCGGAACCGGCTGCCATGTAGCAAAAAAAACATGCTGCCCCAGCCTTTCCATGCAATAGCATCGCCCCGTTTCGGTAAACAATTGCATTAGAACAAGCGGCCTATCAGCCATCTGCAAGTTTTTTGGGGCACGTACCTGCAAGGGAGAAATGGATCATGCCATCGGCCGATCCATTTTTTCAATGAGAGTTTACCAAATGCCTGCCGCAGTGTATAACCATACGAATCAAAAACCGATACGATTCTTTTCAAATGTTGATACATAAGGATGCCCATGAAGCTGATCGACTATTACATTTCTACCCCCTCCGACATTGACGCATTGAAATCCAAGCTGAGCCAATGCTTCACCTCGCTGCAAGAGACCACCGAGCAAATGACAGTAGACATCTATGACACCTTTGATTGGCGGCTTCATCACCATGGCTGGCAGCTATTGCGCCATGCCGACAATTACACCATCATCCACGCGGCCACCGGGCGACGAATCAGTGATATTTCGGTGGATGGGAAAAAGGCCAGACAATTCAGCTGGGATTTCCCGGCGTCGGATTTTACCGATAAGCTTGGCCCGGTTATTGAGATGCGTGCGCTCATCCCCTTGGCCACCATTGAAAAAACCGTCAATCAGTTTGCCTTGTGCAACACGGACGACAAAACCGTTGCCAGGCTTGAACTTGAGTCGTTAGCCGTCAAAGGTAACGCGCACGCGGCGGCCCGTTGCCGGCTATTGCCGGTCAGAGGATACGGCAAAGAATCGCGCAAGGCCATGGAAGTTCTCGAAAAGTTAAAATTCAAACCGTCCGAGGTTTCACCGCTGGTCGATGTTCTTCAGCAATCCGGCGCCCAGCCGGGTGCCTATTCATCGAAAGTCAATGTTCAGCTTTCTGCACAAATGCCCGCAGCAGAAGCGCTTCAGCACATCCTGAAAAACCTGACGTCAGTGATGCACCAAAATCTTGATGGGGTTCTCGAGGATATTGACAGCGAATTTTTGCATGACTTTCGGGTAGCGGTCCGCAGGTCCCGAAGCCTGCTCGGCCAGACCAAAGGCGTGTTGACCACGGGAACCACCACCGCGCTGCAAACGCATTTGAAAACCATGGGCGCCATCACCGGCGATGTGCGAGACCTGGATGTCTATCTGCTAAAAAAATCGACCTATGTCGATTATGTCCCCGATGTGCTCAAGCCAGGGATTCTGCAACTGTTCCGCGTGCTGCAACGCAAGCGGCGCACCGTTAAGGATCGTATGCTCAAAGCCATGGCGGGTGACGAATTCAAGGCAGCACTGGCGGCACTGGACGAGTTCGTTAATTCCGACCCATCGGCACACGGGGATACCGCAGGCCACACCCCCATCGGTGAATTGGCCAAAACGGTAATTTATAAACGCTATCGCCGGATAATAAAGAAAGGCCGCCGTATCACTTCCCGGACAGCGGACGAAAAACTGCATGAACTGCGCATTGACTGCAAAAAACTGCGTTACCTGCTGGAGTTTTTCACCTCTGTGTTCCCTGCCGATCAGATGAAAATGCTCATCAAACAACTCAAGCGCCTTCAGGATAATCTAGGCGATTTCAACGACCTATGTGTTCAACAGGATTTTTTAGCCCTTCATTTGGAAACCATCCAGCCGCAGACAGCCCACGCGGTGATCCTGGCCGCTGCCACCGGCGGGCTGATCACCCGGCTGGCCATTGAGCAGGGACGGGTTCGTTCCGATTTCTTGAGCGTCTTCGAGGTCTTCAGTTCCCATGAAAACAAAGCGCGCTTCAAGAGACTTTTTGCTTGAAAGGAGTTTCCCGTGAAAAGCATTGCTTTGTACAGCATTAAAGGTGGTGTCGGCAAAACCGCCGCATGCGTTAACCTGGCCCATCTGGCAGCCCGCAAGAGGGGACCGACCCTGCTGTGCGATCTGGACCCTCAAGGGGCATCCACCTTTTACTACCGCATCCAGCCGAAACGCAAATACAACAGCCGTAAATTCCTTAAAGGTGGCAAAAAGATCGACAAAGCCATCCGCGGCACTGATTTTGAAAATCTTGATTTGCTGCCCGCGGACTTGTCCTATAGCAATCTGGACATTGACTGGACCGAAATCGACAATCATATCCTTAAAGGTGAATCCCATGGGCATTGAAATCGAACGTAAATTTCTGGTCAAGCATCTGCCGGATGCAATCGATAGTTATCCGCATACCACAATCCGCCAGGGGTATCTGATCGCCACGGATACCGGCATTGAACTGCGCGTCCGGCAAAAGGCCGGGCGTTGCTTCCAGACAATCAAAATGGGCGAAGGGCTTTCACGAACAGAGATCGAAATCGACCTTTCCCAGGATCAGTTCGATTGCCTGTGGCCCCACACCAGCGGGTGCCGGGTGAGCAAAATCAGATACAAGGTGCTGGTGGGCGAGTATACCGCCGAACTGGATCGCTTTGACGGGGATCTGGCAGGCCTTGAGATGGTAGAAGTTGAGTTCTCATCGGTTGAAGCCAGTCAGCAGTTCGCCCCGCCCGAGTGGTTCGGTGCCGAGGTCACCGAGGACAAGCGGTATAAAAATAAGTGGTTGGCAAAAAATGGAAAACCAGGCGAATAATGTAATCCGGTTCTGCGGAAAGCTCCAGCTGACATCTGTTCCAGCTTGGTAGCATAATTTATCTTGGTCTACGGGCCAGTGTTAAGTGTTAAGTTTAAAGTGTTAAGCAAAGGCATCCTATCGATTCTGATATTAAATTAGATCTGATCCACCACTTAACACTTAACACTTAACACTTAACACTTGAAACTTAGCACTTTTAGAAAACAACCGTGTCGCGAGCTTTTCGTCTCTAACTTGAGCTTTATAGAGAACCGCATAATGTAAAAACTCCGGAGCCCATCAGGCCGGTTTGGGGAGCTTTTCCGGTTTGCACAGGTTGCCTTTCAGGCGCGCCGAACGCAGGCAGCGCTCGCACATGAACTTTGATTTACCCACGATATCAAACATTTCAGACCAGTTATCCTCGACATCACTTTTACTCCACTTGCACAGTGATTTCTTTTTCAGTTTTTTATCCATGCGGGTTCTCCTTTGCTAAAAGCCAATTGTTCACTTTGGGATATGGTAACCACGGATGTGGCTCAAGGCAATACGTCCAGCCCACTGAGACAGAAGTTGTTTTTTGGTCAGGGTTGATACACTCGTAAAAAGTGCCAGACTCGTCATACCAGACTTGATCCGGTATCCAGAACTTATTGAAAACACTGGGTTCCGGCCTACACCGGAATGACCCCGAATTGGAAATTTCGACTTATTACGAATCCGTCAGGGTTTGTTTTTCGGAAAATCCTCGCTACTGTGGACAAGGTGGATAGAATCGATGGCCTGCCAGGCATCCACGTCAAACTGCAACTCAACGATTCCCGCCGTCGGCAAATTAGAGATGGTTTGAGACAGGAAGCGGTTGGCGAGATCAGTGAGCCCTGGATTGTGGCCCACCACCATCACCTGCCTGAAGCGATCATCCAACCCTTTGACCAGCTTCAAAATCTGCGCTTGCGTGGCATGATATAGGGCGGGCTGGTGCCTGATCGTGGTGGGATCCACACCGATCATCCTGGCGATGGGGACAGCCGTATCCAGAGCCCGCCGGGCATCACTGCTGATGATCAGGTCAGGCTTTATTCGACGTGCCTTGAGGCGTGCGCCCATATCGGGCACATTGCGCTTGCCTCGTTTATTGAGCGGCCGCTGGTGATCCGAAAGGCTCGGATCTTTCCAGCTGGATTTGGCATGCCGCAGGATGTACAGGGTTTTCATGATCCAATCCTCATGTTCTCAAACAGACAAGCATACTTGTCTACATTTTATTTGGAACGTGTTTTACGTTTTTTCTTGGCCCGGCCGCCGGTTGTCAGCGCCGATCCCCTTCCGGAAAGGCTGGGATTGGTCATGAAGAACTGATGGGCACTGAACATTTCCGGTTCCTTGGGGCACCGCGTGTAGGTTCCGTCCGCCTGTAAGATCCAGCTTTGGGCAATATCCTTGAAATTGGCGCCCATGATCTGGTCCAGCACCTGGCGATGAACGGTTGGATTTTCGATGGGCACCATGGCCTCGATGCGCCGGTCGATATTGCGCGGCATCCAATCGGCCGAAGAGATATACACCTTGGCTTTTCTGGACGGGAGTTCATGGCCGTTGCCAAAGCAGGCGATGCGCGAATGTTCCAAAAACCGGCCGACAATGGATTTGACCTCGATATTCTCACTGAGCCCTGGCACACCAGGCCTGAGCCCACAAATCCCCCGGGCCACGATCTTGACCTTGACCCCGGCCTGGGAGGCGGCATACAGCGCATCGATCACCGCTGCATCGATCAGTGAATTAAGCTTGAGCCAGATGCCCGCCGGCTGTCCGGCCTTGGCATGCTCGATCTCCTTGTTGATCTGCTGGCGCAGGAACGAGCGCAGGGACAGGGGCGAGATTACCACTTTTTTCAGATTGGTGGGCTTGGCATATCCGGTCATATAATTGAAAATCTGCAACACATCGTCACAGATATCCGGGTCACAGGTAAAAAAGGAAAGATCCGTGTAAATCTTGGCAGTTACCGGATGATAGTTGCCCGTGCCCAAGTGGGCATAGGATTTCAGCGTTCCGCCTTCACGCCTGACCACCAGCGAAAGCTTGGCGTGGGTTTTATACTCAATAAAACCGAACACCACCTGGGCCCCGGCACGCTCCAGCTTCCTGGCGATGCCGATATTGGCCTCCTCATCGAATCGGGCCTTGAGTTCAACCATGGCCGTGACACTTTTACCGGCCTCGGCAGCCTCCACCAGGGCCTGGACAATGGGCGAGTCTTCGCTGGTGCGGTAAAGGGTCTGGCGAATGGCCACCACGTTTTTGTCCTGGCTGGCCTGGCGCAGGAACTGAACCACAACATCAAAACTCTCATACGGGTGATGGACAAGAATATCCTTGGCCTTGACGGCCGCCAGGCAATCACCGCCGTAATCGCGGATACGCTCCGGAAATCTAGCCCGGTAGGGCGGGAAAAGCAGGTCCGGACGATCATCGACAACCAGCTCGTTGATATCGGCAATACCGATCATGCCATGAAAGCAAAACACATCGTGTTTGGAAACATCCAATTGGGCCTGGATAAAATAAAGCAGGTCTTCGCTGATGTCGTCATCCACGGTCAGGCGCACCACACTTCCCCGCCGCCGCCTCTTGAGTGCGCTTTCAAAAGTCCGCACCAAATCCTCAGCCTCTTCGTCGATCTCCATCTCACTGTCCCGGATCACCCGGAACGTTCCGCTGGAAATCAGTTCAAAGGAAGGAAAAAGCATATCCAAAAACATCAACACGACTTTCTCCAGGGCAATGAACCGAATGCCTTCTCCCGGCAATCGGATAAAACGATCCAACTGGCTGGGCAAAATCACCAGCGCGACCATGGTTTCATGGTCCGCCCCTTCGGCCAGTTCAAGCACCAATCCAAATCCTAAATTGGGAATAAAGGGAAACGGATGCGCCGGATCCACGGCAATGGGGCTTAGGATGGGAAAAATATTCTGGCGGAACTGAGTGTGAAGCCAGGACTGGTCCTCGGTGGAAAGAGCTTCCGGCCCCACCAACTGAATATACTCCCGATCCATTTCTTCCAGCAGCACTTCCAGGCATCGGTGCTGATCGGCGGCCAATGCATTGACCTTGGCGGCAATGGCCTGTAATTGCTGGGCCGGTGTGAGCCGATCGGGATTGACCCCACGGACCCGCGAGGCGACCTGCCCTTTTAGCCCGGCCACCCGCACCATGTAAAATTCATCCAGGTTACTGGCCGAAATGGAAAGAAATCGCAACCGTTCGAGCAGCGGATGGGCCGGGTTCATGGCCTCTTCATACACGCGGCGATTGAATTCGAGCCAGGACAATTCGCGGTTGATAAATCGCCCGTGCTTGTTGCCCACTATATTTTTAACGACTTCGGGTTCCGGCCATTGATCGACCATACCCCCATCTACGGTAGACAGCTTTTCCTGTGTTTGAGTACTCATTGTGCGTAACTTTTGGCCTGTCCGAATCCATTCAATAGACCTATAGACCAATTTCCTTTCTGCCGGATCGCATCAGCGTTTCGATAAAGCGCACTCCTCCCGATCGTGTGATCGTACCTTGTTATTAGACAATTGTTAGAAAATTGTTAGCGTTCTGAAAAAGTTGCCGGATGCGGCCTCAATGTGGTACTCAGCCTGACATGCAACACCACTGCACCCGTCAATGCAAATCCTTCGCACGCCGGCTGTTATGGGTTTTGGCCGTTTGCCTGACCATCGTCTCCCCGATTGCCGGGCACGTGGTTTATGCCTCCCAGGATGAAGTGTACCGTTACCGGGAAAATAACGGCGACACCGTCAAAAATGTACAGTGGCGTCTGACCAAAGGCGATCACTACACACTGACCTGCTCATCTCCCGAGGCAGAGCACATCACCGTTACTGATGGAAATTATATTACCCGGCACTGGCAAATGTCCAGCAATGACGGCGAAACCCAATTGATAGCTGAGAGAACCGGTCGGACCATCGTCATTCGCGGCCGATTTGAAGGAAAAGCCGTTGACAAGGTCCTGGCCATTGACGATTGCCCATGGTATCAGGCCACCTCTTTGTCCCTGCGCGAGTTTGTCGCGTCGGCTGATACGGAGCGTCTTTTTTGGACAATTCATCTGAAAACACTGAAAGCCTACAAAATCAGAGCCATAAAAAAAGAGGTGGAGCGATCTGATGTCAACGATGACTTGCTTCACATCCGGCTGACCCTTTCGGGGTTATTGGCCCCCTTTTGGAAAAGCGACTATTGGTTCGCCCTGCCTGACGGTGTCTTCTATCGTTTTCAAGGTCCCAGCGGCCCTCCCGGATCACCACGGATCATCATCACACGCACGGCGGGTTGACGATCGGTTCATAGGGTAATCGCTTCCGGTTCACCCGCAATTGTAATTATGCCATGTCGAACTTTCCGATTACGAGCACCGCTTCGCTGAACACGAGCACGACCGAAGATCATTGGCGTTTTTTCGTGCTCGTACGCGTAATCGTAAATGATGAAAAATATGCCACCATCCTGGTCGTAGGGGCAGGCCCCTGTGCCTGCCCTGGTTTTGAAGTCGGGCCAAAATCTTGTTGTGTGGATCGGCTAACAAAATCAAGGGGAGGGGTAAAGGGCAACCACTGGGGGGTGCCCCTACGGTGGCCGTGATAACCCCAATGCCGTGAATGGGCTTCAATCAGGTATCAACATGTCATCAAAGAAAAAGCAGGGCTAACGGCTAATTGCTAAAAGCTGACATCTCAGCTTGGGTTTCTTAAACCGCCCTTTTCAGCCTCAAAAACAGCGGGTAAATCCGTGCATTCAGAAAAAATAGAAAAGAAATTCCAAATGCGGTTATCCTGTGCCGGTTCACCCCTCCGATTGACCGATAAGAGAAGTCGTGATACGGCACTAAGAGCCTTTTTGAGAAGTCTGGATCAGGTCCGATAACAAGGCGGAAAGTTGCTCAAAAGCGGAGCATATATGTAATGTGTGAGCATTTTGAGACACTTGTAGACGCCGTTAGCGGGCCTTAGACGGATTTATCAAACAGGCTCTAACATTTATGCTCGGATTGACATTATTTGGTAACATTATTTGCCGCAACCATTGATGCCCCCCATTAATAAAAGGATGCAATTATGAACGATCAGATCGATCTGCCCGCTGTTTCCATGGCCAATACCAAGAAGGAATTGCTGGATGCCTATGAGCAGGCTAAAAAACAATTCGATAGTTTGAACAAAGATCTGCTGGATGCCGAGAAAGCCCGCAAACGGTTGGAAAAACAGGTGGCCACGGCAACGGCCGACGCCCAGTCGGCCCAGGATCCGGTAAAACGCCTGCATGATCTGCGCGGGGCAATCAGTCGTGAGCTCAGCGATCTTGCCGAGCGGTTTGAAAACGAAATCGACACCTATCGCAAAATCCAGTCGGCCATTGAAGCCAAACAGGCCGAGCTCGACACGATCTACGAAGTCGAAACGGCCGCGTCTGACCTTGCCGCCTTGATTGATGCCCAGCGAGCCAAAAAAGAGCACTTCGAAGAGGAAATGGCCAGTCAGAAAGCGGCCTTTGAATCTGAAATGGATGAATTGCGCACCCGCTGGCAGTGGGAAAAAAAAGAGCATGACCGGCAGGTCAACGGGCAGAAAGAGGCACTGGATCTTGAGCGCCAACGAGAAAAAGAAGCCTATGAATATGCGTTTGCCAGGGAAAAAGAACAGCGTAAAAATGCGTTGGAAGACGAACTCAAGACCCTGGAAAAGGAAATTGCGGAAAAGCGCAGCAATTTCGAAAGCGATACGAACAAGCGCACAACGGCCCTGGATGATCGTGAAAACGCTATTGCCAACCGTGAGCAAGAAATGGACAGACTCCAAAAAGAGGTGGAGAAATTCCCCCAACGCAACGAAGCTGCCGTCAAGGCAGCGGTAAGTGATACGACCAAACAGCTCACGCGGGAGTTTGAAAGCGAAAAAGCGCTCATACAGGCCCGTTTTGACGGGGAAAAAAATGTGCTGATGGGTAAAATCGAGGCCCTCGAAAAAATGGCGGCATCTCAAGCCACGCTGATTGCCGATTTATCCCAAAAAAGCGAGCTGGCCTACGAAAAGGTCCAGGATATCGCCAACCGGGCCGTGACCGCCGCCCGGCGGGAAAGCTATACGCCGCCCACACACCATGCCGGCACGCCGGTACGGGAGGACAACCAGGGGTGAGACGCCATCCACTGGCCCGACGTTTTTTTAACCGGTTCTCCGGAAAGCTCCAGCTGACATCTGTTCCAGCATGGTAGCATATTTTAACTGATCGATGGGCCAGTGTTAAGTGTTAAGGAAAGGTATCCTGTCGATTCTTATACAAAATTAGATCTGATCCGCCACTTGACACTTAACACTTGACACTTAACACTTGAAACTTAACACTTTTACAAAACAACTTTGTCGCGAACTTTTCGTCTCCAACTTGAGCTTCCTGGAGAACCGGATTCTTTTATTTCCTTGCTCATTGAATGGTAACAAAATTCCCCCATAGTGATTGACCATGGACAAACGGGTCATCATCTATCGAATCGTCATTGTCGCCCAAGCACTGTGGTTGGTGGTGGGGCTGGCGACCATTGCCCATGGGCAATACGGCAGAAACACCATCCGTATTGTGGGATCATCAACCGTGTATCCGTTTGCGCGTCTGGTGGCCAAAACGTTCGCCGAGACAACATCATTCAAACAGCCGGCCATCGAGTCCACTGGATCCGGTGGCGGGTTTGGCATGTTCTGTTCATCCAAACCATCCGCATGCTCAGCACCCTGCCTTGGCCGCGGGAGCTCAGGCACGTGCCCGAATGGGCCGGCAATCACCACGAAGCCTATTGCGGCGATGGCTATCCCCGCCGATTGATGGGCCGGAACCTTTCGGTTCCCGAGCGAATTATGGCGGTGGCGGATGTATTTGAAGCGCTCACCGCCGCCGACCGCCCGTATAAAAAAGCGCGGACCTTAAGCGAAACCATCTTGACCATGAAAACCATGTGCGAAAAGGGTCACCTGTGCCCGGACACGTTCAGGCTCCTGCTCATCACAGGGGTGTATCGGCGCTATGCCGACGCGTACCTGGATCCATCTCAAATCGACCCGGTGGATGTGGATGCGATGACAGATTACAGCGCCGAGCCGATCTGCACCCTTTCCGAGCGGTTGGCAGCCTCCGCCTCCTGAATTTGGATTATCTGGTGATTGCCGCCATACGGATTTAAAATGCAGCGGCGATGTGGGTGCGGCCAGGGCAACCGCATGCAAGTCAGGTTCATCGGCATCAGTATCGGTATCGGTATCGGCATCGGCATCGCTATCGAAATCGAAAGCTGTGACAATGTAATTTATTTATTGATTCGAAGTCGGTGACCATCAGGCCTGTATGTCCATGTATCGTCTCTTCTCGATAGCGATAGCGATTTGGATTATCAAATCACCCCAATTGCAGTTACCCAGTGAGTGCGGCCCAAATCAATTGTCAAAAACCGGTAACCTTGCTATATTCAGCGCATTTGCACTTTTTGTTGGGCAATTGGACCTATGAAACAAGATCGACAGCACATATTGACCGCCAGCGTCAAACGCCTTTTGCGTCGCAATGCCACCAGGAATTTGCGCAAGATCGTCAACAAGGCCTATGGGGTGGATCTTTCCATCCTCTTTCGGGAACTGTCCCTGCAGGATCAGCTGATGCTGTTCGACATGATCAAAAACGGGGAGCAAAAAGGAATCCTGCTCAGCGAGCTGGACGAGGACCTGTTGGTGCCCCTTGTAGGCGGCATGGAACAGGCGAAAATCGTCGCTGTTTTGGAAGCCATGCCCAACGATGATGTCGCCGACCTGCTTCACGATCTACCCGAAGAAACAGCCGATGGTCTGCTCAAGCTGATGAAAGAGGACTCCGACGCGGTCGAAAACCTCATGGGCTATGAGGCGGATACCGCCGGCGGTATCATGAACCCCGATTTCATCGCCCTGAATCAGGAAATCAGCGCAAAAGACGCCATCAAACAGATTCAAGAAGAATTTGCCGACGTTGAGATGCCGTTTTATCTGTATGCCGTGGATGAGCATGGCAAGCTGGTGGGGGTGGCGTCCCTGCGGCAGTTGGTCGTGGTCAAGCCGCAGACCCCGCTAAAGGCATTCATGGACTCGGAGGTGATCTGTGTCCAAACCCACATGGACCAGGAAGAAGTGGCCAAACTGGTTGCCCGCTATGACATCCTGGCCGTACCGGTGGTGGACGACAGCAACCAACTGGTGGGAATTGTCACGGTTGACGATGTTATTGACATCTTCCGTGAGGAGGCCACCGAGGATATCCTCAAGATGGCCGGTGCGGGCGAGGAATTTGTGGAAACCAAAAGTATTTTCAAAAGCACCCGCATTCGTCTGCCATGGCTTTTCGCCAGCTGCCTGGGGGGGATCTTCGCCTTTTACGTGATCGGTCATTTTGAATCGAGCCTGAGCCGCGTCACCTATCTGGCGGCCTTTATTCCCGTGATCATGGGCATGGGCGGCAACATCGGCACCCAATCCTCCACGATCGTGGTACGCGGTCTGGCCACGGGACGTCTCAGCATCCGTGATATCTGGATGGTGGTCGGCAAAGAGTTGACTGTCGGGTTTATTCTCGGTATGGTCTACGGTGTCTTCATCGGATCAGTGGCCCAGGCCCAATACAGCATGCTCATGCTCGCACTGGCCGTGTGTTTGGCGGTCATCTGCTCCATGTCCGTGGCAGCCCTGGTGGGGTCATGCGTGCCCATGCTGTTGGCCCGTATGAATGTGGACCCGGCCGTGGCCACCGGACCGTTTGTGACTACGGCCATCGACATCGTTAGTGTTTATTTTTATTTTACCATCGCCACCCAATTGCTTGGCGTTTGATCAGGCGAACAGAATCCAGTGATGGCCGGCCAGCCCCACGGTAAATCCGAGACATCAGGGCAACAGGAATCTGGTATCCCCCATGGCGGTTGGGATTGTGTGGGTTCCCAACCGGTGCTGCAATTGCTTCTCTACCCAATGCAAAAATAAATCAACACACAAAAACCAAATGGTTTTTTAACATGCAACTAGCATGAACGATTTATTCGTTAAATTTGTGTCGATTGGTGGGTTTACAACAGTTGGCAATTCCATCTTCAATACTATCCCTCCTTGCAGTTGACTGCTGTGATTGCCCAATCGACAGGATTACATCACAACCAATCCGGGACTGATGCGTGTAATCTGACACGACATGATCCTTTCTAATGGCTGCGGCATCCTCCCGGATTGAGAAATGATCATCATTCACTCAGATGAGACAGCGGCCTTAGACGGATTTATCAAACAGGCGCTCAACGATCCAAACGCAAACAACCACTTACCCAAAGGATGGGCAAATGACAGCACAAACAGAGACATCACAAGTCAATTGGATAGCCGATGCTGTGGAATACAGCGTGGATGCGGCCCAACGCACGCTTTTGTACTGGGACATCATGCGTAAGCGCGGCAACACCTATATCGACCACCGCGCCAACGGCCAGCCGCCGGTCCTTGTTTTTGACTACACCACGATCATCGACGGGCACGAATTGGATCCACCGGCAAACTATTCCCTGGTCCAAATCATCGATCATCGCGGCACCCAACCGGATCGACGGTCCACGTCATCCAAGACGAACGGGGATGAAAACGACAGACGCGGAACCGCCATCGACCGGCGGGACCAGCCCAAGGGGCTGGTCGGAGAAGCGTTCAGAAACAACCGGCCGATCTTGATCATTGATCCCCGGGCAGGCCATGGGCCGGGAATCGGCGGTTCCAAGCTGGATTCCCAGATCGGCATGGCACTCAATGCCGGCCATCCGGTTTACTTCCTCATCTTTTCCATTTATCCCGAACCCAATCAGACATTGATGGATGTCTGGCAAGCGGAAATCCACTTCCTGGAAGAAATCCGGCGCCGGCATCCAAAATCGCCCAAGCCGGCGGTGATCGGCAACTGCCAAGGGGGCTGGGCGGCGGCCCTGATCGGTGCCGAACGGCCCGATATCACCGGTCCCATGGCGTTCAACGGATCCCCGCTTTCCTACTGGAGTGGCCTGGTGGGGGTGAACCCCATGCGCTACGCCGGCGGTCTATTGGGCGGATCATGGGTGAATTCCTTTATGAGTGATCTGGGCAACGGCCTTTTTGACGGCGCCGATCTGGTGGCCAATTTCGAAAACCTCAATCCGGCCAATACTCTCTGGTCCAAACAGTACAACCTTTATTCAAAGGTGGACACCGAGGAAAAACGGTATTTGAATTTCGAGAAATGGTGGGGCGGTTTTTATTTCATGACCAGAGAGGAAATCGCCACCGTTGTCAACTGCCTGTTTGTGGGCAACAAGCTCGAGCAGGGGTCCTTCGAGATCGGCCACGGCAAATCCATCGATCTTAACAAATTCAAGGCCCCTGTGGTGTTGTTCGCCTCCTTTGGCGACAACATCACCCCCCCTCAGCAGGCGTTCAACTGGGTGGCCAAGGTCTACGGTTCTTCTCAGGAAATCAAACGCAAGGGCCAAGTGATCGTGCTTGTCCTGCATAAGAGCATCGGCCATCTGGGTATCTTCGTTTCCGCCAAAATCGCCCGCACCCAGCACAAGGAAATTATCGGCAGTTTCGATATGCTCGAATTCCTGCCCCCTGGTTTGTATGAATTGGTTTTTGAGGAAGAAAATCCAAAGTCACCCGAGCAGGGCTACAGCGCACGGTTCGTCGAACGTGAGGTGGACGACATTCTGGGCTATGATGACGGCCTGGCCGATGAAGAGGCCTTTTACTCGGTACGCACCGTGTCGACGATCAACAACACGCTCTATCAGACCTTTGTCAGCCCGTGGATCAAGATGCTCATGACGGAGCCATTGGCCGAAGGAATACGTCAACTTCACCCCTTGCGCGTCCAGCGTTATACGGTTTCCGATCTGAATCCACTCACCTGGCCGATCATGGCTGCCGCACCAATGGTCAAAGAGAGCCGGCGCCAGGTGTCGGCAGACAATATTTTTCTGGCCATGGAGAAAAATTTTTCTCAGAACATGGTGTCCATGCTCAACGCTTACCGGGATGCCCGCGACCTCGGCCAGGAATTGCTGTTCAAAATGATCTATGAAAATCCGTGGACCCAAATGCTCTTTCCGCCACCCAAAGACGAGGCTGCCGAGCAGCGTCAGGCCATGGAAGAGCGTCTGCGCAAAGACAACGCCCGGTTACGCAACAGTATGCACCAGGGCGGTTGTCCGGATGCCGTGGTCCGCATCCTGTTGGCCATCATGACCGCCAACCGGGAGTTGACTCGCGAGGAATACGATACGGCGGAAGGGATCGTTCGCGGCCTGCATCAATTCAAATCCATCACCCCGGGCAAACTGCGGGAGATAGTCAAAACACAGGCACGCCTGCTTCAAGTGGACAGGGAAGCGGCCATCACCGCGCTTCCGCAGCTGATTCCCGACCCGGCAGATCGGACCGAAGCCATGGCCGTTATCGACCAGTTTACCACTGTGGCCGGCCGTGAACTGAATACGGAAGAGATCGCCACCAAGGAAGCCATTCTCTTTCATCTTAAGGAAAGTGAGGTTTAACCCAGCGCATTCAATTGCGGTCATTTGGCATCCAGGACGGTGTCCTCAAATACACTGCAATCCATAAACACCATTTACCAATGCAGCTTCGGATTCATAGATACCGCTTACCCTTGCCAGCACCAAAATCCACCGTCTGCAGATGAGCGCATCCATGACAACCTAACAAAGGGAGGAAAACGATGCTCGAAATCAAAAATTCTGTAGCCGTCATTACCGGTGGTGGCGGTGGTATTGGATTGGAACTCGCCCGGTACTGGGTGAAAAAAGGCGGCAAAGTGGTCATTGCCGACATTTCCGAGTCGCTGCTCAGTAGTGCCGAAGCCGATCTTACGGCCATGGGCGGAGAAGTGCTTGCCGTGGAAGCCAACATCGTCAATGAAGACGACGCCGGACAGTTGGCCCAAAATGCCATCGATCGCTTCGGGCAGATCAATCTGGTGGCGCCCTTCGCCGGCATCATCCGGGACGGCATGCTGGTTTCCCCGGATCGGGATACCGGTAAGGTTACACGCAAAATGGCGTTGGAGGATTTTAAACTGGTCCTGGACATCAACCTGACCGGTGTTTTCCTGACGGTCCGCGAATGTGCCGAACAGATGATCAACCATCAATGCAAGGGATTGATCTGCCTGATCTCCTCTACCGGCTCCTTGGGGACGGCCGGCCAGATCAACTACTCATCCACCAAGGCAGCCATGTCGGTGATGCCCAAGGTGATCACGGCCGAATTTTTCCGTCGGGGTCTGGCCGACCGTATCCGCTGTGTGGCCGTCGCCCCGGGCTACGTCGGCACCCCCATGGTCAAAGGAATGAACCAGAAAGCCTTGGAAAAAATTCTGTCCCAGGTTCCCATCGGGCGGCTGATCGAGCCGGAAGAGGTGGCCCAACTGGTCGGCGATATCTATTGCAACGAAGCCATGGCCGGTGAAACCTTTTTCATTCATGGCGGATTACGCTTAGGATCGAAAGGGTAGCTGCCACAGGCATAAAACCAAATAACAACAGATACCATTGCCAATGGGGGGTGGGAAGCCAAGGCAAAGGTTCAGCGCAATGAATCATTACGGAAAACGACCATCCTTGCAACCCCCCGTATACTGCGCATAACCGGCCAAGGCCCTCACCCCCATGACAATGGTTCTATACTGTCGGCAGCCCTTTTAACTGCGATTACAGCCGTATCGTTGACATCTGATGACGTTATGGCAGACGGTGTGTCCGTCTGAGTAAAAAACGCCCGATAACTATATCATTTTTTCCGGATCGATCCCGCAGCAATCCCCATCTTCTTGGCATTTAAGGAGATTTACCGCATTATCCCCTCCTATCCAACGGGCTCACCTCGGCGCTAACAAAAAGTTAACTTGTAGTACGCTGACCATCCTTGTATGAAATCGTCACTTTTGGATGTAGATCACGATAACCTTTCTTCCACTGAGAACACGCAAACGAAAGCAATCCATGATATGCTGACAATTTTACCATTACTATTGATTCTTTCCCTGTTTATTGTGGTGGCTGGGTTGGGGTTCATCGATCAGCGAAAAAAACGATCCCTGACGGCCTTGCCGCCGTTATCGTTCATGGTACCGTGCTACAACGATGCCGATTCGGTGGGCCAAACCATCGACAGCATCTATGCGGTTTGCGGTACCAGCGCCCAGGTGATCGTCATTGACGATTGCAGCACTGACGGCAGTCGGGAAAAACTCAAGGCATTGGCCAAACAATATGGGTTCAAGTTAATTCTGAATCCTGCCAATATGGGGAAATCAAAAACACTGAACACCCACTTCCCGCTCACTGAAAATCGGATCGTCGTCTTTGTGGATGCGGATGTGATTGTCAACCGGCAATCGTTGACCGATGCGCTGGCGCGGCTTCAACACCCCGAAATGGGTGCTGTCAGTTGCCCTTATCGTGCGGCCAACACCGGTTTTATTCCTCTGATGCAAACGATTGAGTACAACATGCTCACCTTTGTTCAGGGCGCCTATAACGTTTTTTCAGCAATTGCCTTGTGGGGCGGTTTCATTGCCGTCAAACGCGAAGCATTTCTGGATGCAGGTAAATTCTCTGTCAATGCCATTACCGAAGATATGGATCTGGCCTTTAAATTAAATCAAAAGGGGTGGCAGGTGAACCAAAGCTTTTGCCCGATCCGCACCTATGTTCCGGATACGATAAGCAAATGGTTCAGGCAAAAAATACGTTGGAGTTCAGGTGGCTTTCAATGTTTTATCAACTACTATAACGTATGGCTAAAAAATCCCCTGCATCTCCTATTTGTCTTCTCGTTTTGTCTGTTGTTTATTTTTTCGACGCTCAATCTATTTAAGAACATCTTTCGATTTGACGATATGATAAATTATTTCATATATTTAAATCGGTCTGAAAGCATCTGGCTGAGTTTACAGCTCACCAGCATGCTATTCGGCACATCCGTGCTCAAAGATTTGATTCTGCGCGTTTCTTTATCTTTATTCTCACTGCCATTTGTTCTCCCACTGGTGTCAACCATCAAGCAAATGCCGATTTGTTTGCTGGTCATTCCTTTCTCAATTTTCTATGTACCTCTTTTTTCTATGGTGTCCATGGTCGGCGTCATCAATTTCCTGCACCGACGACGGTTTTTGAAAGCCTCTGCACGTGCCTGGTAGATCGTTTTCATCGAAGGCTTGAACGCCGGCATGTGGACCATTGGGGTAACGCAATCAGGCAATGCGCTGGGGTTGTCGCAAAACCAAGTGGAAGATCTCGCTGCCCATGACCTTGATCAGCGTCTGGCAGGCATCGAATCCCGCTTTCGGGAAGCCGGCGCCCACTACGTGGTCAAAGGAATCTGGGAATGCGCACCAATCATTGCTGCGATCGCTCGGCGGTTGGCCGAAGGCGACCACCCGCTCAATGACATTATTCATCCTTCGACGCCGGCCATTTCTTCTGTGGGATTTTGAGAAATCTCTAAGAGAAGATAATCACCATCGGTTAGGGACAAGTCACAGTTCCGAGAGCAGCGGCAAGGACAGATAGTTCCAATTCACTATCGCCTTTTACAAAATCAGCGACATCCAGTCCATCAACATCACAATCGTCAGTCGATCCGGTTTCGGTTGTGTCGGAAATAGTTACCTCAACCTCATTCGAATCCTGACTTTCTGCATCACCGGAATATGCACGAACGATAAAATAATAGGTTCCGTTCGATAAATTTTCGATTGTACAAGTCGTATCGACACCCGACCATACCGGACTGGAATAATCATAGGAATAGTCTGCAGCCCGTATGAACAGAAGATAACCATCAACGGGCGGATCATTCTCATCCCATGCCAGGGATACTTCGGCTGCCATCGAAGATGCTGATGTATAAATAATGATGCCAATACAAATTATCAGGGTCCGTGTAAAAAAAGCCAATTTGCAACTCATCCATGAATTCATTTAGTCACCCTTCAAAGCAGTCAATTTGTGTTGGTGGTGTTCGCTGAGGCCAATTCTCTTTGAGAATTCATCCGCATTTAATTCAGATAGATAGTGAGGTTTTCGTCTTCTCTGTAACTTCAGCTGAGCATGGCGTTTCGATAACATGTGAACAACCATTGCAAAATGAGTTCCAGAACCAATCCAAAAGCCACAACTATTGAGCAACAGGTTGATTATTTTTTTGATATTGGATGCGTTTTGCTTAACCCCGCGTTCATTCATCAACGTGTTTTGCATTGTCCACGGGTAATAAATGGTAAGCGACATTGACAGGGATTACATTATTTTCCCTCAACCTTAGGTTCTCAGGCGGCACGATAAGAGACATCCGCCCCATTATGGGCTTGTGCTAAAAAAAGTTTAGCCTTATTCTTAAAATTGAAGAATGGACTATTCGCTCACCGTATTCGTTTTATCTTCACACATCAACAAAACAGGCATGGGGAAAAATGAAAAAAAGATTTACATTCGTATTAGCTTTTTTGTTTCTGATCAGTGGTTCGGCTTATGGTGGGTTTCGTTATGCAATAAAAGCGGACCATGCGGGTGGAAATGTGACGCCCTCGCAGGCTTATGAGATGGTTAAAAATGATCCGGCGCATACCTTTATCGTCGATACCCGCACGAAAGCGGAGTATCAGTTTGTTGGTCATCCCGTCGGTGCGGTGAACATACCCAAAAAATTCTGGAATGGAACGCTGGGCCAAAAAGGATACGAACTGGTTGATAATTCTAATTTTTCCAAAGATCTGCTAGCCCGGTTCAATCCTGAAACGGATAAATTGATATTTATGTGTCGTAGCGGGAAAAGAAGTTGCCTCTCCTGCCAAGCCGCCATCGATGCCGGCTGGGACCAAAAGAATGTCTGCAATATGCTGGGCGGGTTCGAGGGCGATAAAATCAAAAATCCCAATAGTATTTATGACGGCAAACGGATTTTCGGTGGATGGAAAAACGAAGGGCTGCCCTGGACTTATCACATCGATAGAAAATTGGTTTATATGGCGGATCTATCACAATAGCAAGCGATCCTGAGCATATCCATTCTTATTCGATAAAATGAGCAGATCGGCCATGCCCATAAGCGATCTTACACGCCCTTATGCGATGGCCATCTGCTCTTTTGTTGGCCTTAAAAGACGACCGATTGCTGCCGAATCCACTAGGGGGGGTTGACCCCAACCCGAAAAACCGGTAACCGTCAATAGTCTATCGTTGCCTATAGCATCCAAGATAATGTTTTTGGGCTGCGTTATCGGTCGTCGCAGTATGACAATACGACTTCCTCCCTCTGGCTTCGCCAAAAACAATATCTTAAACACGATATAAACCACTTGAGGGACTGCTCATGAACTATACTCAGATCACTTTCGATCGTGAAGGCGCCATCGGCGTCTTGACCCTAAACAATGCCGGTAAAATCAACGCATTATCCATCCGCATGATCAAGGAAATATCCCATCTGTTAGGCCAGATCGCAACCGATGATACCCTGAAGGTGTTGATTCTAAAGGCTGCGGGAAAACATTTTTGCGCCGGCCACTATTTGGCCGAAATGGTCGATGCCGGTGTCAAAGAATACAAATTCATTTTCGACCAGTGCACCCGGATGATGATGCTGCTGCATGATATTCCCCAGGTGGTGATCGCCCAGGTTCAGGGCATTGCAACGGCCGCCGGCTGCCAACTGGCCGCCTGGTGCGATCTGGTGGTGGCCGAGGAGGGTGCGCGTTTTTCAACGCCCGGTGTCAAAATCGGCCTTTTCTGCACCACCCCCATGGTGGCCATCACCCGTGCCATTGGTCGCAAGGCGGCCATGGAAATGCTCGTTACCGGCCGTGAATTCCCGGCTCAGGAGGCCAAGTCGCTTGGCCTGGTCAACCGGGTGGTGCCCCTTGACCAGCTCGATCGCACCACATGGGAAATGGCCGAACAAATTGCCGAGGCCAGCGGATTCGCCCTTGCCACCGGCAAACAAGGGCTTTACGCCCAGGCCGATATGACCGATGCCCAGGCCTTGCACTATGCCAAGCACACCATCGTCATGAACAATATGGCCGAGGATGCCCAAAACGGCATCAAGGCTTTCCTGGAAAGGCGGCCGCCGGAATGGAAAAATCGGTAGGATGGCTATCCATCAAGATTGGCCTTGAGCAACTCAAGCCCTTTCTCGCGGGCATGCAGAATCGTCTTCATGTCGATATCCTGCATTTCGCTTCTTTTCAGGATGTTTTCCTTCAGGGCATGGCGGTACTTCAGATATTCGTCCTTGGCAGAGACGTTCGGTACTACACGTTCTGTATGAAGAAATTCGCTGATAGCCTGTTTTTTGCCGTTGGCATTGCCCTCGGTCAGATCGACGCGGTGGTTGCCATGGGCCAGAAAACAGTGAACCATAGGCACATAGGGAAGATTATATTGCTCGAGAATCCGATCCGTGCCATTGACAATCTGCTCGGTCATGGCATAAATACCGATGTTTTTCTCGATGGGCAGGTTAAGTTCCAATGCCAGAGTGGCAATAACCGCATGCTTGGTGGTGCAGGTCCCCATCTTCTCTTTGAAAAGAATCATGAGATCGTCACGATTGGAATTATAGCCATAGGGCAGTTCATGCACAAATCGGCAGGCATCCGAAAATGTGGTTATGCCAAGCTCGAGAAACTGCTTGCCGACAGCGCCGGAAGACAAAATCGGTGTATTTGGAAAAACATCATAGGAATCCATGTTGACCTCGCAGGAACTGAAAAAGTTTTGCTGACCGACTTCGTTTTGTATATCACATTCAATACAAAATTAGTATATTTGAAAGTTATTTGGCAACACAACCGTCCCTTGCCATTCAACGTTTGACACAAGCCGACAAAACAGTATAAATTTATCAATTTCTCGTATTATTCGATGAAGCAATTCAATTGCAAAAATGGCAGAAGGTGAACGATGAAACGCTTAAACAGCTTGTTTTTACTATTTTTTGTAATTGCCGGGGGCTGCACCGCGCCCCACTATATCTGGAAGCAAGAAGACGTGATGATGCGCGAGATCAATCAGCCGTCCCTGGAACAAAAAGTGCTGATCGCCTCCCGAGACAGTGAATTCAAACAGGCACTGGTCGATAAAATCACCGCTGCACTGGCTGATCGATCCATCTACATAAAAATTATCGGTATTGAAAACCTGGCCGATGAAAATGCAGGCGCGTATTCTGCAGTGGTGATCATCAACACCGCCATGGGCTGGACCGTGGATGTGCCGGTCGAGAAATTCCTTAAAAAATACGGTACAATGAACTCGATCATTGTACTGACCACCGCCGATGGCGGTGACGTGCTGCCCGACATGGATGAGCGCAACATTGATGCCATGTCCTCGGCATCGGTCATGGATCAAGTTGAGCCATTGGCCGACACCATCATTGCCAAGGTGAATCGGCTAGTGAATTAGGATGCCATGCATTAGATTGATTTTTTTATATCTTTGATGGTTGCCCCAATTTTAAGGATTTGAATTTGTTGTCCAACGCCGTAGTCGGGTGATAGGTGCCGTTTCTGGAAGGACAGTAAATAAAGTCGGCGATCCCTCTTGCCCACCCCTCACCCCGCTCCTCTCCCCCTCAATGGGCGAAGGAGCGCCAGCCGGTAGCTATTGGCTTTGGAGGATTGGCCTGAAGACATTATTTTCTCCGTCCCAGGAATGCACCAGAATTTAACCTCGCTCAAATCTCGCATCATTGCGTTCCCTCGCCCCCGGGGGAGAGGGACAGGGTGAGGGGAGCAAAAATGAAAGATTACCGATCAAAATAAAGTTGAAACAAAACACCCGCCACCGCCATCACCGTCATCATTATCGTCATCGACGTCATCATTTTCACATGTGCCGGCTTCGCATTCTCCTTCGTAGTAGAGAATTGATTTAAAGTCCTCCAAACTACAATTAGCGTCTGAACCATCCGGATTAATATGAATGAACAATTGGTTAGCTGTTTGCTTATAAATAGTAAAGTGGGCATCGATACAATCGTCACTCAGGGTTATTGTTCCGCCACCATCTTCGCCACCATCTTGAAAGTTAATTGTACCTGAAACTGGTAATCTGGATGAATCTTCGACAAGGAGGCAATATCCGAGACTTCCGCAAATATACATTTGCCATGTACCAGTAAAAGAATCATCACCGCAAATATTGATATCTAAGTGAATACTGTCTGCGCTACCAAGCTCACTTGACAACCAATGTCCGGTTCCTGCAGATGGTAGGTCCTCCGGCTCCTCCTCGGCATTGAAGCGACAGACAAAAGCATCGGAGTAACCGGTGGTTTCGATCATATAGGGAAAAGTAGGGGACGTGGTTTCTCCAGCAACGATGATGTCATCATTATTGACCAGAATTGCAGCAGCGTGATCTTGCCTGCTTCCTCCAAGATAGGTTGATCCGATCAAGGTGGTAAGCGATTGATCCATAATGGTTAAAAATCCATCGCCTTCATAAAAGTCATCCGTATTGCCCCCATTGAACGCGCCGTCATGACAGTTCTCGGTCACCGGAAAATCAGAAGAGCCTGTCCCGCCGCACAAAAGCACGGTGCCGTCATCCTCTATCACCATATCGCTTACCTGCTCGGTACCACTTCCCCCAATAAAAGTGGACGCCGTGATTGCAGTAAGCTCGCTGTTCAGCCGACTCACGAAACCGTCTTCATACGCACTATAGCTGGTATCGTAATTGCCTTGGACAACCGGGAAATCAGAGGACAGGGTCCATCCGGCGACAACGATCTCGTTGTTCGCATCGATCGCCAGCACATTGGCTTTTTCTTCATTGGCGCCGCCAATAAAGTTCGATGCCAGCAATTGCTGAAGGTTTGGATCGAACTTTGCGACAAAGGCCTCTGATTCTCCCTGAAAACTATCGTCCGCGCAATTGTCGGTTACAGGAAAGTCCGATGATCTGGTTCTGCCCGCTACGACGATGTTGCCATCGGCGTCGATGGCAACGTCAAAGGCGCTGTCATTCATATAATGGTCATTTCCTTTCTCTTCACCATTACTGCCCAGCAGGGTTGAAGCCTGAAGGGTCTGCAAGCCACTGTCCAGTAGCGCGACAAACGCTTTCGTTTTATTGTACTGACCGGGGTTGGTGTCATAGGCACCAGATGTGGTCGGGAAAGGGGTGTCGTCTTCAGCAGCATCAGCACTATTGACCGGATTTTTCATTCCTCCCACCACATACACATTGTCGTTGGAGTCAATTGCCAGTCCAAAGGCGACGTCATTTCCATCCTCACCAATGAAGGTCGATGCCAGGATCGTGTTTAGATCAGCATTATATTTGATGATAAATCCATCTGCTCTGAAGTAATAGTACTCTCCGCATTCAAAAACAGTGTCAAATGATCCTTCAGTGACGAAAAAATTCTCATCTTCTGTACTGCCGACAAGATAAACGGCACCCTGACTGTCGATAGCGATGTCGTAGACACTGGGATAAAAAACACCGGACTGACCGAAAAGCGCCGACCCCTGCAATGTTTCAAGCTGACTGTCAAACTTGAATACAGCCAGCTGATTCGCCGAGTGTCCGGCAACATAAATACTATTTCCTTGGCTGTCGGCAGCCATGCATTGCGGCTTCGTGTATTCCTTTGTGGTGCCCTGAAAAATTGCCGTAATCAGCGGGTCGATAATCAGTTCTTTCGTTCGATCATATGCAGCCACCTTGAACCCATATGATTTACCGTTGACCGCGTAAGCCACATCCACCGGTGTTTTTTTCCCATCAACGTTTTGATAGGCCACCGGCCGGGTAAAGCGCATCGAACGAGTACCTGCATTGACTTCCAGCTCTCCTTGCGGCGTCAGCCGCAGGGCGTCGGCCCCTTCGACGGTTAATTGGATCGCTTTCGGATCCGCGCCCGGTTGGACATGGAATATTTTCTCGACATTGTTGCCATGAGCCTGTAGGCTGAGGCGAATTCCCTTGTACACTTCTCCCATATCAACAGTGTTGAATGTGGAAAGATCCTTGACCCATTTTGCAGGATCTTTGCCCCTGAAATGACTGACCTTGGCGGTTGCCTTTTGCCCGCCCGAAGGTAACGGTTTCAATGCACCGCCAAGCGTTTCCCTTATAGAATGGTGCTGTTTCTCTTTATCCCCACTGGATGGCCCAAGCTCATAGCCGATGCTTGCATCCTTGTTTACCGACACTCTGCCGATAAAGGTATTGGAGTAAAATAAAACGTTCGGCTCCTCGAGTTGACCTTTGTTTTCCACGAACGGAATCGTTATCCGATTGGCTTTGGTCATTACCTCCGGATCGGTTTTTTTGGATACCGCACCCGATACAACTGTTGTAAAAAGGAATAAAGCAATGAAAGATAGTATGCTTGGTTTTATTTTGCCCACAGTATTTCTCCTATAGTCTCTTTTGTTCCCATTCAATTTCAAAATCTTCATCTGGATACAAATCATTGAGAGAAAGATAATATTCCACTGAATTCCAAAGACAGGTTGGTAGCCAGTACAAAAAGGGTATATCCAACAGAACCCGGTTCGCCCTGGCTTGAAAACATGCAGGCCTGACCCCGTACTTACTGTAGCAATTCGGTTAAGTTTGGGATCAATCTCTTAACCCCAAAATAAGCGAGAATTTTTTGGGGCTAATCCATAACCACAAGAGACACCCGGTTGTTGAAGCGGTTCCCATCCCTCGGTGTCATAGGTAAAATGAAATCTATCTTTTGGATTTCCGGTCGGATAATTGTTTTCATTATTATTCTAAAGCCCTCCATTCATACCGGGCTCCCTTTTTGTGTTTTACTTATCGAGTAAATTAGAAGTGCATAGCGTTCGCCATGAAAAAACCGCCGCAGCTTTTCAGCTGTTGCTTTTGGCATTCCATTGTGAGCGATTAGCAGCTATCAGGAATTTGATGGTCACCGATTGGGTTAGGGCGCAGGAAAAAAATATCTACCTTATCCTGCTTGTCCTTGCGCTCGTCTACGGCGTTCCATCCGCCGGCACAGATTCCAAATATGCAACGGCGAATGCGCCTTGTAGACGAACGCAAATCCGGCGCGATCTGGTACAATTATTTTTTTTCCCGCACCTTTGGAGGTCTGGATGGACACTAATTAAAGTTCGATTCAACCTGAGCGACAGCCTGCGCGATTGCCTTCTCAATAGCAGCGTCCAGCTCAGGATAATCCGGCGGGTTATCCCACTCTCCTTCAATATCGACTTTCACTTCATCTTGCTTCATGGTGTAGGCCCAATACTCTTCGTTGGTTTTCCCTTCGATTAATTTACCGCCCGCAACACAGTATGCTTTAGGTGCTCCTACAGGAATGACAAAAAAGTAGTTCCGGGTAGTTCCTACTGATTTTATTTTAAGCATAAGAAGATAGTCGACATCATATTTTTCTGCAAGAGAACTAACATCGATGTCGCTTTTCCCCTCTTGTTTATTCTCTACTTCGGGAAGTGATTTAACATCGATATAATCATCAATTATTATTGGTTCCAGCCCGCCAGCTTTTATACGACCAGCAAATTTTTTCTTGATACCTGAGAAACTATCACAACTGGTCTCTTTCAAATGGTCTCTGAGAGTTGAATTTACCAAAGCGTTAATACCTACTTCGAGTAATCCCAAGCCACCGCCCTTCTGTTGTGTATGGAGCTCTGGCAACGTCTCAATGGCAATACCAACTTTAGCGTCTGGCTTTTCCCAAAGTGTTTTTTTCAAAGCAACATTTTTTGCGCATCCACTCAATCCTATCAAAAAAATAGACAGCATGCCGATGAAACATAGATTAGGCCACTTCATTATTCACTTTCCTCCTATAACTGTAGGTCTGATATTAGATTTCACACATTCCTTCATTATCCACAATTGAGTGCTTTTTCAGTTTTGTTTATCTGGCTATTGTCTATCTCCGCTCATAAACAACTTATAGGAAGTATTAGCAAAAACGGCTACACAAATATCATCCCCATCAATCCTTGCCAGCCCATTGTATTGCCCTTCGACCTCACATTGCGATAAATCAAGGTCTAAGCCATAAAGACTGTGTTCGGAATCTATGATGGAAAAAGCCCCGGAAATTTGACACTCGCCGTATAACGTTCCAGTAACGCCTCCGTCGGTATCAATTGAAAAATTAGTTTCTTCATATGCATACTCACCTGCCAACAATTCAAAAGACGAAGGGTTGTTGTAATCACTATCGAATGCTAATTTGAGATCGTCCGTATTGCCATTTGAACTCACGTAGGTACCATTGATCTGGCCTTGCTCTGAACCACTGCCCGTAATTTCAATGTCTGCAGCAACACTTTGAATGCTTGCCGAGAAATTATCATCTGAATCAGAGACGGTATAATCTCCGTCATAAATCGTTCCGTTTTCATCAAATCCGTACATTTCACCATCATTCATAAAAAAATATACGACTGTACTTCTGTCTCCATAACTGCCAAGCCAGATACCATCAAGATTTGCATTGTTTATTACTGGATCATTTCCATCGTCATCGCCTCCCCCGCAGGCAACAACCATTATCGCAATGATGAAAAACAAAAGGCAACCTTTCCCAAGAAACCGTCTTCCAATTTTACTCATTTTTCTCCTTTCTGCGTTGTAAGATTAATAATTAAAGATCCAGCTCTTGAAAAGGCCCAAAAATGGACCCTTGAATTGATAAAATCATCTCGTTATCTGAGATCGGTAAAAAGAAAAATGGAAACAGCGATAGGAAAAACTCACAGACGTTTGCCTATCGAGATAGGAATTGAAGCTTGGGAATTCTTTTTGTCAATTCCCGTTGATAAGCAATTAATATGCCATATCATTTTTCTATTTAATTACAGAATGTTAAGTTATATTTGGTGGGGTGAGAAACAAGCCACTGCTTCAAAATGATGCAGACTGTCGGTGGTTATCTCGCTATTTTTCTGTGATGATTACACATTTCAATTATTGCGTCAAAATGATGCAATGTGACTAAATTGAAGCGAGTATTGGGAAATAAAATGAGAAATTTTATCAGGTGTCATGAGTTGTCTCTAAAAACTGACACTTGGCTCATGGACTTCTTAGATATTGTAAAATAAAGGATTTATAATTGTAAACTCAACGTGTTATTACACGTTGCCGAGACTTGATCATCTCTTCTTTAATATCATCGATTATAAACGCATAAGACATCCCTTCCATGACGGATTGGATTCGGGCCTGCCCTATTTCTACGAAATCTCGGCCAATCAGCTGGCCGCTGTTTGGATGAACAACTGAATCACATAGGTCATATACAATCAGCTTCATTCCACTTTTTATGCCCGCATCTTTTCCAATATCAAGAATGAACTCCTTACTGCCACCCTTGACGATCAATCCTTCAACGACGGGCAATTCATTATTCAGTTTCAGCTCCATACCCTCGCTGAGTGTCCTGAGTACGCCGACATCGACATCCTCGCCATATACATCCACAGCTGCCAGAACCTCAGTGGTTTCTGTGTCTACCAAACGAGCATAAACTTCAACGGATTCCTTTCTTTCCAAGATAGAGCCAAGCAGCATACAATCTGCTGCAAGTATTCTGCCGAGTTTCAAAGCCGTACTTTCATCCACGATATTCGTTTGGCTGAGTTTAAGTTCCTCAAGTAGTGAGCTCAACATCTGTCTTTCTACGGCCGAAAAACGTTTCCGATTAATCATGGACGCGGTAAGTAAATCTTCAAATCCGTAGCTTTTTTGCTGATCAGTTCCAATACTCGCTCTTTTAAAAGCATTTACGGCAACCCGCAAACGCGATCCGACTTGGCGGATTTTCAAAGGGACGCGCTCTATATTTATTTGTTTGGTATTGACGTTACCGGAACCATCCATAACGCGAAAGTTTAAAACATTAACACCTGCCTTGAGTTTGACCAACCTGCTGAAATACAAGTTACGACCCGGTTTATCCAAAATATCAACGCCGTTTATAGCAATTTGAGTGACGACGTCGTTGTCCCGCACATTTCCCTCGATAAAGGCCTGATCAAGAAAGGTTGTCTCTTTTTCCGTTATTCCTCTTATCGAAATGAGGGGGGGCGTGTGGTCCCTTTCTCTATTAGTTGCATTTTTTTGGCCTTTCCTTTTTGTATCTTGCTTGACATCCAAAGTCGCGGTGGTAGTGTTTCCGGCCAAGTCGCGCACTTCAACTAAAAATTTTTGCTCCCCGGGCGCAAGAGACAGGGATTGGTCGATTTTAAGGCTTGGCTTGCCTCTGCAAGAAGATGTGCGTCCGTTTACAACCAATTCGGCCAATCCCTGATCATCGAATACCTGCCCTTTTAGTGAAAAATCGGTTTTGAGGTACGTATCCCTACCAGCTGTTTCATCAATCCTTATTATCGGTCCCGACCGGTCTACTGCTATTTTCAATAAAGTTTTGCTCTTTTTGCCGGCCAGGTCGGTAATCACAACCGGAATATTGTTCAGCCCTGGAACCAGAGGGACTTTTACTTTGAAAGGTATTTTTTTGTTTGAAACGTCGATGCGAACCTCATCCGATCCGATTTTTATGTCTCTGACGAAAGTATCGTCATGGGCGACACCTTGAACTAAAATGGAAGAGGCATTCGTAAAAAATGGTAGCTTGGGAGAATCGATATTCACCTCAGGAGGACGCCTGTCAAGATTATCTCTTTCAATCAACGCCTTGCGCACTCTATCCAGATAAAGCTCTGCCTTTGCCGACTTTACCGATGCCAAGGACGCCGTAAGCTCACTGAGCGCCTTATTCAAATGCCCCTTGTTATAAAATACAATCCCGAGTTCACGATGCGGAAAATAATCAACAAAATGCATCCCATAAGTTCGCGCTCGTCTCTGATCGGCCGTTCTCTGGCTGATGGCCTGCAGAAGGTCCGAACTGGCATCATCCCAGAAGCCACCGTCAGCAAAAGATAACGCCCGCTCGTAATAATTCCACCAGCGATGCCGGAAAAGGCCTTTGGTGGTGCCGTAAACGTTGCCGTCTTTTTCTATGGGCGCCTTTTCAGGGATTGTTTGACATCCTGTCAAACCCAGTGTGATAGTCAGAAAAACCAAGCATGCAGCAACTGAATCGCTGCCAAGAATTCGTTGTGCGACTCGGCCAGCAGAGCCTGTTCTCATTTTTCTTATGCCCTGAAGAATTGGCATTTTTTCATTGCCCCTCAATATTTTTAGCCGGCGTTCTTTATTTGAATCCGAGTAGTAATTTTCAAAAATGCACAATCAGCGAGGAGAGCACAGTATGCTGGGTAATATCAGCCTTTGAGCCGTCAATCAAATTACCCGTATCTATATCCTCTCCCCATCTTAATTGATAGACTAGGTCAAAGACAAACCGGTTATATACAATTCCTGATCCGACACTAAAACCGTAAAAATCTTCCGGAGCCCCTTCCGATGGCTCTGGATCGTAAAAAAGACCTGCTCTTACCGGAATAACCATATTCTTGTCTTGCATGATGTAAAGATATTCCGCACCGATCCGAAGTTGGGTGGTATCTTCAACGTTGGACTGGCTTTTGGAGCGCCCATCGATGGGACTGAATTCGTTCCCCTGATCGTCGGTTAACGTGTATTCACTCCAATTGGTTCTATACACGTCCAGATCCATGGAAAATGCATCAGAGAACCGCCATGCCAAGCCAATACCGTATGACAACGGCATGTCAAGCTCCACATCCTCTTTAAACTGCTGATGGGTGGTCGAGGTGTCGTCAACAGGTGCACCGTAGGTCTGTGTCTGCTCATAGCTGAACTCGTGTTTAATTTCAGCCGTAAAAGGTGTCTTGACTACTGCGCCGATAGTTAGATATGCGTTAACATACCAAAGCAGGCCAAAATTCGCGTTTATCCCCCTAAAATTTGAGTATTGGTCTTCGATCCGAGTGTCAATTGTTACCGGAACGCCGCCCTGAGTACCGACACCATGCTCGCTATAGTTTTCGCCCCATCCATTTTCCCACCCCAACTCGTCCGTCCAAATGTTAAAGGTTGCCCCCAGAGAAATTTTTGGTGTAATCTGAACGGCGCCGGCCAAGCCCAAAGCGCCTAATGTACCATCCTGGCTAAAATGTTTATTTTGTTCGAGGTCCAAGCCGGCCGAGGAATAGTCATAGAGATGGCTAAAATTGCGTTTGAAGTCATAAAGTCTTTGGTAGTTTACCGAAACCACCATGTTTCGATGGAAATGGAAGGGATAGGTGACACTGAAATAATTCAGCTCAAGGTCGTCCACCTCACCTGTATTATTAATGCGGGGTTGACTGCCGGAAGAGAATTCCTCCTTCCTGGTATTGAAGTCTGCAACAATTGATAGCTCGGGCTTCTCTAATTGAATAATCCCGCCTGGATTCCAGGAAGCGGCGGTGGCATCGTCCGCCACACCAATAAAAGCCCCTCCCATGCCCATGGCTCTTGCCCCGGACCCCACCGGGTTGGGTGAAGAAGCAATTCCCATGTTTTGGAAAAGCGTTGCGGCATTCGAGCTGCTGCCTGTAAAAATCAGAATCGTAAAAATGGGAATCAGGGTGATAGTAAGCACATATTTCGATGGTAAGGGCGTTAGGACTGTTCTCTTTGCATCAAGCCGTCTGATAACAAAAAGACCGCAGATTAAAATGCACAGGCAGAAAAAGCCTTTGATTGTTGCACGACTTATAACTATTTTCGCCAGAGGTGAATCACCGGTAGCAGTGGCGATAAAACAATAGTTTCCAGAGGAAGATGTATCGCTGGACCCAAGTGTAGCAGGATCAGGATAGCCACTTTCCATACTAAAATCTCTCCAAGCGACATTCCCCCCCAATACGGTCACACTCTCTTCACTATTATTCTTATAATTATCGGCAATGGCGGTAACCGAAAAGTTTCCTGATGGATTGACCATCATATATTCTCCGGCAATACTGATGCACTGGACGCCCAGGTCGGTATAAACAGTGGCGTTATCAATGGCTTTCCCGGTAAGCGCATCTGTAATACGGCCGGCAATCAGACCGGTTCCGGTGCATTGCAATAACCCGCCCTGTGTCGCGGCATACAGTGATCCGGTTGAGATAGCATAAAGATTATATGCGGGTGTGCCCATGTTCAGCCACGCGCCGGCCTGGTTGGGGGTGACATACACCCCTTGCAGGTCAGTGCCGGCATAAAGGACATCCTGGTTTTGACGGTGAAAATCAAGGTCTGTGACTGAATTATTTGACGCTCCAGCAGGCCTCATGACCGTCCAACGTGTGCCGTCATAATGGAAGATGGTGCCACAGCCACTTACGGTAAAAAGATCAGCACCTGAAGTCCCCCACACATTTTGGAGATCTTCTTTTGTGGGACTGATCATTTCAATCCAGGAGCTGCCGTTATAGTGCAAAATGGTGCCTGTATTACCAACGGCAAAGACATCGTTTGCCAGCCCGCTGCCAGCGTCCTGGGATGCGCTTCCCCATACACCCAAAAGATGTTCTGTTGTGGGGCTTTGCATTGATTCCCAGCTACTGCCGTTATAATGAAGGATGGTGCCCGTAGTACCCACAATATAGACGTCGTTTGCCAGCCCGCTGCCCGGGGCAACAGATGCGCTCCCCCATATATCATATAAAATTTCTGTCGTCGGACTTTGCATTGCATCCCATGTACTGCCGTTATAATGGAAGATGTTACCCGCAACACCCACAACATAGACATCGTTTGCCAGCCCGCTGTCCGGGGCGACAGATACGCTTCCCCATATATCAAGGAGAATTCCCGCCGCCAAGGTTCCCATTGATTCCTCCCAGGTGCTGCCGTTAAAGTGGAGGATCGTGTTATAATCTCCTGCGGCAAAGACATCGTTTGCCAACCCGGTGCCTGAATCTACGGATGCACTTCCCCATACCCCTCGAAACCCGCCTATCAGCCCGTGAGGTATTCCAGGATTTGCCATTGCCGACCAGCTATTGCCATCGTAGTAAAGGATCGTATTGTTGGTCCCGACAGCAAAGACATCCACGCCGGAAGATGCCCAGACGTCCTTGAGATCTTCTTCTACGGTGCTAAGCATGGGGGTCCAGGCAGCGCCATCGTAATGAAAAATATTGCCGTCATATCCCACGCAAAAGACATCAGCCCCCAAAGCCCCCCCGAGACCTGCCAGCCCGGAACCGGAACCAGGGATACCCTGATACGATGGAACCCAGGTATCGCCACCGTCAACGCTTTTATACACCGGGACGTTTGTCCCGCCGCTATCACCGCAGCCGGCGTACATGACATTCGAATCGCGGGGATCAATCAGCAGGTCATTCACACATTCAAACTGGAGACCGGTTCGATTCCAGTCGGTCCCCCCATTGGTACTTTCCCAAAGATCTCCCAGAACCGTAGGTGCAAAATAGTTCCCGCCCCCTGCAAATATGTGATTGGTGTCAGAAGGGTCGATAGCGACAACGTTGAAAAAATATTCCTCGCCGTACCGGTTTATGCCATCCAATACCTTGTTAAAGGTTTCTCCTCCATCCGTACTCTTGTGAATCTCTCCGTAGGGACCTCCATAGCCGGCAACAGCGATGAACAACGTATCGGTATTGGTGGGGTCAATGGTGATATCTTCGACGGAGTTGAAATGGTCTTCATGAGACCAGTAAGACCAAGTTGTGCCGCCATCGACTGTTTTTGCCAAGCGATACTGCAAGCCGGCATAGAATATGCCGCTGTCGGTCGGATGAAACAGGACTGAATGGGTGTTACTTTCCAGGATACGCGACCAGGATGCGCCCGTCTTTTTCTCATAAAGACCTGAAATGGTACCGGCAAGGATATGGGTTGTGTCGTTGGGATCAAGGGCTATATCTTGAACCAAAACGGCATTGAGGCCATCGTTCATGGGCGTCCAGGTGTAATTGTCCGCCTGCCCGTCATACACACCTTTATAGACACCTCGGTTATTTTCACCGCCAAAAATCACATCAAAATCTGTGGGATGAACGGCGATGGACCAAAAACTGGTGTCATTATCATACGTCTGCCAAGTTTCTCCTCCGTCATCACTTTTCCTGATACGATCAATCTCAGATGCATACAACGTATCTGAATCTTGCGGGTCAAACGTTAAGTCCAGGACACAGTCACTGTCATACGGTTGTTCTTGATTCCAGTTGTTACCGTCAAAGAAATGTCTGATTAGTCCCAAGCTATAATCACTTCCTGATTCTCCCTCCGATGCGGTAAAGACAGTATTTGAATCATCCGGTTTTACGGCGACCGCGAAGAAAGTACCCCCAAGAGGTGTCAATGAAAAGATCGCGTCCCAGTTCTCACCGCCATCGCCGCTTCGATAAAGGGTCCCACCAAATACGCCGCCGGTTCCCTCGGAATTTGTAACGGACCAGATTATCTGACTGTTCTGCGGGTCAACAGCGATATCTATAACCGTAAAGTCAAAGTCGGCAAATTGATTCATTTTTGTCCAGGTTTCTCCACCATCATCGGTTTTGTAGATCGCGCCATTGTCACCATCGTCAACGGGTCCGGATGTGCCCACATAAACCGTCTGAGAATCAGAAGGGTCAACCGCAAGCGAATGGCAAAACCGATCATTCACATAAATGTCAGGCACTTCGATGAGGGTCCAAGTCCAGCCCCCATCCATGCTCTTTGCGACATAGCGGTTGTATGCCGCCCAGATCACAGTATTATCGCTGGGTGCGATCTTTACCGCGATAACAGAATGATTCTTAAATATGCTTTCTGATTCGGAATCATTTTCCGTTCCCACCGCCTGCCAGGTATTGCCGCCATCTTCAGTTACAAAGAGTCCATCCCCCATATAAGTTGCGGCAAACAGCTTGTCCGGATTGACAGGATCAATGGCGATTTCCACGGCCTGACCCCCATAGAGTCCAAGGTCCGTCCAGACCCGGGCCTCCTGTGAAAAGGAAAAAGATGAAAAAGAAAGTAATACAGATAAAACAAAAGCGATAAATAGAAAAAGCCCTGAAAGCCTCATCATCTTTACTCCCTCACTTTTCTCTCAATTTTTTGTCACGATGTCACGATAGTTGTCGAAAAAAATTTCGATTGACGAGTTAGGTTAGAAATAATTGTTAACATCTGATTGGCGCATCTTATTTTTCCTCTCCCCCTGAGGGGGCGAGGGAGGACCGGCCGGCGGCTATCGGCGTTGGAGGGTTGCACTGCAGATCTTTTTATCCTTATTCACCCCCACCAGGACAACACCTTAATTTCAAAACACTCAACTCTCACATCCTTGCGTACCCTCTCGCCAGGGGAGAGGCACAGGGTAAGGGGCTATAAAAATCAAGTCCTTCTGGTGCTATTGGTTCGCATTGGTTGCGGGGGATTTCAAACCTATAGCAGTTATAAACAAAAGGCCTGAGTTATCAACCACAATTGGGATTGTCAAGTTTTGTCTCACTCTATAAATCGACGTCCATATCTTCTCAGGGAGCTACGATATAATATAAATTTCAGTTTGTTATTGTGAACCAAGCGATATTCGCTGTTTTGGGTTGGGACAGCCCGGCGTCCCCCCCGCTCAGCGTCCGCATTATATAAACCCTAAAATTGAAAAAAAGGGTTGACTTCAACTAAAAATAGCGCATATTAATGACCGACTGGTCGGTATTAATCAAAACACTTGCATGAACAGGGGCCAACTATGCCACGCAAAGCCGATCCCAACCGCAAGCGGGACATTATTCAGGCGGCCATTCGCGTTTTTGCTCAAAGCGGACAGCATCATTAAAAAATAGATAGATAGTACGAAAAATCGACAACCAACTATTCATAAGCGTCATAGTTGTTAATCCCAAAATTACGTCTACGTAAACCTTCTTTGGTTTATTGATGAACCAGATCGTGTCCGAGATAAAAACGTTAAATCTATCCAACCAGCTTCGTTTGTTAGCGCATTACAATTCTATTGACAGAGGGGTTAAACTCCATGACAATGAATTTATTTACCTGCTGCCACAGGAAAATAAAGTTGTTATGTGGCCGTTAAAGAAACTTCAGGAGGAATAATGACTCAAACCAATCCGGTGAAAAATAATTCAGCTTTCGTACATCTTCCAGCAGAGTTGGAAAAAGAGGTGAATGCCTATATTAACAAATTAGCGAAGAAAAAGAATATAGGATGGGAAAGTGATGAGGGAGTAAAATCTCTTTTTCAATCACAAGGGTGCTTTTTGGTTATATCTCTTGAAAAGATTGAAGATTTGATGAAAGCAATCAATAACTGTCTTTCGTTGAATGAGGGTGATATGGATGAAATAAAAAAGAATCTAAAACAAGCCATGGATATTATTAACGGCATATAATCTGAAAGCGTCCATACTATCTATAATCAGAAAATACCGGGGTCACTCAAATCGAATAAGCACATCCCCTGCTTCCACTGCTTGTCCTGGTTTCACTACTGCCTGTGAAACCACTCCGTCGCACGGTGAAGCAACGCCGCTTTCCATCTTCATGGATTCGATAATAGCCAAACTTTGTCCGCGAAAGACGCGATCCCCTTTTTTTGCCAGCACATTTACCACAAGACCGGGCATGGGGCAAAATAAAACGTTTTCCGGTTCCTTATCAACGTTGACCGGCATATACTTTAAAACTGCCCATTCTTTAGGCGTATAAATTTCAAAGGTCAGGCAAACGCCACAATGCGCCATATAAATAAAGCGACGGTTAATACGGGTTCTAAACCGTTGGAAATCTCCATTGATATTAAGCTTAAGCCTTCGCCTGTAAAATTCAAACTTGGGCGTTTCAACGGTGTGGGGTTTTCCATTAACCTTAATTTTCCAATATCTGCCGGATTGACTACCTTCAAGGTTAATGTCGAACACCTCCTTTTCAGAGCGAACCATATAATTGTGCAGTTTATTAGAAGTTCCTTTACCTCCGATCTGAGATACCATCGGGCGAAGCGATTCCCGTACGGCCACCGTCCGAATATGGTATATAAGCGCCGCTGCCAGGGCTGAAGGAATTAGTGATTCAGGCGCTGTTCCGGTTATCGGTAGACTACCTTCAAAATACGCATCGATAAAACCGGTGGACAATTTCCCTTCTATAAATGCTTGATGGGTTAAAATCGCGTTAACAAAATCCAAATTGGTGCGCATCCCTTCAATATGATAGCCGTTCAGCGCATCAACCAGCATTAGCCTGGCTTCCTCCCGGTCCTTGCCGAAACAGATGACCTTGGCCAGAAGCGAATCATAATAAACATCGACTTTACTGCCGGTATGTACGCCACTGTCAACCCGAACCTGTTTGCCTTTTGGTTCGGCGTATCGGGTAACCATGCCCGTTGCCGGTATGAATCCCTTTTCAGGATCTTCGGCGCAAATACGCGCTTCAATGGACCATCCTTTAATGCTCACATCATCCTGGGTGATCGGCAGCGGTTCTCCCGCAGCAACCCGTAGCTGTAGTTCTACCAAATCCAGTCCGGTAACCATTTCCGTTACCGGATGCTCCACCTGAAGGCGGGTGTTCATCTCAAGAAAATAAAACCTGCCATCAGCATCCATTACATATTCAATGGTGCCTGCGTTCGTGTACCCCACGCGCCGAGCCAGTTCACAGGCTGCCGTTCCCATTTGCGCCCTCAATTCGTCGCCTACGCCAAGGGAAGGAGACTCTTCGATAATTTTTTGGTAGCGCCTTTGTATGGAACACTCCCTTTCGCCCAAATGAACAACATGGCCATGATTATCCGCAATAATCTGGATCTCCACATGGCGAGGTGAGGGGATATAGCGCTCCAAAAAAATGCGATCATCACCAAACGCCTTTTTCGTCTCTTGCCGACATGATGCCAGCGCATCGTCCATTTCCTCCGGCTTGTGAACAATGCGCATACCTTTTCCCCCACCGCCAGCCGCAGGCTTAAGAAGTACGGGATAACCAATGGTTGCAGCAATATTTATCGCTTCCGCTGCATCAACAAGATTGTTGGTGTGCCCGGAAATGACGGGTACACCGGCTTTGATGGCCATGTTCTTGGAAGTGATTTTATCTCCCATTATGGAAATTGTCTCTGCTGAAGGGCCGATAAAGGTCAAGTCTGCTAATTCAACAGCTTTGGCAAATTCATGGTTTTCCGATAAAAAACCGTATCCTGGATGAATGGCCTGGCAGTCGCTCGAAAGCGCTGCATCAATAACTTTTCTGATATACAAATAGGAATCCTGAGCATGTGCGCCGCCAATCCATACCGCCTCGTCCGCCAGTTGAACATGCAAATTTCGGCGGTCAGCGTCTGAAAAAACCGCCACGGTTTCAATTCCGAGGCTTTTGCAGGTACGAATCACGCGAACAGCAATTTCTCCTCGATTTGCAATTAGTATTTTGTCAAACATAGGACCTCACAAAGGGATGTTTCCATGTTTACGATCAGGACCGTTGACTGCTTTGCCGTCGAGAAATTGCAGGGCTCGAATTAGTCGATGGCGGGTTGCATGGGGAAAGATTACTTCATCTATATAACCGCGTTTTGCCGCGAGAAAGGGGTTGGCAAAGGCTTCTCTGTACTGCTCCATCTTTTGCTTTAAAAAGGCGTTTTTATCTGCTGAAGCCTGTATCTCTTTTCGATAAATGACTTCAGCCGCGCCTTTGGGTCCCATCACGGCAATTTCGGCGGTTGGCCACGCATAGTTGACGTCACAGTGGATATGTTTCGAATTCATGACCAGATATGCCCCACCATAGGCCTTTCTGACAATGACGGAAATGCGCGGCACCGTGGCTTCGGTGAACGCATACAAAAGTTTGGCGCCGTGCCTTATAATTCCTCCATGCTCCTCATTCGGTCCCGGCATGAATCCCGGCACATCCACAAGAGAAATAAGCGGTATGTTAAATGAGTCACAAAATCTAACGAACCTTGCAGCTTTATAAGATGCGTCCCTGTCGAGAACCCCCGCCAAAACAGCCGGTTGATTGGCAACCAATCCAATGGTCTGCCCGCCCAGCCTGCCGAAACCACAAATTATATTTCCGGCGAATTTTGGCTGAACTTCCATGAATTCCGCACCATCTAGAACGCTGTATATCAAAACATACATATCATAGGTTTTGTTGGTATCTTCCGGAACCAGATAGTCTAATGCGGGATCGGTTCTGTCAGGCGGGTCAAGCAGATCCAAAAACGGCGCTTTCTTTTTGTTATTGGAGGGCAGATAGCTTATTAAATGGCGTATTTCCCTGATGCATAGCAATTCGTTGGCTGCCGTAAAATGAGCAACGCCGCTTTTTTTTGCATGAATATCAGCACCGCCAAGCGCTTCGGCGGTAATGTCCTGGTGGGTGACGGTTTTAACCACGTTGGGTCCGGTAACAAACATATATGACGACATTTCCGCCATGAAAACAAAATCAGTGATCGATGGGCTGTATACCGCTCCTCCTGCACAAGGCCCAAGTATAGCGGAAATTTGCGGAACCACGCCACTGGCCCGCACATTTCTGAGGAATATCTCTCCATAGGCGGCCAGGGAGTCCACGCCTTCCTGAATACGGGCGCCGCCTGAATCATTTAGCCCGATAATTGGAGCCCCGACGTTGACGGCTAGATCCATCACCTTGCAAATTTTTTGTGCATGCGCCTCCCCCAGGGACCCACCGATCACGGTAAAATCCTGACTGAAGACAAAAATTTCCCGTCCATCGATGGTGCCGTGGCCCGTAATTACGCCGTCTCCCAAAAACGCTGCAGAATTGCTCAAACTGCCGCCCCTGCCGACCTTAAACATATCGAATTCTTCAAAAGAACCCTCATCAAGCAGCAAATCGATTCGTTCCCTTGCAGTCAGCTTTCCCCTTTTGTGCTGCGCATCGATCTTCGATTGGCCGCCAGCCTGCAAGGACTCACCGCGAAGACTTTTCAGGGTTTCAAGGGTTGTATTGTGTTGCGTGTACATGATTCACCTATTTAACTATAATCAAGGAGCTTCAATTCCAGCCAGTTTACGATAATCTTCTCTGAGACTTGCGGATCTGGCGAGAACATCATCGATATATGCTTTCTCCTTGGTTGATACCACTCGCAGATTCCATGTATCTGGAATGGATTTGATAACACTGCCTGCGGGTACGTATGTATGTGAAGCCAGTGCGGTTTTCATCACCTTTGCGCCCATTCCAACCCAGACATGATTTTCCAGATCAGCGCTATACAGAACGCATCGCATGGCTAAAAAACAGCCAATTCCAATTTTACAGGGGCCATGAATGGTGGCACCATGAGCCACGGAGGTCTTAGCCCCTATTTCTACAATTTCTCCACTCTGGCTGTGGATGATTACCCCATCCTGGACATTTACTTCTTCATCCAGGATAATCGGTGCCACGAATCCTTCTGCACCCCGTTCATCTGCTCTTATCACGCTTAATGGTCCGACAAATACATTCTTGTTAATTATTACCTTGCCAATAATCTGAGCGGAAGGATCGATTAATGCAGAGGGATGTATTTCTGGGAAATCACCGGCCAGGTTCGGGCGGATATTGGGCCGTAATCTGTTCATTTTCTCTGCCTCCTATGAATGTATATTGTTAAACAATAAGCTGATGAATTCGTAACAGGTTTATCGACTATAGTCTTGAGCCCGGCGCAGGTTTATGTAAAAAGGCCTGGCCGGATGAACCCGGCCAGGTCTTGTCGCCTTCAGTAGAATCGGGCAAAGCCGATTATCCGGCAGATTCTCCCATCTGCATCCCTAATTCCAGTGCCTTTTTGTTCATATCCATAAAATCTTTGGGAATGGTGGTTTCAAGGACGTTGAGAATGGACTCGGGTTTGATCAGGCCGGATAGGCCGATGAGGGTTCCGAGCATGCAGATATTAAAGACAATTGGCTTGCCGATCGCTTTCATGACAGTGTCAAACATGGGCAGGTCCACGTGCCGGGCCTCCACCTTTTTTTCCATGGTCACAAACCGGGAATCCATGAGCAGCAGCCCCCCGGGCCTCAGTATCGGCGCGAACTTGTTGTAGCTTTCCTGGGTGAGGCTGATGAGGATATTGGGCTGCATGACCTTGGGATACAGGATATCTAAGTCCGAGATCAGCACATCGCTCCTGGTTGCTCCGCCCCGGGCCGCAGCGCCGTAACTCTGGGCCTGGGTGGCGTTTTTACCTTCATAGATGACAGCGGCCTTGGCAAGGATAATGGCGGCGGTAATAACGCCCTGGCCGCCTGAGCCTGAAAAAACCAGTCTTGTCCGCCTAGTTTCCATTATGCGTTTCCTTTCATTGCGGTCTCGATGATCTTGTCATAGGCTTCGCAGTATTCGGCCCGGTCCTTATCTTCCACAAAGATCCCCCGCTGGATGAGGTTCGGGTTTTCCTCCAGCTTTTTGGAGCCAATGGGCACCGTATTGGCTTTGTAAAGTTCCATCATCTGGGGGGCGTCTCCCTCTTTGTTTTTCCTGCCGAAGTAGGTGGGGCACTGGGAGAGAATTTCCACAACGGAAAAGCCTTTGTGCATGATGGCCTTTTTCAGATAGTCTTTGGCCTCCCTGGCATGGAATGTCGTGGACCGAGCCACAAAGCTCGCACCGGCCGCCTTGGCCAGTTCCACCACGTTAAATTCGTTGTCAATGGTGGTATAGGGTGCTGTAGTGGCCTTTTTGCCCAGGCCGGAGAGCGGTGAGAACTGACCGCCGGTCATGCCGTAGATCCGGTTGTTCATGACAATGGCCGTGATGTCGATATTCCGGCGGGCCGCATGGATGAAATGGTTTCCGCCGATGGCAAGGGCATCGCCGTCTCCCATGGGCACAATGGCCGTCAGGCTGGGCTTTGAGAGCTTGACGCCCGTGGCAAAGGCCAAAGCCCGGCCGTGGATGCTGTGCAGGGAGTGAAAGTCCACGTAGCCGGAAATCCGTGAGGAACAGCCGATCCCGGAGGTCATGACGATCTCACTTTTATCCAGTCCCAGTTCGTGGATGGCCCGCAAAAGGCAGTTGAGCACGATGCCGTGGCCACAGCCCGGGCACCACATATGTGGAAAGTATCTACCCCGGACGTAATCTTTAAAATCAAATGGTCGGGTATCGTCACTGACGTAATCTTTAACATCAAATGCGCTGCTATCATCATACATGTTAGATCCCCCTTCCCATGATCATTCTCAGTACGGCCTTGATATCGGCGGGCGAAATGAGTTGGTTGTCGACACGGTTGGCCAAAAAGACGTTGCTCGGATTGGTTACCGAATTTTTGACATGGGCGATCACCTGGCCCATGTTCATTTCAACCACCAGCACGGCTTTGGCATTGGCGCATTTTTCCCTGACCACCTCGGAAGGGAATGGCCAGAGGGTTAGAAGTTCCAGTACGCCGATTTTCAGACCTCTTTCCCTCCGGTTCCTGGCAAGGTGCAGGGCTGACCGGGCGGAAGAGCCGTAGGAGATCAGTATGTACTCAGCATCGTCAAGCATGTGCTCCTTGTACAAGCAGATACTTTCCCAGTTGTTTTCAATTTTGTCCACCAGATGGTGTAAAAGTTCACTGACCACCCCGGGGTCATTGGAGGGAAAGCCCCACATGTCATGGTAGAGCCCTGTCACATTGTACCGGTGCTCGCTGCCGAAATCGGACATGGGCAGACGCCCGTCCTCCCGGGGCAGGTAGGGGTGGTAGTCGACCCCTTTGGGAACCGAGGTTCTCAAGCGGCCTACCACAGGCATTTCATCTTCTTCAGGGAGGGTCAGTCGCTCCCTCATGTGGCCAATGACCTCGTCAAAAAGCAGGATGACCGGGGTTCTGTAGGTCTCGGCCAGGTTAAACGCATCCACCGTGACCTTGAACACATCCTGGTGGTTGGAGGCGGTCAGGGCAATAATGGCATGGTCGCCGTGGCTACCCCAGCGCGCCTGGTTGATATCTCCCTGGCTGACATGGGTGGGGTTTCCGGTGGAAGGGCCTCCCCGCTGAACATTAACGATGACGCAGGGTATTTCCGCCATGCAGGCGTACCCGATGGCTTCCTGCTTGAGGGAAAAGCCTGGGCCCGAGGTGGCGGTCATGGCTTTGTTGCCGGTGAGAGAGGCACCGATGATGACGCCCATAGAGGCGATTTCATCCTCCATCTGAATGAATTTCCCACCCCGGGCCGGCAAACGTTCGGCCAAAAGTTCGGCGATTTCCGTGGACGGCGTGATGGGGTAACCGGCGAAAAAGTTGACACCCGCATACAAGGCACCTTCCACGCAGGCTTCATTCCCCTGAATAAACCTGATATTGTTCGTGTTCGGCATTATTCCCCTTCCCCAATGGTTTGGATTTGGATTGCCAGATCAGGGCACCGAAGTTCGCAGAGCATGCATGCGATACAGTCTTCAGGTCGAACCGCTTCCACTTTCCCCAGTTTGTCCGGTTCCAGGACTTTTTTGGGGCAGAAATGGACGCAGATGCCGCATTCCTTACACCATTCTTTGTCGATAATGTGTTTAACGGATTTGCCTTTTCCCATAATATCCTCATTAAATTGACCCAATGCGATTCAAATTTTTTGCTACTATTATATCTCATTGGGTCAATTTTTTTTAATTCATCCTTGATGCAATCTCATCGAGAAATTCAATTGAGTTGAGGACTTTTTTTGCGGCTGGATCGCAGATTGCAGCGAGATCGCCTGTCATCAGTCCGTCTTCGATTGTGGAAAGGACGGTGTTTTCGAGTTTGCCGGCGAAATCGGAAAGTTCTTGAATGCCGTCAAGCTCACCTCGTTTTCTTAATGCGCCTGTCCACGCAAAAATTAAGGCAACGGCGTTTGTGGAGGTCGGTTCGCCGTTTTGGTGCTTGTAGTAGTGCTTTTGGACTGTGCCGTGAGCGGCTTCGTATTCGAAATAGCCGTGAGGAGAAACAAGGACGGAAGACATCATTGCAAGAGAGCCGAAAGCAGATGCAACCATATCGCTCATCACATCGCCATCATAATTTTTGCATGCCCAAAGCATTCCACCTTTGCTTTTCATCATTCTGGCAATCACATCGTCGATTAGCGTGTAAAAATAAATAATACCTGCTTTTTCAAACTTTTCTTTGTATTCACTGTCGAAAACTTCCTGAAAAGTTTCCATAAACATTGCATCGTATGTCTTGGAAATGGTATCCTTTGTTGCAAACCAGCAATCCACTTTTTGATCAAGGGCATACTCAAAGCAAGCTTTTGCAAAACTTGAGATGGATTCTTTTGTGTTGTGAATGCCTTGAACAATGCCTTCGCCTTCAAAATCCATAATTGTTTCGCAGCATACTATTTTTCCGTCTTCTGCTGTGCAGATGACTTCAGCTTTACCGCCTTTTGGCGCTTTGAATTCTGCATTTCTGTAGACATCGCCGTAAGCGTGCCTGCCAACAGTGATTGGCTTTTCCCAGCTTCTAACAGCAGGTTTGATGTTGTTGACCATAATTGGTTTTCTGAAAACCGTGCCGTCAAGCATTGCCCGGATAGTGCCGTTTGGGCTTTTCCATTGTTTTTTCAAACCGTACTCTTCTAGCCTTTTAGCATTTGGAGTAATAGTCGCGTTTTTAACGCCTACACCATATTTTTTGATGGCGTTGGCAGCATCAATGGTAATTTGGTCATCGCTGTCATCACGCTTTTTAAGCCCCAAATCGTAATATTCTGTGTTTAAATCAACAAAAGGCGCTAATAATTTTTCTTTAATGATGGGCCATAAAACTCTTGTCATTTCATCGCCGTCTATCTCAACAAGCGGTGTTTTCATCTGAATTTTAGACATATATTTTTCCTTTCTACTTTTATTATGCATTCCCAAGCATCTTTTTGCGCTGTTTAATTACTCATTCTTATTCCAATAACATTTAAGGTTCCGCCTTCAAGAATCTTTTCTCTGTCTTGTTTTGACAGTTCAAGAATAACATCAAATTCAAAACCCTTTGACTTATTTTTAATTTTAAATGTGTCTTGTCCGCCTGCAATAACATCTTTAATGCCTGCCATTTCAAGCTCATCATCCTGCTCTATTTTGTCATAGTCGCCCTCATTAACAAAATTTAAAGGGATAATTCCAAAGTTAATCAGGTTTGCTTTGTGAATTCTTTCCATACTTTTTGTTATAACGGCTTTAACGCCTAAAGACATAGGGCATAAAGCAGCGTGTTCTCTTGATGAACCCTGTCCATAACTGATACCGCCTACAATTATACTGAATTGGCCTGCATCTTGATTTTTCTTTGTTCTATCGTGGAAGGTATCATCTACAACTTCAAACAAGAATTCAGAATATTTTTTAACATTGGAGCGGTATTTCATTTTACTGCCCGCAGGAATAATGTGGTCGGTAGTAATTTGGTCTCCTACTTTAATTGAAACAAGCCCTTTAATATCGTCTGGGAGAGGAGAATTTGAAGGCGGTTCACCAATATTGGGTCCCCTCAAGATTTGAGTGTCTAAATCAGCATCTGCCGGGATTATCATATCATCGTTAATAATGAATTTTTCAGGCATGTTAATTTCAGGATATTTTATATCAAGTTCTTCCAATTTTCTTGGGTCAATGAATTTTCCCGTTACAGCCGCGGCTGCTGCCGTTTCAGGGCTGACCAGATAAGCATTCGCACTTTTTGTTCCCGAACGCCCTAAAAAGTTTCTGTTGCTTGTTCTAAGAGATACAGCCTCTGTCTGAGGTGATTGACTGTTTCCGATACAAAAACCGCAGGCATTTTCTGCAAGCCGCACACCGGATTTAATAAGTTCTTTGAGCAATCCATTTTCTGCCAACATTTCAAGCACCTGCTTTGAACCAGGTCCGACAACCACGCTCACATTGGGGTGGACAGGATGTCCTTTAAGGATTTCTGCAAAAATCATCATATCCCTAAAAGAAGAGTTGGTGCAGCTTCCCATACAAACCTGATTAACTTCAATCTCGCCCAGATCCTGAACTTTTGATATATTTCCAGGACTGTGAGGCGTTGCCGCAAGCGGTTCAATTTCACTTAGATCTAAATCAACAACCTTTTCATATTCCGCATCATCATCAGGTTTTAATTCCTGCCAAACATCGCCTCTTTCCTGAGCTTCAAGGAATTTTTTTGTTTCTTCATCGCTCGGAAAAACAGAAGTCGTAACACCGCACTCTGCGCCCATATTCGTTATGGTTGCTCTTTCAGGTACGGTTAAGGTTTTGATTCCCTCCCCGCCGTATTCAAAAACAACCCCGACATTTCCGTGAGTTGAAAAAATTTCAAGAACTTTCAAAATTACATCTTTAGCGCTTACCCAAGGATTGAGCCTGCCCGTTAAATTTATTTTCACCACTTTTGGCGCTCTCATTCTAAAAGGCTCGCCTGCCATTGCTGCAGCAACATCCAAACCGCCTGCTCCAATGGCAATCATTCCAATTCCGCCGCCGGTTGGTGTATGTGAATCTGATCCTAAAAGCGTTTTTCCGGGTGCGCCAAATCTTTCAAGATGCACCTGATGACAAATTCCGTTACCTGCTCTTGAATAATAAATCCCATACTTTTTTGCCACACTTTGAAGATATTTGTGATCATCAGCATTTTCAAATCCGATTTGGATAGTATTGTGGTCTACATAACTGACCGAAAGTTCCGTATTGACTTTTGGAACTCCCATTGCTTCAAATTGAAGATAAGCCATCGTTCCGGTCGCGTCTTGGGTAAGCGTCTGATCAATTCTTACAGCGATTTCCTCACCCGGCTTGTACTCTCCTTCCACAATGTGCTGTTCCAAAATTTTCTGTACTAAATTTTTTCCCATAATGACTCATCCTTGTCTTTTTTATTAAATGCAATGCTTCCTATGACAGCTTCAGAACCGGGCTAACGCTTTCATCTTGATTCCCATCGTCATTGAGCCCTTTTGTCCCTTGGGTCTGTAATTGCCAGGGCACGGCGCAGCTTGTTAAAAAAAACTGAGCAAGATTTCTACAAACTTGCTCAATTTTTTGTTTATTAGGGGCTGCTTCTAAAAAAACACTCTAACCAGACCAAGCAAGCTGCTATTAGGACGACAGCCCTGAATGTCAGGGCCAATTCTTCATAACGGTTTGCAACACGTGGGATTTTATCCTACCCATTCAACCTGGCTTGCAGGAGTCCGGCAATCCATCGCTTGACCACGGCTCTTATGGTCAGCAATTTCAGCAGAGCAACCAACCATACGACCGAGCAGGAACATGATAAATGCGATATCCTGCATTGCTTTGGAATCAATTTTTCCACTGTTTACATCATCCCAGAGAAGATCAAGGGAGATCGTTGCGATAACACCGTCGATATTCACGCAGAATACGTTTTTGGTAGCGCCAACATCGAACATCGCCTGAACCAGGTGATGATAGAATTCCTGGAAGAAGTTGATTTCATCTCTTTCTTTGAAAAGTTTGTCCATAAAAACTTCTCGCGGATCATAGTTGACGGGTTTTCCTTTAAAGACGGGATGGTTTACGCAAGGCACTTTGAAATAATTCAGGATACCTTCACGTTTTGCCGTTGTTTTGGTTTCAAGGTATTTTTCTGCAGCTGCTTTAGCCAGTTCTTTTAGTTTCGCATCTTTAGCTGCACTATCGGTTTCTTGGTACGGATCAAAATCACCAAAGGAATCTTTCAAAAACTTGATGGCTTCAAAACCGTTTCCACCATGGTCACGACCGGTGTTGTTCATCCAGCCGGAGTAGCATGTGGCGATGAAGTTACCCCCACTGACCGATTCCTTGGCGCCTTTTGCACTAATGGTACCCGGACCATTGGAATTTAACAGGTTAAGCAATCCGTTAATGGCAAACTGTTCCCTTGTAGCCGGTTCTCGATTAAACAGCATTGTAAAGACGGTTGTTGCGAAATCGGTATTCAGAATCGACAAGTCGCTCAATTCTGACATTTCTTTGTAGAAGTCATTGATTTCATACTGAGGTGCGCAGCAACCGACAATAATGCCATTGCATGCCAGGTAAGTACCAATTTCCAGAGCCGTTTCACGCGGAATCTGCCTGTCGACCAACGGTTTCCATGAAACACTAAGGACCATGGAAGCCAGGAGCAGGTTGAGTTTATTTACATTGCTGTTGGCTCTGGCATATCTCTGTGCATATTCGGTAAAGATGGTTTCCAAGCCTTCTCTGGCAAGTAAATCGCTGAAAAAATCGGCAATATCTTCTTCCTTAGCGGTTGTTTCACCTTCAGGCATAATACCCTTCTGTGATAATTTTTCTTCAATAAGATCGTAATTTACTGATGAATCAGCATGGATATCAACATAGAAAAGATCGATCATTTTATCGGTCATTTCTTTCATGTCGGTGTACAGTTTTTTATTGCCGGATACGGTAACAGCAGCACCGAGATAACCATTGGGCAATGTCCCATTAGCTCTAGCGCGGGCAGCGACATCCATATACTGTGTACCAATGGCTGTAAAATAGTTCATTAATGCATTGGCTAGTGGAAGTACCTTGGTATCGGGAATAACCTTGGTTAAGGCAAAGAAGTTGGAAAGTGCAAAAGGCTTTACAACGAGATCGAGAACGGGAATACCATGTACTTCAGTTACCTGGGTAACCGGGTTCATCATACTCGCACCGGACTTATTGCGCATGTTTTCTCTTGTCAGCTGTGCCCCTACCTGATTACCAAGCCTTTTGATGGTATCGTTGTAAGGTTCCATCGCTTCTACTGCTGTCATTTGCAGTTTTTCCGGGAAAGCGGTACGCTGATCCTTCACGAACCAGGGTTTCAAACTCAAGTCACCTTTTGGTGCAAAATCGGACTCCTGTCCAATTTCTTTGTAGATCGCTGCCATAGCTGTCGGCGCATCCTGAATGGATTCAATCCTCACTCCTTTCTTTGAGACTTTCGGGCTATCCGGATTAAACATTTCAACGCCAAAATATGAATCAAACCATTTTTCTTTTGCCAGGGCATCATCGCCGCCACCGGCAATCGCGCCGGCATGTCCAACCGCACGGCTTAAGTTGGCTTTCCAGCGTCCGGTCACGCAGCATACAATTGGCTTGGTCAGTTTAATGGCTCCTTCCTGTATCCAATCCAGTGCTTGTTTTTCATAATATCCGCCAGGTTCGATATAGCAGAAGATCGCTTTGGTCCGGGGGTCGTTTTCAGCACAATAAAGGAATTCTGCAAATGCAAAATGGATATAAAGGTCTTTACCACTGCTCAATACTGTTGATGTACCGAAACCAGCAGTTTTTAAATATTCAGGAATGGTTGTACTGAAGTTACCTGAGTTACTGAAAACCGCAACGCTTCCCTTTACCAGGCTTTCACCCGGCGCAGAACCGCCCAGCGCACCGCCAACACGCACCTGGTCCCAGGAGTTTCCAATTCCCAGGCAGTTTCCACCAAATACATCGATTTTATGCTGTTGCGCAATGGCACGGATAAACTGAGAATCTTTGACAGATACTTTTTCAGTCAGAACAACAATTTTCTTCAGTTTTGGATTCTGCGAAATGAGTTCAGCCGCAGCAGCACCAACCGCTGCAGGCGGTAGATAAATAACGCCTGTATCAAAATCAATACCATCATCAACAATCTCTTTGATACTTCCAAATACCGGGATATCCCCGATCTTGGTTTCCATTTTTTCACCGGATCGTCCGTACTGAACTCCAGCGACAACGTTACCGCCACTGAATTCGTGAGATATGGGGGTTACGCCTTTACTTTCACCACCCAGAATGTTCATCACAACGCACCGTGAATCTTTATTCGCTATTTCTTCTAGACTATTTACTCCCACGTAATAGGGGAACGGATTCGTTTGACTCATAGCTTCTCCAATAAAAATGATTTATTTTCTGGTTAACATCAAGTGCTTCGATTTATAATATAATAAAAAAATTACATTTTATTCTTATTTTGGATCAGCACTATTTTTTCTTATTTGCTTCAATCCATGCATCCAATTCCAGGGTGTAATTCAATACACCAATCATACTACTGTCGAAACCGAATATTTTGTAAGGGATTTTCAGACTATCCAGAAGGTCACGGGCATAAATCATTCCCTGCACAAGGTTTGGGCCACCACGACCGATTACAACGCTTATATCAGGATTCAGCTTGATGTTCTCCCTCAGGGCATCCATCATCGCTTTGATGGTAACAAAAATATCGGTATTGTTTGCTTTACCACCAATGATTTGAACAATGTTCGCATTCTTCAGAAAATGCTTATAACATATGGTCGCAATCTCTTTCATCTTTGCATACGGCGGGTTTCCACCAAAGTCTGATGAAAAAATCGCTCTGTCACCCAAAACTTCAGTCGCTGCACTATTGGCACCACCACCAAACATAAACGGCAGAATTGTTCCATTGGGATTGAGTTCCACAACATCACTTTGACCTTGATAGGTTCTCAGCTGGTTGATTTCCGTTTCAAATTCCGTCAATTCTGTAGCGAATACTTCCTTGGGAAACGTAATGCGTTCATGTGCCGGATCGTCCTGGTCAAAAGCGGCTTTAACATCGCATGCAACCGGAAGTGGACGTTTGCCATTTTTTTTCATTCGAATAGGGTTCAGCTCAATCATGGTCAGCCCATAGTTGTTATAAAGCTCCCATAATTTGGGAAGTTGCTGTACCAGTGGGCTGATATATGCTTTGGGGCACCCCAGTTTGATCAGTGCATCATTCACATGATACCCTTTAAGACCTTCAAGGGGATTAAACGGAATAATCGCTTTTTTGTCGTCCGGAAGATCTTCAACTTCAACACCACCTTCAACTATCAGCATCATTGTAGGTGTTCTGGTAATGGTAGAGGTTGTAATACTTACATACAGCTCTGCATCTGAGTCAACAAACTCTTCAAATGTAGCGCCGCATGCATTGTGTGTGGCATTACCTAGTTCGCAGGTGCAAAAGCAAAGGTCTTTTTTCGCCTGGTTAGCGTCTGCATAATTGTCGACAATTTTTACCAGCCCGGCTTTTCCTTTTTTACCGACACTGCCCATAAAAGACGGTTTTACAACGACTTTCCCGCCTCCTTTTTTCAGTAATCCTTCAATCTGTTCTTTGGTAGCATCCTCTTCCAGGGTTTCTGCTACGGGGAAACCAACGATGTCCATCAATTGCTTTCCATATTTCAATCCAGTTAGTTGCATTTTTCCTCCCTGATAATTGTAGTGAATTTCATTCTTCTCAATTCATTCAATTTTGCAATAAGGTTTAAGAGCCTGTTTGATAAATCCGTGAAGGCCCGCTAACGCCGTCTACAAGTGTCTCAAAATGCGCACATATTACATATATACGCAGCAATCGAGCCACTTTCCGCCTTGTTATCGGGCTTGACCCAGACTTCTCAAACAGGCTCTAAGGTTCCCCCCTTCTATACTTTTTTCCATGCCAAGCCCTCCTTTCTGTAAGGAAATGCCTAAATTTTTCATGCGGGTGCTAAAAATTCGGACACTCGCTTAAAAATCAAAGATTGCGTATTAGACTATTATTAGCCTGGTGGGTTCAAAGAAGGAGGCGATTGACAGGATTATGCCTTTATTGTATGGATAAAGACGAAGCGCACTCCACCACCGGAGGCTTCACAGGGAAAGCAGCTTGGATACCTTGCAGGGGATTGAGCTGCTTTCCCTACCAACCTTTTAAAAAAAATTTATTTCAATTGATTACCTATTTTCTCCTTTGCATTAAACGTGTTATCGGCTTCGAAAAAATCGGCTGATCCATAGGAAGTAAAGAAGGCTTCGACCTTCTTTTAATCACTACTTCTAATTTATCGAATACGGAATGTCAAGTTCTCATTGCAACCGGTCACACGAATTTCCCGATTTCATCAGTTGAAAGCAGGATAAGCACTAGACCTGATTCCCGTATTCAAAAGCATGGATGCTAAGCACCTGTTCGTTGCACCGACAGCAGGTCAGATAAACGCAGGGTACTTCCGTCAGATCTTATTCCCGCTCAATCATTTCAATCCTGAAAAGGCGTTCCGGCGGTTGTTTGAGCAAATATTTCACTTGTGTGTCAATCATCATTTGCAGGCCACCACCTCATCCATCAAAATGGAATTATTCATCATCTTATGTGATAAAGGGTAAACCTCAATTAAAAATTGATCGCCGTTGTTGATGCCAGACTAAATGATTTCATTTTTTTGCCGCATTTGGGGCAGAAGATGGTGGCAATATTGTTTTTATCCATGATCGCTTCGCCGGGCAGATCAATGAAGAAAAGGCCTTTTTCTTCCTGGCTGCACGATTTGTTGAAGCAGTAAAACCGGTGATGCATGGCATCTGTCTGGGTGTCCGACGGCAGCGGCTTCATGGGTTTGGCGCACCGGGGGCAAAAAACCGTTGCCATATTGTTTTTATCCATGACCGCTCCAGTCGGCAGTTCAATAACAAAGGGTCCCTTATCCGCATGTGTGCATGTTTCACTGTTGCAGTAGAATTTTATCGACATAAGAATCCCCCCCATTAGTGGTATTTTCCCGGTTGGCTTTTTACCGGCATTCTATCCGTAAAAATCTGAAAGACAGATTCAAAAGGTAATCAATTTTTCCCCGCTCTTGATTATTTCGGTCAGGTAGGCCTCGGAATAAACGACCTTCACCCCTTGTTCTTCAAGGGCCGAGGCAACACCATAGTCGTCTGCACAGCGCTTGCTGGCCATCAGGTTAACGCCGGCATCCTGCATGTGAGCCATGTGCGTCTGGATCTTGGGGTCACGTGCTGCCAGGCGGGCGCTGGGCCCCCAGATCAGCACGGTAACGTCATCCCACCAGCCTTCCAGGCGGGCATTGGTTGCATACATAAAAACCATGGTTTTGGCGATTCCCCGATCCGCACTACTCCAAACAATGGTCAATCGATTCGGTATAGAAGATGACATTGACGCCTCCGATGATTAAATTCATGCGCGATAAATTTAAACGGTCATTTTTAGCCTATTTTTATTTCTCACCAACGTTAATCAACCCATGGTTTTACATGCGGGTGCTAAAAATCGGTCGCTCGCTTAAAAATCAAAGATTGAGTATTAGAATATTATTAGCCTGGTGGGTTCAAAGAAGGAGGCGATTGACAGGATTATGCCTTTATTGTATGGATAAAGACGAAGCGCACTCCACCACCGGAGGCTTCACAGGGAAAGCAGCTTGGATACCTTGCAGGGGATTGAGCTGCTTTCCCTACCAACCTTTTTTAAAAGATTTTATTTAAATTGATTACCTATTTTCTCCTTTGCATTAAAAAGGCCCAAAAATCGCATCATTTTCAATGATGAGACCTTCAGGCCTAAGTTACTGTCAAATAGTAGGTTGCGATTGTAAGGCTGCGGAAATTATATCATCGGTGATATTTGAAGAGACTTCTGACTCTTCTCGCAGAACAGTTAACTAGTAACCAAATTAGAGTAAGATGTCAAGCATTATTTATTCTTAAGGCCCAAAAGGGAGTCGGTCCGTAGTAACCTATTGTAATGTTTTTAAAAGAGCTGAAAACAGGGGCTAAAATGGTCTTGATTGAATATTAAAACGTGTGGTTAAGGATTATCATTACCGGTCCCATAAAAGCGTGTTATCGGCTTCGAAGAAATCGGCTGATCCATAGGAAGTAAAGAAGACTTCGACCTTCTTTTAATCACTACTTCTCTTAATTTATCGAATACGGAATGTCAAGTTCTCATTGCAGCCGGCCAGACGAATTTCCCGATTTCATCAGTTGGAAGCAGGATAAGCAGTAGACCTGATTTTTTTGTCATCGCTGCTCCTTGTATTCAGATCCGAATGCCGCCTTGAAGTACTCGCGGTTTAAGCGCGCAATGTTGGTGATCGAGATTTCCTTGGGACATTCCGCTTCGCATTCGCGTTCGTTGGTGCAGTTGCCGAAACCGAGGTCATCCATGGTGGCGAGCATGTTCTGAACCCGCCTGGCCGCCTCAGGCCGGCCCTGGGGCAAAAGGGCCAAGTGCGAGACCTTGGCGCCCACGAAAAGCATGGCCGAGGCATTGGGACAAGAGGCCACGCAGGCCCCGCAACCGATGCACTGGGCCGCATCCATGGCCTTGTCGGCATTTTCCTGAGGAACCAGGATGGCGTTGGCATCCTGGGCGCCTCCGGTGTTGACTGACACATAGCCACCGGCCTGGATGATCTTATCCAGGGCACCACGATCCACAACCAGGTCCCTGATCAGTCTGAAGGCCCGTGAACGCCATGGCTCGACCACCACGGTATCGCCGTTTTTAAAATGGCGCATGTGCAATTGACACAAGGTGGTGCCTTTCTCCGCGCCGTGGGCCCGTCCGTTGACCATGCAGCCACACATGCCGCAGATTCCTTCACGGCAGTCGTTGTCGAAGGCGATGGGATCCTTGCCGTCTTTGGTCAGTTGTTCGTTGACCACGTCGATCATTTCCAAAAAACTCATATCCGTCGAAATACCGTTGGCCTTATAGGTTTCCAGGCGCCCCTTGGCATGCGGGTCCGCCTGGCGCCACACCTTGAGCGTCAGGTCTATGAATTTACTCACTTGTAGCTCCTTTGGGTAAGTTTGACATTCTCAAATTTTAAGGGTTCTTTGTGAAAGGCCGGATCGGTTTCATCACCCTGGTACACCCAGGCCGCCACATGGCAGAAATTCTCGTCGTCCCGCAGGGCTTCATTTTCCCCGGTCTGGAAGTCTTCGTTGAAGTGGCCGCCGCAGGACTCCTGGCGCGCCAGGGCGTCGATGATCATCAACTCGGCAAACTCCAAAAAGTCGGCTACCCGCCCTGCCCGTTCCAGGCTCTGATTGAATTGCATCCTTGAACCGGGCACCTTGACGTTCTTCCAGAACTCGGCGCGCAGTTCCTGGATCATGCCTCTGGCTTTTTCCAAACCGGCATTGTTGCGCGCCATGCCGCAGAAATCCCACATGATCATGCCCAACTGGCGGTGAATTTCGTCCACCGTGCGCTTTCCATTGATGGCCAGCAGCTTGTCGGTACGTTCGGTGATCTGGCGCTCTTGCTGCACGAAAGCCTGATTGCTGCTGGCGACGGCCTCCAGTTCGGTACCGGCCAGGTAACCGCCGATGGTGTAAGGCAAAACAAAATAGCCGTCGGCCAGACCCTGCATCAGCGCGCTGGCCCCCAGGCGGTTGGCCCCGTGGTCGGAAAAGTTTGCCTCGCCAAGCACGAAAAGGCCCGGCAACGTGCTCATCAGATTGTAGTCGACCCACAGCCCCCCCATGGTATAGTGCACGGCCGGGTAAATCATCATGGGTGTCTGATAGGGATCATCGGCGGTGATCTTGGCATACATCTGGAAGAGATTGCCGTACTTCTTCTCGATCACATCCTTGCCGTCGCGGGCGATGGCATCGGTGAAATCGAGGTAGACCGCAAGGCCGGTCTCGCCCACGCCTTTACCCGCATCGCACTGCTCCTTGGCATTGCGCGAGGCCACATCGCGCGGTACCAGGTTGCCGAAGCTGGGATACTTGTTCTCCAGGTAGTAATCGCGTTCCGACTCGGGGATCTGATGGGGGCTGCGGGCATCGCCCGGACGCTTGGGTACCCACACCCGGCCGTCGTTGCGCAGGCTTTCGCTCATCAAGGTCAGCTTGCTCTGGTAGGTGCCGTGAACCGGGATGCAGGTGGGATGGATCTGGGTGAAGCAAGGGTTGGCAAAACAGGCCCCGCGCTTATAGGCCCTGAAGGCGGCGGTGACATTGGAGGCCATGGCATTGGTGGAAAGGAAAAACACATTGCCGTACCCGCCGGTGCACAACACCACGGCATCGGCGCTGTGGGATTCCAGTTTGCCCGTCACCAGGTTGCGCACCACGATGCCGCGGGCCTTACCGCCCACCACAACCACATCCAGCATTTCACGGCGGGGAAACATCTCGATCTTGCCCAGTCCGATCTGGCGCGACAGCGCGCTATAGGCCCCCAGGAGCAGCTGCTGGCCGGTCTGACCGCGGGCGTAGAAGGTCCGCGAGACCTGGGCACCGCCAAAGGAGCGGTTGGCCAGGAGCCCGCCGTAGTCTCTGGCAAAGGGGATGCCCTGGGCCACGCCCTGGTCGATGATATTATTGCTCACCTGGGCCAGGCGGTAGACATTGGCTTCCCGGGCTCTAAAATCACCGCCTTTGATCGTATCGTAAAAGAGCCGCCAGATGCTGTCGCCGTCATTGGGATAGGTCTTGGCAGCGTTGATCCCGCCCTGGGCGGCGATGCTGTGGGCCCTTCGGGGGCTGTCCTGGATGCAGAACGTTTTGACATTGTAGCCCAGCTCGGCCAGGGTGGCCGATGCCGAACCGCCGGCCAGCCCGGTGCCGACGACGATGATATCGAAATTGCGTTTATTGGCCGGGTTGACCAGCTTCAGTTCGAAGCGATGCTTATCCCATTTTTGAGCCAGAGGACCCGAAGGCACCTTTGCGTCAAGTTTCATAATCAATCCTTATATTTTGCGAATCCTTACGAACGGCGACTTTTTACAAGTTCATCATATCAAACAGGCTCTTAGACACTGAGACCGACAAATAGGGGAATGCAACTAAAGCCGATCCCGATGGCGATGGCGAACACCAGGCCGGCGGCTGAAATGATGGGCATATACTTCCCATGATTCATCCCCAGGGTCTGAAACGCACTCCAGAATCCATGGGAAACGTGCACGGCCACGATCAGCATGGCCGCCACGTAGATGGCGACATAAATGGGGTTTTGGAAAGCGGCGCTGACGATTTCGAAAATCGTGGTGGCGGATTTATCCACGAAATGAAAGTTCAGCAGGTGAAACAACACAAAGCCAAGAATCAGCAGCCCGGTATAAGGCATGGTGCGTGATCCCAGACTGCGCCCGCCGGCGCTTTTATTGACGCGATAGCGCTGGGGACGGGCGTTCAGGTTTTGCAGGAAAAGAATCAATCCGGTGGCGACATGGATCAGGGCCATCAGCAAAAGACCGATTTCGGCAGCCCTTAGCAAAGGCCCCAGTGCATGGAGGTGCTCGGCATAGGCGTTAAATGGATCGCTTCCGCCATATATGGTCAGGTTGCCGGCCAGGTGACCGGCCAAAAAGCCGATGAATCCCAGACCGGTCAGGGCCATCAGCAGTTTCTTGCCGATGGATGATTGAAAGGTGTGGATGAGCCAGTTCATTAAAGCCTCCCTTGGGCGTCAGGTATATGGCAATGGGCGCAAAACAATGAAGATGAAACCGAGCCTTGCGGTCAGCTGTAAATGGGCGACTGATGCTTTAGAGCCTGCTTGGTAAATCCTTCTAAGGCCCGCTAACGGCGTTGGAAACTGTCTCAAAATGCTCACGTATTGCATATATGCTCCGCTTTTGAGCCACTTTCCGCCTTGTTATCGGGCCTGATCCAGACTTCCAAAACAGGCGCTTAGGGGCGATTTCATTTTCATCGTGCGAAGCGCTAAAACGTTTTCAATAGTTCAACCAGTTCCTTGACGGCATCCGCCGAATGATATAGGGCCTTTTGCTCATCGGCGGTCAGCTCGATTTCGATCACCGTTTCGATCCCACCGGCGCCCAGTTTCACCGGTACGCCGATGAAGAGATCGTTGATCCCATATTCTCCCTGCAATAGCGCTGCGCAGGGCAGGATCTTCTTCTTGTCCTTGAGGATCGATTCAGTCATTTCCACGGTGGCCGAAGCCGGGGCGTAATAGGCGCTGCCGGTTTTGAGCAAGGAGACGATCTCAGCGCCCCCATTGGCCGTTCGTTCCACCAGTGCCTGGATGCGATCGGCGGAGATTAGCTCGGTGATGGGAATACCCGCGACGGTGGAGTAGCGCGGCAGGGGCACCATCGTATCGCCATGTCCGCCCAGGACGAAGGCGTGGGTATTTTCCACGGAAACCTTCAGTTCCATGGCGATGAAAGCCCGAAAACGTGCCGAATCGAGAACCCCAGCCATGCCGATTACCCGGTTTTTGGGAAAGCCACTGGCTTCATGGGCCACATGGCACATGGCGTCCAGGGGATTGCTGACAATGATCAGGATCGAATTGGGTGCCTGATGGCTGACTTCGGTAACCACGCAGCGCATGATCCCGGCATTGGTCTTGATCAGATCGTCGCGGCTCATTCCCGGTTTGCGCGGGATGCCCGCCGTGATGATAACCACATCCGAATCCTTGGCCGCATCATAGCCGTTGGTTCCGGTCAGTTTGGCATCATGTTTTTCAATGGGCGCGGCCTCGGTCAAGTCCAGGGTTTTTCCCTGAGGAACGCCTTCGACAATATCGATTAGCACCACGTCACAGAGTTCTTTTTCGGCCAGGCGCTGCGCGGCGGTGGCGCCCACATTGCCGGCTCCCACAACGGTTACCTTTTGATGCATGTGATCGTTCTCCTTCGTTTGAGTATTGTTCAACGTTTAAATAACTGATCGGTAAAAACCCAATTACGCGTCTTATGCCTTACCAGGGCAAAAAGGTCACTTTCGCCAGAGTTCAAGGTGGGGGTTGAGAAATGGGGGTCTATCGGTGGCAGGGAAATGATAGATCCGCTTCAGGAGGAATGAATCCAAGTTTAACGACGGGCGTCGCGCGGGCACTTATCAATCCACCGGCAAGCCCCCATTCCTCTCCCCTTCACGAAGGCTTCGACCTTCTTTTAATCACTACTTAAGCCTGTTAAGACGCTGGGTACCTCCGTTATATAATCAAGTTGGGGTGTCAATGGCGTATGGTTCCTTCTGATTTTCCACCATGGCAAACCGTTTATTATTTCTCACCAACGTTAATCAACCCATGATTTTACATGCAGGTGCTAAAAATCGGGCGCTCGCTTAAAAAATTAAATATTGTTAGCCTGGTGGGTTTAAAGAAGGAGGCGATTGACAGGATTATGCCTTTATTGTATGGATAAAGACGAAGCGCACTCCACCACCGGAGGCTTCACAGGGAAAGCAGCTTGGATACCTTGCAGGGGATTGAGCTGCTTTCCCTACCAACCTTTTTTAAAAAAAATTTATTTCCTAAATTTAAACGGTCATTTTTAGCCTATTTTATTTCTCACCAACGTTAATCATAAAAGGGATTTGAGGGCCTCAAAGGAATCGACAGCGCTCGTTGGATCACCGATTCTCGAGTAATTATGGGAATCGATCCAAATAAGTTGGGGAGAGTTCTTCATCATATTCATTTTTGCATTCTTTAATTTCTTTTTTCACCACCAAATTCGGCATTACTCAAATAAAAAAGCCACAAAATCAACCCCCCATTACAAAAAGGAAACCTTCATGGCTTACATTGTTATTACAAGTTCTTTTTAATTGTTACGAATGAACGAAGTAAAGAAGGCTTCGACCTTCTTTTAATCACTACTTCTCTTAATTTATCGAATACGGAATGTCAAGTTCTCATTGCAACCGGTCGAACGATTTTCCCGATTTCATCATTTCAAAGCAGGATAAGCAGTAAACCTGATTACCGTATTCAACAGCATGTATAATGCAAGTAAAAAAAGTCTGCGGCAGAAAGCGCCATATCATAGTCGATACACAGGGGCGGATCATCGGAATAACTGTCCATCTTGGGTTTTGATAGCGTGGACACACATAATCGCGCGAACCCCTGGCGCACTTGGACCTGTTGCGCTGAATGACATTCATCGTACGCCTACAATTTCCTATTCGTGGATGGGCAATAGGTAGTATAAGCGTCAGTCTCTCAACTCGTATACCGGAAACATGGATTCGCCTTTTGGATGATGGTCCGTACGATACAGGCACCCTTTCTCCTGCAACCGAAAGTCAGGCGTATCGCTGGTTCCCAATGTGTGGTGGATGGTCCGGAAAACCAGGCCATCCGATCGCAGCGCGTAGTCAGGAGATTCTGACCACCCCAGTTCATGATCTACCGTGCGGTAGAGTTTCCCATCCTGAATAACATAGACCGGAGCATTGGATTTTCCGCCAGGGTAGGATTCCGTCCGATAAATTTTTACTGGACATTTCAGGGACATGGCAATTCTCCTTTGTCGTGGCATAGACAATTAATTATCTAATATTTAAAGACAAAGTACTTAACATGGTTCTTGAACGATATTGTTCATCATGGAGAAATTACCGAAAAGCATGGTGGATGGTGCGCTTGGATAGTGTGATAAAAAAGGGAAGCTTATGGCGGGTTGATAATTGCTAAAGCCACATCTGGATCAACATAAATATTATCTTGCAGACAGTTGAATCCGTTTACAACCCGTTAATTCCGCCCCATCACTGTACACCGCAGCTGGTCGGTAATCAGCAAGGCAGGTCTTCTGGCTTTCGGTTCAACCTACTCTCTGCTCCTTCCCGTCCGATTTTTTCTGGACAGTGGCTGTGGCAGATTTCGTCACCGATCACAGCGGCGGGACCACTCCCGATTTGCACGGGATTCCCTATTAAGCAATTGTGGCACCTTACATGAACCATTTACTGCTCCAATTCAAGACAATTGTCAAGAACAAGTTTTTATAAAAAATGCCTGGGATTCAATCACCATTGTCATTGGCTGCTTATCTCATTTATATTATGCTGCTTACTCGAATCTGCCGTTTCGATTTTTGTCATGCGCCTCTATGATCATGCTGGCAAACATGTCATTACATTTCCACCATACGCGAACACCGGCCATGCCCTTCTCGTCGAAAAGAATCGTCAGACGCTTCAGAATAAACGAATGGGGGTGGGTACGGCTTTGTCGCGGCAGAGTATTTCACCTCCGAAGACACTTTAATACGAAAATGGAGGAGATAGGAAGCTATTGAAGAACGGGGCAAGACTGTAACCGGAGGAAAAAGAGAAAAGGCGCTTTTTGGGAAGATCACTATCATGCTACGGCCGTCGAGACCGGGGAGCATCTACTGCACAACATCGTATATGTTGACATGAACATGGTTCGGGCAGGTGTGGTCAGCCATTCGAAACAGTGGCCGCACGGTGGGTACAACGAACTACCTAGTGTCCGTCCAGAAATAGGAAAATTTGGTCGAGATCAAGGCGTACGAAAAATTTTACCACAGGCGCCCGAAGGAAGTGCCCTTGGGGTACATATAGTTGATATTCCGAGGATAAAATTTTTCGCGCAACGCCGATATCGGGCGAATGCTAAGACAAAAATAGTGTAACGGCCTACCTCGCCTATGCGGCAAAAGTGTAACGGTTGGTTCTACTATCCCGCAGCGATACCCCGCCCCAAAAATGAATAAACGTACCCCGCCTACCCCGCTGTAATAGCTCCCGTTGGCAATCGTCTTTTCTGCAGTTCTATTGTAAACCGTAATGGGGCATTCGTATGGTCCAGGAAAATGAAGAGAAAGCCCGGAACTATCCCTTCCGGGCTTTCAAGGTGAACTCCGTATCAAGGCCGGATGTTCAATATGTAAATTACTTTAAACTCCGGCGACGTTCAAGGCCGGATGTTAAAGTTGATCCAAATATCCTGTCGTTGGTGCAAAAACGTTTTTTGTATGTGCCGGCGCTGCTTTCGTGGGCATGCTTATTGTTGCGATGCATGCCGCATCGCCGGTCGTCTCCAGTCCCGCCGAAAAGCGCAGCGACGCTACCGTCAAACCCCAAAAGGCAAAAAGACCCACTGTTTGGCCGAAAACCGCCGGCGGCATCGGAAAATCAATCCACCTTCAAAAAATATGGATGATCATACTACTACAGGCCCTTGGCAATGGGGTACGGTCCTGTCACGGGAAGAAAATCCAGTACATTTTCGCATAGGTTCTCGATGCCGCTGCCATTTTTGCGGTCGAACAGGTGAAATTGTCAGCCATTTTCCTCGCCGTGGCTATGGGTAAGATCTTTTTCACAGAATTTTTCACGCAGATAAGGAGGCATTATCATGAAACGACGGTTTACAGGGGGAGAGCTGTTTCAACTGCGCAATCGAATCCCGGTTGACTGGCTGATCAAAGAACAGCTTCATATTCCATCTAAAGTGATCGAAGGTATTTTCCGGTTCCTATGCCCGCTGTGCAATGAATTTCAAACCGCGACCAACCCCAAGACCAATCTTGCCAGGTGCTTTCTTTGCGAGAAAAACTTCAACCCGATTGATTTGGTCATGACCGTGAAAGGTCTTGGATTCGTTGACAGCGTTAAATATTTGCATACCCTTTTGCCTGACACACCGGATACACCTACAGACCAGCGGCTAAAATTGAATCAACTGCTGGGCGATATCGGGAAACGGATGAGCATCGGGTAAACAGATGGCTGATAATCGACTCATCCAATTGGAAGATATCATCGCTGCCAATCAACACCATTTTTACCAAACCGGTAAGGCATTAAAGCAGATTCGTGACGATCGATTATTTCGCGATTTGCTGTTCGAGTCGTTTGAAGCCTATGTCAAACAACGATGGGATATGGCCCGATCCCAGGCATATCGCCTGATTAAGGCCGCAAATGTCATCGACAATTTGTCCCCAATTGGCGACGGCATCCTTCCGGAAAATGAATACCAAGCCAGGGTCTTAGCGCGTTTTACAAAAGAGGATCAACGCAATATTTGGCGTGCATTTATCGCATCCGGCATGGCGCTTACGGCCAAAAATATTCGAAAGTTGGCCTACCAAGCCTCAAAAAACAAGCCCGTCAAAAAAGCGAATGCGCCCATGGTCGATATCATCAGCGCTGACTATAAAGCGGCTGTAATGGCCATGCTGGAACAGATTCGGTCGGCGCAAAACGACGATTGGCAAACGACCTCCAGACAAACTGCTTTATTCTGGCTGAAAGTGATGAAAGAGAAAATCATACATCATGAAAGACAAAGACTTTGAACGGCTGCCCATGGACGAACGTTTTCTGATCTTGCTGCACAAAAAGATCATGGACAAGACCGGCAGCGCCAAACGCAGGGCCAAAAAATATTACATGGATCAGTACCGTAAGACCGGCGTCATTCCCAAACCACTGCTGCTTGCCAGCCAAGGCATCATGGAAGGCAGAAAGTGCAGCGGCCGCCGCCGGGTCTTAACCGAAAAAATCCAAAAAACGCTTCATCGAGATGGTCAAGGCCTCCAGCGATCCATTGGACGATCGTTTTGTATTTATCACCCGCCATGGACGAACCATCAAAAATTACCACGCCTGGCTCGAACAAGAGTTCAACCGCAAAATTTCACTTGGCGCTTTAAGGCGTTTTGCCAGGCAAGCCCACCTCAAGGTCTATCTGGAAAAACCGGACTTCGAGGAAGAGGCGGATCCCGGCGTCTGCTTTCAGGACGAACCGGTTTTCGACTTGATTCAGATGGACGGGTGCAAATTTCGCTATTTAAAGATTCGCTGGGGCAAGGGCGCCTGGGCCAAGCCCCAGGTGATCGAGTTTTTTTGACACCGGATCACGCTTCATGCTCGTGCTTGAAGCCTATTTTAGCGAAAGCAGTCTAAACGCGGTGGACCTGTTCGAGTAAATTTTTGGTGAGCACCCCTTTCCCGCAAAAAAAGATACGGCTGAGACCGGACAATGCAAAGGGTTTTGTCAACCTGAAACGCCCCATCAACGAACTGAACATCAAGTTTTCATTGCCAGGCGGGTTTTATCTGCAACCGGACTTCTCACGCATCCATGCGCCCAAGGACAAAGCACATCTGGAGTCATCCCATCGCAGCATTCATCATTTTGAAATGCGGATCATCAAGCATTTTGAAGATCGCATCGCCAAGACGGAACCGGGCTATATCTACAGAAACGGCAAGAAGGAAAAAATCACCGTCACCTATCTTGACATCGATCTTGAAACGCTGCGCCAAAGCGACCTGCTCGAATCCTATCGCCGGCAGCACAATGAGCAAAAGCACTATTATTCTGTGAACGGTAAAACATCGGCCTGGGTGCCGAAGGAAAAATTTGACGCCGGCCTTGCCCAGTGCGAACGGTTAACGTTCGGTGCGGATGACGTACGCCATTTCGCCAAATACGGCTATGACAAGATCAAGGCCACCGTGGGAGCGAAAGGCATCATCACCTTCAATAATCAGACCTACCATGTGGCCGTTGGTGCACAACACTTCAGCCGCCACAAGAGTACCAAGGTGTATATCTCCGATCTTGGCGACAAGCTGTTCATCTTCGAGCATAAAGAAAACGGTATCTTGCTGGGTGAAGCGCTGCGACGGGAACCCTACGAAAAGCCGGTCAACCAGGCAGTTGCCGAACCCAACGCGGTCGAATTGATCAGCGCTTATCTGCAGGAGAAAAAGATGGCGGTGGATAGGCCACGATTGATTGACATCCACCTTCGGGGCTTGACCCTCGATGCCGCCAAAGCCATCTACCGACAGAATCGAAAACGATATATCGCTTACGCGATCAAACTACGCCAGCCTGACGCCATCACCGGCAAGGCGCTTTTCAATGCGTTCATTTTGGATTGCGAAAGACAATTGTCAAACAACCCTTTGGTTGAGTATGCCCCATGCAGCGAAAACAAAGTTTTATAAATGACAAGCGCCGAGTATCCTATCTGTCCGCGGTATACAACCGGATCTACCGGGGACAGAGCGTATTGATCGAGGGCGAATATGGCGTCGGGAAAACCCGTTTTCTTGAACTGCTCAAACCCAAAAAGCTTCAAGGCGTATGGGTCGAGTCGCTTTGCAATGTGCATGAAATTTTGGCTTCCATCCTTCAAGGGCTGAACTACGAAGCGGTGGCTACTTACCAACGCACCCACCACCATTTGAAACTGATCAGAAGCCTGACCGACTATTACATCGTCATCGACGAGGCCAATGACATCGGCAAAAGGGTTTGGCCTTACCTGAAGCGAATCATGGACGCGCATGTACCCATCGTTCTGGCCGGACTGCCAAAGGTGAGAACCTATTTAACCAGCCAGCATCCGGATATCCTCAGCCGATTGAAAACCTTGATTCTCTATCCCATCGTTGTCGAGGATTTCATTCTGGAATATAAAGATTTTGAATCTGAAGCCATCGAACAGATTTACGTTGCCACCAGGGGAGATATGAGAAAGTTCAAGGAGATTTGCACGGATTGCCGCGACAAAGCCAAAGAACTGGGCCATAGCTTCGTCGATTTAAATCTGGTGGTCGACTTTCTCGCCAATCTTCATCCCATGTAGGCTCCAAAAAATAATCTCTTCCTTCACTCTGCGGCATATTAGCCTTCCCCCAAAACCTATCAAACCGACATCTTACCTTTTGTTAAACGCGTTCGCGTAGCCGATTACGTAACGATGCATCGTTTTTCTAATAACCACTAACGGCGCAACGGCATAAAGTGATTTAAAATAATGAAATACGATGGAAACGTGACATTATTTTACCACGCCTAAAAAATGGTTCGGGCGCATTAAGGTACTAAAATTTTATGATTATTCCTTGTGTGAAGCCTCAAGTAACGGGAAAGATAGCGTTACACTTTTTGCGTCTTAGCAGGCGAATTAGCCATTTCTGGATGGGCACTGTATAGCAACAGGGACCCATTATGCCACACAAAGCCGATCCCAATCGCAGGCAGGATGTCATTAGGAAGACGATCTGGTTCTCGCGAAGACTGAGACACTCCAGGTTACGGCATTCAAGCACGCTTTCGGGAATATCCGGGAAATCGTTGTTATCAAGGTAAAGGGCGCGAAGTTTCGTGAGCTGGGAAAAATCAAAGGATACCGGCCAGCCGATCTCATCGTCATTGTAGTGGCCGCCCAGAGCAAGGGACATGATGTTGGGGCAGGCACTCAGCTCGGCAAGGTCTCCGTGGAGCGGGGCATCGTTATAGTCCGATTCCACGGTCACCCGCTCACCCTTATCATGGGCCATGCAGGCCATGCCTAAAAGCGCGATGGCGATCCAGCTGTCCACCGGCGCGATATTTTCCGGCGTGTGGCGCTCGTAGTAGCGCCGGTGAGAGCCCAGGTGCTTGGCCAGGATCGCGTTAAAGTCCAGATCCAGTATTTGGGTCAGGGCAACCAGGGTCTCGAATTTGCCCATGGTGATGTACATGATCCAGTCGCTGGCGGATCGCATATCGAACGTGCGCGTAAACCCGGTCATCCGGGTTTCATAGTCGGGCCGCCCCAGGTGCAGGCTTTGAATGGCTTCCACCAGCAGATACTCCGGCGACTCGTTGTTTTACTGTGAAGTTGTTGTTGGTTTTGGATAAAATTGAAAAAAGGGGTTGACTTCAAATAAAAATGGCGCATATTAATGACCGACTGGTCAGTATTAATTAAAACACTTGCATGAACAGGGGGCAATTATGCCACGCAAAGCCGATCCCAATCGCAAGCAGGACATTATTCAGGCGGCCTGCCGCGTTTTTGCTCAAAAAGGCTATGCCGCCACCCGAATCATTGAAGTGGCCGAGGCTGCCTCGGTGGGCAAGGGAACCATTTACGAATATTTCCGCAGCAAGGAAGCTCTCTTTTTCGCCGTTTTTGAGTCGATGATGGAAGGTGCCACCGGGATTCTCGCCCAGGCCGGTGATACCACGGGCAAATCCTTTTCCCGGCGCATTAACACACTGGCGGACAGCATCATTCAATCCTGGCTGAGTCAGATCGACATGTACGCCCTGGTCATGGAATTCTGGTCGGCAACGGCATCCTCACCCAGCCGGGAGTCCTTCAAAGCCGTCTTTCAGGCCGGTTATCGCGACCTGAGAGCCATTATCGGCGACTTGATCCGAGAAGCTCAAAATGCCGGGGAAGTGGCTAAGGATATTGACGCCGACAAGGTTGCCGCGGCATTGGTCGGCACCTGGGATGCCCTGCTGCTTCAGGCCTGGCTGGATTCGGAATTCGACGCCCTGGCCACATCCCGTTCATTTATGGAAGTGGTGCTTCGCGGACTTGGAGCGGCTAACATTACTCAACCGCAACGGTGACAAGCGCTACCGTTTTGCTAAAAAGGAGGAAAATATGCGCGTCATGTGGATACTCATCGGATTGCCGGTGGCACTTTTTTTGTCCGTGCTGCCATGCCATGCGGCGGATTCCGCCCCTGATCCGGCGGCACTGATCCAGGCCAGCTTTGACCATTACCGCGGCAAGGCGTCCAAGGCGGATGTGGAAATGGTGATCCACCGCCCCACCTGGGAGCGGAGCATGCGTATGGTCGGCTGGACCAAAGGCCAGGACAAGAGCCTGATCCGCATCACGGCACCGGCCAAGGATGAGGGCAACGGCACGCTAAAAAACGGGATCGAGATGTGGACCTTCAACCCCAAAGTCAACCGGGTAATCAAACTGCCGCCGGCGATGATGTCCCAAAGCTGGATGGGATCTGATTTCTCCAACAATGACTTGGCCAAAAGCGACAGCATCCTCGTCGACTACACCCACAGCCTGATGGACACCGAGACCATTGACGGGCATACCGTGTATACGATCAAATCCATGCCCAAACCAGACGCGCCCGTGGTCTGGGGAATGCAGGTCAGCAAGGTCCGCGACGATCATGTACTGATCGAACAGGAATTTTTTGACGAGGATCTGGTATCGGTCAAGCGCATGACCGCCCACGAGATTCAAATGATGGGCGGACGCATGTTCCCCAAAGTCTGGCGGATGCAGGAAACAGACAAAACTGGTGAATACACCCTTTTGCGCTATCATTCCATCGACTTTCTAGGCGACCTGCCGGATCGGCAGTTTACGCTAAATGAATTGAAAACCGGAAGCCGGAGATAATCCTATGGTTGCCATGGACATCAAAATGGCCTGGCGCAACATCTGGCGCAACCCTCGCCGGACTCTGCTCACGGTTACGGCCATCGCCTTTGCCTGCATCCTGCTGGTTTTCATGTTCTCTTTTCAGTTGGGCAGCTATGAGACCATGATCAACGCATCGGTAACGGTTCACACCGGCCATCTGCAGGTTCAGGCCCAGGGCTATCAGGCGGACAATGAAATCCGGCTGACCATTGCCGATCCACTGCCAGTACAAAAAGCCCTTACTGCTATCCCAGAGGTCAAGGCCCATGCCCCGCGGGCCCGGGCATTCGCCCTCATCTCCTCTAATGACCGCACCTATGGCATTATGGTGGAAGGCATTGATCCGGTCGCCGAGAAACAGGTCTCGACCCTGGCCGACATTGTTCGCCAGGGCAAATACCTGGATGCCGCCCCCCCGGACGATGGATTGCCCGGTGCCCTGGTCGGCCATCTGCTGGCACGCAATCTGGGAGTGAGCGTCGGAGATGAACTCACCCTATTGGGCCAGGGATACGACGGATCCATCGCCGCCACCATGGTGCGCGTGCACGGCATCACCAATGCCGGGATGGATGAGTTTGACCGAAGTGCCATTCAGATTCCCCTCAATGCATTCCAGGATATCTTCAGCCTGGGCAGCGCCGTGCATGAAATCGTCATCCTCGGCCACCATCTGTCCGACACCGCCGCCATCAAAGCGGCGCTTGTTCCTGCCCTGGAGAAGATCGGTACCAGGCCGCCGCTGGTCACGCTCGACTGGGAGTCGCTGATGCCTGGCCTTAAACAGGCCATCAGCATGGACCTGGTCAGCGGCGCTATCTTCTACCTGATTCTCATTATGGTGGTAGCCTTCAGTATTCTGAATACGTTTTTAATGGCTATCTTCGAGCGCACCTATGAATTTGGGGTAATGATGGCCATCGGGACGAGGCCTGCTCGCCTGACCCGTCTGGTGCTGACCGAATCCATCGGCATGACGCTGGTCGGCGTCATCTCCGGGATGCTGATCGGATGCCTGGTAACGATGTATTTTATGGCCCATGGCATCAATCTGGGCGATGCTTCTGAAATCTTACGCCAGTTTGGCATTCCCAGTGTTCTCTATCCAAAACTGACCTTGGTTTCAATATTGGCCGGGCCGCTGGCCGTTTTCCTCATTACTCTGCTGGCGGCGTTTTATCCGGCATTTAAAATCAGAACCCTTCAACCGGTGGAAGCCATGCGACAGCGCTGACGCCGATGGTCAGCAACACCGTTGCATCAATAAAGTTAAGGATTATTATCCATGGACCTTCAAATTGCCTGGCGTAACATTTGGCGCAACCCCCGACGAACTACCGTAATTCTGATTGCCGTTGTGATCGGCGTATGGAGCATGATCTTTTTGGGCGCATTGATGCGTGGCATCATCCGCGGCATGATCCACAACGGCATCACCACCCTGACCGGTCACATACAGATCCATCAACAGCAGTATCCCGACGATCCCTCCATTGACAACAGCATCGATGACCCGGCGGCAATCACACAGGTACTCGAGCAGCAACTGCCGGACGGCAGCCATTGGGCAACCCGCGTACGGGTCAATGCCATCGCCAGTAATGCCCGCCATAATGCCAGTGTAACCCTGGTGGGAATTGATCCGCCAAAGGAGAAATCCTTGTCGTTTATCGGCTCTGCCGTCACCCAGGGGCGCTACCTGGAGGCCGACGACACCAACGCCATCCTGGTCGGCCGGGCCCTGACCAAACGCTTTGAAACCAAACCGGGGCGTAAACTCATCCTGATGACCCAGGATAATACCGGCCAGATCGCCTCCAAGGCCTTTCGCATCGCCGGTATCTTCCAAGCCGAAATGGAATCAACCGAGAAATCCTATCTCTTCATTACCCGTAAGGCTGCCCAAAACATGCTGAAGATGGGGCCGGCTGTGTCTGAGATCAGCATCCTGCTTCCCTCACCGGATCAGGCGTCACAAACCGCCCAGAGACTCGACACACAATTGGCCGGCCAGCAGCTGGCGGTGCGATCCTGGCAGGAGGCGCTGCCACTTTTACAGTCGTATCTTGAACTTTACGATTCGTTCATTCTGATCTGGTTTGTAGTGGTATTCGTGGCCATGGGCTTTGGGATCCTCAATACCACCCTGATGGCTGTTTTCGAGCGTATGCGTGAGTTCGGCCTGCTCAAAGCCCTGGGCATGCGCCCTATCCGCATCGTCAAGGGAATTCTCACCGAAGCGCTGATCATTTTATTTGTGGGAATGCTCATCGGCAACGGGCTGGGACTTTTCAGCTGCTATGCCCTATCCTTTCACGGCATCGATCTGTCAGCCCTGGCCCAAGGGGTTGAGTATGCCGGCATGTCGAGGGTAATTATCCCCCAAGTGATTGCCAAAGATCTTCTCGGTGCCAATCTGGTGGTCCTGCTATTGGGGCTGCTGGTCTGCCTCTACCCGGCGGTGAAGGCGGCGCGGTTCACGCCGGTGGAAGCCATGGTGCATAATTAGCCTTTAGCCTTTAGCTGTTGGCTGTTGAGCAGTAATATCTCAATAAATTGTGGTAGGTATAGGAAAGCGTAAAAAACCATGACAACAATCGTATCATGCAAAGGGGTATCAAAGACCTATCAGCAGGGCAAGGTAACGGTCAACGCCCTGACAAACGTCGATCTGTCGGTTGAAACCGGCGGATTCATGGCCCTGGCCGGACCATCGGGATCAGGTAAAACCACCCTGCTCAATCTGATCGGCGGATTGGACAACCCGGACAGCGGAACGATTCAGGTGGACGGTCAAACCTACACCCACTTGAACGGTTCGCAAATGGCGGATCTGCGCCTGCATCGGATCGGATTCATCTTTCAGGCCTACAATCTGATCCCGGTCCTGTCGGCTGTTGAAAATGTGGAGTATGTCATGCTGCTGCAGGGCGTTGCCGCCGACGAGCGCAGGGAACGGGCACGAGAAGTATTAGATACCGTCGGCCTTTCAGGTAAATACGACCGCCGCCCCGCTGAACTGTCCGGGGGGCAGCAGCAGCGGGTGGCCGTGGCCCGGGCCATTGTCGCCCATCCATCCATTGTACTGGCCGATGAACCCACGGCCAACCTGGATTCAAAAACCGGCGAAAGCCTGTTGGCGCTGATGCTCCAGATGAACCGGGAGCGTTCGGTGACCTTTATCTTTTCCACCCATGACAACATGGTCATGGACTTCGCCCGCCGCATTGTCATGATCCGTGACGGACGCATCGACAGTGACCAGAACAAAACGGATCGTTGACGACTTGGCCAGATGAGAAAAATAATCCGAGTTATTGTTTGCTGTGGGGTCGCCTGGGGTCTGCTCGTTTTGCTTGGATTGCCACCCCATGCGATTGCCGGTTCCAGTAGTGATGTCGCACCAAAGCGTTTCACCGACATCCAGATGGAATGGGGCGGGCATGCAAGGGCCATTGGAACGTTCACCGCCGTGGCTGACGGCTCCCTTTACGACCAGGTCGATGAGGGTCCCTACATCGACGGGCAGGCCGAATGGCGTCAGAAAAACCGGCTGACCATCGGATCGCACTGGACCGTGGAAACCCATTATGAGCTGGTGGCCGCTGGTGGAGACACCCGACAAACCGATCAGAGGCTGCTGGATCAGTTTCCCGGCTCATCGTCCACCATTTTCATCAACCAACCCATGGATGACGACCGGCGTCTGCTGGATCTTACCCATGTATTGACGGAAACCGATGACACCCTGGTTTATCACCGTCTGGATCGTCTCAACCTGACCTGGTCGCCCGATTGGGGAACCCTTCGCCTGGGCCGCCAGGCGCTGACCTGGGGCGACGGCCTGGTGTTCAATCCCATGGACCTGGTCAGCCCTTTTGCGCCCACGACCGTGCAGCGCGATTACAAAACCGGGGATGACATGGCCCTTGTTCAATTGCCGGTGGGTGAGAGCGACGCGCAGCTACTTTATCTCCCCCGGCGCGATCCACAAACCGGGGATGTGAAGACCGATGCATCCTCGTTTGCACTCCAGTATCACGCCTTTGCCGGGTCAATCGAAGCCAGCGCCATGGCAGCCCGCCATGTTGACGATACCATCGGCGGACTTGGCGCCAGCGGTTACCTGGGGGAATCCGCCTGGCGGATCAATACGGTCTACACCCATCTATCATCAGAGCGCCGCGAAGATGATTTTTTTCAGGTGGTCGCCAACCTGGACTATGCCTGGATGTGGGGCACAAAAAACGTCTACGGCTTGCTGGAATTCTACTATAATGGTCTGGGCCGCCGGGATGATTATCAGCAGGCGCTGGACAACGAAGCACTCATGCAAAGACTCCTGCGCGGCGAGATGTTTACCATGGGCCGCTTTTACCTGGCCGGTCAAATTCAGGTGGAGCTGCATCCTTTGGTTCAATGGCACACAACAGCCATCTTCAACCTGGCCGATCCATCGGGACTGCTGCAACCCCAGGTGTTGTGGGATATGGCCACCGACCTCCAACTCATCCTCGGGGTCCAGTGGCATTGGGGTGCCGACGGCACGGAATTTGGCGGATTCAATGTCAACGCTGAGGGCGCCGCGTTCAAGGCGGCACCCGATGATCAGGCCTACCTCTGGATGACCTACTATTTTTAGCGATAAAGATCTATTTTCTTGTGCCGAATATATCGGGTATGCAAACCGTCAAGGCCAGCATACTGATCGAAATAATTATGGTTCGCCATCCAATACGTCACGCACCTTCAGCGACAACGCCCCCAACGTAAATGGTTTGCCGATGAAATGGACATTCTCTTTAAAAATGCCTTTGTCCGATATGATGTTGTCCGTGTATCCGGACATGAAAATGACCTTTAAATCCGGCATGTGGGTCTTTAACTGAAGATAGAGTTCTTTCCCATTGCAGCCGGGCATAATCACGTCCGACAGAAGCAGATCGAAGACTGTTTCTCCTGCTTGCACCAACGCCAGGCATGCCTCCGGTGAATCGACGTCGACGACCTGATATCCTAACCGTTGAAGGATGATAACGGCCATCTTGCGCACAGCGGGTTCATCCTCCACGACAAGGATGGTTTCGCCGTGGGCGACGGGCAGGGCATTTGCTTCCGGCCGGTGATCAACCTTGACGATTTCTGTTTGGGACGCCACAGGCAGCCAGACAAAAAACCGGGTGCCCATTGCCAAGCGACTTTCTGCCCAGATATAGCCCTCATGTTGCCTGACGATGCCATAGCAGGTGGCCAGGCCCATACCGGTCCCCTGCCCCCTCTGTTTGGTGGTAAAGAACGGCTCGAAGATGAACGGCAGCACGTCCTCGGCAATCCCCGATCCCGTATCTTCAACCGATAATTCTACATATGCGCCCGGCGGAATCCGAGACTGTTCTTTTTCCATCGCGTTATCGATGCGCCGGCCGGCGGTGGCGATGGTCAGCGTTCCGCCATCGGCCATGGCATCCTGGGCATTGACCGCCAAATTCAACAGGATTTGGTCGATCTGGCTCGGATCGGCCTTGATGGCCTCCACCGATGGATCCAAATGGTAAACAACGCTGATATCCTCACGAATAAGTCGATTGATCATGGTGGAGATGTTCTCAATACACTGGTTGATGTCCAGCGACTTAAAGGCCAGCATCTGCTTGCGGCTGAAGGCCAGCAACTGGCCCACCAGATCCTTGGCCCGGTGAGCCGCCTTGGACACCTCCTTTAGCTGTCGGTGGGTGACACTGGTGTCCCGTGTTTCCTCAATCAGCATGTCTGTGTAGCCGATGATTGGCGACAGAATATTGTTGAAGTCATGGGCAATGCCGCCGGCCAATACGCCAATCGACTCCATGCGCTGGGCCTGGCGAAGGTCATTTTCAGCCTTGATGCGTTGTTTAGCGTAGCGATCCCGCTCCAGACGGGCCGCCAGCACCGGTGCGATCCAACGCGCGATGGAGTCCAGCAACTGTTCATCGTTCGGTGTATATCCACCTGCTTTTTCCGCCACGGCAATCTGCCCGACCAACGTCCCCTGGTTGACCAGCGGCACGACCAACGCGTTGGAGAGTTGAATATGGCCGTGCGGAAGATCCAAACCGTGATTGCGACGGATTGTTTTTTTACTCGTCAAACTCTCCCCCCAAAGCCCGCCCCAACAAGATTTGGGAAAGACAATGCTTTTGTTTTCAATCTGGCATTGGGGAAAGATGTCCCAGGTCATGGTCGGGCAGACGAGATTTTCCATGTCGTCAATATAGCCAAAGAAACCGTATCGGGACTTGAAATGCACGCGCAGCCGATCGAGGACTTCGCAAAACATGTCTTCATCTGCCGTTTTGAGGATGATATCGGCAATTTCATGACGTATCGAGAGTGATTCATAGGCTTTGGCCAACGCCTTTTCGGCCAGACGCTGGGCAGTGATATCGATGCAGACGATACGAATACGCTCGTGTTCTGATCCATCCTTCCCGGTAGCATGAGGCAAACCTGCCTCCCGGCTTCCGAATACGGCCAAATAGGCCCCATTGGAGGCTTTCAACTGCACATCGATGCGTTTGTTATCCGGCCGGTTGAAAAACGACTTGAACTGACTGTGAAAGTTGTGCCGTGCCGTATCGGTCAAATGGTCGGCGAAGGGTTTACCGGTCAACTGATCCAATTCCACTTCGGCCTTGAAGGCAAAGGTCCGGTTCGCTTCACGAATAATGCCGCTGCGATCTAAGATCAAATACCCCACCGGCGCATTGTTGAACAGGTCCGAATACTTGTTGCGCGCATTCTCTACATCACTCTGGATAGACCGCAGTTCTTCGTTCTGGATTTCCAGCTCGATCTGATGCACATGCAGTTCATGAATGATGGCCTTGCGCTGTTCCGCTTGATCCGCTGGAAGCACCAGCGGTCGATTTTGAGCGATCGATTCGGCTTTGCGGCGAATTGCTTCAGGGCTCATTTGCTTGTCAGGTGCCATAACACTAGCTCCTCGTTCCTGGCGATTGTCTCTTCTGCGGTTCCTTGTTCCGCAACCTGAGTCTTTTCATCGGGCTACTGCCGCCAGGCCAATGCAGTGTATGGTTAGGGCCGCGGCAACCGACTTTGCATGTTCATTTGGCCCCATCGTCACCCGGTTGTTCCACGGGCCAGCGCATTTCCACAACGCCAACCATCTGCCCTGTGGACGTTCGCACGGGATTGGCCTTGATCGACCATTTCCGGCCACAGCTGTCGATCACGGTGCCTTTGGCCGGCTGCTGGCTGTCAAGGGCCTGTTGAGAAGGACACGCAACACATTCCTTTTTCGATGGGCACCAGACGCTGTGGCATTGCCGGCCACTCAGTTTTTCCGGTGGTTCGCCAATCGCGGCGGCAGCGGCCTGATTGAGCCACTTGATCCGGCGCTCCAGGTCCAGATGGGTGATCGGGTCGTCGATATTGTCTAGAATCAGCTTTCTTTCATTCTCGGTGATGTCAATCACGGCCTGCGCCTTTTTATACTTCCGGTCATTTTCCACCAGATCAAACCGGTTTTTGATCAGCTCGGAAATATCGACGAAACTGAGCATCGCTCCGGAGTAAACGTCCGGGCTGATCTGGTAAGGCATGACACGCATGAGATACCAACGGCCATCCTCAGTCTGAACTTCCGATTCAATCATTTTTTTATTTGCCATTACCTGCTTGACGAGGGTGACCGGATCAAGGTCGACCAAGTGATGGGTCAAGTGTGTCAGTGGGCGCCCCACATCCGTGGCCAATATCTTGAAAATATTGCTGATCTCTTGTGAAAAGCGGCGGATCTCCAAATTGTCGTCAAGCAGCAGCTTACCCACCAGGGAACTGGACAACAGATTTTCAACATCATTGTTAAGTTCAGTCAATTCAATGATCTTGTTCTGATATTCGACATTGACGGTATGCAGCTCTTCATTGGTGGACTGCAGCTCTTCATTGGTGGATTGCAGCTCTTCGTTGCTGGCCAGCAATTCCTCGTTCGTTGCCTGCAGCTCCTCGTTGGATGTTTCCAGTTCTTCGATGGTGGCTTGCAGGTTTTCCCGGGTAAACTGGAGTTCCTGCTCCATATCCCGCAAGTACTGCTGCGCCTCCTTATCCAGATCGTACACCCGGGTATCGTGAGACGCATCCAACGTTGAGGAAGATACGACCGGCTCGATCAAAACGGCCAGGAGAAGCTCTTGTCCGCGCTTTTCCGGCAGCGGCCGGATGGTCATGGTAAAGGATTGAATGCGATCCTGTTGATTCACGCGGATGTTGGAAAAAATGTGGGGTTTGCCCGTGCGACAAACCCGTTGAATACCCGTGGAAATGGGAATGGATAGTTCCCTGGCCACCATTTTGGTGATGTCGTTCACCGGACGTCCCGAAGGCAAGCGGAACAGGCCTGTTGAATCGCCGATCAGATGCTGAACCTCTAATTGCTCGTTGACGATAATGGACAGGGGAATGTAATCGCCGGCCAGCGCATCCACGAATCGCTGCAGCGTCTTTTCTTCATTGACCACACGCGACGACTGGCGGCCGTGAAATACGCGGCCGGGAAATTCAGCGAGTCGGCGGCCAGCCGTGATGGGGACGCCTTCATGATTGAAGACGACATTGCGTTTACCTCTGGATCGGTAAATTTTGTGTTTTTGTTCAATGGTTTCGAACATCTCATGCATATCGCCGATGGTCTCGCTGAGTCCCAGCATCAGTAACCCACCCGGACGCAGGGAAAAATTGATCATGTCCAGAACCTTTCTCTGCAGCACCGGCTGCAGATAGATCAGCAGATTGCGGCAGGTGACCAGGTCGATGTGGGTAAACGGGGGGTCCTTGATCAGATTGTGCTGGGCAAAAACGACCATTTCACGGATATTGCGGATAATATGAAAATTTTCATCCTTGCGGTAAAAGTACTTGGTCAACAGATCGTTGGAGATATCCGCGGCGATGGATTCCGGATAAATCCCGGTTCCGGCCTTGGCGATGGCATTACGATCGATGTCGGTAGCGAATATTTTGACATCCTTGACGATACCCAGCTGTCGCATGCATTCCCGGGCCGAGATGGCGATGGAATAGGCCTCTTCCCCGGTGGAGCAGCCGGCCACCCAGAACCGGAGCTCATGCTGATCACCGTTGTTAATGATCCCAGGCAGCCATCCGCGCATAAGCGATTGGAATACCTCCGGATCTCTGAAAAAGCGGGTCACGCCGATGAGCAGCTCGCGGGAAAGCGTGGAAATCTCCGCGGGGTGGTGTTTGAGGAAATCGGCATAGTCATTGATGTCGACAATCTGGTTGACGCTCATGCGCCGTTCGATGCGCCGGCTGACCGTACTGGGCTTGTAAAAGGTAAAATCGACCTTGCAGCGATCACGGAGCATGGCAAAAATGCGGGTCAACCCGTTCTCGTCATCGATAATGGTTTGGCTGCGATCGGCTCTGGCAACATAAGGATGTTTGACAAAAGACGTCAGCTGTCCGGGCATATCGACCGGGTCCAGAACAAAATCGGCCAGGCCGGTGGAAATCGCCGCGCGCGGCATGCCGTCGAACTTGGCGGATTGCTCCTTTTGCACCATCACCAGGCCGCCCTGCTCCTTGATGGCTCGAATCCCGCGCATCCCGTCACTACCCGTTCCCGAAAGGATAATCGCCGCCGCCCGCTCACCCTGGTCTTCTGCCAGCGAATGCAGGAAAACATCGATGGGCAGATTGATGCCGTGGCTGCGATCCTGTTCGCTGAGCAGCAACCGTCCGTGAAAAATTTTCAGGTTTTTCTTGGGAGGAATCAGGTAAATGGTGTTGGACTCAACGAGCATACCGTCTTCTGCCCGTTTGACCGGGATGCTGGTTTTTTTGCTAAGCAGTTCCATCATCATGCTTTTGTAGTCCGGCGACAGGTGCTGGATCACGATAAAGGCCAGCGGCGAATAAGCCGGCATGTGTTGAAAGAACGCTTGAATGGCCTCCAGTCCGCCGGCGGATGCACCGATCCCGACATAAAGTGCAATCTTATTCTCGCCATCGGCATGGATGGGTATGACATTGTTATTCTGATCACGTTCAATGGTGGACGGTTTGAAATCGCTCATGTTGATGGACCTCTCCAAATATGTATCAGGTCAACGAATGGCCCCGTGTTTTAAATCTACAAGCATTTGATCATGGATCGCTGAAATCTACCTATCATCAGGGGGATAAATATGAACAACAGATCGCAACAAGACGGAGAATAGCTCGGAATAGGCGCGTATGTGAGAGATAGGCTCTGTTTTGTGTATTTTCCAACGCCGCTAACGGTAAGTCGGCCAGGTTCGTTCAGAAACAAATGGTTTCAATCAAAGCCTGTCTGCATGAAGTCTTCGAGCGTATGCATGGTTGATCCACGTGGCACCCGATCATGCCCAATGTACTTTCCATACATAATCGGTATGATTTAAAAAAAATCAAGTCCATGATGATCAATGGCATGATTGGCGATTAGGTGGTCCTTTGCAGACGAATTGTGTTTGCCAATCAGGTTGAGACGCAACTGACGCCTTTCTAAGAAATTTAGCCGAAAAACAGGGAACTTTCTTTGTTTGGATGTTACCCTGCAAACTGGGGTTAAGCCGCTTTTTATGAAATCCTCTCCAAAAACCGTTCAAGGCAAGGCCAGAAGACACGATAATCGAAAACAGGTGTCAATATCGTAACCATCAGGAAGTGACCAATTTATCCGATATCGGCACCTGCGCGAAAAAATTGTTACCTCGGAAAATACGAATTCACCTAAAATCAAGGTCGAATCATGCCTTTACAGCCGACGTCCCGATTCCTGAACATTCTTTTTCTGGTATGCCTGATCATTGCCTGCAGCCAAAGCGAGCAGGCCGACCTGGACGATTTCATCAAAAAACGGCCTTCCAATGATCGTGCCATCATCGACAAGGTCGGTCTGTTGGACGATGTACGAGAGTCGACCGAACACTATCTTGAGATCATTAAGGATCGTTACGGGATCGAAATCCTGATTGTGGTCTGGCCGTCCCTTGAAAACCAATACACGATCAACCAGGCCGCCGTCGAGCTGTTTACCAATTGGGGCATCGGCAAAGCCACCGACGGGCGGGGCCTGTTGCTTTTGCTGGTGGATGATGAGAAAGCGGTAAAGCTCGAAGTGAGTTATGATATAGAGGATGTGTTTACCGATGCCTTCACCGGCCACGTTCAGGATGTCCAGCTTCAGCCACGATATATGGCGGGTCAGCTGGAAATCGGTTTGATTGCCGTGATGGAGGATCTCGAATACCGGGCCCAGGTTAAATATGGGGAAGACTACACGCCTGATTCCGTCGCCGCCCTGGACCTGAATTACCTCTCCCAGGGAGCCGGTGCCGGAAGAAACCTGGAAGCTGATCGACATCGCGCCGATCGTCTGCAGCCCTTTTCCACGGCACCAGCCAACACGGCCTATCCAGCGGGAGCAACGCCCCAGGAAGCCTGGCAGACCATGCTCCAGAGTTGGCACGACAGGGTCATAGATCCCACCCTGGGCGTATATACACCGCTCACCCGCCTGGCCTATCGGGATTTCACCCATCAGCCCGATGCCGGCCTGGACAAGCAATACGCCACCTATGCATCCAAAAGCTATACGGTTCGCCAGAACGGCCGCTATGCCGTGATCTATTTCGGCAAAAAAGAAGGCTGGGACAATGCGCCCTTTTTGCTTTGCCGCAGCAATGCGGGATGGCAGTTTGATATTGTCCACCAACGACGATTCATCCGCATGGGTCGCGCGCCTCATTGGGGCGTTGAATTCTCGGAACATCCGCACATGAATTTATTGATGGACACATTTCATTTCCAGGGACAGGATATCCCCGTCAAAGATGCGGATCGATACACCATCGATCGCGACCAGGAGCTTGCCACCCGTATTTTGTCCACGGAAGCACGGGTCAGGAACTCGCCGGACGATACCGACGCGCTGCTGGAATTGGGTCGTCTGTATGCCACGGCAGCCATGGGGTCCAAGGCGATCCCTCTATTAAAACGGGTTCTCAGGCAGCGACCGGATTCGACGGCCGCCATGAAGTATCTGGCCATTGCCCATGTGGATGCCCACTACCAGTACGATAGTGCCCTGGCACTGCTGGCCGATTATGTCAAAACCGCCCCAGACGATCCATTCGGGCACAGCTTCTCAGGCTATCTCCTCTACCGGAAAAAGAAATACAAGCAGGCAAAACAGGCCTTCGAGCGCACCCTTTCCATCGATCCGGAAAATGCTTACGCCCATTTTTACCTGACCTATACATATGCATGGCTATATTCCGATGCATCCGCCCTGAACCCGATGAAAAAAACCTATCGACAACGATTCAATCTTCACAAGGAGAAAACCCAATCCTTCGCTGCCCTCCACCCTTTGCGGGTAGCCTGGCTGAACCGGTGGCTTGAAAAACAATAAGACATCCATTATCATTCCACCGTTTTGGGCTCGACGGTTCGATCATCAGGCCCATTGATCAGCGGCCGACCGAACAATCTTGCGGCGGTTCAGCAAAATATTCATGAGAGATTTTGAAAATGATTTTTAAGCACTTTATTGAATTTTTCCCGGAGTTAGCTGAAAAGGAAACACGCCGAATAACGCTTCGTAACGATCCGCAAATTCCAGATGGAGAATATGCCTTTGTTGATTCTTATTGTAAGGATAAAGATTGTGATTGCCGACGCGTTTATTTTGACGTTCTCCAAATAGATCCAGACTATAAACGCTTTCATGCCGCCACAATTTCCTACGGGTGGGAGGATTTGGATTTTTATTTATCCTGGGCGCCCGACATGGCACCGGAAAGGGTTAGACTGATGAAAGGCCCGATCTTGCAACCAGCTCAACAACAATCACAATACGCGCAGAGATTTTTAGAATTGTTTGAGACTAAATTCCTTACCGACCAAGCATATGTTGAGCGAATCAAACAGCATTATGCATTGTTCAAAGCCAAATTAGGCGGCAAGGCAATCAAAAAAATAAATAAGGGGTATGATAAATATGGATGAAAGACCGTTACGATATTTTCGGTGGCCTGCCGGATACGATCGAAGATGATTGGATCGAAAGCATCGAAAAGCTCGAAGAGATGATGGACAAATACATCCACCTCCGCCGAAAATCGAGGGATGTCTTCGAAATGCGCTACCAAACGACCATCGACCCGGATCGCGACCGGTGGGAGCTATGTTCCCACGTTTTGTCAAGGCGGGATGGGGTCGACCGTCTCCATTCCCTGGTAGGACAACCATTCCCACGCAGCCGTCGATCAGGGCATTGGCTTTAGGGAACATTCATGAAAGCAGGCCGATGCAATAAACATGATGCCATCCGGCACAATTATTCTTTCGATGCAGTCGTTGCCTCGCTCCCACGCAGAGCACATCCCCGTCAACGTAACGGGTTCCCAAGCTCCGCTTGGGAACCCGTATTCCGTAAAGGTGAACGGTGTTACGCGCTCCCACGCGGAGCATGGGAGCGAGATAAACAACGGCTTTTCATACGCGCGTTGCCCATCACAAGGAAGAGACAAAGGGTTTTGCGGACAGTCACCCCCTGCGGGTCGCATAGCTGAACCGGTGGCTGGATAAGGAGTAAAGACGGCTCAGCCGTCAATGGTCTTGAACTTCTCAGGCGGGGCACCGCAAACCGGACATTTTTTGGGAATCTTCTTGTCGGTCACATACCCACACACCTGGCAGACGTGATATTCCTTGACCGTATTCTTGATCACATTCATGATGGCCCGCTCATAGAGCTTGGCATGATAGCCTTCCGCGTCCCGGGCGTGGCCGAATACAACGGCGGCGGCGGTTTCGCCTTCATCCTCGGCATCCTTCAAAAAGTCGGGATATTCATTTTCACTGATCGATTTTTCCCGCTGGAACGAGTTTTCCAGGTTGGTATCGGTATCCTTGACAACGATATCCTTGGCCAGATTCATGTGCCGCGTGGCATGGACCCGTTCGGCTTCGGCAATGGCTCTGAACAACAGGGCGACCTGGGGAACGTCTTCCGCATCCGCTTTTTCAGCATATGCCAGCAGGCGGAAATAGGCTTTTGCTTCTCCGATGAATGCCTTGTAAACGTTTTCTTTTGTTTTGGGTTGCATGTCACCTCCATGAAATTAGAAAATTTGAGCTTGATTGAAAACCATGCCTGACATCAACAAAATGGGAAACGTCAGCTGCAACAGAAACTATTCAAGTTATCGCAGGATCAATGATCAGGGCAAGACGATTTTAACAAATCACCGCCGCCTTTCAACCAATCGCAAGGTTAAAGTTTTTTGGGGTTTTGCCGTAAACGGTTATAGTTGCCGTTAATGATCCAGATGCCCACCGCCGGTGCGAATTCCGGACGGGGTTCAACGCCTGTCGCCTGCGGGAAAAACGCAATTAAACAAAGGGCTTTTCGGGGGACTCATGCCACACAAAAAAACACAGCAACCCAGCCCGCAGGCCAACTTGCAGGAAACCGTCCAGCGCCTCTCCCTGGCCATGAAAACCGCAGCTTTGGGGATGTGGGATTGGACACCGGAAACAAACACGATCTATTTTGACGACGGCTATTACACCATCGCCGGCTACACCCCCGGCGAATTCCCGGCAACCGTTGATGAATGGCGGGCATACGTCCATCCGGATGACCTAGAGCGGGTTCGGGAAGGGTTGTATCGACTGGCCCGGGGAGAAGATGAAGCCAACGAGAACCAGTTTCGCTTCAAGACCAAAAGCGGTGACTGGATGTGGATTCTGGGCCGGGGTCAGGTTTTCCAGCGGAATGCAGCCGGACAGCCGACACGCATTATCGGCACCCATATCGACATTACCAAACTGAAACAAGCAGAATTCGAAAGACATCGTGCGCAGGCCCTTTTTGAGAAGGTGGTAATGAAATCCCATGCCGGCATCCTGATTGCCCAGGATGGGATCATCCGCTTCGTCAACCCAAGCTTGTCAAGTATTAGCGGTTACACGGAACACGAATTGACCGATCGACCGATGGCCCAGCTGATTCATCCCACGGACCGGGAGATGGTCATGGACCGGCATGTTCGTCGCTTGCGTGGCGAACCGGTGCCGGATTACTACAACTTCCGAGCCATCAGTAAAGACGGCAAAGAATTGTGGCTGGACATCAATGCCATTGTATTTGAATGGCAAGACCGGCCGGCCACGCTGTGTTTCATCCGGGATGTCACGTTCAATAAAGTCATGGAGCAGCAGCTCCTGCAGACCCAGAAAATGCAGGCCATCGGAACCCTGGCCGGTGGAATTGCCCACGACTTCAACAACATCGTGTCGGCCATCATGGGGTATGCTGAAATTTGCCTGATGGAAGCGCCAGAAGACAGCCGCAGGGCCAGGCGACTGGGCCAAATCCTGCAGGCCAGCCGACGGGCCAGCGGATTGGTCGACCAGATTCTGGCGTTCAGCCGCCAGGAAGAAATGGATCAACGGCCGGTCAACCTTACCGTTATGATCAAGGAAGTCATCAAGCTGATCCGGGCCTCGGTTCCCTCGTCAATCGCATTTGAAATGCAACTCGAAAAGAACACCGGTCCGGTCATGGCCGATCCCACGCACGTCCATCAAGTGGTCATGAATCTGTGCACCAATGCCGTCCACGCTATGGGTAAATCCGGCGGTACGCTGCGGGTTAGCCTGTCAAGGTGCGATGTGGATGATACCGGTTATACCGCGACCCTGCGAGGTCTGATTCCCGGTGCCTATGCGCGTCTGAGTGTATCGGATACCGGCCATGGCATTGATCCAGCCATTGTCAAAAAAGTATTCGATCCCTACTTCACCACAAAACGCCGTGGAGAGGGAACCGGGCTGGGACTGTCCGTTGTGCATGGCATCGTCACCCAGCTCGGGGGGGCAGTCACCGTCTACAGCGAACCGGAAAAAGGAACCACCTTTCATGTCTACCTGCCAAGCATCGACGTGGATGAGGAACATCTCCAGGCCACCATGCAGGCACCGGTCAGTGGTGGCAACGAAACGATTCTGCTGGTTGACGACGATGGCGTACTTCTGGAAATGACTCACGAAATGCTTGAAGGGCTTGGATACCACGTGGTTTCACGCTCAAGCAGCCTGGATGCCATACAGGCCTTCTCATTCAATCCCGATCGTTTTGATCTGATCATTACCGACCAGACCATGCCGGCGGTAAGCGGCCTTGACTTGGCGGAAAAAATCCACTTACTAGGGTTCGACAAACCGGTTATTCTGTGCAGCGGTTTCAGTGCCGACATTAATCATAAGCGTCTTGATGCATGCGGCATCCGGGCCGTGCTGAAAAAGCCGGTCCTCAGACGGGAACTGGCCGCGACCATCCGCAGGATAATGGATAACCCACCAGCCGACCGCGACGCTTTCTAAAAGCCTGTTTGAGAAGTCTGAATCAGGCCGTCTTTTCCAGCGGCAGGTGCAAGGTAAACGTGCTCCCTTTTTCCAGTTCGCTTTCCACGGACACCCGACCCCCATGGGACTGGGCGATGTGCTTGACAATCGCCAGCCCCAATCCAGTGCCGCCGAGTTTTCGGCTACGGGCCTTGTCGACACGATAAAAGCGTTCGAACAACCGCGGTAGATGCTTTTTCGCAATCCCCATGCCCTGATCCTGGAAGCGAATCTGGACTTCACCATTGGTGTTGCCGGCCTCGATCCGGATGGTACTGTTTTCCGGGCTGTACTTAATGGCGTTATCCAACAGATTCACCGCCGCCTGCTCCAGGAGCATGGCATCGAAACAGCCGCTCAGTTCATCATCGCAGACGAGCTGCACGTTGATATTTTTTTCTTGAATCGCATCGTTGCATAAACCGACGGCGGTATTGAGCACGTCCACGACCCGGCAGTCCTCCAACCCGATCTGTTGAATCTCGTCGTCGCGTTCGATGCGGGACAATTGCATCAGGTCTTCGATAATAGCCGCCAGACGATTGACATGCCGGTCAATGATCTCCAGAAAACGGCGCGTTTCCTCGGCATCATCCAGACGGCCGGTGACCAGGGTCTCCACGAACCCTTTGATGGCGGTCAGCGGGGTTTTGATCTCGTGGGAGACCGACGCCGCAAAATCGCGGCGCATGTTCTCCAGCCGTCGCAGCTGGGTCACATCGCTGATCACCACCAAGGCACCGATCCGCTTGTGCACGGCATCGACCAAAGGTGCACAGTGAACGCTGAAAATCCGCTCGCCCGCCTGGTGATAGACAATGTCCCGTTCCAGGTTCTCTCCTTTGGCCATGCATTGGTTCATCAATTCCTGGAAATCGTGGTTTCTGATGATTTCCAGAATGTTGCGCCCATCATCGGTGGTCATGGGGACACCGAACATTCGGGCTGCAGCCGGGTTGATGCTGATCACCCGCTGGTCCATGTCCGTGGCAATGATCCCTTCGCGCATGCTGGTCAGAATGGATTCCGTTTTCTTACGCTGATTGGTAATCTCGTCCATGCGTTGCTGCAGTTGCCCGGCCATCTGGTTCATGGATTCGGCCAACGCGGAAAATTCAGCTGTATCCGGCGCTTCCAGGCGATGCAGAAGATCTCCGGTAGCAAACCGCTCGGCACCGTCGCGCATGCGTTCAATGGGGATGGTGATTCTCTTGGAAACAAACCAGCTCACGCCTGAGGCCAACAGAGCGATCAGCAACGCACCGATAAACAGACGCACGCGGATCACACCGATACGGTCATCCACGGCGGTCACGGCAATCGATGTGCGCAAGACACCGCTCAAATGCTTATCCACAAACAATGGCAGGGCCACATACATCATGTTTTTCTGCAAGGTGTCGCTATAGCGCACACTGACGCCCACCCCGCCCCGATAGGCTTCGCGGATCTCCACACGATCCAGGTGGCTTTCCATGCGGTCGGGCATTTCTTCGGAATCCCCCACCACCCGACCATTGGGCAGGATGACCGTCACCCGGTTGACGGTGTCGCCGGCCGCATCCTTACACAGCTGGTCAATCGCCGGGGCATCCAGCGGGGAGAGAAGGCGTGTGATCTGCTTTTCCAGCATACGGCCGCTGACTTCCAGATCCATCTGGGTACGCTCGAGGAAAAAATCGCGGGTAAAGCTCAGGGCATACCAGCTCACGGCAACCAGCGAAATCAGTGTGATCAACAGGTATGACGGGAACAGTTGGTAGATCAGGCGTTTTCTTGTTTTCATCTACGTTTCTAACTCACTATAGTGTTTAAGATAATGTTTTTGGCAAGGCCAGAGGGAGGAAGCTTTGTAATCAATACCGCTTTCGACCGATAACGCAGCCCAAAAACATTATCTTGAATGCTATACCATTCGTTTTACTGGTTAGAAAGCGGAGCCGTCAGTTTTCAATAAACCGGTACCCCACGCCCCGAACCGTCTCAATATAATGGCCAAGGGGCCCCAGTTTTTTACGCAGCCCCACAATCTGGACATCCACGCTACGGTCGGTCACCGGATAGTCATCACCGCGCACGGCATCGACAATCTGGGAACGGGTGAACACCCATCCCGGCCGCCGCGCCAGAAAATAAAGCACCTGAAACTCCGTGTAGGTGAGGTCCAGCGACTTCCCGTTGGCGGTCACATGGCGGCGTCCGGTATGAATGGACAACTCACGAATCGTGAGCACTTCATTTTCCAGATCCGGCACACCACCGCGCCTGCGGATCACCGCTTTCATACGGGCGATGAGAATCCGTGGAGAAAAAGGCTTGGTCACGTAGTCATCGGCGCCCAATTCCAGACCGGCAACCACATCCACCTCTTCTCCCTTGGCGGTCAGCATGACAATGGGAATCTGGTTGGTTGCCGTATTTTGCTTGAGACGCCTGGCCACCTCCAACCCATCGATCCCCGGCAGCATTAAATCCAGAATAATCAGATCCACCTGCTCAGTCGCAGCGGTTTCCAGCGCCGCCTCACCGGAAATGGCACACGTCACCTGATACCCTTCGCGATCCAGGTTATAGCGTACCAGTTCAAGGATGTCCTCTTCATCATCCACGACCAGAATTTTTTCTTTTTTCATGTCATCACAATTCAATGATTAGATGGTGTCAATTTCCGGCAACCTTGAAAGGCGGCAGCGGTGTAATAAGTATCGCCTTACTCCAATTTGCCATGCCGGACAATCTCACCTTCGATCATGTACACCACCTCTTCGGCAATATTGGTGGCGTGGTCGGCGAGCCGTTCGATATGCCGGGAGATGAGCAGCAGGTTGATCATGTAGCCGATATCTTCGTTGACACCGTCGCTGATGGCCTGTTTGATGCGATCATAGGCCTCATTTTGAAGCTTGTCCACCTCATCGTCCAGGTGCCATACCTTGATGGCCAGATCCAAATCCTGGTTGACGAGACTGTCCAGACTCATGCGCAGCATGGCTTCAGCCTTTTCCGCCATCTCTGAATAGTCGAAAACGAAAGGAACCTTCGGTCTTTTGGCGACCCGTACCACCCGGTCGGCAATATTGACCACCTGATCACCGATCCGTTCCAGGTCGTTATTGATCTTGATCACCGCAATCAGAAAGCGCAGGTCAGCCGCCACCGGCTGATGCAGGGCGATGATTTTCAGGCATTCCTCCTCGATCTCCACCTCCATTTCATCGATTTCATGGTCGAGATGCCGGATCTCCTGGGCCAGGTTGAGATCCCGATCTTCGATGGCGGTTTTGATTCGATTCACGCGCTGTTCGACCAGTGCACCTAGAGAGAGGATCATTTTTTTGACTTTATCGAGTTCTCTTTGAAAATGTTTCACTGTAGGTTATTCCTCTTTGAATATTTGGCCATTTCTGGATGGGCACGAACTAACCAAATCGGCCGGTTATATAATCCTCGGTCTGCTTCCGTTTGGGCCGGGTGAAAATGGTATCAGTCTCCCCGACTTCAATGAGTTTCCCCATGTAAAAAAAGGCGGTCACATCCGAAACCCGAGCCGCCTGCTGCATGTTATGGGTCACGATGATGATGGTGTAGGTTTCCTTGAGTTCATGAATCAGCTCTTCAATTTTCTGCGTTGCGATAGGATCCAGCGCCGAGGCGGGTTCATCCATCAGCACCACCTCAGGCTTGACGGCCAGCGCCCGGGCGATACACAGACGCTGCTGCTGCCCGCCGGACAATCCCAAGGCAGTATCCGGCAATCGGTCCTTGACTTCATCCCAGATGGCGGCCTGCTTGAGGCTCTCCTCCACCCGTTCCTGAACAAAGGATTTGTTTTTGATACCATTAACCCACAGGCCATAGGCTACATTATCGAAAATCGATTTGGGGAATGGATTGGGTTTTTGAAAGACCATACCGACTTTACGCCGCAGCATCACCACATCCACATCGGGCGCATAAATATCATCACCATCAAGGGTAATTCGCCCTTCCACGCGGCTGATGGGAATCAAATCGTTCATGCGGTTCAGGCAACGCAAAAAGGTACTTTTGCCGCAACCTGAGGGACCGATCAGCGCCGTTACCTCACAAGGCTTAAACGTCATGGAAACGCCATGCAGGGCTTTAAAATCCCCATAATAAAAATCCAGGTCTTCGGAAGACATTTTGTATTCCGATTCGTTTCGGTCTGTCTGCTGTTCAGACTCCATCATTGTCCATATTTCCTAGTCATTCGGTTTTTATCAATCATCAAATAATGCAATCACCGGATCGGGAAACGGCCTATTTGAGCCGTTTTCTCAAACGGGAACGCCAGATAATGGCCACCAGGTTCATTCCCAGCACCAGGGCAATCAGCACGATGGCGGTACCGTATTGCAGATGCCGGGTTTTCTCGATTTGTGTTCCGGCGGTGGCCAATACATAAATATGGTAAGGCAGCGCCATCACTTCATTGAAAATTGAGGTCGGTAGTTTGGGGGTAAAAAAAACAGCGCCGGTAAACATGATCGGCGCTGTTTCCCCGGCAGCCCGACTGACCCCCAGGATCGCACCGGTAAGAATGCCCGGCAGGGCCGATGGCAGTACCACCTGCCAGATAGTTTGCCATTTGGTGGCCCCCAGGCCCAAGGATGCCTCCCGGTAGGTATCGGGAACGGATTTGAGCGCCTCCTCGGTGGCCCCGATGATCACGGGCAGGGACATGGCGCCCAGGGTCAATGCACCGGCGGCGATGCTCACACCCATGTTCAGGATGACCACAAAAAAAGCCAGACCAAACAGGCCGAAAACCACCGATGGGACACCCGCCAGATTGTTGATCCCCAGCCGGATGAGTCGCACCACCTTGCCCGGTCGGGCATACTCGTTCAGATAGATGGCCGATGCAATACCAATCGGCAGGGCCACAATAATCGCGCCGAAGCTTAAGGCAAAGGTCCCCACGATACAAGGCAGAATGCCTCCCTTGGTCATGGACTCCATGGGCGGCTGGGTGAGAAATTCCCAAGTGATGGCCCGCCATCCATTGACCACCATGAAATAGACGATCACCAGAAGCGCAATGCCGTTGATCGCGGCTGCAGATCGAAAGAGAGAGAAGAAAATGATCTGCTTGATTTTTCGAATCCGGTCATAGCGAGGGCTGACGCCTTTTAAAGACTGATCGGTTCGCGACATAGATTCAACCTGTTTCCCTTTGATAGTGGCCATGTCACCGGTTTCTTTTTTATGTGATGAAGTGCTGACAAAAAGAGAATTCATTACAAAGAGGCCTCCCCTACCTGCGTAAACCGATGCGCAATGTAATCCGCCACAATATTGAACAGCAGCGTAAAAACAAAAAGCACAATGCCGGTGGCAAACAGCGCGTAATAATGCTCGCCCCCCACCGGTGCCTCGGCCATTTCAGCGGCGATACTGGCCGGCATGGGCCGCACTGGGTCGAAGATCGATGTGGGCAACATGGCCGCACCACCGGCCACCATCAACACCACCATGGTTTCTCCCACGGCCCGGGAAAGCCCCAAAATGACCGCCGTACTGATACCTGACAACGAGGCCGGCACCACCACGCGGACGATAGTTTGCAGCTGTGTCGCCCCCAATGCGACCGACGCTTCCCGAAGGGCGCCGGGCACACTGTGGATGGCATCCTCGGAGATGCTGCAAATGGTCGGAATGGACATAAACGCCAGCATCAGGGAGGCATTAAACATATTCAGCCCCGTGGGAATATCGAAGACTTTCTGCAGAAATGGCGCCACCAGCACCATCCCAAAGAAGCCGATGACCACAGAGGGCAACGCCGCCAGAAGCTCCACGATGGGCTTGACGATTTCTCCCACCCGGTAGCTGGCAATTTCGGAAAGATAGATGGCCGTCATGACCCCCAGTGGAATAGCGATCATGCCGGACATGACAGTCACCGCCAATGATGCGACAATCAGCGGGAAAATGCCAAAATCAGCAGGATCCGACGTGGGATACCAGTATTTGCCAAAAATAAAATCCTTGACCGAAACCGTCTTGAAAATCGGAAGTCCCTCTTTGAAAAGGAAGAGCATGATCAAAAACAGAATCGTGATGGACGCCGTGGCGATGATAAAAAACATCGTCTGCATCGATTTTTCAGTTGTCTGGCGTCGGTTAGCCATGGTTTTGCCTTTTCAGATTCAGATTCGTGCCCATTGATTAAGGCTGGGTGGCCTTTTTCAATATGGACAAGAAATTTGAGTTTCATCTCCTTGTCTCAAGAAGACACAGCCCGCCCGGAACCGACCCCGGCGGACTGTGCTGAGCAAGGAGAGCGTCCTTGATGAAAGCGTTGTGGTTTAAAATTAGTACAGCGGTACGTATCCGGCCTCGGCAACCATTTTCTGTCCCTTTTCGGGATGCAGCATGTAGTTGACGAAATTCAGGGTGTCACCGGTAGGCCAGCTATTGGTGAACATGAACAGTGGCCGGCTGATGGGGAAGGTACCATTCAAGGTGCTTTCCTTGGTGCCCTCTACGCCATTGACTTTAAGGGCCTTGACATTTTCGTTGATGTAACCGATGCCGATGTAACCGATGGCATACTTGTTGTTGGAAATCGCCTGAACGATGGCACCGTTGGAAGCCATCACTTGAGCTGCCGGGGTAACCCGTTCTTTGTTCATGACCTTGCCTTCCCAGGTTTCATAGGTACCGGAGGAGGTGTCCCGGGAACAGATGACGATTTTCAGATCCGGACCGCCGATCTCTTTGAAGTTCTTCACCTTGCCCATGTAAATATCCTTGAGCTGCGCCAGGGTGATGTCGGTCAGGTTGTTGCTGGGATGGACCACGGGGATGATCGAATCGTAGGCCACGGCAAAGGGAACCGGATAAACGCCCTTTTCGTTGGCCAGAGCCACTTCTTTGTCCTTAATAAAGCGGGAGGCATTGGCAATGTCGGTAGAACCATCGATGATGGCCTTGATACCGTTGCTGGAGCCGCCACCGGAAAGGGAAATGTTCACATCCGGATTGGCCTTCATATAGGCTTCGACAGCCAGTTGTGAGATGGGCAAAACCGTAGTGGAACCTTTGATCACCAGGTTACCGGCAATAGCCGTGGTTGCACACAGCATAACAGCCGCGGCAACGATTGCGGTCAGGTTGAACAGCTTTTTCATGGGTTTTTCTCCTCCATTGAATTCAATTCAGGCTAAGCGCCTTTTGTTAGATTTGTGTTAGAATCAGGTTAGGTTTTTGTTAATCTTTCGTAATTCCACTTGATCCCAACAACTTTATAGTGCGCACAGTAGATTCCAATTGTTAGGGAATTGTTAGGGACGGATTAGTTTTCAATGAGGGAGGAAAAAATTACCAATGACGCCGTCCACCGATAACAATCGGGCCAGCCTGAAAATCATCCTGGCCTTGGCCCTGGTCCATTTCATCGGCGACTTCTACAGCGCCTTCACCACGCCCCTTTTTCCGGCATTCATGGCCAAACTGAATTTGAGTTTGACCCAGGTGGGGCTGATTGCCGGCATTAACCGGTTTCTCGCGTTTATCGTTCAACCGGTAGCCGGTTATCTGTCAGATCGGTATCAGGGACGAGGGATCATTATTCGACGTTCAGCGTTTGATGTTCGATGTTAAAACAAGTATTTTGTTGCGGTATCATCGAGCCGAATCAGTCGCCCCTTGGAAATCAGACAATCGGCTCGCCATTGCCGTTGCCATGGCCCACCGGATAATCAAATGTAAATTCCTTTTTCGCAAACAATTCCAGGCAAGCCGCAACCGCATCGGCATCGTAACGAATGCCTTTTTGCTGGTTCAGGCGATCCAGTGCAGCCTCGATTCCATGGGCGGGCCGGTAAGGCCGGAAAGAACTGTTGGCTTCGGTCACGTCGGCCACAGCAAGAATTTTCGCCTCGGGCAGGATCTGGTCCCCACTGAGCCCATGGGGATATCCGCTTCCGTCAAGGCGCTCATGATGCTGAAGCGCCATCTGGGCCACCGGCCACGGGAAGGGAATGTCTTTCAGGATTTCATAGCTGACCAGCGGGTGAATCTTGAGCATTTCGTATTCCGCGTCCAAGAGCTTGCCTGACCGGCTGAGAATCGACACCGGGATACGGATCTTGCCCACATCGTGCAGGATGCCGGCAAACCGCAGTCCCTGGATGGCATCCGCCGCCACGCCCAATTTCTCGGCAATGGCACAGGCCAACTGGGCCACCCGCTGCTGATGGCCGGCCGTATAAGGATCGCGGATCTCAACCATCAGGGCCATGGCCTGGATGCTGGCATTGAGGATATTCCTGATTTCAGCGGTTTTTTGCTCGACTTGTTGTTCCAGCAAGATGTTGTGGGAACTCAGCTGCCGCTGCATCTGGGCCAGTGACAGATGCGTACGGACCCGTGCCTTGACTTCCGCCGCGTGAAAAGGCTTGGTAATGTAATCCACCGCCCCCAGTTCAAAGCCGCGGGTCTTGTTCACAGTTTCGCTCATGGCCGTGATAAAAATTATCGGTATGTCAGCGGTTTCGGGATTGTCTTTCAGTCGCTCGCACACCTCGAACCCATCCATCTCCGGCATCATGATATCCAGCAAAATCAAGTCCGGCTTGTGTTTATCAGCGTAGGCGATGGCGTTGGGACCGTTTTTAGCGATCCCCAGTCGATTTTCCGCTTTGAGCGTATTTACCAGGAGATCAATATTCGTGGCATTATCATCCACAATCAGGACGAGCGGTCGCAATTCATTCATATGGCAAAACATCACTTCCTCCCAAGCTGCAATCAGCTTGGGTGTATGTCGAGTTTGCGTATCGTATCCAAAGCCTGGTCATAATCATAACGATCGATCTGCGTTTCCAGGGATGTTAGTATCGTCGAATCCATCTGTTCGGATTGCCGGGCTTGCCGCTTAAAATCAGGCAAAATAGCTTCGATCGCTTCCGGGTCGGCCCTGTCAATGGCGTCTGTCAACCCTTTGATCAAGGTCTCCAGGGATTGGGTCGTCGCAGGCGCCTCGCGTACCTGGCGATCGTCAATGGACGTTTCCAGGTCTTGTATGGATTGTAAAACCGGGTCAAGGGCCGTCACCACATTTTCAATCAATGGGCCCAGTGCGGATCGCTCATTATCGCCGGCGGCCGCCTGGCGGCAGGCATCTTCGAGGGCGTAGGCCGCCTGGCTGAGATCATCGGCACCGATATTGGCTGCACTGCCTTTAAGGCTGTGGGCTAATTGCCGCAAGGCATCCAGATCGTCATCGGCCAGGGCCTGCCTTAGATGTTGCATGGTTTGCCGATTGTCGGCAAGGAACCCCGTCATGATACGCAGCAAGGTCGCGCCGTCGATATTGAGCGACGCCAGGGATGCGCTGATGTTGATGCCCGGCATGGTGTCCGGCAGGCGGGTCTCAGTGGATTCACAGGCAACGGCGAAATCCGTGGCAGCGCCGCTTTCTGCGGCCATATCAGCTGTGACCACCTCCTCCGCTGATAACAAATCCTTAAAGGCGCCTTTCTTGGACTGCAGCAATCGCCAAAGGGTGTGAAACAGGCGATCCTGGTTGACCGGCTTGGAAATATAACCATCCATTCCCGCCTCCAGACATTTTTCCTCGTCACCCTTCATGGCATGGGCCGTCATGGCGACAATGGGGATCGTGTTTCCCCCAGGCAACGTCCGAATCAGACGGGTGGCTTCATAGCCGTTCATTTTCGGCATCTGGATATCCATCAATACCGCATCAAAGGCCTGGTTGCGAACCGCCTTGACCGCCTCCTCGCCATTGCCGGCAATGGTGACCACAATGCCGGCGCCTTCCAAAATGGCCTGGGCCACCTGTTGGTTGGTGGGGTTGTCTTCGGCGACCAGCATGTGCAGCCCCTTGAGCGGCGTTCGGTAAATGGAGGCGCGGGTGGTAAAATGCTTTTTCCGATCCGCGTTCTTGTCTCCGCCCTTTCCAAAACCGTCCATAATGGCGTCAAACAAGGTCGAGGGATAAATTGGCTTAATCAAAAACCCATTGATGCCAACCTGTTGAGCCTGAACCCGCTGTTCTTCCTTGCCAAAGGCCGTCATCATAATGATCGGCATGGTAAGGTTCATTTCCTGGCGAATCTTCCTCGACACTTCGATACCATCCATTTGCGGCATTTTCCAGTCCATCATAATCAACTCGATGGGATAGTTGCGCAACTGATTATCCTTGAGCCGACTGAGCGCATCCAATCCGGAAGACAGTGTCTCCACCCTGAACCCCAACGATTCAAGCATCTTACGCATAATCAAACGACTGTCCGCAAGGTCATCGACCACCAGCACGGTCAGGCCCTGGATGTCCGGGGGAACCACGGGTTTGGGAATTGATTTGTCCGCCGGACGATCGAGCCTCACCGTGAAGAAGAAGGTACTGCCACGGCCTAATTCGCTTTCCACACCGATGGTGCCATGCATCATGGTTACCAGCTGTTTACAAATGCTCAGGCCCAACCCGGTTCCCTCATATTTGCGGGTCGAGGATGTATCGGCCTGGCTGAACGGTTCAAAGAGCAAATCACGGTATTCAGGGGCAATTCCCGTGCCCGTATCCTTGACTGAAAAGGAGAGCATTGCCGTATCACCGGCCAGATCGTCCGTTGATTCCGGCGCGGGTTTGACACTGACCAGGATCACCCCGCCCGATTCGGTGAACTTGATCGCATTGCTGATCAGGTTGGTCAAAATCTGCTGTAATCGCAAGGGATCACCAATGAGCACTTTGGGAGTATTTGAATCGCAGTCCACCAGCAGCTCGATGCCCTTGTCGGCCGCCTTGCTGTAAAACAGATCCATGACCCGGTCAAAGACTTCGCTCAACCGGAAGGTCCGCGGTTTGAGTTCAAATTTACCGGCCTCGATCTTGGAAAAATCCAGTATATCATTGATAATACCGAGCAGGGAGTAGGCCGAGGTCTGGATGATTTTCAGATAGTTTTCAATTTTGGGAGACACCTTTTCGCCAAGGGCCAGGTCTGTGGCGGCGATCACGCCATTCATGGGCGTACGGATTTCATGGCTCATATTGGCCAGAAACTCACTTTTGGCCCGGGTGGCGGCTTCGGCCAGTTCCTTGGCGGATTTAAGTTCGCGATCCTTTTGACGACGCAGATCCATTTCCACCTGAAGTCGCACGTTGGACGTTCGAATTCGGCGGTTAAGCTTCATAATCACGCCGGTGAAGGCCGATAGAATACAAAAAGCCGCACAGGCAAAGATGATCCAGTGTCCATAGGTCTTTAACACATCTTTGATCGTAATTTTGCCCAGGTCCTTGTATGGGCCGACTTTCAATACTTTCAGGCAGTCATGGACCGTCTGATAGTTCAGTGGGATGGTCCAGCCGGCGCAACCGGCAGCCAGGGCCGCCGGTGAATCCGGGGGCATCTCCAAAAGGGCTTCGGCCACATCCTCAGCCAGCGTGTCGGAGGTGTGCTGTACTTTGGCCATGGGCCATTCAGGGTACTCACGCGTGGTACAATAATAGTCAGTCGGCCCATCCTCGGCGTGCAGCCGTGGAAACACATAAAAATCGTCCAGGTTAATCTTGCCCTCGGCACTCAAATCCTCCAGGGTGTTGGTTCTCACCGTGCCCGCGTCGACCAGACGATCTTGTACGGCAAACACCACCTCGTCGTGGGTTTCATTAAACCGCAGGTCACCAAAATCACTGAACGGATCGATGCCCTTTTCCTTGAACTCCCGCCAGGCCATCAGCCATCCGCCCAGGGACGTCTCGGAAACCGCCATGAACGACTTCCCTTTCAGGTCCTCCAATTTTCGAATATCCTGTCGATCCTTGCGGCAGAAAATCACACCGCCATAACGCGTATACACCCCTCTGGCCCGCCGCTCTTTCAAGGTCACAATACGATTGGCCCGGTACCAATGCTCAAGCCCGACGTAGAAAGCGGAATTGGCCAGGATGAAATCAACCCCCCCGTTTTTTACCGTGGGATAAATCTGATCGTGGGCCAACGGTACGATGATGAACCGCTGGCCTGCAATTTGATCGCTGAGATAGTCTGCCGTAGCCCCCCAGCGCTGTAAACATTGGTCCATGCCACGGATGGCCAGCACGCCGATGCGAAGCGGCCCGTTATCAGCCCGGCATTCTCCTGGAAAAAAACCGCCCCAAAGAGAGAGGATAATCAGCAGGGCATAAGGCAGGCGCCCCCTGGATCTATTGAATTCACCTGTTCTCATCAAAGCCACTTTCAATTTTCAATGTTGAGGTGTTAGAACGGCATGCCGAATGTCGTTTTTGCCATTGTGCTTGACTTCATACATCAACCGATCGGCCGCTTGAATGGGTTCCTCGACACTATCGGGAATGTTGTGGTAGGTCACCATACCGATACTGAATGTCACCGCCCACTCTTTTTCCTTCATTTTATCAGAAAGTTGTCGTTGAAGCTTCCGCGCCACCATGTCAGCGGCGGCTTCCTCCGTATTAACCAACAGGATAACGAATTCATCGCCGCCGAAGCGGGCAACAATATCAATAGCACGTAAGTGGTGCTTGATGGTTTCCACGACCGTTATCAGCAGGCAATCGCCTGTGTGATGCCCAAATTGATCGTTGATTAGTTTGAAGTCATCCACATCAATGACCATGATCGAAAAAGGAAGCGCGTACCGCCGCGACCGATCGATCTCGACCGTAGCCAATTTACGGAAGGCCCGGCGGTTGGCAATTCGCGTCAGGGGATCCATCATGGCTAGTGATTTTTGTTTCTCCAACATCCTTTTATATTTGGCAATCATAAAAACGATGAACAGGAATACCGAGAATCGAAAGGATTCATTGATCAAAGGAATGTAGGCCAGGGAAAAGCGATCCACCATGGTCAGATCGATAAGCAGCCAGGTAAAGGCGCTTGCCGCTGATATGGCAATCCCCCAATATCGATTGGCAAACCAGGTAACGGTGACAATGGGAAACAGATAAAGAAAAGAGAAAGCGAATTCAGGACCGGTTAGAAAACGCAGCCAACCGATCAACACAATCAATCCAATCGCAGCTGCCAGCAATAGCGGCTTCTGGTAGCGTGTTGAATTCGTAAATGATACTTGCCTGGGCACGATGGTCCCCCCATGGGCACCAAAAATATCAATCCTGCTTTAATTCAGATATATAATGGTACCAATCCTGTTTGGATTTGGCAATCGTGTGAGCAGACATACACAGGGAACCCGCATTTGGCGCTCTCTTCTGAATGCGATCATGATGAATGTCAAATGATAGTTACATCACAACTCATTCAACAGGTCGAAATATTCCTTTAATATTCGAATGGAATCCATCGTCATCTGAACCAGAAACCAGCTCAGCACCAAAATACCAATGGTAAGCCCGATCTTCCAGTTCCGAGGGGTTTGCGGTCGCCACCAGATCAGCGGTAAGGCCAGGGGGCCAACCGCTGCGATGGCAAGCACAATAAATGAAGTTCGAAAATACCAGGGGATCTGGTTGTCCGGTTTCCGTGGATCTCTTGATGAATCCAAAAACTCACCGCAGTGTTTACATTTTATGGCCTCATCCTGGATCTCTTCGGCACAAAAAGGGCATTTTTTCATGGAGGATCCTCATCCATTTTTCAGCACTGAACGTTCCAGAATATTTTTATCAATCGTTTTCATCTCCAAATGTTTTTTCACAGACAGTCTCCATCCATTCTTCGATCTGATCGCGGTAAGCATCCGGACCGGTCTCCATTCCACAGGACCTGCAGATGACCTTGGCATTCACTCACCGGCCGTGCAGGTCAGCAGGACCGCCACAAAATAAGCAGATTAAATCAGGCATCATCGCCTCCCAATGGATAAATTATCCCCGCAAACCGCCTTGATCAATATTAACAGGTAGGGTGCATACTTCAAGGGCTGTATGATTTACCCGATTTATTTGGTTCAAAGCAATTGGTATATAATTGGACGGCACCGATTTTTGTCCGTCTGCAAAACACATCCGCCGATACATATCAGGATATGTACCGGCGGAAAGGCGAAAAAAAGCTGGAATTATTTTCTACCTGCGCCCGTTATCGCAAGCGAACGGTTTTTAAAATGGAGAATATCCGTTGGATATCCAGATATTGACATAGCTGTGGACAAAGTGAACCAGATCATCGTGGCCGTCACCATTGAAATCCCCCACCAGATAATTGGTGCCGTTGCCGACAAAATAACCCGGCCAGGGAATATCATAGATCCTTTTCAGGGGACCGTATAATTCATTAGAAATGACTAAAAACATGCCGACCATCGTTTTTTCATGGATACCCTCCTTGGTTCTGAAAAAGCCTTGTTTCTATCCTCGAAGATAAAGAGGACGGGTCTCTGCACCACCGGCAGCATTTATCATCACGCCATTCAGCCAGAACCATGCCATGGCTTTTCTAAACGATGGTTGAGGCTTAACATATTGAAATTAAAATTATTTTTTACTTGGCGGGGAATAAGGCATGTACGCTGGCGTCCGACAACATCAGACTTTTGTCTGATGTTGTCGGACTCGGGATAGGAGGGCAGCAATGGATAGAATCATTCCTGCTGAGAGCCTGTTTGAAAAATCAGTTTTGTTGCGATTCATAGGGATGGAAGATGTGCAGTTGCAAACGCCTTGACAGCTCTTCAAAAACCTTTACGCCCCGTGTGCTGTTGCCGTAGTGGTCCAGTGGCCGGGAGAAGACAGCGATCCCCATATGACCGGGGACCACGCCCAGGATACAGCCGCTCACGCCGCTTTTTGCCGGCAGCCCGACATTGTAAGCCCATTCTCCGGCAAAATCATACATTTCGCAGGTATACATGACGGTCAACAGATCTCGCACATACTCGGCCTTCACGGCCCGTAGGCCGGTAATGGGGTTGACGCCCTCATTGATGAAATGGAAAAAGGTTACCGGTTGGGCAAGGCCCTTATCACCGCGGCCCGCCGCGCTGGCTTGGGGACCGCCGACACACCGCTTAATATCGTCGACATCGGCGGAGATTTTACTTGGTTTGGCTCCAGATTGCGGGAAAAAGGCCTGGTCCGCGCAGTGGAGGAGGCACCACCTGCACGGCTGCTGCAAGTCGTACCGACCCACTGGACCCAGGCGGAAGGAAAAAAGATTGCCGAATTACTGATAAATCGTTATCCGCTGACGTCAGTTTTCTGGGCAGCCAGTGATCAACTTGGAATCGGCGCCGCCGAGGCATTGGTCAATGCAGGCCGGGAAATAGGCCAGAATGTTTTTGTGGGTGGACTGGACCTGTCCCTGAACGGCTTGCAGCATGTGAAAAACGGCCAACTGATCGCCACTGTGGCAAGCAGTCTTTTTGCCTATGCTGAAATTGTTGTTTACCTTTACGACTACCTCAATGGCAAGGATTTTGCCGATGAAGTCGGCACCCAAATCCGCACCACCATCCACACGGCCACCCGTGACACCGTCGATCTGCACCTGGCACTGTATCAGGCAATGGATGCCATTGGTTTTTCCAGGTTATCAAAAATCCATAATCCGCAACTGGTGCGTTATGATTTTTCGTTACAGCGGATTCGATCCATTATTGCTGTTAAAAACGAAGATCTTCCCTAAATTTCGTTCTTGCTGGATTACCTTCGGCTCTGTATATTTTTTTATTGGAAACATCGAAAACAGATGCCCAAATGGTATCGAAATTCAATTTGTTATCGTACTGACAGATAAAGCCGTGTTTTCCGCTTAAAATGTTCTTTGCATGCTTGACACCGTCGCTGCAGTCAATATCCGTCAATGCGTTGTAAACCGTTTGATATCGATCTTCAGAAAAATAGGCATTTCGATCACTCGCATCATGTTTCCACATCGGTTTGGATGTAAAATGGTTTACGGTGACAATAAAATCCTCTCCAGTTTTACTTTTTTCCGGGTATCGGATATTTTTCAAAAAACGGAGGCAGATCATTATCCCGGCCATGATAAACTTGATCGTTCTTTGTAAAGCTGAATGCCGTGCATCCCCTGACTTCTGTGCAATCCGAGTTATGGATATCAAGGCAACTTCCCATACACATCATCCAGGATATAAAAACGTCATTGTCATATCCAATTGTGTCAGTTACACACTGGATTTCTTCCATAACTTCAGGGAAATGCTTACCCAGTATTGCTTTGCATTGTCTGCAATGCTTAATCTGAAATGAATCGAGCTTAATGGGAAAGCGCGCATTGTTTCTTTGGAATATCGCCCCCATTTTGCGCCCCATTTCATAATGATCTCCACTAAATCTTGGATGATACACAGAGTTTCCTCCTCTTCTAAGGTTGAATTAGATCAAAGAGGAATAAAAAATTATTGTCAATATCAAATAAGATCAATTATGATGTGCTTTCTCCATTAAATGTTGGTATTTTCTTCAATGCTTCACACGCTTCTTTCAGAACGCCCCCAATAATCTCCGGCATCCAGTTTCGAGAGAAAAACGCTATTGTTTCATATCATTCCTTGTTCTTTGATGAACTCTACCACCATAGCAACCTGTGACCCCGCTAATGTTCCACCCAGTGAAATTGCTATTGAACAAACTTCCAAAATTTCATCTGCAGAAGCGCCATGTTTTATTGCATGATCAGTTTGGCCAAGGATGCATCCTTTACAACCGGCGACAATCCCTCCGCACAGTGCTATCAGTCTTTTCGTTTTTGCATCTAAAAGTCCATCTTTATAAACATTATCATAATGATCTTTGAATTTTTCATTGATTTCAGATCCATGTTCAAAGAATCCCAAAAAGTTTTCTCTAATTGCATCAAGCTCTCCAGTCTTGGTCATAGCTTTTCCTTGTTTTGAGTAAATATTGACGGTTTCGTAAAAAGTATATTTAGGGTGGGCATTGCCCACCACCGACATCAAGCCATCGGGTGGTTGAAGCGATGGTCAAGCCCCCATTTATTACACACCGATATCAGGTTTGAACAAGTGCCGGTCTTGGTTCGCTCTCATCTGGATTTTTATCAACCATTACCATGTCCCTATGCCCTTATTTCAAACTGCTGCCAAGTCGAATAATTCGAGAAAGTCAATTTACTTGACTTTTTCTATGATTTTCTCTTCTGCTTTTTTTGCTATAGGATATTAACGCCAAGTATAAGTATGAAAGTCATACTGTACATTGGGATTGGATCAGCTATAAAAAGTATCAACAACCAAATCACGCTATATAATACTACAATCGATTCAGATTGAATAGTAGTGCCAGCAAACAGCAAAACAACAACTCCACAAAATGAGCAATCCTAATCTTTGTTTTTTATTCATTTCTTTTTACAATCAACCAGTCTTTTCCATGAGGGGATGTGGAATATGCAGTCATTGGCCTCCTCCTCCATTCGCTGGAAAAGCGGTATGGGTAAAGTCAGTGTCAGGATATCGCCTCTGAATCGCTTGCGCATCATTTCTCTACCATCCATACCCAGCATACCCAAAACCGCCCTGGGCTGACTTGATTCAGCTTGCGCATAGGCAAATGCGGCAATGCTGCTACAGTCCGGACCTTGAGGGACTTGAACAGGGTCTGTTCCTGACATTACTGATCCAGCCAATGTGATCAGGCCTGAAAGCTCAACAGGATTTACCGGGAAAATTACGGCGCGTATGTTCTCATTGGAATCAGTACGGCTAAGCGGCTTGAATAAAACATATTTATACTGGATATCGTAACGCGGCAATCCATTCAATATCCACGCTTTGGCGAGTTCAGCATTACAGTGCCTGCGTTCACCATACTCATACAGGGAGCGCCAGCTTCTGGGAGCTGCGTTCATCCTTTCTCTGTAAGCTTTTTGATCGTTAGCAGATTTGATACCTTTGCTGAAAACAGCAGTGTACCGATCAAGTAGTTCGCTGGAAGCATCAAAATCTACCCCCATCCCCAAGGCAGCACGGCCTCCATTACATTCGATAGTCTCCCGATCGCCACCAGTGATTTTCCCGCGCCGTGATGCCTCGGCAAACAGATAGAGAATACACCCGAACTTGCCTTTCTTGAACTGAAATGTATCGTCAGGAATGGTATTGCTCCAGACCACCGCTACTGGTGGAAACTCTGGTTTGAGGTTTCGTACGATTACGCTTTCCATATTTACCTCTCTTGAATTGTTTGCTGTGAAATATGGTTTACCTCAATCGTCGGGTTCCAAACGTTTACCGAAACTTACAACATCATCGCCTTTAAATCCTATTTTCCTGTAAAACTCTATTACTCTGAAAGCCTAAGTACAAATACGCCCCAATTGAAATATCGCCGCCTATACTTGAGATAAGCGCGACGGTTTTTATTTATCCACTTATATAGTGCTGGAGCATCTGAATCATTTGGATTTGCGCTTAGAAAATCATCTACTGCCATCCATTGTGGCGCTTCGTACCGATCCCAACCAGAATGATCTGCAAGTATCATTTCTATTAAACGCAAACCGGCTGACTCAAATCGATCTAGCGTGCCATCCAGGGAAACATAATCATTTTTAGAGACGTCTAAAGCTGCATAAGCATCTTCCGGTGGTTCATCTACCCAATAAGGCTCGCCCACCAGTAGTAATCCACCTGATTTAAGAACCGGCTTCATCAATTCTAATGTTCCGATCAGGCCATTACCAATCCACGTTGCACCAATACAACTGACCACATCAAAATCATGTTTCGATTGAGTAAATTTTCCAGCATCGCCTTGGACGAAGGTTAACTGTTCAGTTACTTTCAATTCCGCAGCTCGCTTTTTTGCTGAATCCAAGAACACAGTGCTAATATCAACGCCAACACCGTTAATGCCATATTTTTGAGCCCATCGACATAACATCTCTGCCTTACCGCAAGCAAGATCAAGCTGTTTCATACCAGGATGTAAACGGCAAATATCGCCCAAAAGCATTAATTGTTTTTCTGTAAATGGATTCAGGATACGATTATAGGCCTCAGCTATTTCATGGAAACGTAATGACATTCTGATTCTCCTATTAAAATTTTATAAATTCTTTACTTTCATTTTGTTTCCTCCCAATTAAAATGTAACTCAGCGGTACTCCAGCGTTGGCTTGTTCGATATATCAAACCCGAAACAGTCGCCAGCGCCCAGATTTTTGATTGACAACAACTCGATCCCATTGTTGCAGCACAGATGGGCAACGGATCTTCCTTTAATTCCAATTCGGGTAAGATGGCCCCGCTCATTTTCGTCCAAACAGACGAAGCCCGGCTGCATAAAATAATTATCCCATCTCTCTTTGGCAGCCTTTTGATGCAATGGCATGACCTCGTTCCATGCAGCTTTTTTCGATTCAGTGTACTTCTTTAATGCGATCTGATTTTTGTTTTCTTTAATCAATATGATTCTCTCCAAATCCGGTTCCAGCAAGCGACAAACTCAACTGAAGTCTGCTGTTACTAGTGTCTTAAAACATACGCATAACTTCAAGCGGTTTCGTCCTGTCGAATATGGTACGGCCACTCACTGTTAAGCATCTATCAGTACGTTAATGATCACCTGTTCGGTTAAATGCCAAAATGACGCTATTTAAAATTATATTCCAAATCGCTGACAACTAACGGCTAACCGCTCAATTTAGGATAAACCAAGTTAGGCGTTTCAAACTTATTCGAGATACAAAAAACTTGATTTCATTTGCCTATTTTTATACTTTTTCGCATAGTATTGTATTTAATATCATGCGTTTTCCCTTATCCATACCCAGAGAATCAAAAAAGAAATCAGTCGAACCAAACTGTTTATCAATGGCTCTGAATGTCTCATTCAAATATTCAACACGCGTGTCCAACAATTTTCTTAATTGAAGAATATCCGCCCGAAAGAGAGAAAGAAAACGAACCATTATTATCATTCGTGTTATCATCGGTTTTAAATTGACTTTGGGACAACATATAGTCTTTCAGGATGTTTTTTTTGGAAACACCGACTGACATAAGGGCTAAAGCCATTACCACTCCAGTTCGGTCCTTCCCTGAGTTGCAAAGGACTAAAGCTGTATAATTTGCAGGATTTAATAGCAATTCAAATATTTTTTTCAACTCGCATCGGTAATCAGTTATCGCAAGCCGATATGAACTAAGGATTTCTTTTTCGAGATCCCTTTCTTTCGATTTTCCATAGAAAATTTCTCTTTTAAGTTCATTGTGGCTTTTCTTATTATCAACTATCTCTATATTCTCAATTTTTATTCCGTTTTTCGACGGCAATCGGTTTGGCTTTGATATCCGCTCTTCTTTCGACCTTAGATCAATAATAAGCTGTAAATTCAATTTTTCTATTTTATGAAGATCGCCTCTTGTAAGCTTGGCTAAATTGTCTGAACGAAATAGTTTCCCCCTTTTGATTTTTTTTTCATCTTTGGTGGAATACCCACCTACATCCCTAAAATTATAAGCGCCTTTGAGTTCAATTTTCCGCAAATCAATTTTATCCATCATTTAAATAAACCAATGCATTTTCTATAATTTTTGACGTCATCTCAGGCTATTTTAAAAGCCCATGCGTCACTGCAAGGTGCTTTTCCTCTTATAACCATACAGCCCAGTCGCCGTAGTCAAACTTTCCGCCACCATGATGCAATTTACCCTCAACCTGCAACTGCCGAAAAGCATCACGCATTCTATCCAGAATCTCAGGCTGAATATTCAAAGTATGATGTGCCGGAAACACATACTTCACAGGCAGTGCCGACACCCGCTCAAGAGAGTTGAGGTACGCTTCTGGATCGGTTGACGGAAAGTAGGCGAACAACGTATCTTTATAAACCAGATCACCGGTAAAAAGGTAACCACGATCCTTTTCCCAAAAACACATATGCCCTGGCGAATGTCCTGGAGTATGCACTACCTGAACAAAACGGTCTCCAATGCTGATAATATCATTATCCTTCAGCACGCTTGCCGGTTCCCCCTGAAAGAATTCATATTTGTTTACATCATACCCTTCCGGCAGATCACATCGATCAACGACCATTTCTTTAATTTGCTCAATTGTTAGAGGAAATTCTCCGCTAAGCCAGTTCAGTTCATTTTCATGAGCGTAAAAGTCAGGAAAGAATTTATGTCCGCCAATATGATCCCAATGAATGTGGGTTGCTACTGCAGTAACCGGTTTGTAAGTCAGTTTTGTGACTTCATCATGGATATTGCCGATGCCGAGCCCGGTATCAATCAGCAAACTGCGTTCAGAGCCATTTAAGAGATAACAATGCGTTTCTTCCCAATGGCGGTATTCGCTTATAATATAAGTTTTATTGTCGATTTGATCTATTGTAAACCAATTATTCATTTTCTAATTCACCTATACTTACCAAGCTTGAATGTAACGAGTAGACAGATAGATAGGAATGAACCATTTAAGACGCATTCTAAATCCACGAAATTGCTGAGCAATATTAAGCAGATTCCTGTAATCAAACAGTGCCCCGCCCGAAAAATGCCAGGCTATACTTGTTCAATGAAGAACACCAATGCGGTGGCAATTCGCGTGAGTACTCAAGGAGGCGAATTCGTTTTCCATTATGATCATGGAACGCCGTAGACAGGCGAAAGAACAAGCAAGATGAGGTAATTATTTATTCTCCTACGCCCTTACGATATTAATTTTCAACAATATATTTCAAGTGCTCAACACCAGTGCCACAACAGCCCCCTAATAATCGAATGCCGTAGTTTCTGTTGAGCAGCAGCATTTCCGCGCCCCATTCTGAAACATCCTCTACATGTAATATTTCAGCATCATCAAGATCACTATGATCAAGTGAGGAGGCGTTGGCCTGATACCCTATCAATCGATTAAAAACCTCCGCAGGCTGTTCCGATGCATGTAAAAATGTGGGGTAGGAACAATTGACCATAAAGCCAATCGGTACGTTCCCGGTGGAAGAATCTATCGTAGTAATAGCGGTATGAAGGTCCGCCCCGTCAAGCACATAACCATCTCGATTAATAACGAAACTTATGACATATGGGAGGCCTGTATTTGCCATCGCTTTTGCAATGCCAATAGCCTCATTTATATTTGGCAACGTTTCTGCGATCAAAAAATCAACGCCAGCCTTTGCAAGCTGAATAATCTGCCATGAATGAAACTGCTCTGACTCGGAAGCAGACAAAGCTTCCTGTGGTCTATAGCAATCATTCTTACATCCAACCATTCCTCCAATCAGGATCGTTGACTTTGCGGCCTTTTTTTCATCGCGAATTTTATTCATAAACTTGACGGCATCAGCATTGATATTGAGCAGAGCGCTATCGAAACATTTTGAAAGTCCGGTTGCCCCCTCGGCTTGGCAGCATTGCTGCATTTGGTGTTTTTTTTAATCGGAAACATAACGGGGATATGTTTTTTTAGCCGTCTCAGCTATTCTCAAATCTATTTCAAGCGTTAGAAAAGGATGATCGCCTGCTGTCACTCCCAAAACCTGACCTTCCTCCGGTTCAATTATCCAGCCACCACCGCCCCATTTTTTTTTCATCTCCGCCTCTGTGGCTGAAATTTGATGACAGACAGTACGCACCGGACACCACTGCCGCTGTCCTGCCTCCGGCAATCCATTTGTCTGTCGAAGTCAGGCCGGTGGCGCGAGGGCAGACAAGCAGTTCGATGCCCTGAGCGGCATATTCACAGGCATGAACCCCGAACCATAATTCCGTGCAGATAAGAAATCCTATTTTCTTTTCATCTCATTATCATTTATTCTCTTTTTCAGATACATTCAAAATGATTGAATCTACCAGTGCTTGAGCCGTTTTTTCAATTTCATCAGTATCAATATGCATAAATTCCATATGAATCCGTATAGCAAGGGCTGCCTGTTGAAAAGCATTTATGGGAAAAAACGTTTTAGGAAACAACTCCCGATACTTTATAATGAAATTTGATGCCTTTTGAACAGCTTTGAATGCTTTTATATCATTGGATGAAGATAAATCGAACGACCACTGCCTTGCCGTCTTATAGATCTGTGATTTCTTATCACCGGGGAATATCCCGGTCGCCGGGTAGATCCTGCAGTCATATTGAAGGCATGTCTTAGGCGATACTCATATATTGAGCATTGCCCTTCTTTAAACTTTGGACAATGGCCATTTTCATCATAACCCAATAAGTAATGCCCTTTGGGTAGTCCCAATCATATTCAAATCCTTCTGCCGGGTAATCCAGTTTTCCACCCGGGAGAACCCATTCTTGCCGCCATGCCGCTTCGGCCAAACTGATGTCTGTTGTTTATCGATCGCAAGGAACGTGGTCACACCATCGAAAAAGGGTTGTCCCACCGGCGCCACAAGCGAACTCCCATTGAAAAATTCAGCGGATTTGTCAAGACTTGCGTTTTTAAGCTAAATTATTCACGAATTCAGTTTATTGGACCTTTTTCACTTCAGTATTCTGGAGAACCAGCCAAAGTTTTTTTAAGCAGAAGCATACGGAAAGTCGATTCTATCTCTATAGCATTTTTCTTCCTGCGATTTTCACCGAGTCTTACATATTTTTCGCTTAAATAATTTTTTGGGAAAGTATAAGTTCCTGTCGCAGTTTTGAATTCTTCTAAGTGATTAATACATTTTTTCATCCAGTCTGAATTAGTAGCATTCTTAAATCTAGCCATCAAATCTACGTATCGAACAAGCACTCGTTTATCCCTTTTATTCTCTACGTTATGAAAGTACGGCAAAGTTGGGCTCCATCCGCAAGTATAGTATCGTTTGTTTGCATTGAAAAAAAGTAAGCCATACCCTTCTCGCAATACTTGGAATCGATCATCAAGAACATATTCTATTATCCTATCAATTTTCATCCGCAGCTTATTAGATTTACAGTCTTCAGGAAAGTATGCAAGAGTATAGATATCCCAAATATTTGGTAAAGGCCTTTCATTAAACCCAGGGTCAAATTCAGATCTAAGTACTGGAGTATTGAGCCAATGATGCGGCCTTTTAAGCATTCTTGACAGAACAGATTGATCATAGTACACATCATAATTCATTTCTTTAGCATTTCTGTATAGCGCTTCCGTTCGGAATTCAACAAAATCAAGCAATTCTTTGTATCTATAACCAGCCCGAATGAGAAAACAAGTCATTAGCACTGCAATAAAAATTGCCCAATTGTTTCGTACATCTTGTCCGCTTCTTGACGCATTTGCTTGCTGAACCAAATTGTTATTGACATACTGCCTAAAGATTCTCATCTTTTTGTCAAATGGTTTGATGTTCTTTGTAAACCCGAATTCAAGCAACTTAGATATGTATCCCTCCAAACCATCGACTTTGTGGATAGCGTTCAGTGTTCGTTTATCATTGGTTTTTATTGGTCCAAAATCATCCAGCTTAGCCAATAAGTACTGTATTTTCTCATCATTAACGATATCCTTTATGAAGTCTTTTTCAAGCTGATAATTATCAAGAAACTCAATAGCAGTTCTGTATCTAATTACAGGACCGCCATTATTCATTAACCACTCAATGATTGATCTATTTTCTTCTATCGGCATTTCCAAATAATTAAGCATACACACGTACGACCTTATTTCTATCGTTTTCATCCCCATAATGAATTTAATGCCACTATTATCGCACCCATTAACGCAGAAACTGATCCAAGAATCCAATTGTCTTTACACGTTATCTTACTCGACTCACAATATTTCCTATTACCGGATACAATGAATCCGGCCCCCAACGCAACCAAAATTAAAAATCCAAGAAGGGCTCTAATCGGAAACTGCCTGTATTTCTTTTCAAGTTCATCAGCAATAACCTTCACCAATTCCTGATCTGCTTCCTTTCCGTGTTCTTTAGCATACTTATCGAGAAATTCAGATAGTTCATTCCCTTTCAATCGATCGTTCACTGAAGTCTTTATTTCATTATAGGCGCTGTCTTTAACCAAAATTTGCTCAGAAACCGTCAGCATCCCATGAAACAGTATAGCTATAGTTGTAGATATTATAATCAGAAAAAAGCCATTTTTCGAGTGCCGATCGGGAACCCAGCTTTTCACCTCAGGAGAGAATGTAAAGGAGACAAAAAATGCCACTCCAATAGTCAAAAAAGATGTGAATATAAGAAAAGCATGGCGAACATTTCCATGAATAGTGTCGAAAATAATCCTTCCATCTCCAGAGCCATAGTAAAAACAGATTACGAGATAATAAAGGCCATGAACTAATAAGATGCTTGATGCTACTGACAACCAAGCTTTAACAATTCGAGTTGTTCTGAAAAAAACAGCGGGAAAAGCAAGGATTACGCCAACTACCAGTTCGATGGCTATTCCAGATAGATGAACGAAAACAAATGATAGATCGGAAAGATTGTCAGTTTTTGGTGTCCACCCGTAATGAACCCATCCACCGCCAAATAAAAAAAGATAAAAATCTGTGATTTTTCCACCAAGCAGCTGCCAAGACAGGGTATGTCCTGCAAATTCATGTAGCAAAAGTCCAAATCTTCCAGATAAAAATAATAGGAAGAACATGAAAATCGAAAGTTTAATGCTTTCGCTTATGAAATTTTTCATTTCCATACAGGCACAACGTACACGGCTGTTTGCCTCAATTCATTATTTTTTTAAAAGCCTCCGAAAACCTTGCACTATATGGCGAAAGAAGGTAGCCAAGCCCGCAGATGTTGAGAGCGGTTGTTATCCAGAACATATAACGAAATGACACCTTGCTTGATTTATGACGTAATAATTGTTGTGCATAGTGCGCACCCGGCCAACCGCCCAACAAGGCAAGTGTATGGAGAGAATTTTCAGGCACACGTTGTGCGCTTTTCCGGGCTGCGGATTTATCACGGGCGTAAATGGCAAAAGTCAGCAAACTCATGATAAAGTAAATCCAAAATATCACAACTGGTAGAAAACCGCCATATGATACTACGGCAATAAAAATAAGAAATCCCATAGAAATGATAAAAGCTTTGAAGGCTGAGCCAATTGAATATGCAACGCAGACAATCTTGACCTTTTCCGCCCTTGGGCGACCTTTCGAATCTGCGAACCGAGAATAAGTGACTTTATCACCTACTCTCGGGCGTATGGTTCCACGAGGAAATGATTTAATATGTATGAAGACATCATTTTCCCCCGTATTGGGAGCAACAAAACCAAATCCTTTTTCGTCATTCCATTTGACGATTTTTCCTTTTTTTCGCATCAATACTCCTGATGGCCAACGGGCTTCCAATAGAATTTCTATTCAAGGCCATATACCCGTCTCGGTGCAAGATAGTCAGGGTACTTGTCAATTAGTCTCAGACGCGCCGCATAACAGAGATGACATTCATCAACGTACTCACTATTTATATCGATATTATGCTCTTCAATCAAACGGATTGGCCCACCACGAACCAAAGGCCCACAAATAGGGTGCTTTTGAGCATCATAGGTTTGAATCAAATCAGAAAGCGGTGTTTCCCAGCAATTTCCGATACTGATGCCTTGACAGACATGAACGTTACCGTATGAATCCACGTGAACACGTGTTGGATTGACAAGGTCTTCGTAGGGGCATTCTTTAAGCTCTTCGCTCATTCTCGTGGGTAGTTCTTTAGCGAATTTTTCTACTGCCCTTCCCCTTAGTTTTATTCCGCCACTAATCTAATGATTATGTAACGCTATCTGATTCAAGTATAAATTTCAGGTTTTCACCTTCTTCTCTCATATGCTGTTTTATACTCGCAAGACCTTTTTCAATACGTTTTTTTGCTATAAGCTTAAGCAAGAATGGAACTCGTCCATGTATTGTGGCAGTAAAAATACAACTATCGCCTTTAGCCTCAACGGCAAAACCCATTTTTGGTACGTATCTTCTTAAATATTTGGAAAACGGCATGTATGAAATAGTTTTATTTGGAACAACCTCATTAACGATGAACTTTAGTTTGTGCAATTTTCCCACGAAATATTCCTCAGCATATCCGATAGATCCTTCCTGCCAAGGCGGACCTTTTAGCCAACGCCAAGTCACATGATCATTTGGATGCCAGGCTCTATAGCTTTCATCATCAACAATATCATAAAGGAAATTGAAGATCTTTTCTGGTGTTGTATAAATTTCGACTGTATCAATGAAAAACACATCTTCTAAAAATTTCATAAACTGCACCTTCACTGTAAGCTCTATAATTTCCAATTCCCTTTAAAATAGGTGTCTTTCACATCTTTTGCTTTTTCCTCTGCCCAATTTTCTAACCCCAATTTTTTAATAAGGCATAAATTAAATACCTTCGTATTGTGCGGTAATATTGCTGCTTGATCAGCATATGGGTGAAGGTGATCACATGGAAAGTCATCACATTCATAGCAAAACGAGATACCTTTTCTTTTTGCACAGGGATAAACGCTGCATTCCATCGGGATAAAGGGGATTTTACCGTCTTGGTTGCGGCAACCATTGCAGACTGCATTCTTAGCCTGCTCAGGAGATATATTAAGTGCCTCAGCGATCACTGGTATCAAATTCAAATCTTCCCTTGCCAAATAACCAATACAATTAAAACAATCGAGACCACAAGGTGCAGTCATTTGCTTATAATCCATATTTTCTCCATTTTCTTTGGTAAGCATGAAATCTTTAAGTCATTATTATTTGAAAAGCAATTTTGGAAACCCTTTTCCAAAATCAGCGGAGGATTCACTGCCCAACGAATAGATTTGGTGTGGTATTGTTCTCGTGGTACCCAGCGGCCAAATGTCCGGCAGCTTAAAGATCAGCCGATGTCTTGTCTACAATTAACTCTGTTTCAATGCTGAATTCTTTCCCGATACAATCGAGCAACACCTTCACAGCAGGCAGTTCGGTTGCATAATGCCCCGATAGAATAAGGTTCATACCTGACTCTCTAGCATATAGCTTGCCAAAGTGAATCGCCTCTCCTGACAAAAAAGTAGTTGCTCCTTTTGCTCTTGCTTCCGACATCCATTTTGGTCGAGCACCCCAGCCTGCTATAATACCGACTCGTTCGATTTTCCTTCCCGCCGGTAAGACATAGGGATTATTTCCCAGAATCGCAGAAATATGTGGTATTAATTCCTCTAAAGTGGAAACATTGGTAACCTCGGCAATAACACCGAGATTGTCCAGGAAAGAATCAGAAATATGCCAACTAAGCGATCGTGCTAATGAAACCGCTGTGCCGAGTTCTGAATGCAGGTCCAAGGGATCATGAGAAACATAGCTTGAAATCTTGAACTGACGAAGGAACTCACTTTTTTTTTCTGCAAGCTCAGCGTCGGTGCTACTCCATGCGTCATGATGTGTGAAAAGAAAATCACAACCTGTTCGGTTTGCATGATTTATTGCATAGAGTGAAAGATCCACGGCACCGCCGATTTTTCGTATCTTCGTTCTGCCTGTGATCTTCAAACCTGAGTTCCCACCATGGGCTCTGATTTTGAGAATTTTATCCAGAAAATTTACTATTTTATCGAGTTTCATGTCTTCATCATCTGTTGAACGCTACAAATATGATCAATGAATTTGTGCCTTACACCTGCCATTGGTGATTCCCATGGGATTTGATCAAATTGAATTCGGTATGGAATGCCCATTTCTATCTCCTTCAAAGTATAAAACGGATTATGTCGCTGTTATTAAATCATGGAAAAAAACGGTATGTCCGTTGGCTTCAAGAGTCGCAAGGCAGCATTTTGCTATTGCAAAGTTTAGGCTGTCTTTATTTGGGTGAGCAATAATCAATAATATTTTCATCTGTTCCTTTTTCATTCATCCATTGAGTGATAAATGCTGCCGCATTTGATGTGCCGTTTTCCTTGCGGAGACGGCGGCCGAGGACTGCAGCGTTTTCGCGCATTGTCGGGTCATTCATGACCGCGTCAATGGCGCGACAGAGAGACTCAACGGTCAGCCTCTTCTGTGGTATGGGAGAAGGCCCAACGTTAAGGCGCTCGACGTGTCGCCCCCAGAAGGGCTGGTCTCCGAAGAACGGGCATATAATACTCGGTTTCCCTGCCAACAGTCCGGCGGCGGTCGTGCCGCATCCACCATGGTGCACTACGGCATTAACCTGCGGGAAAAGCCAGCGATGTGGTACGGCGTCGATGAGCATGATTGATTCTGATTGTGCTGAATCACCTGGTTCAAGGCCACCCCACCCCCGGGCAAGTATCGCCCGCACACCGGTGCGCCGGACTGCTTTTAATATGATCTGGGTAACCCGTTTCGGATCACGCCCGAAGATGCTTCCAAACCCAAAGTACACTGGCGGTTCGCCCCTTGACAGGAATTCGGTCAAGGATCGTGGTGGATTCCAGTCTTCAACCTGGTCGAGAAACCAAAATCCTGTCACAATTGCGGTCTCTGGCCAATCATCCGGACGAGGGATGATGTATCTGCTGAATGCATGTAACGCCGGGATCGGACGGCCATCCGGAAGCTGCATCCTGAATCCGGGGCTCCGTGGATTTAGCCCGTGGTGTATGCGCCAATTCCTGACTCTCTTGCTCATCATCATCAATATCTTTCTGATGAGTTGATAGGTCAGCCAACGATACCCAGATCCCAGTGGAAGTTCGGGGAACCCCATGGCTGGGAATCTGGTCGTCGGCACATATATGGGGAGCCAGAAGGCCAGCATGCATGGCACCCCGAGTCTCTCGGCAAAGTCCGGCGCTCCAAGCGCCTTGGGGTGATATAGAATCAGATCTGGGGCAGTTTCCTTGCACGCCGCCCAGACATCTTCCATCTGTCGTTCCTGGAGATTGCCGAGCTTCGAAATCATGGGCGCCAGAGTTTTTATCGTCTCCCAGAAGCTTCCCGCATTCCCGAGGATGATCTTACCCTCTGGTGAGTGCATGAAATCAATGAAATCGTTGTTGACGTAAGCATAGCCAAGACCGTATTCTCGAACGAAGGGCTCGAAGTGCGCACAGGTACAAATGGTGATTTCATGGCCGGACGCCATCAGTTCGCGGCCCAATGCGATATAGGGCTGAACATCACCTCGTGTGCCAATCGTTATAATCAGTATTTTCATGCTAAAATATTATTCTCACACTCTGTCATTATTTCAGAATATATAATACTAAGTTAGCAGAGAAACCATTCAATAACGTTTTTAAAAACAAACACCATTCCTCGACCATCACATTTCACGCTAAAACTGTGGTCACCACCTTCAATCCGTTCGGCAGTAACATCACGGCCTTGAACAAGCAACTCCGCATACATAACATCAAATCCAATTACGGAATCCGATTGGTCCTCAGTGCCTTGGGCCAGATAGACTTTTGCATTTGTACCCTTTAGTTCATCAACAACAGAATCCGATAGAAACGTGGACCATCGCCTATATGGATGGCCCATCCAGAAATGTTCAATGCTATTCGGTTTCTTTTGAATTCTAGCCCAATTATCAACTACATCTTGTACGGCTGGCTCTTTATGTCCATCAGGTGCCCCAGCCCGGGCAAACTCGATAAGACTAAAGAGTTGGGTCACACCACCACACCCCAATGGTGCAACATGTGTAATTTCAGGAATTTTAGCAGCAACGCGGGCAGCAACGATTCCGCCTTCTGAATGACCGGTTACCATATTTTTTTTTGAGTTTATGTCAGGCTGAGACAGTACTGTTTTCAGGGCTGCCATGTTTGCCTCTGTCCATCGCGGTAAAGTATGCTCTTTTAAGAATTCCTTTGCCCCCTCCTCCGCGGATCCCATCTGTTTGGGGGTGTCAAGAAACCTGACTCCTGGTTTTTCGACTATCAACACCCGAGCTCTACCTTTAACCAACTGATAGATCAGTCCTTGTAGACCTGAACGAATTCTGTCATGAAACTTCGTCCAAACCGATTGACATCCAGATCCATTTATTAAAAGTATTAACGGAAGATTCTTCCCACACATTTCGACCGGTGGTTTTGATAAATATGCCGTAATTTTTCTATTAAAACGATCCCCTACGGTAAATCGCTTAAACGGGACAATGTTGTCAGTTGTGGTCTGATCAATCTCCACAACCTGTGCAAACAAAAAAAATGTTGGTATGCTGATCATTTACTTCCCTCAATCGGTTCACCACAAGCGACACTGTTGTTGACTTCGAGGACGGATTCAATATGCGGTTCGCTAGCCAGTGTCGGTATAGCAGCCACAAACAAACGTGCAACGGTAGGCGCTAGTGTGGCAATCGATCCTTCTGCAATGAAATTCGATGCTTCATTTGTCATATAATGAGTCTCCAGCGTGACGGGTGCTTCACACGCATCAGCTTTTTACAACCGCTGTGAAAGTAACGGTTGACAATTCAGTTGCTTTAGACAGTTTTGTCATAGATTCGAAAAAATTGAGTAATCCAAGTTCTTCAATAAAACACTCAACAAGATGAGATGCTGTATAAAATGCAGAAATCCGTTTGTCTGAGTTGAAATCGTTTAACAATTGGTCAACTTTTTCAAGATTTTCTATGTGTTCTAATTCCTCATCTAATATAGTATTCCTTTTCCCTATACAACGCCAGGAAAGGTACTCTGCGAAGCCCTCATCAAGCCATGGCCTTACTTTCAAATCTTTTAATCCATCTCCAAGGCCTTGTGATGACCCCGATTTTTCACGGACAAACAAATGACAAATTTCATGAGCAAGAATACGGCGCATTCTTTGAAAATTACCATTCATAAAATCAGTGGTTACGTTTTGGACAACGATTAGGCCACCTTTATCATTTGAGTAAGCAGATTCATTATTTCTTTATCTAAAAAACAACCTATTTATAATTTTCTAGCGACAACAGAAAAACTATGCCAATGCTTCATCCCAGCTGTTGCAGATGGCCCCCCTCTCATCTCGCTCATGAAAAAACTCCACCTTAAAATCAGTGAATAGTTTTTTGACTTGCTCTTGAACTTTGAACAATTCAATTGCTTTTAATAAGGTCGGTCTCGCGTGAATATCTTTTGTTACTTCAAGAAAATCATGCCAATTACTTTTGTCCAGTTTGCAAGTCATTCGAAATCTTTCTTCAAGGGGGTGGTTCTATCCGTTCCATGGCGTAGCAAATCGCGCCCGTTAAGCGGCGCACAGCGGCCGCTTCACGGATGGCTGCGAGGCGCACGGTTGCTTTGCGTGTCCTTACCATGAAAAGGCTATGATTTTTCAGGCCACTCATAAATGAAGTGCGTATCGGTTTCACCGCATCTTTTCAATTCATGCTTTTCATAAAACCGCTGAGCATCTAAATTAGTTTTGAATGTTCCGATTGAAAGAGGCTTCTTCGATTTATTAGAACGTTCTTTCAATTTTTCAATAACCAGCCCGCCAATACCCTTTGACTGATGTTCCGGGAGTATAGCAAAGTTTACCAAATGAATTTTCCCTTGGATTATACTTAGCGAAAAATAACCACATGGTTCATTACCGAAAAATATTATTTCATGGTCGTCTTCCAGTAAATCATGATTCACAAACTCTTCTTGTTGAGGTTGATCCCATTTCCCAAATTGACGTTGGACCATTTCACGATAGGCAAGATGATGCGTCTTCCGTATAAAGTCGTTATTCTCAGTAGTAGATGGTTTTATCGAAATCATTTTTCATGTATACCAAAATTTGAATCGCTCAATTTAGGTTGGAGTGTCTTCAAATAGCGCACAGCTCTAAGCGGTGTCCCAATGTTTAATATCTTTGAAGCACCATCGTGTAAATATCCTATGGTTTCGTAAAACTTACAAGACTGGATATTGTCCGCAAACACCCATAGAATTATTTGTTCATATCCTCTGGTCGATAGAGTACTCTCAGCCCATTCGCAAAGAGAACGACCGATCCCTTTACACCAATAATTTGGATTAAGATATATGCCCCAAATTTCAGCCGTAGCATTCTGATCGAGATCATCATCCCGGGATTGACCGATGGTTAGGAAACCAATTATTTGCATATCTATTTCTGCGACATAAGTCTCCTCAGAATGTGCTTCCAGCGACTTGCGAAATCTTTCAGAATGTTGAATGTAATTGAACTTGTCTAGTTGTGAGTCAGGGACGATCCCTCTATAAGCTGCTCGCCATGAATCAATATGTATTTTGGCAATTTCTTTTGCATCGCCGGATTTCGCTTGGCGTATAGTAATCATATGTCCTCTGCATAACGGTCACAGTGCAACCGCATTTGGATCGATTTCTATTTTTCGCGGACATGGCCCGATCCTACATCTTTAAAAATGCATGGCCATGTACGTTTTTTGTAGGAGCTGGCCATGCCTGCGACCATATTTTTGCATAACTCAGTTTTAAATGCGGTTACCCTGATAACTGCCATGCTGACAGTTGCGCAGGTGATTTTCTCCGCGAATCCTTGTCAAGCATGATGTTATGTTTCGCTTGGTATCAGATTATCCTTTAAAACGCTTGATTTGAAAGAATTTTCGGCGTTCTCTTTTATGATGCTAAGCATTTTCTTTCTAATTAAACCACTGAAAGGCCTTATGATCGGCCAATAAATAGCAAAAAACAGCTTCGTAATCATCGCTATACAATATACCCGTGTTTCAGTGCTAGCCACAACCAATTCATCCTCTATCTGGTTAATTTTAAAATTCCACACCACCTTTAATCTTCTTGATGTATTATCGATAGCAAACTGATTTTTATCTATAATTTTCTCAACCCCAACCTTTGCCCAAAAACCAATAATAAATTCTTCATTTTGGATTTCTTCAAGAAAAGTAAACTTAACTTGTTTTACAAATCCTTCCAAAGTCAGATCATTAGTAGGCAATCCTCGAACTGTTAATAAAAACCTTATTGTTTTTGATTTCGAAAAATCAAGATTTCTGGCGGCAGTGTATGCATATTCTTTGGAGCAAGAGATTTGAATATCATGGTATTCTTTGAAAGTGTATTTTGGTAAATATTTATCAAGTAACATCCGTTTCCCCCTCTTCGGTATCAACATCCTGATTGACAACTTTTATTAACACGCCGTTCGGGCCAGCCGAAAATCCCACTGAACTATTAAATTTCTGATGATTTCCAGATTGATGCGTCTGTTCAAAACGCACCGGCTTCGGCTACCCTTGCAACACGTGGTTAGCGATTTTCCTCTTTTTTCCGAAAAGTTTTGAAAAATAATAGGGCAGCACCGCCCATAATAGCTACGTCAGCAACGTTAAAAATGCCGGTTCGAAGCGGCCCGATACCGACATTTAAAAAATCCATAACAAAACCATTGTGCAATATGCGATCAATCAAGTTGCCAATTCCTGTACCGCTCAAAAAATAAATAGTAGAATTTTTAAAAGCCATATCTAATTGTATTTCATTTGGTTACAGAAAATTATAAAGCCTGCCATCATATTTCCTTATCATTCTTTTCCATCTCACTTTTCCTTATATTGGCGAAAAGCTCACTATTCTTTTGGGAACCGCAAGGGCTTCTAAATCTGGTGAATCGTCATGTTCGATGTAGTCTAAATATTTAACGCAACATGTATAAAGATTAGGATACTTTAACTGAAATATCAATATCTGATAGTTCATCATCTTTTCCAGCAAACACGATGCCTTGTAATGAGACATGAACATCAGGTATTGATTTTGATATTGTCGCTATTAGTGCTTTAGCTTTCTCTTTTCTATTGAACACTGATGTTATCTCCTATTTATCGAACGCTTCGGTTCACTTGGAGCAAGGGCTTCCAAAAAACCTTCAGAGTGCAACCGGCCTTCCTTTTACCTAAAATCTTACGAAATGGCTCGGCCCCCGCGTTCAGGTGGGACCAACTGATGTTAGATTTTGTATTTTATTAATAAATGTTCAGATATCCCTTTTTTAAATAAGTCTGGAATATTTCCTACTTTTTTATATCCTAAACCTTTATAGAATTTGTGTGCCTCTTTGTTAAAATCACTTACTAAAATAAAAACTCTATCTGCCTTTTGAAATCCTATGTCTTCAAATCGATGGATAAGATACTTACCTATCCCTTTACTTCTATACCTTCTTTTTATTGCGAGAGCAGATAAATAGGAAAATTCACCAAAACAACCATTATGAATTATACCCATGAAACCAATGCAATTGTCATTTTTATTTAAGGCGACATAAATTTGTTTTTTGGTTATCGCTTTTTTAATATTATCCTCTAATAAAGGATTGAATTTATAATATGCCTCCCATAGATTTGAATGCTTTGCACAGTCTATACAATCTTGGACATGTTCTTTTTTTGCCGTTTGTATTTTTATTTCCATGACAATTTAATGCATTTCTCACATTCCGGTTTGGAGTGACAACGGAACACCGATAAGCTACAAAAAAAATGAGGTTATGTGACATTTTTTGGTATAATAATTTTTGGAATGAATCTTCCAGTTGATGTCTGATAAACTTCATAATCATTTCCAAAAATCTCAATAAGCAATTTCTCTTCTTAATTTTGTAAAGAAGATATTTATCATTTAAATCCTATTCTCTGTTTACATAACCGTTGCGATAACCGGCAAGCTTCAGCGAATCCACGTTTATTTGCTGGTTATAATTTTCTTTTAATTTCTGATAGATTAGCATGAGCTGTAATTAAAGTATTTTTAAAGCCCAAATTTTTCCACACTTTCTCCGCTTCAAAATTTCCTTGAGAATATTCGAGTGATAATGATTCAACCCCAGACAAGCTGAAGAAACTTATTATTTGTGATACAAGTTCTTTACATAAGCCTTTGCGTCTATGTGTAGGTTCAATCCAAATATCACCTATTTGTCCAAATTTGCTTATATCATATTGTTCATTTTTTATAATCCAACCAAAACCTAACCCTACATTTGAAGCGGAAACAGAATCAAATACAGTGAGTAATAAAATGTCTGGATTTCTAATCATTTTTTGATAGAACTTGGATTGTTCGGCCCTTCTATTAACGCTGTATTTCCACAAAAGATTGTTGGACCTAAACATATGTGCTCTAAGTGAGAAAAGCATTTTGGTCAAATCAGGAACATCTTTATCTTCAGCGACTCTTATTTCATATCTCTTATTGATAGTATTCATTTCGATGATGGCTCCCCCAATAGACGCCTTTTTCATCACTCCTGCGAAAAAACCCTGCCCGATCCGGAGAATTACAATTGACGTTCCCACGCACAGCATGGGAGCGAGAGGCAGGTCAGTGAAGTTTCGTAGAAGACTGAAATCGCTAAAATGCGAACTGCTCAATTTAAACAATGGATCTGGATCATCAGGAAAAGTACCAACGCATGGGGCGGGCCAACCATAATGGATAAAGCGTTTTCTGTAAACCCTAACGTTGCAGGAACCCAGGGCAACCGCATTTGACATCCAATATGAGGAACTGAAGTCGTAGGCATGGCCAGCTCTTACAAGCCGGGCGTGGAGGACGATCTGGGAATACAAAACCGATCGCATTCCGTCCGACCTTCAGCCTTCAGCCTAAAGGGCTAAAAACCTATTATCGCAGGCATGGCCAGCTCCTACAAGACGGGCAGGGAGGAAGGTTTGAGGACTTAAAACCGACAGCATTCCACCCGACCTTCAGCCTTCAGCCTGAACGGCTATAAACCTATTGCCGCAGGCGCCACCTTGTAAAAGCACTTGGTTTTTTATAAATTATCCTTACCATTATAAATTATGAAGCAGCTTCATGTTGACAATCATGCGTCGGCTTATATTGCCGCCTGAAAGAACCAACGATCCATGACCACTGATCAAAAACCATCCCTGTTCGCATTTCTCATCGTTGCCGTGGCACCTTTGTGCTGGGCGGGCAATATCGTTTTAGGCAAAGGCGTTGCGAGCCTGATCCCGCCGGTGGCACTGGCCTTCTGGCGCTGGGCCGTCGCTTTTCTGATCCTGCTGCCTCTGACCTGGCCCTATGTCAAACGCGATTGGCACGCCGCATTGGCCGGCTGGAAAATGATCTGCCTGCTGGCCTTTTTTGGGGTCACCACCTTCAACACCCTGCTTTATCTGTCGGTCCACACCACCACGGCCATCAATGTGGCCTTGATCCAGACCACCATGCCGGCGGTAATTATCATCATATCCCTGATCGTGTACAGCGAACGGATTACCTGGCTGCAAACCGCAGGCGTGATGCTTTGTATGACCGGCGCTGGTGTGGTCGTGCTGAAAGGGAGCTGGCGGGCACTGATGGACATGGCCCTGGTGCAAGGGGATCTGGTGATGCTTCTGGCCGTCGTTTTATACGCGTTGTATTCGGCCCTGTTGCCTAAGCGGCCCGGCATTCACCCATTTAGTTTTCTCACCTATGCGTTTGGCGTGGGATGCATGGGATTGCTGCCGATTTATTTGTGGGAGGTGTTTACCTTTGGTGGCTTCTCGGTCACACCGACAACCCTTGGCAGCATCGCCTATGTGGCGGTATTTCCCTCCATTGTGGCCTATTTTTGCTGGAACCGGGGCGTTGCCGTGATCGGTGCCAACCGCACCGGCCTGTTCATCAACCTGATCCCTATGTTCACGGCCATTCTGGCGATTCTCTTTTTGGATGAGTCCTTGAAGATCTATCACCTGGTGGGTATGGGGTTGATCTTGGTTGGCTTTACGTTGTTCAATCGCTGACCGCCCTTTGTATCCGTTCCAAAGCCTCCTTCAAAATGGACCGCGGACAGGCAATATTGATGCGCTCGAATCCATCCCCCTCGGGTCCGAAGATAAAGCCTTCGTCGGGAAAAATGCGCGCCTTTTCCATCATCAGGCGCTTCAACGCCTGGCTGTCCAGCCCCAATCCGCGGCAGTCAAGCCAAACCAGGTAAGTGCCTTCGGGCCGGATGATCCGAATGCCCGGTATGTGCGCCGCAATGTATTGCTGCAAATAATCCAGGTTGCCTTCGATATACTCCATGACCTGCTCCAGCCACGGCTCTCCCTCCCGATAGGCGGTCTCACAGGCCACCACCCCAAAAGGACTGGCCCATTTGCCCATGCCGCAACTGTTGAGGGTTTTCTGGAAGCGGCGCCGCAGGGTCGGGTTGGAAATGATGATATTGGAGGTATGCAAGCCGGCCAGGTTGAAGGTTTTGCTGGGCGCCGTGCAGACCACCGCGTTTTCGGCGAATGATTCGCTGATCGTGGCAAACGGCGTGAAGGTCACCCCCTTGTAAACCAGGTCGGCATGGATCTCGTCGGCAATCACCAGAACGTTATGCTCAAGACAAATTTCACCCACGCGGGTCAGTTCATCAGGGGTCCATACGCGCCCCACCGGGTTGTGAGGGCTGCAGAGAATGAACAGGGTCGTGGTCGGATCCGCGGCCTTTTTTTCAAAATCCGCAAAGTCCATGGTGTAGCGGTCGCCATCAAGACACAGACTGCTGGAGACGATGCGGGCGGTGTTGTTTTCGATGGCATAAAAAAATGGATAGTACGCCGGCTGCTGCAACAACACGTTTTCTCCGGGCTGGACAAACGTGTGGATCAGCAGATTGACCGCCGGCACCACGCCGGGCGTGGTGAGAATCCAGTCAGGCTCGATCTGCCAACCATGGCGCCGTTTCATCCAGTCCACCACTGCCGCATCGTAATCCTCGGTTCGTAGGGTGTAACCGTAAATGCCGTGCTTTGCCCGTCGCACCAGGGCATCCACCACTGGTTGCGGCGCAGGAAAATCCATATCCGCCACCCACAGCGGCAGCATGGGGTTCTCGCCGAAATAATCATCGGTGTTGTTCCAGCGTGAAGGATTGTCCGGATCTTGAATCACACCCCATTTGACGGATTGCGTATCTTTGCGGTTGATCTCCTGGTCAAAATCGTATTTCATAATAGAAGGTCCTTGGATTGGAAATAGATAATGGGAAATTGAGAATGCAAAATGGAAAATGAAAAATGAAAAATAACTCTCCAGGCACTACATCCTGATCCCAACGCCACAAACTATAAACCATCAACCAGTGAAGCTTCAATGCCCAAATCACCATCATCCACCCCATCGTACAAACGGGTCACCCCGGATCAGGCCCTGGCCCACATCCAGCCCGGCATGAACATCTTCCTTGGCACCGGCGCGGCAGAGCCCCGGACGTTGGTCAAGGCGCTGATGGCCTCCAATGCCGAAAACCTTCAAGACCTCACATTGATCCAAATCCTGAGCTTTGGCGATGCCATCGAACTGGAAGCGCTGCGATCCCAAAAATACCGGCTGAAAACCTTTTTTTCCGGCTGGGTGGCCAGCGAAGCCGTTAGCGCCGGGCAAGTGGACCTGATTCCGAGCCGTTTTTCGGCCATTCCCTGGCTGATTACCAGCCGCCAACTGCCGGTGGATGTGGCCATCCTGCAGATTACCCCACCGGACACCAATGGGTTGTGTTCCCTGGGCATTGCCGTGGATGCCGGACGGCAGGCCATGGCGCGGGCATCCCTGGTGATCGGCGAAATCAATGCCAACATCCCCCGCACCCATGGCGATACCTTTGTCTCGGCAAATGAATTCGACATGCTGGTGGGTAGCAATGAATCGGCGCCCTATGTTCCCTGCTGGCCGGTAAAAGAAGTCTACGACCAAATGGCGGCCCATGTGGCCTCGGTGATCGAGGACGGCAGTTGTCTGGCCTTTTCCTATGGCCCCATCTATGATGCCCTGCCCCGCCACCTGGCCGCTAAAAAAGATCTGGGGATTCACTCCCCGCTCATCACCGACGCGGTCATGGCCCTGATTAAAAGTGGTGCGGTCACCAACCGCCGTAAAAAAAATTTCCAGGGCAAATCGGTGACCAGCTACGCCATGGGATCACCTGAGCTGATGCGCTGGCTGGACGGCAACCCGCTGGTGGAATTCCAGGGTATCGACAAAGTGTTCAGTCCCATTGAGATCGGCAAGAATCCACGCTTCGTGACCATTTTCCCGGCCCGCAAAGTGGATCTGTCCGGGCGTATTGCCATGCACGCCGGCAAGGGTAGCATCACCTCCGGTCCTGGACAGGCCATGGATTTTTTCAATGGCGCGGAAATATCCCGGGGCGGTTTCACCATCTTTGCCCTGCCCAGCCGCAACCTGAAAGGCAAGGGAAACATTCGTCTTTCCATCGCCGATCTTCCCAACCAGCTCAATTTACCCGATTCGGTGGACATGATTGCCACCGAATTCGGTATTGCCGCACTCTCCGGCAGGACCGTACGTGAAAGGGCCCAGGCCCTCATCGAGATCGCCCATCCCGACGACCGACCAGGACTGGTGGACCAGGCCAAAACAGCCCATATTCTTTACCCGGACCAGATTTTTATCAAAGAGAGTGCTCACCTGTACCCATCGGAAATCAGCGCACAGCACACGTTTAAGAATGGCATCACAGTCCGCTTTCGCGCCATCAAGCCATCTGATGAAGAGGAAATGCGCCGCCTTTTTTACCGGTTTTCAGACAAGGCGATTTACTACCGCTATTTCGCCCCCATTAAAACCATGCCCCACGCCAAAATGCAGGCCTATGTCAATGTGGATTACCGGGATGTACTCAGCGTGGTGGGGCTTGTGGGCCCACCGGGTCAGGGACGCATTATTGCCGAGGCCCGGTTTGTCCGGGATCGCGACAAGCCAACCGGAGATGTGGCCTTTGTCGTGGACGAGGACTATCAGGGCCTGGGGATTGCCACCTACCTGTACCATATGTTGGCCCGCCTGGCCCGCCTGCGCGGCGTCCGGGGCATGACGGCCGATGTATTGGCCACCAACCAGGCAATGATGAAGGTATTTGAGAAAGGGAATTACCAGATAAGCACCCGGTTCGAAGACGGTGCTTACACGTTGAGTATTTCTTTTGAACCGGATCTGGATGAATAAGGGCATTAGTTCGTGCTCGTCCAGAAATGGTGAATCTCGCCCGAGTCCAAGGCGGACAACAGATTCAAACCGGAGGAATATTGGTAATATTTTGAGGATTTGAATTTGTTGACCAACGCCGGAATCGGGTGCGAGGCGCCGTTTCTGGATGAACACGGATTAGTCTTTTCTCACCCTTAGGTACGAAGCAAACCTTGGAATACCGTTTTTGGTAAATCCCTGATACTTGAAGGTTACAATGGCACCGATGGGTGGCGGTTGTTTGCGCTGGTCGATCGTGAATCCAGTGCCCAGGTTAAAGGTCACACCGCTGTCGAGCCGCAGGGTCAAACTTCCCATCATACCGTTGAATTTTCCCTGGCCCGGGCGATGGGCAATCACTTCACCTTCCATATCATCGAAATTCTTGACTTTCAGCACATACGGGGTGCGTCCGGAATGAAATTCCAGATCCGGGTTCTTGACGATCACCCCTTCTCCGCCAAGGGATTCGACCTTTTTCAGAAAGGCGGTCAGGTGATCCGGCCCCTTGCAGACCATTTGCTCGATGATGCGCACATGGGGGGTCGGGTGATTTGTAAACCACTGGCTGGCCTTATCCAGGCGGTCATTGAATGCCCCCTTCGCATCTGGAACTTCAAAAATATTGTAGGTGATTTGCCGCCAGTTCTCGCTCGGCACCGCATCCAGCACGGTATTTTGCACAAAATTAAAATCATTTCGCTTGCGCCACAGTTCGCCGTCCAATGCAAACGGAGGGAAACCGGCGACAAACCAATCCGGTGCATGGATGGTTTTGCCTTTCCGGGTAAGCAATGCGCTGCCATTCCAGTACCCGCGAATGCCGTCGAGTTTTTCACTCATCATCCAGCCGGCAATCGCTTGATCACCGGTGTAAGGGCTTGCCTTTTGAAGCGATGGCGGTCCTGCCGCTGCCGTCAAGGCCGCCAAAAAGGACAGAACGAAAAGGAATGCCATCGCTTTTTTTAGTTCCAAATCTTCCTCTATACCTGAGACAATAGGTTTATAACCGTTTAGGCTGAAGGCTGAAGGTCGGGCCGAATGCTATCGGTTTTTTATTCCCAAACCGTCCTCCATGCCAGACTTTTGGGAGGCGGACATGCCAGCGACCTTTCCAGATAAATCATCATCCTCAGGTCGCGGCCATGGACCGCTCCTACACAAACAAGCCGACGAGCAGAAGATTCGTTATGTTACCAAAATCATCCGAACTATTGCCAAACACCATCCACACGAATCGGCGTATCATCATGGCAGCTGATCTGGGGATAGACTGGATACCAATATCCACCAATATTGTTTTCAATGGCTGTATCTTCCATCGTAATATATCCTCTATGATTGTTGGTGACAAAAAAGATGCCCGAGCCGTGCTGATTGACTTCATTGTATTCGATGCGCGTACCGCACAGTGAAAGGACCATATCGTTCCCGTCATTGTAAATGGCACCGCCGCTGCCGCCGCCCGGGGTGCCGTCATTCTCCGGGTTCCCGCCATATCCGATCGCCTCATTGTAGGAAAAAAGGCTGTTGATGATGGTCCATGACACACCGATGCTGCTGATGCCTCCGCCGTTGGAGCCCACGTTGCCCAGACCATCTCTGCCGCCAAATGTGCTGTTGACCACATAAACGGGCTGGTCTTGATACTGGCCGAACGCACGGATCGCGGCACCCCCGACATCCGGTCCGGTATCGGCACACACATTGTTGAAAAACCGGCAATTAACGACCTTGAATCGGCCGCCATACGCATAAACGGCGCCGCCGCCCGTGTACTTGGTTTCCGATTTTGAATTCCCATTGATAAAGGTCAGATTCTGAATGGTTAGCTGCGGATGATCCTGGTCCTGGCAATGGCTGGTGGTATGGACCTGATTCCCATCACAGGTGTTCATGTACAGAATCCGCCGCTGGTTGCCCCCACTCAAGGTCACCTTCCCGCCGCCGTCGACGACAATCTGGGGACCGGTGTTGTTAAAAATCTTGGCAGTCTCATTCAATGTTATGGTGATTGGGTCCGGCCCGCAATCAAACGTGATGATGCCCCCGAGGGCAATGGCGCCTACAACCGCCTGGCTCGTACAACTGGCAGGGGTGCCGTTGCCGATCACCTGGTCCGGTGTGGAGGTATCCTCTTCCATGGCATCGGACGGAATGGCACACTCACCAAACGGATTGCCCGCCGGCGGAAGGCCATCATCTTCCTCATTCAAGAGAGCAAAAACATCCCGACCGTCAATATCACTATCATTATCAAGGTCATAGACCGCATTGTAGTCCGAATCACTCGAGGTGGTACCAAATGCCCCAACAAAATCAGAAAAGGAGGTGGGATCATCAATAATGGCCGCATCAGCAATGGCTGCGTCCAGCCCCATTATTTTGTCAGCACCCAAATTAACCCATATGCAGAGTATTGTAATCACCAAAAACAACTTGCCTGTCTTTTTCATTGTCACTCCCTTTAACCATTCAACCGCAACATGAATTCCAAAAACAGCACCATTTTTCCAGTGGACCGTGCATCGTAACCCGAATTTGAAAGGATTTTGTTTATTTTTCATACAGCCATGAATATGGCAAGTCATAAATCTCATGAGACTTTAACGCCATCTTTGATAGACCATTGTTTTACTCAGCTATGATTATGATTGGATTGGCGCCGAAATGGGATTGATATCGAACCAGATTGGTACGGCGAAATTTCCCCGGCGGCACACCCACCGATTTCTTAAAGACTCTTGAGAAATGACTTTGATCAAAGAATCCCAACCGGATGGCGATATCGGCGATATCTCCTGATTTCAAGAGCATTTTTTTCGCCTCACGAATCCTGCAATCACTCAGATACTCATGGGGCGTTATCCCGATATGCTTTTTGAATTCTCGTTGGAAATGAAAGGGGCTCAAACAGGCCACATCGGCAAGTTGTTTCAGTGAAATATATGTTTCAAAATTCCGGCCGATGTATTCACAGGCACGTTTGATTGAGTCTTTGGCTTTTTGTGATTTGTCAATCGGAGGAGGTGACGCGGAAAAACGGCGTATCAAAAAAGTGAGCAGCGTAAAAAGCATGCTTTCAAGCTGAAGATCCGATTCCGGTGCGTCCATGATCGTAAATAATTGTTTTATTCGATCACACAACACGTCATGTGTATACCGGACGTGTTTGAAAAAAGGCGCCTTTTCCTCTAAACCGGAAATCTGGCAGGCGATGGATTGCATGGTTTCTGCCCGAACACTCAAAGCCCTGTACGAATGTCCGGCAGGGCTTCCCGAGCGGCAGGCATGGACCCGGCCGGGATTCAAGACAAATATCTCATCTTCCAAGACCTTAATCGGGCCGTCCTGGTCATCGATGATCCGGCATCCCTGCCCAACAATGCCGATAATGTATGATTCGTGAATATGACGGCGAAATTCATTGCGGATGTGATGGCCGGCGATGGCTTCCACGCCTTCAAAAAAAGGAAGGTTGAAGGTTTTGATACTTTCTTTTTGCCTGTCCATGCAACCTTCCTTTATCTCAAACAGGCTCTTACATTAATGCAGGGAAAAATTTGGCCAGTATCGTCAATCCCTGTTTTCCCGCCTGAACCCGATGATTTTCCGCCATGGGGATAACCGCCATTTTCCCGGGATGATACTCGAACACCTCCTGGTTGAGGTGAAAAACCCCCTCACCTTCTATAATTTCATGTAACTCCAATTGGTTTTCGTGGCAATGGGTTTCGAGGCAGCAGTCAGGATCGATCCTGACCAGATGCGAGCTGAAACGGCCATCGGTATCCCCACCCTTTATCAGATGCTTCAGATAAACACCTTTAAAATTGGGATGCTCCGCCCACTGCAGATCAGCGCTTTCTTCAGAACGGTTTGTGTAATAAATGGTTCCACTGTCAATGTTGGCCGCGATGGTCTGGGTTTTCATGTTGATAACGTTCCTTTTTGATTGTTTTCGGATCTATCCGGAAAACCGATCTTACCTGCGGCCGTGTTATATCGGGAAGTGTATTCAGCTTCTTGTATGATCTTGCTGATTCCCAAGCTGAACTTAGGTGAACGTCCCCCTGTTTGATAAAGATGTTGATTACATTCCCGTGCGCCTCGATCAGATCATTCAGTAGCGCCCGTGTCAGCAGATAGGGTACCCTGACATTCAGATTCAAATGTAAATCCAGAACGTCCTGATCGAAATCCGAAAAAGGGATAAAGCGGCCAATACCTGCATTATTCACTAAGATATCGATACGTCGTCTGTCATCAGCAATTTTTCCGGCGACCTCATGGACAGCCCCGTTGCTGTATAGATCGATTGAAATCGAGATGACATCGATGCCGTAGGGTAAAAGATCATTTTCTTTTTTTGACAGCTTTTGCCTGCCTCTTCCCACAAGCACCAGATTGGCGCCTTGCCCAGCACAAGCCGTGGCAATGGCTGAACCGATTCCGTCACTGCCGCCGGTGATCAGCACTGTTTTTCCGGCTAATAATTTCATTTTCTACCTCCTGAGAATAAAGGATCAACAAATTATGATTGATCAGGAGAATAAACGAAAAAGCCGGATTGTAATTATCCTATGTTAAAATTTTGCGTCTTTTTATTCTGGACAAGGATACATTGGTGATCCCAAGATAGCTGGCCAGATGGTAATCAGGAATCCGTTTGGCAAGCTCCGGATAATTGGCCAAAAAATTTTCAAATCGTTCTGCGGCCGAATGGATCAGGAATTCATATTCTCTTAAAAATTTCTCGGCGGCAAAAGATTCCGCATAGGGCAATGCAAATCTTTCCCAATACCCATAGTTTTTCAGCCACGCTTGAAAACGATCAAACCCGCACACCGAGATTCTGATATCTTCCAAGGCGGCAATACTGAACAGGCTTGGATTCCTGCGGGCATAGGGAGCTAGTGGCCATGCCAGTTCCCCCTCTTGAAAAGAGCCTTTATTAAACTCCCGGCCTTCCTTGTCTGACCTAAACTGGGCGATTCAAATTTTGGGATTCATGAAAATCGGCAAGCTCGGTTACCTGGGTAATTTCAGGGGAGGTCTGATGAAAAACGGTTTCTTTCAGGGTTTCGATTAAATGTGAAGTTGCCATCAATGTTCTCCTCCCCTCCCTCTTACTTCGCTAAAACATTTTATGTTACATTACTGAGGCCCGGGCGGAAGAGCCGGATTAAGGCCCGCAAGGATATCCTCCATGCGGGCCTGAATCAAAATATTCAATTCCGGGTGGGTAAAAACATAAAAGTTCTCTTCAACGATAGCCTGGAAGACACGAGCGGCCACCGCTTTGGGCGGCATCCCGTTTTTGATCATTTGATAAAACGCATCTTCCATGTCATCCGCATCCGCCGTTTTCTGTCCATTTATCTGCTGATTAAAATATGCCGCGGGACGATTGCGCTCGGCATCCATGATGTTCGTTTTGACAAATCCGGGGCACAGTACAGACACCTTTATTTTCGCCCTCCGGATGGCCAGATCGTGATGAAGCTGCTCGGATATGGCAACGATACCATGCTTGGTCAACTGGTAAAGCGCCGATGGATGGTATGTGGTCAAGCCTGCGATCGAGGATGTGTTAACAATATGGCACGGTGTGTTCTGTTCCATCATGATGGGAACAAATTCTCGAATACAATGGATAACGCCCCAAAGGTTGACATCGATTACCCATTTGCAATCGTTGAACGTGCTTTCCCAGATGGCGGCGCCTGCTGCCACGCCGGCATTGTTGAACAATAAATCAATGTGCTGGTATGCATTGATGGCTTCCCTTGCCAGGGCTTTCACGTTTTCATGATTGGCAACATCGGTGAGGATGGCGATGACTTGTGCACCGGCTGCTTTTAATTCGGACTGCGCGGCAAGCAGTGCTTTTTCCTCGATATCGGCCAATACGATCTTCATTTTCTCCTGTGCGCAACGCTGGGCAAGACCACGGCCAATCCCACTTGCCGCACCGGTTATTACCGCCACTTTATTTTCGAATTTTTTCACATCGCCCTCCAGATTCTACGAATACCGACATTGATCCCTGGTTTCTTCATAGTCGTTTTCGACACCGATCGCCTTCGTCCGCTGGTGCATCCGGGATCATTCACCGATTACATCATAAAATTTCAAATCGAATGACTCGCAAAGGTCGATAAAAGAAGCGGGAAGCTGCTGTCCTGGATGGGGCGGGCCAAACACCGCCACCAAATTCTTGACATGTTCACCCAATGCACCTTTATCCCGCCACTGCTCACGCAAGACAATGTTGCGGGGATCGTCTTTCTGCTGATGGAAGACATAGCCCAGGCAGCCGTCCTCGGCGTGTGACAATGGGGTGGCTTTTTCCGCAAATTCTCTAAACGCATCAACTTTATCTGCTTTTGCTCTGGCACTGAAAAGGATCGTGATCATTTTTATATCTCCTGATTCAGTTGTGGATTCGGTCAAGGGGTGGTTCGAGGGTCAGCACGATAGGGAAAAAGCCGTCCAATTTCAACAAAAACATTGATATTGAATGCTGAGATATAGATCATTCACCGATCAACGGTTGACAAACCACACAAAAAAAATTGTATTGTGGGCTAACCGACAAGCGGTCGATGTGCAGCCGTTTTCCGTCTTGTCGTCCGGACCAAGCCAATGATTCAGACAAGGCTATTGGTTCAGCGCTCAACCCATGACAACCCATTGCGACGAATGCAATGAAAACAGCTTTCCAAAAACAACCGGGGCCCCTTGAAACCCGAATTTCCATGATCATCCTGGCCGTGCTGGTAGTCGTGGCCGGTTGGGTCTTTCTTCGCCAATATCACACCCATCCGGCAGTGATTGCGTTGCGACCGGAATCACAGATTGCCGCCACATCCGCCAACACCACGCCCGCAGCCGTGGTCGACACCACCGGAAGCGATCTGATCCCCTTTTCACCGCCTGAACATTTCGGTCCGGACACGCTTTACGAAAAAATCAACGGCCGCGCCGACCTCTATCTATCATCGGGATTCATATCCCTTAACGCGCAGCGGTTTACCTTGCAAAGCGCTGCCGGCAACTGGATCGAGGTGTTTGCTTATGACATGGGCACACCGGAAAACGCCTTTTCCGTTTACAGCATGCAACGCCGGGACGCAGCAACATCCGATCGCAGCCTGCCGGACGCCTACCGTACTGAAAATGCGCTGTTCATGGTTCATGGACAATTTTACCTGGAACTAATCGGTACAAATGCCGATGATATGCTCAATGAGGCCATGGGGACATTGGCCAGGCGTTTTGCCGAAAGCCATGCCGGGGCATCCAAGGCCAAGGCCCCTGGCCAAGACTTGTTTCCAACCCAAGACCTGGACACGACAACACGGCAACTGATTACCGCCAACGCCTTTGGCTATGAGATGCTGGATCATATTTACACCGCTCAGTACCTGATCGACGGCACCCGGCTGACCGTCTTTGTCTCCGATCGTCAGACACCGGAAGCCGCATCGGCCCTGGCCGACAATTTCAGCCAGACGCTGGTCACCTTTGGTGCAACCGCCGTTGACATAAAACCACCGGTTGCAAACGCGAGCGTCCTGCAGTTTTTCGATACTTACGAAATCATCTTCAGTCATGGACCTTACGTGGCCGGTGTCCATGAAGCGGTTGACCTCAATCAAGCCGGAATGATGGCCAAACGCCTTGCCGAGCATTTGAAACAATAGCCAACCAATGAGGCCTGACAACCATGAGCAATCCTTCAGCCCCCTCCCCCATCAACCGTCGCGAGTTCATCGGCCGCTGCACCCGGGCCGGTATTTATGTGGCGGCCGCCGGTTCCATTGGGATTGGCTTTCACCAGACCGATGCCCCGCGCCCACAAATGGATGCGGCGACCTCTATGCTGCAACTGCCCGATTATTCCGTACCGGCCATGCACGGCAAAATATGCATCGCCCATGGAGCCGATCGGGCCACCACGGTCCGGCAGGCATTTGAAGCGCTGGGGGGGATGAAAGCCCTAATCAGGGCAGGGGAGCGGGTCCTGATCAAGGTCAACGCGGCATTTGCCTCACCGCCGACCCTGGGCGCCACCTCCCACCCCGACCTGGTTGCGGCGGTAGTGCGGCTTTGTCTCGAAGCCGGCGCCGACCAGGTGATTGTGACCGACAACCCCATCAACGACCCGGCATCCTGTTTCGCCCTCACAGGTATCAAAGCGGCAGCACAAAAAGCCGGGGCAGATGTCATCATTCCCCGCGATACCCTGTTCGAGCCCATGACCGTTGACGGCGGCCGCCTGATCCGCAATTGGCCGGTCATGGTCGGTCCCCTGGACGGGGTGGATCGCGTGATCGGCATGGCGCCGGTAAAGGACCATCACCGTAGCGGCGCGTCCATGACCCTGAAAAACTGGTACGGCCTGCTGGGTGGCCGGCGCAACATTTTCCATCAGGATGTGCATAGCCTGATCCAGGAACTGGCCCTGATGATCCGGCCTACGGCAGTGGTCCTGGACGGCACGCAGACGATGATGAAAAACGGGCCCACCGGCGGTTCCCTGTCGGACCTGAACCCCACCGGGACAATGATCGTCAGCACCGATCCGGTGGCCGCCGATGCCGCAGGCGCCGCACTGTTGGGTCGCACGATCGCCGACCTGCCCTTCATCGGCAAGGCCGAGCAGACCGGGGCCGGCACGGCGGATTACCGGTCGTTGCAGCTTAAAGAAATACAGACGGGTTAATGTCAAATGGATACATCCGAATAGGTTTAACACTTAAAACTGAACACTTATCACTTTCTATGAGCATTATTCTTACCCGACGCATCAGTCAGATTTTCTTCTTTCTTCTATTCCTGTGGTTTAGCATTGTCACCACCTTGGGAGAAGCGTGGTGGCAACTGCGGGGCTGGCCGGTAAACTGGCTCTTGGAACTGGACCCGCTGGTGGGCCTGGGAACCCTGCTGGCCACCGGCACCCTCTATGCCGGACTGTTGTGGGGGCTGTTGACGATTCTCCTGACCATTGTGCTGGGCCGCTTTTTCTGCGGCTGGGTCTGCCCTTTTGGCGCACTGCATCAGGCCGTCGGATGGCTGGGCAACCGGAAACGCAATACCTCGCAAAAAATAAAAGCCAATCGATACCGCAGGGGCCAGACCATCAAGTATGTCATTTTGATTTTTCTGCTCGGCGCGGCTGTCGGAGAGCTGATCGCCAGGCTTTTGCGGGTTGCCACCTCCCAGTCGACCGTGGATGCCATCATCGCTATCGTTCTTTTGCTTTGCGGTATCGGTGCCGTCTGGGTGAACAGGAAATCCTGGCAGCAATGGATTTCCGGGCTGCTGGCCGTCATTATCGGCTGGGTGATCTTGGGCCTTTTTACCGACGGGTCCCGACTGCTGGCCGCCTCGCTGCAAACCGGCCTGCTGGACCCGATTCCCCTTTTCTTTCGATCCGTCAACCTGACCCTTTTGCCCCTGGTGGACGGCCGGACAATAACGCTTTCGCAAGGCACCCGGCTCTATCCCGGCACGGTTACCATCGGTCTGTTCTTCTGGACGGCGGTTTTACTCAACCTGATCATCCCCCGCTTTTATTGCCGGTTCATCTGCCCGCTGGGGGCGCTTTTCGGCATCCTCGGGAAAAATGCCCTTTATCGGGTGGGACAAAAAGCCGAGGGGTGCACGGCCTGCGGCGCCTGCGAGCGTTACTGCGAAGGGGCCTGTGAGCCATCGTCAACAATCCGTACATCCGAATGTGTACTGTGCATGAACTGCATCGATGACTGCCGGCATGCGGTGATGGGCTACCACGCTTATCCGTCGGCAGCAGGTGAAACCGCCGCCCCGGACATCACCAAAAGAGAATTTGCGGCAGCCCTGGTTTCCGGTTTAGCCGCTGTTCCACTGGCCCGCATGGCCGGCAATACCGGGGAGAACTGGAATCCGGCGGTCATCCGTCCACCAGGCAGCCTGCCTGAAGCACAGTTTCTCAAACGCTGCATCAAATGCGGCCAATGCATGCGTGTCTGCCCGACCAACGTCATCCATCCGGCGGGGCTGCAGTCCGGTCTCGAAGGAATCTGGACGCCGGTACTGAACTTTCGCATGGGCTCCAGCGGCTGCCAGCGCGGTTGTATCGCCTGCGGCAACCTGTGCCCCACGGCCGCGATCCGGCCCATTAGCCTTGCTGAACGGCTGGGAAAAGACACCTTTGCCGATCAGGGCCCCATCCGTATCGGGATGGCGTTTGTCGACCGTAGCCGCTGCCTGCCCTGGGCCATGGACCGGCCCTGCATCGTCTGCCAGGAAAACTGCCCGGTAAGTCCCAAGGCGATTTTTACCCGTGAGGAATACCGGCCGGTCCGCCTTGAAGGGACCCTGCATCTTTCGGGCATGCAAGACAACCGCTTGCTTTTCGACGGCCCCACACTGCCCGCCCAGCAGTTTGCCACCGGTGACTATTATGTTACCATTGATGACAGTCACCCGCGGCTGCCCGTCAGAATCATTGATATCGGGCCCAACGGCATATCCCTGGCCGACAACCCGTTTGTCGAAACCGCACGCACCGGCGCACGGATCACCGTCCTCGTAAGGCTGCAATTGCCGTTTGTGGATCCGGCCAGTTGCATCGGATGCGGGGTTTGCGAACATGAATGCCCGGTCAAGGGCCACCGGGCCATTCGGGTGACGGCGGAAAATGAAAGCCGGGAACCACGGCATCGACTGGTGCTTTGATGATCACCGATCACCGATCACCAAATGGATACAACCTGACCACGGAGGTCTTCCATGAAAAATGACAAAAACGGCATCTCACGACGTACCTTTTTCAAAACGGCCGGCACCGCCGGTTTAGGGGCCGCACTCTCGCCCATGCTGGGTAATACTGACGCGCAGGCGGCCTCGCCGGCGCAAGCTGCCGATGTGGCCAGCGTTCCCACTCGGACCTTCGGCCGCTCCGGGATCAATGTGCCCATCCTCTCACTGGGCGGCATGTTCGACATCCCCTCCAACCAGACCCTTCTCAAACAAGCCATCCGCTGGGGCGTCACCTACTGGGACACTGCCCATACCTATACCGGCGGCCGCAGCGAAGAAGGCATCGGCCAGTACTTCTCCCGCTATCCCGAGCATCGCCAAAAAATATTTCTGGTCACCAAATCAACCCAGCGGGAGCCTAAAGGTCTAAGCAGAGAACTGGAAACATCTCTCAAACGCATGCAGACCGATCATGTCGATCTTTTTTTCGTCCACGCCATCAGAAATATCAAGGTCATGGACAACGCCATTCGGGACTGGGCCAAAGCGCAGAAAGCAGCGGGCAAAATCCGTCTGATGGGCTTTTCCACCCACGCCAACATGGATGACTGCCTGCAAGGCGCGGCCAGGCTGGACTGGATCGACGGCATCATGCTGACCTATAACTTCCGTCTGATGCACGAGGCTCGAATGATCGCTGCGGTCAAGGCCTGCGTGGATGCCGGCATCGGACTCACGGCCATGAAGACCCAGGGTGGCGGCGGCGTTAAAACCGACAGTGCCCGCGAACTGGAACTGGCCGGCCGCTTCATTCAAAAAGGATTCACCGATAAGCAGGCCAAGCTCAAGGCTGTATGGGAGAATCCGCAGATATCGTCACTTTGCTCGCAGATGCCGACCATGAGTATTCTTATGGCCAATGTCGCCGCAGCAGTGGACCGAACCTCGCTGACTGAAAATGACCACCGGCACCTGCATCGATATGCCAGCGAGACCTTCTCGTGTTATTGCGCCGGTTGCACGCAGATCTGCGAGAATGCCATATCCGCAAAGGTTCCGGTGGGCGATGTCATGCGTTATCTGATGTATGCCAGATGTTACGGGGACACCCATGATGCCCGCGATTATTTTGCATCCATTCCAGCAGCCGTGCGGCGCCGATTGACACACGTTGACTACCGCGAAGCCGAAGCCAGATGCCCCCGCAACCTGCCCATTGCCCAATTGATGAACGAAGCCGTGGAGGAACTGGCCTGATGGGAAAAATGAAAATGTCAATTGAAGGATGACTCCGATTAAACAAAGATAAAATACCACCATTTGACATTTTGCGTTTGACATTGGACATTATTAACGAACCAACGAATGATCGCGTATTTATGCGATGCACAGCGTCAACCTTTCGGCTTGAAGGGAGAACTCATGGATCTTGAATGTGTCATTTACGAAAAAAAGGAAGGGGTGGCCATCGCCCGGCTCAACCGCCCCCAGGTGCTCAATGCCATGAACAAACAGCTTTGGCTGGACCTTCAGGCGGCCCTTGACGATGCCCGAGAAGATGATGCGATAAAGGTGGTGGTGATTACCGGCGAAGGCCGGGCCTTTTCCACCGGCGCCGACCTCAAGGAATCCAAAAACCGCACTATCGAGGCTTATCGGGACTACCTGGTATCGCTCCAGGAAACCTCACGCACCGTCATCCGTTTCGAAAAGCCCACCATCGCCGCCATCAACGGTTTTGCCATCGGCTCGGGCTATGAACTGGCCCTGGCCTGCGATATCCGCATCGCTGCCGAGGAAGCCAAAATCGGCAGCCCCGAAGCCAAGGTCACCTCGTCGGTCACCGGCGGCGCGTTCCGGCTGGTTCAAGAGCTTATCGGTCCGGGCAAGGCCCGCGAACTGCTTTTTACCGGCGAGTATATTGACGGCGTCGAGGCCATGCGCATCGGCCTGGTCAATCAGGCGGTTCCACTCGATAAATTGATGGACACGGTGGTGCAAATGGCGGCCAAGATCGCCGAGAACTCGGCCTTCTCGCTGAAGATGATTAAAAAAGGATTGAACCTGGCGCGGGGCGAGACGAGCCTGGAAGCACTGATGGACTTCGAGGTGGAAGCCTGTCTGGCCTGTGTGTCGACCAAGGAGCGACAGGCGTCCCTGACAGCATTCGAGGATCGAAAAAAATAACGACAACGATCACGAAAAGGAGATCCACATGGGACTCGAACATGTCCTCAATGCCGGTAGCGTGGCTGTGGTGGGCGCTTCCAAGGTGCCGACCAAGCGTGGGTATCAGACGATTCGAACCCTTCTGGACGAAGGCTATGAGGGGATTATTTATCCGGTCAACCCCAAAGAAAAAAGCATCATGGGATTGCACTGTTTTCCGAGCGTCTCGGAAATCCCGGAAGACGTAGACGTGGCCCTGATCGCCACCCCGGCACGCACGGTGCCGGCGGTGCTCGAAGACTGCGGCAAAAGGGGCGTCAAAGGCGCCGTGATTCTGGCCACCGGTTTTGGGGAGACCGGTGCCGAGGGCAAGGCGCTGGAAAACAAAGTGCTTGAAAAAGCCTGGCAGAACCAGATTCGCCTGATTGGCCCCAATACGTCCGGGATGATCAACCTCAAGGCCAACCTCAACCTGGTGGGGCTCAAAGACACCCCCAAGGGCAACATCGCCCTGTTGACCCAAAGCGGCAACATGGCCCTGACCCTGATCACCGAGGCCAAATTGCAAAGCCGCAAGGGGTTTACCTATTATGTGGGAGTGGGCAACGAAGCGGATATCCGTTTCCACGAATACCTGGAGTTCTTCCAGCAGGACCCGGATACCCGGGCCATCCTCATGTATGTGGAAGGCATGCGCGAAGGACGCAAATTTCTCCAGCAGGCCTACAAAACCACCGAAACCAAGCCCATTATTCTGCTCAAGAGCGGACGCAGCTCCACCGGCAAGCAGTCGGCCGGCTCCCATACCGGCGCCCTGGCCGGCATGTCCCGGGTGGCCAAAGGCGCTTTTGAACGCGCCGGAATCATCGTGATCGAAAATTCGGACGAGCTCTTCCCGGCGGCCGAGACCCTTTCCAGTCTGCCGCCCATTAAAAACAGCAAGATTGCCATCCTGGCCGACGGCGGCGGCCATGCCACCATTGCCGCCGACACCCTGACCGACCTGGGCGTGGACATCCCGGAGCTTGAAGAAAAGACCAAACGCAAGCTGCGCGCTATTTTGCCTGGCGGCGCCGCCGTCAGAAACCCCGTTGACGTGGCCGGGGGCACGGACGACAACCCGGCGATTTTCGCCGACTGCGCCAATATTATCCTCTCCGATCCCCGTGTCGGGGGCCTGCTCGTCGTGGGGCTTTTCGGCGGCTACGGCATCCGCTTTGCCGCAAGCCTGGCCATGATGGAAGAGGACGCCGCCCACCAGATGGGCAAGATGGTCAAAAGCCGCAACAAACCCATCGTTGTGCACAGCCTGTACAATTCGGAAAAGCCCCATAGCCTGGATCTTTTACGCTATTACGGCGTGCCGGTGTACGGCAGTCTGGATGTGGCCTGCAAGTGCATGGGCGTGCTGGCCCAGTATGGCCGGTATCTGAAAAGCTACCATGCGGTTTCCAATTTTGTTTTCAACTGGGGCGCCAAGGCCAAACCCGAGGGACGCAAATTGATCGACAATGCCCTTGGAGAAGGACGGCTCGTGCTGCTGGAAAGCGAGGCCAAACAGTTGTTCAAACTTCATGGCGCCCCGGTCACCGGTGATGTATTGGCTAAAACCGCTGACGCGGCGGCAGACGCAGCCGGGCAAATGCAAGGCAATGTGGCGCTGAAGATCTCCTCACCGGACATTCTGCATAAAAGCGATGCCAATGGCGTCATTTTGAACCTGTCCAACAAGAAACAGATTAAAAAGGCCTTTACCGAAATCATGAGAAATGCCAAGGCCTACAGGGCCGATGCCCGCATCGAGGGCGTGCTGGTCTGCCCCATGGTGGAAAAAGGCGTTGAAGTTATCATCGGCACCAAGATTGACGATCAGTTCGGCCCGGTGATCATGTATGGCCTGGGCGGTGTACTGGTAGAAATTATCAAGGATGTGACCTTCCGGGTGCTGCCCATTACGCGGCGCACGGCCCAGAAAATGATTGAAGAGACCAAATCCAGTCCGATCTTGAACGGCGTTAGAGGAGAAGCGCCGTACGACAAAAAAGCCCTGGTCAATTTGCTGATGGCCTGCTCGGAGATCATCGAGGCCTATCCACAGATTCATGAACTGGATCTTAACCCGGTCATCGTTCACCACCAGGGGTTGAGTATTGTTGATGCCCGCATCCTGCTCAAACCAGAAAAGGAGAGCCAACCAGCGGGGCCGACCGCGTGAACCGAATCTTCCTGGCCATTGTCCTCGCGGCATTTCTCTTTGCCGGTTGGCAACAATTTACTATTGTTCCTGAGCCTGACCAGCCCACGCCCATGGCGGCCCTTTCCACCGCCATGGTCGAATCCGCCGGCGGTGCCGTGGACCTGGCCATTGGCCTGGTCGGGGTCATGACCCTTTTTCTGGGATTGATGAAGGTGGCTGAAGCCGGCGGCATGCTGTCCATCCTGGCGCGCCTGATCCGGCCGCTGATGATTCGGCTTTTTCCTGACGTGCCCGCCGATCATCCGGCCATGGGCGCCATGATTCTCAATCTCTCGGCCAATGCACTGGGCCTGGGCAATGCCGCCACGCCGTTCGGTATCCGGGCCATGCAGGAGCTGGATCGGTTGAACCCGCAGTCCGGAACAGCCACCAACGCCATGGCGCTGTTTCTGGCGGTCAACACCTCCAGTGTCACCTTGCTGCCCACCGGCGTGATCGCCCTGCGCGCCGCGGCCGGCAGTGCGGATCCGGCGGCGATCCTGCCCACCACCCTTTTGGCCACCATCGGCTCCACAAGCATTGCCATTCTGGTCACCAAATTGTACCAGCGGCTGTCCCCTCAACCCACAGCCATTCCTGTGGACAATCAAGGACCGGAAGCCCAGCCACCATCAGCAGCAGACGCAACAGATCTTGAAACGGCGCAGCATGCCTATCCGCTGTGGGTGAGCATTCTGGCCCTGGTGGCCATGGCCTCGCTGATCCCCCTGGCCATTTCCTTTGGCGAGGTGATTTCCCCCTGGATCCTGCCGGGACTGATGACCGGATTTCTCGTGTTCGGCGCCTTTCGCAAGGTGGCCATCTATGAAGTCTTCGTGGACGGCGCCAAGGAAGGCTTTCAGGTGGCTCTGCGCATTATCCCCTATCTGGTGGCCATTCTCGTTGCCGTGGGAATGCTGCGCGCCAGCGGTGCCCTGGATCTGATTGTGGGCGCCCTTTCTCCGTTTACCGGGAAAGTCGGGCTGCCGGCCGAAGCGTTGCCCATGGCCCTGATGCGGCCGCTTTCCGGTTCCGGGGCGTACGGTATCCTGGCCTCGATCATCAATGATCCGGCCATCGGACCGGACAGCTACACCGGCATGCTGGTGTCCACCCTGCAGGGCTCCACCGAAACCACCTTCTACGTAATGGCCGTCTACTTTGGTGCCGTACAGGTCAAACGCATGCGCCATGCCATGGCCGCCGCCCTGACCGCCGATGCCGCCGGGGTGATGTTCGCCATCATTGCCTGTCAGCTATTTTTAGGATAATAAAGCTGCGGGCATAAACGGATTCCTTTTTCAGTGAGTAAAAATAATGAAACTTGATTGTGGCCACAATCGTGGGCCAAACAAGCGGATCGATGCGGTCGATGAAATTGTCCCTCTTACCCAGAGCCTGATCCGCTTTAAAACCATGCACAGCCGCATGGATGAAATCGCTGCCTGCACAGCCTTTATTGAAAACTATCTCGTGCGGCATGCAATCGAGTTCGTACGCAGTGAACACGATGGGTATCCATCCATTCTCGTGCTTCCCGACAACGCCCAACCGGTGTGCAAGGTCCTGATGATGGCCCATATCGATGTGGTCGACGCCCCGGATGCCCTGTTTGAACCCGTCATTCGCGACAACCGGCTGTTCGGCCGCGGGGCGGTGGACGACAAGTATGCCGTGGCCCTGTCACTGGTATTGCTCAAAAAGCAGGTGCGCCGATTGCGAAAACTGGGCAAAACCCAGCAGGATCTTGGGTTTGGCATTCTGATTACCTCGGACGAGGAGATCGGGGGATACCATGGGGTGGGGAAAGCAGTGGAAAAGATCCACCCTGAATTTTGTGTGGCCTTGGATGGCGGCACACCAGAAAAAATCATCGTCAAGGAAAAAGGCCTGCTCACGGTCAAACTGACGACCATCGGCAAGGCTGCCCATGGTTCCCGGCCCTGGCTGGGAGACAATGCCGTCGACCATCTGATTGCCGATTATAGCGCCCTGAAAACCCTGTTTGAACCGCCTGGCGCAGGAAGCTGGTCCAAAACCATGAACCTGGGCATCGTCAATGCCGGCAAGTCCTTCAACCAGGTACCGGACCGGGCCGAAGCCATATTTGATATCCGCTACACGGAAAACGAGAATCCGGACCAGCTTTTCGATCAGATGCAGGCCATGGTGGACGGTGAGCTGAGCGTGATCCGCAAGGAGCCGATGTTTTTAGGCGGGACCAGTACTTACCTGGAGCAGTTGTGCGAGCTGGCACCGGATGCACGCATCGGCTTCGAACACGGTGCCAGTGATGCGCGCTTTTTCTCGGAAAAGGGCATCAATGGAATCATCTGGGGTGCTGACGGCGACAACAGTGCCCATGCTGCCGACGAGCATGTGAATATCGATAGTATTTTGAAGATTTACCGGGTGCTCACCCGTTTTGTAGAGGGGCTGGCGCCGGTTTAAGACACTTTCTCCGTGATCTGAATCGGTATCACTATCGGTATCGGTATCGCAACTCAGGCTGATTGAACACGGGCTTACGCCATTATTTCGATTACGATTCCGATGGCGATAGCGATACCGATTGTAGCAGACGATAAAAACCATTTTATAGATTAGCATTGAATATGAATATCAAATCACTGATCAAGCCCTATCATCAATTGGTGATCGACACCCGGCGGGATCTTCACCGGATCCCCGAACTCAGCAGCCATGAGGAAAAAACCAGCGCCTATGTGATCGATTACCTGAAGCGGGAAAACCTTCCCTTTACCGCCGATATTGCCGGGCATGGCGTGATGGCCGTACTGGATACCGGCCGTCCCGGGCCCACCCTGATGCTCCGCGCCGATATGGACGCCCTGCCCATTGCCGAGCAAACCGGCTTGTCATTTGCGTCCCAGCATCCAGGAGTGATGCACGCCTGCGGCCATGATGCCCACACGGCCATGGTGCTGGTCGCGGTCACGGCCCTCAAAGCGCTGAAAGACCAACTTTGCGGCACCATCAAATTTATCTTCCAACCGGCCGAAGAAGGACCGGGGGGAGCAAAACCCATGATCGAAGCCGGTGTGATGGACAATCCCCGGGTGGACTTTGCCCTGGGATGTCACATCTGGCCGGACATTCCCGAAGGCACCATCGGCATCCGCTCCGGACCGCTGTTGGCCGCTGCGTCCGGGTTTCGCATCATCATCAAGGGCCGCGGCGGACACGCGGCCAAACCCCACCTGTGCGTGGACGCCCTGGAAACCGGATGCCAGGTGGTGGGGGCGCTTCAACGCATTGTCAGCCGGAAAATGGACCCGCTGGCCCCGACGGTCATCACCATCGGACATTTTCAAGCCGGCACGGCATTTAATGTGATACCGGAAACCGCAACCATCGGCGGCACCGCCCGGACCTTTGACATGGATACCTGGCAGCGATGGCCGCAATTGATCGAACCGGTGGTCAAAGGCGTGTGTGATGCCATGGGAGCCGGCTATACCTTTACCTTCCGCAAAGGCTGCCCACCGACGGTCAATGATCCCGGCATGGCCCGGCGGCTGCGAGACATTGCCGCCGCAGTGGTCGGTCCGGACCGGGTAATCGAGCCGAACCAGACCCTTGGCGGTGAGGATATGGCCTTTTATCTGCAAAAGGCCAAAGGGTGCTTTTTTTGCCTGGGCGCAGGCAACGATGTCGATGGCGGGCTGCACAATCCATGTTTCAATTTTGATGAGACAATTCTGGCAAGCGGCGTGGAAGTGTATTGCCGGGCGGCAATCGATCTGTTGGCATGATTTTTTTCCTTGACAGAGGCTTAACGGTTGCAGTACCAAACTACCGACCGGTTGGTATGTTTATCCCATCACCGATCAGCCAGTGGGGTAAAATGATTTTCATTTCAGCCTTCGCAAGCTTGCGTAGGCGGTTACCATTCTCAAGAATTGATCATATGTTTAAAAATACATCTGATTGTGATAGACAAGGTCTCTGGCCTCAACTTTTCCCATAAACAAACGGGTCATCAATTTGGAGGGACGATGCAATCAACGGTAAATTCCATGAAGGATCTGGACCAGGAGCAGAAAGCCCGTCTCGTTGCAGATTTTTTTCATCGAACCGTGGTCCATTACGGGCTGTGGTTTGCCGAGGTGCGCCATCAACTTGGATTGGAAAAGGCAATCGAGTTGCTCGGAGGTGTTTTCCCGCGCAGCAGCGGTATTCAGGTCAAGCGGCTGGGCAAGACGCTGGGGTTTGATACCGCCAACGGCCTGCCGGCGCCACTGACCAACCTTCCCGAAGACCAGATTGAGGCCCTGCTGGATGCCCTGGCGGTCAACTGGCTGGCCAACGACGGCGTGTGGTTTCAGGCGGTTGAGTTTGCCAACGACATGAATGACGCCAAACGCTGCAACGACTCGTGCTGGGGGCATTTCTCACCCGTTGAGGCGGCGATGATTAAAAGATACCTGGACCTGGGACCGCAGCCCGGTCTGGAAGGGTTGAAGAAGGCGCTGAATTTTCGACTGTATGCGCGAGTCAACGTCCAGAGTTTTCATAAGGAAACGCCGAACAGTTTCGTATTTCAAATGAATGCCTGCCGAGTCCAGGACGCCCGCAAGCGCAAAGGGCTGGATGACTACCCGTGTAAATCCGGCGGCCTTGTCGAGTACACCACGTTTGCCACGGCCATTGATTCCAGAATTAGCACCGAGTGTGTTGGCTGCCCGCCGGACGCGCATCCGGACGAGTGGTATTGTGCCTGGCGGTTTACGTTAGATTAGATGAATGTCAGCCGGATTAATATGCAGGCGCACCGGGCTGCCCGGTTGCAAATCCATCTCCAGGAGTGCGCCGGTCAGCATGACGCTGGTAAACGTCACGCCCGCGGCTTCCACAGCCAGTTCGGCAAACACACCCTGGTTGCTGATGGAGACAATCCGACCGGATATGTCGCTTGAGAATTCCTGATGGTGGGACATCGGGGTAAGACGGACGTGCTCCGGGCGGATCATCGCCAAACGCACATCGCTGCTCGCGTTCAGTACCGGCAGGGTTAGATCGCCGATGTGCAGCCGGTTATCGTTGATTCGTGCCGGCAGGACGTTTTTCATGCCTACGAATTCGGCCACAAAAGCCGTGGCCGGCCGTTTGAACACCGTTTCCACGGTTCCGGTCTGCTCGATCCGGCCATCGTGTAAAATGGCCACGCGGCTGGCCAGGCTGTGGGCATCGGTAAAGTCGTGGGTCACCATCAGTACGGTCTGTCCGGTTTCCTGGTGCAAACTGCGGAAAAGCTCTCGGATCTCCTCCCGAAAGCCGGGATCCAAAGATGCCAGGGGTTCATCCAGCAGCAGGACCGTGGGGGCCGTGGCCAGGGCCCGGGCCAGGGCCACACGCTGTTTTTCTCCACCACTGAGCGTGGTCACCGACCGATCGATCAGATTCGAAAGGCCCAGCCGCTGGATCAAATCGCTGCATCGGGACTGTAAATCAGTGCCCGCACCATTATGGTAGCGGAGACCATAGGCGATGTTTTTGGCCACATTCAGGTGGGGAAACAGCGCGCAATCCTGATAAACAATGCCCACCCCGCGCTGTTCCGGGGGCAGGCGGGTGACATCGCAGCCGGCCACGACAATGCGGCCACCAGCAGTGGCCATGATGCCGGCCACCGATTCCAGGATCAATGTCTTGCCCGCCCCGGTAGGTCCCAAAAGGCAAAAAAACTCACCGTCCTCAATGTCAAGACTCACCCGGTCCAGGGAAAATCCGGGCAGGTTTACGCATAGCTCGTCGATCTGGATCATGAGGCCGCCTTGCGATCCATTGAAAGAATTCGCAATAACAAGAACAACACCAGACACACCAGAATCAGCCACACCGCCACGGGTTGAGAGTATTTCAAGCCATAGGCGGTAAAGCGTTCATAGATCATCACCGGCGCCACCATGGGGTGGTAGGCCACGATCACCACGGCACCGAACTCGCTGATCGCACGGGCCATGCACATGATCGCCCCCACCAGCATATGCCGCCAAGCCAGCGGCAGGGTGACCCGCAAAAACGTTCCGCCGGCCGTTGCCCCCAAACTGCGCGAGACATGCTCCAGGCGCGGGGAGATCTCTTCGAACCCGGCCTTGACCGTATTGATGTAAAACGGCAGCCCAACAAAAGTCAGCACCGTAATCAAGCCGGTGGTCGTGCCCATGATCTGCACCCCCACCGCTTGAAGCGCCCTGCCGATGGGATGGTTGCGGCCGGTAATACTGAGCAGCGCGATGCCCACGACCGGGTGGGGAATCATGATCGGCAGATCGATAATGCTCTCCAGAATCTTTTTTCCCGGAAACGGGCGACGCGCCAGCAAAAAGGCCAATGGGGTACCCAGCACCAGGGCGATCAGGGCCGCCGCACCGGCCGTGACCAGGCTGAGCCGGATGGAGCGGACCACATCCCGATCCATCAGGGTTTCCTTGAGTGCCCCCATGGTGGGCTGGGTCATCATCTCCACCAGGGGGATGACGATGAAGGCCACGATCACGGCGCTGCTGGCCGCCGCCAGCCAGAAAAAAAGATCCCGGTATTGATAACCTTTGGTGCGTTGACGAACCGGTTTACTCACGGACCTCTACCAATTTGGAAAGGTTTCCCGGCAGGGCGTCTTTGACTGCCTGACTGGTTACCCGGCAGGGGATGAAGGGCGGCTGGCCCATATCCTTGAGCACTTTCAGTCCACCGTCGGCAGACAACAGATACTCGAGAAACAAGGTCGCACCGGCCGGATTGGGCGCATCCTTGATCTGCGTAACACCGTAAGTGACCGACTTGCCGGTACGGGTGATCCACGTTCCGGGTTTCTTGCCGGTGACCTTTACCTGGGCCTGCTTATAAAAGTCGTCAAACTGATAGTTGCCCAGATTGATATGGTCGTCCAGGGTCACATATTTGAGTTCGTGTTGAATGGCCACGGACAGGTATTCCCAGGCGTAATCCATGTTACCGGTCTTGAGCATGGAAACCAGTTCCACGGATTTGGGCCGCACGTTCTTCTTCGGCCGATTGGCAATCAACTGGTCATAAAGTCCTGGTTTGCGGTAGAACTTCTCGGCCAGCTGCAGGACCATCAGGCTGCGATAGCCGCACGGGTCCAGGTTGGGGTCCGAGTGGCCCCAGACCACATCCTTTTTCAGCAGGATGTCATACCAGTTATCGGTAGTGACCTGATCGGCATAGCGGCTGCCGTCCGTATAGCACAGCACCAGCTGATTGGTGGCAAAACGGATATTCCAGTCCGCCTTGGCTGGAATCAGGTTTTTGTCGATCACCTTGAAATCGGCCGAGGCCATAATATCGGCCGGCTTGCCCACCTCGGAGATGAGGCGCGCCATCTTGGTGCTGCCACCAGCTTCCCGAAGGACGTCGATGTTTGGATGGGCGGCCTCGAAATCCTTTTCGATCTGGGCCAGGGGCACCGTCAGACTGCCGGCATGAAAAATGATTACTTTTTCCGCTGCAACAACCGTACTGGGAAAAGTGAGCGCCATCGCGGCAATGGGTATCACCAGAATAGTCAATGCAACAAGCTTGTAGACTGACAAATTCATTGCTCTCTCCTTATGTTAACAGTTGGAATAATAATAAGTAAAAATTTTACCATGTGGATGAAAAAGAGCCAACGATCAAATCAATCAATTTAGGTAATTCATGGATATTTTTTCCATAACCAACTAATACTTACCAGTAATTACCATATTGAGAATATACTCGCAATCAAGCCCGCTTCTTTAACCCGGCAGTGGCCGGTTTGGTCATTAACTATATACCTGTGGTAAAATTTTTCGTGCACCTTGATGTGGTGGGAAAAGAGACATCATTTATCCTTATTTTTTCGGCATCTTATGTCCCAACTCGGCAGATTCAAACATATCGTTGATCCTTTACGTCGGTTGAATCTCATTTATCTTGCTTAATTTAGGGCCGAGGCAACTAGTCAGTGAAAAAACCTACTTTGTTCGCTTTACTTAAAAGCTAACTGCACAGGTCGAAAAAATTTCGCCGGGGCTGCGCCCGATAACTGCCAATCACATCGTCCCACCCGCTGCGGACAAGCCCTGCCGAGCCCTGGCGGCTGTTCTGCCAAACCTCAACAGCGTTGCAAAAGGTAAAAAACAAAAATGTAAAACTAATTAGTCCTTGCAAGGCGGAAGCCCAGGTCGTTGTCCCGATTGACCGGCGAGTTCCCGAGGCGATTGGCCGAACGGCAGCGACCGGCGCCGAAGAAACAGCTGCCGCCCCGGCTCACCCGGTACTCGCCTGATGAGGGGCCCTTGGGTTCGGTCACCGAACCGCTGGGATAAGACCCAGACCGATCCTGGCACCACTCCCATACGTTGCCGTGCATGTCGTAAAGGTCCCAGGATTTATCCTTTTTTGACCCACCATGTGTGTTTTGCCTCCTGAGTTGGAATCATACCAGGCATAATCGCCGAGCTGGTTATAGCTATTTCAGAAACAAAACCGGCCAGCGTTTCCCGCCCGGGCCGCATACTCCCACTGGGCTTCGGTGGGCAGGGGGTATTTGGCGGTGCCTTCGATCTGGTTGAGCTTTTGGATGAAGGTCTGGGCATCCTTCCAGGAAACATTCTCCACAGGGCAATCGGCACCGCAATTCTTGAATATGGATGGGTTGCTGCCCACTTCCCGCGACCACTGACCCTGGGTAACCTCCGTGGTCTGCAGGTAGTATCCTCGGGTCAGCGTCACCTGATGCTGGAGCTCGTCTTTATCTCTTTAAAGATAGTCTATTGGGGGACTATTTTGCGTTTTTTGGGGGCTAAAAATCGTATTACGGGTGGATTGCGCTTCCCGCAGTTCAAATGACCCTTCGGTGGGTAGGACTAAGCGGCCTTTTGCCATCACTTCCAATGTACACGAGGCATCGCAGCAGATGCTCTCCAGATTCTATGGCGGTTGCATGGTATCGGTCTTCCCAGAAACCCCCTTTGCGTTTTTTCCGCTGGCTTTATTCCTGTGCCGTTTCTTCCTGCGATCAATCCAATCGCCTGAGGATAATACGCTTTTCACTTTTGATAGGGGAATTAATGCCGGTTTGCCATGGCATGATTGGCGGTTCCGGGGGTTCGGATCATGCCGAAGAAACGTAACGATCAGATCGTAAGTTCGCTGAAGGAAGAGAATACCTCGCCATCATTTTTGCCAAAATCAACAGGAGAGGTGCGTATTTTGAATCAATTCGTTTGTATCGAATTGTTTTAGCAGGATTTATTTTTTTATTGGCATAAGGATTATAGAATATCCCCAAGGCCCCTCCTTCTTTATTCGATCGATGAAAGTCTACGACGCACTAATTCCCGTAGACAACTACATAATTGCTACGATATTCATTAGAAGATCCAGGCCCATAATTTCCACCGAGATCAACGCATTGACCGGCCTCGAACATCCTGCGATACATCTTTAAACCCGGCTGGGTTGCCAACGATGTCTTTATGTCAGGATATTTCGTGTATCTTTCCCAACCGGTTAGCCAATCTGGTACCGATGTTGAACGACTGTCAAAAAGAACGTAGATCCACCAACTGACCGGTGTGGTAAAGCGAATATAGCCGCTGGCTGCGCTATTGGCTCTTTCATCGTTTGGCGTCTGAATTAAGGTGCGACCGACCATCCAACTGGGCAAACCACCGGTGATGGTGTAAGTCCGGTCCGTGTAGTAATTCATGCCCGTGCTCACCACTGCCTGCCCGAATCGTGAATCCAACACACAGGCATTGTTGTTACCATAGAAGACTAAATAGTTGCTGCGATATTCGCCTGATGCACCGGGACCGTAATTGCCCCCCAAGTTAACACATTCTCCGGCAGAATAGGCCTTTTTGAAAACATCCAGGTAGCGTTGGGTGGATAGCGATGTCCCAATATCGTATCCCGTATCGACGAAGTCACCATCCATCCAGTCCGGATGGTCCGTACACCTGCGATCGAAGGCAATGTAGACATCCGTGTCTTCATCCACTTCAAAGGTCAGATAGCCATTGGGGCTGGTGTTCTTCTGGTCATCGTTGGGGGTACGGATGAGTGTCATACCGGTGAATTGGCTGGGTACGCTGGTCAGCTTATAAGCTCGGTCCGTGTAATAGGGAATGCATGCGGTCAAGCTGACCTTGTCAAATTTCGGATCCAGCACACACGATCCAAACGGTTCGTATAGAACAATGTAATTGCTCCGGTATTCCTTCGATGATCCCGGTCCATAATTGCCGCCCAGATCGATGCATTCACCTTCCAGATAGAACTTGGTAAACATATTTAGATGGCGTTGGGTGCCCAACGAAGTTCCGAGGCTTTCGCCGATAGAGACGAAGTCATTCATCCAGTCGGGAAGTTTGGTCGCCCGTTGGTCAAATGCCACATACACACTGGTGTCATCGCTCGCTTTGAATGTCAGATATCCGCTCGAATCAGCGTTGGTTCGATCATCGTTCGGCGTTTTAATCATTGACATATTTTTGTAGTAGTCCGGTACACTGGTAATTGTGTATGAGCGATCGGTGTAGTAGGGGATTCCGTTGGTTATGTTGGTTTCTTGGAATTTGCTGTCTAAAACACAGCATGGCCCGGCGTTTAATATCTCATCAACACTGTTGCATCCGTATGAGTTCTCAGAAATGCTTACACCTTCATCACCTATTCCCCCATCGGTTAATAAGGAATAAAGGCCGCAGCAATGAGTCAGAGAGATGTTGCGTTCTAAAATTAGACCAAGTAAAATATTTTTTAGCGACGCTAACCCATCGAGATTGGTCAGGGAGTCATTGTCTACAATATATAATCTTTGGACACCATGTAATGCTGGTATTATATGATCCTAAACTGGGCGATTGTCGAGCTTGCCGTATATACAAGGCAGATGTCTTTCCGCTATAGTCACCTATGCGGGAAGACATCTAACGCGGTTCGAAGATCCCGCCGCCGGGGAGATGCGGTGAGATCGGCAACCCAGCCAGGGGTTCAAATTCTGGGAGGTAATAATGACCTATCGCATTACCATGCTTACCCATTTTCATGTATACCAGAATTTGAATCGCCCCGTTTAGGATGAACCATTCAGTTACATCTTCCGGTCATGGCTAATTAAAAGTTAATTTTCTGAAGTAATAGCAAAAACAAGATCTGCAAATCCAAAATATTCACAGGTGAAATGGATGAAAAAAACAATATTAATTACGACGATCTGCAGTTTTTTGTATTCTGTCGCTAATGTCGGCGCTTCAGGATTTATTACTTACTCTTTTGATGACGGCGATACAAACACATACAATGTAGCCTATCCTATCCTCGCCGCCCATGGACAAATTGGAACTGTGAATCCAGTGCTAAATCGTGTTCTTTCAGGCACTTATTCCTCGATGAATGTTCAGCAGTTGCTTGATCTTCAAGCAGCAGGTTGGGAAATTTGCTCTCATAGTGTCATTCATGTAAATATGGAATACCTACCGTTAACTTATGAAGATGAAACTTCGGAATCTTCTAACTCTGCTGAACGAGAGTTGGAAATGTCAAAAATCGGTTTCAATGAATTGGGATTGAACGTGCAAAACTTCGTTGTTCCAGGTAGTCGATGGAATAATGACTTGGCTGCCATTGCAGCCAGGTATTACAATAGTGCAGCAACAGGGGGAGAATCCGCAAACACATTGCCCTTGGCTAATCGATGGGCGATAAAACGCAGATGTGTCGGTTCTAGTTATAGTGTAAGCGATATTATTGCCTGGATCAATAATGCCGTTAATAATGATGAATGGTTAATCTTGATGTTCCACAACATTTGTGAAAGCGAAACATGCGGGTATGCGCCCTGGGCTGAATCCAAACTTGACGCACTGGCCACCTGGGTGGAAAATCAAGGAATAACGGTTGTTACTCAACAGCAAGGCTTAGAGTTATCAAACACGCCTATATCGGCACCTGATGTCACTCCCCCCATAGTCAGTTCCAATAGTCCTTTAAACAATGCTACTAATATCCCCACTGATACTACACTTTCGGTAATCTTCTCCGAAGAAATTGATCCCTCAACTATCGATTCAAACACATTTATCGTGAATAATGGAGTCACTGGGACGATAAGCTACGATGTTGGAACAATAACGGCAACCTTTACCCCGGCAACAAACCTATCCTACAGCACAACATATACAGCGACAATTACAACCGGAGTGGAAGATCTGGCATTGAATCCACTTCAGGCTGACTTTTCTTGGTCTTTTACAACTGCATCTGCTCCAGATACAACTCCGCCGGCAATAGAGTATACAAATCCAATAAACGACAGTGTTGACGTCCCAGTTAATTCTTCAATTTTTGTGACCTTTTCAGAAGATATTGATCCTTCCACCTTAGATGATAATTCAATGTCCTTAAACAATGGTGTTTCTGGTACTGTCAATTACGACCCATCGACAAAGGTGGCAACCTTTACACCTTCAAACAATCTAAGTTTTGAAACAAATTACACTGTGACCTTAACAACTGATATACTGGATTTAGCAGGAAACCCACTACAAGAAGCATTTTCCTGGTCATTTACAACTGCTTCCGCATCAGATAATACCGCCCCAGAGGTCGAAGATACCAGCCCCTCTAATAATTCTAATGAAATTCCTCTTAATTCGGCTGTCTTTGTAACCTTTTCCAAAGATATGGATGCCGCAACAATTAATTCCGATTCATTCTATTTGAACGACTATATATTGGGAAGTGTGAGCTATGATTCAGACAGCAAGACAGCCACGTTTACGCCATCGGATAGCCTTGCCGCAGGTACCATATACACCGCAACCATAACTACGGACGTCAAAGATGTTTTAGGAAATGCAATTACATCTGAATATTCATGGTCCTTTACTACAATTTCAGATACCGACACGTCCAACTCAGAAAATGAAAATGATAGTGATTCCGGTGGATCTGGCAGCTGCTTTATCAACACGATGATGAAATAAGAAATATCAGACCTCAAAGAATTAAAGGCGCGGCTTGAAATGCAACTTCAGGTGTTCGATCCCGGCGATGTGCTTTTTCGTCACGGTGATCCCGCCCGATATCTTTACATCCTTGCCCAGGGGGAAGTAAAGATTGCCATGGACGAATCCGGCAAGTGTGTTTATACCGGTAACCGGGTCGGCGAAGTGTTCGGCTGGGGCTGCCTCATCGATTGCGACACCTATGGCGGCAGTGCCGTCTGTGAAACGCCGGTGGTGGTCCTGCGGATCGATCGAGAACGGCTGCTCAAGCTGTTCGACAGCGACATGGAAAGCGGCTACCTTTTTTTCAAGCATCTGTCCTGTGCCTTGGGATGCCGTCTGGTCCAGGCGTGCCAGCACATGCACCCAATCAGCTGATGCCGAGCCATGAAAGGTAACTATGCAAAATTCAAATATCCGGGACACCTTGCAATCTTGCGGCTTCCTCAAAAACATTTCGCCCGAACATCTGGAGACGATTTCAGCATATTGCAACATCGATCAATACGCGGCCGGCGACTACATCTTCAGACAGGGCGATTTGGGTGATGACCTGTTCATTATCGCCGATGGCTACGTTTTCCTCGAGCACATCATGGACATTGGCAGCCACAAAAGATCGGTCGTGATTGATGCCCTCGGAAAAGGACGCACGCTGGGCTGCTGGTCAACCCTTCTGGGGGAGCCACTTGTACTCATATCCTCGGCCAACTGTCAGAAAGATTCGATGGTGATCCGGCTCAAGGGGCGTCAGCTGCGAAAATTCATGCAGGAAGATACCCAGTTTGGCTTTTTCCTGCTCGAACGGCTCAGTTTTCTGTTGCGTGAGCACATCCTGGCCGCCTATGGTGCAATGGAAAAAATCTGATAGTTGGGATAGCGACTCCCTTTTTTGAGATATTTTCCGTTTACAAAAAACGGTTGCTACATCCGATCACGGAATCTTTATTTGGAAAAAATTATAAAAAAAGAGGCTCGCAATCGAATGCAAGCCCCAATTTCCTTTAAAAACCGTTTTCAATCCGATGCCATTCCTTAGGCGCAGTTTTTAAGCAACGCTTGCGCTTTGTCTGGCGAAATTCTACCGTGATGCGCTCCATCGATGATCATCTCCGGTCCCAGCGTACAGCACCCCAGACAGTTGCCGGTTTCCAGACTGAATTTGGAATCCGCGTCCATTTCACCGGGCCGGATGCCGATCATTTCCTGAACAGACGCGATCAGGCGTTCCGATCCCCTGAGATGACATGAGGTTCCATTGCAGACGTGGATTTCGTAACGCCCCTTGGGCGTCAGGCGAAAGGTCTTGTAGAAGGAAGCGATCTGCATGACCCGTCCCAAGGGCACGTCGAGTTTTTCGCTGATCAACGTCAAGATCTCTTTGGGCAGCCATTGATTTTCGCTCTGCACCTCCATGAGCACGTGGATCAGGGCCCCGGGATTGCCCTTGTACGTGTCAATAATTTGATCAATTTTTTTATTTCCCAGTGCCGCCGGTTTGACTTCGGCTGCAGCCTCGGCGACGGACTCATCCGCATCCTGATGATATGCCGCAGCAATCAGGTTTTTACTTTCGTCAAAGCGGCACATCCCCTGCCGGGCGGCAATGTTGACGTGGCGAGAGATTTCGGAAGAAGGCAGACCCAGCAGATTGGACAGCTCCGCGCTTGAGCGCGGCTTTTCCCGGATCAGGGCCATGATCTGACAAACGGCCAGTTTATCTGCAATCAGTTCCTGAAACATCTGCTCAAATTCGCTGCTGGCAAAATACTCATGGTACGCCGCTTCTGTTTCCAGGGGAACCCGCATCCGTTCTCTTTCCACCAGCTTGATGTAGGGCAAGAGGGACATGACGGTTTCGATCCTGAATTTCAGCGTTTCAGGATCGATGTCTTCTCCTTTACCGAGCGGTCCCAGACCTTTCAGGGTGTCGTCCAGATCCGTGATCACCTCGGCATACCGAACCCCTTCAGAAGCGGAAACCCATTCGAGTCTCAACCGCTCAGGGTTGAGCCCGATCAGGGCCATGAGCTTTTTGCAGACCTGAATCATACTAATCGCCAGGTAGTTCCCCTCGGTAATATAATGGCACTCGCCCGGCCAGCATCCGCCGATAAACACTCCATCCATGCCGTTTAGAAATGACTTAAAAATAAACTGCGGATCAATCCTGCCCGAGCACATTAAACGAATTACTTTCATGTTGGGCGGGTACTGATAACGGGAGATCCCGCATAGGTCAGCCCCTGCATAACAACACCAATTACACAAAAAACCCAATATTTTTGGCCTGAACTCGTAATCCTTTTTCATTTCCGCAATACTCCTTTTTCGCATATGGTTTCAAAACAGTCTGGTTTTTAAGAGGGTGTTTGAGAAGTCTTATTCGTTCACTGCAGCCACATCCATCTTTGCTGGTGATAACGCAACAGCACAGACTTTCAGCTCGGGTATGGCACACACGGGATCCAGTGCGGCATTAGTCAGACGGTTGGCCGCCGCCGATGCAAAATGAAAGGGGATGAACACGGTTCCAGGCATAATGGCAGGCGTCAATGTGGCCCGTGCCTGGATCGTCCCCCGGCGCGAACGAATGCTCAGCATTTGCCCATCGGCAATACCCAGGCGTGAAGCATCCGAATCGGCGATTTCGATCCGGCATTCCGGCGCCCGCTCGTTCAGATCGTCACTTTTCATGGTCATGGTGCCGGTATGATAGTGGTAAAGCAGGCGGCCCGTGGTCAGGGTAAACGGGAAATGATCATCCAGGGTTTCGGCCGGGGGAATGAATTCGACCGCATGAAATTTCCCCAGTCCGCAAGTGAACTTTCCGATGTGCAGCACAGGCGTTCCTGGATGGTCGCTCGTTGGACATGGCCAGACCAGTCCGTCGTCATCGATGCGGGGATAGGAAATGCCCCCATAGGACGGCGTCACTTGGCTGATTTCGCCAAACACCGCCTCGGCATCGGCGTATTGCATGGGCACCCCCATACGGGTTGCCAGGGCTGAGGTGATCGCCCAGTCATCACGGGCTTCACCCGGCGGCGGGACAGCCGGACGAATGCGCTGGACTTTACGCTCCGTGTTGGTGAAGGTTCCCGCTTTCTCGGCAAAACAGGTGGCGGGCAAAACAACATCCGCCAATTGGGCCGTTTCAGTCAGGAAAATGTCCTGAACCACAAAAAAGTCGAGGTTTTCAAGGCTTTTCTGCACATGGTTCAGATCTGGATCCGAAACCATGGGATTCTCGCCGATAATGTAAAGGGCTTTGATGTCGCCGCTCTGGGCCATGGGAATCATCTCAGTGGCCTTCAATCCCATTTTCTCGGACAGTTGGGTGGTATTCCATGCCGCCGCCATTTTTTGGGCCACGGCAGAATCCGTCACCGGCTGATACCCGCTGTATACATTGGGCAGGCAGCCCATGTCACAGGCGCCCTGGACATTGTTCTGGCCGCGCAGCGGATTGACACCACCCCCGTCAATTCCGAGGTTACCGCAAAGCATGGCCAGGTTGGCAAGGGCTTTCACATTATCCGTACCGGTGCTGTGCTGGGTGATCCCCATGCAGTAAACAATGTTGCCAACCCCTGCCTGGCCATAGAGCCTGGCCGCCTTCACGATCTGATCGGCGGGAATCCCCGTGATTTGAGACACGGCATCCGGTGTATAGGGCTCAAGGGCCTTTTTGAATGCGTCGAAGCCTTCCGTTCGGGTCTTGATGAATTGCTCATCATGCAAGTTCTCATTTAGGATCACATGCATGAGACCATTGATCCAGGCCACATCGGTGCCCGGCTTCTGGGTCAGCTTCAAAACGGCATGCCTGGACAGCGGGATATCGCGCGGGTCGACCACAATCAACTGCGCTTTTCCGAAGCGCACGGCACGTTTAATATACGTGGACGTCACGGGATGGGTTTCGGTGGTGTTCGATCCGGTGACTAGAATCACATCGGCTTTACTTAAATCACCGATAGGATTGGTCATGGCCCCGCTACCAAAGCTGGCCGCCAGCCCCGCCACAGTGGAAGCATGGCAAAGCCTTGCGCAATGGTCCACATTGTTGGTCTTCAGCACGCTGCGGGCAAATTTTTGAGCCACGTAATTATCTTCATTGGACATGCGGGCTGACGTGAGCACACCGATGCTGTCCGGGCCACTGGAATCACGGATCGCCGACAACCGTTGGGCGACATACCCCAGCGCCTCATCCCATGACGCTTCCCGAAAACTGCCGTTTTCTTTGATCAGCGGTTGGGTCAGGCGGTTTGGCGACCCAATAAAATGGTAACCAAAACGCCCCTTGACGCACAGGCTGCCATGGTTGGGGGCGGCATCCACACCGCTGACTTTGACGACCCGGTTTTCCTTGACGTGCAGGTAAAGCTGGCAACCGACGCCACAGTAACTGCAGGTGGTGCGCACCTTTTGGATTTCCCAGGGGCGCACGGTGTAACGGACATCCTTTTCAACCAATGCGCCGACCGGACAGGCCTGAACGCATTCACCACAGAAAACACAATCCGAATCCTTGAGCGCCCGATCGCCGGCAGTAACGATTTTGGCGTCCTTGCCGCGATAACCGAAATGGATGGCATTGTTGACCTGAATGTCGTTACAGGCCTGGACACAGCGACCGCATTGGATGCACCGTGAAAAATCCCGGACAATAAACGGATTGACGGTTTCCATGGGATACCGCGTCGATTGAGAATCAACATATTCCGTGCTCACCTGGTATCGATAGGCCAGATCCTGCAAGCGGCAATCTCCCCATACCGGGCACAACTCACCACTCATGTCTTCATGGGCCACCTTGACCTGCAGTTCCGACCACTCGGCATCATTGCCTGTTCGAATGGCGCAGTTGTGGTTGCCCGAGCTGAGCATGAGCTCGATGATCTGACGCCGTGCGGCCACGACTGCAGGGGACTCCGTCTTTACTGCCATGCCATCTGTTGCCGGGGTTGTACACGCGGTCAGCAAGGTTTTTGATCCTGCCACTTCCACCACACAGATCCGGCAGGCACCGGTAGGGGTGGCACCCTTCAAATGGCACAACGTGGGGATGTCGATGTGGTTGCGTTTGGCGACATCCAAAATCGTCTCACCAACTGTAAATAGAAGTTCATTGCCGTTAATGAAGATGGTCTGGCTCATTTTTAGGACTCCTTTTGCACGCAGTTCTCCGCACTCTTGGCACGGAGGTGCTAAAAGTTTAAAATCGGCGTTTGGATGAATACTGGCGGGGAACCGTGAAAAAAAGAGGAGATTCCGTCACCAGGGAATTACAAGCGTACCTGTCCACCCGGACATGTTAATGCCAGGCACCTCATGTAAACCCCGTTCGACGGATCGTTGATGGCATGATGATTCTATTTGTCGGTTAATTTGAAATTCTAAAATAGTATTAAAAACAATATGTTCCATAATAATCAACTCATACATGAATTGACTTTTATGGCATATCGGTTTAAATATCTACCAAATCTTACAATTAATGACAACCACTTTGCCCCAAGAAAAAAAACAATGCTTTTTCCCGTATCAGGGGTTCAGGCGTACCCAACTATTCCTGCAATTGTTGAATTTTGCGTCTCTTCTATCACGGAGGCGATGAATGAAATATTAAACGATTACTCTCCCACATAAAAGGTACCACATCTATTTTTTTGGCAAGAGGGGACCATGAAGCAGATGTTATCGACTAAAGCTGTAGCCAGGTTTTTGGGAGTAAATGAAAAAATAGTTTACTCGCTGATATATGAGAAGGGATTGCCCGCATGCAAGGTGACGGGTAGATGGATGTTTTCCCGCCATATTGTTGAGCGATGGATGTTGAGCAACAAGATCAATGATCACTATAATGAAAGGAAGCTGCCATCCGACTCTGGGTTGCTGGTCATTGCCGGTAGCGATGACATTTTGTTTGAAAAGATGTTGTCAATCTTCAACAGTCGTTATTCGGGCCACATGGCCGTTTTCGGCAACCTGGGCTCATTAGGGGGAATTAATGCCCTGCGCAACAACCTGTGTCATCTGGCCACCAGCCATTTGATTCACGATAACGGTAAGGACTATAATTTTGATTTTCTAAAGCGTCAATTTATTCATGTGCCTGTGGTAGTCAATTTTTGCAAACGCGATCAGGGTATTTTGTTACAAAAAGGGAATCCTCTGCATATCAAAAGGATCTCTGATTTGGCAAGACCTGGCCTGCGTATCGTCAATCGTTCATTGTCAACAGGGACTCGGCTTCTTTTTGATCGCGAGCTTAAAAAAGCAGGGCTGGCCGGCAAGCATATCAGTGGTTACCGCCACGAGGTCAATCGTCACATGGACGTTGGAATCGAGGTGTTGAGTGGTCGCGCCGACGCTGGCCCAGGGATTCGGCCGGTGTCTTTTCTACTGGGACTCGACTTTTTACCGTTACGCCAGGAGCGTTACGACCTGCTCATTACCCACGAACGGTTCTTCGATCAGGATACACAGAATTTTCTCAGTATGCTGCATGAACAGATATTTATCGAAGCGGCCAAAGGGATGGCCGGCTATGATATATCCCAGAGTGGAAAAATGTTTTTTCCCCATGAACTGGAGCCCGAGGCAGGTGGCAAGTCCATTAAAGCCGTTTAGGACAGAGCTGCGAACCCACAATCGGTGGAATCCATGGCGCAACTTCAATGCCTGCTGTATTAAAAACCACCACAGTCTACTGTCAAAAGCTATCCATTTGCTATTTTTCACTATGAGCCAATATAGCGCAACCGATCCGTTTTAATCACGCCATGCACCATCATTCCATCTTCAAAGGGCAAGGTCTTGAAGGTGCTCGCGGGCAATTCGGTGAATAGCTTGGTTTTGCCAATCGCTACCTTCACTTTAACGATGCCATTATAGCGGCTAATTTTTTCCACCGTCCCAATAAAACTATTCAGTGCCGGTCCAGGCGGCCGCGTAGCAAAGAGAGAAATTCCATCGGGGGGGATGGCAATCTTTCGAATGCATTTACCATCGTAAGGCAGAATAATTTTCAGTTCATCCGACAAGGTTTCGACCAGGCCCGAGGTAAGTGGTCGCGTTTGTCTGCACTCAAGAATATTGGGCATCCTGATAAACTCGGCAACGCGGGTGTTTGCCGGATCGAAAAAAAGGTCCGAAGGAGTCGCCACCTGCTCAATGACGCCGTTGGCGATGAAGGCGATCCGGTTGGCCACCGCTTCCGCTTCTCGGAGGTCGTGGGTAACATGCACGGTGGTGACGCCCAGCTTTTTCAGAAGACCGTTCAGTTCAACACGCAAGTATTCTGCTGTCTGCTGGTCCAGGTTTGAGGTCGGTTCGTCAAGAAGAAGAATGCTGGGTGAGGGTGCCAGTGAGCGTGCCAAAGCGACTCTTTTTTTCTCACCTCCGGAGAGCATGTGTGGATAACGTCCGGACAGGTGATCGATGCGCATCATTTTCAATAAAAATGAAATCCGTTCTTTCACGACAACTGTTTCATACCCTTGCGCCCTCAGTCCAAAGGCGATATTCGCCGCCACGGAAAGATGGGGGAAAAGCGCCAACTCCTGAAACATGTAACCAACGCCTCTCTTAAAGGGGGGAAACGCATTGACATCGACCTGATCAATCAATACCGTTCCATTGTATTCCGTGACGCCTGAAATCATATTCAGCAAAGTCGTTTTTCCGGCACCGGTTGGACCTACAATTACAAAATACTCCCCATCTCTGATGGTAAGATTCAGCCCCCGGCAGTTATATCTGCTTACATTTACCAGTTCAATCTCGGGCAATGCCGTTACTCCATTTGCCCGTCCATCGCCTCTCCATTAAATTCAGAATTTTTTCAAAAATTAGACATAAAAAGGAGAGAACGACAAGACAGGACATGATAATGTCCACTCTTACCAGGCTTTCAGCCTTCATGATGAGGGCGCCAATGCCTGTGGGTATGGCCACCATTTCCGCAGCCAGGACCGTGCGCCAGGCCATTCCGGATGAGAGCCTCAATCCGGAGAACAAATGCGGCGCGGCGTTGGGCAAAATCACCTCAAATAATATCCGTTTTTCGGATGCGCCAAGGATATGGGCGGCTTTGATCATCCCCCGGTCCACGTTGCGGATGCCTGCGGCCGTATTGTAACAGGTTGGGAAAAACGCGCCGACGGTAATGATTGCGACGGGCAACATCTCATTGATGCCGATCCAAAGCATCATCAGTGGCAACCATCCAAGGGCAGGAATGGGATAGAGAATGCTGATGACGGGTGACAAAGATCGGCCGACCGCATCCCGCCAGCCCATGGCGATCCCTACCAGAATTCCCGATAACGTTCCCATAAGCAACCCGATAAGGACTCTTCCCACGGTACTGGCAAGGTTTTTCGTCATTACGCCGCTCTTGATCAGAGCGCCCATTTCCATGATGACAGCACTAAAGGGTGGAAAAACAGCGGACGTCGAAAACGGGCCAAAGCGTGCCGCGAGCTCCCAGAGAACCAGAAAAAGAATAAGCGGAACGCTTCTCGAGATATTGCGGAACGCGAATTCTGGAAGATTGCGCATCGTTTTCAAGCTTGTTGTAAAAATCGGAGGTCCAACATCGCACTGGCTGAAAAAGATTGCCGGATGTTGCCTAAACGGGCGGAATAGTCGATGGTTGTCTGCATTCCTTTTTTATCGATGGAATTGAGGTAGTCGAGATTCTTCATGGAACGTGCAACGAGGTTAGCGGACACGTTAAGCTCGTTCTTGTTTTCCAGAACATCTGCAAGCGGGGCTTTTTCACTTTCAAAGGAAAGATACCGGGCGGCTATTCCGGCGCTTTTATCAGGGTGCCTGCGCATAAAGTCGGTGGCGGTCTTCGTGACTCTTACCAGTTTGTTCACGGCCTCCGGATTTTCGTGTACAAGCGAACGTTTGACGACAAGTACACTTCCCAGCATATCCGGCCACAGATCCTTGGCGGTGAGCATCACGCTAAATCCATAACGCTCTGTCATGGTCAGCCAGTGCTCTGGTAAAAACACAGCGTCCAGTTGTCCGGTTTTTACCGCAAAGAGGGCTTTTGTCGGACTCATCCGTCTGACTTTCGATAGAATAGTTGTCTTGTTCAGATTGAACTGCTCCATGGTCTTGTGCATGATCGTGTCGACGGATGTTCCTTCCCGTAAACAACCGAGTTGAATGTTCGCTTTCTGCAGATCCTCGACTGAAGCAACTTTATTCGGGTTTGCAGCCAGACCATAACCAAATAAATGGGTGCCGCATACGACCTTGACGGGTACGCCGGCATTTGAAAATGCGTTGATAGCCGGGATAAGGCAGATGTAGGCGGCGTCGATGTCTCCCTTGGTCAGTGCAGCGGCCAGGGATGCGCCGGTCGAATAGCTTTTATAAGCACTGAAATTCAGTCCTTCTGCTTCATACATTCGCTTTTCAAGGGCAACATAGGCCGGTACGGCATGGCTATTGAATTCAACGGCCATTCTGATAGGGGCACTTTTATCAGCCGCCCAGGCATTCAAGGTCAAATAGGGCGCTGTGACCAGGGAGGCCACTCCTGCCGCGGACTTGACGAGAAAATTTCTCCGGTTCAACTGGATCTGTTGCATTGTTTTTTTTATTTTCCTCTTAAAACCTTCTTAGGTCTTTTCTGTTTCTGTTTTTTCCACGTTCTATCCACTTTTGCCGGTACCATCCTTTAGACATTTGGCGTATTCAATATGGGAAGCTAATGAAGTCGTTGAAATAACCGCTTATCCAAAAAAGTTCGAAATGTATTTAAAGGCGGTGAAAATTAATATGACACAGAGCATCGACTTAATGAGTTTCGCCGGAACAAATTTCTGCAACCGAGCACCAAGGTACATCCCTGCGATTCCTCCCAGACCGAACAACGACCCCAGAAGCCAATCCGGCGCAACCGACATCTCCGGGTAAAACGGTGCGATTGCCTGGTAAAAGGCAACGCCGGCAATCGAAGTGACAAACGTTCCCATCAGCGCTGCCCCGGCCACGGTATAGACCGGCAAGCCAAAAAATGACACAAAGAACGGGGCGATTATCGCACCACCTCCAATTCCGTAAATGCCCCCCAAAATACCGACAATGAAGCTAAGGGAAAAAATCCCCAAGACTGGTATTACAAATTGTTCACCATAAAACGCATATGCAATTTGTTTCAGGCTAAAATTAATAATCCTGACCGCTGGGAGGCCCCCCTCTCCTTTTTCTTTGGAATCTTCTGATTTGCGTCTGTATTTACGCACAAGTTCCTGGAATCGTTCCTCACTCGAAATCTTGTCATTGCCGGCAATGGGTTTACGAATCAAATCCTTAACCATTCGCAATCCGATGTACAAAAGAATAAGTGCTGCAAACAATTTGAAGTTTTTAGGGTCCGGCAAATAATTTATTCGTACAATGGCGCCAATAAAAACACCGGGAAGCGTGCCAAAAATCACGGTCCACGTCAGCGGCCAAACCATACGGCCTTCTTTACAATACCGGTATACGCCGCTTGGAATGGCTACGACATTAAAAAGTTGATTGGTAGCGCTTACTGAAGGCGCTGTGTAACCGAGAAAGGACATTTGAAATGGCAGAAGAAGAAAAGCGCCTGAAACGCCGCCCATCGAGGTGAAAAATGATACAATGAACGCTACGAAAAAAGGAATCAGCGGGTGAATTTCCACGCCTGAGATTGGGAATATCATTTCTCCATCTCTTTATCTCATTTAATGCTACTATATAACTTCGTTTCGTGTTATTTCGTGATTAATATTTCATTTTCATGTTTTATTTGATACGAAATAATACTAATATATATATAAAATAAATTTAAAGTGTTAAACTATATAATTTGGTGTATTTAGTCAAGGCTCGACCGCCGATAGGAGAATGTTTGTGAAAACAAAAGATGAACTTTCCGTTCCAGAAGTTGCCGGCATCCTTAAAGTCAGCAAAAGTAAAATTTACAGCATGATAAAAGCCGGTGAACTGCAATCTTACAAAGTCGGCCGCAAGGTTCGCTTCTCGGAAGAGGACGTAAGGTCATACATTCAAAACTCGAAAAAAGGTAATCTTGTTAAAACCCACGAAACGTTGCCCCCAATCCGTAATGAGGGATTTGTGTTATGTGGCCAGGATATCATTTTAGACATACTCTCGAATTATATGCGTCAACGCGGCGTGCCTGCACTGCGGGCATATATTGGAAGCTATGACAGTTTGATTGCGCTTTACCGCAAGCAGGTAAATGTTGCTTCTGCTCATCTGTGGGACAGCGATACAAATACCTATAACGTCCCTTATGTTCGGCGATTATTACCTGGAATCCCTGCTGTGGTTGTTCATTTGACTTGTCGTATACAGGGCTTTTATGTTGCCAAAGGGAATCCGAAAGGGATTAAGGGCTGGGAAGATTTTGGGCGAGATGACATTACAATGGTGAACCGCGAACAAGGGGCTGGCTCACGGGTGTTGCTTGATGAAAACCTTCGATTGATGGGCGTATTCGGGAAAGATATCGCTGGATATGATCACGAAATTCAATCACACCTTACGGTTGCGAGCATAGTGGCCTCCGGAAAAGCGGATGTCGCCATAGGAACCGAAAAAATAGCAAAGCAAGTGGAAGGGATTGATTTTGTACCCATAAAAAAAGAGCGATACGATGTTGTATTCAGGCGTGAAGATGCGGATCGGTACGAAATACAATCCTTACTGAACATTATTCGTTCGCAAGCATTCCAGGAGGAATTTTCTCAAATCGGTGGTTACGACACGAAAGATATGGGAAAGGTTGTGATCGAATTTTGATATTGTCCAACATCAGTCAACATGTCCTTGATAGGGAAAGGGAACCGGTGATAATCAAATTGGTCATTTAAGAATTCCTCGAATCCTCGATCATTTTTTACCTTGAAGCGCCTTCAGCACCGGCCCAGGCTTCAACGCCTCCGTCAGATCGGCATATCCACCATCGATAATGCGAACGTCCGACAATCCCTTTGAAAGCAAATAAGCATAGACAATAGCCGATCTGACGTTTGCCGGACAAAATACGCCGACCGGTTTATCGTTCGGGACTTCGTTAAGCCTATCCGGGATCTCATGGACCGGTATATTTTTGGATTCTATGTTGGGGTGCGATTTCATGGCGATTGAAATAGAATCAGCTTCTTCTTTGGATCGAACATCCAGCAAAAAACCATTTTCCATTTCGAAAAATTTATTGGGTGATATTTTGTGCTTCCCTTTACCAAAAAAATCCAATGTGAGCTTTCTGAGCACTTGTTCCATGTTTTTCTCCAATTCTTGTCTGATTTTCGCGAATAACCACCCTCTCCATATCATTCTAATACGAATGCTTCCAGACAAATGGCTTTTAAAACAGCAGGTTTCCCCAAAGGCCTTCGAACGATTCCTAAGTTAACGACGAAAATTAGTGATTGACATTGATCACTCCCATCTATATATTCCAATATAGCGATATAAAGGATATAATGAAAGAATTTATCAAAGTCATGAAGGCGCTTTCCGACCCCACCCGCGTAAAAATACTTAAGATATTGGAACGACGACCCATGTGCGTTTGTGAGTTGCAGACCGCTTTGGGGAGCGCTCAGTCCACCACCAGCAAGCACCTTAAGGTCCTCTAAGATGCTGGATTGACGACCTTTCACAAGGATGGATTGTGGAACCAATTATACCTTAACAGACGGCCGACAGAGCGCTTATGCTGCATCTATTTTAGGAAATTTGCGCCACTGGCTGAATGATGAAGCCGAAATTTCAGCATTGATGAAGATTCTTCCGGGAATTGACCGGAATGCTATTGTTGGTAAAGAGTAAAAAAATTAAGTGAATACATCGTTATATGACCATATATAACAAGGAGGTAATTGTGAGTTCAAATCCATCCAATACCCGCTTAAACTGGGAAAACAAGCCGGCATTAATGCTGAATCTGTTCATGGGAGCCGCAGGTGTTGTTGTGTGGTGGCTGGTATACCAGCAGTTGCCCGGTGTATCCAAATGGTTGACATACAGCCTGATGCAAATCAGCCAGGACTCACACCTGGGGGCATCCATAGAATTTTTTCTTTATGACACCCCGAAAGTCATGATGCTGCTCTTTTTAGTGGTATTTGGCGTGGGCGTCATCCGTAGTTTTTTCACCCCGGAGAAAACCCGCGCTTTTCTTTCCGGGAAAAGTGAATTTGCAGGAAATATTTTTGCAGCCCTTCTGGGAATCGTTACCCCTTTTTGCTCTTGTTCCGCGGTTCCGCTTTTCATTGGCTTTGTAACCGCAGGGGTTCCCCTCGGGGTCACGTTCTCCTTTTTAATTGCCGCCCCCATGGTCAACGAAATCGCCGTTGGCCTTTTATACGGTCTTCTGGGGTGGAAAGTGGCGGCCATATACATGGGCACCGGCCTTTCCATTGCCATAGTCGCCGGCTGGGTGATCGGCCGGTTAAAACTTGAAAACCACATTGAGGACTGGGTAACCCAGGCCAATATAGCTGCGGCTGAAATAGAAGAGGAAAAACTGACCTGGAATGATCGGTTTATTTACGGCTGGGAGGCCGTCAAAGAGATTATCGGCCGGGTCTGGATCTATGTCATACTTGGCATTGCCGTGGGGGCCGGAATCCACGGATTTGTCCCGGAAGGCATGATGGCGTCCATCATGGGCAAGGGCACATGGTGGTCTGTTCCCCTGTCAGTGGTTATTGGGGTTCCCATGTATTCCAATGCTGCCGGCATTATTCCTGTGGTTGAAGCGCTTCTGGGCAAGGGAGCCGCGTTAGGTTCTGTCCTGGCGTTTATGATGAGCGTGATCGCACTGTCCCTGCCGGAAATGGTGATTCTGAGAAAAGTATTAAAACCCAGACTGATTGGTGTGTTTGTCGGCGTCGTCGCCTGCGGTATTCTGTTCGTGGGATACTTGTTTAATACAATTTTATAAGAGGCTTAAAATTAAAAGGAACAGTTAGGAATTAGTAAGGACCTGAAGACGAGATGTTAGATCAATTTTTCCTTGCGGTGAATCAATGGATGACTGCCGGATCGGCAATCGCCTTTGTCGGAGCCTTTGCCTGGGGCATGGTCAGCGTGCTGTTTTCGCCCTGCCACCTGGCCTCGATTCCATTGATTGTGGCCTACGTGGGCGGTCAGCAGACCACTGTCAACCCACGCCGTGCAGCCTGGTATGCCATCGCTTTTTCGGTGGGGCTCTTCATCACCATCGCCGTGGTGGGCGTCGTGTGCACCCTGCTGGGCCGCATGCTCGGAGACGTGGGCACCTGGTGGCAGGTACTGGTGGGCATCGTGCTAATCTGGGTGTCCCTTGGCATGCTCGGCGTGCAGGCCTGCTCCATGTCCGGTTCACTGCTCTACCGGCTCAACCTGCGCGGTATTCACGGCGCCTTCGGACTGGGGTTGGCCTACGGCATTCTTTCCGGGTCCTGCACATTCGGGTTTATCGCGCCGATCCTGGCCATTGTCACCGTGCAGCAGAAGATCGTGGCCGGCTCGGTGATGATGATTCTCTTTGCCGTGGGGCACTGCCTGCCTATCGCCGTGGCTGGTAGTTCCACGGCCATGGTGCGTCGGTTGACGGAAAGCGTTGCCTGGCAGGGTGCGGGGCAGTGGTTTCGACGCGGTGCGGGCGTGGTGATCGCGTTGTTGGGCGTTTATTTCATAAGCGGGCCGTTTGTCAGCGGCATTTGATTCCATCGAATAAATAAATGATGCTGAAAGGAAGGTTGATGACCAAATTAAATTTGCGATTATTTTTGGGCTTATTGTTGCTTTGCCTTGGAGCGGGTCCCGTTGGGGCATCCGATTCAACATCGGCTCCCCCATCCAAATTACCGGTACCAGGCATGGTCACCATGATCGATTTAGGGGCCAAGAAATGCATCCCCTGTAAGATGATGGCGCCCATCATGGAAAAAATGGAACATAAATACAAAGACAAAGCGGCAATTGTGTTCATTGATGTGTGGGAACATCACGAACAAGCCGGGCGTTTCGGTATCCGCGCCATTCCAACCCAGATTTTTTATGATGCCTCCGGCAAGGAGGTTTTTCGGCATGAGGGGTTTATGGCGGAAAAAGATATTGTCAGCATGCTGAAAAAATTGGGGGTTGAACCATAAATTGACGAACGCATTGCGACGCCTGCAAATTCACAGCAATTTAGATGGACACCTTACCAGGGGCGGGAGGTCTAAAATGCTGCTCCAAGCCTATCGAATTGAAATTTTCAACAACAAATGCATGCCACGGCCCCAATTGATCCAGATAATAAATGGTTAGATAAAAGTGTCATCATCATCATCCTAGTACAGTTATTGCCCAGCCACAATATACAGTATTTACAATACTCAAAATTTTCATTTTTCCGATTCTGAATATGTTCTTGACCTAAGAATTATTTCATCCTAATAATAAAAATAGGCACTTGTAAATTTTCCACACCTTTTGCAAAGAATCTGTGCGATCGTAGCCTAACCCTTTGATTGATAATATATTCTTATTCAGCTTATATTAGTCTTTGACTGCTAAATTATTAGCGTTTTGATAAATGAGAACGTAATTTTCTCAATTAATCAGTGCCATCCTTTTTACTGATTTTTCAATTACTGGTAATTATTAAAACAATTTTAAGTTCAAATTTTATGCTAAAAGGATTCTAAATAATGAACAATTTGTATTCTTTTAAAACGTTATTTTTATCTGCAATTATTTGGACGATGTTAGTAGGATCAATATACTGCCAACCATTCGATGTAAGGATTTTAAATCCTCCACAGGACGGATTGGTCGTAAGCAGCTATGTATCACTATCAGGCACAGCAATAATTCCATTTGGTTTTCATCTATGGGTATTTGTTAGTTACGGAAGCAATAGAAATCTTTGGTGGCCTATTTCTGAAGTAAGAATTGATCAACAGAGACGTTCCTGGAACATATCTGTGCCTATCGGAGGGTCCAGAGATTCAGGCATTTTTTACATCGCGGTTGGTCCTGTAAATGAAAATGAGCATCAAAATTTGGAGCAATATATGCGGCAGTTAGGAGGTAAAGGAGATTATGGCCCAAGACCAATTAGAAGTCCGATGTTTTCATTTCCACCTACGTATAGAATGGTAAATAAAAGATGAGTATATTTATACCATTAGAAAAGCCTTTTTGGGCAGAGAATAAAGAAAATAAACTATTAATAATCTTATTCGTCCTATTTCTTATTCAATGCATTTTTCCTCAAGCAGGACAGCCTCAAGACACTGATCCAAATTTTAAAGTTAAGATAACAAGCCCCAAGGGTGGTATTTTCATATCAGGGGAAAATGTTCAAATAAAAGGAACCGCTGATCTTAGAAATAAAGAACACCTCTGGCTAATCGTGAAGCAAATCGAAAATAGTCATAGACGAATGATATATATAACCGAAGTGAAAGTTGATCCGATAAAAACAACCTGGGAATATACTGTTTTGCTTGATAAAATAGAGCAGCAAAATGATGCTAGTTTGGTTGAAAATCAAGATAGTCAACAAACGATAAATAGCCTCAATACTAAGCCATTGATAATTATGGTCGTAGTTGTAGATGAAGTTCAGCATAATAAATTGAAATCTCATTTGATGGATAAGTTACAAGGTATTAAAACAAAATTAGTTCCTCCATCAATTGTTTCGAAGGATGAAATAGAGATCAACGTTAAATATAAATAAGAATATTGGTCCGAATTTAAATGAATAATACAAAAAATTATATTTTCTTATTGTTTACATTATTAATATTAGCTAAACTTGCACATGGACAAGAGAGTATTGACAATGAGATGGAAAGGATGGGATTATCTAAAAATTTATTCTCAGTATCGAAAACTGCTGAAAATGAAACTATTGTTCAGCCAAATAATAACATTATCAAAGGCGAATTATACTTAAATAATACATCAGCGAATACCTTAATATCATTTGAAGGTGTAACATTTGAAAATAACGTACTTATACAAGGAACTAAATTTTCAAAAGATATCTATTTTATTGGTTCAAATTTTCAAAAGGAAGCTATTTTCTATGATTGCGAATTCTTCGGAAACGTATATTTTATTGGTGCGACATTTAATGGAGGTGTAAGTTTTTTAAGATCCCATTTTAATAATGAAGTTACTTTTCGAGAATCGATTTTCAAAACTGATGCAAATTTTAGTGAAACTACTTTTAAAAATAAAACTAACTTTTCTTTGGCAAGTTTTCTTGGAAAAGTTGACTTTTCATATTCCACTTTCTTAAGTAGATCAGTTGATTTTTCTTCTTCAATGTTTTATAATTCTATTATATTTTATAAGACAAAAATGCCAAATGAAATCAATTTCGATGGGGTCTCTATTGAAAAAGAAATTGATTTTACATCCATTGGTAATCATGTCGAAGATGATAAGTGCTTGATAAACCTATACGGTACAACAATTGATAAAATTAGGCTTAATTATCAACAAATCAAACTTCAATTTGAACCCAAATTAAGTTTTGATCAAATCAGCAATATTTACTATATGTTACTAAAGAAACAAAAGAATGATGGATTTACTAAGAGCTATGAGTTGCTGGACCTAGATTATCAAAAAATTTATTATTTTAAGGGCATTGAAAAAAAATATCTATACTGGATTAATAAAATATGGTGGAACTTTGGCTACAATAAAGAACGAATATTTTTGCATGCTTTGTGGATGTTTAGTTTGTTTTTTATTATTAACTACATTGGATTTGAATATTTTGTCAATCATGTTTATGTGGTTAATAATCTCAAAGAGGCTATTGAAAAAAATCGCAAAAAATATATAATTACAAAATTTAAAGTTAAAATGTTACCAGCCGTATTTTATTATACAAGTTTAATATTTTTCGGTCTTAATTTGAATATCGATAATTTCAATTTTTCGCGTCCATTTGGAGTTGCATATATCTTTGCTATTTATTTAAGTGGTTTAGTTTGTATTGCATACATGTTCAATTATATAATTTCTATTTAACATTTGAGTTTTTTGATATTATTATTTCAAAATTTTTGCTATAAAATCTGTTTAGTTAACAAACTGATTCCCGATAGTTCTTATCTTTTGTAATAAAAAATAAATATCATACAGAGTTCTAATAAGATCGATTTGTCTTCATTTTTAGATCGCTGAAAATATTAATATCTCCAATCTATTCCAAGCCAGCACTGATTACAGATAGATGCACTCTGGTTGTCCCAAATCTTCCCGAGCCCCGGTAAAGATTACCAAATCGCCATCGGCTATTCTTTCAGACCTGTTCCAGCCGTACGATGCGCCCTTTGGGTCTTTACCACTCCTTGCAGCCAACACAACGAAGTTAATGGTAGCGCACCAGCATATCAAACCATTTCCGTTTAAACGGCACAGCGGCAATGCATAAAAAAGAGCCAAAGAAATGTGTTTGCATTAATTTCACTAAAGTTTGGGTATTTTGGTGTCTCTGTACAAGGTTTCTAAAAGGCAAACATGAATTCGATTTCGTCCAAACTGATCACCGGCTAACCTATGTTCTCATGCCGCACCCCTTCCCCACCCATCGGTCTATTGAAACCAAACACCGCCTTGTCAATATTTAGGTTAAACCCAAGTTATGTAAATGAATTAAATTTTTTGCAGCGCCTGTTCCGCGGCAATCGTGATCGGCTCCATGCTCGGTTCGGAAGAGATGTCCGGGTTGCAGGCCGATGTGAAAACGGTCAGGTCTTCGATTGTTTTACCTCCCATAATAAAAGCGCTAACCGCGTCGATTTCCCTGGCAGGCCCCACACCGTTGCTGACGATCTGCCCACCGATGAGTTTTTTGGTCGCTTTGTCGAACACCAGCTTGATCCACCAAAGCTGCATTCCCGGGATCATGCCGTGTTTGCTTCTGGACTCCACAATGGCGGTCACCGTTTCATAGCCGTTGGTCTTAGCGCTCTCCTCGGTCAGACCGGTTGCCGTAACCACCATATCGAACATCTGACAGCCGCCTGCATTCAGAACGCCATGAAAAGGAATCGAATATCCGGCCAGCCGTTTTGCCGCCAGCCGGCCCTGCATGACTGCCGGGCCTCTTAAATTTCCGGCATCTGGTTTACCGGTGATGAAATTGACCTTTTCCACGCAATCTCCGCCGGCAAGAATATCCGGGTCCGATGTTTCCTGAAATTCATTGACCTTGATCCCGAACCGGCCCAATTCCAGACCGGCTTTTTCCGCTAATTCCAGATTCGGGCGCACACCGACATGGATAAAAACCACATCCGCCTTCAGGATTTCGCCAGATTCCAGCTCAACCGCTTTTACCTTGCCACTTTCACCGAGAAGCCTTTCCACTTTTTTCCCGGTAAGCAAATTGATTCCCTTTTTCGACACATAATCAGACACTTTGTCGGCCATGTCTTTATCGAGCATGACGGGCAGGGGGCGATCGAGCAACTCTACCACAGTGATCTCCAGCTGGTCGTCGGCAGCCAAAAGCAGAGAAGCGATCTCCATGGTGATAAACCCAGCACCCACGAAAACCATCCGGCGCGGATTGCTCTTTGTTAAAATGGATCGAATTTGTTGAGCATCCAGGGAGCCCCGCAGGCAAACCACATGGTCAAGATCGTGCCCTTCAATGGGAGGAACAAAGGAACGCGCACCGGTTGTAAGAATCAGTTTGTTGTATTCCAAGGTGCTATTATCTCTCAGCGTTACTTTTTTATCGGCAGCGTTCACATTGGTGACTTCACCGACGATAACCTTGATTCCCATGCCTTCCAATTTTGCATCCGGAACGATAATGGACGAGTCAGCGGCCAGACCGGCCACCACGTGAGGCAGCGCTCAGCGGACAATGAAATGGGGTTCTTTTCTGATCACCGTAACATCGATCTCCGGCATGAGCTTTTTCGCCATCATTACCGCCGGTCCGCCGGCACCGCTACATCCGACGACTACCAGTTTTTCACCTTTTTCCATTATTCCCTCCTGAATGATTGATTTTGGATAGTAATGAAATGATTTTGTCATTTTTTCGTGTAGAGCAATTGACGTGCCACAGCAATTTTTTATTCTAAACAGGACAAGAGTCTTCTGTGTTTGCATTGGAAGGAACTGGTCGCAATGGAGAAAATTCACTATTTCCGGAATCTGTACAGGGACTTGGCCGATATCAGAATAGAGTGTATGATTTTTAGGGCAACCGTTCCAGGGAGGATATACACGTTACCGTTAGGACGAAACCCTTGGCTGGGTAACGTTACCTAACGGTACTTCCATCTGGTTTGGTAGCCCCAACTAATCACCATTCTGCTGCGATTACAATTACAGATATGAAAAGGGTCGCCAAAATTAACCAATTGACATAAATAGATAAAAGGTGAAAAGATGATCTCCGAAAGCACCTTAGGCGACCACTTTTGGGGGTAAAAACCCTATTCTAAGCGAATATGAGCGATGGCACGCGCTTATCGACATTTTATGCCGGGATATATTTGACATATCACCCACCGATGCCATAAGAGAGATTTCCTTTTAAAATTTGCAAAAGATCGTAACCGTTGGATCGAACTCCTTTTCGAAGCAAAAATTAAGTTTCGGCTGTCCATCCTCAATTTTATCGTTACATCCAATCATACCCATCTCATTCTTTCTTCAAGTGAAAATACCCAGGCCATTCCCAAAGCCATGCAGCTTATAGCCGGCAGGACCGCGCAGGAATACAATCGATGCAAAAAACGAAAAGGTGCCTTTTGGCAAGACCGTTATCATGCAACCGCCATCGAGTCCGGAGAACATCTGTGGCGGTGCCTGGTATATGTCGATTTGAACATGGTTCGCGCTGGAGTGGTGAACCACCCGTCAGAATGGAAATGGAGTGGATATCATGAAATCCAACATCCTAAGGACCGTTACCGACTGATCGATCACAATGCATTACAAAGGTTTCTAAATGTGGATTCAAATGAAGCCTTGGCCACATCCCACTCTGGATGGATATCCAGCCAACTGAAAGAACAACCGGAGCGTCAAAAACATTTCGTGGAAAGTATTGCTGTTGGTGGCGAACCATTTATCAGTAAACTACAGACAATTCTGGGGATTAATGCTTTAGGCAAAAAGAAACGTCAATTACGAAGGGATGAATACCATCTACGGGAAACCATAGAAAACTACGGAAATGAGGATGGCTATCCGCAGAAGATGGACGAGTTGAAAATGTCTTGGGACAATACTTTCCGGTGGATTTTCCAGCCAGGACCTTAAAATGGTGTTTTTGCGGTCAAAACAGGCCACCTAAGCAATAATAACGGGTATGCAAATCAGCCTTTTTCATTTAATTACAATTGGTTAATTTGGGCGACCCCAAAGCCATTTAATGTGCTACTTTATGTCGTTGTAAGGTGGTCGTCGTGTTTGCTATTCTTTTCAGCCAATACTCGCTTATTTTGGGCCTAACTGGACGTTTATAATGACGAGCCGATTCTTTTGACTGCGCCGGAATAAGGGCCCGAAATATATTCTGAAGCCATCCTAAAATGGCACGCTGATTGTCAAAGAACCTATTTGGCAGATCAGTCAATCCCGATAGATGTTTGGTGCAGACGCGTTATCAAAACGCTATGACGCCGGCGATCGAAGACGCAAGTTTGAACCAGCGAGTTGCTTGTTGAGAAATCTGAATTAAGAGACGGAACAAGTAGCATTAGATTTTTTTACCCTTCCGATCCGCGGGTGAAGTTTTTTCTTGACAAGGGGAGGCCATATAGATGTTATGCGGCGTTTTAGTTGACGCAGCCAATGCCTTGCCCACTTCCGACCCCAAGGAGTCAATCGCACCTCCGACGACCGCACGTCCGGAAATAGAGCGATCACGGAGGAGATGAGCGCCAACCCACGACTGAGTGGTCAGGTCGACCCAATGTCGGATGACTAGGGCTTGTAGTTGGTCATGCCTGGCCCGGTCTTGTCATAGACATTGAAGAACTCGTCCGACATGATGGTGGCGACTCCGCCTTCCGGCTTCTCGATCAGATCCTCCTCCAGCGTCTTGACCCGCACCTTCCAGCCCTCCGGGAGCTTCTGGTAAACGCTTGGCAAGGCGGCAAGAAATTCATCGTAAGTATGTTGCGGTTTGAGGCCCAACTCGAACCCTTTCATGATCCAGGTGTTGCCTTCAGCATCGTCAAGGAGAATCACGGTCCTGCCCTTGTTCCAACCCAACCCACTGTGCCGGGCGATAGTCACGGGCTTGTAGGGCGCGATTTCACCGACGCTGGTGTTGTTGCCCATGTTCAGTTGGGCGACCCACACGGCTGCAAGACCGTTGAAATCTCTTTCGACCCCGACATCGATTTCAACCCAATCGGGCAGGCAGAGTTTCGGGCCGTTCAAGGACGCACCGAGGACGCCGTATTCCTTCTTAATGTGGTCGAAGTTGAGGCCCTCGAGCAGCGCTTGCGGGGCAGTGTCTTTCGACGCCGGGATGCCCTGGGGGGTGTACATGGTGTTGTAGACGGCCGCGACTACGTTCCCCGTACTTGCCTCGCGGCCGACAAGGAAGATTTCGATGAATCGCACCTGGTGCACATTGTCAACACGATCGTACTTGGCACCGGCGCCGTCGCCAAGAACCGCGGGTTGCGCAGGGGTGGCGGGTGGTGCAGGGGCTTGTCGTGCGCAGGACAACAACAAGGCCCCTGATAGGAAGATCGCCAGCAAGGCCACATTCATCGTTCTCATAATCTGTCTCCTTTGAATTCGTCGACGTTTGCTCTGCCACCGCCGATCACGGGCGTCTCGACGTCCATCAAGTACAACGGCGTCGAATGCCGCATAACACCTCATATGTCCTGCCCGTCGCCGCCTGGTGGTATACGCCGGCCAGTGCAACGGGGATGAGGCCCGCAAGGGTGAGGCCACCGGATCGTGGCCAAAGACCTTGCGGCTTTTTTTAGATGAATTATCAACCTAGTCAATAATGCTGTACTCGGAGGCTTCCACTTTCTCTTCGGGATTCTTGATATCGAACACGACCTTGTGCAATTGCCCCGGGGTAAATTCAAATTTACCTTTGTCTGCATATTCCTCATTCACCGGCATGCCTTCATCACGGCCGATATCGAATGTTTCATGAGCTGTATAAGAACCATATACAGTCGCAGTAATGTCCATTTCACCCACTTTTTTATCGTTGATGAAGAATTCAACGAAGGAGGGGCCGTTCAACCGGGGTTCTTTCATGGCATGCTTCAATGTGATTTTAATATCACCGTGCGGTATTTTCACATTCCCGTCAAAATCATGCCAGTACAGGCCAAGGGTGGAATAGCTGTATCTCAGCTTTCCGTCTTTGATAAACAGCGCCTGTCCGCCAATATGTTCGCCAACCGCATAAATCACCCCCTCGGTCGTATCATCAGCCGTTATATAGGCATTCACCTCGTAGTTGGTGGATTTGATCTCAGGTCCGGCCAGTTCGGGCACCCGGTACACATTGGGTGTCAGTTCCCAATGTCTTTTTCCAGCCCGCTGCGGATTGGATTCCGGCTGCAGTGCCTTGCCCAGAGAACCGCCGATAGGATAGACATCGTACTTATCGGCTTCCTCCCAGAATAGTTTTTCCAGTTCTTTGACTTTTTTCGGGTACTTGTCCGCCACATTCACCTGCTGTATCGGGTCTTCATTAATGTTATACAATTCCCAGGTTACATTCAGGGGGTTAAAATTTGCCATTACCGAGGGATCTAACGACCAGGGAATCCGATACGGTTTTCCGCTGATGGTCCAGCCATCGTGATACAAGCCGACAAATCCTGTCATTTCAAAATACTGGGTGGGATGGTTTGTTTTGGCATCGGGATTGTTCCATGCATAGGTGAGCGATTTTCCCGGATACGGCTTTCGTTTCTGGCCGTTCACATAGTCGGGCGCCGGAACACCGGTCACCTCCAGGATCGTGGGAACTAAATCAATAACGTTTTGAAATTGTCTTCGCCATTCGCCCCTGGCCTTGATGGCTTTGGGGTATCTTATGGCTGTAGCGGACATGGTTCCGCCGAAATGGGACGCCATCTGTTTGGTCCACTGAAACGGGGTGGACGAGGCATACGCCCATGCCACGGAATAATGGTTAGCCAGGTGCGGCCCGCCCCAGGCATCCAGCCCTCCGAATTCTTCGAGTTTTTCCAGCTGCTGTTCCATGGTCAGCGGCGGGAACCCGTTCTGCATCAACAGCTCGGAAAATGTCCCGGTGGGTGTTCCTTCCGCCGTACAGCCATTGTCGGCGGTCAGATAAATCACCAGGGTATTGTCCAGCTCGCCCATTTCCTCGATGTGGTCGATGACCCGGCCGATATGATAATCCACATGTTCCAGAAAGGCGGCATTGACCTCCATCTGCCGTGATAAATACCGTTTCCCCTCCTTGCTGAAGGAATCCCATTTGGGCAGGACTTCCGGCCAGTCCACCATCTTGGCGTCTTTGGGCACCAGGCCCAGTTTTTTCTGGCGCTCCAGCAGTTGCGCCCGGTAGGCATGCCAGCCGTCATCGAACTGTCCTTTGTATTTGTCCCGCACCTCTTTGGGGACCTGGATGGGGGCATGCACGGCACCCGGCGTGTAGTAGATGAAGAAAGGCGCATCCCGCAGGCCTTTCCAGTTTTCCAGCCATTTTATGGCTTGGTCGGCCATGCCCTGGGATAAATGGAATTCCGATCCATCAGCATTGGTTTTAGGGGTTTCAATGGCCGTGGTGTTTTCGTACAATAAGGGATGAAACTGGTTGGTTTCACCGCCCAGAAATCCCCAGAAATATTCAAACCCCCAGATACCCGTGGGCCAGCTCTCGAACGGACCGGCCGGGGAGGCTTCTTCCATGGGGGTGTTGTGCCATTTGCCGAAGGCCGCCGTGGCATAGCCATTGTCGGTCAAGATCTTGGCAATGGACGGCGTACTGTAGTCGATTTGGGAATTGTACCCCGGATAACCGGTGGCAAACTCCGATATGATGCCGGTTCCGATCTGGTGAATGTTATAACCGGTCAAAAGCGAGCCGCGGGTGGGGGAACACACCGCGGCCAGGGACATGTGCGTGTAGCGAATGCCTTCATCCCCCAGACGGTCGAACGTGGGTGTCTTCATGACGCCCCCATAGGATGTCGCACTCGAGTAGCCGCCGTCATCGAGCATGATGACCAGGACATTGGGAGCACCGTCGGGCGCCTTTGGTTGTCCGATAAAATCGGGTTTCGAGTCCGCCAGGGTCTTTCCCTGGCCCCCTTTCCATTTCTCCAATGGATAGGGAATGGCGTTGCCGTCGCCATTCTTTTGCGCGACGGCAACTTGACTGAAGAACACAAAAGAGAGGACGCCTACTAATGAAATGACGCTCTTAAATGATTTCATCTATGCCTCCATTATTGTTAAACCGCTTCGTTGAGGTACAGACAAATTTCATCCATCAATTCCTGGAACAATTGCTCATATTCCTGCCTCCGGATCGGCGCCTCTTTTTCATTCGATTGGCTCCAGTGATGCAGTGCCTCGGCGCACTGGCGGTAATCTTCACATATGGTCTGAAAGTCCTGGTTTTTTCTATATAGCCGTTTAATTTCCCCAGCGCGGTCAGGAAATTTTTCCAGAACGTGGAAAACACTGCTTTTGATAATGGTCACGTCAGCCCGCCCTCGAAGCGTCAATCGAATCACAGGAAGCTTGCGATGGATATTCGTTCATTTCCTGTAAAACAGGAAAAACCCTTTGTGTACTAATTTAGGATATGCTATACACAGGCGTAGATTATAATTATTTGTTATTTATACATATTTTTGCCACCCACCCATGGCAATAAGCTCATGACGACTACGGACAATAAAACTTCAAGGGCGACCACCTCCGATCCAGAAGCCGTCCCTCCCGCCGAATCCATCCGCCAACAGCTCAACCGCATACTGACCAGCCCCGAGTTCAAAGCCACCGAAGCCCAGCGATCCTTTTTGACGTTCGTTGTGAAGACGGCGTTGTCCGGTCGTTCCCACGAAATAAAGGGCTATACCATCGCCACCCAGGTCTTCGGAAGGGGCGAGGAATTCAACCAGGCAACCGATCCCATCGTGAGCATTCAAGCCAACAAGCTTCGGCGGGCTCTTGAACGGTATTACCTGGTGGCCGGGCAAAACGATCCCATCCGCATCGAGATCCCCAAAGGCACCTACGTGCCGCTATTTCGAGAAACACGCCACCTTGATGAAGAGCGGCCATTCCAAGAAAGACGCAAGACCGATATAGCCCGTACCCATACGTGGCCGACGATCGTGATTCAGTCGTTCGAGAACCTGACCGGCAACGGGGACTTGGAATATATGGGGATCGGCATCGCAACCGAAATCGCCCTGGAAATCACCCGCTACCAGGAAATCCGCGTATTGAGGCAAACACCCGGGGAAAACCGTCGGCGCGCCTCGGATATCGGTGCCCGCTTCGTGCTCTGCGGAAGCATAAAAACGGATGTGAATGGTCTGAAAGTGATCGTCAACCTGATCGATGGCCTGACGGGGATGCACATCTGGGGGGATTCTTATCGAACGGATCTCGATCCCGCCGAGTTGATTGCGTTCGAGGAACGAATTGCCAGTACGGTTGTCAGCAAGATCTCATGCGAGGATGGGATTATTGCCAAGGCCCTGTCCTCTGAATCCAAAAGGGTTGCCCCTGCGGAACTCACCACCCACCAGGCGATCCTGCGTTTTTATCGGTTTTTGAACGATTTCTCCCCAGAGACCTTTGTCAGCACGTTTCAGGCACTCCAGCAGGCGTGTACCAATGAGCCGGAGTGCGGACTGGCGTGGAGCATGCTGGCCCGCCTTTATTCCCTCAATTACAGCCTGGAATTGTTCGACCTGGAAACCCCCATCGAAAAAGCCGCAACATTTGCCGAACGAGGCGTAAAGCTCGACCCCGCCAACCAACGGGTCAGGATGATCATGGCCTTCATCCTCTTATTCAAAAATGAATTGGCTGCAGGGCTGGCCGAGGTCGAGCGTGCCCTGCAATTGAATCCCAACGCATTGGTTGTTCTAGAGAATCTTGGTTATCTGATGACTCTTTTCGGTGACTGGCAGCGGGGTCCGGCGCTCATCAACCAAGCCATCGAACAAAACCCGTACTATAACATCACCGTTCACTATGCCCTGTGGGTTGACTGGATCCGACAGGAAAAATACGAACAGGCCTACGAGGAAACCCTGCACTTCAACAAACCCTTGCTGTTTTGGGATCCGTTGCTGAAGGCGGCAATCTTGGGTTTGTCGGGGAAAATCGAGGAGGGGGTGAAGGCGGGGAAAGATCTACTGCGATGCAAACCCGACTTTTCAACACGTGGCCGCGTGTTGATTCAGCACTACATCAAATTCGATGAGATTGTTGCTAAGGTTATTCAGGGGCTGAAAGAAGTCGGAATTGATGTTGCTTGATTGGCCATGTGCATCGGTGCAAAGTTAAGGGAGCTATTCCCTCATACCGATCGGTTATAATTGAGAGCCTTTCCTTTCTTTCAGGCCTCATATCTGATGCCCACCCGCAAATGGGGTAGACTCGACATACAACAATGATTGTTAATCTTGTGTTTACTGCTATTAAGGTGAACATCAGAACGAAAGAGGCCAACCCCAACATCTTGTGGTTGGCCTTTCTCTATAATAAGTGGTGATTAGGTCGATATATCACCCGTTTTTCAGCCAAACCGATTCTTTTGATAGCAATACCAAATTGCCATCGGAGGGCCTTTGCAGATACGATCTATCTATGCTTACAAACTGACAAATTTGTAGTTATCTAATAACACAGTTTTTTAGCGCCCCTGAAACGAAAAATACCCTATAACCATCCTTAAACTGACTATTTTTTGATTCTCTCGGCTGATTATATTATCCCCTTTGTATGGAGCGCATTCAAAATCATAAATAGAGCGGCAAGCCAGTTCGTGTATGCAAAAAGCTTTTTGAGGTGTTTCGGTTTTGTGCTCAATGCCAGCTTTCCACCAAGGATTCCCCCAACAATGGTAATAATCGCCAAGGAAATAGCTCATGTCTGAAAAATGATCATCGCAGCGACAGATGCCGAAAAAAGCATAAACTGGCCGGTTGTCGCCGCCTCATGCATGGGAACACCGGCGATCGCCAGAATCACGACATAAAAATTACCGCCCCCCTTGCCGACCATGGTCATGGCATCAGCGACAATGAAGATGAGGGAACCGGTGATAATCAAATTGGTCATTTAAGAATTCCTCGAATCCTCGATCATTTTTTACCTTGAAGCGCCTTCAGCACCGGCCCAGGCTTCAACGCCTCCGTCAGATCGGCATATCCACCATCGATAATGCGAACGTCCGACAATCCCTTTGAAAGCAAATAAGCATAGACAATAGCCGATCTGACGTTTGCCGGACAAAATACGCCGACCGGTTTATCGTTCGGGACTTCGTTAAGCCTATCCGGGATCTCATGGACCGGTATATTTTTGGATTCTATGTTGGGGTGCGATTTCATGGCGATTGAAATAGAATCAGCTTCTTCTTTGGATCGAACATCCAGCAAAAAACCATTTTCCATTTCGAAAAATTTATTGGGTGATATTTTGTGCTTCCCTTTACCAAAAAAATCCAATGTGAGCTTTCTGAGCACTTGTTCCATGTTTTTCTCCAATTCTTGTCTGATTTTCGCGAATAACCACCCTCTCCATATCATTCTAATCCGAATGCTTCCAGACAAATGGCTTTTAAAACAGCAGGTTTCCCCAAAGTCAATGATGTAAGTGGACTTGAGCATGCATGTCGGCTTAAAGACTTACAGACAAATACAAATGACGTTATCAACGACTGGGTGACCCAGGCCAATATAGCTGCGGCTGAAGATGAAGCGTGAGATCAACCGGGTTTGGGATAGCCGCGATGATATCACACCGCGATACGAAGGTATGCCACGGCCCCAATAGATCCAGATATTAAAATGCCTGCCCAAGACCAATTGCCGTGAATAAAGAAGGACTTCATAGAGACAACCTATTGTTATTGTTTGCTTAATATATTTATTGGCGATAATAGAAACACCTTGACTTATGAGCAAAAACTCGATAAGAAGTTCTTCCAATTTGCAGCCGAAGCTGCCCACCATAACTTAAAGAAAAATCAACTGAAGCGAATCAAATATTCTGCCTTGTAGGCTAGGATATACAAAAATTGCCGGAGATAAAGGACCACGAAGGTTTGTTCTCCCCTGTGGGAGAAATAGCTTCGTGGTTTTTTATTTTCCATGGCAAGGTCTAACCCGCGAATAAGTGCTGAAACCACACATTCCAAATGTTGCGGATAAGGAGGCGTCAGATGAAGCGTTGGATGTTTTTTGTATGGATTGGGATGATTGTCCAGCTCATCAACCCCGTCACGGGGATTCGTGCTGAAGAGACACCCGGTTACTACAAGCTCGACGAAGTTGTCATCTCGGCCACACGTTCGGAAACCTCGGTTTATGATGCGCCCCAGAGCGTTACTGCGTATTCCGCTCAAACTGACCAGTCATTCCGGAGGATAGTGACCACGCATTCCGCTCCAAAGTGACCACTTGTTCCGCTGCATTGTGACCACTTGATCGGAGCGAAGCGACGCTGGTTTTTTCCTACCTTTCAGACTTGGTTGATTTCGTCAAGGACGAGCGGATTTTTCGCATGGATTCTCCTTTCAAATTTATTCTGTGGGCGTTGTGAACCAGACGATCCAAAATCGCATCGGCCAGGGTTGGATCGCCGATGTTTTCGATCCAGTTCTCGACGGGGACCTGGGTGGCAATTATTGTGGAAGATATGCCTTGGCGGTCTTCCAACACCTCCAGCAGATCCCGTCGTTCCGGGTCACTCATTGATGCGATGCAAAAGTCATCGATGATCAACACTTTGATCTTTAACAATTTGTTCATCAGCTTCGGATAAGATCCGTCGGCTCTGGCAATGGCGATTTCCTGGTATAATCGTGGAGCCCGTTTGAACATAGCTGGATAACCGCTACGACAGGCGCTGTTGGCAATGGCACACGCCAGGTAGGTTTTGCCGACCCCGGTAGGACCGAGGATGATGACGTTCTGGGCATTTTTGATCCAATCGCTGCCGGTCAGTCTCAAAACCAACGATTTATCCAAAGCCCGGGGTGTCTTAAAATCGATGTTCTCGATACAGGCGCCGTCTTTGAGTTTAGCGGTCCTCAGCAGTCGTGTCATTCGGCGGTCTTCTTTGAAGGTCCACTGTCGATCCACCAGCATGGCAAACCGGTCTTCAAAGCTCAGGTCCCCCAAATCCGGTTGCGCCATCTGCTGAGAAAAGGCTTCGGCCATGGCGGTCAGTTTCATATCGTATAATTTATCCAGTGTTTGCTGAGTCATCATGATTAATTCTCCTTTTTGTTGTAATAGCGTGAGCCTCTGATATTGGGATGAGAGATGCTACGGCTTTTGGTCTGTTGAATCAGCGGTGTCTGGTCGAGCCCGTTTTTGAGGATGGATTCGACATTCTTAAATGTGTAGGCACCGATGGCCACCGCTCGTTCACAGGCCTTTTCCAGTCGCTGGGGACTATAGCGTTTGCCCAGACGCATCACGCCAAGACAAGACCTGAAGCCTTGTTCCGGATGCTTTTTGCGCTGCATGATTTCCGTGACCAGGTGTTGTGTACACGGTCCGGTCTTACCCGCCCAGTTGATGATTCGGGAAGGTGTCCATTCCAGGTATTTCTGGTGGGTTTTGGGCATGTGCTCCGGTAACGTCGAATAATGGTATTTCCGGTGACTTTTCAGATGGCTGGCCACACGCCGGTTTTTATGAAAGACCGTAACCGTAGTGGCGGTGCTGCTTACATCGAGTTTCTTTCCCCTGAGTTGATAAGGAACGCTGTAATAGTGATGATCCACTTCGACATGGTAATCGATATTTACGGTCGCCTTTTTCCATTGGGCAAACTCGTATCGATGGGCAGGCAAAGGGGCCAGCGCCGGTTTGTCGATGGTTTCAAAAAGGTGCTGACGAGAGGCTTTCATCTTTTGTAGTGGACGCTGATTGAATATCATCAACTTCTCATAGATGGCCTTGTTCAGTTCAGCCAACGAGAAGAATCGATGGTTTCTTAACGCCGCCAATATCCAGCGCTCGACGATCAAAACAGATGACTCTACCTTGGCTTTGTCTTTGGGTTTTCCGGGCCTGGTGGGAATGACCGTGGTGCCATAGTGGTTGGCCAAATCCGTGTAGGTCGGGTTGACATCCGGTTCGTAGCGGCAGGGATGGGTAACACCGCTTTTCAGATTGTCGGGCACCAAAATCTGTGGGACGCCGCCGAAGAACTCCAGGGCGCGGATGTGTGACTTTATCCAGTCCGGCAATGTCTGGGATGCGGTGGCCTCGGTGTAGCTGAAGTTGCTGGCGCCTAAAGTGGCGATAAAGATTTGGGCCTCCAGCTCAACCTTTCCCGTTTCGGGATTGATGATGGACACCGTCTGTCCGGCATAATCGATAAACAGTTTCTCGCCGGCCAGGTGTTCCTGGCGCATACTGATATCGAGGCCCTTGCGCCATTTTTGGTATAGTTCGCAAAAATAACTGTATTGGTAGCCCTCTGGATTGTCCTGTTTGTATTCGTACCACAGTAGCTGCAAGGTGACGTATTTCCTTTTGAGCTCCTTAAACAGGTATTCCATTTGCGGCATGACCGGTTTCTGGGAATCCGGCCGCGGGACCTTTTGGTAAAGACGCTGCTCTAATTGGCTATCATCGATATCATCAGGCAGTGGCCAGGTGATATCGGCATTTTCGGCAAGTGTCAGATACTTTCCCACAGTGACATGGGACATGGCACAGCTTTTGGCAATTTTACGGTTGGTCAGCCCGTGTTCGAATTTGAGCCGTAATACCTCTTTGAATTTTCGCATGGATAATCGATCCTTTGCCATCAATCCCCCTCACGGATAAAAATGAGGAGGATTATCGTTAAAAGGCCAATTGATCCAGCGTCGAATCGCTCCCGGAAAAAGTGGTCACAATCCAGCGGAATGGGTGGTCACTATGTTCCGGAATCGGTGGACAGTTTGCTCCGGAATGGGTGGTCACAATGGAGCGGAATGGCTGGACAGTTTCCAGCGGAATGAGTGGTCACTTTGCGGCGGAATACGCAGCGTTACCGTGGTTTCGGAAGAGGAAATCATGGATTCGCCATTTGAAAGAATCGAAGATATCCTCAGGTATACCGTTGGATTCCAGAACTTCAGTCATTACGGGACACAGACTGGTGGCGTATCCAGTCACTTTTCACTGAGAGGGGTTGGCCGTAACCGCACGCTGATGTTGCTTGATGGCGTTCCGCTTAATGATAATTTCAGCAATTCGATTGCATGGGTGGCGTGGGGCCTGATCCCCAAAGAGAGTATCGCACGAATCGAAATCGTGCGTGGACCGACATCGGCCGCCTATGGCTCGGAGGCCTTGGGTGGCGTCGTCCACATCATTACCAAAAAGCCAGCGCAGAAGCGGGAAACCAGTCTCAAATTGACTGCAGGATCCGAAGATACCTATGGCGGTACGGCTATTCACTCCCAAACCATATCCCGTTTCGGATATCTCTTATCTGGCGGTTATGAAGAAAGCGATGGGTTCTACATGGTGGACCCCGAGCAAATTGAAGAATACACCGTAAGGCGCTACCGGGAGGTCGGCAAAGGGCTGGGCAAAATGACCTATGCCTTGGGCGATCGTACCGATCTGTCGTTAAGCGCGCTTTACTATCAACATGAAATGGGCAAGGGGCGTGAGTATTTTTATGACGATCTGCAAATGGATCAGTATCGCATCGGGCTGACCAATCCGAAATCGCCAAGGACGAGGAAAATCCGGAATTAGAAGGAAAATACCTTTCGGGAGAGCCTCAGCATAAATACAGGGCCGGTCTGACGTATCGAAATTCCGACTTGATCAACGCATCGATTGCGTTCAGATACAATGTCGATGAATATGCGGATTCCGAAAACACTGAAACGGTCCCCGACTACATGCCCCTTGACCTGTCCGTCTGGAGAACCTTCTTTGACAGGCTTACCCTGCGCCTGAATGTGGAAAACGTTACGGATGAAGACGAGTATATCGAGGATGGGACATTTTATTACGGGTCGGTCCAGATCGATTTTTAACTAGTGCCCATCCAGAAATGGCCAATTTGCCCGATATCAGCGTTGCCCGAAAAATTTTACCACCGACCACTGATGATTGTTTGGATGGGTTTGCTTTTCACCATTGGATTTGCGCTGCCAGCGGGAGCCGAAGCGTTGGGCAAGCTGTACGTGGTCGGCATCGGACCGGCGGGACCCGATTTAAGCGCCCCAAGAGCGCTGACAATAATCAAAAAAGCGGATTTTTTGCTTTGTTCTCCGCGCTTACCAGAGCGTTTCAATAAATTTAAAGAATATATCGACCCTTCAAAAGTAGCTTTCAATCCCTGGGAGAACGTCTTTGACAATGACGCCAAGAATAAGGACCCGAAATCTCGTGTGTCCGCTCGCGAAGCGCAAAGAAAAAAAGTTCAGAATTTCGTTCTGGAAAAGATCAAGCAGGGAAAAACCGTTGCCATGATTGACGGGGGAGATGCCTGCGTGTACGGCCCCACATTGGGCCGTCTGCTTGTTGGGCTGGATGATCGCTACTATGAAGTCATTCCCGGCATGGGTGCATTCAATGCCGCTGCAGCGGCCCTGAAACGATCGGTGACATGCGAGGGATCACAATTCGTTTTGCTCACTTCCCCCCGATCGCTGTTCGGGAAGGAACATGGTTCAAGCGATGACATTCTCAAGGATCTGTCCAAGTACAAGTCGACGATGGTGTTTTACATGTCCTTGCGAAATCTTAAGGAGTTGACTGCAAACATGAGTCCCCACTTCCCTTCCGATCTTCCGGTGGCCGTTGTTTACTATGCCGGCTACGCAGATAAAGAACACGTATTGCGCAGCACCCTGGCCACAATCGCCACAGACATAAAAAAAATAGATGAAGCATGGCTCGGACTTGTGGTCATTGGCGAATGTATCCGCTAAGGGTGCAGAAAAAAAATAAAGGAGAACGATCCATGCCGTTCCAGTCAACCAGCGTTACTCGACTTGTAGTTGCAGGTATTTCCATGCTCAGTATTCTGATTTCAGCCAGCGTTGTTTTCGGACATCACCTCTGGATTATCCAGGATGGCGATGGATATATGGTGGCCCGTGGCGCGCTGCCGGATCGTTTGGATGCCTATGATCCGACAGCTGTGAAGATGATCAAAGCAGTAGACCGAAACGGCGGTGAGATCCCGATTACGCGGATTGCGGAAAAAGAAAAGGCTTTATTTCGGGCGGAACGTTCGCCGTGCCTGGCGGCCGTTCGCTGCGAGTGGGGTGGCCGGGTCGAAACCACCCGGGGCAAAAAACTGATGACCCGGCAAGAAGCCGAAAAGCAGGGGTTCAAGGTCCTCAAGGCCTTCACATCCACACAGACATCGAAGACGATGTTCGCGGAAACGAGTGCCATCAGCAACCCATTGGGACTGTTCTTCGAGGTGGTGCCGCTCAAGAGCCCCTACCGGCTCGGTCCGGATGAGCCACTGGCGGTGAAGTTGCTTTTTCATGGGGCGCCACTCAAACACGCCGTGGTCTCCCTGAACGATCAAACCCGGACCGAAACGGATGACCAGGGCATTGCCAGGTTTACCGTGAACCAATCGGGCCGGCAGCTGATCGCTGCCAAGCACATCGTGCCGGTCAAGGATAATGCCGAGATCGACCACCTGAAGTTCATGACTTTTTTCATATTCGAGGCAAAGTGATGAAAGCGGTTATTTTATTTTTCGGAGGTCTTGCTCTTCTGTTGATTACTGCCCTGGGACTGCCTGCACAGGCCCATGCCCACGGCACCGGCCACCGGGTCTTAACCGGTGAACGCATGGTGGCATTGGAATTTTACTATTCCGATCAAACCCCCATGCGCTATGCCGAGGCATTGGTGTTCAGCCCCAGGGACGCGGAGGTGGAGCACCAATATGCACGCACCGATCAACACGGCAAGTTTGTTTTTTGCCCCGACGCAGCGGGTCAGTGGGTGGTCAAGGTCAGTGACGGCATGGGGCATGCTGAACAAGCGACCGTCATGGTAAAGCCGGAGGCAGCTTCCGGGCCGACCGCAGCCCCGTCAGTTCCTGCCGCCACCGCCGGTGGTCCAGGTACCATGGAAACGGGGATCAAGGCGGTGGCCGGATTGAGCCTCATTCTCAATGCGTATGTTGTCTTTTATTTCGTTAAGCGGCGACTGTTTGCAAAACCAAGGATTTAACCTAAAACCTATTATATGGAACAAGTCGATCCGGATTCACATCGGAGCCTTAAAAGATATTGAATCCTCTCCCAGATTTTCTAACAACCAACGCTTGATAGCGTCACGAATTTCCCGAACTTTGGAAAGTTTTTCTTTTTCGGAACCTTCTACATTGGCAGGATCTGGAAATGGCATGTACCAACGCTTAGAAATCCCAGGAAAGACCGGACATTTTGACTCAGAATCACTGCAAACGGTAATAACATGGCCATAGAGATTCCCCTTTTTAAACAACTCGAAAACACTTTGCGGCTGGTTTGCCGAGAGGTCGACACCTTCTTCCTTCATCACCTCAACTACCAACGGATTAACCGCGTCGGCAGGTTCCAAGCCTGCACTTTCAACTGAAAATCGTTCCCCAGCCAACATCTTCAGATAGGACTCAGCGATTTGGCTGCGACCGCTGTTGTGTTGACAAATAAAAAGTACGCTTTGTTTCTTTTCCATACCAACCCCCTTAATTTATTCATGAACAGCACATGGTGCCTGCCAACCTGTTAATCCCAACAGATAACTAACACGGAAATAATTTGACTTCGTAGTTTCGCGAAATATAGTAATGGCAATTGAATAATCAATAGACGCCTAAAATATTTGGCTGGTGGGAACTACAAGAAATGAAAAAAAAGGATTCAATTGATCGATGTGTCGAAATAGCAAAAGCGCTATCAGAGGCCATTCGGGTTCGAGTTCTACTGATCACCAAAAATGGCGCCATGAATTTGCAACAATTGGTTGAGATTTATGATCTCGCACCCTCAACATTATCCAAACATCTAAAAATTTTAGAAAATTCAGGACTGCTGGTTTCCAAAAGAGAAGGACGGTGGCGTTATTACAGTTGGCCGCAATCTCCTGTTGATGATGCGGTTAAGAAGGCACTGCTCTGGATTAACAAAGCAAATTCCGATCCCGTTTTGACCACAGACATGGCACGGCGAACCGTCGCCGTTCAAAATAGTCAAGCGCCTCCGCCTAAAGGTACCAGGTCCAGGGTTATTTTTCTTTGCACACACAATTCTTGCCGCAGTCAGATGGCCGAGGCGCTATTAAGGCATCATGGCGGCGATCGATTCGAGGTTTATAGCGCCGGAATTGAACCCCGAAAGGTACCGCCACTCACCCGCGAGGTCATGAGCGAAGCCGGAATTGACATTAGCCACCAACGGTCGAAAAGCGTATTGAAATTTATCGGAAATACATATTTTGACCACCTCATTACCGTTTGCCCCATGGCTGAAAAACACACACCAGTGTTCCCAGGCGTCACCGAGAGACTGCATTGGCCTGAAGAAGATCCTTCGGTATTCCAAGGGAGTCTTGACGAACAAAGAGAAATGTTCCGTATGGTTAGAAATTCTCTGGAAAAAAGAATTGTAGATTGGATCAAATCAAAATGAAAATCCTATTTTTATGCACCGGAAATTCATGCCGCAGCCAAATGGCCGAAGGGTGGACGAATCACCTAAAGGGTGACGTAATCAAATGCCAATCGGCGGGCATCGAACGCCACGGACTCAATCCCATGGCGGTCAAAGCCATGGCCGAAGCGGGGGTAGACATTTCTAAGCACAAATCCAAGCTCGTCGATGATCTTCTCGATGAACAATGGGATTATGTCGTCACCGTTTGCGGCCATGCTCATGAAACCTGTCCGATGTTCCCAGGAAGAGCCAAGATCGTACATGTGGGATTTGACGATCCCCCGGCACTGGCCAAAAACGAATCCACCGAGGAAACGGCCATGGTTCACTACCGCCGGGTGCGCGATGAAATCCGTGCATTTGTGGAATCCTTACCGGAATCCTTGCTAAATTAACCAATATTCGGGCTGGATTTGTCGGTGGGTGCAACCCATGGGGCCGGAACCGTGGTCCTGATCGACGGCATCAAGATGCTTGCAGTCCCATTGTGGCGCAGCTATCTTGCCGGGTGTATTCTTCTGGGGATCGCGCCTTGCACGGCTATGGTGCTGGTGTGGGGATACCTGTCACGGGGCAACGACGGCCTCACCCTGGTGATGGTAGCCATCAATTCGCTGACCATGCTGCTGCTCTACGGCGTGCTGGGCGGTTTTCTTCTTGGTGTCGGAAGGCTTCCCGTCCCCTGGCAGGCACTGCTTCTTTCCATCGGCATCTACGTCGCCCTTCCATTGTTTGCCGGTTATCTTTCGCGCCGCTGGATTATTTCTGCCAAAGGAGAAGCGTGGTTTAAAGCGCGCTTCCTGCACGTGCTTACCCCCATAACTATCATTGCCCTTCTGATCACACTCGTGCTGCTCTTCTCTTTCAAAGGAGAGGTCATTCTGGGCAATCCGCTGACCATCCTCTGGATCGCCGTACCGCTGTTCATTCAGACAGTGCTTATTTTCTGCCTGGGATATGCGTTGGCAAAATTCCTCAAACTGCGATACGAGGACGCGGCTCCAGCAGCCATGATCGGTGCGTCGAACCACTTCGAAGTTGCCATTGCCACATCGACCATGCTCTTTGGGTTGAGTTCCGGAGCAGCTCTGGCGACGGTTGTAGGCGTCCTCATCGAAGTTCCGGTCATGCTCATGCTCGTTAAAATTTGTCTGAATACGCAATCGTGGTTCCATCATGAAGCCAATTGAACCTGATTGCGCGTCTTATCCTCCGGCCAGCATGACGGTGATATAGACATCATCTCCATCCGCAACCGGCTTTTTCAGTTGATCCGGACAGGCACTTTCCGTGTTGAGGGCGGCGCATGTGTTCAGGTGATAGGGCGCAAGCAAAAAATCATTATAATTCATACAATTAGGTATGTTGTATTGACTTTCTTGATTGTTATTAGTAGCCTTATACCAGCGATATACCATAGAAAGATTGCAGTTCTCTTTTTCTTGTCGTAAAGGGCCACATAAAAAGCACTTCAGCGAAAAATGGAAAAGTAATTCCAATGGAGGGGCTAAACAGACACCCCTCCAATCAGTCACGAACGAGACGCGCAGGAACACCTGAACGTTGCAGCCATAGGGTTCATTCTTGTCCACCGGTGTTGCTTTCAAGGAAACTATTTCCGGCAACGGGGCCGTAACATATTCCGTTTGAAAAAAATCTTCAGTACCGACGTCCCGTTGTTGTCGAGCACCATGAGACTCCCTGCAACTTGACCAATAAACCTTTCAGCAGGAGACATACCAATGAGTGAAGAATCCGTTTACAGTGTCTGCGGCATGTGTACGGTGCGTTGCCCCATCCAAGTAACCACCGAAAACGGCAAGGTGAAATTCATTCAAGGCAATCCCCATTTGAAGGGCATCGAAGGCGCCATCTGCGGTCGTGGTGCGGCGGGAACCGCCCTGATCGATGATCACGAACGGCCCCAATATCCCATGATACGCATCGGAGAACGGGGCAGCGGGAATTGGCGCAAGGTGACCTGGGACGAAGCGCTCGATTATGTGGCCGACCGGCTCAAGGAAATCTTTAAGCAATACGGCGCCAGGAGTCTGCTTTTAACCGACAGGGGCGGCCCTTTCCGGGATTTCCACCGCGCCTTTCTCCGTGGAGTCGGCACGCCCAACTATTGCAATCACGACGGCTCCTGCGCCCGAAACGTTCAGCACGCCGCACTGTCTGTGTTTGGCTTCGGCCGCAAGGGAGTAGTCTACGATCTGAGCAACGCCCGACATGTGGTGCTCCAGACGCGCAACCTCTTCGAGGCCATCAACGTCCGTGAAGTCAATGAGCTGATCGAGGCCCTGGAGAAAGGCTGCAAGCTGACGGTAATCGACATCCGGTCAACCATCAGCGCGGCCAAGGCTCACAATTTCTTTCAGATTCGACCGGGTACGGACTATGCCTTCAATCTGGCTGTGATCAACGAACTGATCACCCGCAAATACTACGACTCAGACTACGTAAAACGATATTTCAAGGATTTTAACGAACTGGTAAAATTTGTCCAACCCTATACCCCACAGTGGGCCGCAGAAGAGACCGGCATTCCGGCTGACCGGTTGGTCAATTTCGTCCGGGAACTGGTAAATGACAAGCCGGCGGTGTTGTGGCATCCGGGATGGATGAACGCCAGGTACAAGAACTCTTTTTACATGTCCCGCAGCATCTATATCATTAACGCCCTTCTGGGGTCAGTCGGCGCCAAAGGCGGCCTGCCGCTGGTCAACAAACCCGGCGACTACGACCACAAGGGGCTCAACAAACTCATGGATCTTTACGAGAAGCCCACCGAAAAGCGTGCCGACGGCGCCGGCTGGAAATATCCCCACTTCGAGTCCGGGCCGGGCATCACGCATCTGGCGTTCAAGGCCATTGAAACCGAGGATCCCTATCCACTCAAAGCTTACATCGCCTACCGGCACGACCCCCTCATGGGGTTTCCGGACCCCGAGCGCCTGAAGAAGGTTTTCGACAAGCTGGACCTCATGGTGTCCATTACCTTTTCCTGGTCTGATACGGCCTGGTATTCCGACGTGGTGCTGCCGCTGTCGCCCTACCTGGAACGGCGGACCGTTATTGCCGCCAAAAACGATTTACTGCCCTACTTTTTTATCCGGCGTCAGGCACTGCCGCCCTCCTACGATACCAAATGCGACTGGGAGATCTTTTCCCAGTTGTCCAAACGGATGGGGCTCGACAAGCTCGTTTTTGATAATGCGGAGGACTTGTGGAATTTCCAGCTCGAAGGAACCGGGGTCAGCCTGTCGGATTTCGACAAAACCGGGTTTGTGCCATTGGGTGACAAGCCCAAATACCGGGATGTAACTCAGCTCGAATTCAAAACCCCTTCGGGCAAAATCGAAATGATCAATGAAACGTTGGAAGGCCAAGGGATTCCATCCCTGAAACCGTACGAATCGCCGGCCGCCCCCAAAGCGGGCCGGTTCCGTTTGACGTTTGGTCGCTGTGCGGTCCACACCCAGGGCCACACCGTCAACAACCCCATCCTCTTCGAACAGATGCCCGAAAACGTTCTGTGGATCAACGACGTGGAGGCCGGCAAACTGGGCATCAAGGACAATGATCTGGTGAATGTCTCCAACGATGGCTATACCGGGCAGATCCGGGCCAAAGTCACCGAAAATATCCATCCGGAAGCCGTCTTTGTGGTCCACGGCTTTGGACACCAATTGCCCGTCGAAAGCCGTGCCTTCGGACATGGACTGGCCGATAATAAATTAATGCCCCATGGCTACGAGATTTACGACATCGCCGGTGGTGGCGTCGCTTTCCAGGAACATTTTGTTTCGGTGGAAAAAGCGTAACAAAAAATATTTCTTAGTTTACGCTGGATCGCTACCAGTCTTGATCCGGTACGCATCCCGTTCAATTCCGAGACGCTTCATTTTCGAATAAAGGGTTGTCGGCTTGACCTCAAGCAGCACCGCTGCGCCGCCGGGGCCGCTGACCTTTCCCCGGCACCGGGACAAGGCACTGATGATATGTTTTGCCTCCATATCCTTCAAAGATAGAATTTTCTTATCATCGGGGCAGGTCCTGGACAAAGATGTATCCAACGGCGGAATGATCAGGCGACCATTGTTGCTGAGCAGCACTGCCCGCTCGATCATATGGCGCAGTTCCCGAATATTGCCCGGCCAAGGGTAATCGATCAGCATCTGCAGATCCCTTTTGGCTATTCGATCAAAGTGTTTGCCGAATTTTTTTCCGAACCGAGTCATGAAATACCGAGCCAGGACGGGAATATCCCCACTGCGTTCACGCAATGGGGGGATATGGATGGGAAACACATTGAGTCGGTAGTAGAAATCCGACCGGAAAAGGCCTTGTTCCACAAGCGTCTCGATGTTTCTGTTGCTGGCCGCCACCAACCGGAAACGGGTTTTCAGGGTCCGGGTTCCCCCTACCCGTTCGAAGGCTTTGGTTTCCAGCACACGGAGCAACTTGGCCTGGATATCCAGGGAAAAGGCGTCTATATCATCCAGGAAAAGGGTCCCTTCACCGGCAAGCTCGAAGCGGCCCTTGCGGGTCTCGGAAGCCCCCGTATACGCGCCTTTTTCATGGCCAAAAAGCTCGCTGGCGATCAACTCCGGGCTCAAGGAAACCACGTTAATCGCGATAAACGGTCCCGACGCACGATTGCTGTTTTGATGGATGGCCTGGGCCACAAGATCCTTGCCGACCCCGGTTTCTCCGGTAATCATGACGGTGGTGTCGGACTTGGCGACTTGGTGAATCAGATTCAGCATCTCCTTGAACGGCTCTGTCCGTCCGATCATATGGGGATGGGGTAGACTGGTTTCAAAGGCTTCCCGGTAAAAATGGGTCTCCGCCTCCAGGGAGCTGTTCAGATCAATGATCTCTTCATAGGCTTTCATATTTTCAAGAGCGACAGCAGCCTGGTTGCTGATGATGTGAAGCAATGAGATTTCGTCTTCCGGCAGCTGCAGCCGGGCAAGCTCGCAGCCCATAAAAATGACGCCCATGACTCTGGCTTTGAGCTGGATGGGAAAGCATGCTGTCCATCCCATCGTATCGAGATTAAACGGTTTTTCCTTTTTGCCAATGGCGGTATTGCTGACCATCTCAGTGCTTGATTCAAAAACCTTTTCAATGATATCCATTTGATCGGCAAACGCCGGTGATTCGAACTCGGCGCTTTCGATGTTGCGGCTGGCGACCATTTCCAGTTTATTATCCTGCTTGAGAAAAATGGCGCCCCGCTCCGCACCGGCAATGCGCATGGCCTGTTTGATGATCTGAGCCAGAAGTGTATCCCGATTGCGAATGGAGCTGAGAGCGTTGCCGACGCTGACCAACGAATCCACCCAAAGCGCATTCTTGGACCTCCGATCGAGATAAGGCTTGAGATCCTTGGGAAAGAGATCGAGGTTGACTCTTGAGAAGACGTCCCAGGCGCTCTTGAGCAGTTTTTCGGCAACGGTAAAATGTTCTTCACGGATCTGCAGTCGCGCCATCAGGATCTGCGCGTGGGCCAATTCGATCTTTGCCCCTGAACGGGTAAGCAGTTCCATGCTTTGCTTTAAATCCGCTTTTATCCGGTCCGGCGAGCGCTTTTCCTTGAATGCCTTGAGCGCCCGGAACCGTAGCGCCACCCCCTGCATGTAGATATCCGGCCATGCAAGCAAACGCTCGATGTCCGACTCAAAATTCCATTCCGGATGGACCATCCCCCGCGCTTCAAGGCCGAGCATGACTTCCAGATTATCCGGTCCCCGGTGATGGGGCGTTCCCAAAGCCAATGCATGTTGATAGGCTTGCTTCTGATAGTCGAAAGCTTTTTCATACTCGCCACGACAGTAGGCGAAATAGGCTCTTTTCCCGTTGCCCGGCCATAGGATGTAATGATCAAGAAAATCCGCCGGGGTTTTAAAGATCTCCTCGAGGAAGGCTTCTCCTTCTTTGATTCTTCCAGCGTCGGTAAGAATAAGCATCAAAATCAGGTTCGCGTGACGTTCCAGGTCCGAAGCGCCAAGTTCTTTTGCCTTCCTGCGAACCGCCCGGATCAACCCAACCCCCCTTGCCGTTTCTCCAGCATTGCCGTATGTCCATCCCAGCCGGACACAGCTTTTCAGGGTTTCGACGTCAGTGGGCAGTTTTTCATGATTGCCGATCACCGATTCGTAGCGTTCAATGGCTTTATTAAGAAATCCCTGCCAGAAATAAAGTTCGCAATTGGCCAAGGCCACTTGAAGACGAACGTCACGGGGAAAGTCATGTTTGGCCAGCATTTTCCAGGCCTGCTCCAAATGCTTGGCGGCGACATCGGACCGGATGGCTTTGATGAACGTCTTGGCAATCAGAACCTGTAGTTTCACCCAGCGCACAGGATCACTGTCAGCGGTACAAAAACGCAATGACTGTTTCAGATAGTTTCTCTGGATATCTTTGGAAAGGGCCGTGTCCCTGCAGGTGCAAAGGCCGATGGTGGCATCAATGAAGTGCGCCCTGTCTTGTGGGTCAAGCGTTGCTGTCTGCATGGTCTCCAAGGCCATGCAGTAGTAGGCGGCAGCGTCTATTGACAAGTTCAGGCCAAGGCAATAGTGGCCCGCGTTGACAATTTCCCTGAAATGCCCCACAGGCAATCCGGAAAGCTGATAAATATGGGCCAGGTGGAGCCATCTTTTGGTATTGTCCGGCAAATATTCGCAGATTCCCTGGATGGCCCGTTCGGCCAGATTGGCCAAAATCGGCCTTGGTATTTTTTCAAGGAAGGCATTGGCGGTGTGAATATCGCTCAGATAGTAATATCCGGCCCCTTTCTCCATGTAACGCAGCAAATAGCCGGAATTGACGAGTTTCTCTACGAGCTGTAAAATTTTTACCGGCGGCTGACCTGAAATGGCGCAAAGAATATCCAATGAAATCGGAGGCGGCAATAGCGACACGAAGGTGTAAATATCCAGATGTTCTTCTTTTTCCGGTAAAAAACCATCAACCGATTTCATAGCCGTTCAAGGTTCCCGGGATCTTAACACGTCCCTATCCGTATTACCAAGCGTTACCACATTTCACGGTAGCGCCGTCATTCAAAGCTATTTTTTACCAGTTGACTTCTATATCAGTGGCTCCTTTGAAAGTAAATGGTTAGCGGCTGTCCAATCAGGGCAGCCGCATTTGGATTTTGGTCTTTGGCATTTTTTCTTCATTACATATGCGAGGGGATAAAGAGCGCAATCTGAGGGAACATGGCGATGAGCGCCATGGCGACCACTGCGGCCAACAGAAACGGCCAGATCCCCTTGAATATGGTCTCCACCTCGATCCCCGGGGCGGCGCCCTTCAAAATGAACACATTGAGCCCGATGGGGGGCGTAATCAACCCGACCTCCAGAACAATCACCATGAGCACGCCGAACCAGATCGGATCGAATTCCAGGGCCTGGATGATCGGAAAGATGATCGGCAGGGTCAGGATCATGATCGAATACACCTCCATCACACATCCCAACAGCAGGTAGGCGATGATGATGGCGAAAAGGATCAGTCCCCGGGGCAGGGGCAGTCCGGTCATGAATTCACTCAGCGTGGTGGGCAGTCCGGTCAGAGCCAGGAAATAGGAAAACACGCTGGCGCCGATGATGATCAAAAAAATAAAGGCCGTCATTTTGCCGGTCTCCGACAGACACAGCGTGAAGGACGACAAGGTCAGTTTGCGCTTGATCAACGAAATACACAATGCGCCAAAGGCACCGATCCCGGCCGCTTCCGTGGGCGTAAAGACACCGGTATAAATCCCGCCGATGACAATGGCGAACAACAGCAGCATGCCCCAAGTGCCGGACAGGGATTTGATTTTTACCGACCAGCTGGCCGCCGGCCCGTGCGGCCCCATGTCCGGTTTGATAAAGCAAAGGGCTAGGATGGCCAGAATGAACAGACTGCTGAGCAGAACCCCTGGCAATAAGCCGGCCATCAACAGCTTGCCGATGGATTGTTCGGTCAGGATGCCGTAGATCACGAAACCGATGCTGGGCGGGATCAGGATCCCCAGGGTGCCGCCGGCGGCCACACAACCGGTGGCCAGGCGCGGGTCGTATTTGTATTTGAGCATTTCCGGGATGGCCACCATCCCCATGGTTGCGCCCGTGGCCAGGGACGAGCCGCTGACAGCAGCGAAAAACGCACAGGCTAGCACCGTGGCCATGGACAGTCCACCGCGCAGGTGCCCCATCCAGTGGTAGACCGTTTTATAGATATCCGTGCTGATGCCGGAAATAAACGCAAATTGCCCCATCAAAATAAACAAAGGAATGACGCTCAAGCCGTATGACTTGCTTTCGTTCATGGGCAACAGGCCCAACAGGTCGACGGCCGGCTCAACGCCGGTGATGAACATGGTGCCGACCAATCCCACCACCATCATCGCCATACCGATATACATGCGCATGGCAAGCAGCGCGAACAAAGACAAAATCCCGATCAAACCGATTAGTTCCGAACTCATTATTTCTCCTGCTCCGCATCTTTTTGCTGCGATCTGAACACATCTTTGAAAAATTCAATACAAAACACCAGACAGCCGATGACCAGAAAAATCGCAAATGGATAATCCGGAATTTTGAGCAGCAGTGATGCTTCGCCGGTGGTTTTGAGCTCAGCGATGCGCTGGGCGCTTTTCCAGGTGACCAGAATCATCACCAGCAGGCAGACGATATGGTTGAATCGTTCACATATCTGCTGCAGCCATGCCGGCAGACGATTGAAAACAATGTCCACATTAATGTGGGCTTTCTGGGACTGCGCAAGCGCGAGAAACGAAAAAACCATAATCAGCATGAGATATTCGGTGATTTCATACGCGCCCAGCACAGGCGCATTGAAAAAGTAACGCCCAAGTACATCCGCGGTGGTCAGCAGCATCATCAACGCCAGGGCGATGTTGCCAATATAGGACAGATAGGTGCTAAGCGACCTTTTCTTTTTTTGTGTGGAAGGTGTTGTCATGGTGGTAGTCCTTTTGCCGTTCCAGACAGGCGGTCCCTTTATCAGTGCAAAAGCCTGAGATGCCCCGTGTCAAGGAATTTTCGATCAACCTTTCCTTGAGAGCCTGTTTGATAAATCCGTCTAAGGCCCGCTAACGGCGTTGGAAGGTGTCTCAAAATGCTCACATATTATATATATGCTCCGCTTTTGAGCCACTTTCCGCCTTGTTATCGGGCCTGATCCAGACTTCTCAAACAGGCTCTCAGATGTGAAGGCTGCGCAACTCAGGCTATGCGGAAAAAGACCGGTGCCGTTCTATTCGTTGAGATAGCGTTTAACGGTTTCCAGAATGGCGCCACCGGGCAGACCTTTGGCTTCCATTTCTTTGACCCATTTTTCTTTCAGCGGGGTCGTCAGGTCCACCAGCTTCTGCATTTCGACATCTGAAAAGTTGACTTCCTGCATGCCGGTTTTGATGCATATTTTCTTCATCGACGCGTAGGACTCGTCAAAGGACTTTCCGTGGGCCTTGGAAAAAGGCAGGCCGCTGTTTTCCTCGATGACGTTCTTGATGTTGGCGGGCAAGGATTCGAATTTCTTTTTATTTATGGCCACCCAGAAGACCATGGAGTAGAAATCCGACGGGGTGTAATACTTAAGCAGTTCATTGACCTTGAAAATCACCATACCGTCGTACGGCATGACAACACCATCCAGTACGCCTCTTTCCAGGGAGGTGTAGGTTTCAGTTACCGGCTGGGTGACGGGGACCGAGCCAAACAACTGAAGCGCACTGGTGGTGAAACTGCTGGCGGTTTTGATTTTCATGCCCTTGAGGTCTGCCAGACTCTTAATCGGTTTTTTCACCGTGGCAAACACACCCGGGCCGTGGCAGCTCAGCATCAAAAGCTTGGTATCGGCATATTCCTTCTGAAATTCGGGGAACTGTTCATAGGTTTTCCAAAGTGCCACAGACGCTTTTTCTGCGGAGCTGACCATAAAGGGCAGTTCAATGACCGTGGTCAGCGGGAAGCGGCCGGGGCTGTAATCGGCAATATCCCAGCCGATATCAGCGATATTTTTTTCCACCATGGCGTATGCCTGGCCGGGTTTTCCCAAGGCGCCGCCGGGAAGGAATTTGATTTTAAGGTCGCCACCACAGGCCTCCTCGACTTTTTTGGCCCAGGGGACAAGCACACCCTTATGCTGGGCATGCATGGCCGGATAGGGGTGGGCGAACTTCAGGGTAATGGTTTTGGCCAAAGATAGATTCGGTCCGGCAACAAGCAGCAAACTTACAACCAACAGACAGATGGAATACCAATTCAACTTTTTCCTGATCATAACCACTTCTCCTCGTCCAGTAGTTTGCCCGCAGGCAAATGCACAGTTAGTGTGAAAATTCAAGATTGACGGATCCGTAAAAAGCCCGATATCGGCGTTACGCTTCATCCTTCGTCACTGCGAAGTACTCTATGTACGCCTCATTCCTCAGGATTCGCAAACCTTGATCTCGGGCCTTTTACAGATCCGTCTGAAATTCGACTTTTTACCAATTCATCAAGATTGATCAGTTGTCTTCTTCAAAACATTTTTTTACTCATTCGCTCAATGGCCTCACTGGTCGCCTCGTATACGCCAGGGAAGGAACTGAAATTCAATCCCTGGGTCAGGCAGGGGATGAAATAGTGCTTTCCGCAAGTCCGGCACGCCTTTTCCACATGTTCTTCGATCATCTTGACATCCCAATCCTTGACGTCCAGGGGGCCGGAGTCGAGTTCTCCCATGAAGGAAATCTGCCCGCCGTATTGTTTGATGAGCTCGGGGGTGTTGTTGGTCGTCATGACTCCCTGCCAGATATCAATGCCCATATCGATCATGTAAGGAACCAGGTTGGCAGCGTAGGAGTCGCTGTGATGGACGATCAGTTCCACACCGTTGTCTTTCCAGAATCCGTAGGCTTTTTTGTAGGGTTCCAGAAAAAATTCCTCGAACATCTGAGGCGATATCAATGATGCGATCTGAGATCCCCAGTCATCATGATGAAACAGGGCATCGGGTTTGATCCGCTTGATGATCTGCTGAGCATAGCGGATTTCGTAATCGGTCAGGAACTCAATCAGCTCATGCGTATAGTCGGGTTCTTCGTACAGGTTCATCAAGCCATTTTCCATGCCCTGCAGGAAGTGAATCATTTCAAACGTACCTGATGCAAAAAAGACGGTAACAAACTGGTCCTCGCGATCGACCGAATTTGCATGGTCGATTGCCGGCGCCCATCGCTCATCGGAAAATTCAACCGTTGGACATTGGATCACCTCTCTCCATTTGGTGATATCCTTGATTGCGATGTGCGCCTCATCATGAACGGGAAAGGGGCCCAGTTGCGCTTCGGGCCAGGAAAGCGTGATGCCCCATTCATTGGTGATGGTCTGGCCGCGCTGAGGTCGTGTTCGCAAAGGGGCTTCTAAAATGATCTCCAGGAATTCATACTGATTGACAAACCGGTCGGGATTACCGCCCTTGATCGTTTCCATCAGATTTTGTCTTTTGGTCAACATCGCTATTGGTCTCCTCCTGGCTTATGCTGCCGTTACCAGTTCTTTGGCCTTTACCGCCGCACTGCCCGCATCGGGGGCGTAAGCATCCGCACCGATCTCGGTGGCGAACGCCTCCGTCACCGGCGCACCGCCGACAATGACTTTAAAGCCGGTCAAGCCACTGGACTTGAGCGCCGCCACGGTATCCTTCATGGCCGGCATCGTCGTGGTGAGCAGACCAGAGCATGCCACCAGCTTGACATTTTCATTGGTCTTGACGGCATCGATAAATTTATCGGCCGGTACGTCAACCCCGAGATCAACGATGTCGAATCCGGTACTTTCAACCATCATGGCGACCAGGTTTTTGCCGATGTCGTGCAGATCTCCCTGTACCGTGCCGATCACGCAGGTACCTAAAGACTTGGAGGGGCCGCCTGCCAGAAGGGGTTTCAAAACGTCCACACCATTTGACATGGCCTTGGCCGCAATCAGCATCTCGGGTACGAAAATTTCACCGGCAGAGAATTTCTCGCCCACGACGCTCATCGCATCGACCATGGCCTGGAGAATATCCATGGCTGCATCGCCTTCATCCAGAGCTGCCTGGACCAGTCCGGAAATAAGCTTGGTCTTGCCTTTTTCCACATGTGCTTTTACTTCTTCAACCTTAGACATTGTGACGATCCTCTCTCAATAGTTGGTGGGACACTATTTATCTTAAAGGACCAAAAAGTCCTTCACGGTATGCATTGATATATTCAATGCAGTACTCATCCGTACCCTTCAGGGCTTCGGTGGCGTAAATCAATCCCATCATGTGTTTATGCAGGGGATTGATGATAGCGCTGTCCATCCCCGCCCCCATGGCAAGCACGAGAAATGCCTGATTGACGAACTTGCGCGCCGGCAGATTGAATGAGATATTGCTGGCCCCGCCGGTCACATGGATGGTCGGATACTGCTGCTTTATTTTTCGTATCACATCCAGAATCACGTTGATACCATCTTCGGCGGTGCACAGCATCTCGACCAGGGGATCGATGTGCAGCCTGGCCGGATCGATATTATATTGCTTGGCCTTTTCCATGATGGCCGCGAATATGTCCAAACGCTGCTGTCCACTTTTGGGAATGCCCGTATCGTCACATAAAAGGGCCGCGCAGTGCCAATCGGTATCAGCGATCACTGGAAACACCACATCTGTTTTGCCGCCTTCCATGGAGACCGAATTGACCAAGCCGGGCTTATTACAAAACGCAATGGCTGCGGCACAGATTTCGGCACTGGGACTGTCCACGGCAATGGGCGTATGGGTCTCCGCTTGGACGAGGTCGATCAGCCACTTCATGGTTTCCAGTTCCACCGCAACATCCGTGGAGGCGCATACATCGATGAAATCCGCCCCTGCCTGGGCCTGAGTCCTGGCAAGTTCCCGGATGAATGCCGCATCCTTTTTTTCGATCGCTTCCCCCACCGATGGAATGGCGCCGTTTATTTTTTCACCGATAATAATCATTTTTATTTGATCCTTTTTGGTTGAATTCCCCCCCCCCCAGGTTGCAACGCTGGGGTAAATACATGGCCATCGGTCGTAATAATGATTGGTAAAAGATTTCCGGGCCAACGGTGCTGAATAAAAGCAAGCCCTGTGCCATTGTGCAGATATTAAAAAATAATTTTATATATCAATTGTTTAAGGTTTATTAGGCGGGTCGGTTTAAAAAAAATAACTGTCTGAATATCGTAATTTTGCTTTAAATCGTAAAATTCAATTTTTTTTAATGCAGGCATTCACGGCTTATTAATCCATTCATTTAATTAGGCTAACAGATTATTAATGTTGATAACCTGGGGTTGTTAATGCCGCATCTGCCAATCTATCCGCCTATTCGCAGCCTGCCTGCAAAGTCAGCGCTGGTTTCCTTAACGCCAATGAATACAATCGATCACAACATTTGACAGGCTCCGCCAGCGCGAATTAATCTTAAACCAGACATAGGCGCAGAATAGGTATTGCAAACGATAACTGCCCCTGGATCGATTTTCGATCATCGGAGAAAAACGCTAAGCGTGAAAAAGTCAATCGCTAAAGAGGTACCACAAAAAATGCATTCAAAAATTGAAAAATATCGGATAATTTTGTCTCGGATGGCGGCTGTCGTTGTTCTATTCTTCCTTTTTACAACACAGAGTCTCTGGGAAACAAAAAACGAAGTCCTAACCTTCTTTTTGTTTTTTATCGGTATGATTCTTGTCGGTATTGCTTCATTGGGTAGAATGTGGTGTTCGCTCTATATTGCCGGGTACAAGGATGACAAATTGGTTACCGAGGGGCCTTACTCCATTTGTCGCAATCCACTGTATTTTTTTAGCATGATAGGGCTACTGGGGATTGGGTGCGCCACAGAGACCCTTACTTTTCCAATTTTGTTCATCCTTCTGTTCGCAGTCTATTATCCATTCGTTATTAAAAGTGAGGAAAAACGACTCAAACAACTTTTCGGGGTTTCTTTTGAAAATTACACGGAAAGCGTTCCGGCCTTTTTCCCACGGTTTTCAACTTTTTCTGAACCTAAAAACTACCTTGTAAAACCATCTGTATACCGAAAACATATTTTTAGCGCATTATGGTTCGTTTGGCTGGTAGGCGTACTCGAGTTGATCGAGGGATTGAGGGAAATCGGTCTACTTTCTGCTTTCTGGTCAATTTATTAACGCCGGTATCGGGTCCGTTGCCACCGGTTTCAGGTGCCTTTAAGAGTGGACACTGATAAGAAATTACTTAATAAAACAAGCAAGGGAGTTAAATATGGGAAAAAGAATGAAGAAAAAATCAAAGAAAAACAAGAAATCCGGTAATGCCATTAAGCCGAAAAACGCACAGGTTTCTCTTGCCGAATCGTCCATGAATCCAGATATTCCAGTGTATGATTTTTTCGAGGACCACCATGCAGGTACTTCAGCCTGGGACCCTGGCGAATGCATTGAAAATGTGATCCTAAGTTTCGAGGACGGATATTTTGCGACCTGGGAGGCTATTGTCCGCGAAGAACAGGGATTGCCGTTATCCAGCAAGCAAAAAGAAATTTTGGATGATCTTATCAGTTTTTCGGACGATGATTATAACAGTCCTACGCTTTATATTGATGGCCTTCCCCGGCCTAAAGAGCCATGGCATGAAACGTTATGCAAACTTGTCCCTGAACTGATCCTTGAGCCGTTCAAAACCTATGAAATCCATGACGAAATGTATCATGAGGATTGGCTGAGGATAGTGGAGAGCCTTGAAACATATGGTCGAGACCTCACGCTGCCAGAGGGAGTCGATGAGCCAATAGAGGTGATCCCGCCCGAGACACTTCACCGATTATGGCTTCAATACTGCTTTGACGAACTCAGCGGCTTGGGCCAAGAACAAGGAATGACACTTGAAAACGAAGAACAAAAATCATGGCGGGTTGATGGATTCATTGAAAAACTAAAGGAGTGTAAGGACAGTGTTGAGAAGCTTGGCTTGACATTAGAAAAACTTTTCCAGTTGGTGGAGCTGCCGCCTAATGATGAGAAGATACTGATAACATCCATGATCGAAAAACTTGGCATACAGTCGGAAACTCAAAAACTACATGAGGTTTTGTAGACGGCTACCCGGTTTGCGGATAAACATCCAAGCACTGTAGGTTGGGTTAAGGTACGAAACCCAACAATCGATTGTCGGATTTCGCTATGCTCAACCCGACCTACGTTACTTACGATTGCCCTGGTTTCATAGCCTGTTGCTGTTGACCCGCGATGGCCGATTTGCCATACTGCGTGGCGCAAACATGAAGCGGTTAATCCATCATACAACCAGCATCCGTCACAATGACGATAAAAAGGCGATCACGCGCATCGGCCTGATTTTACCCGCCGAGCTGTATCTCATGATCACCGACGGCTGCAATCTGACATGCCGTCACTGCTGGCCCCGGGCAAAGCATGTGGCGGAGGCGGTTTCCATATGCCTGACCGACTTTCAATCGCTATTGGAGAATTTCACCGGCCTGGGTATTCATACCCTTACCCTTACCGGTGGAGAGCCGTTAACCCACCCGGATTGCCTATCCATGCTGGCCCATACGGCTGGCCAAGCGGGCATTAATCAAGTCTGGCTGCAGACCAATGGCACCCTGCTCACCCCTGACTGCGTGGCGCAACTCAACACCCTGTCACGCGACAAAATTCACGTTCAGGTCAGCCTGGATGGCGCGCATCCGGCCACCCATGATCGCCTTCGCGGCGCCGGCCGGTTTAAACAGACAATGGACGGGGTGCGCCGCCTGACCCGGATAGGATGGGGACCGAACATCAGGCTGGCATTCACCGAGACCGCGTCGAGCATGGACGATCTTCCGGATCTGTTAAACCTGGCCGATGAGCTGGGCGTCGGCCAGGTGGTCAGTGGCTGCCTGGTTAAAAAAGGCCGAGCCGGGAATGATACCGACTTAAAGCTCCCCCGGCCAGACCAGTACGACGCCCTGTTGACCCGGTATCACCACGATCAAGCGTTTCGGGAACAATACCACCGGTTGGCGAATTTCTCCGCCATCGAATGGGTCAACGGCAAGGCCTACGCATTGGGCAACCAATGCCAATGCATGTGCATGCCGTATGTAACAGCCACCGGTGATCTTTACCCATGTAACATGCTGCCGGTAAAGCGCTGGCGCATCGCCGACATTTTCAACCGACCCTTTGGCGAGGTCATTGACGAGCTGTTGATGCGCTGGCGAGACCTTCCGGATGTCTATCGAAAGCGCCGTGAAATACCGTCCTGCCGATCCTGCATAGGCGGCGAGCATTGCGGTGGCGGATGCCTGGGCCGGGCCATGGATGTGGAATCCGGCTGCAACCTGCCGGAAGACCGCTGCGCGTTGAGAAAAGCGGTCTACCGCTATTCAGTGACCATCCACGAATGACCAATTTGCCTATTCGTGGATGGACACTATTTAGGAGAGAATCAATGTTGACCACTGCCGCCGGACGGTTCCGATTCGCCGTACATCTCTTTGCCAACGGGGTGCGCTATCGACTGCGCAAGGTCCTGCGCCGGCCCGGCACCATTCAGGCGCTCAGCCTGGAGGTCACCCACCGCTGCATCTGCCACTGCATCATGTGCAATATCTGGAAAATTCCGCATCAGGTCGAGGAACGTCCCATGTCGGCCTGGGCGGACCTTTTGACCGATCCGTCTTTTAAATCGCTGGTGGAGCTGGATATCACCGGGGGAGAGCCGTTTCTCAAAACAGATTTGGCCTGCCTGTTTGAAACCATCAGCGCGCTTGGGCGTACCCACCTGCCACGCTTGAAATCCATCGCCATTACCACCAACGCCATTCTCACCCAACAGGTGCTTGAGACCACAAAGGCGATCCTGGCTACGCTTGACGGCACGGGCATCCAGCTGGTACTGGCCTGCGCCATGGATGCCGTTGACGACCGACATGACCGGATCCGCGGCTACACCGGTGCGTTTGAAAAGATGCAGACCACGCTTGCCGGACTGATGGCGCTGCGCGAGGCCCATCCGAACCTGATTCTGGGGATCAAGACCACCATCCTGCCGGCCAATGTCGACCAGTTGCCACAAATCGACGCATTCGCCCGCAGGCATGGCCTGTTCAGTATCATCTCGCCCTGCATCATCACCGGCGGCCGCTATCTCAATCAGGATCGCCAGGCCGATCTGGCATTCACCCCGCATCAGATTGGTCAAATGATACGCTTTTTCAGTCGCGATGACCTGCAGTGGCGTCATCATGCAAAAGCGATCAAGGATTACCTGCAATCGGGAGTGACCCGCAGGCGCTGCAGTTGCGGATTCAACTATGCGTTTATCCGCAGTACGGGCGCCGTGCATTTATGCCCGTTGTTGCCGCAATCGGTGGGATCCATTGCCCAGGATCGATTTTCCAAGGTGTGGCGCTCAGCCGCCGCACGGGACTTGCGCGGACATATCGGTCGCAGCCCGGCATGCCGCCGGTGCACTGAACCCGGGTTAGAGCGTTATGCCCTGATCCATGAAGGATGGACCTATCTGGGAATTCTCTTGCGCATGGGCGGCCACCGGTTTGAGCAGTTTCATGCCCATATGGGATTGAACCATTATTATGACGTATAAACGGGGAGCATCTAATATGACCAAAAAATAATTTGACCACAGCGGTAATTTTATCTATAGGCCCTCTCTGAATCTGAATGTGGAAACGCTAAAATCAGCAACCGATAACCGTTCCGAAAGTGTTCCATGCGCACATCGACCATTGATGCAGGTTTGTTCCTACATGAGTTCAAGGCAAAAGGATGTACCTTATGGCAGTTCTTCTGCCAGTGGCTTCGACACCCGATCAGTACCGCCGCTATCGCACCGTCCAGCTCGGAGCTGGCCAGTGCCATGCTGGCCGGGCTACCTGAAAAATCACGGCGCGTGGTCGAACTGGGCGCCGGCACCGGCGTATTTACTCAGGCGCTTCTGGACCATGGTATCGCCAAAGAGGACCTGCTTGTGTTGGAGTTGAATCAAAGACTCTACAACCACTTACGACGACGATTTCCCGACTTGCCGGTGTTGCAGGCAGACGCCGGCCATCTGCTCCAATGTGCCGATCGTTGTGGTTACCTTGACGGGGGTGAAATCGACGCAATCGTTTCCGGACTCGGTTTGCTGTCGATGGATTCGCCCACCCAGCAAGCGATTCTTTCTGCCGCATTCGAATGTTTAAAAACGGAAGGTGTTTTCGTCCAGTTCACCTATGGGCTGAAGGCTCCGGTAAAAAAACACTTGGTTGAAGAGCTGGGGCTTACCATCCAACGTGGAAAATTCGTATTCTGCAATCTGCCGCCGGCGACCGTGTATATCTATTCGCGCCCGACAGCGCAGGAGTTTGCTAACGATTCGGGCTGTGCGGTTATCAACTAGATCGGACGACTCGATTGAAAAAATGCATCGGGCCGATGGAAAAAAATTCCATCGGCCCGTTTTGGTTTCTGGCAGGTTAACAAACAGGCTCTTACAGGCAAGACCGCATAATAGTGCGAACCTGATCGGCGTTGACCTGTCGCGGATTGGCTTCCCGTGAGAGATCGTTGAGGGACCATTTCACCGAATGCTCGATATCATCGTCCGTGAAGTCAAATTCCTTGAGGGGCACCTGGGGAATGCCCACATCGTTGCGCAGCCGCTCGATGGCTTCCAGGGTCTTGTCCGTGGCCTGGACCGGATTCATGTGGTGGATGTCGAGCCCCATGGCCTCGCCGATCTCCTTGAACTTTTCCGGTACGGCGATGGAATTGAAGCGCTCCACGGGCAGCATCATGATGGCATTGGTGTAACCGTGGTGCAAATCCTTGAGCACGGACACCATATGGGCCAGACCGTGCACCATGCCCATGCCGCCGCCTACATTGTAGGCCATGGAGGCGATGTACTGTGCCCAGGCCATGTTCTCCATGGCCGTATCGTTATATGGATTGCCGTGGGCTTGGCGCAGGTTCTCACTGAGCAGTTTGATGGCGCGCAGGGCCACGCCATGCACCACTGGCATGTTGAAGCGGCCGATAAACGGCTCCATGGCATGGCAGAAGGCATCCATGCCGGCCCAGGCAATCAGGTGCGGCGGCTGCAAGCGCATCAGGGCCGGGTCGTTGAGGCCCACCGACGGGGCCACGCCAGGCACCACCAGGATCAGTTTATAGCGCCACTCCTCGTCATTGACGATGGCAAAAGCCGTTCCTTCGGCACCGGTTCCCGTGGTGGTATTGACCGATACCTGAGGAATGGTGACCACCTTGTAGGTAGGAATGCGGGTGGTATAGTGAGGATCGAGAAAAGCGCAGAAATCACGCAGGCTGGTATCGACGCCGTCGTTTTCGACCATGATCCGGATACCCTTGCCGGCATCATGGGCACTGCCGCCCCCCACCGTCACCACACCATCGCAACCGGCCTGCAGGTAAACTTCGGTTCCGGCCTTGCATTCGAAATCTTTTGGGTTGGACGTAACCCCGTCAAAAATCGTTACCGCGATGTCGTGGGCTTTGAGAATGCTTTCGATCTCCTCTACGATTCCAGTCCCCTTCAAACCGGTGGTTACCAGAAGGGCATGCTTGATGCCGTACATCTGGCACTCCTGGCCGACCATCTTGTGGGCCCCCCAACCGATAACCCCACGGGAATGCTGGTGGACGTAAAGCAACGGGAATTGTTTTCTCTCGACGTTGATACTCATTGATGCGCTCCTTTTGTTCGGGTGAACGTCTACTCCATGCACATCCAGAAACATCCGATTTGCTCGATATTTTTTTGCTCGAACAAATTTGTCTATTTCTGGACGGAGACTATTTGAGAATGCCGTACCACGGTTTTTCAGGTTGTCCGGTCAGATCCACATAGATGTGTTTGGTCAATGTGTATTCTTCAAGCACCATCTTGGAAAGGTCCTTGCCCCATCCCGATTCCTTGCACCCGCCCCAGGGGGTGTCGCAGAAAATAATCAGGTGTTCGTTGATCCATACCGTGCCCGCCTTGATCTGTCCGGCCAGGGCAATACCCTTGGCGGTATCCCGGGTCCACAGGGATGCCGACAGGCCAAAGGGGGTATCGTTGGCCAGACCGATGGCCTCATCCGTATCGCTGAAGCGGCAGAGCCCCACCACGGGACCGAAGATTTCCTCGCGCATGAACCGTGCGTTCTGGTCGCAATCACCGAAAATCGTGGGGGGCACGAAATAGCCGTCTTTGGTTTCCTCGGTCTGCGGGCGTTCGCCACCCAGCAGCAGGGTCGCCCCACTTTGTTTCGCATCCGCGATATAGGCTTCGATCTTGTCCCGGTGGGCCGCATAGGCCACCGGCCCGATGACCGTGGCCATGTCCATGGGATCACCGAAGCGAAGGGCTTTGGCGGCCTCGACAAATTTGGCGGCAAAGTCGTCATAGATGGAATCATGGATGTAGAACCGACTGGCCGCCGCACACACCTGGCCGGAGTTGAAAAACGCGCCAAACACGGCGCCCTGCACTGCCGCGTCCACATCGGCGTCATCCAGAACGATGAAGGCGTTCTTGCCGCCCAGTTCCAACCCGACCGGCTTCACGTGGTCGCTGGCCACCTGCATGATACGCTTGCCGGTGGCCGTATCGCCGGTAAAACCGATCTTGGCGATTTTGGGATGCCTGACCATCGCTTCACCGATCTTCTCACCGGGTCCGGTAACCACGTTGACCGTACCGGCCGGTGCTCCCGCCTCGGTGAGTATTTCGGCCAGCTTCAGGGTCGTCAGCGGCGCGATGGAAGGCGGCTTGACAATGCAGGTGTTGCCGGTGACCAGGGCGGCCCCCAATTTCCAGACCACCATCAGTGCCGGAAAGTTCCAGGGCGTGATCAGCCCCACGATCCCCAAGGGTTCACGCACCGTGGTGGACAGGCACCAGGGTCCCACGGGAAGGGTCTCACCGGTCATGGCCCGGGCCACTCCGGCGAAGTACTCCAATTGCTCGGCACACAGGGGAACATCAAAATTCATCGTTTTACGGATGGGTGAGCCGTGCTCCATGGTCTCCAGTTCGGCCAGTTCTTGCTGATTGGCCATGATCAGCGAAGCGGCTTTGAGCAGCACCTTGGATCGTTCGCCAACGGGTGTGGCGGCCCATGCCGGTCCGGCTTTTTCGGCGGCGGCAACGGCTTTCTCCAGATCCGGCTGACCGCATTTGGCCGCCTGCGCCACCACCTGTCCGGTGGCCGGGTTAGTTATGGATAGCGTCTCGCCGCTAACCGAATCGGTCCCTTGACCGTCAATAAACGCTTGAAACACTTGGGTCATCACACCTCTCCTACTGATTTCAGGTTAAGTTTACAGCAATGCCGGGCCAATTATCTGGGGCTTATCGAAGTCGTGCCCATCCAGAAATGACCAATTTACCCGATATCGGTGTTGCACGAAAAATTTAATCCTCGGAATATCAATTATATGCCTGTGGTTAAATTTTTTGTGCGCCTTGATCTCGACCCAATTTGCCTATTTCTGGACGGACACGAAATAACAAAAAAGACAGGAGTTTGTTCAATTTTTGCGACTATATCGAATGGGCAAGTGGGTGTCAATTAAAACGCTCAGGATGAAAGAATAGAGAATCGCGGGACCAGGGGCGATACAATCCGGTGGCGCAAGCACCCCCACCACACCCCCGCCTGGTAGGCAAGTTGTTCAAAAGTAAATAGCAGCACAAAGCCAGGCAGCCCCAAAGCGGCCTTTTTCAAGCGATGCTCCGCCACCGCGACGAGAAGGTGCATGCCAACGACAGCCAGGGTTAGCACCGGTGCAACCACCCCTGCCAACAGGCCCGCCATCAGGTAGTAGCGCGACACAAAGGCGCACAGATGATAAAAAAAGGCTGCCGTGCTTCTGAGCGTGGCGCTGAAAACCAGTCCCATACTCATGGCCTGGCGCCTGAATCGGAACCATTTCAAAAAACCGTCGGCCGCCAGGACCAGGGCCGCCGCCATCCCGAAAAACGGCAACCCGACGATGGCCCATAGGAGGATACAGCCCCAGAAGCCTGCTGCTGCCGGGGGTACCACAAACTGCTTGATCTTGTCCGGATGGCGCTTTTGCAGCAGCGGTTCCGATGTGCCGTAATCGAATCGCCGGCGGCAAAAAGAGTAAAGATCGTTGCGGTGTTTATGATAAACCTTGCCGTCAGGCCGGAACTCAAGACCATGGCCGGATTTCTGAAGCCGCCAGCACAGATCCACATCCTCACCCACGACCAGACGGGTGTTAAACCCGCCAAGTTCGAGAAATACCTCTCGCCGGACCAGAAAATTGCACGCCGGCACATAAAAGAAGGGATCATCCGGCTGGGATCGCTTGGCCCGGCTGCTGACCATCAGAGAGGATTTGGCCTTCTCATAACGGTCCAGCGATTTCTCTTCAAAAACCCCATCCACCCGTCCGCCCACGGCCGCCAGGGATGGATCTTCAAACGCCGGCAGCAGCAGTTTCAACCACATGGGGTTAGCCTGGCAATCGGAATCGATAAAGGCCAGGATGTCTCCGGTGGCGTGACGGGCCCCCAGATTGCGGCAGTAGGATGCCTGCCGATGCTGGTCAAGCCGGATCAGCTGTACCAGGTATTGTTCCACCACATCGGGTGTGGCATCGTCCGAAGCGTCGTCAACCACGATGATTTCGATCTTGTCGTCCGGATAGTCGAGTAGCTGCAGGGAATCGAGACAGTCAGCTATCTCACCCGGCCGGTTGCGAACCGGAATAACGATGGACACGGTCCGCCAGGCTTGGGGAAAGTCCACACCCGATCGTTCCAGAAAGCCCTTGTGGACCAATTGGTCGAAAAATTGGGCGATCTTTTGCGACGGCACATCAGGCATCAGTCCGGCAAGATCCCTGAAGGGCAACGGATCGGCGCTGTCCAGCCGCTCAAAGACAGGCCGCCAGGCCGTATGGATGCAGATGGTCTTTAATGGATAGCGAAGAAGCAGTCGCAGGGCGTCATCGTGAGAGTCCAGATGGGTGCCTTTAGCGAGTGAATAGGATAAGGGCGGTAGCATGGATCGACCATCGTGGTGGAAGTTAAGGGTTCAAGACTTCAAGTTCCGCTAAAAGGTTCAAAATCTCTTCCACCTGGGATTCGGGTGATCCGGTGACCAATTTACCCGTTTTTTGGATCTTGCTGCCGGCAAGCAGTTGGCGAACCCGGTCGAATGCGGGCAGGCTGCTGTCCGGTGCAGCCGCGGCGATGGGCCTGGGTCGCGCGGGCCGGGTTTGCACAAGCCGCGTTTTAGGTTTCAGCAGGGCGGCATCGACAAGCATCCGCGTCATCCCCTGACGGCGCGCCTGTTGCCTTGCAGCAAATGACGGTGTTGGCGGCGCAGCCGAGTTCAGATCCACACTCAACACCGCAGGCACCTGACAGTCGATAATCTCCCGCCTCCCCTTGCCGGCGCTTTTGGTGGTCCGTGCCCGCCCCGTCCCATCGGGAAACGTCAGATCCACGATGGAAGAGACAAAGGGCAGATTCAACTGGTGGGCCAGGTAGGCAGGCACCAACCCGTTCTGACGATCAATGGAAGCACTGCCGCAAAGGATCAGATCCGCCTCCAGGGAGCGCATGGCCTTGGCCAGCAGCTGCGCCTTGCTCCAGGAATCCAGGGCCGCCACCCCGCCCGGCACAGGCCCCGGGTCAAGATGATACAGTTCTTCTCCGCCCATGGCCAAGATGCGGTAGAGTTCTTCTTCCGCCAGGATCGGCCCCAGGGTCAAGACGATGATCCTGGCATCGGTAATTCCTCTGGCAGCGCTGACAGCCAGGGCCATGGCGGCTTCATCAAAAGGATTGATGCGAACGATGCGATCCTTTGGGTCGATGAAATGCTGCTCCGGATCTCTGCCGGTACGGGCGTAAGTTTCTTCTACCTGTTTGACGCAGACACAGATGTTCATGTTTTTCCTATATCATCGTTGCCGCAATCGTTGTCGTTGTCGTAATCGTAATCGAAAAACCAAAGCACCGTCTATCTATTGGCCGGCCTTCTGACCGTTCTTCATCTTTAATCCAATTACGACTACGACCACGACAACGACAACGATTACGCGAAAAAAATCATCGCATTTACCCCAATGCTTCCGCCACCAGACTGATAACATCCACCACCCGAGGCGGGTTTTCCTCCTTAACGGTCTTGACGCCGTCTTCCATCATGCTCAGGCAATAGGGGCAGGCCGTGACCACGCTATCTGCACCCGCGTTAACCAACTCCCGGGCCCGGACCACGTTGATGTTCTCTCCAAGGCTTTCGTGAAGCCACATACGGCCGCCCCCCCCACCGCAACAGAATCCATTTTCTCTGCTGCGCGGCACAGCAGCAAGAGAAGCCCCCGGCACCGACCGGCATACTGTCCGCAGTGGTTCGACAATACCGTGGTAGCGGCCCAGGTAGCACGGATCATGAATGGCCAGTGATCCACCCAGCGGATACTTGAGCTGGATCCGCTTCTCGGCAATCAGTTGCGCCACCATGGAAACGGCCGGCACCACGTCCACATCACACCCCAGGGACGCATATTCCCGGCCGAGGGTGGTAAAGCAATGGGGACAGCAGGCAACAATTTTCTTGATTCCGTATTGCTCGAACCGGGCCATGTTATGCCGGGCCAGCTTGCGGAACAGGGCCTCGTCGCCCAGCTTGCGGGCCGGGTCACCGCAGCACCATTCCTCTCCGGCCAGGATGGCAAAGTCGACCCCCGCGGCCCGCAGCACGCGCACCAGATCGCGCGTGGTCTGCTGATAGGTCGGATGGAACGCACCGCTGCACCCGACCCACACCAGCACGTCGGGTGCCGCCTTGGTTGCGGCAACCTGCGGGACTTCGCGGTTCAGGGCCCAATCGGCCTTGTGGGCCGCCCCTTTGCCGTTCACGTCACCGAAAAGTTCAAGATTGCGGATCATGGGCGCGGCCTCTGCCGGCAGGGCGCCCTTGGCCAGGGTCTGATGGCGGCGCAGTTCCAGAATTTTGTCCAGGGGCCGGATATCGGCCGGACAAAAGGTCACGCAGGCCATACAGGTGGTACAAGCCCAGACCGCATCGGCGGTGATGGTATCAAGCAGGTGAGGCATGCCGTTACCGGAAGTTCTCTCACCCGTGCAAGCTTCCATCTGATCGACGATGGCCCCCACAATGCCTCGGGGCGACAACGGCTTGCCGGATATCAGCGCCGGGCACTGTTCATCACAGCGTCCGCAGCTCACACAGGCCTCGGCCTCGCGAAGCTGCAAGGCAGAAAAATCGATCACTGTGCCGACGCCAAAAGGGCCTTTTTCCAAATCAAGGGGGGACGGCAGCGGGGCAGCTGATTGCGGCCTGCGGAGCAAATGAACCGATGTACTGCCCAGATGCCGCATAAAAGTAAACGGAACCGCCAAGAGAAAAAGAATCACGCCCACCACATGCACCCTTAGCATAATCTGCATAATTAGCGGCGTGCCGGGCACAACCATGGAGAGAAACCATCCCACTGGTGCTGCGTGAACGGGCTGTGATCCGGTCAGCCTGAGCCGGACGGCCTCGGCCAGAAATCCGCTGATCAGGATGACCAGCAGCAACAAAAGGGGCAACAGCACCTGTTTAGGCGGCCTTGAATCCGCCTGCGTTCGGTTGCGCACAAGGCGGCGAACGAGAAAAAACAGGGTGGCGGCCACCATGCAAAGGCCGGCCATGTCCAACAAAAATGAGACACTCCAGGCCGCCAGGGCCGGCAATCGCAGCGGGGTCTGAGCCATCAGAACAACCAGCACAAAAAGCGAGCCCCCCCACACCAGACATAGGTGGGCGAACCCCACCAGGGGGCGGTCCAGCAATCGTTTCCCACCGTACAGCGTGCCAAGCAGAAAGGTCCAGTTCGCAGGTGTCGCGGCGCGTTGTTTCGCGGCAGCCAGTTGCCAGCGACGGGCCAGTCCTGCGACCAATACGCCCAATGCCAACCCAACCATCAGTAATTCCAGAGCGTTGAACAAAATTCTCTCCTTAACCGTCTTTGGTTCCGGAAAATCTCCGCACAAAAAAGATCATGCCGCCAACCACCAGCATACCGATGACGATCTGATATAAGACGGCCACGGTAAAAATGCCGGCCTGGGTAGTCGGATCGGCTTCAGGATGCATCACCCCCAGCATGGGGTTCTGACCGTCGGCAGTCAAATGGCATCGATCGCAGTTATCATCGCTGACCGGCTCTGTGCCACCATGGGATGCCCGCCCCTGGTGGCACCCGAGACAGTTACCCATATCGAAACGGCTGGAAAGATCCGCCTTGGGATGCGTGGCGATCTTCAGCGACGGCAGCCATGAGAAATAGCCGACCTGCCCGCTCTGGGCGGGGTGACACGCCACGCAGGTTTGTTCCAGGCGATCCGGATGGATGGAAGACGCCGGATCATCCATGACCCGAATGGTGTGACGGGTGTGGCAATGGTGGCAGTCCGGCCGGTTGTCGCGCAGGCCGCCAAGGCCGTGCTGGTTCTCGGTTTCGTGACACCCGCTGCAGTCCACCGCACCAGATCCGGCCGTTTCCGTATGGCTTTCATCGATGATCCCGGTGTGGCAATCCGTGCATTCGGCGGCCTCGCCGTGTACCGAGCGTTCGAATGCCGCCATATCAATGGTCAGCCGGCTCCCGGTGGCGGACAGATCATGGCAGTCGATGCAGGCGGCCATATCATCGGCCAGCCCCGTGGCGGGGAGGCAGACGGCAACCAGCACCAGCAATCCAGACAGCATTGTTCTCAGTTTCATGGAATGCATCTTACCTGCCCTCCCCTTCGGCCATCTCCTCCAGGCGCTGAACCAGCAGGGGCAGCACCGCATGCAGATCGCCCACGATCCCAAGATCGGCAAAACGGAAAATACGCGCCCGGGGATCCGTGTTGATGGCCACCACGGTTTTTGATTTCTCAATGCCGGCCGTGTATTCATTGGCGCCGGAGATGCCGCAGTTGATGATCAGGCGAGGGCTGACGCTCTTGCCGGTCTGTCCGACCTGCCGCTTGAAAGGGAGCGTCTGCCAGTCGATGACCGGCCGCGTACCGGCCACCGAACCGCCCAGCACCCGGGCCAGACGATGAATGATATCGAAGGCGCCGTCCTTGCCCACCCCCCGGCCACCGGCTACCACGATATCCGCATCTTCGATGTCCAGGGTTTGTGGGTCGGCATCGATCGTCTCCACGGTTTGAAAGCCGGCCGTTCCGGGATGAAGATCCAACGTGGCCTCGACGATATCGACGGATTTCTCGCGCATGGGCTGAACATCGGCCAGCACAGCCGGCAGAAAGGTCAGAATCACCGGCCCCTCGCCCATGGCGTCGATGGTTTCAAACAGATACCCGTTGGCCACGGGCCGCTCGGCCCGGATGCCGCCCGCATCACTCACATGGGCATCCACGGCGCGGGTGATCACCGCCGACGCCAAGTGCGCACCCAGGCGACCGGCCAGATCGGCAGTCTGGGCATTGTGGGTTAAGAGCAGGGCTGCCGGTATGTCGGTCTCCATCCAGCCCATGATCGCCTCTGCATAAACATCGCCATGATATGCATCCAGATGGGAAGATGAGAGCAGAATGACCCGGTCGGCCCCATAGTCGCCCAGCCGGTGGAGTAGCGTCTTGTCCCCGTGGCAAACGGCGATCACCGTAACCCCTCCCCCGCCGGCTTCATCGGCCAGGCGCCGGGCCTCGGCCACCAGACCGAAATCCGCCTCGTCGATGCTGTCACCGATGACGGTCAGCCATGTCCAGAATTCATTGTTCATGTTTTGATCCTGTTTCCCACAACGCTCAAACTGAAGATTGCTTCTTAAAAGTGTTAAGTGGTCGATCGGATCGATCTATATAAAACGATAGGATACCTTCACTTAAAACTTAACACTTAACACTTTACACTAATCAATAACGAGTATTTTACGAAACCGTTATATTATGCGGCCAATGCGGTGTCCTTCAACAATTGCCATATCCGTCCACCGCGGCGCCACACAGTCACCAATGCGGTAGAGCGCGATATGGCTTTTTTCGCCAAGCCGCGCCTTGAGATCGAAGTAAAGCCCGTCGTCGGCCACATTGCCGGCCGCCATCACGATGGTGTCGTAGCCATCAAAATCAAACATCTCATTGGAGTAAACATTCAGGCCCTTGGCCAGAGTGCCCTGGATTTCCAGAACAGCAATGTCCGGCGTGCAGGTCACCCCTTTCCCGGCCAGCCGCTGCCGGGAAAGATAAAGATCCTGCAGCGGTCCCAGGGCCGATCCCTGGAACAGGGCCGGGGTCAGGACATGCACGTTCTTTCCCTGGTCGGCCAACAGCTCGGCCGTGCCGGTTCCCTGGTGATGGCCGTTGAGATCGATAAACAGGACGTTTTCTCCCGCCTCGACCGCGCCGCCCAGTATCTGCTGGGTGTTGACCACCTGCGGACTTGCATAGTCGCCGGGAAAGGGCTTCTCCTTGGGCGTTGATCCGGTGGCCACCACCACCGCATCCGGGTTTTCGGCCAGAATCAGGTCCACCGTGGCCGGGGTATTCATGCGCCACGTGATGGGCAGTTTGTTCACCTGACTTACCAGCCAGCGGGTAATGCCCTGAATCTCCTGGCGCCCGGCCACCTTGGCCGCCATCAGGTTCTGACCGCCCACCTCATCCTTGGCCTCGAAGACGATCACCCGGTGCCGCCGCAGCGCCAGGGTGCGAGCGGCTTCCAGACCCGCCGGGCCGGCGCCCACCACGACAACGGTTTTGGGCGTTTCGCAAGGCTTGAGGGTGCCGGCCCCCAGCGTGGCTTCATTGCCGGCGGCCGGGTTCTGAATACAGCCGATGGTATAGCCGATGCCCATGCGGCCGATGCAGCCCTGATTGCAGGCGATGCAATGCCGGATATCATCGTCGCGGCCCTCGCGGGCCTTGTTGGGCAGCTCGGGATCGGCGATCAGGCCGCGCACCATGTTGACCATGTCGCCGTGGCCGTCCGCAAGAATATTCTCCGCCAGGTGCGGATCATTGATCCGGTTGGTGGCGTAAACGGGAAGATCCACCACCGAACGGATGCCCGCCGACAGGGGCGTGGTGTAGGCCAGGGGCGTATGCATGGAGCCTTCCACGAGAAAAAGGTTGTAGAAGGTTCCCAGGCTGATGTCGAAAAAATCAATCCGGCCGTCGGCTTCCAAAGCCTTGGCGATCTGTTTGGCATCCGCATGGGTGATCCCGCCCTTGGGGTGCATCTCGTCGGCATTGAGCCGCACCCCCAGGGTGAAATCCGGTCCCACCGCAGCACGCACCGCAGCGATGACTTCAAGGGCAAACCGCAGGCAGTTGTCAAAACTGCCGCCGTAGTCGTCCTGCCGGTGGTTGGTAAGCGGAGAAAGAAACTGCCGGATCAGCGAGCTGTGCCCCAACTGCAGCTCGATCCCGTCAAACCCACCGGATGCCGCATGGACGGCGCTGAGGGCGAAGTACTCGACACACTCCTTGATTTCCTCAATTTCCATGGCCTTGGCGGTTTCGCGGAAAAGCGGGTCCCGCCCGGCAGACGGCCCCCACACGGGCAGCCGGGAAAGCTTGCCGTCGGCCTGCATGCCGTTGTGGTTGAGCTGTGCAAAGATTTTGGTTTCGTATTGGTGGATCGTCCGGGTCAGCCGCTGAAACCCCGGGATCACCTCGGGTTTGAAGGCATCCACCAGTCCGGCGTAGGCCAGATCGCTGGGATGCACGCTCAACTCCTCGGTGGTGATCAGCCCGCAGCCCCCCTTGGCCCGTTCCGCATAATAGGCAATGTGCGCATCACTGATCTGATGGTCCACGGACAGGTTGGTCAGGTGAGCGGCAAAGTTTATCCGGTTGGGCACCACCACACTGCCTATCTTCAGCGGGGCGAACAGGTATCGGTATTCACTCATAGCTGCCCTCCTACCTTCTCACCTTCATAAATCGCCATTTCGATCCCCCGCGGCGCCACACAGTCGCCGGCCTGGTATAGCTCGCCGACCCGTCCCTTAAGCTTGTAATAAAGCCCGTCAACCGCAGCAAACGCCGCAGCAACAATGACGGTATCGTAATCCTCGAAAACAACCGTCTGGTTGGTAAACACATTTCTGGCCACCACCCGGCGGCCCTCGATTTTCTCCACCGCTGTATCGGTCTGAAACGTCGCCCCTTTTTGCAGCAGGCGCTGCCGGGTAAAGTAAAGATCCCCCAGGGTAGCGACGCCCACACCCACGAAAAGCTCAGATGTCACGATATGAACCTTTTTGCCCTGATCGGCCAGATGTTCGGCACTGGCCAGGGTGACGTGACTGCCGATTTCGTCAATGAGCAGAATCTTCTCTCCCAGCGGATGATTGCCCTGGTAGACGTCCCACACGGTGATCACATCCGGCGGGCCGTAATTCCCCGGATACGGATGGGCCACCGGCTCGCCGCCCGTGGCCACGACCACGGCATCGGCCTTCATGCCGATGACTTGGTCGGCATCCAGCACAGCCCCCAGATGGACCGGGACCTCGAGCCGCGCCAGGTTTTTCTCGAGATAGTGGGTCAGGTTGGCCATGCCGCTGCGGCCGGCCCCCTGTTTAGAAAAATTCACCTGGCCGCCGGTGACGTCGCTCTTTTCATAGACGTTCACCCGGTGCCCTTTTCTGGCGGCGCTCACCGCGGCGGCCATGCCGGCCGGCCCGGCGCCGATAACGACCACCTGTTTGGGAGTTGCGGCCTTTTGGGATGCCAGCCACGGTGTGGCTTCATTACCCACCCGCGGATTCTGCACGCAGGCGATGGGCTTGGACTGGTTGACCCGGCCCACACACCCCAGATTGTCCCGGGCACACCAGCGGATCGTGTCTGTTTTGCCCTCACGGTGCTTGACGGCCATGTCCGGATCGGCAATCAAGGCCCGCACGAATCCCACGGCATCGGCCTTGCCGCCGGCAATGGCCTCCTCGGCCATGCTCGGGAAATCGATCTGGTAGGCGGCGATCACGGGAATGGAGACGCTTTGTTTGATCGCTTCGGCCAGATCGAGGGTGAAACCAGCCGGCGTGTGCATGCTGGCCATGACCAGGTAGAGATTGTAGTAGGTGGACAGATCCGTCTGGATGAAATCCACCTGTCCGGTCTGCTCGAAGACCTGGGCAAACTGGACCGCCTCTGTCGCATCGATGCCTCCCCAGAACTTCTCATCCACGCACAGTTTGAGACCCACAGGGTATGCCGCCCCCACCGCATGGCGCACGGCATCCACGATGCGCAGCGGCAGGCGCAGGCGATTCTCGACGCTGCCGCCATAGGCGTCCTGGCGCTGGTTGCTGATGGGCGATAAAAACTGCCGCAACAGCGACTCGGCCCCCATGTCGATCTGGATGCCGTCGAATCCGGCGTCTTTTACCAAGCCGGCCGCACGGGCAAAGCCATCGACCAGGGCGTCCATGTCCGTCTCTTCCATGGCCTTGCCGGTTTCGCCAAAGGCGATGTCGGCCATGGCCGATGGCGCCCAGACCGCCTGGCGGGTAATGTGGCCGGAACTTTGAAAACCGTGATGGCCAAGCAGGGCAAACACCCGGGTATCATACTGGTGAATCGCCCCGGTCAGCCGCTTCAGATCAGCCGGGGCGTCCGGATGGTAGAGCTCGATCATCGACGCCCAGGGCCGGTCATCGGTGGTAATACTCATTTCCCCAACGATGATCAGGCCGGCGCCGCCTTTGGCCCGTCGCTCGTAATAGGCAATGTGGCGCTCGGTCAATCGCCCCTGACGGCCAAAATTGGTCCGGTGGGCCAGAAAACAGATACGGTTGGGAAGATCGATCTTTCCGATGGGCAGTGTGTCGTACAAGGCATTCAAACCGGTGGGCTCCTATGCACTTTTTTTCATTTGAGGGTTTCTCATTTGTGGCCGGATGGCGGCGATACACTCAGGGTCGGGCATGGACAGATCGTGATAGGTATGAAAGGCCATGGCCGGGCATCCCCCCCGACACTGCTCGAACCGGCTGCAGGTGACGCAGGTGTCGACCCTGAGGCTGCGCAAATGGTTGAACACCGGTGAGTTATCCCACAGGGTCTTGAAATCGTCATGGCGCACATTGCCGACCAGAAATTCCGGTTCCTGAAGGAACGCACACGGGTAGACATTGCCGTTGGGTGAGATGCAGCAGGTCATCTTGGCCGCCCCGCACATATCCAGTCCCTTGCGCCGCCGGTTCTCCGAGGTCAAACAGAAAAACGAATCTCCGGTGCGCACCAGCTCATGTCCCTCCAGCCAGGCAGCAAACGACTCCAGTTGATCCGTGTCCGGCCCCAGGTCGGCCTTGCTCGATTTGCCGCGGCCCGACGGACGGAACCGCGAAACGCGCAACTCGGCCCCGTAGCCGGCGGCAAGCCGCCGAAGATCTTCCAACTGGGGGTAGTTCAGCCGGGTCAGGACAGTGTTGAGGCTGAAGTGGACGCCGTGCCGGGCCAGGGTATCGGCCGCCTGAAGGATTCGATCAAAGGTGCCCCGGCCCCGGATGGCGTCGTTGACCTCGGCCGTGGCCCCGTCCAGGCTGACCTGCAGGTAGAGCATGTCAAGGCGCGCCAGGTGGCAGGCCAGGGCATCGTCAACCCGGATGCCGTTGGTGCTCACGCAGGTCACGACCTGGTTCTGATGGGCGTCATCCAAAAGGTCCAGAAAATCGTCGCGGATAAAGGGCTCGCCGCCGCCGATGTTTACCTGAAACACCTTCATGGCGGCCAGTTGCCGGATCAGCCGGCGGCACTCGTCGGTGCTAAGCTCGTCAGCCATGGTCTGACCGGCATCGGACAGGCAGTGCCGGCAGGCCAGGTTGCACTTCAAGGTTATCTCCCAGGTCACGTTTACCGGGGCGCGAAGGCCGCGCCGGGCCAGGTCAGAACTCAATGATCACTCCTTTTTCGCAAAGATTGGCAAGCGCCGTTTCCAGAGAACGGATCCGCCCGGTCGATGCACCGACCCTGCCATTACTTTTTTCCAGCCACTGGTCCAATGTCTCGGCCCCATCGAAAAATGTGGGCGGCAGCAGTCGACCGGAGGGTAAAAAATAGAGCCGCGGTCCGGCCTGGGTGTAAAACAGAAGCCCAAAATTCTCCTCACGCACCTGGGTTCCGTTTGCCAGCTTGTATTTCATTGCCATGGGAATTGTCTCGATATCTCTTTTTCGGATCTCCATTAAACTCAAGTTGGAGATGAAAATCTCCCGACAAGGTTGATTTGAAAAAGTGTTAAGTTTTTAGTCGTTATCGTTGTCGTAATCGCTATCGTAATCGACTACGACAACGATGATTCAGGTGCTCATCACTATCCCAAACGCTCGCCAGGATTTTGGATGGGCAATAATTATTGCCGGACAGCGGTTAGTAAACCCCGCAGATCCCGTCGATGGCCATCTCCTCGATCTTGATTTCCTCAACACTGAAAATGTCTTCTTTGGGATCATTTTCTTCGGGACCGTCTACCTTTGCTTCCACGGCTTCGTTTTGCCTGTTCTTTTCCATTGGAACGGACTCCTTTTGCAGCTAAACTGATGTTAAAATTGTCGAATGGAGATGGAGAGACCATCCCCGCCGATACGGCCTTGGATTGTCGGCATGATCAATACCGACCTGTTTGCGTATCACGTTAGCAGTAAAATTGCCACCCAAAGGATGCGTATCGGCGCTGGGTACCCGCATTTGGGTCAATCATTGGGCATCAATCCCACTCACAAACCCATCGTCCGACAATCTGGTGCTTGCGCATGGCGTCGGCCACGTCATTGATTTCCTCGAGTTTAAAGGTCTTGGTGATCAGCTTATCCATCTGGTGGTCCCCTCTGAGAACAAGATCGGCCAGGATGGGAAGCTCTTTCTGGATCTGAACATTACCGTAGAGGGTGCCCTCAATGGTTTTGCACTGGGGGGGCAGCCAGGTGAGCCCGAGTTCGGTGGTGCTGTCTGCCTCCGAGATTCCCACCAGCACCATTTTGCCGGCAAGCCCGATGGCCCAGTAAGCCTGTGCCTGAGCACCGTTATTGCCGCTGACCTCGAAAACGAAATCGGCACCACCGCCCATGATCGTTCCGTCGGGCATCCTTTCTCCACCAGTCAATAACTGGACAGCCGGGACCGGATCCTCCTTGCTGCTGTCGATAAAATGGGTCACGCCGAACTGTCTGGCGATTTCCTCCTTACTGCCTTCGATATCCACACCGATAATGGGATATGCCCCCCTGAGCCTTGCGCCGCTGACGACATGCAGGCCCACACCGCCCAATCCCCATATGGCCACGGAGTCCCCCGGCTTGACGTTGGCTACGTTATACACGGCACCGAATCCGGTAGGCATGGCGCAACCGATAATACAGGCTTCTTTCAAAGGGATGTCCTTGTTGATCTTGATGGCCCCTTTTTCGGGCAGCACCATATACTCCGCAAACCCGGAAACAAAAATATGGTGGCTGAGTTCATTGCCGTCGGCGTCCTTCAGCCTGGATGTCATGCCGGGCAGTTTCCCATGGATATAGGTCCCGTGGCCTGTGCGGCAGGTATAGCCCCGGCCGCTGGCACATTCCGGGCAGTTTCCGCATGGCACCATCCAGGTGGCCACAACATGGTCCCCTTTCTTGAGCGTGGTAACGCCCGGTCCCACTTCCTGAACGACGCCGGCAGCCTCGTGGCCGATCACCGCCGGAACCGGAAACGGCACCCCACCTTCCATAAAGGAAAGATCGGTATGACAAAAACCCGTGTAGGCGGTTTTAACCAGGACTTCGTTGGCCTGCGGCGGGTCAAGTTCAACCTCTTCGATAGTCAACGGCTGTTTGTATTCTCTCAACACAGCGGCTTTCATTTTCATGACATCGTCCTTTCTTTTCCTTCTGTTGGGTTTGCTTTTTCAGATCAACAATTTTTTTATGTTGGAAGACTTTCCATCCCTTCTGCCGAGGGCTCCTTTGTTGATTCTTGTTGAGGTTTTAAAAAAAGGTCGAGAAGCACTCCAATAACAGCAGCAACCGACAATAAGGCAATTGCGGTTTTAAAACTCCCTGTGGCGCCGATGGTTTTCCCTCCAACGTAAAGGCCCAATGCTCCGCCAAAGGTCCCAAAACCAAACCACCAGCCGACCATCCGACCCACAATGCTTGGCGGATAATTCATGGCGATGAACCCATTGATGGAGGCACCCATAAAATTCAATCCCCATCCCACAAGCATCATGCATACAATCAATAAGAGTAGATTGCCGTATACGGACGGCAAAGCCATCGGAAAGGCAAACAGAGCGGTAAGTATAAATCCGATCAGAACAGCCAGTTTTTGATTGCCTTTGGCAATTTTGTCAAAAAATGCACCGCCGGCGATGGTTGCCACGATGCCGACAATCGTTCCGGCCAATGCGAGTTTGCCGGCCATTAAAGGGCCCAAGCCAACGCCCATGGGAGACGGCGCCGCCAGATAGGGTGGGATAAGGTTGAGAAAACAATAAAGGTTCCAGGTGTTAAAAAAGACGACAAGTGCTCCGATCCAGGTCATTGGTAAACGAAAGGCTTTTTTGAAGGTGATTTCGCCGGCGGCGGGTTGCATGGCCTGCATCAACCCTTCAAGCACTGCAGGTGACGGCGGCCGCCGGGTAATAACGATTGCAGCCAGAATAGCCCCCCACCCAAGCAAAGAAAGAAGGGCAACCACGCCTTGCCAGGAAGACCCGGCAGCCAGAATCATGGGTGAGATCAAACCGCCCAATGCTGAACCGAGAGGAATGCAGGCGATGATAATTCCACCGGCAAGACCATGCTCCTGGGGAGGAAACCACAACACCACCGTCGGACCGATGACGGCAAAGACAAATCCGACCGAGGCCCCTTGAACCAACCGGGCAGCCATGACAATGCCATAATCGTGTCCGATCATCGGCATCAATGAGGCCGGAACGGTGGCGCAGAGTAATCCAAGGACGGTCGCAACAGTCACGCCGAATTTATCGGCAACCACACCGCCCCAGATCAGCACACACGCCGTTGCCAACACAAACCCCATCATCAGATTGGTTGCGGCACCCATTTCCACCTTGAGATCTGTTGCGACGTCACCCAAAATTGGAGAGATGGCGATCATATCGACATACACCGACATGATTGCCAGACACGCCGAAACCAACATCGCCCAACGATACGATGAATACCCAGCCTTTTCTCCCATAATCCACTCCTTCCAAGTAACAAAAATGAATGAATCTGCCGTAATGCTGCATATCGATATTTGAGCAAAACAAGTGCCAAAAAGGAAATTCTCATAAACTCTTTTATCTTCCCGGAATTGTTAACCATTCAGAAAATCATGAAGAACGACAAGAGAATGGAATGAGATTCATTTTCCAAATTGCGAATCGGTTTTCCAATTTGGAAGATCAGCGGGGGGGCATGGGGTAGAGATAAAGGCGAAATGATTGGATCGGGCGTGAATGAAACCAAAAGGCAAGGACAAGAAGCGGTGATGCGGATGCGGCAACGAGAATTAATGATCAAAAAAATCAAGAACCGTTACGGCCACGCTCTTTCCTCGAGGAAATGCCGTATTTTTTCAATTTCCGATAAAATGTGGCCAGCGGGATGTTCGTTGAAAGCTCTTTCCAGACAATTTTTCAGCTCACGCACATTGCCCGGCCACCCATAGGCAGCCATAACGTTCATCGCCTCGGGGCTGACTTTTTTTATCGATCGGTCGAACCTGGCATTCATTTTTTCGATGAAGTACGCAACCAAAATGGGGATGTCGGCTTTGCGCTGCCTGAGGCTTGGGATCGCCAATTTGACGACATTGAGCCGATAGTAAAGTGGGGCGAGAAAATTGCCGGCCGCCATCTCAGCATCCATTTTTTCAGAGCTGGCGGCAATGATTCGGATATCGAGTGGGATTGGAGATTTACCACCGATCCGGGTTACCTGCCGGTCTTCGATCACCCGCAAGATCTTCATCTGCGTGGCCTTATCCATAGTATGGATCTCATCCAGAAAAATGGTCCCGCCACCGGCCAGGCCGGGCAACCGTTTATGGCGTTGTTGGGTTTCGTTCCTCAACCCAACCTAAAAGGCATGTTATTTTGGTTATATGGCGCCGGCAGGAAAAAACCAAGAGGAGGCAACGAGGCACAATGCAGATTTGGGAAACATTTTTATATCGGGAAAATTTGATTGGTCTGAACTGCTAAAACCGGGCAATGGCAGCCATGGCAGCAATTGCCGCATCAATGTCACCGGCGGTGGAAAAAGGGCCCGGACTGAATCGCACTCCGCCGTCGGGATAACTTCCCATGGCGATGTGGACCAGGGGGGCGCAGTGCAACCCGGCACGAACGGCAATACCGAAATCGCCGTCCAGAATATCAGCCAGGTCCTGGGGATGTTTGTCCTTCATCGTAACAGTGACCAGCCCCACATGATCGGCTGCCTCCGGTTCACCGAAAATCCGTATGCTATCAATCGCCCGCAGACCACGGCAAAGCTGTCCGGCCAGACCGGCTTCCCGGGCTAAAATCGATCCAACGCCCTCTGCCCCAATATGGTCCAGCCCATGGGAAAGCCCGATGATGCCCATCAGGTTCAGGGTGCCGGCTTCCAGGCGATGGGGATAGGTGCCGGTGTGCACCAGGCTTTTCGAATCAACGCCGGTGCCGCCAAACCGCGTGGGCTGGATGTCGACATCCGGATGAACCACCAGGCCGCCAATTCCTGTCGGACCGCAAAGGGCTTTATGGCCGGTAAAGGCCACGGCACCGACGTGCCAGGCGGTCATATCCAAGGGGACCAGGCCGGCGCTCTGGGCGGTGTCCACCAGCAGGCAAACCCCCTTTTCGGCGCATCGGCGTCCGATCGCCTCAATCGGCTGAATCGTTCCCATCACGTTGGACGCCTGGGTCACGACCACCAAGCGGGTGTTGGGCCGGATGGCGTTTTCGATGTTATCGGGGTCGATAAATCCGCTGTCATCAAAAGGAACGAGATCGTACCCGATGACGCCCGCCGCCTGCAGGTGGGCAAGCGGCCGCAGTACGGAATTGTGTTCAAGGGTGGTGGAGACCACATGATCCCCCGGCTGTACGATACCCTGGATGGATAGGTTGAGGGCATCGGTGGCATTGGCGGCAAATACCACCCGCTCGGGATCCGGCGCACCGAAAAAGCGGGCGATTTTTTCCCGCGTCTGCTCAACCAGCGATTGCGCTTCGCTGGACAGATCATAGCTGCCCCGCCCCGGTGAAACGCCCACCCGTTGGTATGTTTCGCACATGGCCTCGATCACCGACCGGGGCTTGGGAAAGGTGGTTGCCGCATTGTCCAGGTAGATCAGCTGGGTCATCAATCACCCCGCACAGGATTTTGGATTGGGCAGGCCGGCCACGCGCCGGGCGCCTTCCCGGATGCCACCGGGAAACAGCGCCTCCAATGCCATCAGGGTCATGTTCAAGCCTGATTTCAAATCCCGATTCATCGGCGCACGGCCGTGGTAAAAGTAGTAATCGCGCATGAACTGAATCACCTGCCAGTGGGTCTGATTCAGTTCAGGCAGACCGCTCTCCTCGGCCAGATGGCGGGCCACCGCCTCGGACCAGTCCTCGGGATGGCGCATGAACCCCTTACCGTCAAAGACGATACGGCGTCCGTCGATCTCGCGGACCTTTCGATTGGGGTGGCCCGACATGGGCCGAGATGGACCGGCATCCGTCATAAATATTATTTTCTCTGTTCCAGGGCCGCCTTGACCTTTTCCGGCGTGGCCGGCAGATGGTAAACTCTGGCACCGCAGGCATTGGCAATGGCGTTGACCACCGCCGGTGCCGTGGAGACCATGGTCATCTCACCGATTCCCGTTGCACCCAAGGGACCGCGACTGCGCGGCGTTTCCCGAGGCGTCAGCACCTCAATATCGAAGGTCGTTTTCATGGTCGGGAATTTAAACGTGAGCCAATCCTTGGTTTTGCCATGCACGTACTGTTCACGCAGGGCGTAACCTACCCCTTGATCGATACCACCGTCAAGCTGCATCTCCAGGTTCTGGGGATGGATGATAACGCCTGGATCGACGGCCGTGGTGATCTTGAGTACCCGCGCCTCACCAGTATCCGTGTTGACCTCCACTTCGGCCATCTGGATGTTGTGGATCTGGCTATCGAAATTCCCGCCCTGACCGGTTTCCGGATCCAGCTGTAGGTCGGGAACGTTTTTCTTGCCGATGTAGCGTAAGGGCTTGTCCGCCTTGACAAGGCCATTATAATCCGAGACACCGGCGTCCGCCATAGCGGCCTTCAATTTCTCGATGGCATCGACCAGTGCCCCGCCGACCATAAAGGTAATCCGGCTGCCGGCCGCAGGACCGGTTTCAGTGGTCTGATCGGTGCTGCGGGTCACGATGCGCACTTTATCCAGCGATAGATTCATCAGGTTGGCCCCGATCTGGGTCAGCATGGAATCATTGCCTTCGCCCGGATCGGCGGCGGCCGCATAGATGGTGATGCCGTCGTCAGGATCCAGTTCCACGGCCACCATGGCGTTGTCGCCGGGCTCACCCACGCCGAAGGCGTTGCAGGCCAGGCCCACGCCGCGCTTGATGGAGCCGTCCTGGTGAGCGGCGGCGGCAACTTTGGCTTTCTCATAGTAGGGCCTGAGATCTTCGCACAACTGGACAAAGGGCCACTGATCAACGGTTGCCCCGACAGAGGTGGTGCCGCCTGGCGCCAGTGAGTTTTTAATACGGATGTCCAAGGGATCGATCCCCAGTTTGTCGGCCAGCATGTCCATGGCCGACTCCAGGGCAAACGCCACCTGGGGGGGACCGGCACCACGGGCCGCCCCACCGGGAGCATTGTTGGTATAAACCAGCTTGGCCAGTGATTTGACGTTGGGAATATCGTAGGACCCCGAGAGCATCTGCAGGGCCCGGATGCCCACCACAATGCCCAGGATCTGGTAGGCGCCATTATCGATAACAAAGTCATTGACATACGCGGTCAGCTTGCCGTCTTTGTCTGCGGCCAGCTTGACCTTCATGGCAAACGGATGGCGTTTGTTGCTGAGCAGCATGGACTCCTCGAGGCTGGGCACATAGCGAACCGGCCGTTTGAAATGCAGGGCCGCCGCACCGACGATGGCCTCGGTGACAATGGCGGCCTTGATACCGAACTGCCCGCCCACAAAAGGCTCCTCGTAGCGCATGTTCTCCCACCCCAGGGCCCCTTGCAGCATGGCCATGTGGGTGTGGATCATGATGCTTCTGCCCATCACCACCAGTTGGGCATCCTCCCCTTCCCCTTCAAGATAGGCGATGCTGACTTCGGGCTCCAGGGGCGCCTGATGGTTCATCTGGGTGGAGAAAGCGGCCTCGACCACGGCGGCTGCCTCGGCCAGGGCTTTTTCCGCATCGCCTTTGATCTGCGGTTGCTGCCAGCACAGGTTGGGATACTCGTCATGCACCGGAACCGCGCCCTCGGCCAGGGCTTCTTCCGGCGTCATCATCACGGGCAGCGGATCGTAATCCACCGTGACGGCCTGGGCCGCGGCCAGGGCCTGGGCCTTGGTTTCGGCGGCCACAATGGCAATGGGATCACCCAGACGCCGCACCTTGGTGTCACACAGAACCGGTTCGTCGTCAAAGACAAACTTGATCCGGTTGGTGCCCTTGATATCCTTGGCGGTCATCACCCCGGCCACCCCGGGCATTTTCTCGGCAGTCGCCGGATCGATGGATTTGAGCGTGGCATGCGGCTCGGTGCTGAGCACCATGGCGATTTCAAGAGGATTATGCAATGGGATGTCGGCGGCAAACTGGGCCAGACCGCAAGCCTTGAGCATGGCCGAGGGTCTCGGGTGGGACACGCCGATCTTGGGTCCGTTGGGATCAGGGCGAACCGCGTCAGGCGTGGTTTCGCCGCGCAGGAACCGGCCGGCCAGCACGACGGCGTCGATGATTTTCGCATACCCGGTGCAGCGGCACAGGTTGCGGGCAAAGGCTTTCTTGATCTCCTCGACACTCGGATTGTTGTTCTGATCGAGCAACGCCTTGGCGGTCATGATCATACCGGGCGTACAAAACCCGCACTGTATCGCCCCGGCCAGTACAAAGGCCTCCTGAATCAGATGGGGATTGTCAGGCGTGCCCAGCCCTTCCACGGAAATCACTTGGGCACCGTCAAGGTCGGCCACCTTTACCAGGCAGGAACGTTTGGCTTTACCGTCCACGATGACGGTACAAGCGCCGCACTGCCCTTTCCGGTCGCAGGACTGCTTGGCCCCCGTGAGACGTAGATCCTCACGTAAAAGGTCAAGCAGCACCTTGTCCTTATCCACCACAAACTGTTTTTCGGCGCCGTTGATGGACACCTGCACTTTTTTCATTTGCCTCTCCTTGAGATCTGGTGGTTAATGGAACATGGATGTTGCATAGCGTTGAGGTATATCTTTTTAGCAAAATGGGGACCATTATTTCAGTGCAATCCCCCAAGACGGCATAACCTTCTTATTTAAAGGATCTTGGAAACAATTCGAGGGGCACTTTGACCCATGCCGGAAGATGTTTTTTTCCATGCATTATGTCATAATGAAAACATTGTTCTCAATTTGGCAATGTTGGTTTTTCAAAATGGACTGACGTGGATAGGTGGATAGGTGGATAGGTGTGATGGGTGATGGGTGATGGGTGATGGGTGATGGGTGATGGGTGATGGGAATGTATCCTATCGATTTATAAATGAGCAACTACTTTACACTTTAACGACCAACCTTGGAAAGCGCTTCTCATCTCAACCTTGAGCGTTGCGGGACACCGTATTATTTTTTGCCGCACCCCTTGGTATTGCGACGGATGCCGTAAATTTTCATCTTGCGATAAAACGTCGTCAGGGGAATATCCAATGCCAGGGCGGCGTGCTTGACATTGCCATGTTTTTCCAAGGCCTCGATCATGGACTTGCGCGTCATGTCATCCAGCGTTGCTTCTGCCGCGGGTTTCTGTTTCGCTTCAGCAGGCCGTTCATCAAAAAGATCATCGCATTCAATGGTATGGCCACTGCAAAAAATGAACGCTCTTTCCATGCAGTTTCTCAGTTCACGAACGTTTCCCGGCCAATCATAACGAACCATTGTATCAAGCGCTGAAGTCTCAACAGCTTGGATCGACCGGCCAAAGCGGCGATTCATCTTCTCGATGAAGTGGTCGACCAGAAGGGGGATATCCGCCGCTCGCTGTCTGAGGCTGGGAATCTTCAATTTGACCACGTTGAGCCGAAAGTAAAGCGGAGCGATAAAGTTCCCATGGGTCATTTCATCTTCGAGATTTTCAGAACTGGCGGCAATAATACGCAGATCAAGCGGGACAGCACGCCGCCCGCCAATCCGGGTCACTTGGCGATCTTCAATGACACGCAGTATCTTCATCTGGGTGGCCTTATCCATGGTATGAATTTCATCCAGAAATAGGGTACCCCCATCGGCCAGTTCGAATTTGCCGGGGCTGCCGTCACGCAGGGCGCCGGTATATGCCCCTTTCTCATACCCAAACAGCTCGCTTTCAATCAACTCACGGGGAAAGGCAGAACAGTTTACCGCCACAAACGGTCCGGCTTGGAAAGGACTCGCCTGGTGGATCGCATGGGCGAACAACTCCTTGCCGGTTCCGGTTTCGCCTTCAAGCAAAATCGTGGATCGCGTGTGGGCGGCTTTTCTCGCCCGGTCCACAATCTGGATCAATCTGGGATGCATGCCGATGATATTCGAGAATGCATAACGGGCGACATGATCGGTTTTAGCGGTTGCTGTGCTTTGTTTTTTTTCCTTTTCCAGTTTCAGCAAAAAGGCCACGTCCAACCCGGCCCGGTTGGCAAGCGGTATGGATTCCATGGAAAACCGCTGACCATCAAGAAACTTGAGAAAAATTTTTCCACCGGAAGGATTCAAAATGGAGGAGATTTTGTTTCTATCCTTAAAAATACGTCCGATATCCCTGCTTCTTATCTTTGCGGGGGACAGCTGCATCATCTCTTGGGCGGCATGGTTAAAATCGATCACCACACCGTGGATATTGACAAGGATGAGAATGCTTCGGGAATAATCAAAGGTAGAACGGTAATAGGAATGGAAAAGCTCCAGCTGCTCCAACCTGTTTTTCAGTGAAAGTTCGAACTGAAGACAATTGGCGGTGTTTAATAGGAGCGGTATAAGATGCTGTAGTTTTTCTCCGTCACGGACAGTCACCGTAAAGTCCAGGCACCCCATCAGGTTCTGTTCAGCGTCGAAGATGGGGGTTGCGATGCAACTGGACCAATGCAGGCTGCGTACGTAATGTTCTTCGGCATAAACACTCGCAAACCGTTTCTCTTCAAGGCAAATTCCCGGGGCGGTTGTGCCGACGATACTCTCTTTTAGACAGCTGCCGACAATATCGGCTTGCAGGTCATCTTCCATTTGCCTGAGAATCTTATCATGGCCGGTTACCGCGAGCACAGTGCCATTGTTATCGCAAAATAAAATGCCAATGGGTGATGAATCAAAATAGGGCTGGATATGGGTATTGTGGGAATCGATCAATTGATGCAGGTCAAGCGTCTCTTCAATTCGTTTGGATCGTGTTTCTTGATCGATACCAATTAAAAAGGGGTCCTTCCGGGGATTCACATTGGCATCCCGGCAACGTTGCCAGGATTGCCGGATGTGAGGCGGCAAATCCGCCACATTGCCCCCATTGATGAACGCATTCCAGATATCGTATGCCTTGGTACGGTGAGCTTTATTCAGCATAGCGCTATTTTTTATTAGGGATAAATATTATGATCGGCGTTCAACATATATTTTTAGCTTTTGTTTGTCAATTCGGAACCCGCCGATACACAGGGTAACTGCATTTGGATCGTTTTGATAATCGAAATCGCTATGGGTATCGCTATCGAGAAAATTTCAGGTCACCTTGCAACCATTTTTACTATCGATCGGTGAAATTCACGCTAAACACCTCCAAAATTGCCATTGCTGTTGAACCGATCCCCAGCTTGAAATATTCAAGTATCTATGCAAACATAAATTCTATCAATTCAAGCCAAAACCGGGTCAATAGAGCGACAATGATGAGCATGAATCACATCACGGATATGGACACCGGAACTCGCAAAATTGCCAAGTTAGGATCGGAGATGAAATCAATTGACCATAATTGCGCCGGGCTTGTGTTCGCCTTCAAGGCGCATCAACGGTTGCATACTCGAAGTATGTGGCCGTTGGTGCAACGCCGAAGACGGGCGCAAGAACAAGCAATTTTGATCAATTTATAAAATTTCCGATCCTTATCTTTTTTCGAAATATTCGAGACCCGGTTGGCGAGCTGACCGTCCATTGCTATCGCAGCCCCCAAAAAAAGGTGATTCGCGATGTTCAAAAAGCAACCGTTATTGTCGTGAGGTGTTGATCTATCATGGCACGCAAAAGGCTCTCCGGCTTCATTTTGCTATGGCTTTTTTTTTCGAGTTTGTGCGTGATTTGCTCCGCCCATGCCACCCCGGCTGAGAACGATCCCAGACTCAGCGTCAAAATCGCCGTCCTTGCCAATTTCCCGCCTCAGTATGCGTTGGATGACAATGGCAAGCCCACCGGCTTTGCCGTTGATGTCATGAATCAGGTGGCCCGCCTTGCCAATCTTGATCCTGACTATGTGGTTTTTCAAAATTGGCCGGACGCCCAGCAGGCCTTACGTTCAGGCGCGGTGGACATCGTCCCCAATATGGGCATCACCGAGCGCAGGCAAGCATTCGCGGACTTCACATCCCCGGTGGAGACCTTCCCGGTTTCCATCTTTATCCGCCAGGCGGAATCCGGCATCAATGGTGCGCAAGACCTTCCCGGGCATAAGGTCGTGGTCGTTGAGGTCAATGTGGGCTACGCCCTTTTAAAAGGCAGGCCTGACATCCAGCTGGTCATCGCCCATAACCCGTCTGAAGCGATCATGTTTTTGCTTTCGGCCCAGGCGGACGCCCTGGTATTTCCCCAACCCGTTATCGATCAACTGGCCCGCAAGTCCGGCATTGAAAACAAGCTGAAAGTCGTCGGCAAGCCATTGAAGGAAATCGTCAGAGGGATTGCCGTTCAAAAGGGGCGCGATGATTTGCTGGGCCGGCTGGACGCAGCGGTAAAGCGATTTGTGGCCACTGAAGCGTATAGCCGCATTTACGTCCGTTGGTATGGAGCGCCAGAGGCCTACTGGACGGTGGGGCGACTATTCAATGCCTTAGGACTGATACTGGGGGTTTTTGCCGTGGGGATGTTTGTCATGCGTCACATCACCCTCTTCCGATTCAACAAAACGCTTAAAAAACGCGTACAGGAACGCACGGCCGAGCTCACGGCCAGCGAGCAGCAGTTCAGGCTTCTGTTCGAAAATGCCTCCTTTGGCATCGCCGTCCATGATCTTGTTTTCGATGAGCAGCAAAAACCGGTGAACTATGTTTTTACCAATGCAAACCCCGCTTTCTACAAGATTCTGGGCTTGGCGCCCGGTAGCGCCCCCGGCCAAATGGCGACCGACCTGTTCGGTGTTCCCGACGCCCCCAATATCGGAGAATTCTCCGCGGTGGCCTTGGGAAATGAACGATTCGAAAAAGAAATTGAATTCGACCCCATGGGTATCATTTTCAAACTGTCGGTTTATTCACACCGCCCCAAAAGCTTTGTCACCGTGTTCGAAGACATTACCGATCGCAAGCGTCTTGAGAAAGACCATCGGAAGACCACACAGCACTTGTTGGCCATCTACAACACGGTACCCGTGGGCATCCTTCTCGTCAAGGACCGGATTGTTCTTGAAGCCAATCCATGTATGACCCAATTGCTGGGATACGAAACCGCAGAAATAATCGGTCAGGAAACACGCCGCTTTTATATTGATGACGAGGAATGGCGACGCATTGGACATGAACTGGATACCGGCCTGGCAACCAGCAATCTTGTATCGATCGATGCCAGAGTACGCCATAAAGACGGCAGCGTAAAATATGCCCTGATGACCTGCTCCCGGCTTTCTGATGAGACCCCGCCGATCATCCTGGCCGCCTTGCAGGACATCACCGATCGAAAGGAGATGGAAGAGGCGCTCAAAGTTAGTGAAGGGCGTTTCCGAGAAATCATTGATTCCTCGCCAATGCCTTTATCGATCAGTAACGATCATGGCAAGATTCTTTACACCAATCCGGCGTTTGTCGATACGCTCGGGTATACATTGGAAGACATCCCCACCATAGATGACTTTTGGCACAAAGGATATCCAGATCCTGCCTATCGGGAGGAAGTCATCCAAAAGTGGTGGCAACGGGTTATCCAATCCGAAAAAGAGTTGTCGCCGTTTGCCCCCATGGAAGTACGCATCTGCGGCAAGGACAGCTCCACCCGCATCATGCTGGCAACGTCGACCCTGCTCAGTGGATTCGCTGAAAAAACAAGGCTTGTCACTCTCTACGACATTACCCAGCTCAAGATTATGTCCCAGCGTTTGAAAACCCTTCTGGCCATGGCCAGCGATGGGATTCACGTTATGGATGAGCAGGGAAATATCGTCGAGTTCAGCGACTCCTTTGCACGCATGCTTGGATATACCGTTGAAGAAACGGCCCGGCTAAACGTTGCCGACTGGGAAGCACAGATACCCCGTGATGAGCTAACATCAACAATCAAAGACGTTTTTAAAACATCCAGCACCTTTGAAACCAAGCATCGTCGCAAGGACGGATCGGTTTTTGAAGCCGAAATCAACGCCAAAAGCATCGTCCTGGATGGTCGCCTCTTGCTGTATGGATCCAGTCGCGACATCAGCGAGCGCAAGGAAATTGAGAAAGCGCTGCGGCAGAGTGAGGCCAAATTCCGCCAACTTTTTCAGGTGGCGGCCATTCCCCTTTGCCATGTAAGACGCGATGGCGTGATTTTGGCGCTCAACAGCAAATTCATTGAGACGTTTGGTTATGACAGGGCCGATATCCCGACCCTGGACGAGTGGCGGGAAAATGCGTATCCCGACCCGGAATATCGAAAATCGGTGATCGATACCTGGGAAGCCGCCTTGCAACAGGCAATGAAAAACCAAACAAACATACAAGCCCAAGAATATCAGGTCACCTGCAAAAACGGTGATGTCCGCAGCGTGCTCATTAGTGGCAGCACCTTTGAGGAGTATTTCCTCGCCACTTTTGTTGATATCACCGAAAGAAAAAATGCTGAAAGAAGCCTTCGGTACTATGAAAAAATTGCTTCAACAGTAGACACCCTGCTCTACCTGGTAGACCGGGATGGAATTTTTCTTCAGGTCAACGATGCGCTGGCCAGAATTCTGGGCAGAAAGCGGGAAGAGATTGTTGGCCAATCCATGGCACAAATCGCTGTTTCCGATAACTATTCGCGGATGAAACCGCAAATCAAACGATGCCTTGCGGGAGAAACCGTTTCCCAAAAAATGTGGATCGATTGGCCGGACGGGACAAAGCGGTTTTTCCACATTATCCGTTACCCGATGTTCGACGACGATGGAACGGTCTATGCGGTTGCCGGCGTAGGCCACGACATGACCGAGACATACCAGGCGAACGAGGCCCTCACAAAGGTCAATAAAGAACTAATACAGGTCAACGAAGCATTACAGTCGGCAAAACAGACAGCCGAATCCGCCAACAGGGCGAAATCCATTTTTCTCTCCAACATAAGCCATGAACTGCGCACGCCGCTGAACGCCATCCTTGGCTACACCCAGATTTTAACAGCGGACAAAAGTTTTGGCGAAAAACAGCAAAGCGGTCTCCAGACGATTCATCAGGCGGGTGAGCATCTTTTGATGATCATCAATGATGTGCTTGACATGTCAAAAATCGAGGCGGGAATGCTGCAATTGGTGCCCACTAAAATTCAGCTGCGGCCGTTTTTTGATAACATCATCGATTTTTTCAAGTACCGGGCCCGGGAAAAGGGGCTTAGCGTTACATTCGAAACCGATCAAACCCTGTCTTTTGTGATTGTTGCCGATGAGCTGCGTCTGCGACAGGTGATTTTCAACCTGTTATCCAATGCCATCAAGTTTACCGCCAAAGGCTACTGCCGGCTGCATGTCGAGGCAAAAAGCGGTCAAGAAAACCGATGCCGGCTGAAAATCGCCGTGGAAGACAGTGGGGTTGGCATACCAAAAGAGCAGCAGGATGAGGTTTTCGATCCATTCAAGCAAGTGGGCGAACGCCTTCAGTACAAAGAGGGATCAGGGCTTGGTCTGGCGATATCCAGGCAGTTGGTCCATCTGATGGGGGGAGAGCTTGCTGTGTCAAGCCCGGTCAACGCCTCACCAGCCAATGGAGCGGGTGTCGGCAGCCGGTTTTCCTTCTCGATTGAAGCACAAGTTGTTGAGACGGGAATCCCCACAGCCCCTTCAAGTGGCAGGAAAATCATCGGATATGAACATACCGGGCAAACGAATCAACCGGTCAAAATCCTCATTGTTGACGACAAAATGTCCAATCGGGCAGTATTGCGCGACACATTGAGGCCACTGGGTTTTGCAACCCAAGAGGCCGAAGATGGAAGTATGGTAACGCAAATCTGCCTGAAAACCCATCCTGATTTGATCCTCATGGATCTGAGAATGCCAAACATAGACGGATTTTCCGCCATGAACCAGCTTAAGCATCATGATGATTTAAAAGATATTCCGGTCGTGGCGGTGACCGCTTCGACCGCTGAGTCCGACATGCTTAAAAAGCGCTGCATCCAGCGTGGATTCAAAGCCTTTATTCTAAAACCGTTTGTAACCTCAGACCTGCTCGAATCAATCGCTGAGTTGCTACCGATTACGCTGATCTATCAGGAAACAGACGAACAGGAACCGCCCACGTTTTCCAAGATAGACATCCCCCATTCCAATGCGCTGGAAAAACTTTCAGCATCACTGGCCAAAGGTGACATCGAAGGCATTCTTGAACAGGCCGAGGCCATTGGTGGGCTGGAAAACGGCAAGTACCAGGATTTCAGCCAAACACTTAGCAGATTGGCAAACGATTTTAAATTTTCAGAGATTGAAACGCTTATTTCTTCAAGAGAGGACGCAGATGACTAAAACCGAGACGTCCATTTTGCTTGTCGATGATCAACCCGGGAACTTGAAGGTCCTGCTCGATCTTCTCAGAGAACAGCAGTTCCACATCTATATTGCTGACAGCGGCGAGCGAGCGTTATCTACCCTTAACAATATCGAACCCGACCTGATCCTGCTGGATGTCATGATGCCCGGTATGAATGGATTTGAAACGTGCAAACGAATAAAGGATAACGAACACTGGGCCGCTATCCCGTTGATATTCATGACGGCCCTTGACGACGTAGAGGATAAGCTGGCCGGATTTGGTGTTGGCGGCGTTGATTATATAACCAAACCCTTCCAACGGGTCGAAGTGCTGGCACGGATCAATACCCATATTAGCCTGCGTAAAAGAGAACAGGAAAAGGAACAGCTGATCATCGAGCTCAAAGATGCGCTTGCCCAGGTGAAGACCTTGAGCGGGCTGCTACCGGTTTGCGCCAAATGCCAAAAAGTCAGGGATGATGAAGGGTACTGGAATCAGCTGGAAACGTATCTTAAAAAGCATACCGATGCGAATGTCACCCATGGCTTATGTCCGGATTGCATGGAGTCGCTTTATCATGGGCAGGATTGGTACGAAAGAGGCAAGAAAAAAGGCAAGTTTTGACATCAACTGTTCTTCATTCCGGCGAAAGCCGGAATGACGGTGTATCACCGATTTAATCGCCGGATGAAGAGTGTCAGCCCTTGTCAGTGAAGTTGATGACACAACTAGTTATCGCTTTTTGGCATAATCAGCGGCATTCAGGCCGGCGACAACCGCTTTGGTCACCTGCCATGGGGGCCCGCAACTATCTCCTGCGGCAAAGATTCCCGGGATAGCGGCGTGACGAATCAGTCCTCGCCAATGCAGGCATCATCATTACAAATCACCTTCCCACCAATTGCCATACTCGTTCCTGGAGATTTTTTGGATTTATGCTTTGTTTTCATCGTATCGGTGTTAGAAGCGTTTTCTGCAGCCGCATCCTTGCCGATGCATGCCTCGTCCTCACAGATGACTTCATTTTGAAGGCTCATTGAAGATTTTGTTTTTGAGAGGCCCGTTTTGTCTTTTTGCGTTTTTTCTTTCATGGTTGCCTCCTATTAGAAAGCTGATACAAGTTGTGAATACCGGCAACAAAAGGCCCGGAATGTTCGGGGTCGATTCATCACGACCTCGATTGATTGGTGTTGATCATATGCCATCCTATCAAACAATGATAGACAAGGAATTGATTTAGGTCAATCCGAAGCCGTTTGGATTTGCAAAGTCGGATCACCGTCTTCAAAATCGAAAGGTGCTATGTGTTCGCTAAGGCCCTGTTTTCGCCAATCTCCTTTGACCTGACACGAAAGTCTCTGGCCATATTTATATTCCATCCATCTTAAATTTTTATAGAAAGCGTCCTGGTTGTCATTTTCTCTGAAAATGTGGATATAGTTTTTTAACACAATCCGGGCAGATCCCATGGCTGAAGGTCGCTTCGGTTCGACTCTGCACATAAATCTCAAGCGGGTGCCAAATGCCTTGCTCATCCTTGATTTTCTTACATGACGCACAAATTGGAATGAATCCGCTGAGGATTTTCTCGTATTTGCGTTGAACATCGCGGAAAAGTTTCGCTTTTTCATTCTCTAAGGCTTGTTGAAGGATTCTTTCATGCGGGATGTCTGCATCCCTGAACAATTTGAATACCCGATACACGCATTGCAGCTCCTTTGTTCGTTCATTCAACGCGTGAACTTCTTTGATATCCAATCGTTTGATTAAATTGGTCTTTTCTTTTCCCATGTCCGAATCCCTTAAAGTTGTTCATTTTTTACAAAGCGCTGACTAGTTGGTGTACCGTTGATTTGGCGTCTCCTGGAAGAAGCAGGGTATTGTTTCTCTCATACAAGGGGTTGTTTACTCCTGAATAGCCGGGCTTTTCATCAAAATTGCAGCACACTACATGCTTTGACTGGTGCACCATTAAAACCGGCATCCCTGATATGGGAGTGCCCTCGACATCGATTGCGGCCGGATTGACGACATCACAAGCCCCGACAACCAAAACCAGATCCGTATCTTTGAATTCGGAATTGATCTCGTCCATTTCGACCAGCATGTCATAATCGACACCGGCTTCGGCCAACAGGACGTTCATGTGTCCCGGCATTCTGCCGGCAACCGGATGAATGGCATATCGGACATTCTTGCCCTTGACGATTAGCTGTTCTGCTAACTTTGCGACTTCCGTCTGCGCTTTGGCCAGGGCCATTCCATAGCCCGGCACAAAGATGATTGTTTGGGCATTTTCCAGCAGATGAACGGCACGATCAAATGGATTGATTGAGCTTGCCGGCGAATTTTCAGATGCTGAAGCGAACAAAGAAGCGGATGCGGTTGATGGATGGGTCTCCAGCGTGTTGTCTGCCTTTGCCGGCACTGGAAATAAAACGCTCAATAGATACCGGTTCATGGCTTTGCACATCAGATACGTAAGGATCGTACCGGATGCCGCTACCGTGGCGCCGAAAACAATCAACAACCGGTTTCCTGAAACCATTCCGCATAGGGCGGCTGCCAATCCGGTCATGGAATTGAGGAAGGAAATCATCACCGGCATATCAGCCCCGCCAACGCGTATCGAGATAAGTACGCCGATGATAAGCGCCAGTGTAATTAAGACCAGATACAGATACCAGGCCGCCTGTTCCGGTACCAAAAACAATGCAACAACGACAACCAGCATGGCGCCGATCGTTATTGCCGAAAGAAAATGATTTGCGGGCAGACTGCGTGGCGCCTGCCTGATCTTATTGGCCAGTCTGGCGCTGGCGACCATGCTGCCGCTGAACGTCAACGCCCCGATGACCAGGCCGATGACACCCGATGTACCCTTGATCGGGTCAACCGTTACGCCACTGCGCATCAGTTCTACGACCGATACCAGCAAGGCGGCCAGGCCACCAGTACCGTTCTGGAGCGCCACCATGGCGGGAATCTGGATCATGTCAATTTTTTTGGCAAGGATATATCCAACGATGGCTCCACACAGGAGCGATATGGAGACGGTGCCGGTATCCATGATTCGATCCCGAAATAACACCAGCACAAATGCCGCCAACAATGCAAACGCCGCCACCAGGTTGCCAAGTTTTGCCTGGTGAGGTTTGCGAAACAGCCATATCCCTGCGAAAAGGATGAGGATCACTATAAAATCTAAAACGGGTATCATCACAACTTAACCGTAAGGGGTTTTATTCATTCCTACTTTTCGCTTTAAACAATTTCAGCATTCTATCCGTGATGGCAAAGCCGCCGATTACATTGAAACTGGCGCAAAGAATAGCGATTGCGCCAAAGCATGTTTCCAGTGGTGTGGTTGGTACCGAGAACAACAAGAGCGCCCCCAAAATGGTAACTGCGGAAACTGCATTGGTCATCGACATCAACGGTGTATGTAGAAGTGACGGGACCCTCGATATGAGAACATACCCGATCAAAAAAGATGCTGAAAACACACCTACCATCAGAATCAAATTGGACATGGGTTTGCCTTTAATCTTGTATAACCGACCAAATCAAAGCATGTATTGAATGCTCTCATTAATGCGCGAACCACTTTGGGTGTGCGCACGGTACCACTCAGTTCAGCAGACTTTCACTCATGGCTTTCAGTGTACCTTCATGATGGATGGCTGACTTGTGGGTAACCATAGATCGTTGAATGATTTCATCACTCAGATTGGGCGCATCCAACCCGTTTTTAAATAAACATTCGACATAATGATATATATTGGTGGCATACAGCCAGCTTGCATGGACCGCCATTCTCCCTGGAATATTCTGGATACCGCAAATATGCACCCCCATGCGTTGGCTGAATTTTCCTGCTTCCGTGATTTCACAATTGCCTCCCTGATCAATGGACACGTCCATGATTATGGACCCGGGTTTCATGTCCGACACCATTTTTTCAGTAACCAGAATGGGCGCGATCTCCCCTGGTACCAGCGCGCTCAGGATAACGACATCGGCGTCCTCAAAATGCGGTGCAATGACCCGTTGCTCAATTTCAAGCCATTCGTTTTCCAGGGCTCTGGCATATCCCCCCTGCCCAACCGCCAATTCCTGGGGGATATCGAACTCAACGATTTTGGCGCCAAGACTTTCCGCTTCAACGCATGCTTCCTTACGAATATCGATCGCCATAACAATACCGCCGAGTCGTTTGGCCGTGGCGATGGCTTGAAGCCCCACCACACCCGTACCAACAATTAAGAATCGAGCTGGCTTGATCGTACCGATTGCCGTTCCGATCATGGGGATGAAGGTCTGCAATTGATTGGCCGCCATGATGACCGACTTATAACCGGTGACCGTGCTCATCGAACTCAGGGCATCCATTGGCTGGGCACGGGGAATGCGCGGGATGCCGTCCATGGTGAGAGCCGTGACATTTTTATCCCGAAGCCGTTTGACGATATCGTGGTTCTCTGGTGCGGCTGGGTGAAGGAAGGTGATCAACATACTTTCATCACGCAACATGTTGACTTCATGCCTGTCAATCCGTTCGTTGAAAACCGGTTGTTTGACTTTGAGGATGATGTCGGATTCAGCGAACAACAGTTCGGGATCGGAGACGATCCTGGCCCCTGCCATCGCGTATTCATCATCCCCCACGGATATGCCATTTCCAGCGGATGTCTCTACGGCGACATCAAAACCCAGCTGGATATATTTGCGCACTGTATCCGGAGTGGCGGCGACTCTTTTCTCTTCGGGTAAAATTTCCCTTGGGATTCCAATCAACATAGGGCACCTCATGCTCCTTTGGCTTGAATTTTTTTTCAGGACAATTCATCAGATGTTGCCCTGATCCATCATGGCGCTATCTGTTCCATCGGCGGATATTCTTTAAATCCAATTGTCTATCCCAAGGCTTGGTGTCTGTCCGAATGAAAGACATTCTCGATAGGTTACATGCTCGTTTGGACAGCAATAATAATATTCTTCACAGTGAACCACATTATTGCCAAAGTCCGGGAACCGGCAATGATGCCTGGCACCGCAATTCATGCACAGTCCCCTGATCTCTTCTGTACTGATGCTTTCATTGGATAATGTATTTTTCATATTCGCCTCCGGGCCGGATTTTTTCTTTCAAGGTTTCAATTTTCAAGCGCATAGGGAGCGAGGATCTTCTCATGAACACGGCTCAACGCGTCGTCGAAAAAAGGAGGGTGTATGGTGTGCATCAATTTCTCGACGACTTTTTTGACTCCCCACACCATTTCATCCGTTTTCTCGGCATGGACATTTTTCAGCAGGTCAATGAGTGCATCACCAGCCATGACCCGGGCATCGTAATAGACATTGTCGTCAGCCAGGATAGACAGGACTTCGGATATCAGCGCTATCGTTGGTGTTTGAATCTCACCGGCGTGTTTGAGCACTTCTTCACGAAGCCGCCAATTGCCTTTAAACCGTAGTACACGGATCAGACCGGGTTGACATTCAGCCAACCGACCGCTGTCTACCAGCTCTTCGAAGCGATCCAGAGCCTCACCCCAATCCACAAGATTTCCAAATGGATCATGTTGCATTTTAAAACTCCTCCCTTACATCAATAGGTTAAGTTGATCATCGATTGGCCGCGTTGTCCCTGATTGACAAAGCTGATACTCGTTGTCAGTCATAGAAGTAGCTCGTATAAACTTTCTTCTGTGCTGCTGAGACTCGTCGGTCTGGAAGTGGCGTCTTTGCATCAACCTTAATCGCAGAAAAAAGGTGTTTTTCGAGAGTTCTCACCTTTCCTTCAGGAGTGACTAATAAGAATTCGTTTTCCCCACCATCATCTAAAACCACGAAGATTTTTCCGGAAGCCTTGTTTCTGACCAGTTCCATCCCTTGTACTCCTTGCAGATGTATTATGAAGTTTCGCTTTTACTGCCTGCATGGTAGAGCAACAGCGGTGCCAACAGGCTAAAATTCAATCAACCCATTGTATTTGAATGGTATTTTAATTTGTGGGGTGGAAAAGCAAGTTTTGTCGATGGGAACGAAGCGCCCGCTTATTTTAGACAGAATTGGCACAACAGCTTGATAAATATTTAAATATTGCAAACGAGCGTTATCGCCCGTATCGGGCGATTTTGGCTCAATTAAGTTTGGGATGTTTTCCGAAAGAGCGCTCTGCGCGATATACCCAGCAACGTGGCAGCCTTGGTCCGATTGCCGCCTGCCTGAGCCAGCGCTTTGGAAATGAGCCGACGTTCTAATTCAAGGGTTGCTTTACGCAAATTCAATTCATCATCTGCGGGCAATGACTCGGCGGTTTGATCGGGAGACAGGAAATCAAGATGGCCAAGGGTGACATACCGTTGCAGGACGTTGCGAAGTTCGCGAACATTGCCCGGCCAGTCATGGGTAATCAGCAAATCCATGATATGGCCGGGGATTCTTGTCAGCCCGGCGGGTGTTTTCATCTGGCGTAGAAAGTGTTCCACCAACAAGGGCAGATCCTGTTTGCGTTTGCGCAGCGGGGGCAATTGAATTTGGATGACCTGGATGCGGTAGTAAAAATCATTGCGCATCAGTCCCTTTCTGACATTGTCATCCAGTGCGGTCTGGGAAGCCGATATGATCCGAAAATCGGCCTTGTGTGACTGTGTCCCACCGACAGCACGATATCCTCCACCCTCAATGGCCCGCAAGAGTGTGGCTTGCATATTGACTGTCAATTCGCTGACTTCATCAAGAAACAAAGTCCCCCCATCGGCCAGGTCAAGATATCCGGGTGCATCGGCGTGAGCGCTGGAAAAAGCCCCCTTGAGATGGCCGAAAAACTCTCGTTCAAAGAGGGATTCCTGGATAGCCCCACAATTCACGGCAACAAATTTCCCGGATTGACGGTCACTGTAATCATGAATGGCACGGGCCACCAGCTCTTTTCCAGACCCGGATTCACCAAAAATGGCGACATTGGCATCCGTGGCCGCAGCCTTTAAAATCAGTTCGTATACCGCCTGCATGGCCGCAGACCGTCCAAGTATATCCCCCAACCGGAACCGCTCCTTCAATGAGGACCGCAATACCCGGTTCTCGCCATCCAACTTCTCTGCCATGCGTTGAGCAGCCAATTGTTGCTCTTTTATTTCAGTGATGTCTTTGAAGGTCGACAATAGTGCCGGCTTGCTCCGGAAAGTGATGGGACTATGACAAACTTGGATCCACAGTCGTTTGTCTGACCGGTTGATCTGGCGAACATCCTCAATTTTTGCATCGATATCGACCTTGCCGATGGATCCGTAGAGCATTGCAATGTCATCGGCATCTCCGATGGACGGGTGATGCACCGCTTGACCAATCATTTCTTCCGCCAAGGCAATGTCAAACAGCTTGCAAAAGGCTGGGTTGACATACTGGAAGCGATGGTCCTGAACCAAGGCGACGCCTTCAGCGACCTGTTCGGTCAGTGCGCGATAGCGTGATTCGCTTTCCTTCAGTGCCTCTTCGGAGCGTTTTAGCCAAAGGACCTTGCTTAGTCGTTCTCCGATGGCCCGCAACAGGCGATCTTCTTCCTCAAGAAACGTTTTTCCGTCGCCCAAGGGTGGTTTTTTAACATAATAAACATGAACGTCACCGACATCATTGCCGTTCAGGATAATTGGCGCACGCTGGTGCAAGCGCGTTTTTTTGAAATTTTTCGATATGTATTCTTGGCGATCAATGCGGATGCACGCACAAGCGTATTCCGGAAACTGCCAAGCAGCCGGGATGAGTTCGACGGCACGTTGCAAGATCCATGATAAGGACACATCCTGGTTTTCGAGAAGGTTTGAAATACCATAAAGGCAATTCAACTCTTTGATTCGTTCGGCTAAAGCATTCGGTGCGCTGGACATCACTATCGACCGGCATGCATCTTTTGCAGCGACCGCTTTGCTTCGCTTTGGAGTGCTGCCTGTTTTTTGTCTGGGGTGACGGACTGTCATCGCTGAAACTGTTATTTTAAAAATTAGGCGCTCCCATAAGGGCAATCGCCCTTGGACCGATTTTTATTTTATATGCCAATCCACACCCCAAATGAAAGCCTTATTTTGGTTGAGCCGCAGGCAGGTCCGATGATCGTCTGCTGCAATTTCACCATCCGTGATCAACTTTTGAACAGCCCACCCCGGGTCCCCTCCAACCGCGGCATCAGGGTCTCTCCGCCTTCGTGTAGGTATTTTCCGGTCATCTCTTTATTGTTGATATTTCACCATTGCAAGCACCGTCGACGGTTGTTGAGTTGAAGTCAGGCCATGCGTAACCGTCTGAAACAAAATGTCAAATTGATTTTATAGCAAAAGTCCAAAAGTCGGCATCGCTTTTGCTTATGAATCGATTTCTCGATCCGGATCAATTACCAACGGCTCGTGAGAAAAAAGGCGCTGGATCGCCTTTCCCACCAATCCAAAACAAGGGGGTACCGATGGATCGTAAGCGGCGTTTCATTGCAGAGCGTATCGATGAAGTCAGCAAAATTTGCGACCGGGAAAATCCCATTTATGAGCAGGTCAGCAACTTCAGCATTGCGCTTTATGTGCTGGGCTATTTGTCAGGCCCGGACGTGTTGTCGGTAAGAGACATGGATTTTGTGGAAGCCGGAACCATTTTAAAAGAGGAATTCGAGCCCATTGCGCGGCAAGACTTCCCACCGCACTACAGTATTTTTAAGTCTACGGACAATTATCTGCTGGTTATCGGCGACCCAGACTTTCCCACCCATTTTGCAGTCGTTACCGATATGCACAGTCCCCAGCCCTATTTTTCCAAATTGGATTTATATGGCAGTGGATTCGACAGCTTGGCTGAATTGGAACGAGAATTTCAGGGTACGGATGGTGTCGGTGAGAAAGATTTTTTTTACTACCGTATGCGACAACCGGCACTGCCGGCCAAAACAACCCCCACGAAAATATACACCCTTGATAACAGTGGGAACTATTCTATTTGGGAATATCAATCACCAACCTATGAAAAGGAGGAGCGGCTGTGTCGGTAATTCAGGATACCATCGCACGGATCAATCAATTGGATATGGAACAGAAGGAGTTTCAGCAGGCTGTCACAGAGGTACTGGAAACCCTGGAACCGACGGCGCAACGTCATCCCGAGTTTGTCAAGGCGGGAATCTATGATAGAATTGTCGAACCCGAGCGGGCCGTCATGTTCCGGGTGCCATGGAAGGAGGACAATGGACAGGTGCATGTCAACCGGGGGTATCGCGTGCAGTTCAACAATGCCATTGGCCCCTTTAAGGGCGGATTGCGTTTTCATCCGTCCGTGAATTTGAGTATCATCAAGTTTCTCGGTTTCGAGCAGGTCTTCAAAAACGCCCTGACGACCCTGCCCATGGGGGGCGGCAAAGGCGGGTCCGATTTCGATCCCAAGGGAAAGTCCGATGACGAAATCATGCGCTTCTGCCAGGCTTTCATGCGCGAGTTGTTCCGCCATATCGGCGCCGAGACCGACGTACCGGCCGGAGATATCGGTGTGGGTGCCCGGGAAATCGGATATCTGTATGGATACTATAAAAAAATCCGCAACGAGCATACCGGTGTGTTGACCGGCAAGGGACTCGAATATGGCGGCAGCCTGATTCGCCCCGAAGCCACCGGGTACGGCACTGCCTATTTCGCCGCCGAAATGCTGGCCACCCGGGGGCTGGATTTCAAGGACAAGGTCGTGGCCATCAGCGGGGCCGGCAATGTGGCCCAGTATGCCGTGGAAAAAGTGACTCAACTCGGGGCGCGGGCCGTTACGGTATGTGATTCCAGCGCGACCGTCGTGGACGAGCAGGGCATCTCCAGCGAGAAGTGCTGTTTTCTCATGGACCTGAAAAACAACCGCCGCGGCCGCATCAAGGAGTACGCCGAAAAATATGACACGCCCTGTTTCGAAGGTGAGAATGTATGGGACGTCATCCGTAAGCAGGGAATCAAGGTGGATATCGCCCTGCCCTGCGCGACCCAGAATGAAATCAGCCGTGAAAATGCCATTGCCCTGGTGGAAAATGGTTGTCGTTGCGTGGCCGAGGGGGCCAACATGCCCTCCACACCCGAGGCAATTAAAATCTTTCAGGAAAGCAACATCCTTTACGGGCCGGGAAAAGCGGCCAATGCCGGCGGCGTGGCCACGTCCGGTCTGGAGATGAGCCAGAACAGCCTCAAGATGTCCTGGACCCGCGAAGAGGTGGACCAGCGCCTTCAGATCATCATGAAAAGCATTCATAAGTCCTGCCTCGATGCTGCCGAGGCCTATGGCCGGAAAGGCGATTATGTGGTCGGTGCCAATACCGCCGGGTTCATGAAGGTAGCCAAGGCCATGATGGCCTATGGGTTAGTCTGATTTTCATCAAAAGCGAATGATGGGCGATCCATTTCGAGGGTCGCCCATCATGTGAGAACCATGGCGTTGCACCTGACGAAGGAACCCTGACCTCATGGCATACTACTCCCATGTCAGCACGGGCTGGAACAGCCTGGACTGCATCATCGATCACCTGCGCCGAGGAGACAATGTGGTATGGCAGGTGGATAATATCGATTCTTATCGCAAGATGGTCTCCAATTTTGTCAACCATGCCATCGCCAACCACGAACGGGTGGTTTACATGCGCTTCGGGCGTCATGGACCGCTTTTGGAACCGCGTCCCAACCTTTGCATTTACACCCTTAACGTGGCGGCGGGTTTCGAATCCTTTTCCTCTGAAGTGCACAGCATCATCACCCGCGAAGGCAAGGATATCTTCTATGTCTTCGACTCCCTGTCCGACCTGCTCTACGAATGGGCCACCGATCTGATGATCGTCAATTTTTTTTTCGTAACCTGCCCCTATCTATATGAATTGAGGACCATCGCCTATTTCGCGATTTTGCGCAACTGTCACTCGTTCAAGGCCATCGCCCGCATCCGCGAAACCACCCAGGTGCTCATCGATATTTACAGCCATCAACGCAAATTGTGCGTCCACCCCATTAAAATCCAGGACCGGTATTCGCCCACCATGTTTTTCCCGCACATCAAGGCGCGCGACCAACTCGTGCCGGTAATCAACAGCGTAGAAGCGACCCAGCTCTTTTCCAATCTGTTAAGGGAAAAAGCCGTTAATGCCCAGCGCATCATGGATTATTGGGACCGTATTTTCATTCAGGCCCAAAAACTGTTGGAATCCGGTGCCACGTCCGCCGAGAAGAAGGACAAAGTCGAACAACTCAGCCGCCTGGTGCTGAGCCGCAATAAGCGTGTGCTGGAAATAATCCGGCGCTTCATGTCTCTCGAGGATTTGTTGCAGATCAAGGAGCGGCTGATCGGTACCGGCTTCATCGGCGGTAAGGCGTTGGGGATGCTCCTGTCACGCAAGATCCTGATGCAGGATCAGGCATTGGACTGGGCGGAAATACTCGAGCACCATGACTCGTTTTATATCGGCTCGGATGTTTTCTATTCCTATATCGTTCAAAACGGCTGGTGGAAGCTTTTCATGGCTCACAAAACCCGGGAGGGTTTTTTTACCAAGGCGGCCGAGCTGAAGGCCAACATTCTGGAAGGCCGCTTCCCCGAAAGCATCCGCGAGCGGTTCCAGCTCATGCTCGAGTACTTTGGCCAGTCTCCGATCATCGTACGCTCCAGCAGCCTCCTGGAAGACGCTTTCGGCAGTGCTTTCGCCGGCAAGTACGATAGCTTTTTCTGCGTCAACCAGGCCTCACCCGACAAGCGCTATGAGAACTTTGAAGAGGCGCTTAAACGAATTTTCGCCAGCACGCTGAACGAAGATGCCCTGGCCTACCGGTTGCAGCGCGGCCTCGATCAGATGGACGAGCAAATGGCGATCCTTGTCCAGCGCGTTTCGGGAGCTTACCACAAAAACTGCTTCTTTCCCGAGCTGGCCGGTGTTGGTCTTTCACACAACCCCTATGTATGGAAGAAAAACATGGACCCTGCCGCAGGCATGCTGCGCCTCGTCATGGGCCTGGGGACAAGGGCGGTCAACCGGGTCGAGAATGATTATCCGCGCATTGTGGCCATGGACGAGCCATCGGTCAAACCACTGGGCGGCCTATGGGACTTGAAAAAATACTCCCAGCACTATGTGGATTATCTCAACCTGGAGGAAAACGAGCTGCAAACCACCGCCCTGCGCGATCTCGTGGCCAAGCAACTGGACATCCACCTGGAATCCATCGGCGTCCGGGATACCGAATCGCGGCACTATGCCGGCGAAGGGGTGCCGCCGGACCAGGATCAGTGGATCTTGACCTTTGATCACTTTTTCACCCATACCCCCTTTATCCGGATCATGGCCGGTATGCTCAAGCGCCTGGAACAGGCCTACGCCACACCGGTGGAGGTGGAATTCACCGTCAACACCAACGCGGCACAGGACATTCAGATCAACCTCTTGCAGTGCCGTCCCTTCCAGACCATTGGCGGGCAAACGAAGGTCGCCATCCCCGAAAAAATTCCCCCGGCAAACATTTTCATCCAAACCGAGGGAAATTTCATGGGAGGCAATGTATCGCTGCCCGTCGGCACGATCATCTGGGTCGATCCGTCCCCGTATGCAAACCTTTCCCTATCCGATAAATACAGCGTGGCCCGGTTGATCGGAAAACTCAACCGCAAGGTGGCCGACCGGCGGACACGGGCCACCATGCTCATGGGGCCGGGCCGATGGGGGACCCAGACGCCCGCCATGGGCGTTCCGGTGACGTTTTCCGAAATCAATCACATCACCGCCCTGGTCGAGATCAGCTACCGGGCTGGCAGCCTGATTCCGGACCTTTCCTTCGGCACCCACTTTTTTCATGACCTGACCGAGGCCAATATTTTTTACGCGGCTGTTTATCCTGAGCGAAGCGATGTCACGTTCCATCCCGAATGGATTGCCCAACAGCCCAATGCCCTGTCCCGAATCGATCCCGAAGCAGTGCGATTCGATCCTGTGGTCAAAGTCATTCACCTGGATGATGGCGAACTGATCCTGCAATCCGATATCCAAACGCAGCAGATGATTTGCTATCGGGTTTGACGGATGATCGAACCGGACATCCCCAGGTTTCCGAAACCGCATCGGCTTGAAATCAATCTTGAGTCCCTGACACTTTTCATTTTTGCATCAAGCATGATAAGGTCCTGGCCTGTCAACGTTAACCTGATATCCGGCGACCTTAATCCAGGGCATCGGTCCGCATCCACAGGAGGCCCGGGGACTTGAGATTCATCAAAACCATCTTCACGCTGAAAGCCAAATTGGTGCTGCTGTTTCTCACCCTGGCCATCGGCCCGCTGATCGTTATCGGCGCCTTTTCCATCGAATCCACCGAAACGCTGATCAAGAGCCTGGTCCTGCGCCAGCTGGAAAGTGTGGCGGCCGACAAGTCCGCGATCCTGGAGCGCTGGCTGGAGGAACGCAAACAGGACCTGCGGGTGATTGCCGGCACCTCGATTCTCAGAACCATGGACCCGTCGGTTATCGCCCCTTACCTGGACATCATCCGCAAACACTATGGGGTGTACAAGCACATGACGGTCGTTTCGGCTGACAACGCGGTGGTCGTGAGCACGTCCGGAATCCATTCAACGGTCGATTTCAGCCGGATGCATCTGGACGCGCAGGACGCACTCTTCCTGTCGAAAATCACCTACCTGGCCCAGGCGCAGGAGTCCATTTTTCATATCGCCGCCCCAGTTCGCGATGAAGCGCGACGGATCGGAACCGTGGTGGGGACGGTAAGCACCAACAGCATCATCAACACCATCTTGCGTGTCGCCCTGGGCAACACCGGTGAATGCTATCTGGTGGACAAGGATGGCCGGTTCCTGGTCCACAAGGAGCCGCATCGCATCCTGTCCGAAAACATTTCCCAATCCGCCAGTTTTAAAAATATCTTCGGCAGTCGTGACCGCACCGAAACCTATCTGGACTACCGCAACATCGAAGTGCTGGGAACCTCACGCAAAGTGGGGGGCACCGACTGGACCATCGTGGTGGAACAGGACCGCGAGGAAGCCTTTCAGAGTGTACAGAAGCTCAAAAACCTGGTTTACCTGACCCTGCTGCTGGCCGCCAGCAGTGCCCTGGTGCTGACCTGGGTCATTTCCTATCACGTGGTGCGCCCCATCCGCCTGCTCAGCCGTTCGGCCCAAGCCCTGGCAACGCCGGGTGCCGTAATCCCTTTTACGCATGAGGACCGTGCAAGCCGCCAGGACGAAATCGGCATCCTGTGCCGGGCGTTTGCGGATATGGCCCTCAAAATCCAGGAGCGCCAACATCGTTTGGAACATCAATTCAATCTCAAGGAAGCCGAATTAAAAAAAACCGACCATACCCTCAAACAGTTCCAGCTGATCGCCGAGCGTTCGGAAAAATTTGCCGCGCTCGGGCGATTAGGCGCTGCCGTGGCCCACGAAATCCGCACCCCACTCACCTCTCTCAAGCTTTTTTTGGAATCGGTCGAGGACGAAATCGAAATTTCTCCGGAATACACCGAAGATTTCACCGTTGCCATGGGGCAGATTGCGCGCATCGAGGCGGCAATCAACCGTCTGCTCGAATTTACCAAACCCAAGGATCTGTTTTTTTCGCTGTTGAATGTCGACCGCCTGGTCACCGATGTGGTATCGATCATCAAACCGCTGGCCAACAAGCAGGAGTGCACCATCGCCATGGACATCCAAAACGATCTGCCCCGCATCAACGCCGACAAGAAGCTGATCGAAGAAGCCCTGATCAATCTTCTGATCAATTCCCTGGAGGCGATGCCGGTGCATGGCCAGATCACGGTATCGGCAACACGGGGCGAAGGGGATACCGACATCCCCATCGGCCCGTGCATCCGCATCGATATTACCGATACGGGCCAGGGCATTGCCGCTGAACACAGCGATCTGATCTTCGATCCGTTCTTCACCACCAAAGCGGCGGGTACGGGACTGGGGCTGCCCATGGTTCTCAACACCATCAACCGCCACGGCGGGGAAATCCAGGTTCGTCGCCGGCAGGCAGGCGGCACCGTTTTTTCACTGTTTTTGCCAATTCCATCCCCAGAGCCGGAAACCTATGGAAAAAATACTACTCATTGACGACGACGACGGCCTGAATCACTTCCTCAATCGCTTTTTCAAACGAAAAGGGTATGCGGTAACCACCTGCCTTACCGGTGAGGCCGCCCTTGAAATCATTGCCGATGAATCCTTCGACCTGATTCTGCTGGACTATAAAATGCCGGGAATCAATGGTCTGGACACATTGAAGGCGATCAAAACCGCCCAGGTGAAAACACCGGTGGTGATCATGACCGCCTATGGCAATACCGATACCGCCATCGAAGCCATGAAACGGGGTGCCTATGATTACTTGAACAAACCGTTTCAGCGGGAAGCGTTGAGCCGTATCGCGGCCGAGGCACTGGTGCTCAATCGTCAGATGAAAGAGGTCGTGTATCTGCCTGACCCGGTGACCCCGCATGGGGCCAGATCACCCGAGGGGTCACTGAAAATTGTCGGTCGCAGCAAAACCATGCAGGCGGTCTATAAAATCATCGGCCAGATCGCCGAAAAGGATGTTTCCGTTTTGATCGGCGGGGAAAGCGGCACGGGCAAGGAACTGGTCGCTCGGGCCATCTATCACCATAGCCGACGCAACGAGGCCCCATTCATGGCCATCAACTGTGCCGCCATTCCCGAACAATTGTTCGAGAGCGAGTTGTTTGGTTACGAACCCGGGGCCTTTACCGGGGCGCAGCAGACCAAACTCGGCAAGATCGAGCGCTGCCATGGCGGCACCTGTTTTCTGGATGAAATCGGCGATATGTCCATGGCCCTGCAGGCCAAACTGCTGCGGGTACTGCAAGAGGGAGAATTCGAGCGGGTCGGCGGGAAGGAGACGCTCAAGGCCGATGCCCGTATAATCGCCGCCACCAACAAGGATCTTGCCCTGGAAGTGCAAAACGGCCGGTTCCGCGAGGATCTATACTGGCGCCTGAAGGTAATCACGATCCAACTGCCGCCCCTGAGGAAACGGATCGAGGACATCCCGGAACTGGTGGACTGCTTCGTGGCACGATTCAGCAGGGAATATGCCAAACCCATTCGCCATGTGGCTGAGGATGTCATGCAGCGGTTTCGGTCCTATGCCTGGCCGGGAAATGTGCGCGAGCTTGAAAATTGTGTCCGGCGGGCCGTGATTCTCTGCGCTGGTGATGTGATTACCCAGGAGCATATCGATTTACTGGACAACCACGAGCCCGATCTAATCGAAGCCACCGATCGTGAGCGTTTAGTCAAACATCTTAAAGACACCATGCAGTCAGTTCTGCCGGAGATCCTGAAGCTTTCCAAAGAGGGGGGGATTCACGCCAACATCATCGAAATCGTGGAAGAGACAATTATTGTCAGTGCCCTGGAGGAATGCGACAACAACCAGGTCAAGGCCGCCAGGTTGCTCGGCATCAGCCGCAATACCTTGCGTCACAGAATAAAAAAATATCTTCGCCAGTGATAATGTCGGAAGAGGCATAGCGTATACCCCCAAATAGAGTCGGCCTGCTTTGAACAACTACGGGTCATCGGCGTTTCCTTAGGCTAACAGTAAAGGCCGATGACCCGCAGTTTGTTTTTTCTTGTTTTTCTTTTTTTTATTTTTTACCGAATATCTTTTCTGGTTTTTGTGTATCCCCGGTCGCGTTGGGATACTTGGGATAGACATAGGCCTTTTTGCCCGTGGCGATCAGGTGGTCCGCCTCTTCCATGAATTCGTTGAAGCGGGCCTTGCATTCATAAAAGCCGTGCCACCAGGCGTAGTCCGGGGCCATCATCATGACGCCCATACGCGCCCGGCGTCCCTCGTGGTGCCACAGCTCGTAGAACTGAAGCTCCAGGTGCTCATCGAAGAACTTGGTCTTGTCCAGCAGGTTCTTGGCGTACAGGTCGTCCAGCATGGCCTTGGCCGGCTTGAAGTAGACATTGTTGTATTCTTCCACGGCCTTGTCGAATCCCTGGTAGAAGTCATCGATCCACGAATCCCCATGGCAGGCGCGGCAGACGTTTTTCATTTTGTCGCGTTCCACCTGCCAGTCGTTGTCGGCGGGAAAGGGTTTGAAGTCGGCCGGGCGAACGGTCAGCGGTGCCTGGGTTTCCCAGGAAATGCGTTCGGTAACATCGTGGGTGCCCATGACCTTGCCGCTGCCGCTCATGTGGCAGGCGGCGCAGGTGGGCGCCCGGTAGTCGGTGCCCGGCGACCACGTTCCGGCGGCGGCCTTGAAATTGAATTCATCCCCGAAGGCGTTGTAGATGGTGCCGTGTTTGGACTCTTCGTAGATCTCGATCTGGGGATGATCCGGGCCCAGGTGGCAGGAATCGCAGGCCTCGGGCCGGCGTGCCTCGGACACCGCAAATCGGTGCCGGCTGTGACAGCTGGTACAGGAGCCCTTACTGCCGTCCATGTTCAGCCGCCCCACGCCCACATTGGGCCAGGTGGTAGGGTCCAGCTTGCCTTTGTCATCGATGGCCAGCACGGTACCGTGGCAGTGGTAACAGCCGGTTTTGCGTTCGTTGTCCGAGTTCATGCCCTTGTTCAGCCAGGGGTCGAGCTTCCAAATGATCTCGATTGTGTTGGCATGCTTGCTCTTGCTGTACTGGGTCACCTCGTCCGGGTGGCAGCGGGAGCAGTCCTTGGGGGTGACCACGGTGGCGATGGGCACCTTGTATTTCTGCTCCCCATAGGGAAGGTCGCTGCGGCCGTAGTACTTTTCGTGATCTTTGGCCACGTCCTGATCACCGGGCTGGGCCAGGTGGCAGTCCAGACAGGAGATGTTGGCGTTGGCATGGCGGCTGTTGGCCCAGTCGCCGAACAGGCCGGGATTGGTCTGCTTGTGGCACTCGATGCAGGCCACGGCCTCGGGCGCCATGCTGCGCTCGATGCGAAACTCCTTGGCCTTGGCGTAATTGGGCTGTGCCAGGGCGGGTAATGATGTACCGGCCAGCACCAACAGGACTATCATGGTGCCTGCCAAAACAGACAACTTGCGTCGCCTCATGGTGATCCTCCTTTCGATTGAAAGATCTGATGAACGATTATGCAAATAGGTCTTTCAGATTGGCATTCATAGCTTTCTCAGCCCCTTGGCCTGATACGGCACCTCCCGGTACTGCTTGTACATGACGGTCACCTGATCGTTGTGAACCAGGTCATAGTGACAGTCTACACATTTTTTTTCATACCCCGGACGCGGGTAAAGGACTGTTTTATGGGCCAGCATAGCGCCGCGTTTGTCCGGCATGGCGAGCAGGTTGCGATGGCATTTCTGGCACTGGGCATTATCAAAGGAGGCGTAGGCCGCTTCGCGGTTTTTCTGGCGATCGTATTCGTCGATGGTGAAATGTTTGAGCACATCCTTGGCGCCGTGGAAGGTCTTGGCAAAAAAGAAGTCGAATGTTTTGTGAGGTGCGGGCAGGTGACAATCCATGCAATCGGCCACAAACCCTTGAGGATTGTTCACATGGGTTGAAGATCGCCAGGCCACCACTGCCGGCTTGATTTCATGGCAGGACGCACAAAAATCAGGAGTTGAGGTTCTCACCATGGTGTAATAGGTCATGCTGAAAAGCGGAAAGGCGATGACAATTCCGATACCGACAAGGACGGCTGCAATCACGGTCTTTCTCATGATGCCCCCATCAATTACTTTTGGTTATGTTATTAATGCGAAGGATTGCATTTCGACTGCAAATCAGTTCAACGTGCAGGGGTAAAAGTCGGTTCAGCTTTTCGAGTGGGTCCAAATCCTGTTGAATCACACACGCATATAATAGGTAAATATAGATTCAGGTAATCAATAGTGGTGCGCTTGTCACAATTGATCTATTCTACTGGAAAAGGCTTTAAAATGTCAATGTTTTGCCGATCTGGGAATCATAGGGGACGCACCGTCATTGGCGTCTGCGCTGTTGACGGCGCTCGACACATTTTGTAAGCCAGAAGAAGCGTGTCAACTGTGCAGTAATCCCATGAACGAAAAGGAAACATCATGAGTCTTTGTTTCATAGAAGGCAACGAAGCGGTTGCGCTGGGCGCCATGGCCGCAGGATGCCGGTTTTTCGCCGGTTATCCGATCACACCGGCCACCACCATCTACAACGCCATGCTCAAGTACCTGCCCCCGGCAGGCGGCGTCTGCCTGCAGGGCGAAGACGAGATCGCGTCCATCGGCTATTGCCTGGGCGCGTCCATGGCGGGCCACAAGGTGCTCACCGCTACCTCGGGACCGGGGATCAGCCTGTACAGTGAGCAGATCTCCTTTGCCATCGGCAGCGAGATTCCACTGGTGATCGTCAACGTCCAGCGCCTGGGCCCGTCCACAGGATCGGCCACCAAGGGCGCTGACGGCGATGTACAATTCATGCGCTGGGGATCCAGCTCGGGCCTGCCGGTGATCGTGCTGGCGCCGGTGGACACGGCCGACTGCTACCGGCTGACCGCCCATGCCTTCAACCTGGCCGAAACGTTTCGCTGCCCGGTTTTCGTGGCCTCAAACAAGGAGATCGCCATGACCCGTGAGAGCGTGGACCTGGAAGCTGTCAAGCTGCCTGAGATCGTCACCCGCAAGGCGGCCGACCGATCCAAACCGTTTCTGCCCTTTGCCACCCACAGCGATGATACGGCCCCGGATTTTCTGCCCATCGGAGATCAGACCCTGGTGCGCCAGACCAGTTCCACTCACGGCGTCAACGGCTACATCACCGTGGATCCCGATGAGATCAACGCTTTCCAGACGCGCCTAGAGAAGAAGCTGACTGCCCATGTGGACGAATTCACCTTTTTCGACCAGGATATCGATCCGGCGGCCGACACCCTTCTGGTGGCCTACGGCGTGACGGCCCGGGCCGCACGGGTGGCCGTGGCCAGGTGCCGGGCCGCGGGCAAGCCGATTTCTCTGTTGACGCCCAAAACCCTGTGGCCGGTGCCCGAACGGCTGATCAAGGAGACGGCCGCGCCCTGCAAACGCGTTGTGGTCGTGGAGATGAACACCGGCCAGTACGTGCGAGAAATCCACCGCCTGCTGCCCGGCAAGACCATCGACTTTTTCGGCCAGATGAACGGCAATCTAATAAAACCGGAACAGATCAGAGAGGTGATCTAAATGAACAGTCTGATCAATGCCAGCCGCCCCCTAGTGTTCTGTCCGGGCTGCAGCCATGAACGCGTCGTCGGCGCCCTGGACAAGGCCCTGGACAAACTGGGCCTTGCCGGCAACCAGGTGGTGATCGTCAGCGACATCGGATGCTCGGGGCTTTTCGATACGTTTTTCAACACCCACGCCTTTCATGGCCTGCACGGCCGGGCCCTGACCTATGCCACGGGCCTGAAAATGGCCCGGCCCGATCTGACCGTGGTCGTGACCATGGGTGACGGCGGACTGGGCATCGGCGGTGCCCATGTGCTATCCACCTGCCGCCGCAACATCGACCTGACCCTTCTGGTGCTCAACAACTTCAACTACGGCATGACCGGCGGGCAGTGCTCGTCGACCACGCCTCAGGAGGCGGTAGTGGGGTCCGGCTTTCTCAACCGCCTGGAAAAACCCGTGGACATCTGTCAGGTGGCGGCCGCGGCCGGCGCCCCCTATGTGACCCGCACCTCTTCCTATGCCTCGGATCTGGTGGACAATATGGCAGATGCCATCGCTTTCGAGGGTTTTTCCGTGATCGACATGTGGGGCCTGTGTCCGGGGCGCTATACCAAGCGCAACAAGCTGACGCCCAAGATGATCGCCGCCGGCCTGGAAGGGCTGCCCCCCTTCCTGGGGCCGGTCGAGGCCAACCAGCGTCCGGAGTACAGCCGCGGCTACCGCGAAATCACCGGCCAGATGGCCACACCTGCCGGCCCGGCCAGGGTCGAGACCCGTTTTACACCACCGGTCAGCGGCCGCCAGGAAGTTCTCATATTAGGCAGCGCGGGCCAGCGCATCGTCACGTCCGGAGAAATCTTCTGCCTGGCCGGCATGACCGGCGGCATGCATGCCACCCTAAAAAATGACTATCCCATCACCGTATTGCGGGGCCATAGCGTCAGCGAGATGGTGCTGTCCGCTGATCCGGTGGACTACACCGGCATCGACCGGCCGTCGGTGGTGGTGGCCCTGGCCAACGAGGGCGTTGGCCGGCGCAAGAAACTGCTGGCCAAACTGGGCAAGGATACGCTGATCCTCAAGGCGACCGGGGTCGAGCTGCCCGAAACCGGTGCCACGGTAAAGGAGATCGACTTCAAGGCCCAAAAAATCAAATCCCAGGACTGGGCCCTGGCCAGCCTGGCGCTCGTGGCCAAAGACGAGCGGATCATCTCTTTAGAAATGCTCAAGGCCGCACTGGAATTGCGTTTCAATAAAACCGTGTTTGAATCAGCCCTATCATTGGTTGAAAAAGTGACGGCCTGAAAACGCGGAAGAATCACCCGATCGATTTCATCCATCGGGCAGATACAATAGTATAGATAGTGCCCCCAAATAGACCTACGCTTATAACCTTTTCAATTTGATTTCAGATGGTTGGTTTGGGCCGTTCCGGATTCCCGATAGATATCACCATGCGACCATTTTGCCGGGCCGCTCCTGGTGAAATACCAATAAAGCGCTTAAGCGTAACCAACCTGCTTATCTTGCAGAGCACCGAGCCAGCCCGTCTGAGCCAAGGGGTCTTCTGCCAACCAAGAGCGAATGGCTTGGATCACCAAAATGTCAGCCAGGCGGGTGATGATCGTCTCACCGCCGGGCCGCATTGCCCTGGCTTCGGTAGCCATCAAACGTAAGGTGTTTTGAATCCATTCCATCTGAGGCGACTGCCACGCCTCAATGCAGATTAACTTCGGCAAAAGCCGGACAAGCTGGTGGGCGGCTGGGTGGTCAAACCGCACAGTACCACATATTAGGCTCGTAGTTGCTCCTCCCTGACCATACCGCAAAAGTTCATACCGCTCACTAATCTGCTCCCGGGGGAGATCAAAGAGTTTTGCCGCAGGCACACCGGGCTCACTGAATAGTCGATGCCCCTCCCCGTGAGGTACTTGGTGCAGGCCTTCTTAAAAGCAGGATTCGCTCTGAGGGAACGAAAAATATTGTCCGTGCGATGGAAAAGACAGGTGTCCGACGTTTTATTTGTCTATCGACCCTTGGGGTAGGTGATAGTTAGGATAATTTAAGCTTTTTTTGGAAGTATATTATGTTTAACGGTCTCTTACGTAAAGTGTATGCCGACCATGTAAGGCAGGAGAGCCACATCAAGCAAAGCCATCTGGACTGGACAATCGTCCGCTCAGGAGCCTTTACAGAGGGGAAGCGAAACGGCCAATATTGTTACGGATTTCTTGGTACCGACAATACGAAAAAACTCAAAATCTCCCGTGCCGATGTTGCTGATTATATGCTAAAGCAGTTGACGGATGATACATATCTTCACAAGACGCCGGGCCTATCATATTGAGCTTGGGTTTACTCCCAGGTTGCAACCCTGGGGTTGAGTGGCTCATCTTGCGCCCTGCTTGGGGTGATAGAAGGGACCAGCAATAAGTCTCTTTTGGCCAAGGATTCTCAGCTTCACGCTTTTTTTGGGATTCAGGCGAAATTGAATCTCAAATCCATCTTCGGGCTTGGTTCTAACTTCGCCCACTTACCCCTCATTCCCACGCAGAGGGTGGGAACGAGGGTAAGTAAGTGCTGACGGATCTTCAATTCCCTGTCTTGCCTCAGTCTGCGTATTTTCCATTTTGTAGAATCACAAGTTGCTCAATGGTTTTTTCAGCCACCTTTTTATCTTTAGTAAAAAAACGTTGCAAACGGTCGATAAGCTGTCTTTGTTTTTTCTTATCATTTGCATAATATTCATGCGTCAGCAATTTTTCGGCCCAATCAATATTTGCTTGCACTTCTTCAGGGATTCGTTCTCCGTCATGACGAACCGCATTTTCCTGGCAGACATCGTGACACACCGCACATCTTATGCACTCGTCATCATTGATGATGGCAATGTTTTCTTCCATGGAAATTGCCCCAACCGAACATTGATCTATGCATGTTTGACATCCCGTACACAATTCTTTATCTATCCATGGCATTTTGCTTTATCTCCTTTCTTCCTAGCTGTAATCAATAACGCTTCAGCTTTGTTGAGTTCCCATTTACCGCTGCACTGATTCCTACTGTAATCTATGAATTTATTACGGGTGATACAAAAAAATGGCGTGAAATGAAAATGTATAGTACACAACCAGCCGTTGACGATTAGTGGAGTCCATTGGTAAATGATCAATTTACCTATTTTGGGATAAACATTGTATAAACCCTATACCGTTGGAAAAGCGCTATGACAACCCCTCAATCCCCCATCAGCAATACCGGCAACCGCTTCCTGCTGGGCAACGGCACTTTTCAATTCGCCTGTCACAGCAAGGTAAGCTGTTTTACCCGCTGCTGCCATGATGCCGATATGTATCTTTATCCTTACGACATTGTGCGCATGAAAGCGCACCTGGGCATGACATCCGAAGAATTTTTGGTCACGCATACCACCACGGCCATCCGCGACATGCCCACCTTTCCCAACGTGATGCTGAAAATGAGCGACCAGCCGGGCAAGCCTTGCACCTTCCTGACGGAAAAAGGGTGTACGATCTATGCGGACCGGCCCTATTCCTGCCGGGCCTATCCCCTGGAGCCGGCCATGATCGGGGATGAAGACGGCAGTGTACGCGTGCAGCACTATGTCATGCGCCACAGCCATTGTAAAGGTCACCAGGAGGATCGCACCTGGTCGGCACAAGACTGGATGGCTGACCAAAAGATGACCGATTACCATGCACCCAACAGCCTGTGGGCGCGCATCGCGGCACGATTTCAGACCAACCCGTTCGGTCCGCAGGGTATCGACAGCCCGCCCATGAAGATGGCTTTCATGGCCAGCTACAACATGGATACCTTCCGTCGCTTCGTTTTCGAAAGCAGTTTCCTGTCCCGTTATGATGTGGCGCCAGAGCAGTTGGAAGCGGCAAAAAGCAACGATCGGGAATTGCTCATGCTGGGACTGGCCTGGATCGAACGGTTTTTGTTCGGCGAAGGGGCGTTGAAAGAAACGGAGGAAACCCATTGATACACAAGCTGGACGAGATGACCTGGATGGAACTGGACCAGCTCGACCGTGAACGCACCTTAATCCTGATTCCCATCAGCCCCTTGGAAGAGCACGGCCCGCACCTGCCCATCGGCACCGACGTCATGGCCGCAGCCGATATCGCCGAGCAGGCGGCCATGCAGCTTGCACACAAGGCATCCGAGCATGCCATTGTGCTTTGCCCAGCCACGCCTTTGGGCTGCGCGAATATCACTGCGGATTTTCCCGGCACCATTTCACTGCGGGGCTCTACGTTGAAAAATGTGGTGGTCGACATCTGCCTGGCCTGGGTGGGACAAGGATTCAAATATCTGCTTTTCTGCAACCACCATCTGGACCCGATCCACATGAAAGCAATTTTATGGGCGATCGAGGAAGTCAAGGCCGAGCATACGGTGCACATTGCCGAAACCATGAGCCGGTCGGTTTATGCCGGGCTGGAAAACGAGGTCGCCACCCACGGCCGAGCCATGGGGCTGGACATGCGTTTTGAAATTCACGCCGACGCCAAGGAAGCCGCCTATATTCGCTATCGCCGGCCGGTGCTGTTCAAACCCGATGCCGCCCCGCTCGAGCCGGTGCGCATCGACGTCCGCAAAGGCATGCAGGCCGGCCATACGACCTTCAAACAGATGGGCGCCGAGATGGGCTACATCGGCAGTCCCGCACAATCCGATCCGGATTTCGGACGCCTGCACATCGAGGCGTGCACCCGCCAGGCCGTCGAGCTGGCGCTGAAGCTGATTCGTGGCGAGTCCTTGCCACCGATTAGTCCAAAAATGTGGGCGTTTTTGGATAAATTTGTCAATCTGGATTAGCATCGGAGATGAAATAAATTGAGGAGACTGCCATGAACGAGAAGAAAAGACGCATCGATGTGGCCCTGGGCCGCGCCCCTGCCGATCTGGCCATCGTCAATGCCCGGCTGGTCAATGTCTACACCGGAGAAATTCTCGATAATCAATCGGTGTGCACCTGCAACGCGCACATCGCCTGCATGGGCCAGGATGTCGGTCATGCCATTGGCGAGACGACCCAGGTCATCGATGCCCAGGGCGCGACGCTCATTCCCGGATTGATCGACGGACACACCCACCTGGCCTGGCTGTTTACCGCCGATGCGTTTCTAAAATACGCGGCCCGTGGAGGCACCACCACCATCATTACCGAAACCCTCGAGGTCTATCCGGTGGCCGGGGTGGCCGGGGTGCTGGACTTCATGGCATCGTTCAAAAATCAGCCGATCAAGTTCTTCGGCACGGCCCCGCCCATGGTCTCCGTCAGCCAGGCAGCCAACGGCATTGACACGGACGATCTTGAGACATTGCTCGGTCAGGACGACATCATCGGCCTGGGTGAGTCTTACTGGCAGTCGGTAATCCAGAACCCGGACATATACCTGCCGATTTTCGAGAAAACCCTGGCCCATGGCAAGGTGCTTGAAGGGCATTCGGCCGGGGCCCGGGGCAGCAAGCTCCAGGCCTATGCCGGCTGCGAAATCTCCTCCTGCCATGAGCCGATCAAGGCCGAAGAAGTGCTGGAGCGCTTGCGACTGGGCATCTACGTGATGATCCGCGAGGGCAGCATCCGCCGCGACCTGGCCCAGATCGCGGCAATCAAGGATATGAACATCGATACGCGGCGGCTGATTCTCACGACGGACGGCATCACACCAAAGGATCTGATGGAAATGGGATACATGGAGTATCTGGTTCAGAAAGCCATTGACTGCGGTTTTGATCCGGTGGTGGCCATCCAGATGGCCACCTTGAACGTGGCCGAGCATTTCGGCCTGGACGATCGCATCGGGGGCATCGCCCCGGGCAAATTGGCGGACATGGTTTTGATTCCCGATCCCACGACTATCGATGCCCGCTGTGTGGTCAGCAATGGCCGCGTTATTGCCCAGGACGGGCAGCTGGATGTCTCACCCCGCCGCCACGTCTTTGCCTCGGCCAGTCTGAACAGCATCCACCTCGACAAACCCGCCCTTGCATCGGATTTTTCCATTGCCTATACCGGAACAGGCCAAACCGCCAGTGTACGGGTCATTGAAATGGTCACCGATCTGGTGACCCGCGAAGTCACAATGAACCTTCCGGTTTCAGACAGACAAATCAAACTGGATACCGACAATGACCTGATCAAGGTGGCAGCCATGGACCGGACAAAATTTCCCGGGAAGACCTTTACCGGCCTGATCAAAGGGTTCGGCATGCACGCCGGTGCCATTGCCTCCAGCGCGGCCTGGGACACGACCTGCATCATCGTTGTGGGAGCAGATGAAAATGATATGGCCTTGTGTGTCAACCGCATCCGTGATCTAAACGGTGGTGCGGTTGTCTGTCGGGATGGCGAGGTCATGGCAGAACTGCCCCTGCCCATCTTCGGATTGATGACCGATCTGTCCATTGAACAATTAGATGAAAAGATCGACATCATTAAACAAGGGGCCAAAGATATCGGCGTGTCCTTCCCTGACCCGCTGCTGACCATCGTCACCTTGACCGGTGCGGCCATCCCTTATTTTCGAATTTGCGAAGAAGGATTGGTGAATTTGAAAGACGGGAAAACAAAAGCGCTACAATCATGAGCAGTAAAGATACACTGGACCATGTAATTGTATCAACCTGGACAATGCTCAAAAAGGGCGTCACCCGTTCCACCGACCCGTTTCACCAAGCGGTGCTGGCCACCGGAAAATCCAATGGGTGCGGCCTGCGCACCGTGATTTTGCGTCATGTCGATCAAAGTGAGCGTATATTGGTCTGCTACACAGATGACCGCTCCACAAAAATCAGTGAGATTGAACAAACCGGATGTGCCGGCTGGCTTTTTTATCATCCCCGCAAGATGATCCAGGTGAGAATTCATGGGACGGCATCGGTGCATGCAACCGATGCCATCGCCGATCACTGGTGGTCGAAGGTCAGAGGATTCACCCGGCTCAGCTTTTGCACCGAAAAAGCGCCGGGCACCCCGCTGTCCCGGCCGTCCTCAGGCATATCGCAGCGTTTGCTCAAAGACCTGCCCAAGCTGATGACCAGCAATGCCGGACGCGATCATTTTGCGGCCATCGTCGGCCAGGTGGACTATATCGACTGGCTGCAATTGCGCCCGTCGGGAAACGTTCGGGCACGGTTTCAATGGGACAACGGCCGTTTGGGCGCCTCATGGATCGTGCCCTGATTCTTTGCTTGTTTTCCCTGTAGACGCACTTCGAATCACCCGTTTTTCAGGGGGATACCGAACCTCAGGTATTTGAACGCCTCACGCATGTCATCGGAGATGTGGTTGCCGATGCGTGCCATAAAAAGGTTTTCGGGCCTCAGGCAAATGTTGGGTTCGTTGGTTTTGAATTCACTGAACCCGGCGCCACTGAAAAGCCGCAAGAGCAGACGGCGATAGTTCTCGGCACTCAAACCGGATCCCTCGAGGTCCCAGGTCCACGCGTATCCGACCATGAAGACGATCATGCTCTCGATAAGGGGGTGCATCAGCATCCGGCGGACGATCTCGCCCGCGATACCGCATCCCCGAAACCGGTGGTGCACTTCCACCACCTCGACTTCCATGATCACTCCCGATTTCATTTCCGACCAGCGATCATCCGCATCCGGAGGCGCAAACACCCCGAAACCGGCGATTTGTCCGTCTTCGGTGACGGCCAGAACAACCGACGTGTCTGCCGCGGCGGCGCGGGCTTCCAAAGTCTCGCGCCGGGCAAAGATGGATTTGGGTCGTGCGTTGAGGCCAAAGTAGGTGTCAAAATCAAGCGTTTGGATTGTCTCCGGCGTACAGTCGGTCTGGATGGTCACCAATCCGGAACGATTTTGCCGGTCACCCAGGGGTGGGGAAAAGGTTTTCACGTTGATCTATTGTCTCCTGAAGCGTTACTAGGTTATATCAACACACGATAGAAATATCTTCGCCACCAGGGGCTTGCCAGATGAACCGCATCGACCGGCTGACCGCCATTTTGCTGCAATTACAGACCAAGCGCATCCTTACCGGAAAGGAAATCGCCGAGCGCTACGGGATCTGCCTGCGCACGGTCTACCGGGACATCCGCGCCCTGGAGGATGCCGGGGTGCCCATCGGATCCGAGCCCGGCCTGGGATATTTTCTGGCCCCGGGATACCACCTGCCCCCGGTCATGTTCACCAACAAGGAGGCGCGAGCCCTTCTGCTGGGCGGCAAGCTTGTCGAGAAATTCAGCGATCTGGCAACCAACAGACACTATGCCTGTGCGCTGGATAAAATCAAGGCTGTCATGAACGAGCCGGAAAAAGAGCGTCTCAATACCCTCTCGACCCACATCCAGGTACTGCAGCACGCCCCCCGCCAACCCGATGGGTTCCCCCACGACCTGCTGCCGGATATTCAGGGTATCCTGGGCCGCAATCAGGTCATTCGTATCGACTATACATCCGGTTACAAGGCAGAAACCACACGCCGCGCCGTCGAGCCATTGGGGCTCTGCTTTTACGCGCAACACTGGCACCTGTTGGCCTTCTGCCGGCTTCGCCAGGATTATCGGGATTTTCGCGTGGATCGGATCCGGTCCGTTGATCCGACAGGCGAGACCTTCGATGCCTTTCGGCGGGACAATCTATCCGGACTGATCGTCAAAATGATCCGTGAATCAAAGGCCGCCAAATCCTTTTACGGACAGCTTTTCGGCTGGACTTATGAGGATGCGCCGATGGACGACATGACCTACACACTGGTCAAGGCAGGCGGTGAGGAGGTGGCAGGCATCATGCCGACGCCTGTGGAAGCGGGACCGATGCCCCCGGCCTGGGGGGTGTATGTCACCGTGGATGACGTGGATGACGCTGCGGAAAAAGCGGTTGCGCTGGGCGGTAAGGTCCTGCTGCCGCCTCAGGAGATCCCCGAAGTCGGCCGGTTTTGCGTTATTGGCGATCCCCAGGGTGCATTTATATCCATGATCAGTTATCTAGTGCCCATCCAGAAATGACCAATTTGCCCGATATCGGCGTTGCGCGAAAAATTTTATCCTCGGAATATCAACCATATACCTGTGGTAAAATTTTTCGGGCGCCTTGATCTCGACCAAATTTGCCTATTTCTGGACAGGCACTATCTATAAGGGAACAGATAAAGAGACGGTTTTGCAGCCACACGGGCGTTGGCCTCGCTTGGCTGCAAAACCGTCAGGGCACGTCTGGACAAACGAGCGGTGAAACATGGTCTGATGTTTTCTTGTTTTTTAGATCAAACACTTTAAAATTGATGAATCACTTAAAATGGATCAATTCACGAAGGCGCCGGTATACCAATGCCCCTTAATACGAATTGAAGTAGTTGTTTTTTGTATTCATTTGCCGGGCGGTCTTTCAGATTCCATCCCCGCAAGGGCATAAACACATTTGTAAACACGAGAATATTGGCGCAGGCGTTGATATCGATGTCGAGGCCGGTTTTGCGTTGAACGGCAATGAGCAAATCCCGCCAAAACTGCACCACGTTTTTATCGTCCATCTGCAAAACCACCTTGAGGTGCTGCTTGCTCAGGTATTTGGACTCGGAATAGACGAATTGGATCAGTTTTTTATTGGTGGTATGAAAATCGGTGGTCAGACGCAGGGCATCAGTCAGGGTTTGTACCGGATCATCGGGATCTTCATGCAGGTTTTCCGTCAGGTACTTGTACCAGGTGGTTTGCATGTGCCGGTGCATCAGAAACAAAACATCATCTTTGGACGAGATGTAGTGGTACAACTGCCCCATGGACATGCCGGCCGCTTCGGATATTTCACGGATCGATGTGGGATGATAGCCCTTCTGGAAAAAGACCTTGCATGCGCCCTCAACGATTTGTTTATGTTTTTTGTCAATTGCATGCACCTTTTTGGCGCTGACATCAATCAGTTCAAGGACATGTCCGTCCCAGCTTTTGGAAAAGGATTCATAATCCATGGAATTTTTAACCACTCGTATAATCGGTTTTGGAAGGATTACAGCGTTACATCCTTTCTGGTAACGCAATTCGATCGATCGATAAGCCCGCCCAAGACAGCAGATTTTTTCATTTTGGGGATAGATCCATCGGTTGAAATTATTTAGAGCGCACTAATTATATTTACCACTGGAAAGAAACCGGTGTCAAGCCTTTTAGATACCAGCCACCGGGTAACCGCTTGGGTCGGAAGCGATTGGTGACCGTTGAAAATGAAAAAAAATGCCAACGACCAACATCCAAATGTCAATTGAAGGATCGCATCGATTGAAAATAGACAACACACCACTTATTTGGCAATCATCATAATCGCATTCAGAAAAAATAGAAAGGGGATTTCAAATGCGGCGGCAATTGTAATTATGCCATGTCGACTTTTCCGATAACGATTACGAGCACCGCATAGCTTAAGCACGAGCACGACGGGTATTGACGTTTTTCGTGCTCATGCTCGTAATCGTTAAGGAAATGCATTAATCAACGCTGCGTGCATCCAGTCCCAATGCCTTGCGCTTGGCCTCAATGGTCTTTCGCAGAAATATGGCAGCCTTCTCCGGATCGGGTTCCACGGCAAAAGTGGCGCCGACCACGTCCTTGAGCCCGTCGGTAAGCAGGTTCACGACGTTCAGGCTGCCGGTAATGGGGGGCATGGGGCCCAGGTGGGTGGTCACGCCCGAGGCCACAAAATAGGTACCGATGGTGACTGCTTTTTCCGAGTACCATTCCGGTGCCGACCCGGCTACGGGCAGATCACTGATGTCCACGCCCAGAGCATCGGCCAGGGCCGAGACCAGCACCAGGATGCGCACGTTGTCCACACAACTGCCCATGTGCAGGACCGGTGGAATGCCCAGTGCATTGCAGATCTCTTTAAGACCGGGTCCGGCCATCTCGGCCGCCGCCGGTAGTTTGAAGCCGGCCTTGGCGTTGGCCACGGATACGCAACCCGTGTCCACGACCAGAATGTCGTTTTCAATCAATCGCCGGGTCAGGGTCACGTGGCCGTAATCATGTTTGATCTTGGGATTGTTGCAGCCCACGACGCCGACGGCCCCGCGGATCTTGCCGGCCTTGATGGCCTCGATCAGCGGGTCAGGCGTGCCACCTAATGCGCCTACGATGGTTTCCACCGAGAAGCCCCCCACCGCCTCCTGGGGCTCGACGGGAATAAACGGCTTGCCCTTGCGGTTGGGAAAATTCTCGATAGCCGCACGCACCACGTCAACAGCCTTTTTCTGTGCGTTGTGGGGATGAAATTCTTCGTGCTGCATATGCGGGAACTGCGCCTTGTCGCTGGTGCTGATCATCCGGGTATGATAACTGCCGGCCACCTTGCCCACCGACGGCATGATGCACTGGTAGTCCACGATCATCATCTCCACGACACCGGTGGACAGAATCAGTTCGCTCATCAGATGGTTGCCGGCCATGGCGATCCCCCGGCGCATGAGCAGTTCGTTGCCCGTGCAACAGACCCCCACCAGGTTAATGCCGGTGGCGCCTTTGGATTTGGCCAGATCGATCAGGTCCTTGGACTGGCAGGCCGCCGAAACCATCTCCGACACCACTGGATTGTGGCCATGCACCACAATATTGACCTGGTCTGCTTTGAGTACGCCGGCGTTGACCGTGGTGGGATGGGGGGTCGGCACGCCAAAGAGAATGTCGGAGACTTCGGTGGCAATCATGGAACCGCCCCAGCCATCGGACAGGGCATTGCGCAGGCCCTGAAGCAAAAGGGTTTGCCAGTTGTTGTCCACGCCCATGTGGGTGCGATGCATCATTTCGGAGGTTTCGCGGTCAATGCCGCGCGGCGTGATACCAACCTTTTCCCAGATTTCACGTCGCTTTTTGGGGGCCCGGGCAACCATTTTGACGGATTTTTGCCGCATCCCGTAATCTTCCATCATGGCGTCGGCCAGTTCACCGGCAATGGCCAGGGTTTCCTTGCCCGCTGTGGTCACCCCATATTCCTCGGCCACGCGTTTCAGTTTGGCCTCGTCGCGAATCTGATAGCCGATGGCGCTGCCGTCCGCCACGCCGGCCAGCACTTCCACCAGGTCACGACCGTGATCCGAGTGAGCGGACGCACCGGCGGCGATCATGCGACAAAGGTTGCGGGCCACGATAATGTCAGCATCGGCACCGCAGACGCCGGTCTGGGGGCCTTCGCCAAAGGGATCGACCCGGCACGGTCCCATCACACAGATGCGACAGGAAAGTCCCATCTCGCAGAATCCGCACTGGGGCTGCTGGGCGTCGTGTCGTTCCCAAACGGTTTCAATACCGTCCTTACGGGCCTTGGCGTAAAGCGGATCACCATCCTGGGTGATCGACAACTTGGTTTTGGGATCAAACATCTTATCCTCCTTAAGAATCGCTTCAGCGATCATTCATCCTATCGTTGAGCTTCAGCTCTGATTGTTTGATGGATTTGAGCAGGGCCACGCCGGCGGGAACAACCGGCTGCTCCGTATCGGCAGACATGCTGCGAGCCACCGCGCGGGTTTTGCGGCGCATGGCTTCATCGATTTCTTCATAGGTCAAGGCGTCGGCCTTGCAAACTTCCACACAGGCCGGAATCTGGCCCTTGGTCACCCGTGCACTGCAATTGTCGCATTTGACGGCAATGGGATGTCCGGCGGGGCCAAAGGGATCTTCATGAAAACGGATCACCCCATAGGGACAGGCCATGGCGCAGGAGGCGCAGTTGATACAACGGTCCGGATTGATCATGACCGTACCGGTGCTGCTGAGGCGATAAATGGCGCCAGCCAGACAGGCCATCTGGCAGGGCGCCGGATCGCAGTGACGGCAGCGGTTGGGGAAGCCCTCGTTGAACCGGCCGGCCCCCACATGAATTCGTGGTTTGGGCTGCGGAGTCTCCAGCGTTGCGGCAAACAGCGTACCGCTGCGCGAATGGGCCGTTGCGCAAGCCAGCATACATTGCATGCAGCCCACGCAACGCTCAGGATGGACGACAACTTGTTTCATTGTTCCTCCTTTTTGCATGTTAAAGCAGCTGTCCAAAATTAAATCCCGGCTGCATTAATTTTTCGTCTGCCAGGCGAATGGGCGTACGGTTTTCGATCAAAGCGCGTAGCACCCCACCCTGCTCTATATCGTTAATCAGCATGGCGCCGACAAGTATATTATTCTTAAAAACCAATCGCCGATAGGTCCGATGACTAGCGCCGCCGGTTTGCAGGATCCGATAGCCCGCGTCATCAAATGGATTGGGAACACCCAGGGTAAGCACATCCAGGTCGAATATACGCATCACATTGCGGCTGAGGCTGCCGGGATAGGCCACCGGCCGGCCGGCCATGTTGAGTCCAGCCACACGCCCCTGGGCCGCCGCCTCAGGCCACAGGGCGTTGACCCAGCGACAGCCACGGGCAATATCCACCGATTCGGCCACGTCACCGGCGGCGTAAATGCCCGGCTCGCTCGACTGCATGAATTCATCGACGACCACCCCCAGGTCGACGTCGATTTTATCGATAGGAATAAAGTCGCGCACCGGCAGAACCCCCTTGCCGATGATCACCAGATCGCAAGGCAGACGGATGTCGCCATTGGTCACTACAGCCTGCACCCGGCCGTTTCCCTCGAAGGCACGCACGCTGACGCCCACCTTCACGGTCAGTCCTCTGCGTACCAACTCGTCGAGGATCATGCGACCGGCTACCGGGTCCACCTGCATGGAGAGCGGATAGCCCGAGCTGATCAGCATGGTCACCGACAGGCCACGCTTGAGAAGGCCGTAAGCCGCTTTAAACCCCACCAGCCCGCCACCGAGCACAACGGCCCGGCGCGCACCGTCCAGCGCGGCTACCTGCTGCCGGACATCCTCCTGGGTGCGCATGTAAAATATGTTTTTCAGATTGATCCCATCCGCTGTTACCGGCCGGGGATCGGCCCCGGCAGCGATGAGCAGGCGGTCGTAATCGACCGGCCGGCCATCGGCCAGGCTTACCTGATGTTCATCCACATCGATGGCCACGGCACGCTGACCGAGCAAAGCATCGATCTTCAGCTCATTATAGAATTTCTCTGACCGGATGGGTAATTTCGCATGGGGCTGGGAGCCCTCCAGAACATAGCTGATCATGGGACGGCTATACGGGGGAAAGGTTTCATCACCGATCATGGTGATAACAGCCGACGGGTCCAAGGCCCGAATCGCCTCAGCCGCGCATACGCCGGCAATTCCATTTCCGATAATCACGTGTTTCATGTGGTATCTCCAAGTGGCGGTTCCGCTGACGGACCGGTAGTAGAAGGACGAACACGTTAATGTGGATATTTTTGTTGAAAAAGGTTGGGATGAATAATGAGTAAAGTAAACGGAAAAGATATTAACGGGCGCGCACTGGTATCGTCAAGCCCTAAATCATTACGGGCTATCGTGGGCAAGCTGTTTTTCGATGGTCTCGAGTAGCGTGTCGGGCTTGATGGGTTTGGAAATATAATCGGTCATGCCGGCTTCCAGGCACTTTTCCCGGTCGCCTTTCATGGCATGGGCGGTCATGGCAACGATGGGCAGTTTTGAATTCAGCACGCGCCCACGCCCATCGCGAATGCGCCGGGTCGCTTCGAGCCCGTCCATTTCCGGCATCTGAACATCCATCAAGACCAAATCGTAGGCCGTCGATGCGAGTGCGCCTAAGGCCAATTTGCCGTTGCCGACCACATCCGCCATGAAACCGAACCGTTTGAGCAAAGTCAAGGCCAGTTTCTGATTGACAGGATTATCTTCCACCAGCAGGATACGCACCTTTCGGGCCTTTTGTTCATTGAGGCTGTGGCGGGTCACCAACGGCGGCCGCTGAAGCGTTTGTGATGGCTGTTCCTTCCGGCTTAGCACGGTCACCATACAGTCGAAAAGAAGCGATCGTCTGACCGGTTTGGTCAGGTAGGCGGAGAATCCGATGCGTTTGACCTCCGATGCATCGCCACGCATGCCTTGAGAGGTCAGCATAATCATCAGGGTCTGGCTCAAAAGCGGGTCGGCTTTGATGCGTCGTCCCAACTCGGCGCCATCCATCTCAGGCATCAGCATATCGGAGATCACCAGGTCGTAAGGTGCGCCGGCGTTGACCACGGCATGCATCAGGGAAAGCGCCATCTCTCCGCTGCCCGCCATATCGCAGCTGCATCCCCACAATTTGAGATAACCGTTTAAAATGTCCAGATTGGTCTTGTTGTCGTCCACGATCAGGATCCGTTTACCCTGAATGATATCTGGAATTTCAATGGGCTGCACGGCGGATTGCGGCTGTTTTGCAAAGCGGCAGGTAAACCAGAAAAGCGAGCCTTTCCGCAACCCGCCGCTCTGAACGCCGATCTCGCCGCCCATCAACTCGGCCAGACGCTTGCAGATGGCCAGACCCAGACCGGTACCGCCATATTTTCGGGTAGTGGACGCATCCACTTGCGCGAACGAATTGAACAATGTCATTTGATCGGGCACGGAAATACCGATTCCCGTATCCCGAATGACAAATCGCAGGACCACGTCGGTTTCCGACTCATGTTCCAGAAAAACGCGTAAAACGATTTCGCCCTGTTTGGTGAATTTGATGGCATTTGTGGCCAGATTCATGATGATCTGGCGAAGTCGTCCGGGATCCCCTTTGAGCAGGAAAGGCACCTCGGGATCGATCTGGTAAGCGAATTCAAGACCTTTGGACTGGGCCTGCACAGCGGGCAGGGTAACCAGGTCACCAATGGTTTTGCGCAGGTTGAAATCAAGGACTTCTATATCCAGCTTACCGGCCTCGATTTTTGAAAAATCAAGGATATCGTTGATAATCGACAAAAGGCTGTCGGCGCTGCGCTTACCGGTGTCGACAAAATCCGCTTGTTCCAGGGTCAGGTCCGTATCGAGCAACAGATTGTACATGCCGATGATGCCGTTCATGGGCGTACGGATCTCGTGGCTCATGTTGGCCAGGAACTCGCTTTTGGCCAGCGTGGCTGCCTCGGCACGCTTTTTGGCTTCGGCCAGGACCACCTCGGCCTGCTTGCGCCGGGTGACATCCCGGGCAATACCGCGAAAGCCCAAGGGACGCCCACGCCTGTTACTCAGGAGCGATACCGAGCATTCAATATACCGCTTGATTCCATCTCCACGCACGATTTCATATTGCAGGGCGTGTATCGGTTTGCCGGTTTTCAGAATGGTTTTGATTGACCGGGCCACCTTGTCAGCCGTTGACGGATCCATCACATCGCTGTAAACCAATGACAGCAGGGTGTCCCGATCGTAGCCGAAAATCCGGGTCAGGGCATCGTTGAAAAAGGTAAGGCGCCCTTTAAGGTCAATTTCATAGTACCCCTCTTCGATACTTTCCAGAATGGTATGATATTTTTTTTCACTTCGTTGAAGTAAGCGTTCCCGGCGGTGGCGCGCCACGGCGACAGCAATTGCTCCGGGCAGCAGGTGGGGATCCAGTGACGCTGCCGGCAGGATTCCCTGAACCCCGAGTTCAGCAGCCTTTAGCTCAATCCCGACATGACCGGGCCCGGTCAGTGCGATCACCGGAATGTCCGGTGCCATGGCCAGGACTTTTTTCAGTGCGTCAACGCCCTGGCTGTCCGGCAATTCCAGATTGACACAGATTAATGCATACGCTGACGTGGCTAACGCGTCCAGGCCGTCGGCAAGTGTCGCCACGGGTTTGACCTGGCAGTCAAATGCGCTGATCTGGGAAAAAACGGTGTGGATTGGGGCAGCATCGCCTGCGTTGCCCCAAATCAGGAGAATACGCAACGACTTGATCCTTTCAATGAAAAATGATGATGTGACTGATCCGTGGTCTTGCGCCGAAAGTCCCTGCACTGAAATTCCAAAAACCATATCGGCGCCTTGACAGAACACTTGAACGATGACAGGTCTTGCGGTATGGTTTAATCAGTCATGCCGTAATCGAATCTCAGTGTCATCCTCTCCCACGCATCGCTGACGTCGGTTTCTTCTTATGATGATTTTTCGCTTTTCTTCAAGGATCTTTATTCAGCATGGAAAAAAAGGGCAGAAAATAACCTGAATCGTCGATTCATTACCCCTCACGGGCATGATAGAGGAATAAATATATCTTTTTTTTCCACCACTTTACATGTGCTCAAAGTTGAATTATGATATTTCGATAGTACTTTTTTCCACTACTTGCCACAGGAGGTCATTATGGGCGGACACATTTTTTATCGTGAACGGCAGAAGGTCAAAGACGGATCAAAAACCCCACGCTTTAGGATTGCAGGGGTCTCCGGTGTCGATCTTAAGATCTATGCCGGCCATCTACGCATGAATGAAATACAACAAATGGCCGATGCGGTCGGTGCCCAGCTGGTCGAGTTAACCGGCGGTGGGCATAAAGGAAAGCATAAACAAGCTCAAGCCTAAAACCAGCGTTTGTCCAGAAACAGGCCAATGGGTATCATAAGGATATATTAAAATATCCGAGTCGGATCAATTGGCCGTTTCCGGACAAGCCACAACCCAAGGAGCAAGCATGACACTGGTCAGAGACAAGGACGGTAAGCGCCTGCATGTGAAAAGTCGTCTCATGGGAGAAAGTCTGGTAAGCAAAGCGTTTATAGACAATCTTGATATCGCGCCTCAGGAGCGCCTGTATCCGGATGTCGCCGTGGTAAAAATCGGCGGGCAGTCCATCTGTGACCGAGGAATCAAAGCCCTTCCCGGTATTATCAGGGAGATCGTCAAGGTTCGCAAGGATCAAAAGCTGGTGGTCACCACGGGCGGCGGGACGCGCAGCCGGCACATCTACACCATCGGCTTGGAAATGGGGATGCCCACGGGGATCATCGCCAAGTTCGGCAGTATGATTTCCGAGCAAAACGCCTTGATGATCGCCACCTTGCTCAGTCCCTGGGGGGGCATCCAAATGTCCCATTCGGACATTGTCAAACTTCCCACCTACTTTGCCGAAGGCATTATCCCGGTGATGCACGGCATGCCGCCATACGACTATTTCGCCATCAAACCCAAAACCGGCCGAATTCCCATTCATCGCACCGATGTGGGTCTGGTCGTTCTGGCAGATCTATTGGGTTCCAAAACCATCCTGTTTATCAAGGATGAAGATGGCCTTTATACCGCTGATCCCAAGAAAGACCCTGATGCTGAATTCATACCTGAAATCGGTGCCGCGGACCTGCTGGCAAAGGACCTGGACGACCTGGTGATCGAAAGGCCGTGTCTTGAAATCATCCAAAACAGTGAAGTGATTGACCGGGTTCAGATCATCAACGGCATGGTTCCTGGCAACATTACCAAAGCCATGCAAGGCGAACACGTGGGTACGATCATCTATCGGCAGTAAGGGCCAAGGCATCCTCCTATTCATGTGCATTGCCCGAGCTTTCTCCCCTCCCGATTGACAAGAATTGTGCGGCCGGGGTCTTTGCAATTCAACGCACAGTGGTTATCATACAACAAATAGGCCGCTGCCGGTCTGTTGTGCGATTCGACTACATATGCTAAATATTGACCCGTTATACTCACCATTCATTGTCGACGGTGCGACCGATGAGCAAACTGAAAAACGATCCGTCACAAGCAGAGACCGTGCCACTGTGCTATTCCAGCGAAGAAGCACGGACCGTGCTCGATTCCCTTTCAGCCCATATCGCCATCTTGGATGAAAATGGGATTATTCTGGACACCAACCGGGCGTGGCGAACGTTTGCCGTAAAAAGCGGTATGCCTGAAGACTACACCTCCATTGGAGATGACTACCTGGAAATATGTGAAGCCACCAAGGGTGAAGAGGACGCCAATGCGCGGACCGTAGCCGACGGCATTCGCAGCGTCATTGAAGGCCGGGTCGATGAGTTTTTATTTGACTATCCCTGCCATAGCCCGGACGGCCCCCACTGGTATTACATGCGCGCCATCAAAATGTCCGGTGAGGGCCCCGTCCGGGTGGTCGTCAGTCATGAAGAAATCACCGACATCAAGCTTACCGAAGAAGCCTTGCGTAAAAGTGAAGCCCAGTTGACCCAGCAAAAGGTCGAATTGGAAGAAGCCAATATCGCCTTAAAAGTGTTGTTGAAACAACGCGAAAACGATAAAACCGATTTAGAACAAAAGGTGATCACCAACATCAAAGAGATGGTGATGCCGTACGTGGAAAAACTCAAACGCGTCAACCTGAAAGCCAAAGACAAAACAATCGTTGACATCATCGAATCCCACCTGCAGAATATCATTTCACCGATGATGCAAAACTTGGCCAATGCCAGTATTATCCTGACACCTCAGGAAATCCAGGTCGCTGCGCTGGTAAAGGACGGCAAAGCCAGCAAGGAAATCGCCGATATCTTGAACGTGTCGGAAACAACGATTCATTTTCATCGTAAAAATCTGCGTAAAAAATTCGGATTAAGCAACAGCCAGACCAATCTTAGAAGCTATCTGCTTTCCATGTCATGACTGCCCGCCATCTTTACGTCTATGGATGGCCTTGACAACTTGACGCAGTAAATGCCAGTGATGAACTGTATATCAAACTCACAATTCCTTAAAAGGTGATTTGCCAGGATGAATCCCCCCACCCGTCAAGTGACCATTTTGTTTGCAGATATTGCCGGTAGTACCCGCCTGTACGACACCTTCGGCGATATCAGGGCCCAGGTGCTGATTACCGATTGTTTGGAAATGCTTAAAAAAGTAGCCCTTGAAAATAATGGTACGGTGGTAAAAACCATTGGTGATGCGGTGTTATGCACGTTTCAGACACCCGATCAGGCAGCAAAAACGGCAATCCAGATGCATGAAGAAGTCTCATTTGACTCTGAAATGATGAATGCCAATATCCACCTGAGGATTGGTTTTCACCACGGCGAGGTACTCTTCAAACCAGAAGATGTGTTCGGAGAAGCTGTCAACGTTGCCGCTCGCATGGGGGAACTGGCCAAAGCCGACCAAGTCATCACCAACAAAAAGACCTTGTCCATGATGAAAAAATCCCTGCGTCACAAAGCACGAACGGTGGATCGAACACGGGTGCGGGGCAAAGACGGCATCATGGAAATCCACGAACTGATCTGGGGCAAACCTGAACAGATGACGATGACCAGCTCGCTCACCGAGGAAGTCATTGCCTCCCTGGCCGCAGATCAGTATTTTCTTCAGATCCGTTATCGTCAAAACCGTGTATTGGTCGATAATGAAAGGCCCATTCTCACTTTGGGACGCGGAATGGCCAATCACCTGATCGTCGACGATCTGCTGGTTTCGCGCATGCATGCGCGCATTGAACTTCGTCGCGACAAGTTCATGCTCATAGATCAGAGTACCAACGGTACCTTTTTAAAACCGCACCATGGCACACCGGCCATTCTTCGGCGGGATGAGACACAACTTAAAGGCCAAGGAATCATTGGATTGGGACAAAAAGTCAATGCCAACCACCCGCTGGCCATTCACTATCGGATACTATAGCATTCAAGATAATGCGGCTGCCCTGTTTTCCTTCCGTTTGATCGTTGAAATGTGAACGGTTATGATTTATATTTATAACGTTACACTTCGTTTGACAGGTTTTGTCCTGCGCCCCACCTTTTTTACTTTTCGTTGTTTTTACCAAACAAGGAGGCAAATTAATGAAAGTAAAAGTAAACAGTCAGTGCATGGGAGACAGAAATTGCAACAATCTTTGTCCCGAAGTGTTCGAATACGACGAAGATCAACTTCAATCGATCGTGAAGTTTGATACTATCCCTGAAAAATTTGAAGACGTCGTTCGCCAAGCGGTCAGGGAGTGTGGCGCAGAAGCAATCGAAATAATTGAGGAATAAAACCAAATCAGCAAAGTTAAGGGCAATTTGTCAATCCAAAAGGAATTTAAACCGGCCCAACCAAGAAGCGGTTTTTCGTCATCAACCCCATAATGGCGGGAGACCGCTTCGTTTTTTTAACTACCTTACATTGTCATTCGTTCGCTCTGATTTAGCGTTAGTATTCGTTCATATATAGGAAAATTCGGTTAAAATAAAAAGGCGCACGAAATAAATTACCCAAATATTCCTTAATCAGCCTCCCTCGAGGGGCAGGGTTGACATGCCGCGCATATAATTTTTCGTTCACCGCGCATAATAGTAAACCGGTCACAAACCATAGGAGAAATTGCATGGCGGCCTTCAGAGAAAGCCAAACCGCAAAAAACGTATTGATATCATATGCCTTTGAGTCCCAAGCAACCACCCGTTACATCTTTTTTGCCAATCAGGCCAAACAGGATGGCTTTATTCAAATCGCCGACATTTTCAAGGAAACCGCCGATCAGGAGTGCGAACACGCCCTGCGTTTTTTCAAGTTTTTCAATGGCGGGACGCTGGAGGTTACCGCCAGTTTTCTGACCGGCGTGGTTAAAAAAACCCTTGAAAATTTGGAAGCTGCCGCGGATCTGGAACATTATGTCCACAGCGATTTGTATGCCGGCTTTGCCAAGATCGCCCGGGCCGAGGGCTTTAACCGGCCGGCCGATTTATGGGACGCCATTTCCGTTGCCGAGGTGCAACACGAAAAAACCTTCCGCGCACTGGCCCACAACGTGGAAAACGGAAAAACGTTTAGCCGCCGGTCCGATCGGGTCTGGCGATGTATGAACTGCGGCTACATCCACGAAGCGCCGCAAGCTCCAGCAAAATGCCCGGCCTGCGTGCGCCCCGCAAACTACTTTGCCCTCTTTTCACCCAGTTGGTAGCTGGAAAAATCATGCTTAGGATCGGGGATGAAATAAAATCGACACCATTAAAGCATGAATATTGATTTCAACATAGAACGTTTCAAGGGCAAACAACTATTTCTCTTTTTGGAAGACCGGAAGTATAGGGGGATGAATATCAGTGCATTCAGAGGACATTGCCGGTGGCTTCGTCAATATCGATGATCCGGGTATTGGGGTCATGTTGTTTGGTCCGATAGGTGGTCACATTCATTAGCTTACCGGTAATTTTACCCATACGGTCTACCTGCGTTGCTATTTTCTGGGCATAGCCGGTCAACGGATTACTGTCATCGGCTTTCATCATCATTAATTCAGCATAGCCACTAACGGACTGAATTGGCTGGTTCAGTTCATGGCAGACCGCACCGGCCATTTCCACTACTCCCTGAAGCCTGTCTTTTTCCGCGCGTACCCGTTCGGCGGCATTGAGCTGTTCAACGGTGCTGCGCAATTTTCGAATCAGCCGGGATTTTTCCAAATGTACTCGCAATCGTGCAAGTAGTTCTTCTTTTAAAAACGGTTTGATCAGGTAGTCCGTGGCGCCGGCTTGAAATACTTTTAGCAATTTCTTTTGGTCCGCCATAGATGTAAGAAAGATAATCGGTAGCTCATCGAGCTGACTAATTTTGCGGATATTCCGGCACATTGAGATGCCGTCCATCTCCGGCATTTCAATGTCGAGTGTGATCAAATCCGGTTTTTCATAAGACAACGTACGAAGCAAGCCATCAACGCCATTTTCGGCCTCGACAACGGTATACCCGTGGGGTTCCAGCGCATTTCTAATGGCATGACGCATGGTGAGGCTGTCATCGACCACCATTATGGTTCCCTTGCTGCTTTGCATCTTGCGCCCCTCCAAAACAATCAGGCTGCATGTTCTAACTGATTTTTTCTGTCCCCTGACAACATCCCAGCACCTGACCGGCCTTTATCATTACAAGGCCGATTGCCAGCCGCAACGGGGTGTTGAATTTTTATATTATCGGCTGAAACAGGCGTGAGCTTAAGGCGCCTGAACGCCCACACCCGGATAAAAGAATCTTACTGGAATTACGAATCAATGTCCATTATTTTAAGTGGTTATCGTCCAATTGAAACAGGTCGGCACGCCGATACGGTATCTTGTCGGCAGGGCCATCAACAGACCGGCAGCCAATGCTTACCGACAGTCTTCGACCTGATTTATTCCAATATCAACGGTAGGGTTACCGAAAAAGTAGTTCCCTGCTCCTTTATGGATGAAAAGATGACCGAGCCTTTGAGATATTTTTCCGTCAGCAACTTCATGCTATACGTTCCAATTCCTCGACCTTGACCTTTTGTCGAAAATGATCGATTGAAAATCTGAAGTTGAATATCCACAGGAATAAATTGTGAATTATGTACCCAAAAGCAGATTCGTTTATTAACGTCTAATGCACACCCGACCATTACTTTGTTGTCGGGTTGGGAAGCTTCGATAGCATTTTTCATCATATTGCCGAAAACTCTGAAAAGTAGGGTTTTGTCACTTACCAGGATGATATCAATGGATGACTCGTCCAGACAGATTTTCACAGAAGATAAAGAGAAATTTCTTTTTTGTAACAATTTATCATCTCACGAAGAAATTCGAGTGAACGAATAGAGCCGGGATGTACGCTTAAATCTCCATTTTCGGCTGATATCAGGCCTTGTTGGGAATTGATTTCCTCTTGAAGCCGATGCACACAAATTGCCAGTTGCGCAAGTAGTTCCTTATGTTTGCGGCTTGGAGATATCGGCAAGAGTTCTGCGTAACCGACAACACCACTAAGCGTATTTGAGATGTCGTGAAAAAAAGTTCTTTCGAGTACATTTCTTCTCTTTTCATGACTGATATCCGTGGCAACAAAAATGACATAAGAACGGTTCCCGGTTTTAAAAGGCGTCGCGGCAACACGCAGATCAAATGCATGACCGGTCTCTTTTTGCCTGATTCGGCATTCCTGCATTGTTTTATTGCCACGCAGGCCGGAAAGAATAGCATTCACGGCACCGCAGGTTTTGCAAAAGCAAGTGGTCCCGCATCCACAATTATTTTCATCGGCATGAATGCATTGGAGGGCCTCACCTGGACGCAAACCATATATTTCGCGCCTATCTGACAGGTTTAAAGCATCAGCGAGGGCTTGATTGGCAAACGCGATTTGCCTGTACGCATTAAGGATGAGAACTATATCGGGTATTGCATCAAGCAGTTGAGCAAGCAGGGGCAAATCTAATAACGCATTGGCTTCTTCATTGATTTGGTCTTTTGAGGCACGCTCCGCCGGGGCATAATCGGTCTTACGTTTTTCAACAGGCATTTTATTCTCTTTTCCCTAAACATCAGGTATTGCCGGCACGTCCATCAGTTCAGCAGTTACGGCTGTAAGAACCTGTTTGATAAATCCGTCTAAGGGTTCGCGCAAAAATAAATTCACAAATTGTCAGTGTTCTGGCGCCCGCTCAGCAAGGCGCGAAGACAAAGGAATATCAGGCATATTCCGTGTTTTCGCAACGCCGCTGAGCGGGATGGATGGGCGCTGAAAATGTGAAGTTATTTTTGCGCGAGCCCTAAGGCCCGCTAACGGCGTTGGAAAGTGTCTCAAAATGCTCACATATTACATATATGCTCCGCTTTTGAGCCACTTTCCGCCTTGTTATCGGGCCTGATCCAGACTTCTCAAACAGGCTCTAAGTAATATAAAAATTGCTCTGCGACATAATTTGTTGCTACATACTTTATATTTTCGTTCATGACAATTGTTCTCACACCATTTTGGATTTCCTCTCATACGCCAAAATGGATCTTATCGATCCTTTAGGGTGCAGGTAAAAAATAATTAAACCAGATTGCGCCGGATTTGCGTTCGCCAACCATAATAAAATCAGGCAAGGCGCATCCGCTGGTGCATATTTGGAATCTGTGCCGGTGGATAAAACGCCGTAGACACCGCGCAAGGACAAGCAAGATGGGGGAATTATTTTTTTTCCTGTGCCTTAGATACAATGGTTTTTTCCGATGGACTTGCACAAAAGCGTGAAGACTAGTAGTTTACCGTCCGGATAGCCGGTCCCCCCACGTGAAACTAGCCGACTCAACCTGCTGGGGCAGGAATGTCAAGTCCCGGTATGACAATTCGGAAAGTGTACCGCATGTGGACCGCTTTTTGTTTTTTCGGGCATGACCATGAAGGGTTTTTTGTAGAAACATGAACTGGGCTTGAGCGTATCAAAATCGATGGCCCGCCGTATTTTACAACTGTCAAAAAGGAATAATGATGAAAATTTTTTTTAAACGCCTTGTTTTTATTTCAGGGATTGTACTCATCTTTGCATTGTCGGCTTGCCAAAATAAACAGCCCGATGATGAAAAGCTCCGCGAGACGATCAAACAGCTGATCAAGGAACAACTGCCCGATGATGAAAAGCTTAACGAGACCATCAAACAGGTGATCCGTGATAATCCCAAGCTGATGTATGATACAATCAATGCGTACGTACGCCAACAAAAGGCTGAGGAACAGGTACGGCGCCTTGATGCAAATTTTAAAAACCGTGTGAAAGTTGATATTCAACCTGGCACCCCCGTTAAAGGCGCACAAGACGCACCAGTGACCATTGTCGAGTACACTGACTTTCAATGTCCATATTGTGCACGGGGCGCCAAAACCATGGAGTATCTTCTCAAAAAATACGATGGTAAGGTTCGCGTTGCCTTCAAGAATTTGCCGCTTGAGATGCATGAGCAAGCCCTGCCAGCCGCCAAAGCCGCCCTGGCCGCCCACAAACAGGGGAAATTCTGGCCATACCACGACTTGCTCTTTGCCAATGCAAGTCAATTGGACGATGCCACGCTGGAAAAGTTTGCCAAGGACCTGTCCCTGGATGTCGAACAATTCAATCGTGACCGCCAATCGGATGAAATCGCCAAACAGGTTGAATCAGACAAAGCTCAGGCCGCCAAACTCAATTTGCGGTCGACACCAATGTTCATCGCCAATGGCGTGATTATCAAGGGTGCCAAACAACCCAGCCACTTCAGTATGGTCATAGAGCGGTTGTTGAAGGAAACGCAAAACCGCGAAGAATGATAAATGAATTTTTGGATTTTTTTCGAATACAAAAGCAGATTGGATGACAATTAAAACGGTGGTTAAAGAAAAATTCTTCAACCACCGTCAATCTGCTTAGCGTTCGGACCTTTATCTCCTCAGGACGGTCCTGGAACTCCCAAACGAATCGGTCTGATCGTGTTATAAATTTACCTTTACAACCATGCTGTTTTCACAATATAAAGTCCGATCAATCGGCGATTGGTACGGTTTCGCCACATGTATACATTTAACAATTTGAGATTTTATGAAATTTTTAAAATCGTTGATAGCAAATATATTCATTATGTCTCATCAGCCGATTCTTCCACCGGTCTTATCCACTTATAATGATAATGTACTTCAAAAAATTTTATCGGGGAAGCGATTTGCCTCATGATATTTCTATTGATATTTTGCCGTAACCTTATCTCTATCTCATCTCTATCTCTACAAAGGAAGGGGCCATGACTTCAAAGCGTAACATTTGGATTGTATTGATTCTATTCTCACTGCTGGTAATCGGATGTAGCGGAGACGACGATTCAGACACACCTGCGAATACAACGGATGATTCTTCTGACACGCCAACCCCCGAAATATCCGTTCTTCCTGAAAGTTATGATTTTGGCACAGTAACGGGGGCGAACTCTGCAGCACCTTTGGAAGTTACCATTCAGAATAGCGGCAGTGCGGACTTAATCGTTTCAGATATCAGCCTTTCAGATACCACCCATTTCAGCCTGGATTTGACTAACGGCGATAATGCGTGCGCATCTGCAACCCCCACCATCACAGCAGGCAACAGTTGCACGGTAACCGTTGATTTCCTTCCACAAGACACTGAGATACCCGCCGATGGCATTAGCTACACGGCAACGCTTGCCATCCAGTCCAACGACTCCACGACGCGAGCTTTTGATCTGGACCTTTCAGGGATACGCCAGGATGTCACAAGCATCAGTGTAAAAATCAACCAGACCGATGCATGTCCACGTGATGTTGGATCATCGGTAACCGCCTATGTATCTGTGAGCGATCAGGCAGGGTTTCCAGTAACCACCTTAGATATTGATGATTTTTCGCTGATAGAGGCAGATGTTGATGTTCAATCGTCTTCAACCAGTCTGGTGAATAACTCGGTCAGCCTATCCGTGGCATTGTTGATGGACTACAGCTTTAGCATCACACAAGAACCGGACAATATTACGGACATGGAAAAAGCGGCAACGGATTTCATCGAGCAGCTTGGCGACAATGACGAAGCAGCAATCATCAAATACGCAACCACGATTGAGATCGCGCAACCGTTTACATCGGACAAAACATCGCTGATTAATGCGATTCAATCCACACCGGATGTCGGCACGAAAACTGCGTTTTACGATTCTCTCGATACTGCAATTTCAACTATTTCAGCCAGTGCCAAAGACAGGAAGGCGATTATCATAAATACCGACGGTGAGGACAATGATGGCGACGGTAATCCCCTTTCCACCAACACAATAAGCGATATTATTGACAAGGCTGTTGCAAATGGGGTGCCCATCTTCACAGTCGGACTTGGAGATCGAGTGGATCCAGACCTTCTTGAGCAGATTTCCGAAGCTACCGGAGGCACATTCTCTTCATCTGCCACATCCGATAATCTATCCACCATTTATAGCCAATTAGCAGACCTGCTCTTCACCGACCAGTATGTGTTGACTTATGAGACGGGCCTTGGGTCGGCAGATAGTGGCAATCTCCAAGTAACGGTAACTTATTCCAGCGAAATTTCCGGATCTGATACAAAGTCAATCCAGACATGCCAATAGATAGTGCCTGAATCTTGCAAGAGAATCTGCATCAAACTGAGAAATGCATATAAAAAATCGATTCGTTAACGCAACGTCATGATTAACTGGAGTGACCGTTCATGCAAACAGACAATCCATGCATTATTATCGTTACGTCTCCGCAGCACACCGGGAAATCATCGTTGATCGCACAGTATATAAACCTGTGCCGTCAACATAATGTTAGCGTCGCCGGAATCCTTGCCGAAGGATTGTGGAAAAATGATCAGCGGTCGGGTTTCGACCTGGTTGACTTGACATCCGGAATCCGGGTTCCCTTGGCCGTTCGCTGTGCACCGCATGGTCGGGCGCGGATCAGTTTTGAGTTTTTTTCAGAAGGAATCGATGCAGCCCACGCCGCCCTGGATGCTAAACGCTGCGCCACAGCGGATCTTATCGTCGTCGATGAGGTGGGAAAGCTGGAGGTCATGGGACAAGGATGGGCGCCGCTTTTGCCCGCGCTTCTCGAACTGCCCGGTAAAACGCACGTCTGGGCGGTCCGCGAGAGTCTCGTAGATGCGGTTGCCAAGCGCTGGAGCTTCACGCCGCGTGCTGTGGTGGAGGCCAGATCGCCAGATGCCTTAGACAAGTTGACGGCTGCGTGTGCATTGTTTGACGCTTGACCGAGGCATCAACCGCCCTGCCGCATCAAATCTGACCGGCTCGGACCAGGGCCATACAGGCATTGGTCCTTTCCATTCTGGAAAGCTAAAGGACAGGACGTTGATATTCGGGTGGTGGCACCCGTAGGGGCACGGTGCGCCGTGCCCCTACATGACCGGCTTTTGCTGCAGTCATCTCTGTCAGACCGGGGCGCCCGCCGCCTGAAACGCCGAACTGACAATGGCCTGGGCTTCTTCCTGGATACGTTTTAAATGATCCTGGCCATTAAAACTCTCGGCGTAGATTTTATAGATCTCCTCGGTGCCTGAAGGCCGGGCGGCAAACCAGCCGTTTTGGGTAACCACCTTCAATCCACCGATGGGGGCGTCATTTCCCGGCGCGCGCGTATGCGTGGCGATAATCGGCTCTCCGGCCAGCTGTGTTGCGGTAATCATGTCGGCGGAAAGCTGCTTGAACGCCGCTTTTTGCTCTGCCGTTGCCGGGGCATCAATGCGTTCGTAGACACTGGTACCGAACTGCGCTTCCAGCGACACATAGAGTTCTCCCGGGTCCCTGCCGGCTTTGGCCATGATTTCGCCGGCCAGAAGATCCATGATGATGCCGTCCTTGTCCGTGGTCCATACCGAACCATCCCGGCGCAGAAACGATGCCCCGGCACTCTCCTCACCGCCAAAAGCAAGGTCCCCGCTCATCAGTCCAGCCACAAACCATTTGAACCCCACGGGCACTTCGCACAGCGTTCGCCCCAGATGCTCAGCCACCCGGTCGATGATCGAGGTGGAAACCAGGGTCTTGCCCACGGCGGCCGATGACGGCCAGTCGGGCCGGTTCTGAAACAGATACCAGATGGCCACGGCCAGAAAGTGGTTGGGATTGAGCAGGCCTGCGCTTCGGGTGACGATCCCGTGGCGGTCCACGTCGGTATCGTTACCAAAGGCAATATCGAATTGATCTTTTAGCTTGATCAAGCTCTGCATGGCATAAGGCGAAGAACAATCCATGCGGATCTTGCCGTCCTTGTCCAGCGTCATGAACCCGAACGCCGGGTCCACCACCGGATTGACGATCTCAAGGTTCAGCTTGTAGCGCTCGGCAATGGGTGCCCAGTAATTGACCGCCGCCCCGCCCAGGGGATCCACGCCGAGCTTGAGACCGGAAGCGGCGATGGCGTCCATGTCGACCACCTTGGCCAGATCATCCACAAACGGTGTGATGTAGTCATAGGCATGGGTGGTGTCGGCCGCAAGGGCTTTTTGAAAATTGATCCGCTTGATGCGATCCACGCCGCTTTTGAGAAGTTCATTAGCTCTGTCGGCAATCCGACGGGTAATCTCCTCCCCCGCCGGTCCGCCGTGGGGGGGGTTATACTTGAAGCCACCGTCTTCGGGCGGATTGTGGGAAGGCGTGATGACCACACCGTCGGCAAGGCCCTGATCGCGGTTTTGGTTGGTGGTCAAAATGGCATGGGAAATCACCGGTGTGGGCGTGTATTCCAGGTCTTTGGCAATCATAACGGTTATCCCGGCGGCAGCGAATACCTCCAGGGCGGTGGCCAGGGCCGGTTCGGACAGGGCATGGGTATCCATGCCCATAAAAAGCGGACCGTCAATCTTTTGTGCTGCACGATATTCACAAATGGCCTGGCTGATGGCCAGGATGTGGGGCTCGTTGAAACTGTTTTTCAGCGACGATCCGCGGTGACCGGAGGTTCCGAAAACGACTTGCTGGGTTTGTTCGGAAACATCGGGCCGGTGGGTATAATAGGCCGAAACCAATCGGGGGATATTGGCCAGCACGGATGCGGGCGCCATTTCTCCTGCGGATGGATGATGTGCCATATTGCTGCTCTCCTGTAGTAAACGCGACGTTGTCAAAAAAAATTTACGAAAAATATGATAGCAGATTTTTCCCTTCCGAATGCTCAGAAGGGATAGATAAGAAAGCGTGTCATTAGAGGCTGGCTATTTATTAGCACACGTTAAATAGGACTGCAAATCGAGAAGGGGCCATCGCAACGAAAGGCACTTGGGCAGGCGTGTTAACCCCAATATTGCATAAAAAAGGCTTGTCCCCTCAAAAAAAAAGCGCCGTGACCGCTATAATTGCAAAAAGCATATGATTTTTTGCCTTTTTTAACTTTTTCCGTTAAATAATCAGATCGACTGAACTGTTAGGTAGTGCCCATCCAGAAATGGCCAAATTTTCCTATTTCCGGACGGTCAATAGGTATGCGTTTTCGATTTGAATTTTTGTTGATTTTCTTTTAAGTGGAAGTAAGGTCAACAATTAATCGTTAGAAAAAAATCAAACCAACAATAAATACATCTTTGATTACTGACTGAATGCCATTATTGCTGATGCTGATCTGAAACGGAGCTGATTATTTAAATGAAAGGTAGTCCCATGACGGGTAGACCCATCACGGCACTTTCTCTAACCTTATTTCTCTTGATTATCAATGTCCATTCAGCCCACAGCTCAGATGAATTGCTTTTTTTTACCAATGATTTCCCGCCTTATGCATTTAAGGAGAAAGGCCGCTTTTCCGGAATCGCCGTTGATATCGTAAAGGAATTGATGAACCGGACAGGCGATTGCGGCAAAATCTGTGTGATGCCATGGAAACGGGCGCTGGAATGCTCAAAGCGTAAAACAGTGATGTTGTTCCCCTATACCCGAGTGCCATACAGGGAAAAGCAATTCAAATGGATCGGTCCCATCATGAGGGACCGTTTTGTTTTTGCGGTGCCCGCTTCAGACAATCGAAACTATACCAGCATTGATGATTTCAGGACTGTTCAGGTGGGTGTCAGTGTCTGCACGCCGACTTTCCACCGCTTGAGGGAATTGGGCTTTGGCCATCTACAGATCGTATTGTCGGAAAAACAAAACGCCAAAAAACTCACTGCAGTCAAACGGATCGATGCCTGGTATGCACCGTATCTGATCTTGAAGTACACCCTGCACGCCCTTGACATCGAGGAAAAAAAGGTTCGCATCGCATTTCGGGACAAGGAGGTGGACATGTACATCGGTACATCACTGAAGGTGCCGGATAAAACCGTTGCAGCATGGCAAAGAAACCTTGATACAATGAAAAAAACCGGTAAATATCAGGCCCTTTTATCCCGAAACCATTATCAATGGAAACTGCCATAAAGAAAGGTCAAGGCGTCGGAATCTCAGTTTGCCGAGGCAGGCGGTTCGCCGATATCGGCACCACCGCCCAGGGACACGGCCACGCTTTTGATCAATGCGTAAACCGACTGCCCGGGCTTGATCTCAAGGTCCAGGCAAGACTGGCGGGTGATGCGCGCCCACAAAGGACAGCCAATGTCCAGGCGGACATCGATCAACGCGCCGCCCCGATATAATGTTTCTTGGACGCGGCCGGCAAAGACATTCTGGAAACTGGTTCCGACCGGTGGCTCCAGAGCAATGGCCACATGGCGGGCGGCGATGCGGACCCGGACCACCCCACCGTGCTGTACGTCAATCGGCGGGACCATCAGGGTGTGATTACCGAAATGCAGACGGGTCATTCCCGAATCGTCTTGTGGTGCCTCCACCACCGTCTCGATCACCGCCCCGATTTCATCGCTGCCAAGGCGTTTTTGCAGCTCGGGCCGGGACATCAACTCAGCCAGCCCTCCACAAGCTACGGCCTCCCCGGCTTCCAGGATCACCAATTGATCGGCAAGGTTGAGAATCTCATCCAGGGAATGGCTGACGTATAAAATCGGGATGGCGAACTCACGCGACAAGCGCATGATGAAAGGCATCACCTCGGCCTTGCGTGAGGCATCCAGGGACGCCAGGGGCTCATCCATGAGCAGCATGGCCGGACTGGTGAGAAGGGCCCGGCCGATGGCCACGCGCTGTTTCTCGCCACCGGACAGCTTGGCCGGCCGGCGATCCAGCAGATGGCCGATGCCCAAGAGGTCGACCACGGCATCGAATTCCACAAACCGTCGGTCCGCCGGTGTCAAGCGCATGCCAAAAACCAGATTGGACCGCACGGACAAGTGGGGCAACAGCCGTCCGTCCTGGAACACGTAGCCGATGCGGCGCCGTTCCGGCGGCAGGTTGATGCCGCGCTTGGCGTCGAACAAACACAAACCAGCCACAGCAATCCGGCCGCTGTCCGGACGCATCAGGCCGGCCACCATGTTGACAATGGAGGTCTTACCGGCCCCGGACGGGCCGAAAAGTGCGGTCACGCCCGATTTGGCCCCCGTAAAAGTAACATTTACAAAAAAATCGCCCTGCTGGCGCTGAATATCGATTTCCACAACAATTGTACCGTTAGTTAGAAAGTATTTTGAATCGATGTAGGTAAGAACTCACTTTCCAGACGGATTGGTGAGACGGCCGAGATCAAGGCTTTCGACGTCGTGAGGAGAGAGGCGTACATAAGGTACGCCGCAACGACGATGACGTCGAGTAACGCCGATATCGGCCGTCTCACCAATCCGTCACCCCTGCATGCGGGCGGCAAACCGCCTGGCCAGCACCTCCGAGCAAATCAGCGCCACCATGGCGATCACCACCGAAAGGATGCAAAGCCGCATGGCCCCCATCTCACCGTCCGGCACCTGGGTGAGGGTATATAGAGCAAGGGGCAGGGTCTGGGTCTGGCCGCGGATATTGGACACAAAGGTGATCGTGGCCCCGAACTCGCCCAAGCTGCGGGCAAAGGCCAGGATCAGGCCGGTAATGATGCCCGGCACCATCAGCGGCAACGTCACCGTAAAAAATACCCGTAAGGGACCGGCACCAAGGGTTCGGGCGGCCGCCTCCAGGCCCCGGTCCACATTCTCGAGGGAAAGCCGCACGGCACGCACCAACAGTGGAAACGACATGACCGCGGCGGCCAGGACAGCCCCTTTCCAGTTAAAAGCCAGCACAATCCCCAGATACTTGTAAAGCGCCGCACCGATGACCCCATTGCGCCCCAGCAGCACCAACAACAGGTAACCGGTGACCACCGGCGGCAACACCAGGGGCAGGTGAATCAGGCCGTCCAGCAGATTCTTACCCGGAAAGCGCAGACGGGCCAAAATCCAGGCCGCCAGAATGCCCAGAGGCAGACTGGCGGCCACGGCCCAACCGGAAACCCAAAGGCTCAGCCGCAGGGCTTCGATCTCGACATCGGTCAGGTGGAACATGTTCATAGGGATATCATCAATAGCCAGTGCAGATACTCACCATATTCATTGGTCAGCGCACTTCAAATCCATATTTGGCAAAAACCGCCTTGGCTTCGGCCGATTTTAAAAAGTCCAAAAATGCAGCCGCCGCATCCGCCTTGCCGCCGGCCACGGCCGCCACCGGATAAACGATGGGCGGATGGCTGTCGGTGGGAAACATGCCCACCACGCGCACCTTCTTGGAGATAGCCGCGTCCGTGGCGTACACCTGGCCCAGCGGCGCTTCGCCGCGTTCCACCAGCACCAGGGCCGCACGCACATCCTTCATGGGGGCCAGGCGTCCCTGGACCTGATTCCACAGCCCCAGTTTTTCCATGGCCTTTTTGCCGTACATGCCGGCCGGCACATGGTCCGGGTCCCCCATGGAAAGCCGGCCGTCGCTGCCCAACAGGACCGCCACGTCCAGCGCATCGTTGACCTGGACCTTGTCGATGGAACTTTTCAGCGGCGCGATCAATACGATACGGTTCCCCAAAAGATCAAAACGGGTCGCCTTGTCCACGGCATTTTTCTTTTCGAGAAAATCCATCCATTTCTTGTTGGCCGACAGATATACGTCGGCCGGTGCTCCACTGGCAATCTGCTTGGCTAGGGTGGACGATGAGGCAAAAGACGTTTTAATGGGCCCTGCCCCTTTGGCGGCATACAACTCGCCGATGTCCGCGATAGCGTTGGTGGTGGACGCGGCGGCAAAAACGACCACCTCCTGATCCGCAGCAGCCGCCTGAACCGCAAATAATCCCATCACCATCAGTAGCAGGCCGACCATGCACTTGTTCGATTTCATTTTCAACCTTTCTTTGTTGGACGGATTTATCAAACAGGCTCTTACGACCCCATCGCAGGCCATTGCTCACCTTGGACAAAAGGCGCTGCATACGGTTCATCGAAGCGTTTCGACACGGGTATGGCCTCGGTCGAAACAGCCCGTTCCAGTTCATTGGGATTGACGTTCACGGTCAGCCGTCCCTTTTGGATCACCCCGACCCGATCGGCCAGTTGGCGCGCCTCCGTCAAGTTATGGGTAACAAAAAGGGTCGTGATCCGGAAATGGCGCTGATGCGCTTTCAGTTCCGAGCGAAGGTGCTTGGCGTTCTCCGGATCAAGGCTGCTAAACGGTTCGTCAAGGAGCAGAATTCGGGGATCCGTGGCGATGGCCCGCGCCAGGGCCACGCGCTGCTTCTCACCGCCGCTCATCCGAGCCGGATAGCGGTCAGCCAGATCCAAAATGCCGAAACGATCGAGCAACCGGTTGATTTTCAGATTTTCCGCCCGACGGCCGGCTTTCAGGTGAGCCATGGCCAGGGCGAGGTTCTGATAAACGGTCAGATGAGGGAAAAGCAGAAGGTCTTGAAAAAGGTACCCGACCCCACGCTGATGCGGCGGCTGCAGGTCAATGCAATCACCGTTAAAAAAGATGTTTCCGCTGCACGGCAAAAGTCCGGCAATCACCTTGAGCAAGGTGCTTTTGCCGGCCCCTGACGGCCCCAGCAGGACGAACAGTTCACCCTCGTCGATGGTCAGATCAACGCCCTGCAATACGGTATTGGACACTTTTTCAAGACGAATCGTGGTCATCGTTCAGCTTTCATTGCGGTTGGCTCGTCGGAAAACGGTGTGCCGATCCAGCGCATGACCAGCAGTACCAAAAAACCGGTCATGATCAACAACCAGGCACAAACCAGGGCAATGCCCAGTTCACCGCTGGAAATATTCAAAAACACGGCAATCGGCAGGGTTTCGGTTCGAAACCGGGTCGCCCCGGCCACCATCAAGGTGGCGCCGAATTCCCCGACTGCACGCGCCCAGCAAAGCACCACTCCGCTCAAGAGTACAGACCGGGCCATGGGCAAGGAAACACGCAAAAACACCTGGACGGGTTTCAGTCCCAGGGTCTGGGCGGCCTGCTCGTAGCGGGTGTCGATAGCCGCAAACGCCGCGCGGGCGGTACGGGCCATGACCGGTGTGACGATCAGCACCTGGGCCAGAATCGCCCCCCACGGGGTGAACAGCAACTGGATGCCAAACCGATCCAGGGTTTGCCGCACCGGATCACTGCCCAGCAGAAACAAAAGCCCCACGCCGGCCACCAGGGGGGTCATGGTCATGGGCAAGTCAATCAGCGTGTCCACCACGATCTTGCCTTTGAATTGCTGCCGCGCCAGGAAATGACCGGCCGGCACCCCCAACAGTACGGCAATCAGAGTCGCCGCGCCGGAGGTGAAAAGGGTCAGGCGCAGCGCAAAAACGATCTCCTCCGAAGCCAGGGTAGTCAGAATGCTGGACGCAGGCAGATGGACAAACAGACCGACAAGTACCCCGACAATCAGAAAAATCAGGAGCCCCGTGGGCAGCAGGCAAAGACAGCGCATGGCTTAAAATTACAACTCGTCCAGGGGCAAAAAGCCGAATTGATTGAAAACGGCCACAGCGGGATCTGAGCTGAGATGCTCTGCCAATTGCCCGGCTAATTCCGAATCCGCTGCACTCGTTAAAACGGCGGCGGCAATCACCTCGGCCTGGAAATACTCCACCGGAATGGACACCATGGTGATCGTCTCCTTGTTTTGAAACGCATCCGTGCGCCCGATAATGGCCGCGTCCACGACGCCCTGGCTGACATACAGAGCCAGTTGTTTGATCGTGGCGCCGTAAACGGTAACATTTTTCAAAATGGCATCCTTAATTCCCGAGTTTTCACAAATCGTCATTGCCGTGCGGCCGAATGCCATGGCCTTGGGATCCCCCATGGCCAGACGGATGCCCGGTTGGGCCATGTCTTTAAATGTTTTGATCCGCCCGGCCTGCTTGGCATTTACGCCGATGACCGGAGTATGCTGGACGATGGGCCGGTAGGTCTGAACCTTACCGTCTGTTTGCAGCTTCTGGATGTAAAACAAGGATCCGGGAATAAACAGGTCGCCCGTACCAGCGGCCTCGATGCGGGCCAACAGCTGGCCGGCGCCGCCATAGTCGATAAATACCCGATGGCCGGTCTGGGTTTCGAATGTCTTGACCAGCTGGTCGACCGGCTGCCTTAAGCCCGCACCGGCAAATATATGCAGCTGTGCGGCGATCGCACTTGGGTTAAAAAACAAAACCCCACCCAACACCACCCCGACGATCATCAGACTCCACTTGAATTTGCGCATTTCCATCTCCATTTTCTCCGCAGTCATACAAACTCAACAGCACAGTGAACAGAGGGGAGCGAAAAATCTTTCGCCCTTGGGAGCCTGTAGTCTCAGGGCGAAAGCGTTTCGCCCCTACAGTGCCACTGTTCAAAAACTACACCGCATCAATTAACATCAGCGTTTACCAGGCCGACGGCGGGAAGCGGTTGCTGGCAAGGCCAGAGCCCCCTTGTCGATGCTTAAGATGGTAGCTTGCTTCCGATTTCGAGGCGGACGGCGCGTTCCAACCGGAGGAATATATGAAATATTTTGAGGATTGGAATGCGACGCCCAACGCTGAAATGGGGAGCAAGATGCCGTCTTAAGCGTAGACACCCATTACGTGCTTTTGGCGCAGAACCTCTCCCACCCCATCAAATGCGCCGCCCCGGCAATGGTGGTGCCGTAAAAAATCACCGGCTTGTCACCCACAAAAGCCGGCAGGGTGCCATTGACGATCGTGGTTCCCGTGACCACCAGCAGGTCGGCCCAGTCTACGGCTGCGGATGTGTTGTCCGGCGATTCAATTTCGGCGCCATACTTTTTGCTGCCGATGTTGTCCGGGTCCATATCCAGGACCCGGACAGGGAAACGGGCGGACAGGCTTTCGACCATACGCGGTTGAAGCCCGACCTGGGCGATTTTCACCTCACCGTAGCGGCTGGCGATATGTTCGGCCAGGGCCTCGGCGCAGGTTTTCGGCTCCTCGTCCTTACAGTGCACGGTCCCGTCGATCCGCCCGAGATGCCGCAGGGCGGCATTCATGGCAGCTACAAAGATCGCCCGGCGGTAGTTGTTGGTCAGGGGCGCGGTGATAATGCTTTCCAGTGTTCCCTCGTAATCACCGAATTGATCGGTAAACGCCTGGCCAAACGATCCCCGAATGTCCGCCTGCATCAGGCGCTCCTTACCTTTCTGAATGGGAAAATCGTCGTCCTCGGGGTTGCCGATAGCCTCTTCCACACTCAAGGCGCGGGCCTTGACGGTCACGGTTTCGTTCATCAGGCCGTGCTCGCTCATCAATGCAGACGCTTTCTGTTTCAACGCATCGTAAATGTCAGTCATGTTTGCACTACTCCGTTCGTATGTTTCAAGCGTTAAATCGCCATATAAACCAGAAGGTTCCATCACCTTTCAAATGTCGTCTATAAGCGCTATTTGACCTGAACTCATTGCATATGCTATAGGATAGGTCAACATTTTTTTTGGTTCACCGGAAAGTGAATAATCTTATTAGGAGTCGCCAATGGCCCGTAAAGACGACAGTGTGACTTGCCACGTCAAGGAATTCCGCCTGAAAAAAGGGTGGTCCCAGCAGGAACTGGCCGAAGCCATCGACGTTAGACGACAGGCCATTTACGATATTGAATCCGGCCGCTACCTGCCCAACACCGCCATCGCCCTGCGCCTGGCGCGGGTGTTCAGCTGCCGGGTGGAAGACCTGTTTGTCGAAAAATCGCCACCAGCCATCGAGCCCGTGCATATCGTCAATGGATCGGGCGAACCATCGTCCCGGCTGGCACTGGGAAGGGTTCGCGATCGACTGGTGGGTCTGCCGCTCCAAGGCGCGGAATCCATTCCCTTCGGCCTGCGGGCGGCAGACGGCCTGCTCAACCCGGACAAAAAAAGCGCCTTTATCCTGAGCCCAGCTGCTAACCTTGAAAAAACAATCATCCTGATGGGGTGTGATCCGGCCTTTGAAATTTTGAGCCATCATGTAAGCCGCGTGGCGCCCGAGGCACGGGTTTACTGCCGGTTTGCCTCCAGCCATCGCGCCCTGAACGCTCTGGCCGACAGCGTGACCCACGTGGCCGGCACCCACCTGCACAATACGGGTGACAAAGAATCGAATGTCATGGTGGCCAAGCAGAAGCTGTCCGGTGTGAGTAGCAATGTGCTGGGGTTTTCGCTTTTAGAGGAGGGGCTGATGGTCGCCAAGGGCAATCCACTAGGCATCCGCACCGTCGCCGATCTGGCTCAGCCCATGGTGCGATTTATCAACCGGGAAGCAGGCGCTGCATTGCGGGTACTGCTGGATGATCATCTGCAGCAGGCCGGCATCGACGGCACCATCATCAACGGCTACCAAAACGAAGTCAAATCCCATCGCGAGGGCGCTTTCCGCATCGCCTGTAACGTGGCTGACGCCGCCCTGGGGCTAAGGGCCATTGCCGAGGCGTATGGGCTGGGGTTCGTGCCCATCACCGCGGCCCGCTGTGATTTGGTCATTCCCAAGGATTTTTCCAGTCATCCAACAATCAAAGTCCTCATGGATGTCCTGCAGTCCGCCCTGCTGAGAAAAGAAATCGATTCGATCCCCGGATACGAGGGCGGCAACATTACCGGCAAACTGATTGCCGAATTGTAATGTTCTCTGATCGGTCCGCCAGGCAGGGCGATTCTTTCGTGGTGCCCCGTCCGGCGCTGTTATTTTTTTTATCAGCCTGCCGGATTATCTTCCGTGTCCCACCACACCACCGCCCAGCGCACGATCCGGCCATAGGGCAGCGTCCAACTGCCGTTTTCTTTCACCAGGGTGCGGGTCAGATATTCTCTTAAACGATCCTCCTCGGCGGCTGTCATCCCATCCAGCATCCAGCGCATGCTGTTTACGGCATCCTCCACATCGCGGTAGGCTTTGTGCTGGCGGTTACAGATAAAGGTGACGTTGGCAAAGATTCCCATCTGACGCAAAAGATTGACCAGCACGATGTAATCGGTACCGGCGCTGAAGGTCCGGCCCGCGGCCTCGAAGATCCGGCGGTCATGAGGACCGTCTCCGACCATGGCCGAAAGCACCACCCGCCGGCAGGCATGGCGCTGAAGCTTTTCAATGGTGCCCTTAAGATCATCCACAATCAGGGACCGGGAGGCAATGGCCACGTCGTGCACGCCAATGTTCAGGGCATCCCAGTCATCCTCCCATCGCCCGTCAACGATTCGGATATTATCAATCCCCTCTTCCTGGCAACGCATTTCCAGCAGCTCGCGCATCCGGGCGGACGGGTCCATGGCGGTCACCCCTTTCACCCAGGGCGCCATGGGCACCGCCAGCGTACCGGCGGCACTGCCGACGTCGAGTATGCACCACTCGGGCTGCGGCTTCAGGATAGCCATGAACTGATTGACATAATCGCTGGTTTTGACGTGCCTGGCGAACTCCGGCGCCCGCTTGTCCCAGAAGGCGGGATCGCGCGCCGGCTTGAACCGTCGGTCATGGTTTGTGCGCCACAGGGCGTTCCAATCGATATTCGGCAGCTGCATACTTTATCCTATGGTAATGAAATAACAAATTATTATTTTTAACGTCAATTGTATTGTTTGGAATATACCCATTCAATTCGAAAGTCAATGTACAAGCTTGCCAGTAAAAGGAATGTCGATTATCGCTTGATTCCAGATGATAAAAAAGGTAAGTTTTTTCCTCACGACTTTTTACTATTTTAAAATACATTTATATAAGGATATTGATCTTATGGAAACACTGACGGTTGAAGACCTCAGCTTTGACTACGAGACCCTGCCGGTACTGCGCGATATCGATTTTTCCGTTGCGCCCGGAACCATTTGCGGCCTGCTTGGCCCCAATGGCTCGGGCAAGAGCACCTTGTTCAAATGCATCAACGGCCTGTTGAAACCCAGGCAGGGCCACGTGCGCATCGGCGGGCAACGCATCGCCCAGCTTTCCCGGCGCACCATTGCCGGCATCATGGCCGTCGTGCCTCAGCAGACCACCGTGGCTTTCGCCTTCTCGGCCCTGCAGATGGTTCTCATGGGACGGGCATCCCGGGTGGGCGCAATGGGTCGGCCGTCGGGGGCGGATGCCCGCGATGCCGCCGGCGTGTTAAGCGACCTTGGCATCCCCCACCTGAAAAACCGCCCCTTCAACGCCCTCTCCGGCGGCGAACGCCAGATCGTGCTGCTGGCCCGGGCGCTTTTTCAAAATCCATCCATCCTGCTGTTGGATGAACCCACTGCCCATCTGGATTTCAAAAACCAGTATCGTGTCATGGATATCGTTCAGAAGATGACCCGACGCCACCATCTCACCACCCTGATCACCCTGCATGATCCCAACCTGGCGGTACGCTATTGCAGCCAGCTGGTCATGCTCAAACAAGGCCGGGTGCACCGCCAGGGCACCACCGCCGACGTATTTGAACAGCAGGCCATCGAGGCCCTGTACGACATGAACGTCTCCATCCAAAACGGCGACCGCGGGCAATGGTTCGTCATGCCGGGAATGGTACAGACGCCTCTTTCTGATATCGGCGGCCGGCAGTACGCCGTTCAATGATGCTCAAACCGGAATGCTTCGTACCATGATCAAAACCAGGATAACCTTCAGTTTGGCTTTTCTTGCCCTTGTTTCTACCGTCCTTACCGCCGCGGCGGTGGGGAAATACCCCATTGATCTGGCCACGTTCGGCCAACTGATCGCGTCGCTGTTTGACCCCGGAGAAATCGCCGGCCGCCTGGATGCACCGGCCCTGGTACTCTGGACGGTTCGCCTGCCCCGCATCCTGATGGCAATTCTCACCGGCGCGGCACTGTCTGTTTCCGGTGTGGTGTTTCAGTCCCTGTTTAAAAATCCGCTGGTCTCCCCGTCCATTCTGGGGGTCACGGCCGGCGCCAATTTCGGGGCCGCAATAGCCATGCTATGGGTCGGCGGCAGCGCGACCCTGCTTCAGGGCTCGGCTTTTGTCTGGGGCCTGATCGCGGTGGCCCTGGCCTGCCAGATCGGTCGACACGGCGACAGTTCCCCCACCACCCTGGTGCTGGCCGGGGTGATTATTTCGGCCCTGTTCATGGCCGGTCTGTCCTACATCAAGTGTAAGGCGGATCCGTTGGGCCAGCTTCCGGCAATTGTCTTCTGGACCATGGGCAGCTTTACAAGTGTGGCCTGGAATGACGCCGTCTGGGGTATGGGGTTGATCCTGCCCGGACTGGTCCTGACCCATTTTCTGCGCTGGGGGCTCAATCCCATGGCCCTGGGTGAAGAGGAGGCCCTTTCCCTGGGGATCGACGTCCCCTTGAGGCGGGCGGCCCACATTATCATTGCCACGCTGATGGTGGCGGCCGCTACGGCGGCCTGCGGCAGCATCGGCTGGGTAGGGCTGGTCATCCCGCACATGGCCAGAATGATCATCGGTGCCGACCACGATGTGCTGGTCCCTTTTGCCGCCCTTCTGGGCGGTCTGTTCATGCTCTGCATGGACACCCTGGCCCGGATCCTGCCAGGTGGGGAAATTCCGGTGGGCATTCTCACCGCCATCGTCGGTGCGCCGTGTTTCGGCTACCTGTTGCTGCGCAACCGGCGCAGTCCGTGGGGAGAGTAGCGGATTTGGAGGCAAGGATTGCGTAGCCGCCGTGTAGGGGCGAAAAATTTTTCGCCCCTACGATAAGACCGAAATTTTTTCGATATCAATCCACAGGACTGTTCAAATGAATGTTGCAACGGCATATAGGCAAACCAAAAGCAGACGCGCGCTTCTCCTGATATTTCTTTTCTTTTTTCTTTTCACTTTCAATGCAGGTTTATCCGTCGCCCCTTCACACGCCGAGGATGAAGCCGGCCAGCCAGCCACACGCACGATTGTAGACCGCATGGGAAGAACGGTTCGCATCCCGGCAGAGCCCAAGCGCGTGGCCTGTCTTTTCGGCCCCAGCTATGAAAAGCTCTTCGCCCTGGGGGCCGCGGACCGGGTCGGTCTGGTGACCAACTTCATGCCGCCCTGGAACTATAGAGTAAATCCGGCCCTGAAACAGACGCCGGTCATCGACAACTACGCCGCCCCCAGCGTTGAACAACTGCTGTCGCTGGGCATCGATCTGGTCATCTACCATCCTTTTGCCAAACAGATCCAGCGCATGAGCCAGTCCGGCCTCCCGGTGGTGGTCCCCTACGACGGCAGCCAGCGCCCCAAAACGCTCGATGGTTTTTTCGACGACTATTACGCGCAGATCCGCTTTTATGGCGAAATCCTTGGCGGACAGGCAAAAACGACCGCCGATGCATACTGCCGCTACATGCAAAAAAAAATCGAACCGGTCCTTTCCGTCACCCGGAAAATACCTGTGACCCGGCGCCCAAAGGTGTTCTATGTATGCGGACGCATTGACGGACTGTCCAACACCCAGTCGCGCTTCTCCACCGCCGACTGGTTGGTGACGGCGGCCGGTGGCAGCATGCTGACCCATGACGATGCCGCCTACTTTGTCACCGTCACCACCGAGGAATTGATCGCCTGGAACCCTGCCATCATCATCGTCAGCACGGCGCCGTCAACGGACGCGATTACCGCTGATCCTCGGTTGCGAAGCCTTGCCGCAATCAGGGACAAGCGCGTCGTCATGAGCCCACAGGGCCTGTTTTACTGGAGCCATTTCAGCAGCGAGTCGTTTCTGTGCATCCTGTTTCTGGCCAAGCAGATCCACCCCGAGCGGTTTGCGCATATTGACCTGATAAAGGAGCTCAAGACCTACTACCATACCTTTTACCACTATTTGCTGACGGACGACGAGGCCCGGCGGATATTGAGCCATCTTCCACCGGAAGAATCCTGAGAAGGCGTCGACCATGAGTTATAAGGCATCGCGTGGAATAGGCAGGTGATCAGCCAAACGACGCCAGCCGCAAAGTGGCGTATATCTGATCGCGCCAGGCCGGCGCCACCCCGGCGGCATCGGCATAATCCGGCCAGCGGGCCACGACGCGCTGCACCTCGTCAATCATCGCCTCGGCACGCCCGCGCTTGAGCATGGCCGTCTTGGCGCAGGCCTTGAAATCCGCGAGCGTGAAGCCGTCGCGCTTGCCGTTGAGGGTCATCTGGTGGCGGGCCGTCCATACGCCCTCGCGGTTGAAGCTGTAGGTCACGTCAAAGGCCGGCGACAGGGACCAGGTGCCGTCGGGCGTCATCAAAAAGGCGATATTCTTTACATGCTCATCCTGGTGGCGGGCCACGATGTTGAAAACCATGCGCCGAAACTGCTCTTCCACTCTCGTGCGTGGTGGATGATCAGATGGACCAGAGGACGATCGCCTGTGCTTTCTTGAACAGGCTGGGTTACCAGGCAAAGGCCGTTTCCAGCGGCGAGGAGATCGTGGACTATGTGAAGGCCCACCCGATGGATCTTCTGCTGCTTGACATGACCATGGATCCGGGCATCAACGGTCGGCAGACCTACAAGCGAATCGTAAAATTTTATCCGGAGCAGCGAGCCGTCATCGCAAGCGGCTATTGTCTCACCGAAGATGCGAAAGCAGCCCAGGACCTGGGTCCCGGTAGCTACATCAAAAAGCCCTATACACTCCAAACTCTCGGAAAGGAACTGGAGGGGATAAGGCCGTTTTTAAAGGCACACTAACACTAAACGCTACATGGGGTTTTGCGGCCTGATCCTGCTAATCCATTGAAGGGTTTGGTTAGATGCGTTTCAATCATTTGGCCTCTGAAATTTTATTAACAAGCAATGATTTAAATTTTTCAATATTTTCTGAACACACATCAATTGTAGCATCAACAGCTTGGCTCATCGAAAAGCATCCTTTTCTTTGTTCATCCTCAATTTTTACTGATATATCAAATGGCCTCTGATCCGATTCTCCTTTTAACGTAACTAATTTAACATCAATCACCGTTGAAATGGTAACATATGCCAACCCTTTACTCCTGCCTTCCACCCAGAATTCATTGATTATTGGCTTTATGATTGTCACATTGTAGTTTTCGTTGTTGTTGTTTTCAATCATTATTTCAGAATCATATCCGCAAGCTGACAAAGCGTTGACTATGATATCTGCAACGACGGAATTAAAATTATTCTTGGAAGTAAGTATATTGTTATACATTCCTCTATCGGTAAGGTATCCCCACGTTCTGTCAAAGTTTGGTATATTCATATCATTTTTTCTATTATCTTCTGCAAGTACAACTAAAATTATACCGTAGCGTTTTTTGGAGATAAAAACATCTAATGCTGGATCTATTTCATGAACGATATATGTAGTTGAGCAGTTGATAAAAAGAATGCATATAAAAACACTGAATAAAATCATAATTTTTGAAAATTTCATTGCTGACAATCTCCTTTTTATCATTGCTTAAATAATATAGATAGGACATCAATAAATGACTTACTGTTTTTTGAAAAATCAGATGATTTAGTATAAAAAGAATCGACTGCTGAATTAGGTCTTACAAACTTTGTGAAGTTATATTTTATTTGACAGTGTCCACTATTAATATCAAATATCGAAGACTGGTAAGTAAAAGCTGAATATTTTACCATTTCACTGTCCCAACGGGCACTATACATTATATAGGGTCCAATTGGAATTATCATTGGTATCACATTCTCTGCCTGCACTTCACCTTTTTCACCAATACTATAATAGAATATTATTATTTTTTTTAAATCGCTGTTTTTTTTGAGCCATGACAATAGTTCTTTTACAGTCAATCTTTTATTCTTTTTAACATATGATTGGAAGGTAATATTGTCTTTTATATCGATAAAGATAAAAGTAAAATTATTTGATAGAAAAAATTGAAACTTTTCTCTAATTTTTTTGTCGAATATAATATGGCCTTTGCTCTGGTGATAATCTAAAAATACATATTCTAATACGTTTTCTTCATCAATGAAAAAAGGTTGGTTGATTTGCAAAATAAAATCATAAGATGCCATTAAAAAACCAATTTTATCCGTTTTATCGATACTTCCAATATTGCTTTGATCAATAAAATGATTGCTTTCAATCGTTTCAAATTTTTTTTCGATTTTGTGACCAACACAACTAAAAACAGGAAAAGATAGAAGACAAAGTATCCATAAAAATCCACCAATAGTATTTTTTGTAATTTCCTTTTTCATTTTCATCAAACCCAAATTATGTTGTTACTGAAATATCACCTTCCAAATTTGAAACCCTTTCGGGAATACCGATCCAACCGTATTGATGGATTCAGGTAGCTTACCTCATGGACGACCATAGTGAATTCTTCTTTGGATCTCGCGGCAAGCTCGACAATCGCCCATATTACGTAGTGACCAGTCCAAGAATTAACAATAAATCGCTGGAGACTTCAGAATGATTGGAACGTAGAAACGAAACAAAAAATTTTGATTTTCAGCAAAACGCCTAATTGCGATGCAAACCAGAAAAGGCAAGTATTCTAAGAATCACACGAACATGATGGTAGATTTGTATATCTATCAGTGATGAATAACTTGTCAAGATATATTCAATAAAGAATCAGGGCAAACGCATTTATAAATCATCCTGCCAAGATCTTCGATAGGTAATTGTCGTCCCAACCGGCTCTGAGCCGTTTACACTTGATGCTCTTTTTCAAGGATGTTTCCCTTTTTATATTGTATAATTCAAGACCATCAATCCGTAACGTTTTTTTGGCTCATACAACCATTACATCCATCGCAGTTGATCCTTGCCGAATTTCAGAGAACTTGGAAACGCTTAAGGCGCAATTGAAACAGACGCCAAAACTCATCACCTGGGGCGAACTGGAGGACAAGTTCAATCGGCTGCTTCCGGGACGCAAGCGATTGATGGACACCGTGCGCATTATCGCCTATCGTTCGGAAACAGCCATTGCGGCAATGCTGCTTGAACCAAAAGTGGATATGCCTGATGCCAGGCGCCTGCTGCAAGGGCTTTTCTTTACCGACGCCGACCTATTCGATATGAAAAACAACCGCTTACGTGTACGGATTCACAATGCCTCGACGCCGGCGGACAATCGATCGGTATTAAAAGCGAGGTTATTGCCACCAGATGAAGCTATCTTAGTACATAATATCATTTATTTACATATGATTATCAAACCAAGTTAACCCAAAGATATTAAATAGAATATGCGAAAAAGATATGGGTATTTACGCGCAATATCGCAGTTCTCAGGGGCAAAAAAGCCCTTTTACGTAAAAACTTGATCATTGAGATCTATGAGTTCAACTTTGACGCCATCTTATCGGCTTTTGGCACTTTCAAGTAATGATTGATAATCTGCAACCTTTTTTTTGTAAAAACGTATGTTTTCTTGATGTTCATTTAAATCACTATAGCTTTCGCGTTCTACATCACGCAATTTTTGCTTATAATAATCGACTTCTCGTTGAAGATCTTTTATCTTCCTTGAATTTCTTTCTGTGCGATCAGTATTCTTATAAGATGATTTATTACTCAGTTTTCTTTTTACGTTATTGATATCATCCGAAATGGCATCATTTCTATAGCTGTTGAGAACCTCGTTTAAATTTCCGGATGAGGTTTGAATTGAATGATTGCTTTTAGCTTCTGCTTTGGTTTCTACTTCACCATTGGCCGGGGGTAACGTATTAGAAAAATGAGTCACGCCATTTTCATCCACCCATTTATATAATTCGGCATTTGCTTGATTGATCCAAAAAGCAATTAATAAAACAATGATTGTTGATTTCATGAGCATCCCTTTTAAATTTGATTCGATTATTCAATGGCCCTGGTTAGTGTTTCTTTTGAATATGCTGCCGGATAGCCTTCTTTTGTGTATTTGATGGGAACGGCAAAAGAGACGTTTACAAATAATAGCAAGGTAACAACAACAGTTGTTACAGCGAAAAATGTTTTCATAAAACCACCTTTCATAGATGTTTTATTTTGTTGATGATGATATCAAATATAAAATAAAAAAGTCGGAAGTTATGAAATCAGGCGGTGATGGAGAGTGAATCAGATGAAGATAAATCGGCGGATATTGGATATAGGAAATTAGTTTTCGATGGAGCGTATTCGTTCTTTAATTTCGCGGAGAACATCTTAATTGAAATGGATCATGTTGTTCCAAACTTCAGTTTTTTCTGTTTATTTCCGATACAATTTTTGTCTTATAAGTTTTTTTCCTTTATCAGTATATTTGTGATTGTTCTCGGAGTGGTATCGGCAGGACAAATAATCATCTTGAGCAAAAAATGGCTATTTGTGATAGGAATAGGTTTTGGGAGATGGGATTAACTGATCGGATTAGGATTGACAATTGGTAACATAATCGTTACCAATACGCATGACATTCAAAATCATTGAATATTATAATGACGCTGATCGGAACCTGTTTCGTGAATGGTTTTTCGGCTTGAACGCCAGGGCTGCCGCCAAGGTTACAACGGCAATTGCCCGTCTTGAAAACGGCAACACTTCGAACGCCAAAAGCGTGGGAAGCGGCGTTTATGAATACAAAATCAATTTCGGTCCCGGTTACCGGGTATATGTCGCTTATGACGGCAAGAACATCATCCTTTTATTGGCTGGTGGGAGCAACCAGTGGCAATCCAAAAACATCGAACAGCCAAAGCCCGATGGGCCGATCACAAGGTCAGAAAGTAGAGATTATCATGGTATCAACCCGAGAATTTAAAGAAACCGTACAATTGCGGGTGAAACAAGATCCAGAGTATCGCAAGGAACTTATTATCGAGGCAACAAACGCTTTTCTCGATGATGATGTAAGCAAAGGCAAAACAATGCTCAGGGATTATCTTAACGCCACTGAAGCACTGCCAGACATTGCCCGTGAATTGGGCCTGGATGAAAAGAGCATTCGTCGCATGATCGGTCCCCGTGACAACCCGACCCTGAACAATTTTATCAATCTGTTAGGTGCGTGCAAACGGCGTGAAAACTTGGAGTTGAAGGTTGCATGATGTATAGCTAAAACACCTTTTACCACTGCTCGCTGACAGACGACGAGGCCCGGCGTATCTTGAGCCATCTTCCAACGCAATCCTGATCACCTGTTTGCGAGATCGATTACTTCCTCATGACGACCCACATGCCGATGTCGTCGTTCTGCAAAACCTAACCCGACTCTATACCCGCGGTTGCCAGGGCATCTTTAAAACGGTCATGAGACGCCTGGTCCAGGTTGCGGCGCACCCTGTTTTTAAAATGATCGGTGCCATTGTTGAAGGAACGCATGGTGATCTCGATGGATTCCAGCAGCGCTTTCGATCCGAACCCACCACCGATATAGGCCCATCCCTGGGGAGCCAGCACTCGGTAGATTTCCCGCAATGCTGCCGGAATATCTTCCCAGAACCAGATCGCCCCCCCGGCTGACGGCCAGATTCACGGATTCGTCAGCAAGATCAATGGCCCTCACATCCCCCTGGATCGTATTGGCCCGCATGCCAAGATCACTGGCCGTAATTTTCTCCCGGGTGATCTCCAGCATGTCCGCAGACAGATCGAAGAAGTGGATGTACAGCTCGGTCATCTCGGCCAGAGCGACTCCCAGATAGCCCGAACCGCAGCCCACATCCAGACAGGTGCCCTGGGTGACGTCGGTGTGACCAATCACCTGACGGGCCACCAGGGGATAAACCGGTGCGAAGACAGTACTGGCCACTTGGTCGAATTGGGTAGCGCTTCTATATATGACGTTTTATAAAATTATTTTATGGTTTTTATTTACAGTATTGTCGTTCTCTATCCGAATTTTGTCAATTTCGTCGACATTTTTGAAGACCGCCATCCGCAAAGCGGCCAGGGACTATTCCAATATACTGTAATTATTTATTATCACAGATATTACCAGTAGACATCATTATCTGCCCCAGCATATTTAATCCTCTTTAAAAGCGAATGTCGGCACATCTTTTTGACGTTTTTAAAAATTATTTGACTTTTTCAACGTCTATACGATATTGGCGATACTGTTTGTAACTTATTTATTACGTCTCCTAATTACATTTCGGTGCATACGGTAACCGTATAAGCGATCTGGCAGGTTCATGCCTCACCATGATGGATGCGTAGAGAAAGAAAGAGGAAGATGAAAATGAAGAGGAGAAAGCTGAGTTGGAATTGGATTGTACTGTTAATCATTCTTGTCGCGACGGCCATGCCGGTCGAAGCGGAAGAGACAACAATCGACGATGATGACAATGCCGGCGTATTTACCCTGGGCGAAGTGGTGGTCAGTGCCGAGGGAGAATCCCAGATGGGCAGCGTGGACCGGGTGGATGAAGAGATGCTGCGCGAGTTCAACCGGGATGATCTGACCGAGGCCCTGGACCTGATGCCCGGAGTGACGGTGTCCCGTACCGCCGCCCGCAACGAGCGCACCGTGTTCGTGCGCGGTCTGGATGTCAAGCATGTGCCGCTGTTCATGGACGGAATTCCCATCTATGTGATGTACGACGGCTATTCCGATTTCGGCCGTTTCACCACCTTTGACGTTTCTCAGATCGAGGTATCCAAGGGCGCAGCCTCGGTCCTTTACGGGTTCAATACCATGGGCGGGGCCATCAATGTGGTTACCAAACGCCCCGAGAAACCCTTTGAAGCCAATGCGGGTGTCGGTCTGGCCAGCGGTGACACCACCAAGGCCTACGCCAACATCGGCAGCAGTATGGGCAAATGGTATTTCCAGGGCGGTGCCAGCTATCTGGATCGCGATTACTACAACCTCTCCGATGACTTTGAGCCCACTGAAACCGAAGATGGCGACAAACGCGACAACTCCTACATCACCGATAAAAAAATCAGTTTCAAAATCGGCTTCCGGCCCACGGACGATGACGAATATGCCGTCAGCTACAGCAAACAGGAGGCGGAAAAGGGAAACCCGGTGTACACCGGATATGATGACACCCAGCGCATTCGCTACTGGCAGTGGCCTCAGTGGGACAAGGAGAGTTACTATTTCAATTCCAAAACGGGAATAGGCGATAAAAGCTATATAAAAACAAGAGTTTATTACGACAAGTACGACAACTCGCTTTTCTCCTATGATGATGATACCTACTCATCCCAGACCTATCGATCGGCGTTCAAAAGCTGGTATAACGACGATACTTATGGCGGGTCCCTGGAACTCGGCACCACGTTAATCGGTCGCAACAACCTCAAGGCTGCGCTGCACTATAAACGCGACCGGCACAAGGAGCATGACAATGACGAACCCAAACGCACCTTCCGGGACGAGTACTACTCCGTCGCCGTTGAGGACACCATTGGGCTGACCGAAAAACTCTCCACACGGGTGGGTGCCAGCTATGACTGGCAAAAAGCCCTGGAAGCCGAGGACTACGACAGTGACACCGGGATCATTTCCGATTTTTCGACCAAGGATGCCTCGGCGTTCAATCCCCAGGCCGGATTGTTCTACGATTTCTCGGATGCCAGTTCCGCCTATCTGACCGTCGCGCGCAAGAGCCGTTTTGCGACATTGAAAGACCGCTATTCCTACCGCTTCGGCACCACCTTGCCCAATGCGGATCTGGATCCTGAAATCGCCATCAATTATGATCTCGGGTTCGAGAAGAAATCGGACCGGGTCAGTTTCAGCGGCGCCCTGTTCTTCAGCGACATCGAGGACTACATCCAGTTCGCCACCATCCCGGATCCGGACGATTCCACGGCCACCATCCAGCAGAACCAGAATATCGGCGAAGTGGAGATCTACGGCGTCGAGGCCAGCCTGGTCGCCCGCCTCACCGACAGCCTGCGCGGCGGCATCAACTACACCTATACGAAATGGGACAACCGCAGCAACGACGACAAGGTCACCGGTATTCCCGAGCATAAATTCGTTGCCTATGTCATTTACTCGTTGTTCAACCGGCTGGATCTCTCAGCGGATTCAACCACCTATTCCGGCCAGTACAGCTCTTCCGACGGTGTGCGTGAAACCGACAGCTATACCGTGGTCAATGCCAAGGCAGCGGTTTCGCTGATCAAGGGGCTGTCCGTCGAGGCCGGTGCCAACAACCTTCTGGACGAGAACTACGAGATTGATGAAGGTTATCCCGAGGAAGGGATCAATTATTTTGCCAATCTGACTTACAAGTTCTAACGGTAATTCATCCCAATACCAGAATCGCTATCTGATACTGGTTAGTCATGCAGACTTGTTCACGTGATAGAGGAAACAGAGAGAAAATGAGACCGAACTATTTGAAGTGGTGTGTTATCATATGGTGCGTTGTGATTGCAGTGACCTGTATATCTTCCCCGGGATTGACCGAAGAAATCGAGGAAACGACAACCCAGGATCGGGACCAACAAGCCCGGGCCCAGCAACTGGAACCGGTCGATGTTGTCGATGATGCCGCGTCCCGGCGCCAGGACCTGGAGTTGGACAGCATCACCAACCCTTACCGCATCGAGGCCAGCGCCCGGTTCGGCACCGAGGTGCTGACCCGGAAAGACATCCAGGATCTGAAACCCAGCGATGTGTACGACCTTCTCGACAAGGCCGTGGGCATTGATGTGTCCTATCAGGGACGCAAGCACCCGTTCTTCATCCGCACACGCGGAGGCGGAAGCTTCACCTCCATCATCGACGGCGCCGTGCTGCCGCCGTCCACTGACCGGATCCTTTACAAGTTCCCGGTGGCGGCCATCGAAGAGATGCAGATCGTGCGTGGCTCGACCGCCCTGACCATCGGTCCGTCGATTCCCATCGGCGCGTCCAGTTCCGGCTCGGGGGTCAATACGGGATTTGTGATTATCCGCACCAAACAACCGAAAAAAACCGAAGCGGTGTTGAGCGGATCCGCCGAAAAATCAGCCGGCGGCCATCCGGTGGCCACCAATGCGAGTTTATATGCCGGTACCCGCTATGCGGGATCATCCCGATGGGAAGGATATGTCGGCGGCCTGGCCGCCATGATCGATCGCCCCAGCCAGGACAGCTGGTTCGACGGACGCAGTGCGCAAAACGGAATGATCAATGCCGGCGGCCGCTTCGGCAAAATGAACGTGAACCTGATGACCTATCATGATACGGGCGACTTTGAGATGCAGCGCGGCATTGCCGACGATGGCACGCTTTCCGACGCCAAGTGGTATTACGACCCGCTGAAAACAAGAGTTTACACAGGTGACATGGGAATCCACTGGAGCGAGAACCACTCCACCCTTTTCAATGCCTTTCAGATCGACTACGAGCAGACCGAGCATAACGACAGCTTTGTCTCAGCGGATACGACCACCAAGGAATATGAGGAGGACACCAAGGGCTTCGGCCTGCGCCACAACTCCCGCTTCGGTGGGACGCTGATTCAACTCGGCGGACAGTTCTCCAACAGCACTGGATACGGCCCTAACCTCAGCCGGGGCTACAACAGGTATGATACCACGATAACGGGCTGGTCGGCCGCCGTGGAACAGGGATTCTTCGACGGCAACCTCATTTTCGACGCCGGCTATCGGGAGGATACGAAACATATCGACAACTCCAGCTCCGGAAGAAGTGAAAGTCAGGCAACCGATATCGCCAACAACGATGTCGACATGGCGCCCTCGAAAGTCTTCGCCATGGGCGCGCACTGGCAGGCCAACAGCATCTTTGCCCTGGACGGCCGGTACTTTTACGGCAAGCAGGGAACCACCGGCGATTTCGACATGCGCAGTGAATCCGGCAGCCTGGACCCCGAGCGCCAGGATCGTATCGAAGTCGCCCTGTCGGCCGCCCTGGCCGGGTTTTTCAGGCCAACCGTCACCTGGTTCAGGATCGACACGGAAAATGAAAAATCGTCCACGGATTCAACATATGAAATCGACGGTTCCACGTATTACTATTACGAGCAGTCCGACGAGCTACGGCAGGGATTCGAATTGCTGATCAGCGGTAATATCGGCCATCGCACTACCTACCGGCTGAGTTGGACGCATATGCTGGACAGTGAATCCACCAGTGATGGGGAGACGACCGACGCCCTCGGTATATCCTCACCGGAAAACAGCTACCTGGCGTCGCTGAGCCATCGCTGGAGGGCTTACAAAGCCAATCTTTCCGTGAAAGTGGTGGACGACTGGACCCAGTCCGGCAGCCCCAGGGGCGTGGCCGCGGAAAAGGACCTGGGCGGGTACACGCTGCTGAGCGCCAACGTCAAAAGGGATTTCAATATCAATCCGTTGCTTCTGACCATCACCCTTTACGGCCGCAATCTTCTGGATGACGACTACTCCACGCGGTACGTGACCGGCTATTATCCGGATCGGGGACGGACAGTAGGCGCAGAATTCTCACTTTCCTTTTAAACAGGATCTATTAGGCTATTAAGCACCGTAGGTTGGGTCGAGCACAGCGATACCCAACATCTGGATTCTATCCTTTTTTGTTGGGTTTCGTACCTCAACCCAACCTACGAGGGCTAAAGCGCGTCTTGGATAAGGGCGCAGGAAAAAAATCAAAACGATTGGGCAAACCAATGCTGACATCAGAAAATCCCTCTTCCACCCTATCGGCGGGCGACACCAGCGAAGCAAAAAAAACCGGTGCCGACAGGAAAATGGATGTCTCCCGCTACGACGAGCAGGCGCGGGGCGTCAACGCGCCCATTTACGCCTACTACGCGGAAAAAATCAAACAGGCCACCGCCATTACCAGCGGTGTGTGCCTGGATGTGGGCTGCGGTGGTGGTTATCTGGGGCTGGCCCTGGCCCGGATCACCGACCTGAACTTTATTTTTATGGACCGCTCCGCTGCAATGCTCGAGCGGGCTGACAGACACATTATCGAGGACGGCCTGCAAGGCAGAGCGCGGACCCTGCCAGGAGATGTGCATCGCATCCCCCTTGAGGACAGCGCCGTCAATCTGGTCATCAGCCGCGGGTCGATCCCCTTCTGGAAGGATCCGCAAATCGCCTTGAAGGAAATTTACCGGGTACTGGCGCCGGAAGGCAGGGTTTATGTGGGGGGTGGCCGTGGAACCCCCGCCATGCAGGAACAGATCGCCGCCGACCTGAAAGCGCGCGGCATCGCGCCTCCAAAAGATCGCCCGAACCGTGAAGGCCCGCCCCGACGGATGATGAAGCGCGACTACAACGAAATTCTGCAAAAAACCGGAATCCCGTTTTTCAGCGTAATCAAAGGGGATGATGGGATGTGGATTCAGATGTGTAAATAGTTTTCGAAAGGCAATGCTGGTTATGCCAACTTTTGAAATTATCATAATCGTCACGGCGGGCTTCATCGCTGTTCTCGCATCGGTCCGGATCACGCGTCAATACGGCCGGGCGGTCGTTTTCAGATTCGGCCGCCTGGCCGGGATGAAAGGGCCCGGGCTGTTTCTCATCATTCCCCTGGTGGATCATATCGTGCGCGTGGACCTGCGGGTCAGGCAGCTCGACGTGCCCAAGCAGACCATCATCACCCGTGACAAAATTTCCACCGACCCGTCCGGATCGCCACACGCGCAGTTGATCGATGTCTGCGGCGGCATCAACGTGGCTGACTGCCAGTTGGCCTCCGGCTCGGGCCAGACACCGGTGACCATGGAATCAGTGCTCATGTGGCGGCCGGAGGTCATCATCATCACCACCAGCCAGGCCTTTGCCGGGCATGCACCGGGCGACGCCTCCTGGAAAAAAACGCCAGCCGTTCAACACCGGCGGGTTCATCTGCCCCCCGGCCAGCCATTCAACTGGTTCGACTGCCCGCCCGGCGTCAACCGCATTGTGGGCATTCCCTGGACCGCGCATGTTCTTTATCCGGATCTTTTTCCCCGGGCGTGGCTGGAAAACAAGGTCAAGACGTTTTATGCGCTTTATTACCATTATGATCTGAGCAACCAGGAGCTGGAGGCCCTGCTCAGCGGCCAACCATAACGGCCAAAGGGAACGTATGGCGGATTGATGCGAGACAATCAGACAGGATTTTAAACGTCAGAAAGAAGAAAATATGCTATAAAAAGATGCCGCTTGCATTTCGATGGCATCTTCAATATTGAAACCATCATCATCAAAGGACATGAAAAATGACAATCGATGCGCAGAAATATGACAAAATCGCACGCACTGTTTTCGCCCCGGTATTCCCGCTGATCGCCGACCAGATTGTCGCCTACACGGGGATGATCCAGGGAACCTGCCTGGATATCGGCTGCGGCGGCGGGTATCTGGGAGCGGCCCTGGCCGACAAAACAGATCTGTTCGTCCGCTTCTTTGATGCATCGCCGGACATGCTGGAAATCACCCGGCGCACAATTGCCGAAAACGAGCTGACCGAGCGCGCCGATACCCTCCAGGGCAATGTCACGGCCATCCCCCTACCGGATGCCTCCGTTGATATAGCCGTCAGCCGCGGGTCGATATTCTTTTGGGACGATTTGCCCCGCGCCTTGACGGACATTCACCGAGTGCTTACCCCCGACGGCTGGGCATACATCGGCGGCGGCTTCGGATCAAAGGCGATAACCGAATCCATCGTCTCAGAGATGAAAAAACGCAATCAAGGCAGTGATGAATTCAGGGATCGCGTGCGCCGCAACCTGGGGCCGGAATCGTGCGAGCGCTTTGAAACGGCGCTGAAAACGGCCGGGCTCGATCGAGCCTCGATCCTGCACGACGAGGAAATCGGATTGTGGATCGTCATCCGCAAATAACTCGTAATGATTTGAATTGAAATCAACCCGGAGAAAATGCCATGCCCGCCACCACACCGCCCATGCCTCCCGACTGGCTGCCCGGCATGCTGGTCGACACCTGGAATTTTCTGGCCAAGTTTCCCATTGTCCTGTCCATTGTGATCGTCATCGTGGGCCTGTCCCTTGCAGTGGCGGCCCACCGGTTCATCCTCTTCTGGGGATCCAAGATCACCGCCCGCACCGCTACCGAGTTGGATGAAAAGCTTTTGAGTATCATCGCCCGTGCAGCCGCCCTGGTGGTGGGCTACATCGCCCTGGCGGTCGCCGTGCAAGTCCTCGGGCTGGGAGAATTCGCCCAAATGGTGACCCTCCGCCTAATGTTGAGCGTGCTGATCCTGCAGCTGATCCAGGCGGCCATCCAGGCCGGCAACCTGGGGCTGGAGATCATGGGGCGGGTACGTAACCGTTTCCCCATTGTTGAAGAGCGAACCATCCCATTGTTCGACCTGATCATCACCGTGGTCATCCTGGCCATCGGCGCCTATGCCCTGCTTCAGGTCTGGAACATCGATCCCGCAGCCTGGCTAGCTTCCGCCGGTGTGCTCGGTATTGCCGTGGGTTTTGCGGCGCGGGATACCTTGGCCAATCTTTTCGCCGGTTTTTTTATCATCGCCGACGCCCCCTATACCATTGGGGATTATATTGTGCTCGGCAGCGGCGAGCGTGGCTTCGTGGTCAACGTCGGCATCCGCTCCACCCGCCTGCGCACCCGTGACGACGTGGAGATCATCATTCCCAATGCTGAAATGGCGAATGCGAAGATCATCAACGAATCCGGTGGAATAAGAGACCGCTACCGCCTGCGCATCAAGGTGGGCGTGGCCTACGACAGTGATCTTGACCAAGTGTGCGCCCTTCTGGATCAGGTGGCCCGGGCCCAGCCGGAAGTTATCAGGAATCCGCCCCCCCGCGTGCGCAATCGTGGTTTCGGCGACTCCAGTGTGGATTTCGAGCTGCTCTGCTGGATCAGGGACCCGGCCGACCGGGGACGGATCAGTCATGAGCTTTACATGGCCGTATACAAGCTGTTCGATCAGGAAAAAGTCAACATTCCTTTCCCGCAGCGTGATGTGTGGGTCAGGCAGCTCTCCCGAGATCCTGTTTGATAAATCCGTCTAAGATCCGACTGACGGCTTGCCCGTCCAGACATGAATAGGAGTATGAATGCCATGGAAATCGTCTCCTTCGATCAGGTTTCCAAAAGTTATCGCATGGGCGAGGTGGACGTGACCGCACTGAGCCAGGTGAGCTTGCTGATTAGTAAAGGTGAGTTTGCAGCATTGGTGGGTCCTTCGGGCAGCGGCAAAACCACCGCACTCAACTTGATTGGCTGTTTGGACAGCCCCACCACCGGCGAGGTGGTCGTGGCGGGCCAGTCGGTCGGCCGCCTGAATCGACGTCAGGGGGCACAGTTTCGGGGAAAAAAACTGGGATTCGTATTCCAGGACTTCAATCTCCTGCCGGTGCTCACGGTATTCGAGAATGTGGAATATCCCCTGCTGATGATTCGCGACATGCCCAAAGGCGATCGCCACCCAGCGGTCGAACAGGTGCTGGAAGCCGTCGGCATGACCGATCAGGCCCGTAAATATCCGGGACAACTTTCCGGCGGCCAGAAACAGCGGGTGGCCATTGCCCGCGCCCTGGTAGGCAATCCGGAGCTGGTCCTGGCGGACGAACCCACGGCCAACCTGGACAGCGCCACGGCCCAGCGGGTGATGGTCCTGATGAAACGCATGCGCGACACATTCGGCACCACGTTCGTCTTTTCCACTCACGATCCCCGGGTCATGGATCAGGCGGAGGCGACGTTTTACCTGGAAGACGGAAGGCTACTGGACGCGCCACCAGCATACGGGGAGGGCCGCCATGCTTAAAATCCTGCGTCTGGCACTGAAAAACCTGCTGCGTCACAAGCGCCGGACTCTGCTCACCGGCATGCTGATCGTTGTCGGCATTGTGGCGATGATTGTGTTCGTCGGGCTGAGCGGATCCTTCAAGCGGGCCATCGTGGGGCAAATCACCGATTCCATGTTGAGCCATCTGCAGATCCACCGCAAGGGGTACATGTCCAGCGTGGACAACCTGCCGCTGGACCGCATGCTTCCGGCGAAGTCCTATGCGAAGATCTCCTTACTTCTGACGCAATCAACCGGGGTTGAAGCCTTTTCTCCACGAATCAAATTCGGCGCCATGTTGAGCAATTACGCCCAGACCACCAATGTCCGGCTCAACGGTATCGATCCGCAAAAAGAACAGGCCACCGTGCCACTGCTCAGTACGCGTATCCGCGATGCCGCCCATAAAGATCAGTTGGTGGCCCGCGGCGAAGTCCTGCTGCCCGAGGCCCTGGCCCGGGGCATGGGCCTCGGCAGCGGCAATACCGTGGTATTGGTGGCCAACAACAAAGACGGCTCGGTCAACGGGATGACTTTCAAGGTGGTCGGCCTGATCGAAAATCTCATGGGCCCGGGCGGCCGGGACGGATATCTGCATATCGACGATGCCGCCGCCCTACTGCGCATGGAAGCGCGTGAAGTCAGCGAAATCGCCGTAAGGATAAACGATTTTGATCGCATCGACGCGGTGACCGCGGCACTGCGCAACGCGCTGGGTCCCATGACCAACAAGCAAAACAAACCCATGGTCGAACTGCACACATGGTGGCAGTTAACGCCGTTTTATAACGTGGTACGCATGATCAATATCATGACCTTGGGCATCCGGGCGATCCTGATCGCCGTGGTGCTGATCAGCGTACTCAACGTGATGATGATGAGTGTTTACGAGCGGGTGCGCGAGATCGGCACCCTGGCCGCCATGGGCACTCCGCCGGGACGGATCCTTTGGCTGTTCGTGGCCGAGGGATTCTGCCTGGGGCTCTTCAGCGCCCTGGCCGGAACGGCCATCGGTTTGCTGATTCTCTGGATCTTGAATCTCAAAGGGGTGTCCGTGGCTTTCGGCGGCGCCAAGCAGGTGTTCACCCTGGCCCCCAGCATTTCGCCGGGCGAACTGATTTCGGCCTGTCTCATCGTCCTGGGCGTTTCGGTTTTGGCCAGCCTGCAGCCGGCTGCCAAGGCGTCGCGGCTTGCACCGGTGGATGCCTTGCGCCATATCTGATTAATTCATCACATGTGATTCTGCCAAACGGGAGTTTGAAATGAGAATAGCCTTGAAAACGGCGGTTATTTTAATGCTCTGCATGCTGCCCGGCGTAGCTTGCGGGGAGCCACCGACCGGCACTGATATCCTCGCCCAGGTGGACCGGAACCTCCAGCCGGACGATTTTGAAATGTACCGCAAGATTATCAACATCGAACCGGACGGTAGCCGCAAGGAATATGTGCTCTGGTTTCTGAAAAAAGACCTGGACAAGGTCGTGACCCTGTTCGTTTCCCCGGCCAGTGATGCGGGGCGCGCTACCTTACGCCTGGGTGAGAACATGTGGCTCTACATTCCCAATGTGGGCAAGCCCATCCGTATTACCAGCATGCAGTCAGTGGTGGGCGGCGTCTTCAACAATGCCGACATCATGCGCCTGGACTACAGCGTCGAGTACGACGTGACGGATTTGCGGGAAGATCAGGGCCAGTATCTGCTGGAGCTGAAAGCCAAAACCGGCGCGGTGGCCTACGACCGTCTGAAGATGTGGGTGCTCAAGGATGATCGCGTGCCTACGCGCATTGATTGCTTCGCCGCCACTGGAATGCTCATCAAAACCCTGCATTTCAAGGAGATCAAGGATATCGGCGATGGGGTCAGGCGTCCGTCGGTAATGGAGACCGAGAGCCCGCTGCACAAGGGGTATCGCTCGATCATGATTTCCGCCAATCTGAAAAAACGCCAGCTGGCGGATGAAGTCTTTACCCTCAACTACCTGCACCGGATCAAGGATCTGCGCTGAGTGGAGCGGATTTGGCGATAGACCTTAAAATAACGGTGATAGACCGCGTTATCCATCGTCGCGGCATCGGCATATGGTTTTCTCCCCACAGCTTTGCCCGGAACGTTATTCTGGCGCTCACCGTCTTCTCCCAGATAGTGGTGGCCGCCTGTTGGGGCAAGGCCACCGCCGGTGAATATGATTTCACGATCCCCGAAGCGCAGCCCAAACCCTGGGAACTGGGCGCCCGCCTGGAGGCCCGCACCATCTACCATCGTTTCGACGAGGACTCAGCCCGCTATCGACAGATCCAGTTCCAGGATGATCCCGGCACCGATGCATTTGAATGGCACCTGTCGGGAGAGCTTTCGGGCAGGATCCGGACAGGCTCGCTACAGGCCGTTTTGCTGACCCATCATGAATATGCCGATACCATCACCGAAGACGAGTGGATCAACAAACTCTACGAGGGATACGTGTCGCTGACGCCCACGGCGTCCCTGACCCTGGATGCAGGCAAAAAACGGGTGCAGTGGGGCAAAGGATATGCCTGGAACCCGGTCGGATTTATCAATCCCTCCAAGGATCCCGACGATCCGAGCCTGAATCTTGAGGGCAGCACCTACGCAGGGGTCGACCTGATCAAGAGCTTCACCGCCGGCGGGCTGGCCAACATGGGGTTGACCGCCATGCTGCTGCCGGTCATCGAGGACTGGACCAATGTGGATTTCGGTGAAGACGGTGATCTGAATGCAGCCTTCAAGCTTTACCTGCTCTGGCATGACACCGACCTTGATTTCATTTACTACGACGGACCATCCCAACCACTGAGCCTGGGGATTGATTTTTCCAGAAACCTGGCTGAGAATATCGAGGTGCATGGTGAGCTGGCCTATCAGCAGGATGTCTCCCATGTTCTCATTGAAGCGGATGGCACGCTGACACACAGCGAGGATGATCAGGTCAGTTATCTTTTCGGGATACGCTACCTCAACACCCTGGAAACCACGTTTATTGCCGAATATTACCATAACGGCGGCGGATACGACCAGGACCAGATGGAAGATTTTTTCACCTACCAGGAAGCGGCCTTTGAGCACTGGCAGACCACCGGCGACGGATCGTTGATGCAGCGCGCCGGCCGGCTCGCAGGCCCGGTCTATGAGCAGCGCAATTTTGGTGAGGATTACGCCTATCTCAAAATTTCTCAAAAAGAGCCGTTTGATATCCTCTATTTCAATCCCTGGATCACATCGATTGTCAACCTTCAGGATCTAAGCTTCAACCTTCAACCCGGCCTGACCTGGACGCCGGTGACCAACCTGGAATTCAATTGCCGGGTGGGGATTCCGGTGGGCGCCGCCAAGACCGAGTTTGGTGAAAAACTGGACGTGTGCCGCCCCGAAGTCTGGGTGCGCTATTATTTTTAAGGAATCAATTCCAGATTGATTATTGATATGGAGGCAACCATCTGATCCTTGACCTCCATGGAGCAGAAAAACTTGCCTTCGTAATACTCGGGCCGGGTAGCGCCGAAGACGCTGCTGTCGATCTTGACGACAGCATCAAAATCTTCTCTTTTTATGGTTCTGATTTTAATTTGATCCAGGTTCACATCACCCTCCTTGTGGTTATCCGGTTAGGAACTGGGTACATAATATTTCACAGTATGCAAATCTATTTTTATTAGTATTTCATTACGTTACTTTATGCTTTTTCAAACGCTACGAGGTGAAAAAAAAAGCACCCGACGGCATCATTGCTCATCAATAAGAAACGCAGGACCGGGCGACCCGCCGCAACATACGGGTTTTCCGATCCTGCGCAGGGGAGACGAACCGATTGGGGGATAAATATCGGTTCGATACATTTTTCTGGATGGGGACTAGTTCAATATCGTTTTAACTTTTTTGGCAATGAGATGCATATGGTTGACAATTTCAATCGTCTTCTCCCTGGGCATGACCGAGGAAAACCCGACCACCCACATTAAAAGGGGAAGGTTTCTGAATCGATCCAGATTCATGGCGATGGATTTGACACCGGCGATATATTCTCCATCATCTACGGCATACCCATGAAGGCGCACGCTGTTCAGCGCTTCCAGGTATTCTCCCTCCTCCACAATGGAAAGGTGGGTATATGGAGTCAACCCTTTTTCCCGTATAATATCGAGGGCTTCCTGGTTGCTGAGCGATGCCAGATACGCCTTGCTCACCGCCCCGGCCATAAAGGGAACCTTGCTGCCCGGGGAAGAGGAAATGGCCAGGGAATTGGATGCCCGGGCCGTTGCAATGACTGTGATGCCGGATTCGTTTAGAACGCCGAGGAACACAGAGTGGCCAATGGCCGTACATAGCGCATCGATAAGCGGTTGGGCCTGGTTGGTGATGGCATTGTAATGGCCGCTTTTAATGGCCAGATTGACAAAGGAGGCACCAAGAAAGACTTTTTTCTGAAAAGGGCTCTGATACAATGCACCGACCTTGAGCAGTGCCTGGATCAAACCATGGGTCGTTCCCTTGCTGAAGCCGAGTCCTCTTGAGATATCGGTCAGACGCATGCCATCTTTTGCTTCAGCGACGGTGTTCAACAGTAAAAATGCTTTTTGTACGGCAGGGGCCTGGTAACCTAACATGGGCAGTCTCCTGTGATTTTTATTCCGACTGGTTTCTATGAGCGTTGACGGTTCACTATAGTCAAACTTGGGGAGTAGCATGGGATCATCCTTTGCCCGCATCAGGGAGAAAAACCAGCCCTTCAATTTACGTTTTTACACGTCATGTTTTCTTTAACACGTCACTATTGGTAAAGGCGGAATGCCATTTTGTCAATAAAAAAGTACGCCCTATTCAAATCAACACGACCGCTGAGAGGCAGCCGAATCGGATCTATGACCATAATATTATTAATTAATTGAAATCACTGCACTACAACGCAGATAGAGAGGCCCAGTCGATATGACGTTTAAAAATATTATTTGACATTCCTATAGTATGTTCTTTATAAGAGACCAACGTTAGGTTAATAAACGCATAATGACCGTTGTAAATTACTTATCAAAATGAATTGAAGCGTCATCAAGACCAATCTGAATCCAGACCAAAGTTCAGAGTGGCGAATTATCCTCCAGGTTTCATACATAAGATTGAGAAAATACGTAAAGGAGAGCGAAGTATGGCCATGAAAAATCATCTGTTAATGAATCTGCGATTGCCGGCGGGAATCGAAAAACTGGACCAGGTTATCGAAGGCTATCAATCCTACCAAGCCCTTCAGACCGCCCTGGAGCTGGGCGTATTTGAATTTCTGGACAAGCGCGGCTCCAGTAACCGCAATGCCGTTGCCGAGGGAATCGGCATCAACGGCATGTTTTCGCGGGACTTTCTCAGCGCCCTGGTGGATATGGGCTTTTTGTCTATCCAAGGCGAGATGTACACCAATACCAAAGCCGCCAATGACTTCCTGCTCTCGCGCAGCCCGTTTTTCCAGGGGGATTGGGTTCAAAGCGCCAACAGGAATTCTCACTGGAGCAATCTGACGGCATCGCTTCGCCGGGATCAACCGGAAAAGGATAATTTCAAGGCCGGCCCCAGCGCCGCATTTCTCGATGCCCTGGGTCAACGCGCCGTGCGTGGGGAGCTGCAATCAGTAACAGAAGCCATCTCCAACTGGGAGGGCTTTTATGGCGCCAGACGCCTTTTGGACATCGGCGGCGGCCACGGCCTGTATGCCATTGCCCTGTGCCAGGCCAGTCCCCATCTGGAAGCGACCATACTGGACAAACCCCATGTCATCGAAACCACCATGCGCTATGTGACCGATTTCGGCATGCAAAATCGCGTCGTCGCCCAGGCCGGAGACATCACCGAGGATGATTTCGGGTCCGGCTATGACATCGTGATCGTTTCGCATCTGCTCTACAAATTCCGCAAGAATCTGGCACCGATTTTCGACAATGTCTGCACCTGTCTCAACCCCGGTGGCCTGCTGGTATGCAACCACTGGTTCTGCGCCCCCGGATGCGCCGCCGAAGAAAGCGGTGTCCGGGAACTGGCCAAGGCACTGCAAAGCTTCGGTCATCCGCTTTGTCATGTGGATGATTTCGATAATCTGTTTGCCGCCAAGGGGCTCAAAATTCATGATACCCGCGTCGTGCCCACGTCTTTCGGCCCGTCGCGACTCAGTCTAGCCGTCAAGGAAAGCGAGCCGGCCATCTGTACGTCACAACCGTCGTGCTGCTGCGGTTAATGCAACTCTCAAAAAGAAAAGAGCGTGTTAGAAAATGATCGAACCAATATCCCCTTCAACACAACCGTCCAATCCCCTGTTGATGAAAACGGTAGATCGTCTGCGGTCCATGCTGGGCCCGGAAATGGATCTTTTAACCATTGAGCGCGCCGTGATCGGCATCTTCTTCTCAGGCATCAAACTATCCAACGGCGAGGGCGGCATCTGTTTCACGCCGGTCAAGGAAATCCCCGAGGCGGTCTGCTGTCCCAGCTCGGCCCGCGCCATGCCCAATTCAGGAAAGTTGGTCGGCCAGCCGGTAGGATACTACATCCAGCGCATGCAAAACGGCGGACCGCTGCAAAAAGCCCTGGGCATCGCCGTCCTCAACGCCCTGTCCGCCACCTGCTGGCGCGCTCAACCACCCACAGAATACCGATTGATCACAGGCGCTGATCCGGTCGAGAATCGAACCATCGATGATGATGCCAACGTCGTTGTTATCGGTGCGTTGGTCCCCTATTTCAAAATGCTCAAACAACGCAAAAAACCGTTTACCATTCTGGAAAAGGATTCGCGCACGCTCAAGCCCGACGAAATGCAATTTTTCCAACCCCAGGAAAAGGCCGCCGTGTGTATTGCCGACGCGGATCTTCTGATCATCACCGGTACCACCTTGATCAACAATACCCTCGAAGACATTCTCGGCCACATGAAAGACGGCGCCGAGGCCATACTGGTCGGCCCCACGGCCAGCATGCTGCCGGAGGCATTTTTCGAGCGCGGCATCGTCTCCATCGGAGGCATCGTGGTAACCGACGCGGACCGGCTGCTGGGTACCCTGACCGAGGCAGGCTCCGGCTACCATTTTTACGGAAAATCAGCCCAGCGGCTGGTCATTGAAAAACATATAAATTAAACCACCAATAACAGCAATTGTTCCATTGCAATGACACGTACTCACGCTGATACGACAAAGGAATCAGAAGCGACTTGAGAAAAAGGGATCCACATGAGAACACGCGCATATCTGAACTCGAGCAGGACGTCTGCCATTTTTTTATTGGTGGTCATGTTATTCTTTTCAGCGCTTAACGACAGCCATGCACAGGAAGCAGCCCAAACGGACGCGGAAATCCAGACCCTACCGCCAGTGGATGTGGTCGATGAAAAGGAGCAATCAACAACCATCACACCGTCAAATTCGGCGGTCGGGACCAGGGAAACCATCGGCCGCGACACCATTGACGTCCAGGGTGGCATGGATCAGATCAGCCCCTACAAAGCCATTTCCATGCAGCCCGGTGTGGACATCCGTTTCAATGATGCCTTTGGCATGGAATTGTCGCACCGGATCCGCGGCAAATCGGACCGCAACATCGGTGAAACCGTCGAAGGGTTGCCGCTCAAGGGCATCGGACCCGGTGGCAGCCTGTCCACGATGATGGATCTCGAGAATGTCCAATCCATTTCCCTTTCCAAGGGTGCCGTATCGGCGGACAGCGGTTTCGGATATGGCAGCGATAACGGCATGGTCGACATGCATGTCCGCCGGCCAACCGACGACGCCCACGGCACGCTCAAGCAGGCCCTGGGAAGCGACGCCTTCACACGCACTTACCTGCGCGTGGACACCGGCAACATGGGCCAGGCGGCCAAGGGGTTTGTCTCGGGGTCATACACCGAAGCCGACAAATGGAAAGGCGAAGGCGATTCACCCGACGGCCGCAAGAACGTTGCCGTGGGGCTGTCGGGCACATCCGACCAGCCCGTCCAGTGGGAAATTTACGGGGTTCACAACGAGGATAAAAAACATAACTACAAAGGGCTCACCTATGAGCAGAGCCTGGATCTATCTGCCAACCGATATGTGGACTACAACACCACCCTGACCGGCGACAGCGCCACGGACGCCAAATACTATGACTACAACCACCAGGAGTTTAAAACCAGCACAGTCTTCGGTAGAATTCGTGTGCCGATCGCAGAGAGTTCCGCAATTACCGTGAAACCTTACTATCTGCACGATGAAGGATTCTGGTACCTGGGAAGCAAAGACAAAGTAGTGGACTGGTTTGTCGATCACGACACCATGGGCGGCGTGATCGAGTACAGCTATGCCATTAACCAAGGCGAGATCAAGGCCGGCTACTGGTACCAGGAAGACGAGGCGCCCGGCCCACCCACCTCCAGAAAAAACCGCTCCACGGACGGCCTTGAATTCCTGGGCTGGGAACGGTTGGTGGAAGTGGACAACCACAAGTTCAGCAGCCCTTTTGTCACGGCCGAAAAGACATTCGGAGCCACCACCCTGGCCGGTGGTGTGCGTTATCTGTGGCTGACCCAGCCCGATCTGACCAGTTACGATACCACGGATCTTCCCGATGTCGGGTATGAAGAGGCGCTGGCGCTGGATCCGGATGTTCAGCTGCATGTGGAGGGTCAGACCCATGAGATTTTCCTGCCCAATATCGGCATCACCCACCGCCTGCTGGACAGCATCCAACTCCGGGCAAGCTATGGCAGGACCTACAATACGCCCCAGTACAGCCTCGGCAAGCAGATCACAGCACTTCAAAAGGCCGGCCTGAGCGATACCCAGCTGCAGGCCGTCTGGGACAGCATCGAACCGGAAACCGGTGACAATTTCGATCTGGGTGCGAACATCTCCTTTAACCGGGGATTCATCGCACCCACGGCCTTTTACTCCCTGGTCAAGAACGTGGGCGGCAGTTTTTACGACCCCACGCTCGACATGACCTACACCCAGAACTCGGCCGAAGCCCAGTCCTACGGCATAGAGCTGGCAGCTGGATATACGATCACGCCGGAGCTGAACATCAGCACGGCGGTAACCTACACCCAGTATGAATTCACCAGCAATCTCGAAGCGGCCGGCGGCTCGATCATCGAATCCGACGGACACCAGATCCCGGACGTCCCCGAATGGATGGTCAACCTCTCATTGGACTGGGAAAAGAACGGCTACCGGGTCACCCCGGCCATCCGTTATCTGGGCGAACGGTATGTTGACGTTGAGAACAAGTACACGCTGGACGACCATTTTCTCGTGGATCTGGCCCTTGCCAAAACTTTCAAACTGACCCAAAGGCAGGCGCTGACCCTCTCGGTCTCAGCGACCAACCTCTTGGATGAAGAATATATCTCCGATATTTCAGCCTCGGACGCCTCCATCGGCCAGGACACGACCTATACCGTCGGTGCGCCGCGGACGTTTTTCGTCGCCCTGCGGTACGATATATAGAAGGGAAATCATGACTAACGAAAACTGCACCATCTGTGAACGACGCTGCCGATTGGATCAGGGGCGGCCAGGCGCCTGCGGGCTTTATGAATTAAAGCAGGGCAATATTGTGGAACGCTACCCGGATCAATTTCTGGTGGCCTGCCCGATCTCCATCGAAACTATGCCTATCCTGCATTTTCATCCAGGGGCAAAATTTCTCCAGATCACCACCACCGGCTGCAATTTCAACTGCCCGGGCTGCATTTCAACGGTTCTCGTGCGTGAAATCACCCCGGACAGCCGCGCCCTCAAACGCCTTACCGCCGAGCAGGTGATTACCATGGCCGAGGAAACCGGATGCCAAGGCATCGTTTTTTTGATGAACGACCCCCTGGCCGCTTTTTTCCGATTCCTGCGCATTGCCGAGCTGGCCCGCGCAAGGGGACTGAAAGTCGGCTGTTCTTCCAATGCCTACTTCACCCCGGAGTCTTTGACCCAACTGATGCCATTTCTGGATTTTATCAACATCGGCATGAAGGGCTTTACCGACGCAGCCTACCAGGCCTGCGGGGTCCAGGGCATTCATCCGGTGCTCAGAAACCTGGCTGCCTTGCACAAGGCCGGTGTGCACGTCGAGATATCCTGTATTCTCACCCGGGATAACGAGGCCGAACTTTTAGACTTAGCGGGGCATATCCGCTCCCTGTCACCTTGCATTCCCTTGCAGGTCATGCGTTTTCTGCCCTTTGAAGCAGCGGCAATCGATGCGGAACCGACCATCCGGGCCGCCGAAGCCTTTTGCCGGCGCCTTCAGAAAATTCTCCATTACGTTTATCTGTTCAACACGCCGGGCAGCGACCTGCTCCACACCCGCTGTTCCAAGTGCGGCCATGTGGTCCTTTACCGCGAATTCTACGGCCCCATGGGGGCCAAGCTAAAACTGCCCGAAGACGGACTGCCCGACGACAACAGCTGTCCTGCCTGCCCCCACTATCTGCCCATTGTCGGTTCGCTGGCTCCCAAGGGGTACCAGGAAGGAGATTTCGAAGGCGGCTACCCCCTCACCCGGGCCATGGAAATGGTCGAGGCCATGCTCATCGCCATGGGGGTTACGCAGACCGGTGTGGTGGTACGCGCCTGGGAAAATCTACTCGCCGAGGGCGGATTAAACAGCCTGCACCAGATTATTCAGCATCCCCGATCCTACATCCAAGCCATCCGGGAGCTGGGACGCGAGGCGGATGCCGGCGACCGGGCCGAAGACCTGGCCGGTTATCTGGAGGATCGATTGGCGCGCCTGGCAGCCGATCTGACCATGGCGGGGCGACGGCCGCGGGTCTACTATGCCATGGGCAAGCCCTTGTTTTATATCAACGGCGGACGCATGGAGAACCAACTGGTGGAAGTGGCCGGCGGAGTCAGCCTCAACAAAGCACTGCCACCGGGTGGCCGGCCCGGCCGCAACATTACCGCCGGTGCACTCAACGCACTGAATCCCGAAATCATTTTCATCTCCGCCTTTCTCTCCAACTCGGTGGATGACTTTATCGATGAATGCCACCGCCTGGGCGTCACCGCCGATGCGGTTAAAAACCGCCGGGTCTATGTTCATCCGGCGGCTGGCTGGGATTTTGGCAGCCCGCGCTGGATCCTCGGGCTGATGTACATGGCCAGTGTCTTCCACCCGGGCCATTGCCGGTTCGATGTTATGGCCGAGGCCCGCAACTTTTACCGACGTTTTTATCATCTTGATTTTTCTGCCCGGCAGGTCAACCGCTCGTTTGCCAAGCCGGCGGCCAACTGGCACTGGCAGGAAAAGGAAAACGCCACCAAGGCATTGGCATTTTCGCTTTAATAAGGAGTCAACGGTTTTGTCCCTACGTTTTGTCATTGTTGCCGGTCCGCCATCCTCCGGGAAGACATCGGCCATGCTGCATAGCATCAAACACCTCAAGAAGGACGGGATACGGGTGGCGGCCTGCAAGATCGATTGCCTGGAGACCACGGACGACCAGCGCTACGCCCGTCTTGACGTACCGGTGGCCGTCGGGCTCAGCGACTATTTGTGCCCGGACCATTTCTATGCCGTCAACCTGGAGGAGGTCTGGGATTGGGCCAAAGGGCAACAGGCCGGGGTGGTGATTCTGGAAACGGCCGGACTCTGCCACCGCTGCGCCCCGGCTGTACAGGGCTGTCTGACCATCTGTGCCATCGACAATCTGGTAGGCCTGGAGACCCCGAGAAAAATCGGCCCCATGCTGAGCACGGCGGACATTGTGGCCATCACCAAGGGCGACATGGTGTCCCAGGCCGAAAAAGAGGTGTTTCGCGATGCCGTGGAAACGGTCAATCCGGCGGCCCGGGTGATTCATGTCAACGGACTGACCGGCCAGGGCACCCTGACCCTCAAGCGGGCCATCCTCGCCACCCGGCCGATTGAGAAGATAAGCGGCAGGGCCCTGAGATATTCCATGCCGGCCGCTACATGCTCTTATTGTGCGGGCGAAACCATCGTGGGGGAATCGTTTCAAATGGGTAACATCAAAAAAATCGAATTCGGGGAACCTGAAGCATGCTGAAAAAAATAACCATCATAGGCGGCCTGGACAAAGACGGCCACACGGAGTCGATCCAACGCCTGGAAATTTTTCCCGGCCAGGTACTGGCCGTGGCGGGACCGACCGGATCGGGTAAGACCCAGCTGATCGCCGACATCGAGCAGTACCGGGAAGGTGATTCCCCCACCGGCAGGCGCGTGTTGATCGAGGGAGACCTGTCCACCGGCAGTTCTCACCACTTGGTAGCTGAAGTCTCTCAGAAGATGAACTTCATCATCGACACGACGGTCGAGGCATTTTTATACCGGCACGCCAAAGTCCGGGCCATCAAGAATCCCGAAACCGTAATCGGCACGGTGCTGGCGGTGGCCAACCAGTTGGCCGGCGAACCCGTATCCCTTGACGACAACCTGACAACGCTCAGCGGCGGACAGGCGCGGGCCCTGATGGTCGGTGACGTGGCCCTGATCAGTCGCGCGCCGGTGGTGCTGGTCGATGAAATCGAAAATGCCGGCATCGATCGCCTCAGCGCCATGGCGATCCTCTCGGCGCACGGCAAAATCGTTCTGGTGGTCACCCATGATCCGACCCTGATGCTGATGGCCGGACGCCGGGTGATCATGAAAAATGGAGGCATGCACAAGCTTTATCGCAACACCCCTTTGGAAAACACCATGATGGAAAAACTGGCCGTCATGGAAAGAGACATGTCGCGTCTGCGGGAAACATTGCGCAGCGGCCGGCAGATTATAGACAACCATTCCAAGAAGGAGACAAAAGACGCATGGCAAGCATTCTTCTCCACTGCCCGCTCAATATCAGCCGGTCTCTCGGTCAATTGATGGTGACAAAGCGATTGTTTTTTGTTCTTCTCCTGTTGACCGTCGGTTGCAGTTCCGCAGAGGCCCGCCAGATCACCGACATGGCCGGGCGCAAAGTTACCGTTCCGGATGTGATCAACAAAGTTTACGGCACCTCACCACCCGCCACGCTGATGGTCTATGCCATGGACCCGGGCCTGGTGGCAGGGCTCAACATGCCTGTCACCCCCGCCGATACGCCCTACCTGGACCCGCGCTTTGTGGCCCAGCCCGTGATCGGCGGCTGGTTCGGCCAGGGACGCACGACCAACCTGGAAACCCTTCTGGCCCTTGAACCGGACATTATTCTGGTCTGGTGGTGGACGTTCTCGGCCATGGACGAGAAAATGGCCCAGGCCCTGGAGCCAATGGGGATTCCAGTCGTTTACATGGCCCTGGATCAGTTGACCGACTATCCCAGGGCCTTCGCATTTCTGGGCGACCTCTTCCACCGTGAAGACCGGGCCCGCAGCCTTGGCCGGTATGCCCAAACGGTTCTTGACGATGCCGAGCGGGTGCGGGCCGGCATCCCTGAAAAATCACGGGTATCGGTCTACTATGCTGAGGATGCGAGTGGGTTGAGCACCGAGTGCAACGCCTCGATTCACGCCCAACTGATTCAATTGAGCGGGGGTAAGAATGTTCATCGCTGCGTTCAGCGCACCCGCATGGGCAAACAAAAAGTGTCCATGGAACAGGTCCTGGGCTATGATCCCCAGGTGATCGTTTCTCATGAGAAGGCTTTTTTCGCGCACATGGCAGGTGACCCGAAGTGGCAGAACATCCGTGCCGTACAAAACGGCCGTGTTTACCGGATCCCCACCCGCCCCTTCAACTGGTTCGACCGTCCGCCCTCCTTCATGCGCCTGTTGGGCCTCAAGTGGACCATGCACACGCTCTACCCGCAAGCTTACCCCATCGATCTGGCCGCCGAGACCCGATCCTTTTTCCAGCTTTTTCTCAATGTGCAATTGGATGACGCCGCGCTTAAGGATTTGCTGAAGCCATGAAGCGCTCCATGGTTATACCGATCCTCACGGCAGTTGCCGGTCTGACGGCCCTGGTGTCGCTTACTCTGGGACGCTACCCGGTGGAACTGGCCGATCTGGCCGGCTTTATCGGATTGCCCTTTTCCCCTGCCCCGGACCTGTCGGCACGCGAGGGGCAAATCCTCAAAAACATTCTCGTCGACATCCGGCTGCCGCGAATCACGGCAGCCATGCTGATCGGCGCGGGGCTATCGGTTTCCGGCGCGGTCTTTCAATCCATGTTCATCAATCCCCTGGTGTCGCCGGGGCTGTTGGGGGTGCTGGCCGGTGCCTCCTTCGGGGCGGCCGTGGGCATGATCCTGGCCACCAGTTGGTGGGCGGTCCAGGCCAGTGCATTCACCTTCGGCATGATCGCCGTAATGGCGGCCCTGGGGCTGTCTGCCCTCAATCGGGGAGATCGGCTGCTGATGCTGATCCTGGGCGGCATTATCAGCGGCGCACTGTTCACCTCGCTGCTGTCGGTCGTCAAATACCTGGCCGATCCCTACGAGCAACTGCCCGCCATTGTCTACTGGCTCATGGGCGGCCTCTCGGCCGTGGACCGGGCAACGGTTCTTTTCACCTGCGGCCCCATGGTCGGCGGCGTCCTCATCCTGATATTACTGGCAGGCTATCTCAACGTGCTCAGCATGGGCGATGAAGAGGCCCGCGCCCTGGGGGTCAACGTGCGTTTACTGCGCTTTATATTCATTTTCCTGGCCACCGTGATCAGTGCCCTGACCGTGGTTCTGGGCGGTATGATCGGCTGGGTGGGTCTTCTGATTCCTCACATCGCCCGGATGATTGTCGGACCGGACAACCGTATCCTTCTGCCGGCCACGGCCCTGATCGGTGCCATCTATCTACTGCTGGCCGACAACATCGCCCGTCTGCTGTTCAGTGTTGAAATTCCCATCGGCATCCTCACCTCCCTGGTGGGCATTCCTTTTTTCGCTTTTGTGCTGCGCAGAACCAAGAAAGGATGGAACTGATCATGAAAAGTCAATGCATCAAAATCAGAATCCGACCCCTTAAACGGTCAACCGCAGGAGGAAAAAAATGAGTTTATCTATCCATCCCGATATGCGAATCGATCGTCTGCTTGAACAGTTTCCCAACACCCGGACCGTTTTCGAGGCCCATGGGCTGGGCCGGCTGGTCACGGAAGTCAGCCTGGGTGCGGTCGGCCCGTTTCTCACCCTGCAGACCGCCCTGGTCAGCCACGGTGTGGCTGCAGATCCATTTGTTCAGCTCCTGAATGATTTCTGCCGGAAGGAAAGCCCCCTAAACGCCGGAAGCTGGCCCCGTGCCCGGCATCAGGGAACAATCAATCTGCTCACTCTGCTGCCATCCAGCCTCAAGGTGTCCTTCGCCAGGGCCCTGGCCGGCTATATTAAAAAGTCCAATGGGCGCTGCAGGCGGCCGGTCAACTACACTGTGGAAAGCAACCTGAATCACGAGATCTCTTATACCCCTTATGTCAACCACATTGACCACATCGATGCACTGCCCGACATCATTGTGTCTGCGGACTTCAATCCGTTTTTCCACCATCGGTTCTACCGGCGCTTCATCCAGCCCGGACATTTTGTCGACCCCATGGAGAAAAACCCCAACGCGCTGTATACCGGGGCCGGCATCAGCGATCCCCGGCGGCACTATTCGATCATCGGTGTCAATCCACTGGTTATCGTGGCCGACCTGAAAGCTGCCGGAAGTCGTCCCCTGCCCGGTTGCTGGGCGGATCTGCTCGATCCCCAGTGGCAAAACAGCATCATTCTTAAAGGCAATCCGCATTTCTTCTGCCACGCCGTCCTGTTGCCGATTTTCAAGGACCACGGCATCGCGGGCATGCGCGCGCTGGCCGCCAACGTGGTTGACGGCCGCCATCCCGCACAGATGGTCAAAACCGCCGGCACCGGCCATTCGGCGGCCCTTTACGTGATGCCGGACGGCTTCGCCCGCAAGATACCGGCCCGCCGGGCCGTGCGGATCATCTGGCCGGCCGACGGAGCCATCGCCAGCCCGATCACCCTCTTGGTCAAAAAGGAGAAAGCCGCCCGTCTCAAGCCGATCACCCGCTGTCTGACCGGCAAGCCAATGGCTAAAGTTCTCGCTGGTTCCTATTTTCCCGCCGCCCACCCCGGTGCCCCCAATCGTCTGCCGGTGGGCGCCGGTCTGAAATGGCTGGGCTGGGACTACATCCGCGCCAATGACCTGGAAGCCGCCAATAATGAGATCGACCGAATCTTTTTGCCGGCCGTTTATCAAAGGAGAAGCCGATGAGCCTGATCACCGTCAATCAAGTCACTTACGGCTACACGCACCGCCCGGTATTGAACGACATCTCATTGTCCTTTGCGCCGGGAGAAATCGTATCTTTGTTGGGCCCCAACGGCAGCGGCAAGACCACCTTGCTCAAAGTTTTGCTGGGTCTTTTCGCACCGCAGAAAGGCGAGGTAAGACTGGAAGACCGTCCGGTGGCGACCATCGCCCCAAAACAATTAGCCAGGCGCATCGCCTATGTACCGCAGGTCCATCGCGCCTCCTTTGGCTACCGCGTGTTGGATGTTGTCCTGATGGGACGCATGCCCCATAAACCGTTTTTCTTCCGCTATGGCAAAGACGATGAAACCATCGCGATGCAGGCCCTGGAACGGCTCTCCATCGGCCATCTCAAGGAGCGGGCGTACACGGCGGTCAGCGGCGGAGAGCGGCAACTGGCGCTGATCGCCCGTGCCCTGGTTCAGGGAGCGGATATCTTTATCATGGATGAACCAGTGGGTGGCCTGGACTACGGCAACCAGATCCGGCTTTTAGGCCGCATCGCCGATTTGGCCCGGGACGGGTACACCTTTATCAAAACCACCCACTTCCCGGATCATGCGCTGTGGATCTCCGATCGCGTGGTCATGCTCAAAAACGGACGCGTTGTCGCCGACGGCAACACCAGCGAGGTTGTTTCTCGTACCAACCTTTACCGCCTCTATAACACCCAGGTGGATGTACGCAGTCTGGATGGCGGCTATCGGATCTGTGTTCCCGAAGCGTTGAGGCAATCCCGCAGCGCGGGTTCCCCTCCATCGGGAGGGGCGGTTGTCGGGCTTACGCGGGTCGCCGGGTAACCGATTTGCTCTAAAAATATCCATGGAGGAAAATGAAGGTGGGCCGCTTAGACACAGAATACGTTGTGGGAAGTGGTGGCAGACGGATTTTTTCATGGCTTGCCAGTGGCGCTGCGGCGCTGGGGATGACGATAATACTTTTCTGTGTGATCCCCGGGCTGCTCCACTTGGAGACACCGTCTCCCCGTTCATCGCCACCAGCGGCCCAGATCAATGTAATCCGCATGCGACGGCCGGATATACCGGTGACACGCAATTCCCCCCCACCGCCGCCGGCGACCCCTAAAAAACCAAAGCTCCTGCCGGATGCGGCACCCCTGCAGATGCCCCAAACCAACCTGAATCTGCCCTTTGAAATCAATCCGAAATTGAGCGGTGGTCCGGCAACCCTGGCCATGCCGCCCATGGCGTCGATCGACCACGGCAATTTCCGGTTGCCGGATGTGTTCAATGTCAGTGATCTGGATAGGCCCCTGATCACCCTGTCGCGTATTCCACCGGTCTATCCCATGCAGGCCAAGCGAATGGGCGTAGAGGGGTGGGTCAAGGTTCGTTTCGTGGTCACGGACCGGGGTACGGTGGAACGTGTGACCATCGTCGATGCCTGCCCGCCCGAGGTATTCGACCGCAGTGTTACCCAGTGCGTTTCCGGCTGGCGCTTCAAACCCGGCACGGTGGAGGGCATGCCGGTCAACACCTGGGCGGAAACGACGGTTACGTTTCATCTTAAATCGTAACCGTGATTGGTGGTCGGTGGTGGGTGGTCGGTTAGCCGAAATCATCGCCGTTTTTCCACGTCAATCCTGGTAGCTATCAAAGCCAGGGTAATCGCAGGCATTTTTTTCCATCCTGTCATCAGAAGCGTGTGGTGAAGTTCGGACTAGGTGCTTGAAATCGCAGCCGAGACGATCAAACGTCCTCACGACAGGAACCTCTCCCGACCTCAACGCTTTCAGACAACTGGCCAGTCCGGAGGGGTCATCCTTTTTGCCTAAAGCGCTGTCATTATATATGTGTTCATACCTTACACCGGATTTGGCAAGGGCGTCATGCCGAAGGTCTAAAAGCTGGGATCCGTCTGGTTTGGATCTTCTGGCGTATCCGACTATGCCAATATTAATAATATGTAGATTAAACAAATTTTATTTTGTCAAAATTAGTTTTGACAAATGTCAACTTGACATAGATTGTTTTGCCTTCTGTGTTTCAATCCTTTATCGATAACAATTGGGGCGATGGTTGCAAAGTATGCTTAATCCTGTGCGGATCGTATATGGGCTTTATGGAAAAGGAGGTATTGGGAGAAAAAAGTCCATTGTTTGGTCGCCGGGCAGGACAGATATTTCTAAAACCGTTTTCTTATCTTGAGGCGGCCGAGTTTCATCCAACTTGGTCTGCGACAGACAAAGCTAAAGTTTTTTCTATTTGTGGCGGTGTTCCCTACTATCTTAATTTTTTTTCCCAGACGGCCTCAATCGATATAAATATCAGGAATAATTTTCTGAATGAATTTTCCGCGCTGGCCAGAGAACCGGAATTTCTTTTGCGCGAAGAATTAAAAGAGCTGAAAAAATATTTCGGTATTTTGACGACCCTTTCCACCGGGGCTGTAACCAATCGGGAAATGTCAAAACTCACCGGTATCGATGAAAGGGCTTTGACCTATTATCTGAACACCCTCATAGAACTTGGCTACATCATCAAGCACTATCCTTTAACAGGCTCCAAGCCAAATCCAAAGCAGGTTCGTTATAGACTCCACGACCCGCTTTTACGCTTCTGGTTCCGCTTTATCTACCCCAATGGATCGGCCATTTATCAAATGGAGGAAAAGAGTGCTTTTTTAAACCTGATCAAGCCCCATTTGGATTCCTACTTCGGCGCAGGATATGAAACGCTGTGCAGAGAGGCGCTTAGCCATCTATATCAACGGGAAGGCCTGACCTGTGCGTATGAAATCGGAGAATATTGGGGAAAAGATGTTCAAATAGACATCGTCGGTTACCGGCAGGATGGCATCATCGATATTTGTGAGTGTAAATGGGGGAAAGTATCCTCTATCCCCCAGCTGCTCAAAGAACTGAGGGCTAAAATATCCTGTTATCCAAACAGGGACAACAAAACAGTTCATGACCGATTATTTCTGCATTCAGAAAGGAAAATACCCTCGAATCATTCTGTTCAAACCCATTTCCTTTCCGACCTGTACGCTCTCGGTTCTTAACATCTTCCCATAAACTAAGGGCTCGCGCAAAAATAACTTCACATTTTCAGCGTCCATCCATCCCGCTCAGCGGCGTTGCGAAAACACGGAATATGCCTGATATTCCTTTGTCTTCGCGCCTTGCTGAGCGGGCGCCTGAACACTGACAATTTGTGAATTTATTTTTGCGCGAACCCTAACAAGCACTGTGCCGCAAGCCCTGGCCCACGTGCACTGGACGAAACGCAAACGCCTCACCACTGAATGTGGTGAGGCGTTGTCAGGGGTGGTCGACCACAGGGGTCAAGCCGGGACATGGCGGTTGGCTGTTAGAGCCTGTTTGATAAATCCGTCTAAGGCCCGCTACCGGCGTTGGAAAGTGTCTCAAAATGCTCACATATTTACGTATATGCTCCGCTTTCGAGACACTTCCCGTCTTGTTATCGGGCCTGATCCAGCCTTCTCAAACAGGCTCTTAGAACATCTTTTTGCTCATTTCGTCGATCGCTTCGCTGGCGCAATCATAGACACCAGGGAAGGAACTGATCCCTAGCCCCTGGGTCAAGCAGGGAATGAAGTAGTGTTTACCACAGGTCGTACAGGCTTTTTCCACGGCTTCATAAATGGCTTCCTTGCTCCAGTTGGAAACATCCAGGGGGCCGCTGTCCAGTTCTCCCATAAAGGAAATCTGTTCGCCATATTGCTTGACCAATTCCGGGGTGTTGTTGGTGGTCATGACGCCCTGCCAGACGTCGATACCCATGTCGATCATGTCGGGCACCAAGGTGGCGGCATAGGAGTCGCTGTGGTGCACGATCAGTTCGATACCGTTGTCCTTCCAGAATTTGTAGGCGCGCTTGTATGGCTCAAGATAGAACTCCTTGAACATGTCCGGCGAGAGAAAAGTGGAAATCTGTCCGCCCCAATCGTCATGGTGAAACAACGCGTCCGGCCGGATGCGTTCGATGATCTGCTCGGCATAGCGGATCTCATAGTCGGTGAGGCATTCGATCAGCTCGTGCATGCATTCCGGCTCTTCGTACAGGCCCATCATGGCGTCTTCCATGCCCATCAGGTTGTGGGTCATTTCAAAAGTTCCGGAAGCGTAGAATACAGCGACGAACTTATCCTCGCGGTCTACGGCGTTGGCATGCTCGACGGCCGGAGCCCACGCTTCGTCAGAGAATTCCACGGTGGGCACCTTGATGATCTCTTTCCATTTGGTGATGTCCTTGAGCGCCCGATGTTCGTCATCGTGAACGGGGAAAGGGCCCAGTTGATCCTCGGGCCAATCGTAGGTGATGCCCCATTCGTTGAGGATGGTTTTCCCTTTTACCGGCCGGATGCGTTTGGGGGCCTCGAGGATGATTTCCATAAATTCGTATTGTTTGACGAACCGGTCGGGGTTCCCGCCGTTGATCGTTTCCAGAAGATTTTGTCTTTTTGTCAGCATGTTATCCACCTCCTTTCGGGTTAGGCCGCGTTTACCAAATCCTTGGCGATGACCGCCGCGCTGCCGGCGTCCGGGGCGTAACCATCCGCACCGATTTCATCGGCGAATGCTTCTGTCACCGGCGCGCCGCCGACAATGACCTTGAAGCCGTTCAGTCCACAGGACTTCAGGGTGGCCACGGTATCTTTCAGGGCCGGCATCGTCGTTGTAAGCAAACCGGAGCAGGCCACCAGGGTGACATTTTCGTTGGCTTTGATGGCATCGATGAACTTTTCCGCCGGAACGTCAACGCCCAGGTCCACCATGGTGAAACCGGCACTTTCGACCATCATGGCCACCAGATTTTTACCGATATCGTGCAGATCGCCTTTTACCGTTCCAATGACGCAGGTGCCCAGGCTGGTAGAAGAACTCCCGGCCATATGGGGTTTGAGCACATCCACCCCCTTTGACATGGCTTTGGCGGCCATCAGCATTTCGGGAACGAAAATTTCGCCTGACGAGAACCGATCACCCACCACGCCCATGCCCTCGACCATGGCTTGAAGGATGTCGCCTGCCGGGTTCCCCTCATCCAGTGCGTCTTGAACCAACCCGGGAACCAGCTTGGTCTTCCCCTTTTCGACGTTTGCTTTAACTTCTTCGATTTTAGCCATTATTGGACCTCCTTTTGATGTTTGAAAATTTATTTCACCGGGCCATAAAGGCCCTCGCGATAACCGTTGATGTATTCCATGCAATACTCGTCCATGCCCATCAGCGCTTCGGTGGCGTAAATCAACCCCATCATGTGTTTGTGCAGGGGGTTGATGATGGCGCTATCCATGCCGGCGCCCATGGCCAGAACCAGAAATGCCTGGTTGACGAATTTGCGGGCCGGCAGGTTGAAGGAGATGTTGCTGGCCCCGCCGGTCACGTGGATATCGGGGTATTGGGCCTTGATCTCCCGGATCACGGCCAGCACGGTGTTGATGCCGTCCTCGGCGGTGCAAAGCATTTCGACCAGTGGGTCGATGTGCAACCGGGACGGTGCAATGTTGTATTCCTCGGCCTTTACCATGATATCCGCAAAAACCTTCAGGCGCTGCTCGCCGCTTTTGGGGATGCCTGTATCGTCGCACAGTAGTGCGGCGCACTCCCATTTTGTGTCGGCGATGGCGGGGAACACCAATTCGATTTTGTTGCCTTCCATGGAAACCGAGTTCACCAGGCCTGGCTTGTTGCACAGCTTGATCGCTTCCGCACAGATTTCGGCGTTGGGGCTGTCCACGGCGATGGGCGTATCCGTGGCGCCCTGGACAATGTCGATCAGCCAGGCCATGGTTTCCATTTCCACCGATACATCCGTCGAGGCGCACACGTCGATGAAGCTGGCCCCGGCATCGGTCTGGGATTTGGCGAGATTTTTAATGAATTCCGTATCCCGCTTCTGGATGGCCTCGGCCACCGACGGAATGGCGCCGTTGATTTTTTCTCCGATAATGATCATGATGGCATCTCCTGTCGTTAATCGTAAAAATCTTGTGTGTTAGTCCGAACTTTTGCCGTCGTTCTTATAAATTGGTTGCCTTTTACCTGCGTGCGGCAAGTTCTTCCTGAATCGCTTTTTGCTTTTCCGGCGTGAGCCGATACAAAAAGACGATAATGATCAACCCCGCTCCGATGAACAGCGCCGGAACCAGGGCGATTCCGTTTTTGATCCCCTGGATCAGTTCGGGGGTGGCTTGCATGTCCGCCACATATCCAGCCGAAACCAGGATGCTGGTGATAATGACGCTTCTGACGAAAATGGCGGTCTTGATGGGGAAACTGATCAGGGACATGATAAATCCCCGAGCGTTTTTACCGGTCTTCCATTCGCCGTAATCGACGGTTGCCGAATACATGGCAACGCCAAGGGCGTCGGGCATGCCATAGCCCAGATAGGCAACGAACATGACGATCATGAAGGAAGTGGCGTTCATCGGCAGGATCCAGACCAGAAGCAGGCCGATGATGAATATGCTCAGTGAAAGGATATACGTGTTACGCTCTCCGAATTTTTTTGCCAGAGGAGCCGTGGCCATGGCACCGAAGAAGCAAACGACGTTCAACCCGGTAAAGAAGATCGAGATGGCACCCAGGTTGTCGATCACATATTTGAAGTAATAAAAGGCCAGCCCGAAAATGATAAAGCGACCCAGGTAGCGCCCCAATTCCGCAAGCATCAGGCCGATCAGGGGAGGATTGACGATAATTTGCTTGAGCATTTCGCCAATGGGCATTTTGTCTTTTTTATCGGTCGCGGCCTGGGCATTGGGATGGTAGGCATAGTCCTTGGTGAGAGCAAAAAGGGTCCAGTAGCAAAGGGCCATGAAAATGCCCGTCGCCACAACGGTCAGGGTGCATCCCATGGCCTGATTCCCGTTTCCCAGGAGCTGAATCGTTTTGGCACCGATAATGGAAAAGGTGATTGCGCCCAGGGCATTGAACATCCCCCGGTTGGACGCCATGGAGATGCGTTCCTCACGGATGGTGGTCATGGAGTTATTCATGGCGATGTGGGCGGCATAGAAAATGTTCCAAACCAGGTGGGATACGATGAAGCCGATCGAAATTAAAATGGCATTGGTAGTGGGATCGCCGATTTTGGCAAACTGCAGGGTAAAAAAAAGCGCGGCCAGAGGCGGCCCGATGAGCAGCCAGGATCGGTATCGGCCCCACTGCATACTGCTTTTTTCCAGAATCACACCGGCGACGGGCACCCAGATAATATCGAAGATACTGGTTACCATGAGAATGGTTCCAGCCATGGCCACCGGGATTTTTGCATAATCGGTCAGAAACGCGGCGAAAAAAAATATCTCCATGCTGACCAACAGATTAAATCCGAACGACGGTAGTCCGTAGAGATTGATGACCGTCTTTTTCAGATGTTTCTGCTTCTCTTCCATTTTAACTTACCCCTTTCCCTGTTCTCCGCCACCCGTGCGTTGGGTTGCGTTTTAGCGAATAAAAACAATTAACTTGTGAAAACGACGGATGCGCCGGGTTATCGATGCCGACAAGGCAAAATTTCTCGAAATGCATGGTTTTCGACTTTTTCCCGAAGGACACGCACTTCGTATCACTTAACGTGGCGCAAACACGTCGACGGTGGACAAACGTCCAACAACGACAAGCGACCTGTTGAGCAACGCCTGTGCCAATCGTTTGAAGATGTAATTAAGGCTTTTATTCTAATATGTTATAAATTTATACGATGGTGTGGGAAAAGGGACGCGATTACTTTATATCGTAATATTGCGCTAATTCATAAATTTGTTGATTATCGGTTTGATGGTGGTGCCCTGGACCAGGATGGAAAAGAGAACGGTGATGTAGGTGAAGGTCAGGATGATGGGCCGTTGCGGCGACGGCGGAATGGAAAGTGCCAGGGCCACGGAAATGCCACCGCGCAGGCCGCCCCAGGTCAGGATGCGTACCACGCCAGGCGAAAAGGTTCTGAACCGGCTGAGCAGGGTGATAGGAATACCGATGGATATAAAGCGCGCAGCCAGCACCATGGGAATAATCATCAGACTCAGCAGCAGAACGTGCCAGGTAAAGGTGATGATCAGGATCTCCAGGCCGATAAGCACGAATAGAACGGCATTGAGGATTTCGTCGAGCAGTTCCCAGAAAGTATCCAGTTGATGGCGCGTCTGACTGGACATGGCGAACAAGCGGCCATGGTTGCCGATGAGCAGACCGGCAACAACAATGGCGATGGGCCCGGAAAAATGCAATCTGTCGGCCAGGGTGTAGCCTCCGGTCACAAGGGCCAGGGAGATTAGGATTTCTACCTGGTAGTTGTCCACGCTTTTGAGCATGCGAAAGGCCAGATAGCCGACTCCGAATCCCAGACCGGCGCCGCCGATAACCTCCTGAAGCAGCAGACTGCCGATATGGCCGGCGCTCGGTGCGTGCGTGCCGGTGGCTACTTCCAGGACCACCAGGAAAAGAACGACACCGATACCGTCGTTGAACAGAGATTCCCCAGCAATTTTTATTTCCAGGCTTTTGGGCGCACCGGTGGTTTTGAGAATACTGAGAACCGCGATGGGGTCGGTGGGCGAAATCAGGGCACCGAAAAGCAGGCAGTGGATAAAAGAGAACTCAAGCCCGAAGGCTTTCAGTCCATACCAGGCAAAGGCACCCACCAGCAGGGCGGACATTAGCGTACCAAAGGTGGCCAGGATAGCGATACTCCATTTGCGTGACAAGAGGTCATCCAGATTGATATGCAACGCGCCGGCAAAAAGGAGAAAACTGAGCATCCCCTGCAAAAGGGTTTTATCAAAATCAATGCCATCCACCATCACCTGGGCCTGCTGCCGCAGATGGAATCCGGACGCGTCCAGCAGGATCAGCAACAGGGAAACCGCCATGGCGATAAACATCACACCGATGGTAGTCGGCAGACCGATAAAGCGGTGGTTGAGATAACTGAATAAAGCTGTCAGCGAAATCAGCAGGGCGAAAATGTCGATAAGTTCCATGGCCTGCCCTTCGTTCTTCAGAGCCCATAACATTGTGGAACCAATAGTGCCGAAGTCTGTCTTTTATCGTATTTAAGATAATGTTTTTGGCAAGGCCAGAGGGAGGAATCTGTATAATCAATACCGCGACGACCGATAACGCCGCCCAAAAACATTATCTTGAGTGCTATAGCTGTAACCTATCATGACCGCAGGGCCGTATCAAGCAATTGGCCGCCCAGGTCTTTTATCAAATCCTGGTACACGATGAAGAAAAACGTCTGCTTGCCGACCTGAACCTTCAGGCAAACCTGCCCCGTCAGGCCATCGACCGGTACCTCGATATCCTTGCCGATCACACGGATGAATCCCGCCTTAAGCAACCTGATCGTCGCCCGCCAGCGCCTGGAACGATATGACGAGGCACTGGCGCATTTGGACCGTTTTGCCGCAAATACCCGGTCTGCCGACCTGTTGATGTTCAAAGCCGAATCAGTATCCGTCATTGCCATTACCGTCTTTTGTTCACTCCGCTAAATCTCATTGACATGATTCAAATAACTGAGTAGAGTTCAGTCGTTTAATTGATTTTTATTTTTCAACATTCAATTCATATTGATAACCGCAGAGTCCGACGCTGATGAACCTGTAAAGGAGGCAGACCTGTACAGGTTCGTCAGCAGGTCCTAAAACGACGACCCAACAAAGGAGGGCATCTTTATATAAAAATTCATCATTAGCTAAAGGGGGGAAGCTATGACTTTATGTGCCAGAGACATTATGGTTCGGGAGATCGACACCATCGATCCGAACGCGTCTGTTGAGGATGCGATTTATAAAATCTCGAATGGCGTGGTAAGGGACACCGGGTACAAAACGGTCAGCCTGATGGTGGTGGACGGCATGCAACGGCTGTGCGGTGTGGTGACCATGTTTGACCTGCTCTATCACCTACGGCCCGATTATCTGAATTTCGGGATCGACAGCCGACAGTTGAAATGGGAGGGGCAATTAGATCTATTGATCGGCAACGTTCGGGGAAAACGGGTTCACCAGATTATGACCTGCAACGTGGTCAGTGTATCAGCAGATGATCACATCATGGTGTTGCTGGATCGGATGGTAAAAAAGAAGTATCGCCGCCTACCGGTGCTGGACTGTGGCAAACTTGTCGGTGTGGTCTACCTGTCCGATGTCTACCACCACCTGCTTGTATGTCATACTGAACACAGGCTCATGCCCAGGATGGCTGGAGCCTGCCATTAGCACCGAATACGGTTCTCCAGAGAACGATAGCTAACATCTGTTTTCAAAATGATAGCATAATTTGACTGGTCAACGGGCCAGTGTTATGTGGTAAAAAAAATAACCAGTCACTCGAGGCCCATCCAACCGTACCCTGCTCGGGTGACTGGTATCAGGGGAATTATGCGTTGATCAATACGTTGGTTGCCTTGATTACGATCTCGACTTCCTTGCCGACGGCAAGGCCCAATCTGTCGGTCGAGTTGGTAGTAATTACGGAAACGACGTCGACGCCATTGGCGACCTCGACAGTGATTTCCGCCATGACTTGGCCTTTCTTCACGTCTTTGATCTTACCTTTGAGAGTGTTTCTTGCGCTAAGGGCCATAATACACCTCCTAGATTGGTAAAATAGGATTTGAAATGGAAATTGGTGGGACTATAAAAATAACTATATCGGCTATCGGAAATAAGGCAAGAAAAAAACTGTTTTTATAATTTTTTCAAACGATTAAAATTCCAAACAAACATATCGACTTTTATTCACGTCATTTTTATGCATTGGTTACAAAAACGAAAGTAATACTTTCACATTTTTGTTGTTTAATTCCATTGCGGCCTTTTCTTTTTTCGATCTAACTATAAAATCCCCATAAATATCCACAGATTGCAAATCGCTTCAAGATTGGCATTCATATTGCTGTGTATTAAAAAAGAAAGAGAAGTTGTGATGAAGGCCCCGATTATTCGCATCTGTTTATGAGGTATGTATGCCCCCTAAAATTCAACTCGATATGCGCCTGAGCCGACTCATCGAGGCCTATCCGCAGACCCGCTCGGTATTCGCGGCCCATGGCCTGGGCAAACTGGTGGATGAGGAAAACCTTCCCTTGATCGGTCCTTTTCTCACCCTGGAAACCGCCCTGTTAGGTCACGGTGTGGCGCCCGAGAATTTTCTCAATCTGCTTTACGAATCCGAGCAGCAGGAGACCGTACTGGACGCGCCCAGCGAGCTCAATGCCAATGAGACCGACCCAACCCATCTACTGGCCCTGATGACCTGCGGGCTGAAGGTCCCCTTTGCCAGGGCCCTGGCCGCGTTCATCAACGATCTGCAAAACCAGCATGGTGAGCAGGTCAACTACTCGGTGGTGAGCAACCTCAATCACGAGCACTCCTACTACCCGTATGTGAACCATGTCAAAACCGTTGCCGACCTGCCCGATATCATTGTCTCGGCCGATTTCAATGCCTTTTACTATCATAACTTCTACGATCGGTTTATCCGGCCGGGCCATTTTGTTGACGTCATGCAAAAGGCACCCAACCGGCTGTTCGCCGATGCGGGAATCGCCGATCCCATGCACGAGTACACGATCCTGTGCGTCAACCCGCTGGTCATCGTGGCCGATCTGGAAAAGGTCGGCGACCGCCCGCTGCCAAGACGCTGGGCCGACCTGCTCGATCCGGTCTGGAGGCGTGACATCACCCTGCGCGGCAATGAGAACTTTTTCTGTCATGCCGTGCTGCTGCCCATTTACAAGGAACACGGCAATGCGGGGATCGAGGCCCTGGCCCGCAACGTCTATGACGGCCGCCATCCGGCCCAGATGGTCAAGTCCGCCGGCAGCGGCCGGTCGGCGGCCCTGTACGTGATTCCCGATTTCTTCGCCCATAAGATTCCGGATGGAAAAAACGTGCAGCGGATCTGGCCCGAGGACGGCGCCCTGGCCAGCCCGGTGACCCTGCTGGTCAAAAAACAGCGCGCTGCGGCGCTCAAGCCGATCACCGACTATCTGACCGGCCAGGAACTGGCCCGGATTTTCGTGGACGCGCTGTTCCCGTCGCCTTATCCTGCCATAGAAAACCGGATACCCGATGGTGCTACCTTGAAGTGGATCGGCTGGGATTATATTCGCGCCAATGATCTGGAGGCGGCCAACGCCGCCATCGATAAAATTTTCCTGCCGGCCGTCAGACGAAGCGGGGCGGTATGAAGCTGGTCACGGTTGCCGGCCCCCCCTCTTCGGGCAAGACCTCGGTGATTTTGCGGGCCGCCGAGGGCCTGTGCACGGCCGGCATCAACATCGGCGTGGTCAAATTCGACTGCCTGTCCGGCGATGACGAAAAGCGCTACCAGCAGGCCGGCATTCCGGTTAAAACCGGATTGGCCGGCGCCTTGTGTCCGGATCACTTTTTCATCACCAATATCGACGCCTGCGTCCAGTGGGGGAGAAAAAACGGCCTGGATCTTCTGATCAGCGAAAGCGCCGGCCTGTGCAACCGCTGTTCGCCGCATATCCGCAAGGTTCTGGCTGTTTGTGTGGTGGACAACCTTTCCGGGGTCAACACGCCACGCAAGATCGGCCCCATGCTCAAAACCGCCGATGTGGTGGTAGTCACCAAGGGCGACATCGTCTCCCAGGCAGAGCGCGAAGTCTTTGCCTTCCGGGTCAAACAGGTCAACCCCAAGGCCGCCGTATTGCCGGTCAACGGCTTGACCGGTCAGGGCAGTCTGCTTGTTCAGCGCCACCTGGAAGCAGCCCGCGATGTGGATACCCTGCAGGACGCCCGGCTGCGATTCTCCATGCCCTCAGCCCTGTGCTCCTATTGTCTGGGCGAAACCCGCATCGGGCCGGACTGCCAGGTGGGCAACCTCAAGATGATGGATCTGTCATGAAAGGCCCTGCCCTGCTCAATTGGTCCGTGGCCCGCCTTTTGACCGAGCACCCCTATGCCGCTGATTTTTTCTCCGCCTGCAACATGCCGGAGATGGATAAAGACCAGACGATTGCGGATAGTTTGCGGACGCTGTCACCGGACCACCTGGAGGCGCTTGGCCTCGATCAAACCACCCTGGTCGACCGATTTCTGGCGTTTATCGACCAGATGCGGCAATTGCAAACGAAGCTGGACACCGCCATCCGGCAGGTGACGATCATCGGCGGCCATGACAAGGACGGAAATCCCGAAGACGCACAGGTGAACCTGATGGCCGGCGAGGTCATCGCCGTGGTGGGACCCACGGGGGCCGGTAAAAGCCTGCTGCTGTCCGATATCGAATGCCTCGCCCAGGGCGATACCCCTTCGGGCCGCCGGATTCTGATCAACGGGCAGACGCCGGATGAAACCCAGCGCCTTTCCGGTGAGCATCGCCTGGTGGCCCAGCTCTCCCAGAACATGAATTTTGTCATGGATCTGTCGGTGCATGATTTTCTGATGCTGCACGCCGAAAGCCGCCTGGTGGAAGACGTGGACGAGGTGGTGCGCCAGATCCTGTCGACCGCCGTGAGCCTGGCCGGCGAGCCTTTTGACGGCCACACACCGATCACCGCGTTGTCGGGCGGTCAGTCCCGGGCGCTGATGATCGCCGATGTGGCCTGCCTTTCCGCTTCACCCATCGTGCTGATCGACGAAATCGAAAACGCCGGGGTCGATCGCCGCCAGGCCCTGAACCTGCTAGTCAAAAAAGAGAAGATCGTTCTCATGGCCACCCACGATCCCCTGCTGGCCCTGTCGGGCAGTCGGCGTCTGATCATTCACAACGGGGGCATCGCTGCAATGCTTGCAACCACGGAAGAAGAAAAAACCGTCCTTGACCAGCTCGACCGGTTGGATGCCCGGCTGGCCCATCTGCGTCACCAGATCCGGATGGGGGAGCGGATCGTTGCCATTGGTGAATGATGTTTAAAGCAGGATTTAACCTTGCGTTTGCAAACCCTGCCAAATGTTGTGATAGACGGGATTATGTAAAATCGTAAAGAATTGGACGCGGAAGCAAATACGTACAGGGCAACAATCCATGTACCAAACGGGTCCGCTATTCCCAGTTATCCTGCATCTTCAATTGTTTCCGAAATAACATCGAGCCAGAATCGGCAAATCCATTCGAGACCCCAATGATTCGGAAACTATACCGCAGAAAAGAAAAAATGAGATGGGAAATTATTGAAAAAGAAACATTGGAAAAGGCACTAATTACGATTCCGATACCGATCGATATGCTTTTGTTTCTCATCTTGGTCCGTCTCGGCCCGTTGTGACTTCTCCTTTCGGGTTTCCTCTCTACGGGCCTGCCGAGCCCTGGAATTGCCTTGGGCGATCGGCTCGCGATTCTCATAGCGACGAACATGTTCTTTTCTCTTTTCTGTGTGCCCACGCTGCCGTGACCTTGGGTGATGGAGCGGCTCATAGTGAGGTGGATAGTAATGACGGTGCCGACTATAAAAGTAGTCGGAATCATCGGAAGATCTCTTTTCTGGCCCCGGTGTCAGGTTGAACGCAACCCCGATGGTAAAGACAGAGCTTTCAAAATCATTGGGATCGCTGAACATGATTTCCGGTATGGCGGGAATGAAATGGCGGGCGTACTTGGCCGTAATGACCAACCGTTCATTGACCTCAAACTTGACGCCTGCCGTCAGACTGGGGGCAAAAACGGTTTCGTCTTCAATGGTGCCGGCAACATTATCGCTGAACGCATAGAAGTAAGCTCCGAGGCCACCTCCCAGAAAGGGCCTGATTTTTGATCGAGGGAAAAAATTGTAGAACAGATCCATGTGCAGGGGCGTGATACTGATTTTCGTATCGAACCCCTCATCGGCCGGATGGTGACTGTGTTCCGAATAGTGCCCCAGCCCCAGACGGATCTCGAGTCCCATGGCGCTTTCATAGCCCAAGAAACCATCGATGAAAAAATCTTCGGCAAAGGTCTCTGTCACCAAATCGTCATGGGGTTTGAGCATACCTAAATCCACACCCAAATGAACGCCTTCGGCGGCTAAAACCATTGGGGAATGCAAAAGCACAGCCAGACACAATACGATTATTCTCATTTTGCCTCCTCTTCAAACCTGGAGAAACCGTCAGGGGCCAATCCGTAGATCGGCTGACGCACGCTCCACGACATCGAACTTCCGTATTGGAAACGACATCCAATGAATGTTCTCAAGAGAGCAAAATGGATACCATCATCGCCGTAAGGTCTGATCCATCTGCCTAACCATCAGTATTTTCTTTTAAATTCTAACCTCCTCTCTTAAAAAATGCATCCCCTTCTGCACAAGTCCCGAGGTATCCAAGCAAACAGAAAGTTACAGAAAGTTCACATTTTAGGTGTCGTAGCTGTCGGTATATATTGATCACCGACATCAATTATAATCCGTAATCAAGTTCTCGTTTTTTTATCTCATCAATGGCGGTGGCACGGCCGCTGGGCGTTAGAAACCAGCGATCAATGCTTTTCACGAGATAGCCGAAATGACCCCTGGGCAAAAAATCAAATCGCTCAATGTCGATACCAAAGCCCACCTTTGAATATCGCCACAGTTTGTCGGCATCCTTGACCACGGCGTCTTCAGGCGATCTGGCCCCGTAGGTGGTGTCATGGCCATCGATGATGGATGTGATTTTATGGATTCGCGTTTCTGAACAATCCAGCGTCGTCAGAATGCCTTCCGCAATGACAACCCCTTCGATTTCATGCTTTCGCCTGAGCGTTTCATCGCGCATTCCGGGTTTGAAAGCTTTCAGTTGATCCGGTTCCGGGATGGCCGACCACCCGACATCATGCAAAATAATGGCGGGCAAGATAATCTCCGGCGCACCGGGCTCATGCCTTAACAGCAGGCCTGCATATTGGTAAACGATGAAGGTGTGGATCAGATTTTGCCTGGTTTCCAGATAAGGGATCGCCGCCTTGAAGATGTCTTGATAGGCAGGGTCGATCTTCGAGAAATGAAAGGTTCCGTCTATAAAATTTTTCTCTACCATAATTGTTGTTTTTTAGCGTCGGTAAAACAAGTAGTCAACTCAAGAAGTTTTTTTTACAGGTCAATCGCCTTTGGATTGATTTTTGTTTCTTCGCGTGCATGGCCCGCTCTTAGAGCCTGCTTTGGAAGTCTGGATCAGGCCCGATAACAAGGCGGAAAGTTGCTCAAAAGCGGAGCATATATGTAATATGTGAGCATTTTGAGACACTTTCCAACGCCGTTAGCGGGCCTTAGACGGATTTACAAAGCAGGCTCTTACATCCGGCATCGGATCACTGCGTGATTGCCCGGGGGATGACAGCCCGACACCGTGAGATCGTTGATGGAAAAAGCCCCTAATTACGGTTCAGATACCGTTCGATATGTTTCGTTTTCTCATCTTGACCCGGTTCAGCCGGTTGCGGCGCCTCCCTCCGCGTTTCCTCTTCACGGGTCCGCTGCCCCCCGGAATTCACGTCTTGCCCGATCGGCTTGCGATCCTTGTAGCGACGAATATGTTCCTTTCTCTTTTCTATATACTCATGCAGTTGCTCCGGTGTGGGTTGGGGAGGCTCATGGTGGGGTGGATGGTGATGATAGCCGTCGTAAAAGTAGTCGGGACCATAAGGTTGCCCCAGATAGTAGAAATAGCCATAGCGACACCTCAACCCCCAGGGAGAATCGGAACAGTGCTGTCTCAGGTAATAGATATGTTCCACAATCGGGCTTCCATCATAGGCGATCAATTCCCATTTTTCATTCAAGGCATCCAATTCGTCTTCCAATTCCGCAATCTCCTTTTCAACCGCGGACAGCTTTTGTTGTAATTCGGTCAGTCGGTCCAACGATGGAGTGGACGAATCGTCGGATCCGGCTTGATTGTCCTGATCTTTTGAAAGCGCATCGATATCGGTCTCGATTTGCTGTTTTTCTGCTTCCTTGTTTTCAAGTGCCCTTTCTGCCTGTTCGATTCTAACCAACAGATACTCCTGGGCTTGAGTGTATCGATAGGACCTGGAGGAACTCGTGCCCACGGGCGATGCAGCCCGTTTGGAAGGGTGCTTTTGATGTACTGGTGTCAGGTTGAATGCAAACCCGATGGTAAAAACCGAACTTTCAAAATCATTGGTGTCGCTGAACATGATCTCCGGTATGGCGGGGATGAAATGGCGGGCGTACTTGACCGTGACAACAAAGCGTTCATGAATCTCAAAATTGACGCCGGCCGCCAGACTGGGGGCAAAAACGGTTTCATCTTCAATGGTACCGGCAAAATTATCACTGAACTTATAAAAATAAGCCCCAACCCCACCCCCAAGAAATGGTCTGATCTTTGATCGGTGAAAAAAATTGTAAATCAGATCCACATGCAGGGGCGTGATGCTGATTTTCGTATCGAACCCTTCATCGTCCGGGTGATGACTGTATTCTGAATAGTGGCCCAATCCCAGACGTATTTCGAGCCCCATCGCACTTTCATATCCCAAGAATCCATCAATGTAAAAATCATCGGAAAAAGTCTCTGCCACCAAGTCGTCATGGGGTTTGAGCATGCCCAAATCCATGCCCAAATGAATGCCTTCGCCAGCGAAAACCATTGAGGCATATAAAAGGACAACCAGACATACAACGGTTATTTTCATAATGCCTACCGCAATGCCCCCCTTCGGTTTCATGCTTTCTCCTTAGCGTTTCAGGGTGCAGGTAAAAAATAATTACACCAGATTGCGTCGGATTGGTGTTCGCCTGCAAGGCGCATCCGCCGGTGCATATCTGGAATCTGTGCCGACGGATGGAACGCCGTAGACGGGCGCAAGGACAAGCAAGATGGGGTAATTATTTTTTTCCTGCGCCCTCATCCCGCGTTCCCGGTTTGAAGGCTTTCAGTTGATGATGAAAGCTGTCGTCGATAACATTTGTCTCTATCATAATGGTTGCTTTTAGCGTCGGAAACACAAATAGTCAATTTACCCGGCAAATATATCATTCCTCCATATTTTTTCCACATTCGGAAGGTATCTATACCCCTTCGGGATAACTATAAAATCCCGGAACATCAAAAATGTTGATCAAAAGGAGATAGCATGAAAACAGGTGGAATCGGCAGGTATCTGGTCTGTGGAATCATGATGGTGATGCTGTTATTCGGCTTGAACACATTGGTATTTGCAGACCGTCAGGGCCCGCCGCCCAATGGCGGCGGTTTTGAGCAGGATGACGTGAACAATGACGGCAAGGTCACCAAGGATGAATTCAAGGGGCCTGAAGATCTGTTCGATAAGCTGGATGCCAATGGTGATGGCGAGATCACCAAAGAGGAGGCCAAACCAAAAGATGGCGGCCCGGGTGATCCGCCCCCCCAATCATAGAAGCGTGGCAAAACGAGATAGTGCGAAATTTTGGCTGTATTGTATGGTTCATCGCAAAGGAGACGTCATCGGTATAGCATAATGCTGTACCGACGATTTAGCCGCCGGGTTACGATTATTTGGCAATGAGCCCCAATTCATGAATCATGCGGTGATCGTCGGAAGGCTCGCAGCCCGGCGCCGTGAGATAGTTGCCGGTCATGATGCCCGAGGCACCGGCTTGAAATACACGGTCGTGATAGCATCCCAGGTTGGTCGTTCGGCCGCCGCAAACGAGGATCGGTTTATCGAATAAAAGGTAGCGCAAAAGAGCGATGATTTTCAAACACCGCAAGGCGGAAATCCCTGGCGTTTTCTCCAAGCGGGTTCCAGCAACGGGAATTAAAAAATTCACCGGCACGGCGTCCACATCCAGTCGCCGCAAGGCCACCCCCAATTCCAGGACCTGCGCGTCAGATTCTCCGATCCCGAAGATACCACCGGCACAAACCGCCATTCCCGCTTTTTTAGCCTCCGTGATCGTTTTAACGCGGTCCGCATAGGTATGAGAGGTACAGATCTTTTCAAAATGGCTTTCGGCGGTTTCCAGATTGTGGTGGTAGCGCGTAATCCCGGCCTGTTTCAACACCTCGAAATCCGAGGATCCCAGGGTTCCTAAAGATGCGCAGAAGCGCAAATCCTGCTTGGGCAGATCGGCGATGGCACCTGCCAGTCGCCCCACCGCTTTTTCGGACAAACGGCCACCGCTAGTGACCACGGAGAATCGGTGGATACGATTAGCTGTGGCGTATTGTTCTCCTTTTTGAATCGCTTGGCCGTCCATGAGCGGATACACCGGGACGTTGGTCTTTGCGTAAACCGACTGGGCACAAAAGGCGCAATCTTCTGCGCATTTGCCTGATTTGGCGTTGAGGATGCAGCAAAGATGCACCCTCTGCCCGAAAAAATGTTCACGAACGGCATTCGCCCCGGGCAGCATGGCAAAAACATCTTGTTCGGGCATGCGGGCCAGCTCATTGTATGTTTCATCGTCCGGCGGATTTCCATCGATAATGGCCGCCGCTATATCCAGGCATTGTTGTTTATTCACAGCCATTCCATTGCATTGCATTGAAGTGTTTGGCCAGCGCGTCCCGGGTAATCTTCCGCATCGGTTCGATTTCAAGGATGACGCGTACTCGTCCGTAAGTCTCGATGGCGTTTTTATTTGATTGGTTCTTGGGGCCGTTCATGACCACACCGATGACCTCAAGGCCGTTTCGATTCAGCACGTCCAACGAGAGCAGCGTGTGGTTGATAGTCCCCAGGCTGCTGCGGGCCACCAGGATCACAGGCAAAGCGAGCTTTTTGACAAGATCCAGCATCAGATGGTTTGCATTGATGGGCACCATGATCCCGCCGGCACCCTCCACGACCAATCCCTCGGCCTGCGCCGGGATACGGAAGTCGTCCAGGCGGATGCGAATCCCCTCGCGCCGGGCTGCCGCATGGGGAGACAAGGGATGGCTCAGCCGGTAGGTTTCCGGAAGAAAACGATCCCCGGGCAGGCCGGTCATCTCCCGGACCGTTCGCGTATCCCCCGGCGGTCCGCTTTGAATGGGCTTCCAGTAGCACGCACTTTTCATCCCGGCCATGAGAATCGCCGCCACCAGGGTTTTACCCACCCCCGTGTCCGTACCGGTAATGAAAAGCGTTTTGCTGTTCATGCGGCCACCGACGCCTTCCAGTCGAGGATGACCGACGCCAGATGCCGGATCTGCGCCCAACTGTGGGCGGCCGACAGGGTTAGCCGGATGCGGGCCATGGCGGCCGGGACCGTGGGGAAGCGAATGCCCGATGCCATGATCCCGTTTTGTTCCAGGTACGCGGCCAGAGCCATGGTCTGATCCTCCTGGCCGACAATGACGGGAATAATCTGGGTGGAGGAAAGGCCGGTATCGAACCCCGCCAGCTTGATCTGCCGGCGCAGGAAGCGGACCTTTGCCCACAGTTCTTCTCTTTCCCGGTGCATCCTGGGAACCAGATCCAGCGCTGCATCCACGGCCCCGATCACGGCCGGCGGCAGGGCCGTGGAATAAATCAGCCCCGTGCAATAATTAATAAGGTATCGGGCCATTTTTTCGGAACAGGCAACGAATGCCCCGAAGGCCCCCAATGCCTTTCCCAGCGTGCCGACCACCAGATCCACCGACTTGCCCGGACACACCCCCATCCCGCGCTTACCCAGTAAACCGGTGGCATGGGCTTCGTCCACAATCAAAAGCGCGGAAAATTCACCTGCAAGCGCGGCCAGACCACCGATGTCGGCTCGGTCACCATCCATCGAGAAAACGCTTTCGGTGACGATAAGCACCCGGCGATATCGTTTTCTTGATGCTTCCAGGATGCGGCGCACGGCGGACACATCGTTGTGGGCGGTCACCCGTACCGTGCAGCGGGCCAATCTGGCCCCCTGGATAATGCTGTTATGGTTGAGGCTGTCGGAAATGATCAGCGAGTCCCGGTCGGCCAGGGCCGGAATCACTGTTGTGTTGGCCTGGAAACCGGAATTGAATACCAGCACGCGCTCGGCATTCAGCAACCCGGCCAGCTTTTTCTCCAGATCGTGGGTACAGGAGAAACTGCCGCACACCAGCCGTGAGGCTGTGGCACCGGCGCCGAACCGGTCGGCATAATCTTTGGCGGCCTCGATAACCCGAGGGTGTTTGGAAAGCCCCAGGTAGTCGTTGGAACAAAAATTGACCAGGGCGCGTCCGTTTGCATCAACCTCGCTTGGCGAGATGGGAACCAGTGGCCGCAGGCTGCGCAGCAAATGCCCATCTTTTCTCTTTTGCATGGCAGCGTCGATGAATCCGTATTTGTCGGTACCAGGCGGCTGGCCGAAGATTTTATTTTTCATCGCTCATGGCTCGTATCGTTCGATGACCTGGCACATGGCCGCGCACAGCCGATCCAGATCGGTATCGGAAATAATGTAAGGGGGCATGATGTAAACCAGCTTTCCGAAGGGCCTGACCCACACCCCCGCCGCCACGAAAGATGCCTGCATGCGAGCCACGTCCACCGGAGCGTTCATCTCGACCACGCCGATGGCGCCCAGCACGCGAACGTCCGCCACCTGGGGCAGGCCGGCGATCGGGGCGAACCCCTCCCGCATGCGGGCCTCGATGGACCGGATCTTTTGCTCCCAGTCAGATTCCAGTAGCAGTCTCGTGCTGGCCACGGCTACGGCACAGGCCAGCGGATTACCCATGAATGTCGGCCCGTGCATGAACACCCCGGGATCACCGGAGCCGACCACCCGGGCGACGTCGGCCGTTGTCAGTGTCGCAGCAAGGGTCAGGGTGCCGCCGGTCAGGGCCTTGCCCACGCACATGATGTCGGGGCAGACCCCGGCATGCTCACAGGCAAACAGTTTCCCGGTGCGGCCGAATCCCGTGGCGATCTCGTCAGCAATGAAGAGCACCTTGTACTGGTCGGCCAGCTGTCTTACCCGGGCCACGTACCGGGGATGGTAAAACCGCATCCCGCCGGCGCCCTGAACCACGGGTTCCAGGATGATGGCCGCCGTCTGCTGGGCGTGCATATCGAGGATATCCGTAAGACTCTGGATATCGGATTCATCCCAAGGCATCTGAAAGGTGATGCGGGGCGCGTCGGCAAAATAATTTTGCACGAGAAAACCAGAAAAAAGGGAGTGCATACCTGTATCCGGGTCGCAGACACCCATGGCCCCGAATGTATCGCCGTGGTAGCCGTTTCTGATGGTTGCAAAGCGTTTTTTCTGCGGTTCTCCTTTGGCCTGCCAGTATTGCAGGGCCATTTTCATGGCCACTTCAACGGATACGCTTCCCGAATCGCATAAAAACACCGTCTCCAACCCTTCCGGGGTCAATTCCACCAACAGACGGGAAAGTTCCACCGCCGGAAAATGGGTCAGCCCACCGAACATGACATGCGCCATGTTCTCCATCTGCGCTTTGGCGGCCGCGTTCAATCGAGGATGGTTGTATCCGTGGATGGCGCACCACCAGGATGCCATGCCGTCGATGAGATCACGGCCGTCTGTTAGCCGTATGCGTACCCCCTTGGCCGACGCCACCGGATAGGCGGGCAGCGGACGTTCCAGCGACGTATAGGGGTGCCAGATATGGGCGCTGTCAAAAGTGAGAAGATCTCGTATCTGCTGGTTCATTGCGCTCCCGATTCAATTCGTTAACTAAAATTTCCGCAGAGGTTAACCAAATATTCTCTGTTCGTCAACAGGAAGTTGCCGGGACTTAGGTCATGGTTTCGGCAATAATGTTCTTAGCCCGGGCGCCTGCCACGTTTCTCACGGCCGTTAAGGGGGCAGACAATCAGAGCAAAAGAATCGGCAGCAATTGTAATTATGCCATATCGAACATTCCGATAACGAGCACCGCTTCGCTGAGCACGAGCACGACAGGCATTGGCATTTTTCGTGCTCGTGCTCGTAATCGTAATCGATCATTATTTTTTACTATCGATCGATGAAATCCACGCTGAACATCTCCACAATTACAATTGCAAAAGAATCGGCAGGCGGTTTGCAATCAGGGTAAGAATGGTTTAAGGGTGGCGGGTTCATCAAAAGCAGCCGCAACCAGAAAAGGCCACCATGAATCATCATCGCCGCCATCGCTACCAAGAACTGTTCTCCGTCAGCCTGCCCCTGGTTCTATCCATGGCGGCCACCACGGTCATGGAATTTACCGACCGGGTCTTCCTGGCCAATTACGATTTGGACGCCATTGCCGCGGCCATGCCCGCCGGGGTGGCCACATTTCTCATCCTGACCTTCTTCACCGGGGTCGCCGGCTACCTGAACGTCTTCATCGCCCAATATACCGGCGCCGGGGCACCGGCGCGTATCGGCCCCTGCATCTGGCAAGGGCTTTATTTTTCGGCATTGGCGACCATTTTGTTGACGGGTGTGTCCTTCTTGGCCGAACCGATCTTTCGCCTGGGCGGCCACCCGCCGGAGATTCAGCAACTGGAGTGCAGCTATTTCCGCATCCTTTGCCGGGGCGGCGGGATTCACGTGGCGGGGATTGCCCTGTCCTGCTTTTTTTCAGGCAGGGGTCAGACCAGGCCGGTGATGATCGTCAATGTGATCGGGATGCTGTTTAACATCCCGCTGGACTATGCCCTGATCAACGGCGCCTGGATATTTCCGGAAATGGGCATACAGGGCGCCGGGATCGCTACGGTGGGCGCCTGGACGCTGATCACGCTTTTTTATGCCCTGCTGATCTTCAACAAGGCCAATGACCAGCCTTACGGCGTGCTATCCCGGCGCGAATTTGACAACCGGCTGGCACTGCAAATCCTGCGCAAAGGTGTGCCTGCATCGCTTCAGTTCACCATCGATGTATTTGCCTTCACCTTCTTTATCTTTGCCGTGGGCCGGCTGGGCAAGACCGAGCTGGCCATCAGCAATATTATCTTTTCCCTGGAGTCCATCGCCTTCATGCCTGCGGTGGGGTTTTCATTGGGGCTGTCCACCCTGGTCGGCCAGTCGCTGGGACGCGACGATGTACCGGCCGCCCGTCGTTTCACCCGGCAGACCATATATGTGCTCATGACCTACATTGTTTGCCTTGATGCCATTTTTTTTCTCGCACCCCGCCAGGTCTTGGGGCTTTTCCTGGCCGCCGAGGCCGGCAATCCGGCTTACAGCCAGATACTGGACCATGCAACTGCCGTGCTGCGCACCATGGCGGTTTTTATCGCCTTTGACGCGCTTTATTTTACCTTTATCGGTGTGTTGAAAGGCGCCGGCGACACACGCTTTATCATGTGGAGCATGGCCGTTGGAACGATATTCGTGATGATCGTTCCGCTGTCGATCGTTATCGCCTATCTGAAACTGGGTCTGGTCGCCTGCTGGATCACATTGACCGTTTATGTGATATTTCTGTTTCTGGTTTCTTTCTGGCGATTTCGGCAGGGACGCTGGCAGCACATCCGCGTTATCTAGTCACAGGCCGGAAACAGCAGCACCCGGTCGAGATATAAAGATACTAAAGGATGACGTCACACCGTATGAGATGAAGCCATCCTTTTTTTCAATCCTAAGTACACTTCAGGCAATCAGGCGCGTACATCGGGAGGAGGCGTCCCGGGAGGTTCCGGGATGGTCAACGGCCAACGCAACCAAAATGCATTGTGGGCAATCAAGGCCGGGCCGACGATACACAAATTTACATAAATGATGAGGATATTGATGTCCGCCGGTATATTGGCCGCAGCCAGGGATGTGGCCGCCGGCGCAAGCAGCAGTCTCAGGATAAGAATCCAGGCCGTAATCAAGACACTGAGCATCACCAGCGCACTGATGGCTCTCTTGAAAAAGGTCAACCGGGTAATCCCCCAGAACTGAAGGTGCCAGGAGTAAACCAGTGCCCAGAAAATGATTGACGAGGCAACGGCGGCAAAAGAAAAGCTCGGGCTGAGCCCCAGGGCCAGACTACCTGTCCAGCATACATACCCTAAAACATGGGCCGTAATGGTCTGAGCAATGGCGCCTCCGGGATGTCCAAGATTGAGAAAAGGCCAACCTTGGGTCGTGAACACCGGATTGAAAATGAAGAACCAGGCAATGCTCCAAACCAGAAAACCGGTCAGCCAATCTGCATTGAGCGGCCCGTGGTGATTCGACGGCGTCTCGGCAAAAGGCGTTCCATCGAGATTGGTCAACGTACTCCAGATAATAATCGACAATACCAGAATGATTACGAAACTGACCGCCATGGTCGCCCAGGGATGAAGGGTTCCCTTAAACGGCCACCCATTCCAGTTGATTCCATATAAAAGCGTCAGCCAGAAAGCGATGACGCCGAACCATAGATACAGCGGGCCCATAGGCCAGCGCGGATAGACGTAGAGTAAAAACGCCAGCAATGCCGCGGTGCCCAATACCCAGATCAGCGTCATTCCCAGACCGGCCATAACCCTTGATTTCTGAGGCGTCCAGCCGCCGCCGGGTGGAGAAAAGGGAAAATTGTCGCCAAGCAGTGAAAGGTGCCCCAAAACGACAAGCATCATCAGCGTGGCAGGCATAATCTTTAAAATGGCGATGTCCAATGGCACCAAGTAGACAAAAACAAAAATACCAATGACTGTCAGTAAAAGCAGCTGAAGCAATCCTGATACCGAACCGTTAGGGCCAATCCCAATCTTTTGTTCATCCATCAAGCGTCCTCCTCTCCTTGAATAAAAGTAATCAATACCATTCCAAAACGTTGCACCGCCGGGACAGACGCCCACCGAAACCGGGCGTTTCAAATGTATTCGAATTTTTGATGGTGCTCATTTTTGAAGAAAAACAGAAAAGGGTGATTACTTCTATCCTTAGGAAAAGCTTTGACTGCAAGTCAAAGCAATTAAACTTATGCCTGGCATAAGTTTATTCAAACTTTTCCTGGCACTTCAATTGCAGTAGAGATTGGCGTTTTGTATTTCGAAACGAGAGGAAATGAGGAGACGTCTCAATTACACCCAGGGGGCGCTAATCCGCTTGAAACCGCCCGATCGCGTCCTTACCGGTTTCCTTGATGGCGAACAGGGCCTGGTCGGCGGCGGCGATCAGCGCATTCAGGTCGGTGGCGTGGTCGGGTAGTGTGGCAATCCCAAAGCTGGCCGTGAGTCTGACTTCAATGCCCGCGTCCAGGACATAAACCGTATCCCTGACCGTCTTACGGATTTCATTGGCTTTTAAAAGGGCCCGATCCATATCCATCCCCGGCAGCACGACGACAAATTCATCGCCGGCATAGGCCACGGCAAAAGCCGGCTGCTGCAGGCAGCCGTCAATGGAACGTGCCACCTCAAGGATGGCACGGGAGCCATTAAGATGTCCGTAGGTGTCCACGACCCGTTTGAAATGGTCCATATCCATGAAGATGACCGACACCGGCGTACCGGTGTCTTGGGCGTGCTCGACCCATTTATCCAGCGCTTGATACAGGTAGCGCTGGTTGTACAAACCGGTCAGGCCATCCCGGAACGCCTGCTCCCGGAATCGGCGCTCGCTCTCCCTGAGGGCCGCTTCCGCGGCTTTGCGCTCGGAAATGTCCACCATGGCGATGGCCACCCGTTCCAGGGTTTCTTCGTGGCCGGAAACGACCAGTGATTTTCCCAGCACGATTTTCCGCTCACCGCTGGTGGTCACCAGCGCGGCTTCCCGCTCGACAGCCGGGTTGCCATCGGCAGCAACCAGAATGACCTCCCGGGCCATATGCCGGAACTCTTCCGCGTCGGTGGGAAGAAACGCACCGTCGGGCAGCTCATGGACGGAGATACCCATCAATTTTAAAAACGCCTGGTTGTAGTCGGCCGTTTTAATCAGCGACCAGCAATGATGGATCTGTTGGGGCTGCTGGTCCAGGTATTGCCTGAAATTGGAAATGCCGTCGGCCCGAAGCTGTTCCAGATGTTCTTTTAGATCACTGACATCCCATTCGATCAGGGCGATAGGGGCGGACTGAAACAACTGACGATACCGCTTTTCACTGTCCCTGAGCGCCTCCTCAGCCCGTTTGAGATGGGTATAGTCCTCTACCATGGCCAGGACACCGGTAACAACGTTATCACTGTCCGATATGGGACTGAGATAGTAACGTAAATGGATCGGGTTCCCCTGGGGGTCGATGTGGGGATGGTCGGCAACGACCGGTCGTTTCTGATCGATGCAACGCGCGATGTCCGTGCGAATCCCTGAATCGGCCAGGGCCTCACAGGCCATGATATTTACTGTTGTCAGATCCTGGTCAGGCGGCCAGGCAAAAAGCTGGCGCATTTTTCGGTTGATGCCGGTAATCCCGCCTTGCATATCGACAATGAAGATTCCCAACGGCGCACTGTCACCAATCAACCGGGTTCGTTCTTCAAAGGCCCTCAAGGCCTCCTCGGCCTTTTGGCAGCGTTGTTCAATACCTTTTAGACGCGCCAGCTCTTGGCGCAGGGCATCAATTTCTGAAATGGCTGTTTCAATTTTGTGGGATTTTTCCGGCATCACCGATTCCTTGGCAAAAAAGGCCTGATGCGTCAGGATTTATTTAACCATCCAGCTTATTACAAGCGCCTGACGTTGGTACCGTACCAATATCTGAGAAACGGTTCTTTTTACCGGATATGCATGAATCGGGTCAACGGTTTCCTTGACTGTTTCTTTGACATTACCAAAGATTAATAAAAATCTTACATTATCACCACATGGCTATTTCGCCGCAGTGCGCGTGATCGTGTTCAGGATATCAAAATTCTGTGTTCGGTTGAATTCTTCCAGCGGGTCGATCATCCAATGATTGTCGTGCGTTAAAAATGAACCGCCGGGGACGGCCAGACCTTCATCGGACAAGCCGATAAAGATGGAAAGCGGCTTGCCCCGGCCCGCTTCGGCTGCCCGGGCCACATCCTCAAGGCGGGGGGGCAGATAATCACCAGCCTTGAAGGCGGTTTCCAGCGCGGTGCCCGTGGCTGCATAAGTGGGATTGAGATGCATGTTGATGGTGGCGCCGAATTCTTTGGAAACGCGACTCAGATAATCGATGGCGTTATGAATGTCCGCCACGGCGTCAGGGTCGCTGATTCCCGGTACGGGTTTCTGCATAAAATAGCATTTTAACGAGAAATGATAGCGGGCCAGTTTTTCGGCCAGGGATTCAAAAACCTTGAGGGTCAGGCCCTTGTCGAAAACATCGTTGCGGATATGATCATCGAAGGCTTCGAACCCGATGGCGATCTCAAGGCTGGTGGGGGTATCGCCCTCGGCCAGGGCCCGGGAGATGAACTCCAATTCAGCGATTTCCACGTACTCCGGCCGGGATTCCATGCACAGCATGGAAAGATTGGGCAAATATTGATTCAGCCGGGCGATGAGATACATGAGCGCCGTGGAAGACAAGGTGTCTTCATCCAGCACCGATCCGTTGTTGCTGAGGATCACTTTGCGGACCGCATTCCGGCGCCGCTGCACCTCGGGATCGGCAAACAGGTTGTCCACCTGCTGCATCAACGATCGGTAGTCGACATGCTCCTGGGACACCTTGGACGGCAAATTGCACCCCAGACAGCGTGACCAGCGACAGGCCTGGGTGTAGAAAACCACAAACAGCACCAATCCCTCGGGCGAGGTCTGAAACCACATCTGGGCAATCTGTGAAGGGTCGTGGTTCTGGTTGAAAGCATACGTCTTGCCGGCTTTGTCGTTGCCGTAAATAATCTGCCTTTTGACGGTATCGGATGTACTCATGTAAAGGTTCTCCTTCCCCTTGCCGGAATGTTTAAGACGCTGGATCGCGATGCCTTGATGCCTTGCGTTTTCACGAATCGGCAAAGGTAATAAATGAATCGGGATGATTGAGGTTGAACGACCGGGCCTGTTGCAGATACTCGGGATCGAAGCCTTCGGCGCGGATTTTCTGAATGAACTGCCCGAACTGGGCGGTGGCCTTGAGTGTCGTGGAGGGGGCCTTATCCCGCTGCAGCGGATAATCGGCAACGATGCGGGCGCCCATGGTGACGCCCGGCGCATCGTCTCGTTCATGGGTATAGAACTGGGAAAGCACCAGAATCCGCGTTCCCAGGAAAACGGCCTCCTCCAGGTCGTGGGTAACGAAGAAAATGGTCATGCTATGGCGTTCCCACAGCTCAAGGATTAAAATCTGCATCATTTCGCGGGTTCCCGGGTCCAGCGCACCAAACGGTTCATCCATCATCAAAATTCGGGGTCTCATGATCAGCGCCTGGGCAATGGCCACCCGTTGCTGCATGCCGCCGGAAAGCTGATGCGGGTATTTATGGGCATGGTCGGCCAATTGAACGCTGTCCAGGTAATGCATGGCCTCTTCGCGATCGGCCTTTTTACCGCCCAGGGCCTTGAAAAACGGCAGGCCCAGCCGCTTGCCCAGCAAAATATTATCAAGAATGGACAGATGCGGGAAAAGCGAATAGCGCTGGTAAACAATCCCCCGGTCCGGACCAGGGGTTTGAATGGGGCGGCCCTGCATCAGCAGTTGCCCGCCGCTGGCCCGTTCCTGTCCCAATATTAGCCGCAACAAGGTGGACTTGCCGCACCCGCTGGGCCCCACCACGGTGCAGAACTCATGTTCCCGCACGGCCAGATCAATGTCATTTAAAACCGTTTTCCGTCCATAGGCCTTGGTCACGTTTTCGAGATAGAGCAGGTACTCGTTCTGGAAGGTTTGCATGTCGGTTGTCCTTTACCCGTCGGATGTGGGGTTGTACCACGGATAGCGATAAGCGACCCACCAGCGCAGACCTAAATCCAGACAATAGGCCAATCCGGTAATCCAGGCCACATAAATGATGATCACATCCATGGACAGGTACCGTCTGACCAGGAAAATACGGTATCCCAATCCGTCCTGGGACGCGATGGCCTCCGAAGCGATCAGGAAAAGCCAGGCCGCCCCCAATGAAAGCCGTACCGTATCGATCAGTCGCGGGATGATCTGTGGATAGACCACCCGGTAGATCACACCGGGCTGGGACGCGCCCAGGGTCAGGGCCTTGACGATGTTTTCCCTGGGGATCTTGCCGGCGGCCAGATAGATATCCCGGGCGATCAGCGGAAACGTCCCCAGGAAAATGAGCATGGTTTTGCCCACTTCGTCCACGCCGAAACTGATGAAGAGGATGGGCAGGATCGCCAGGGGCGGTATATTGGCGATAAAGGTGACAAACGAAAGGCCAAGGTATCTGAGCCCCGGCAGCATCCCCATGTTGAGTCCCAGTAGAAAACCGACGACGGCAGCTGCGCCCATGCCGATAACAAGCCGTTTGAGGCTGGCGCGGGTATCGCTCCACAGCAAAATGGTGCCGCTGCGCCGGTCCGTTTCCAGGGCTACTTTTTTAAAGGCCTTGCCGATTTTTGACACCGTGGGCAGTAGTTTATCCTGGGGATTTTCAGCGTAGCGCATATTGGAGGCAACCAGATAGACGGAGAAGAGCAGGATAAACGGCAATACCGCCAGCAGAATCCGCAATCCGGTCGGCGGATCGGCGTGCAGGCCCAAGAATTTGGGTGGTTTGGATTGCATGATCATGATTGTTTTCCTCGCACCTGGACTGGTGCCTTAGAGGCTGTTTGAGAAGTCTGGATCAGGCCCGATAACAAGGCGGAAAGTGGCTTAAAAGCGGAGCATATATGTAATATGTGAGCATTTTGAGACAGTTTCCAACGCCGTTAGCGGGCCTGAGACGGATTCATCAAACAGTCTCTTAGAGGGTTCCGTCCGCCGCCATTTTCATATAGCCCGCATCAAATCGCAGACGAACATTGGATTTATTGCCCAGCACCGTGCCGTCGGGAAAGGCAATGCCCACGGCATCCTTGGACTCGGCATCGCCGAACAGCCCATGGTCGAACGAGAAATCACGAACATAGGCCATGGTCTGCTTGAGCTGTTCACCGGTGGTAAAGGCCACGGCATCACTGGCTTTGTAAAACATGGCCGTGGTGCGCAACTGGGCCTTGAATTCGGCCACCGTGCCGCCGGCAAAGTCGGCCATGGCGGCAACGGCGTCCATACCGGCCTTGCTCTTGGCCGACATGACCGCCATGGTTTCGTACCATGCGCCCACAAGGGCTTTTTTGAACTCGTCCGGCGAATCGGTGCGGACCACCATCATATCGATGATTTCACCCGGAATCTTGCTGGAATCGAAAATCAGCTCGGCGCCCTTCTCATTCCGGCACTGCATCAGGGGCGGATTCCAGGTCACGACGACCCCATCCTTGTCGGCGGCGAACACGGCGGCAATATCGGCATCCGAGGTGTTGACCAGTTTAACATCCCGTTCCTTCATCTGGTTCATGCCAAGGGCCCGGGCCAGCAGATAGTGGGACACTGAGAGTTCCACCAGCTTGACCCGGCGTCCTTTCATCTGTGCGACCTGATTGCCGCCTTTCATCACGATCCCGTCGTTGCCGTTGGAAAAATCCCCGACGATCAGCGCGGTGGAGTCAATCCCGCCCACGGCAGGAATGGTCAAGGCGTCCATATTGGTCATCACGCATCCCTGATAGGCACCGCCGGTGTAAAGGTTGATGCTTTCAATATAATCGTTGATCAGATCCAGTTGGATCTTAATGCCATATTTGGTGGCCCACTTGTCCAGAATTCCGCTGCTGCGGGCGTACTCCCAGGGCTCCCAGCCCGTGTAGTGCGACCATGCCACCCGGTAACGTTTCTCCGCCAGCGCCATCGGGGGCATGACCACCACGGCCAGCAGAAAAAGAACCCCACTCCATTGAATCATTTTCTTCATCATGACGGATCTTCCCTTCCTTTTGGTGTCTGTCCAGAAATGGTGAATCTCGCCTGAGTTCAAGGCGGGCAGCGAATTCAAACCGGAGACATATAGTTAATATTTCGAGGATTTGGATTTGCTGCCCAACGCCGAAATCGGGCGAGAGGCGCCGTTTCTGGATGGATACTAATTAGGATGCGTCGATGTCTAGGGAGAACACCGGCTCCATCTGAGTGCCCTTCTCCATGCGCAGGATGGCGGCTTCCGTGGTTTTGGTCAGCGTATCCATCTCCAAAATGCTCTGGGCCATCTGGGGCAGGGCTTTTTTACGGAAATCGGAAATATCGTCCAGAGCCCCATTGATGTCCACGAAGGCTTTTTTCAGGGTTTCCATGTCCAGTTGGGTGCTGCTGGCCTGTTTGTGGATCTCGGTTCCCTGGGTGCGCAATTGCGCGGCGGTCTGGGCGATCAGGCGGTTGGTGGTTTTGTTGACCGCGTCGATTTTATCCAGAACGATTTTCTGGTTGGCCAGCGCCAGCGCCACGGTAACGGCCACGTTCAGGGCATTGACGGTGACATTCATGCCACGATCGACCCCTTTGACCAGTTCTTTGTTGTTGCGGATGATGATCTCGATGGCCAGTACGCCCTGTTGATTGACGGCCAGTTGCTGCTGAAGGTCCTGGATACGCTGACGCAAGGGAAACAGGATTTCATCCTCGATAAACCGCCGCCGCGGATCCTCTCCCGGGATTTCCCGTTCCAGGGCGTAGTCAATTTTCTGGTCGATGAGCATGCCCAGCTCAATGGTTTTTTGCAGGCGGTGGGTCAACTCGCGCATGGCTTTCTGATCCTGGTTCAGGGTCACGTTGTCACGTTGCAGCACTTTTTTACCCTCTTCCAGGGAGCGCATGATGGCGTCGATCACGGTCTGCGAGGATTCGAAGCGGGTGAAAAACCGTTTCAGCGGCGTGCCGACGCCCGGCAGGAATCCCAGGGTACGGGAAAACCAACCGGCTTTAAAGTCGAACTGGCCGGGGTCCAGTTCTTCGACCTTCAGTTTCAAATTGACCAGGGCGTTTGCCACCTCCCCGCCGTCCTCGCCTCTGGCGGCCAGTTTGCTGATGGGTTCCTTGAGCATGGCGGAGCGATGGGCGGCATCCTTTTGACTTTTGCTGCCCAGATGCTCCACCGCTACCTTATTCTGCTGCCAGGCATCAAAATTGGCCGGATCCTCGGGATTCAGGCCCAAAATGGCCTGCACGAAGGCAGAGGCCTGCTGGTCAAGCTGCGGATCGGGCGTATCCGGAACCGATATGGCCTGGGGATCGACCAGTCCCACGTCCTGCTGTATGGCGAGCGGATCGGCCAGAACCAGTTCCTGGCTGGTGGTTGTCGTCATTTATTCCTCCTTTATAATTTTGATCGGGATTCAAGGTATTACAGGTTTTCGTAATCATGCGCCTGGGTCGCCAGGGCATGCAATTGGGCGATGGCGGATTCGATGTCGCTGTTTGAAAACTTGCGGTCCTGGGGCCACTGGGCGATGGCTGCGGAAATGGTCTCCATCTCGGTCATGGCGGCTTCGTTGCCGGCCATCAAGCGGTCGATTTTCTTGATCTGTTGGTTCCACAGATCCAGGCGCTGCTCAAGCGACCGGCGCTGGTCCAGCGCTTCCGGGCCGGACTGCGGGTTTTCATCGATTTCCCGCAGCCGCCCGTGAATATAGGCTAAATCAATGGATGTGGCGCTTTTCAGAATACCGGCCACGGTGTTCAGATTGTCCAGCACACTCAGACTGACCTGTTCCGCGGCCCCCATGAACCGCCCGTAGGTGATTTCATTGGGTCGCAGTTTCATTCCCAGCAGCTCCTTGACATTGTCCAGCTTGATCCGGATGCTCTTGAGCTGGGCAATGCCCGTTGCGGCGGTACGGTCGAGCCCGACGACCCCGGCGCAAGAGCGCAGACCACGCTCAATATTATCGATCAGCTGGATCTCGTACTGTTTCTGCCTTTGATGAAGCGAGTCGAGATAGCGGCTGCCCACGGCCTCATGCCTGAAAAAAATCTGCAGCACGGCCCACACCGGCCCGAGCAGGGTCAGGCCGATGGCCGTGCCCAGCAGCATCGATACATCGAACAGGCTGCCCACCACGCCGGCGCTGATGCCCAGGGCGATGGAATAGATGGTCACCGGATGTTTCAGGCCGCTTTGAACCACGGCCTTCTGAATTGCCGCGGGAAGATAATCGCTGGTATGAGGAGGTTCCACACGCTGGTCTGCTGGTTGTGCATCCATTATAATAAATAGTACCTAGCTGAGGCTATAGGGTTTCTCAAACGGGCGCTTAAAAATCTTCCCGTGCCAACACTATTTCCACCCGGGGCAGTCGGTACATCCATGTCCGGCGGGATTCTCCGGGCGCCTGGGGCAAGGGTTGGCTGCCGCCGTAGCCGAGTACGCGCAACCGGTCGACATCGATGTTATAAACAACTTGCAGGTAGCGGGCCACGGCATCGGCCCGTTCCTTGGAGAGTTTCTTATTCTGGCTGTCATCCCCGCGCACGTCCGTATGTCCCTTGATGATAATCCGAAAATTGGGATAGTGCTTCAACCGCTCCACAGCCTGGTCGATCACTTTTTTGGCAATCGTATCGAGCTGCGAGGTGCCCTGCTGAAATACGATGGGATCGACCTTGAGGGTTCCCACCTCTTTCAATCGGTTCCACTGGCTGTCACTCAAGGCGGAAAACGGGGCTTCCAGTGAATTGACAATTCCCGAACCGCTGTTTTTGCCACCGGCCGTAGAAAACGAACCGGCCAATCCCTTGGAAAAAATGGTGCTCAAAAAACGGCTGTTGACTAATCGATAAGGGTCGTCGTCCGGAATCGGTGTGTTGGAAAAATCGCCCGCATTCACCAGGATCTCGGCGCTGGCCAGGATGGCATCCACCAGCCCTTCGTCGGCGAATTGCCCCGGTGCGGAAATGCCGAACCATTTTTCGCAATTGCCGCTGAAGTTGGCCCATTCAACACCTTTGAGCATGGCCGCGACGGCATCCTTGCCCAATCCGGTTTCGGAGCGGACCTGCTTGATTAAAAGATCCGGATTGTCCCGGTATTTTTTCAGCACCCGGAAATAGGTGCCGATCAAAAGCTGGACCACCTCGGGTTTCTTTTTGAGGATCTTTCGCCCGGCCACCAGAATATCCACGATCAGGCGTTCGGTGTCCTCGGTCCCCAAGAGTTTGACAATGCCTTTCTCGCCAAGGGCCCGCGAGACGTCGGGCTCCCAGCACACCGCGACATCGGTGCGGCCGGCAAGCAGTTTGTCCACGGCATCCCCCGAACCGCTGGTTTCCATACGCAATTTACCGCGAGGCAGCAGCTCCGGCACGCTGAAGTGGTCGGCGGCGGCCTTGGCCAGATGATGGCTCGGGCTGTTCGGTGTGAAGGCCACCCGGATATCGTCCGCGCCCTTGAGCGCATCCAGACCGGCCACCTTGTCCGCACGGGCCAAAATGGCGTCCCCGCCTTTGGACTCGTCGATGACCATGACGATGGCCCCCGGATAATTTCTGGGGCTCCCGTTGAGAATAAACGAATCCACCGTGGCCACGGCCAGATCGATCTCGCCGTCCTTGAGACGGTCCATGCGGCGGGCATAGTCGGCCTGGTCGTCCTCGCAGATCAGGATATAGCCGGTCCGGCGCATGGCCTCTTCCATCTCCGGAGACCGGAGGATGAAATACCCCACCCAGTTGTCCAGCGCCACGACGATCTTGCCTTTTGTTTTGGCTGCATCGGTGGTGGCCCGCTGCTCGCTCTTTTCGAAATAAGGCTGCAAAAACTTGACCGCCAGGGCGCCAACAACAACGATGACCACCAGCAACAGGGCCCCCACGACATTTCGGTTCATTCGGGAAAACTCCTAAACGTCTGTGTATTGAATTCGTTTACGGATGGCGGACGGTTACCTTGTAAAGGCGTCTTCGTCAAAGGATTCCGATTCCGCCAGGACTTCCTGCAACCCCTTTTGCAATTGCTCGGGATTGTCCGCCGATTTATAGATGGTTCGTCCCGGCTGGTTCAACGAGTGCTCTTCGCCGATGCAAAAACCGATACTGTAAATGATGATCGGTGACCGGGACAACACCTTGCCCACAACATCATTCAGTCGGGAGATGGAATTGGCGTAACCGTCGGTAACCACCACGATGGTGTATTCGCCGTACCCCAACTGGCGCTGCCCCTGTTCGGTGAATGTGTTGTAGGCATAGATGATGGCGTCTGACAGGGGCGTTTTGCCGCCGGCCTGGATCTGTCCGATGGCCTGGTTGAAGGCATCGCGGTTGCCGGTGGCCAGGGGAAGGGTCAAGGTCCCCAGGTTATGAAAAGCAAACAGGCCCAGATTGGCATTGGCCGGTATGCTCTTGGACCAGGCAGTGACGGCTTTTTTGGCGACTTCGATTTTCTGACTGTTGCCGGAGCACTTTTTGTCCTGCATGCTGCCGGAGCCGTCGAAAATCAGCAGATAGTTTTTGGCCGTCAAATTCTCGGCCAGGCCGCCTACAGGCGCATCCTCGGACAAAAAGGGCCACACAGCGGATCGGGCGGCCGGCTTTGGCGCTGGGGCAGGCGCAGGCGCAGGGGGTGGAGACGGGGCCGGTTGCTGTTGACTAGCGGCCTTTTTGGCAGGAGGCGGCTCGTCGGAGCAGCCTGCCACCATGAGCGTCAATCCGATAAAAAAAAGAAGAAACAACTTGCTTGTCATTGGGTCCTCCGCTGATCCGTCTGGTTAATCCAAGGGGACAAACGCCTCATCCTCGGCTTCAATCTGGATAATTCGGAACACCACCCGCATGTTGCTCAACCACTCTTCCTTGGTCTGGGGCTTTGGGTATTTGGGCTGAGCAATGCCATGGCCGATGACCGTGAACTGACTCTGATCCAGGGGCACGCCTTTGTTCGTGGCAAATTGGATCACACTGTCACGAACGGCAATGGCCCGGTTCATGCTCAGATTCTTGGCGGCCTGCTTGGTGCGTTTCAATTGAACAGGACTGGCGCCCTTTTGTTCCAGACGGCGATATTTGTGCGGATCACTATGCCCCTCGACCGTAATCACGGCCCCACCATAGGTCGATGCCAGATCGACGATACGCTTGAACCCATCCGCATAAAGATCCTCGGGGAAGTCATTCTGGTTGGGTTGAAAATTGATTTCCAGGCTGAACAATTCTCCCTCCCCCAGCGTTCCCATGGCCTGTTTTCGGGCCACCACCTGGGCCACGGCAGCCGACTTGAAGCGCGGTGCCGCCACATCATCGATACCCGAGAGCCCGGCCCGCAAGGCATCGTAATCCCACCGGGCCTGATCCAGGGGGGATTTTTTGCCAAGCAGCCCGAAAGTGACAAACGATGACTGGATTTCATCCACCAGATGCGCCATCCCGCGTGGCCATTTCTCATCGCCGAAAAACCTGACATTGCCTCTGAATCCGACGAATTCGCAGTCACCGTACAAGGCTTCGGCATCGGCCGTTGCCTGGGGGCTGTCCAGCAGGATGGACGCCGACGCTGAGAGAAGCGCTTGATAGCCGGCAAGATTTTTCTGCTTGTTGCTAAAAAGCGACTTGAGTTCCTGGGTTCCCAGCAACAGACCATGCACAAACGCCTGAACCTGATCCTGATGGGACTGAAAAAAATCGCTGCGCACGGCGTAGACATCGGCAATGATCCGATTGGCCGTTTTTGTGGAGATCATGATGCGGGCACCTTTCACCGACCCCTCGGCACCGGTCCCAACGGTTCCGTTGGATGTCAGCATCAAGCCGTCGGGGATAATCACAAAGGCCGCATCCACATCCTTGTTGAAGATGACCTCGGCCGGCGTATCGGCGGTTCCGGAAAGGTCCTTGGTCCAGCGGATATTGATGTCGTTCATGGAAAGCCCGGCATCTTTCAATATTTTAGCCAGATAATCCACATGGGGGCCATAGGCCTGAAGCGCAACGGTTTTTCCCTTCAGATCCTTGGCCGAACGGATGCCTTCCTTGACCACCAGGCAGTCGCCGCCACTGCTCCAGGTTAACTGATAGACAATCACCGGTTTGGTACGCGGATCACGATTGAGTACATCGGCCGCCAGGTTGATCATCCCCATGGTGCCGCGTAAAAACGGACTGTCCCCCCGCATGTAGCTCTCCACCTGATTCCTGAAGACATCCTGGCGGACCAGGTTCAAGGAAAGCCCCTTTTTGGCAAAGATACTGCCATCGGCGGTCCGGGCGCTGTTGCCGTTAGCCAGAATCGTCGCCATATCCCCGCCCCAGGTAATCAGTGGGACGGTAAGCTGTTTGCCGGATTTGACGTCCCCCACCGGGGTCTTGATTTGCGTGGCCAGCGGGGGGGACTGAACGGCCGCCGCCGTGCTCCAGAAAAGCAGGGTGCAAATCAGGCTGTAAAACAAATAACGGCAGACCCTTCCGCATCGTATCGGTTTCATATATTCCTCCATGGGCATCGATTTCTTGCTTGAAGTGGGCAATCCCCGTCTTTGGTTGACGAAGTGCCATCGGTCGGTGGTGCTGGTGCTTGGTTGATGTGCTTTATTTTCAAATGGGTTGTGACGATTGATGTATCCGTAATTTTTATTATGATGTATCGAAGGCCGCCTGAATTGTCAACGCGTGGCGTCGACGGTTGATGGCGGCACGGCTACCTTTTTTTTCGGGCAAAAGGGAAATTCCATAAATTATTTTATGTATCCGTCAAGCAAATTGGATCTTTCAACCTTCCAGCCTGGCTGCCTGTGCCCGGCCCTTTTCCTCATCCACAAAATAAAGCAGCACGGCACCGGCAACAAAAAGGATCAATACCGAGGCGATGCTCCACCGCGCAGCCTGGCTGCCCACCCGGGCCATGTCCGCAGCGGTGGGATTGTCCGGCATAAGGACATGGCGCATCAACAGTCCCGCCCCGCCCACCAGAAGCGGGCCGATAATCACGGCAAATTTTCCCAGCATGTTATAGAATCCATAAAATTCAGCGGGCTTATCCGCCGGGATCAGACGTGCATAATAGGACCGGGAAAGGGCCTGGATACCCCCCTGCACCAGTCCGATAATAATCGCCAGGATGTAAAATTCCTCTTTGCGGGTCATGGTCACACCAAAACAGGTGGCAGCCGCGTAGACACCGATGGCAATGTAAATGCCCCGGCGCGGCCCCCAGCGCTTTCCCAGCCGGCCAAACACCAGGGCTGCCGGAAAGCCCACGAACTGGGTGATCAGAAGGGCCAGCAACAGATCGTTGGCGGCAAAGCCTATACTCATACCGTAATCCACAGCCATGCGGATAATGGTATCCACGCCGTCAATGTACAGCCAGTAGGCACATAAAAAAAGAAAAACGGTTTTCATATGCCGGATACGCTTAAACGTGGCTTTGAGTTGGGCAAATCCCCCGATCCATATGCCGGATGGTGTGGCATCGCTTTTGGGGGCCGACGGCTCGGGAACCCAGAACAAAATAAACAGGGTAAACCCGCCCCACCACAGCCCCACCGTAAAAAACCCTACCTGAACCGCCTGGCCCGCATCGGCCAGACCGAAGCGATGGGGCATCATAACCATGAGAACATTGATCAGAAACAGCAGGCCGCCGCCCAGATACCCCATGGAATAGCCCAGGCTCGATACCACATCCACCTCGTTTTCATCTGCCACCACCGGCAGCATCGCATCGTAGAACACAATGGATCCCGAAAATCCGATCACGCCCAGGACATAAACCGTGGCCGCCAGAATCCATTGGCCCTGACCGACAAAAAAAAGCGACAGGCTGCTGACTACGCCCAGATAGGCAAAAAAGGCGAGAAACCGCTTGCGGGCGGATCCGCGGTCGGCCACGGCGCCCAGCACCGGCGCAGCCAGCGCCACCAGCATGCCGGCCACGGCATTGCCCACACCCAATCGTGCCGTACTCAGGTTTACGTCAACACCGGCACTCCAGTATTGTTTAAAAAAAACAGGAAAAAAACCGGACATGATGGTAACGGCAAATGCGGAATTGGCCCAGTCGTACATGGCCCAGCCCCAGACCGCTTTTTTGGTAGGTGACATTTGGTTAACGCTCCTTCACTATGCAGAAACGATTTATTCTTGAAAAAACAGAGGGCCAACCGTATCCTTGTATAGTGTCCAGCCAGAAAGTGCCTTGATCAAAAGCTCGCGTTTCAAGTTCTCGGACGAACACCGGAAAAAAGTCGTCAATACCGGGCCCATAAGCTGATCGGATCTTCCAGATGACGGTTGAAAACAACAAGTTCACCCTCCCCGTATCCTTCCAGGATGAGGATTTCGATACTCACTTTAAAGTATTCCATGAATTGATGTCAAACAAGGTCACCGAGGTCCTGCTTGTGGCCAGCCCCTATGATGCCTACATTCTGGAGGAAGACGGCTCCCTGGCATCCAAAATCATAGGTGAATATCGCGGCCTGAACCTTAGCCGACCGCCTCGTATCACCCAGGCCGCCACCGCCGCCCAGGCCATGACCATGCTGGCGGAAAAGGCCTTTCATCTGGTCATCGCCATGCCCCATCTGGATGATATGGATGTCTTTGCGCTGGGACTGGAAATCAAACACGCCCATCCCGAGCTTCCCGTAGTCTGCCTGGCCCATGACCTGAAAGGCATCTACCCGCCTGCCGAAGGCAAGGATCGCTCAGGGATTGATCAGTTTTTCATCTGGTCCGGTGACTCGGAACTGCTTTTAGCCATCATCAAAAGCATGGAAGACCGGCTCAACGTGGCGGCCGACACCCAAAGCGCCATGGTGCGGGTGTTGATTCTGGTGGAGGACTCGCCCCTTTATATTTCTTATTTCCTGCCGCTGATCTATAAAGAGGTGGTCAATCAGACCCAGGAGGTGCTCGAGGAAAGCCTGAACCAGGAACACCGGCTGCTCAAGATGCGTGCCCGGCCCAAAATCCTCGTGGCCGAAAATTACGAGCAGGCCATGGCGCTTTATCAGCAGTACGCGGACTATCTGTTCGGCATCATTTCCGACACCCGCTATCCGAAAAACGGCCGACTGACGGCCGATGCGGGGTTGACCTTCCTTTCTGAGGTACGCAAAGCCATTTTTGATCTGCCGGTCTTATTGATCAGCAATGAATCTGCCAACCGGGAACTGGCCAAGCAGATTCCGGCGACCTTCCTGGACAAAAACAGCGATACCCTGATGGCTGAGCTGCACCGCTTTTTCCTGAACTGCCTTGGATTCGGAGATTTCATTTTCCGTCGGCCCGGCGGCAGTGAAATCATCCGGGCCGCCAATCTAAAAGCGCTGGAAGCCATTTTACCACAGGTACCCGATGAGTCGCTGCTCTATCACGCCACCCGCAACCGGTTTTCCAACTGGATCATGGCCCGGGGGGAAATCGCCCTGGCCTCACGCTTAAGGAAAGCCCGGGCCGCCGATTTTACCGGTGTGGACGCCATTCGCCGCTTTATCATCGATCATATTCACGCCTTGCGCAAATGGCGCCAACGTGGTGTTGTGGTGCAATTTGAATCCACGGATTATGATCCGGAAATTTCCGAATTCACCAAGATCGGCAACGGGTCGCTGGGCGGCAAAGCCCGGGGGCTGGCCTTCGTAACCAATTTGCTCAGAAAAACCCCCCAGTTACAGGAACGCTATCCGGACATCACCATTTGCGTGCCCCAGACCCTGGTGATCACCACCGAGGGATTCGACGCCTTTGTGTCCCATAACAATCTGGATCCGTCGGCCATGGCCAGGCAGTCTGATGATGAGATTGCGGCGGCATTTGTACAGGCCGATATGCCCCCCCTTTTTGAAGACCAGTTGTGCCGCTACCTGGAAACGGTTCACCATCCACTGTCCATCCGCAGTTCCGGTATTTTGGAAGATGTTCACAACCATCCGTTTACCGGTGTCTACAAGACATATATGGTGCCCAACACCCATGCCGGCTTTTCTATGCGTTGCCGCCAGTTGATTACGGCAGTCAAGCTGGTTTACGCCTCCACCTGGTTCCGGTTGCCGCGCACTTTTTTAAGTGGGACAGCCTACCATATTCGCAGCGACCAGATGGCGGTCATCATCCAACGCCTGGTGGGCAGCCGGCATGGCGCTTTTTTCTACCCGGACATATCGGGCATCGCCCAATCCCACAATTTTTACCCGGTGGCCCCCTTGACCACCGAAGACGGGGTGGCGCGCATCGTCATGGGATTTGGACGGGGCATTCCCGAGGGAGAGCCGTCATTGCGCTTTTCCCCCGCCTATCCCCAGGTACTGCCACAGTTCTCCAAAATCGATGATATCCTGACCAATGCGCAGACTTCGTTCTGGGCCTTGGCAATGGAAGGGATCCCGGATGATCTTTATTTTAAGCGCGGGTTCAATGTGGAAAAACGGCACGTGGACGAAGCGGCCGACGAAGCACCGGTAATGCGCCTGGCCAGTACCTATGTTCCCGAAGAACACCGCATCCGGGATACGGTGCATGTGCCGGGCCCTCGGGTGCTTACCTTTGCGCCGCTTCTAAAGTACAATACCTTTCCCCTGCCCGCCCTGCTCAAGGATCTGCTGGCACTGGGCCGCGAAGGCATGGGATGTCCGGTTGAATTCGAGTTTTCCGTCAACCTGAGCGATCAAGCAGACAAGCCCGGTTCATTCAACATCTTGCAGATGCGTCCCATGTCCGCCGGTGAAGACCACCTGGACGTGGCCATCTCGGCAGCGGATGTGGCCGAAGCGGTGTGCTATTCCACCCAGGCCCTGGGCCATGGCCGAAAAGAGACCATGGCAGACATTGTTTTTGTGCGCCCCGATACGTTCGACCCAAAGTACACAGAGACCATCGCCAAGGCCATTGCCGAAGTCAACGAACGGTTGTCAGCCGAAAACCGGCCTTACCTGCTCATGGGCCCCGGGCGATGGGGATCCTTTGATCGCTGGCTGGGAATCCCGGTTAAATGGCGCGATATCAGCAAGGTGGGCGCCATGGTTGAAATCCGCAATGCATCGCTCAAGGCCGATCCTTCCCACGGCTCTCATTTTTTTCATCATATCACCGCCAACGGCATCCCTTATTTGACCGTTACCGAAGACGGTGGGGATCGGATTCGCTGGGACATTTTGCAAGGCCTTCCCATTCTTCAAAGCGATCCATACCTGACCCATGTCCGGCTGCAGCGCCCATTGGTAATCAAGTGCGATGGAAAGCAATCCCTGGCGGTTATTCTATTGGAGGACCCTGCCCGACCATGACCATGCATTGTTTCAGAATAAACAGGATCGGCGTATGGGTGACTATTTTAATCCTTGCCGCTTGCAGTCCCATGCACCTTTATTACAAAGCGCAAAAAGCCCTCCCCACGACCAAGCTGACTGCCTCCGAGCAAGTTGCCGGTGAAATCATGGCTTATCTTATGGAAGTGGTCCTTGGCAAAGCCGGCCCCCTGCCGATGCGGCAGGAATGGGCCACCCGGGGCAGTGACCTGCCCCTTGATTTTGCCCTGGTAAAAGAGCGCATGTTCGGCCCGGTTCCCCTGCGCGCCGAATTGATGGTACTGGATACCAATATTCTGGGGCTATCCCAGGTGCTGTATCACTACGACCGCCGCCTGAACCTTTTCAAAGGCACCGGTGAGCACGACAGCCTTTACCCTTGCGCCGAATTAATGGCCATTCGCCTGCTGCTGATTCACAAACAAATGCGCGGGGAAACGGTCGGTATGGCCGCCCTGGTCCGCCACCAAGCCTTGTTTGCGCCGGGCAGCCGCGCGCCGCACCCCGCGGACCTGGCCGAGATGAATCTCACGGATGGGGAATTTCACTTTCTCAAGGATGTGTTGCAGTCGGAACCGGCCTTGTTGCAGTATATGCAGCACCCGTTTCTGGTCAGCACCCTGAAACGAATCGGTGTGGCCCAGCAGGACACATTTTCATTGCTTGCCGACCAGATGGCCAACTACCGCCAGGTGTCAAGTACCACTCCCACCGGGAAAAAATCCCCAGTAACCATTGCCATTTTACCCTCCATGAACGCGTTGTTCGAGGCAACCAACGGTGATGTTGTGCCATCACCGGAGTACCGGCAACTCGTCGATCAACTCAAGCAGGATATTTTAATCGGTTTGCAGCGCAGCGGTCGTCAAAGGGGCCCGGCTGCCGAACGACTTGCCGAGCCGGCCTTCATCACCCCCTATCGTCCCATGGTAATCCATCCCCAAAATGCCGGCCGGGTGATTGAAAACGTCTGCCCCAAAGCCGATTTCGTGGTGATTGTACTGGGCAAAAACGTTTACCGTGCCATGCAAATCGACCCGGATAACGATATTTTTCCCCACGAAAAACGAATCTATCTGGACGTCAGCGACATCCGCTACCAGCAAATTGATAGTGAAATTGAAATCATCGCGAATGCCGTGTTGCCCATGTTGACCGCCGCCATATCGAATCCGACGACCTGATAAAAACGTCTTGATCTAAAGCAAAACCCGAAAACGGCGATATTAGATAGAACGAACAACAACGGTGAGTGCGGCAGGGCCTGTCCGGACCGCCACCGTTCAAAGGAGTCCGTCATATGGCCAAAAAAATGGAAATCGTCTTTTTCGACGACCTGGGTTTCGGATGGTTGATGGAAGAAAAGCAGATCAGGCGGCTTCGCGATAGGGAAGCCATTGAAGAAATTCTGTTCAAGCATACCCTCAGCGAATTGCTTCGCAAGGAAGATCCAACATAGGCTTACGCCTCCCCCCCCCGAACACCGTTTTTATCCTGTCCTCTCCCCATTTTATCCGGCCTTTTTCTGCTTTCCAATACAGTTAGTGGCACTGCCTGTGCCATAGATCAGCCGATCAGGGGTAATCTGCACACCAATCCGTTTTGAGCCAATTATCTTTCAGGCTTGATTTCAAATGGGCGATAGCTGAATCGGCATCAACAAATCAATTTCCTCTTGAAAAAAAAGGTGGTTGCGCTACTGTAAGTTTATGGCAGCCACACGACAATTGATGCACTATGGCCTGGTCGGGCTGATCGTTATGGCCCTGGGATGGACGGCGCATGCCGAGGACGCGCCGATCACCGAACGACCGATCCTGGTCCAGGCGGTGATGTGCGAAAGCATCCAAAACTACGAACCCATCAATTCGGCGGTGGTGTTTTCTATCCAACTGGGGCGGGTCTCGTGCTACACAAAATTTGATCCGGTGCCCCAGAAAACCTTTGTTCACCATAAATGGTACCGCAGTGACATCCTGATCACAGTCAAACGACTGACGATCAATCCGCCCAGCTGGGCGTCATTTACCAGTGTTCAGCTCAGGGATGCCGACAAGGGGCCATGGCGGGTGGTGATTACCGACGAGCAGGACAACGCCATGCAAACCCTGCGCTTCAGCATCACGGATTAGTCCGAATGGATTCGTTGATTCTATTTTTCAGTGGACTGCGCTGGCAGGATATCGCTGACATCCTGCTCAATAGCTATATCCTTTTCCGCCTTTACGTGCTGTTCCGCGGCACCAATGTCATCCGTATGATCATGGCCATCGCCATGCTCTGGATGATCGAACGCCTTGCCGTCAATATGGGTCTGATTGTCACCTCTTGGGCCATGCAAGGCATTATCGCCGTGGCAGCGCTGATCATCATCATTGTGTTCCGCAATGAAATCGCAGGCGTACTGCAAACCCGCAACCTAAAGTCTTTTTTTTGGGGCATCCCCCGACGCCAAGTCCGCACACCAGTAGACATCATCGTGGAAAGCGTCTATGAACTGGCCCGCCGCAAACTGGGCGCCTTGATTGTTCTGCCACTCAACAAGGGGTTGGAAGGGGTGGTACAAAGCGGTGTCACCTGGCAGGGAAAGTTATCGCGGGAAATGCTGGTCAGTATTTTTTGGCATGGCACCCCGGTGCACGACGGTGCCGTCATCGTCCAGGGAGATCGTGTCGTGGAAGTGGCCGCCATTTTGCCGCTGTCAAAAAGGAGCGATCTGCCCACCCATTTCGGCACCCGGCATCGTGCCGCCATGGGACTGGCCGAGCAAACCGACGCCCTGGTGATCGTGGTTTCCGAAGAACGCGGTCATGTCACGGTATTCAAAGACGAATCCTTTATCCACATTCATGACAATATCGAGTTGGATCAATTGTTGCGCGGACATGCCGGGGAGGATGGGGAAGTCCGCGGTTTAAAAAGGCAGACGTTGGAATTGGGCCTTGCCGCCATGATCTGCCTGGTTAGCATTACAACGGTTTGGTTCAGCTTTGCACGGGGGCTCGAAAGCCTGATCAACATCGAGGTTCCAGTGGAGTTTATGAATCGGGATGCCCACATGGAAATCTTCGATGTCTCGAACTCAAGCGTCAAGCTTCAACTCAGCGGCTCGGGCGCACTGCTTAAATCCGTGCGCGCGGATCAGGTCAAGGTCAAACTGAACCTGGCCAATACAATGCCCGGAAGCAACCACCTGATTATTTCCCGGGACACGATCTTCCTGCCGCCGGGAATCAAACTCAAGCAGGTGGATCCTCAGGTCCTGGTAGTCAACGTGGATGTTCCCGTTGAAAAGATACTTCCCATTCAAGCGGACTGGATCGGCAAGCTGGAACCCAGCTTGATCCTTAAAGATGTCAGGCTGGTGCCAAACACGGTCAAGGTCGTGGGAGCCAGCTTGATGCTCAAAAATATCGAGACCATTTACACGGAAAAAATTTCCCTTGAAACCATCGCCACCGGCGGTACAACCACGGTTGGCCTCGTATTGCAGCCTTCATCGTTAAAGCTTAAAAACAGTGCCAGGAACCGTGTGGATGTGATTTACAGGGTAAAACGGCGGAGCCCGGCAAGTTCATAATCCTCCGGGCACCCCACCTGCCGGGCCGGGAGGATAGCCCTGCTGTTGGGGTGACCGGTCTGTATCTTCGCATCCGTTAGGTGGACGCATTGGGTCCCTTGTTATCGGCCACCGCCGCCGCCACCAGCACCGCCGCCACCAGCACCGCCGCCACCAGCACCGCCGCCACCAGCACCGCCGCCGCCGGAACCACCGCCGCCGGAACCACCGCCGCCGGAACCGCCACCGCCGGAACCGCCACCGCCGGAACCGCCACCACCGGAACCGCCACCACCAGAGCCACCGCCACCGGAACCGCCACCACCAGAGCCACTGCCGCTGGAATTCCCCATACCTGAGCCCTTGCCTATGGAGCCGGCATGTTTAGCGGCAACCTGCTGCGCCGAAGACTGATTGGCGTGCCTGGCCATTTGACTACGCAATTGTTTCATTTCCTGATACGTATAGCGGTTTTGCAGGGCCTGGCACAAGGTATCGGTTACATCATCAGAATGAATCCTCAGTCTTGCCATGGTGCGGGTAGTCTGCATGGTTTGCAAGGCCAGCTGTTCTGCCTGGCTTCGTGTCTGTTGTCGGGACTGGGTCCTTAGCTGGGTAGTCAGGGTTTCCATATCCTTGACCGTCATCCCCGCCGCCAGGCTGTCTGCAATGCTGTGCGTCATGGCCGTGGTGTGGGCTTTATTGTTGGAAAGCGTCTTGGCCATGCGACTGGCCGTGGTATATCGGCTCCGTACGGCTTGCATAGCAGCGATAATCTGCGCCTCCCGGGCCTGTTTGGCCATGCCTTCCATGGCTTTGTTCATTACCGGTTCGGTGGGCAGTGCGGCCTTGGCACATTGCATGACCGTCTGCCGGGCGCGTGCGATCGTTTCATCCGAAAACTGATTGCGATGCATCGTGGTCAGCATCTTGCGGGCATCCTCGTAATCGGCACCCATGGCACTCATCTCCCGGGCCTGGGTTTCGATTTGCGAGCGAACCGGTGCAGGCAGTACCGTGTCGTCTGCCGCATCACTCAAACCGGGGAAAGTAAGCAGCAAGGCAATTAGCAATTGAGCGATCTTCATGATGAATCTCCTATTTCTGATCCGTATCTATCCCCATAACGTTCAGCCTCTCCAACCGTTACAACGACGGCTCAAAAATGCAGTTTTCGGATCCAAAATCATCGGTCTCCTTCATTGCGCAATCAGGCACGACAATCTTTCCATCAACCTGGTAAAAATAACGAAAACTCTTACCTGCCGGCACCGTCATCTCCCATGCGTCAGACACCGGCGTGGCCGGCCGCAGAAAGAATCCATCCAGAGAGGTCGCCAGCATCACACTCCTGGCTTCAGGCCATCGCAGAACCAGTGTGACCTCCTGCTCCTGGATCCGATAAAAATGGCTTGCAGCACAAGCAGATATAAAAAACATAGTCAGCAAAAGCATCAATACAGTTGGTTTCAAACCCTGGCCTCCACGTTAAGAATTGAATTCTCTCCACCGAAATCATCTTTTTCACGTCTGGGAACAGTCGGATCCGCCATCTGCCGGTCGCCATCCAGGATATAGGCAAAGCGGTGCTCGCCAAAAGGGACCGCGAGGGTCAGTTCCCAATACCCACTGGTTCCGACCCGCTGAAGTGGGGTCCGCTGCCAGTCGGTAAATGAACCGGTCAATTCCACCTGGCGGGCAGCCGGTTCATAGATCACAAAGCGGTTGACCGATTGGGTTGGCACGCGATGGGGGGGCACCAGGCTGAAAAGCAGCAGACCTGCGAGCGCAAATCCACCGGCGGCATAAATCAGGGGGTTGAAAATGGATTTAACCCATGCAATGGATTTCGATGGTTGGGGTGGCCGGGCCGGCAACCGGTTTGTGGGCGTTGGCACCCGAAGCAGCTTTTCCTGAAGCAGCAACGCCCGGGTATCTTGATAAAAGACCGGCTTGGAATGAATCTTGTCGACAAACTGGATTTTTTCGTCCAGGTTCATCTCGTTGTCTATATACATGCTTGACAGGTATTTCATCGGTCATCTCCTATCCCATACCTTGTACATGCGGCAAGCTCGACAATCGCCCAGTTTAGGCCATAATATCTCGAAGTTTTAAGCGCGCCCGATGCACCCTTACTTTAACATTGGCCTCGCTGATGTTGAATATGCCTGCAATCTCCCGATAGGTCAGATCGGCAGTGGCAACCAATGAGATCAGCTCACGATCCTGAGGCTCCAATTGGTCGATGGCTTTCAACAACCGCGACACGGTCTGGCGCTGGATGACCTGCTCTTCCGGGGTGTGTCCCGGATCAATGCAATCGTCTACCTCAGCCGAAACCGCCTTTCGTTTGCGAATGGCGTCCAACGCCGCATTGCGTGCGATGGTGAACAGCAGCGCACGGCTGCCGGCATCCTGGCACCCGTAGCGTTTAAGGTAACGGACAAAACTATCCTGCACCAGGTCGACGGCCAGTGGGGCGTCGCCAGTCATCCGTAAAAGATAAGCGTAAAGCCGATCTTTGTTATCAGAATAAAATTGACTGTAAGCATCCACGTTATCATCATAACGGGTTCGACGGTCAGAGGTTACGCGAAAAAATGTCCCAAATAACGATTTTTCCTATATTTTCTTGACAAATGAGCGAACTCCTGACATCAAAATAGGCACATAGATTGGATTTATTATTTACAATTTAGATGGTTAGCAGCAATTCGGCAACACTTTCAGATCCATTTGCAACCAAAGGCACGGCCGCCATCAATTTAGAGAACATGCCGTTATCCAAAGATAAAGGGAGCAAGCCGCATGAGTCTGACAAAAGCGCAAATCGTAGAAAATATTCAAAATGAAACCGGACTCACCAAAATCAAAGCAACCGACACCGTTGAGACCCTATTGGAGATCATCAAATCATCCCTGGCTGACGGTGAAAACGTTTTGGTCAGTGGGTTTGGCAAATTTTGTGTCAAAGCCAAACAACAACGTAAAGGTAGAAACCCAGCCACGGGTGAAGAGATGATGCTGGATGAACGCCGGGTGGTGACATTCAAATGTTCAGGCAAATTGCGGGAAAAAATAAACTGATGCCGTCCCCTTCACTGCAGCGCCGTCCGATCGATGGAGACAACCCATGAGAGGCATTCTTGTGCGATGGCTTTTGCTGGCGATTGCTATCTTTGTAGCAGCTTACATGATTGATGGCATTCGCGTTGCCGGTTTTATGTCGGCTGTGATGGCCGCTGCGGTACTGGGGGTACTCAACGCGTTCCTTCGCCCCGTCCTTTTAATTCTGACCCTTCCGCTTAACATTCTTACCTTGGGCCTGTTCACCTTTGTTATCAATGCCATCCTTTTAATGATGGCATCCGGCGTGATTGGCGGATTTTCAGTGGATGGATTTGGAACCGCCCTATTGGGTGCGTTGCTTATCAGCCTTGTCAGTTGGCTGCTGACTTCGTTTATCAATGAACATGGCACGGTTCAATATATCGATTTACGGCATAAAGGCGCAAACCGCTGGGAGTGAAATCATCGGATCCAGAAAAAGTCCGACACCGCCGCCATCGCAGCCCATTGGCAATCGCGCCCCTGACTGCACCCTTCAAGGACAATCGTATTTTTTTATTATCATTCCTTATTTTGCCTAACCATTAAAATATGATCTTTAATTTCATTGAGTACAAAATAGCGGGACAAGGCATCGGCAATTTCCGCTGGGGTTGGCTCTGCACCGGTTACCTGAGTGACAAAATCGGCAACACGCGCCAAGGCTTGGCTTAAAACAGGGTCAATGGCTTGATCCGTTATTTGATCCGTCTCCGACGGTTCGCTGTCCACGTCCTCTAAGATTGTTTCAGAGCTGGTTGCTGTCAGCGGTAAATCGCCCTCATACGGTTTGCCGCACACTTTGCAGCAGCCATCGGCGCCGATAACACCAATGCAATTGCCATCGCTGCACAAAATCCGTCGTTCCCATTCATCGTTCGAAATGGTCATGATCCGCCTCCTGAAACCATACGCATGCTAAAAATATCACTCGAATAATACAACGGAATCGGTCCGTGTCTATTTCATGCGTTTGTTGTTTGCGTCTGATGTTTCTAATAGCACAAGCAATGACAGTTCTCAAATAAAGCAAAAAAAATTAAAGTCCTTCACATGAGTGCCGATAAGAGTTTCAAGCGCGAACAACGAGTGCGCTAAACTCCTTTCCGCTCCTCTTCCTTTAAAAAAGGCGGCCAAATGGCCGCCTTTTTTAATTGGATTCAGCCTTGTTTGCCAAATATCGCAGGATTTTCCCCCAATATGACAATCCAGTGAACGGCTTTTTGCGAATTTGTTCATATAATGGTTTGACAGCCATGGACCATATTCGATACATGTGCATAAAAAAGGAAATGGCTTGTGAAAATTAAAAAAGATACCACAAAAATCAGTCGTAACGCCCCTTGTCCCTGCGGTAGCGGGAAAAAATATAAACGTTGTTGTCTGGGCAAAACGACCACCCAACCCAATTCAGATATGCAATACGCCAAAAAGCACCGCATCCTGATTAAGACACCGCAACAAATCGAAGGCATCCGCCAGGCGGGCAAGCTGGTTATCGAGACACTGAATCTCGTGGAATCGCATATCCGCCCCGGCATGACCACCGAAGAAATCAATACGATCGTTCACGATTTCACCATCCGCAATGGAGCGATCCCCGCCCCCCTGAATTACCGTGGGTTCCCCAAAAGCGTCTGCACGAGTATCAACGAGGTCATCTGCCACGGTATTCCCGGCAATCAGACGATCAACGATGGCGACATTGTCAATGTGGATGTCACACCGATTTTAAACGGATATTATGCTGATGCCAACAAAACGTTTTTTGTTGGCACCCCGAGTGCTGATGCCAGAAAAATTGTCGCCGTTGCCCGGGAAAGCCTTGCCAGGGGCATGGCAATGGTCAAGCCTGGCAATACGGTAGGTGATATTGGTTACGCCATCCAGAGATATGCCGAGGGTCAGGGATGTTCGGTGGTACGCGAATTTGTCGGTCATGGCGTAGGCATCGACTTTCATGAAGCCCCCCAAATTCCCCACTATGGCGCGCCTGGAGCAGGAATTCGACTGATCCCGGGGATGGTTTTTACCATTGAACCCATGATCAATATAGGGAAAAAGGAGCTGGTGATTTTGGATGATGGCTGGACGGCGGTAACCAAGGACGGTTCCCTGTCGGCCCAGTTTGAACAAACCCTTCTGGTTACCGAGTCCGGGGTGGAAAGCCTGACCCCCTACCCGTTGACCTGAATGTTACATTTCCAGAAAAGTCACAATGAGTCGACCGTTTCAACCGACCACCCCCCGGATCCAGGCCGCCACGAGTGTAACCACGGCGATCGCCGCACCCGTCACCTGCCATTTTTTCCCCAATGGTGAATTGAAGAATACCCCGTGGATTCCCCCGAAAAGCACGCCTGCAAACCATCCGAATAGATGGGCACCAATGTCACTGCGTACACCGGTGCCCAAAAAAGCCAGCAATGCGATGCCTGCACCGGCAATCAGCGCCACCTGTTTCCAGCCTTTGCCGGTTCGTATGGCGCTCAGTCCCTGGACCGCACACAGCACGCCAATCGCACCAAAAATAGCTGTGGATGCCCCCACGGACAAGTGATCCCGCTGGTAGGCCAAGGCGTTCATCAGGTTACCCAAAATCCCGCTGGACAGGATCATCAACCATCCCACCCCAGTACCGGTAATGGTGCAGACCGCACTGCCAAACAGGGCGATCCCCGCCATGTTGGCAGTAATGTGGGTGGCATCGGCGTGAAGCAACAGGGCGGTGGCACAACGATAAAATTCCCCTCTCAGAATACGACGGGCATCCGCACCGAAGACCTTATCGTAATCATGGGGCGCCTGACTGCCCTCAACAGCCAAATAAACGGTCAATAGTGCCAGGGCGATAAAAATGCCGGAAAGGGGCAACGACACCGGCTGATGGCGGGCAGGCGTGGGTTCTGTCAAAGGAACTGCATTTTCAGACTGATAGCGATGAATCGCCGTAAGGGCGGCCTCGGTGAGCGGTTCCGGTACATCGATACGAAACCGGTGGGGTGTGCCGACCACCCGGTGGCCGATCCCCACGGCATTGAGCACCAAGCTGAACGTTTCCGCGTCTTCTCGGTTGAGGTGCTCAAAAAGCGTAACCATCGGCCACCTGCAATCGGGTACTGGCAAAAAGTTGCCGGTTTATGGATGTGTGGGCTAGATCAAAGGCTGGAAAAACTGTTTGCGGAACAAATTGCCGCCTGAAAAGGGCGGGAATTTTTAATCGATCTAATAATCTTTGATATCATCGTCGTTGTCATCGTCATCATCATCGTCGTCGTCATGCTCGTCGTCGTCATCGGATGCCGCCAACCGCGCTTCGGCGGCGCGAATGAGTGCTTCTTCACGGGCCTTTTTCTTACGCTGAATAATTTCAAGCGCTAATGTCTGCTTGGCGGTATCAACAGCCTGACGGGCCAGTTTTTCACCACCCAGTTGAAGATAGGCCACAAGGGTTCTGACCAACTGCTCGTCTTTTTTCAAATCCACAGGAATGCGTCGCGCAATGCGTTTGAATGACCCCATGAGCCGTTGGGGAATTTCAATCGTGTTCACCATTAATATCTCCTTGCGTTGGTTCTTTTGTGGCTGCATTATAAGTCCACTGTTTAAAAAGTAAAGCATTTCAGCAATGACTTGTACATTTCTGGCTGGACACTAAACAGTATCGACCGCTGACGGCATCTCATTAACGGAAAGCCATTGACTTTTAAAGATGTTTGATTTTAGTTTGCTCAATCCACGAAAAACAAACAAAAAGGAGCCATTATGGCGCTTAATATGGATGCCATCGGCAAGCCCGTCGGCCCCTTGCACAAGGATTACACATGGAAGGATGTTGTCCTTTATGCACTGGGCGTTGGCGCGGGTTTTTCCGAACTGGATTATTGTTTTGAAAAAAATCTGAAAGTGATCCCCAGCTTTGCCATTGCGCTGATTTTCGACGCACTGTCCCAGGCGGCGATCGACTCCGGTATCAACCTAAAGGGGCTTTTGCACGGTGAGCAAGAACTGATATTCCACAACCCCATCCCCCCCCAGGGGACGCTGACCACCACCGGTAAAATTACCGGCTATTTTGACAAAGGCAAAGATAAAGGTGCGTTGGCTGTTTTTCAGAGTGAAACGGTGCATAATAATGGGCAGCACCTGTTTACCAGTATCGTCACCTTATTCGGCCGACTGGACGGTGGGTTCGGTGGACAGGACCGTAAAACAGTCCCCGTGGTCTTTCCCGACCGCGAGCCCGACTTTGTCGTCGAACAGACCCCGTCCCCGGACCAACCGCTTATCTATCGGCTTTCGGGTGATATTTTTCATCTGCACGTGGATCCGGAATTTGCCAAACGCTCTGGATTCGACAAACCCATCATGCACGGGTTGTGCACCCACGGGTTTGCCTGCCGGGCCCTGATCGATTCCTTTGTTCCGGGTCATCCCGAACAGGTGCGCCGGATGACCTGCCGGTTCTCAAAAACACTCTATCCGGGAGAGCCCATCCGCACGTTGATCTGGAAAACCGCCGACGGCAAGGCCCTTTGGCGAACCGTGAATGCCAATAACGGGCAGGTGGTGATTGACAACGGCGAATTTGAGTATGGCGACATTGTTGAGGACAAGGCGGATGAAATCCGTTTTGACGGTAAGGTGGCCATTATCACCGGGGCCGGGGCCGGACTGGGGCGGACCTATGCCCTTGAGCTGGCCAAACGGGGTGCCCGGGTCGTGGTCAATGATTTGGGGGGGGCCCGTGACGGTGCCGGGGAGGGTTCAACCTCGGCGGCCGATCAGGTGGTGGCCGAAATCTGCTCGGCCGGTGGCCAGGCCGTGGCCAATTACGACAATGTGGCAAGCGCCAAAGGCGGAGAAAATATTGTCCAAACCGCCCTGGACACCTATGGCACGGTGGACATTCTGATCAACAATGCCGGTATCCTCCGCGACAAGACCTTTGCCAAAATGGCGCCTGAAAACTGGCAGGCGGTCCTTGATGTCCACCTTAGCGGGGCTTACAACGTCACCCGGCCTGCCTTTCGCGTGATGAAGGAAAACCGGTACGGTCGCATCATCATGACCACTTCCGGGTCCGGTCTGTACGGCAACTTCGGCCAGTCCAACTATTCAGCGGCCAAGATGGGTGTGGTGGGGTTGATGAATACGATCAAACTGGAAGGGGCCAACCATAACATCTGCGTCAATACACTGGCACCTTTTGCCGCGTCCCGGCTCACAGCAGACATCATGCCGCCGGAGCTGTTCAATCAATCCAAACCCGAATTCGTCGCCCCACTGGTGCTCAGCCTTTGCTCGGAACGCAGCGTGGTCAGCGGTAATATTTATATCGCCGGCATGGGGTACTATAGCCGGGCCGCGATGATCACCGGCCCGGGACAAGTATTGGCCAAGGATGGTCAAGTGCCCACGCCCGAGACGATCATGGCACATATGGATGAAATCTCGGATCTGTCCGGCGGAAAGTTTTATTGGGATTTAAACGATCAAATGGCCGATCGCCTTCAGTTCCTGCAACCGACAACGGCGGATTCTTCCGCTGATGCGCCAGGGAGGTATAAAACGGCAGCCCAGGTATTTACGGCCATGCCCGACTGTTTTGCAGCCGATACGGCGACCGGCCTGACAGTGACATTTCAGTATCTCATTGCCGGGGCGGGAGCGTGGATTTGTGATATTCGCTCCGGCGCTTGCAACGTCAGCAGCGGCCGCCACCCTGAACCGACGTGCACCCTTGAAATCGCCGAGGACGACTTTTTGGCCATGATCAATGGGACCCTTTTGCCCATGGAGGCCTATACCTCAGGCAAGTTGAAAATCTCGGGTGACATCATGAAAGCCCAGCTGATCGGCCAATTGTTCAGATTCTAAATAGGCATGCGATAGACCATGGCATTAATATTCATTCCCGCCCCCACCGAAGCAAATACGGCGATATCGCCGGAGGACAGGCGGTGGCCGTCGATCTGATTCCTTAACAGCAGATCCAGCATAGTGGGGATCGTGGCCACGGAACTGTTGCCCGCCCAATGGATGATCATGGGCATGATTTCCGCAGGGACCTCTTTAATACCGTAAAGCCTGAACAGACGCGCCAGAATCGCATCGTCCATTTTGGCGTTGGCCTGATGCATAAGCAGCTTTTTTACATCCGTAAGGACCAGTCCGGCCTTTTCCAGAGCCTGCTTGACAACCAGGGGCACGGTTTTCAGCGCGTACCGATAAATGTCGTGGCCATCCATCTTAATGTATAGCTCGTCCCCCTTTCGATGGGGGTGGTAGGTTTTTTCCAGCCGCAGCATCCAGGCATTTTTCTCTGCATCGGTCCGGGTGACGTGGGATAGGATACCATCTGCCCCGTCCGAGGCCTCGACCACCGTTGCTCCGGCACCATCGGCAAAAATCATACAGTCGATATCGTGTGGATCCGCTACCCGGGAAAGAATCTCGGCGCCAATGACAAGAATGCGCTTGGCATCGCCAGAACGGATATAGTAGTCGGCCATGATCATTCCCTGAAGCCAGCCAGGACAACCAAAAGGAATATCGTAGGCAACACAGTAAGGATTTTTTATTTTCAGCAGGTGTTTGACCCGTGAGGCGATCGTCGGCACCATATCGGTACGCAGGTTTCCGGCACGCACATCACCAAAATTCTGGGCGACAATAATGTAATCCAAGCTCTCCCGGTCAAGCCCCTCCAGGGCGGCCACAGCCGCTTGGTAGGCAACATCGGTTGTGGTCAAATCGTCGCTGGCATACCGTCTTTCCTTTATCCCTGTGATATTATGTAATGTTTGTACAATTTCCGCATTGGATTTTTCCATCTTCTGACCATCGGGCGAATAAAATTCGCGGTCCAGAAAATGTGAATTCGGGATTCGTTCTTTTGGGATATCACTTCCCGTGGCAATAATGATCGAATTGGGCATGTTTCCACCAACTTGTTGTTTTTAAAGGCAAGGATATAAACCAAGATAAACCGATGCACAAGGGATAGTGGGATTTTAGATACGTAATAAATTTGTAAACGATCCATTATCCCATCTTGGGTATTAGCCTACCATACCTTCAACGGCTCGACAAATGGAGAAGAACGGTTGGGTGGAGAGAGAATCAACAAAAATGAAAAGAGTCCTTCGCTTCGATGAATCGGCATAAACCGATTGAATTCATTTCTGCCTGCCCCCGTATGCCACCCGGCCTTGCCAACGCTTGACCGTTGTTTCTCGCGCTAATCAAATTTTAACCAGATAATAACAACCTCCAAACAGATATTCGCCACGTATTAGGGTTAACAGCGTTATACTCAAGTCAATGGTTCCAAGAAGGAAATGGAGCAATGAAACAGGACAACCCTTTACGCGTGAGACGCCCGGAAAGGCTCATCCAAATCGAGCGACATTGCAGCAACCCCTTTTTGCGCAATGCATTCAGACTGACCTGCCGATTGATGGACCCGTCAATAGGAATCAGCCGAATTAACAGGATGTACGCGGAACTGCTCAACGCATCCTCTGTGAAGCCTTTTGGCGCAATTCTTCGCCTGCTGAACATCAGCTACCAGGTTTTTTCCGACGACCTGGCTAAAATTCCCAATCAAGGCCCCCTTGTGGTTGTCGCCAACCACCCCTTTGGTGGCATTGAAGGTATTATTTTGGCAGATCTTTTCATGCGTATCCGTCCGGATACAAAAGTACTGGGCAACTATCTTCTTCAATATATTGAACCGATTCGTGAGACCATTATCCCCGTCGATCCGTTTGGTCGTAAGTCATCTGTGCAATCCAATGCCAAAATGTTTCGAGCCTGCCTGCGATGGCTGAAACAAGGCAATTGCCTGATCACGTTTCCTGCCGGTGAGGTTTCGCACATCGACTATCGCCAGGGCCGAATCACCGACCCGGTGTGGAGCCCGCATATCGCCAGGCTGGTGCGCTTGAGCGGCGCCCAGGTACTGCCGGTCTTTTTTCCTGGGCGTAACAGCCTTTTATTTAACCTCTTGGGGCTGATTCATCCCCGGTTGCGGACATTGATGCTGCCCCGAGAGATGCTGGCACGGCAGTCAACGCGCATCCCCCTGCATATTGGTAAAAGTATTTCCTCTGACCGGATGCGATTTTTCGAAGACGACAAAAGCCTTATGCGCTGGTTGCGATTCAATACCTATTTTATGGCCAACCGTCTATCACAAAAAGGTCAAAAGGGTCATCTGGAACGACTCTTTTATTCGTTTCCAAAAGCGGGAAAAAAGACTCAGGATTTGATTCCAGCAGTATCCCCAGGCCTTTTGAGCGCTGAATTTTCAGCACTGCCCGATCACTGTCGCTTGATCACGCATAAACAGATGGCGGTGGTTATCGCTGACAGCGAACAGATCCCCCATATGCTGAGAGAAATCGGCAGACTGCGCGAAAAAACCTTTCGGGAGGTAGGTGAAGGCACCGGCAAATCCATGGACGTCGACATTGTTGACAGCTATTATCGCCATTTGATTCTCTTAAATACGCATACCGCCGAGGTGATCGGTGCCTATCGTATCGGTGATACAGCGGACATTCTGGCCCGGTTCGGAAGAAAAGGGCTTTACACCCATTCTCTGTTCCGATTTAAAAGCGGTCTGATGCGCCACCTGACCCATTCCCTTGAGTTGGGTCGATCGTTCATCCGATCGGAATATCAGCGGCACCCCAACTGCCTGGCCTTATTGTGGAAGGGCATCGGTGGATACCTGGTAAAGCACCCCAACTACCGAATTCTTTTCGGCCCGGTAAGCATCAGCAACAGTTATCAGCGCATTTCCAAGCAGCTCATGATCCAATTTCTAAAGCGCAACTGTTCATCCAGAGAATTAAGTGCTTATGTGAGCCCCCGTTGCCCATTTCGAATGCGCTCACCTCGGTCGCTGGATGATTTGAATCACCGGCAAGCTGTCGGTTCAATCGATGATATTTCAATGCTGATTTCCGAAATTGAAAATGATGGTAAGCGTGTACCGGTGCTTATCCGGCATTACCTTAAGCTGAACGGGCAGTTTATCGCCTTTAATGTTGATCGGGAATTTTGTGACGCTGTCGATGGGTTGGTGGTCGTTGATTTGATGAAGACGGAGACCAAATTGCTCAACCGTTTTATGGGGCCAGAAGGTGCCAGAACCTATTGTGAGTATTGGTCGGGGAAAGGATACCGTCATGCGTCTAGGGCATCATAGTTAGTGCCTATCCAATGATTTCAATCCGCCACTCAGGTGTTTGGGAGGCTTATTTTTTCTCTTGCTCCGATAAAGACAAACCGCCCTCATTGCAAAAAAATATCCACCAACCGCCAAAGGGATGCCAAGCACCAACCCACCGACAAACAGGTTCATCAGCACTATTGGCGATTGTTTGATCAGTTCATAAATTGCTGTTGCACCTTCACTGTCCGGCCATTTGAACGGCTGTGAAGTGCCTAGCAATGTTGCCCCCACCCAGTAATTGAGTGGATAGATGATCGGTATGGTCAGGACGTTGGTAATGTTGACTCCGATCAATGCTGAAATTTTGCTCCATCCAAGAAAGGATGCGATAACCAAAGCGGATAGGATGTGGATGCCAAAAAAGGGGGTCATGCCGATCAGCATTCCCAGAGAAAAACCCAGCGCAATCTGACGGGGCTCTCCCTTGAGTTTGATGAAGCGGTGATAGATTTGTTGCACTACATTTTGTAGCCGACCGATGATCATTTGCCCATTTTCTACCCGCGCCTGCTATATCCGGTCCTGATTCACGTGAAACCGGATCCCCGCCCCGGTGGTCTGGCTTCTTCCTGTCCTGAAAAACATGACCAGCCCCAGAACCTGGAGAAATAAAATAACACTCGGATCCCACAGGGATTGCAAGCCGGCCAGCACATTCGCGATCGGACCGGTCGACGGAAACACAACCGGCATCATCAGACCGTAAGGAATCGTCAACAGGCTCATTAACTGATAGACACTGATTTTTCGCTTTCCCCGATAATCCGCCCGCAGAAACTCAGAGGCAAAACGCCATGCCTGGGTAACGAAAAGACATAGAAAAAATGCCCAGGCATACGCCCCGTAGAGATAAAGCAGTGTCGCCATCAGCGCACACAGGGTATAGAGGACAACGGTGACCGCCTGCACGGCAAAAATTTTTTCCCCATCCAGTTGATGGGCATAGGCAATTTTTTTGGTCTGGCCGATATAGGTAAAGGTGACCCATGAGAAATAGCGTTTGACCAATGGGTGCATTTGATCGATGGGTCTGCCATAACAGCATCCGAAACTGACGCAGGCCAGGCGACCAACGCCTTCTCCCAAGGTATAACCGATGATCAACGCCGATACCACCGCCATGGTTTCAATTTGAATGCCCAACCATTTGCGGGCAATACTCGCCACCAATAAAACCAGCCACGGACCAGCGACAATCCCTAAAAATGAAGCCGCTCCCACACTGAACGTATGCGGTTTTTTCTCTACCCACCGGGCAATGGCACGCGATGCCGGCAGGCAGATGCCGAGCACAATGATAATCGTTGCGGCAAATACCTTGAAATCAATGCCGGCGGATGCAGTCAGAATAAACACCAGGGCCACGCCGGCACATAAAGCCAGTGCATTGAAAAAACCGTAATACGTAAGATTGAGTCCTTCCCAGGCACCATTTCCATCTTTATGGATAGGCACGCTGCAGAGGATTTGCCAGCGTTCTCCTGGCAAGGATTTGAAACTCCATAGATAAACGGGTGCGAGAAAAAGTGCCAGGGCTGCCACAAAAAGCCAGTTTGCCATGATCGTGGTCCTGTTGGGGGTTGATATTTTTTTTAGGGGTATAGGATTCAAGGGGTCCAGGGGTCGAGTGAAAGCAGATTTTCTGAGAGAATCTATCAATTGAACGAGAGACGATCGCTTTCGATGGTAAGGGCGAAAAATTTTTCGCCCCTACGCCGACATCGTTTCTTTTTTTGGTCATTCCCTTGCCCCTTGATTCCTCGATCACTCGAATCCTCGACCCCTAAATGCTAATCCTCACTAATCACCGATCACCGATTACCGATTACCGATCACCGATCACTGTTCACCAATCACCAATCACCGACCACCATTCACCCGCCGCCCAATCTCAGATCGCACCTTCACATCCGTTTCCACCAGCGGCGACTGGAAATGCAGGGTATACCGGCTGGACACATCCTTGCGGAGCATATTGGCCAGGATATCCACGGAAAAGGCCACGCGGTCTTTTTGAAAAATCAATACGTCGACGCTGCTGCCCGGTCGATATAGACTTTTGGGACATCCGCGCTCCAAAAACAACCCCGGTTGGATGTCAATGGGATCATCATAGGCATGGAGGCTGTAACACTGGACAATATCACCAATCATCATGGCCACGACCTCGATCATGGCGACCAGACCGATATGTGTACCACCGGGGACATCCGTGTCGATGATGGTCACCACGCGGTGATTTTTGGAATACGGCGTCACCAGCGAAACAACGGCGCCGGGGTTACACGAATGACAACAGCCATCGATCTCGTAGATGTCCTTTACCCGTCCGGATACGGGTACGTGGTTGTAATGGTACTTGTCCGGCGTCAGCCTGAAAAGAGCGAAATCGCCGTCGGCAAACGCTTCCAGCCAGGCGGGTTTATCGATACCAAGGAGTTCTTCAAAGCTGAAAAATTTTTCTTTTAGATAAAGCGAGTCGTGGCAGTCCAATGACCCCACAATCATTCGGGCATCTGCCGGAGAGACAATGCGGTCTTCGGTTTCGGGAAGCGGACGGCACTGCCAAAAGCGGATTTTACGTTCGAAGATCTTGCGCGCTGTGTTCAGGGAGGCGGGATCATCCAGGCATTCATCCGTGTTTATGCCCATGGCTTTCAAACGATCGCCATTTTTCTGATGATGGCCGTTCAGGGACATATCGTAATTGAGAAAGCCTAAAATTGATGACATGCGTTTTGATGTCGCCGCCTTGAACAAGAGCGAAGGGCTCTCCTTGGCGCGGGAGTAAAGCCGGTGGATCAAGGTATCGGCAATCAGCTTTTCAGTGGTCACGTTATCTGTTTCGCGGTCGATGTATTGATGAGGAATTGGATCTGCTGTCAATGTTATTGTTTCTCCGAAGGTTTGGTCTGTGTCTGCCGACGCATATAATTAAGGGTCAGTAGCATGAGGTGAATCAGCCGGGTCACTGTGGCAAGAGGCAATTCCTCCCCAATAATCACGGGTTTCAAAGTCCTGATCAACGCTGCGGCATCTTTACCTTTTAAAATGGATAACAGGGCCTGGTTGTATGTGCCGTTGCGCCAGGCAGCCATCCCGTCCAGGAGTTGAAGTGATTCACACCACAGATCGATGGCCTCTCCCAACTGCTCCTTCTTCAGCTGGTTGCGGTAAAAGGATTCGGCTGCTGAGTTGAAACTATCGCCGGCCAGGCGCATGGGGGAGGACGCCCCGGCGGTTTCGCAAATACGACGGGTGAGTCGGCCGGCAGCCGTATCCTGGTCCTTGGAAAGAAACCGCGCCTCCAAGTCTTCGATGGTGGACGCAAGACCGGTCATCTCTATTAATTCCGGCGCATCCTTGCGAAGTGTTTTGACCAGCATGCACTGAAAATCAGCGATCTGAACCCGTGTATAGCCGGAATAGCGCCGGCTCGATCGGGTATTGGCGGTCGATTTGACCATCTTCGCCAGCATCCGGTTGGGTGTATCCACGCGGACATAAAATGTCGGGATGCCGGCAGCTGCGCCGAAAAAGATCTGCCGTCGCTCACTTTCAACAAAGGGGTGATCAGGAATATCGTTGTGGTTCACCACTCCGGTAACGATATATTTGTAGGCCAGGGCCGTTATCAGCATCTGTAAATTGGTGGCCTGGGCCATATCCCGGGTGAGACTTTCAAAAAGGCTGTAATGCCGGCCTTCAAAACCGGTAAATCCCATGGTATCGAAACTTCGCGCTCTGTACAGCATGTAAAGGGGCATGCAAGGATCGAACACCCCCATGTCGCCAAGGTCTTTTTTGAGCCGGCTATCATTGCCCAGTTGTCCATCCAGGGCCGGACTTTCGTCGGTGGCCATCAGGGCCACCAGATAATCGATCAGCCGAAAATCCGGGACGAAATCCCCTTTTAGCCCGAAGCATCGGGATAGCCCGCGATCCAGCCACTCGGGGCCGAAGGGCGTAAAACTGCGCCCCATGATTTTCAGGTGCGCTTTTTTCTTCCATCGTCGCCACAGCATTCTCAGATGCGTGAAATCCAGCTCATGGGGCAAAAATCCCAACACCCGTTCAGGATGAAAGTCCATGAAGTCGATACGGTACGGGGCGGCTGAGTAAGTTCCTACAAATAGGGGCAGAAAATGCTCAACGACTTTAATCGCCAGATCACCGTAATGTTTTTCTTCCAAGGCACCATAGCCTGATTTTGGATCTTGCATCAGGCCGGTGAGCATCCGGCTGCCGAGGCTGATGTGCGTGCCGTTGTTGGCCAGGCTGATATTGGATGGATTGGGCAGGACAATCAGATTATTGGCGATGATCCCCGCTTCTCTGAGCTTAATCACCGCATTGAGTTGACTGCGTGACAGCACCGTGTGACACAGGTGCATGTATCGATGTTTGGCTTCCCCATCATTCCAGCCGGACAGACAGGGGCTCATAAACAGGGATCGATAGAAACTGTCCGATATGAGATTGTTGAGCGTCTTCTGGCGTATCGGTGGATGGGGAGCGAAATAGAGCAGTGCCCGCTGGCCGCTTTCAATGAGACCAAACTGATGGTTGGCATACTGAATCAACAATTGAGAAAGCAGAAAACGGAACGCGGTTTCCCGGGCGAGATTTTCTCCGACCCCATTACTTGAATCTTTGCGAACCGGATGGAATGAAAAGGTCTCCGGAGAGGTGTTATCAGACAGAAAATGATCCATGGCCGACAGGCCCGTTTCCCGGATGGTGGCATGCAGCTGTGGTTTGCCGATGGCATCGGCAAGGGATAGTTTCAACAGATAGCTGATGGGAATACGCAAATAATCATGACCGTTGAGTGTCAAAGAGAACCGGCATGTGTCACTTCGCAATGGGCTGTCATGGCAGCCTTTGTCAGCGCGTAAATCCTTTCTGAACACGGACCTAGCATATTGGCTCAGTGATGCCATCGGCAATCGAACCCAGCTGTTTTCCCAGACATCGTCCATATTTCCGTCCAGGAATCGTTCCAGGGCAACCCGTTTTGACCGGGGGGTATCACCGCGCAGCGCTTGTTTTTTGAGATTCCGGTAATACCTTGATTCCTCAATTTCCCGCGCCAGATCCACGTCCCGCCGATTTCCCAGCACAGCGGTCTGGTATTCATTTTCCGCCCCGGCTGTGGCATCCTCCGGCGTGTAGGGAAGAGACCGCGCAAGTCCATCGGGTGTCGCCGGATGAACACCTAAAACATGGATGAGTTTTAAAAGGTTCGCCGGTTTTGGAGAGGATGCAGCAAACGGGATGTCGCCGAGCGGCTGATAGGGGCCTGTCGGTCTGGTCAATGTTGCCATAAACTCCTTCACATTTCTTTTGATCCGTTTGTAAGTTGCAGATCAAAAGAAAGAAAAATAAATCGCCAGTAAAATGCAGGTAATGGACATGGTCAACCTTACCCAATCAAAAAGTTGTGTAAGCATTGGAAACCCTCTACTAAATCACAAATGAGATTTATTGATTCCTGTCTGATGGCATTCATAGTTGTCGAGAATTAGCCTGATGTTATCGAACGATTAGAAATTGATTAAATCGCTTGTTCATTCTTGTTATCGAGTAATCCAAATGGAAAACAAATACGCCGCTAACACAGCACAAACAAAGAGTGTGGTAATTGACGTATGATCGTAAATGAAAATCCATCAACCTGAACAAATGAGGTATACCGATTACTGCTTTACTCCGATCCCTTGTCAACAACCGTATTCCCGGCCAACTTGTCGTTCAGATCACTGATCGATGCAACGCCCGCTGTCCCCAATGCGGAATGCGGGTCACGGAGTCATTTTCCCGCTCCACACTGGCCACCGATCAAATCAAAAAACTCATCGATGCCGCCGCCAGGCGCGGTTTCCAGGCGATTTCATTTACCGGCGGCGAACCGCTTCTGGATCTGCCCCGCCTGGTCGAACTCATTCGCTATGCCGGTGATGCCGGCTTGCGGTATACGCGAACCGGAACCAATGGATTCATGTTCAAAAATCCGCAAAAAAGCGATTTTTATGACCGGGTATCCCGCATGGTGGAGATGCTGGCAGACACACCGCTGCGCAATTTCTGGATCAGCCTGGATTCCAGCGTGGACGACATCCATGAAGAAATGCGTGGATTTCCAGAGGTCGTGGCCGGAATCGCCAAAGCCCTGCCCATTTTTCATCAGGCTGGCATTTATCCGGCGGTCAACCTGGGGATCAATCGCAACGTGGGTGGCGTGTCAACGCGTTATTTTCGGCGAGTCGAAGCGGCAACGAGCGATGCTTATCTGGATACATTTTACCACCGCTATCGACGGGCATTCGAACGATTTTACCAAAAGGTCATCGATCTTGGTTTTACCATGGCCAACACCTGCTATCCCATGAGCATCGATATTCCCGAGAACAGTCAAGGCCTGAGCGCCGTGTATGCAGCGACCACGGCAGACGATATCGTACGCTTCACGCCAGATGAAAAGCGGATGCTCTTCAAGGCATTGATTACAACCATCAAGCGCTTTCGATCAAAAATACGCATTTTTTCTCCGCTAAGTTCGCTGGAAGCCTTGGTTCGTCAATACAGCAGCGATATGCTAGGGGGTGAGACGTTTGGCTGTCGGGGCGGGGTTGACTTCTTTTTTGTCAATGCCGCTGATGGCCACGTGTATCCGTGTGGATACCGGGGCAATGAAGATTTTGGCCGCCTTGAAGCCCTCGACTTGCAGCAGCTGAGACCATCGGCTGAGTCTGAGGCATGCCGGCAATGCGATTGGGAATGTTTTCGTGATCCGTCCGAGATGTTCGGCCCTCTACTTGAGATATTCTCCAATCCTTTATCGACAATGCGCCGGATCGTCATGAAACCGAAGCAATTTGGCACATGGGCTGTGGATCTTAGATATTACCGGGCATGTAATTTTTTCGACGGGCGCCGGCCGCCTAACTATAAAAAGCTTTCTCAATTTGCTTCCACCACAAAAGAGGGTGTCTATCCAGATAAAGATAGAAAAAACTACGCTTTGGACCATCGCTTCGCTAACCAAAAACTCTTCGTTTCTTAATCATATACTAACTTATCGTGCTCATTAAGAGCCTAATATAATGATAAGTAATCGAAAGGAAGAAAAGATGCGGATTGATTTGCATGTCCATTCCAAGCACTCCAAGAGACCTTCCCAGTGGATCTTAAAAAAAATCGGATGCCCGGAAAGTTTCACCGAACCACTCCAGATCTACGATATCACCAAACGCCGGGGCATGACGCATGTTACCATCACCGACCACAACAGCATTGACGGTGCTCTGGAGATCGCCCATTTACCCAACACGTTTGTCAGTGAAGAGGTCACCAGCTATTTTCCGGAAGATGGCTGCAAACTTCACATTTTAGCCCTGGACATCAATGAAGCCCAACATCGAACGATTCAAGAGCTGCGAAAAAATGTCTACGAGCTCAGCAGTTATTTCAGGCAGGAGAACATCTTTCACATTGTGGCCCATCCGCTATACGCGGTCAATGACCGATTAAGAATCGACCACCTGGAACGATTGCTCCTGCTCTTTCAAAATTTTGAGCTCAATGGTGCGCGCAATGCACGTGAGAACCAGACGCTTAAGACGATCGTAAACAGCCTTTCTCCTGGGGATATCCAGCGACTGACCGATCAATATGATTTGGCACCCTGTTGCGAAAATGCGCATCAAAAACGTCTGTTCGGCGGATCGGACGACCACAGTGCCTTGAATATCGCCAGAACCTATACCGAACTGATTGGTCATCAAGAGCCGGTAACCTCGCTAGCGACTCTGGAAAACAGCCGCGTCAGCGTGCACGCCATCGATCCCACCCCCCAGACCATGGCGCACAATTTATACGGTATCGCCTGGCAGTTTTTCCGCCGCAAGTTTAACTTAGGTCGCTATGCCACTAAGGATTCCTTGATCCGCTTCCTTGACAATTCGCTTAGCCCTGAACCCGCGCCTGAACTGGGTATGCTGTCAAAGGTTTACTTTTTTATCAGCGCTCGGAAACGAAAACACGTCAAACATCCCCTATCCGATTCACTGGCAACCTTGTTGCGCCATGAAACCCAAAAGCTCATTGACGAAAACCCGGATCTGGTTGCGGCCAATCGCGGAGACGGCAAATCCTTCAATGGACGTGAGGAGCAATGGTTTGAATTCGTTGACCGGCTCTCCAACCGCGTCATGGTCCATTTCGGCAATCATTTGCTGGACCATCTTTCCGGTGCCAACGTGTTCAACATCTTTCACACCATTGGGTCCGCCGGCGGATTATACACCCTGCTGGCACCGTATTTCGTTGCCTTTTCTCAGTTCACCATGGGACGCGACTTGGGCCGACAGATTGCCCAACGCTTTGGCCGCGTGGAGGATGCGAAAGCAACGGCACAAAAAGAAAACATCCATGTGGCCCATTTTACGGACACGTTTTACGAAATCAACGGTGTCGCATTGACCTTGCGTCAACAGGTTGAATTGGCCATCAGCACCAACCGTCGTTACACATTGATCACTTGCGATGACCAAAACCGGCCCTCTGAAAAAGGGGTCGCCCATTTCGCGCCCATCGGCACCTACGACCTTCCTGAATATGAAGAACAGAAAATTTTCTACCCCCCGATTCTGGAAATGCTCGATTACTGCCACAACCAAGGGTTCAATCATATCCATACCGCTACCCCCGGTCCCATCGGTCTGGCGGCACTGGCCATTGCCCGATTTTTAAAAATCCCCATTTCCGGAACCTACCACACGGAAATCCCACAGTATGTGCAAATCCTGACCGGAAGTGGGTTCATGGAAGAATTGGCATGGAAGTTCGTTCTCTGGTACTACGACCAAATGGATCTCATTTATGCCCCTTCGCAAAGCACACGCGATGAACTGATCAGCAAAGGAATCAATCCGGAGAAAATCAAAATTTACCCTCGCGGGATTGATACCAAACGCTTTGATCCATCCAAACGCAATGGCTTTTTTACCCAATGGAACCTTGAAGAAGACATCATTAAGATTATTTATGTGGGACGGGTGTCCAAAGAAAAAAATCTGCATTTGCTGGTGGATGCCTATCGTCAGCTCCTTAAACACACGTCAAGAGTCATGCTGACCATTGTGGGTGACGGCCCGTATATTGAAGAAATGAAAACGGTGACCGCTGATCTGCCCTGTCTTTTTACGGGACGCCTGGAGGGCGAAGCGCTGGCTGAGGCCTATGCTTCCAGCGATATCTTTGTTTTTCCCAGCACAACGGATACCTTCGGCAACGTGGTATTGGAGGCCCAGGCATCCGGGCTACCGGTCATTGTTACCGATCAGGGCGGACCGGCAGAGAATATGATTGCTCAAACCACAGGACTGGCAGTAAAAGGGGATTGCGTCGAGTCCCTGACCGCCGCCATGCAGACCTTGATTACAGATGACGCCAAACGCCGACGCATGGGACAGGCCGCGCGGCAATACATGGAAAACCGATCCTTTGAAGCGGCGTTTGACAAAACCTGGGAAATGTTTGGCAATGTGAACACGACAAAACAGGCAGTTGCCTAAAGAGCAAACTTCTCTTCGAGCTGATATAATTCTAGCCGGTTCCTAATGGTATCTAAATCCTTGTTCTGTAATTAAAAATCAAAGGATATAAAAAACCAAAAATTCCATCTAATAAGGAGAACAAATAATGTATTCCAACGGTGGAGGAATAGGGATCACGGTTCGTGAAAAAGCACCCAAACTCAGTTTCCCTCCGAAAGAGGAGGAAAGGCGGTATAAAAATGGCAAGGCATTCGTCCGCTGCCTTTGCCCGAAGTGTAATGTTCTACATAATGTTTACATGCTGTGGACCGGTCGCGGGATGCCGCGCAAGTACTGTGTAAATTGTAAACCGCTGGTTTCAGGCTATGATGAAGCAGCCTTTTACGAAGCAGCCATTTCCACCTCGGGTCATACCCGAAGAAAAGGGAAAAGCATCGAAAGTGAATAGTTACCAGATGTTCATAATATGATTGGGCACTGCGCTAACCGATTTATATAGCATTTAAGATAATGTTTTTGGGCTGCGTTATCGGTCGTCGCGGTATTGAATATACAGTTTCCTCCCTCTGGCCTTGCCAAAAACATTATCTTAAACACTATAGCATATTGCCGATTTCAGTCTGACAATCATTGGCAATGACTAGCATCTTGAAATCAATTCCCTTAAAACAATTTACACAGGAGGTGATAGATGAGAATACTTGTTGTTATTACCCTCATACTGTTTTCCGTCTTTCTCTCAGGGACCGTGCCAGTTATGGTAGATGCCGTAAATTCATTAAGCATATACATTAATGAGCTCGAGAATGCTGACATCTTGGGTAATCCAATCGCCTACCAGGTATCAGGGACTGAAATTAACGCCGTTCCCGTCCCTGCCACAGCCTGGCTTTTGGGTTCCGGTTTGATTGGGCTGGTCGCGATCAATAGAAATAACCGCCGATAGTCCCCTAACCAAAAGCTAACTTGCCTTCCTCCAAATTGACTTATAATGCCGTGGCCGAAATCCTCAACTGATGTGTTACGCAAAGATAACAATTTATCTGCTTATCATGATTTGCTTGCCGGCCGCTCCATTTGAACCTGCAAAGGCCACCCCCGGTCCATTGATCTTGGCCAGGGAGAAAATCGCGGATGGAAATTTTCACGAGGCGCATCGGTTACTTGATAAAGCCATGCGAAATCGGGAAATGCAAACCGCCGATCACTTGCCCATCCTGGCTGAGTTGGCTGGTTTCTATGAGAATCTGGTGGGTGACGACCATCACGCCTTGAAGCTATGGCAACAACTCCTGAGCAAAGCGCCCGCCGCCTCCCAACGCATCAGCGCACAGCGGGCCATCACACGAATCGAGGATCGCCAACATCGTCTGGCCCACGTCAAGCACCAGTTGAACGGTCTGCGCATGGCCGCCGTGCAACCGGGCCACCGGGAGGAGCCGGCCTTTTTGAAAAAAATGGCGCGTCAGCGCAAACAGCTCGAACAAATGGCCAACCATCCCGAACTGGCTGCAGACATCGACTATACCCTGGGATTGACCCATCTGGCGCTGGGGCATTCCTTTCGTGCCGACTGGGCGTTTGGCCGGGTCCTAACCCATCGCCCGGCCTTTGGATTCCAACAGCCCATCGAACGACTGCGCAAAACGGCGCGCCAGGCCTGGATTCGTTGCCTGGCCCAGCGGGCGTCCTGGGCTGTGCTGGCGGCCTTCTGGTTGATCGTAGCCATCGGTATGGCGTGGTCTCGGCCCTGGCATTGGTTGCGCTGGCGTCATGTAGGGGCCGGCATGGTTGCAGCCCTGATCTGGATCGCCGGATTTCAAATCATGCTTCACTGGCCCGACAGGCAGGGTCAGGCCTCAGAATTCGTCAACCGTGACGGATTCTATCCCACACCGACCTATGTGCATACCCGCCTGGGGTCACCGGAGTCAGCGGTGGCCCAAAAGCTGCTGTATTATGGACTCACAGCTGTCGGTGGAACCTTCCTGCTGACTTTAATTACCGCAAGACTGCGGCGGCAACGCCTGCGCCAATGGATCGGCGGTGTAGGCGGGCTTTGCCTTGGCCTGGCCCTGGCCACGCAGTTTTTCTACGCCCACTGTGATAACCTTAGCCGGTTTTATCGGCGCAATGATTCACCCGCAGCCTGGTTGTCGGCTCAACTGGCCTTTCGCGCCAGCGAACCAGAACCTTACCTGTTGACCGAACCGCGAGCCTATCCAGGGGTCGAACTGGCCTCCATCAGTGACCCGCTTCTGGTCGACTGGCTCGAACAGCACGTGCCCAATGCCCGGCGCGTCACCAATAAGGAGAACATCGATTGAAACATCGCTTTGAGAATTTTGGCGGCATCATTGCGGGAGAGACCCCACCCTTTTTGGCCTTTGTGGACCGCGATTACATGCGCAGTCTGGGACTGGGTCCCTCTGCGCTATGGCAAACCGAAGATGCCAGCATCAACCGGTTGTCGGCACCAGTGGAAGTTCACATGGCCTTGACCAACCGCTGTTCGGCCGGTTGCCCCCATTGTTACATGGATGCGGGCAGCGCCGATGCAGAAGAACTGGATACGGCCGGCATGCGCAAGGCCTTTAAGGCCCTGGCCGACCTGGGCGTATTTCATGTGGCCCTGGGCGGCGGCGAGGCCCTGGAGCGGCCGGATCTTTTCGAGTTGGCCGATTTTGCCCGTCAGGTCGGCCTGGTGCCCAACCTGACCGTAAGCGGACGAGGCATTACGGAGACCGTAGCCAGGCGTATGCGGGTTTTCGGCCAGGTCAATGTCTCCATGGACGGTGTGGGTGAGGCCTATGCTGTGTTTCGCGGACAAAATGATTTCAAGCTGGCCGACCGGGCAGTGATGCGGTTGGTGGCTGCCGGTGTCCCCACCGGCATCAATTGTGTGGTCGGACACCGTAACTTCGATCAGATTGCCGCCTTGTTTACCTATGCCCGTGAAAGAGGACTGAACGAAATCGAATTTCTGCGCTACAAACCCGCCGGCCGGGCCAAAGACCGTGACGCATTTCTCAAGCTTGCCACCACAGCCGAGCAGAATATCGCCCTAACTCCGCTGCTGGCCGAGCTGTCCGAGCGCTGGCACGTCACCGCCAAGATCGACTGTTCCTTCATTCCCATGTTCTGCCACCACCGCCCGCCGGTGGAGGTTCTGGAATCCCTGGGCACCTATGGTTGCGAGGCAGGTAATGTTTTATGGGGGGTACGCAGCAACGGTGACGTGGCCGGCTGCTCTTTCCTGGAGACCATCGGCCGATCCGTGATGGAGCTGGCCCAAAGCCCCAGCATCATCCAGCCGAGTTTCCTCAATCTGACCACCTGGCCCCATCGCGCTCCGGAACCCTGCCGCAGTTGTGAGTACTTGAACCTTTGCCGGGGCGGTTGCCGGGCCGTGGCCCTGGCAGTCACCGGATGCATCGATGCCCCTGATCCAGCCTGTCCGCGGGTCGCCGCCTGGAATGCCCAGGAAAACCGGCATGCCTGAGTCGTCGGTGCCAGCTCCGACGACGTGTGTGCGTCGAAAAAATGAGCGGACAGCAACCCTTCCCGGGATACTGGTGACCATCATCGCCCTTGGCTTGCTTGGTTTCGGGGCCTGGTATGCTGGCTGCGCCTTATTGCAAAACCGCCCGATGGGGCGGGATGTCAAAGCCTCCAATGAAAACCGGGCACTGGCACACCTCAAACGCATTCAATCTGCTCAACACGCTTTTTGCGACCGGCATCCCAGGGGAGAATATGCCCGATTCGTACCCCATCTCTGGCAATGGGTCGATCCACGGGGCACGCCTGTGCGCCTTGATCTGATCCCCCGCCGTCTGGCCATGGCCATGGGGGCGACGACGGCCGTTGACGGATACTATTTCGTCGACATCCGCAGCCGGACCGGTGCGGGTCAAGCCGGAGAACAGGCGATCGATTATAATCACCAGTGGGCCGTGGCCGCGCTGCCGGCCGGCTTCGGCCGAACCGGCCGCATCGTCTTTCTGGCTGATCAGACCGGCCGGCGCTATGCCACGATGCCGCCCCGGCCGCCGACGCACTATCCGGATGATCCGGTCGCTGCTGGATGGATTGTTGTTGATACGAAAAACGACCTGAAGGTACTGCTGCACTGAGAAATATAAAATAGGAATATTGTTAAATCATCTCAATTAAAATCTCACCTTATTGCTAACAAAATTCTAACATCTCTCCAATCGTTCCCTGACAAAGCAAAGGTAATTTTCTGTACGAGAGCATGCCACACAACTGTATTGGCCCTGAGTAAAAACCTGGATAACACTGCTTCATAGCGTGGGAATGTGATCTTTCTCGTTCTGCAAAGATCAGCAAGCCTTCATGCGCGAGTTGCCTTTGCGCCTGCGGGCTTTTTTTATTCATCGGCTGAATCTGGAGAAATTGAGAGACCGGATCATGTTCCCCCATTATGTATAGCAAACGCATCTGATTTCTCTGACAGTTGGAAAGGAGGTGGTGGTGTCGCGGTCCCGCAGTTGAAAACACGGAGCCCTTTTTCTCTACTACTGCATCTGGAATGTATCTGGCAACAGGACGAATAATCAATTGACAACGGAGGCTACATGCACGGCAACTTATGGAATAAACGCCTGACGACCCTGATGGCGGCAACACTGGCCCTGTTTTTAGTGGGCCTTTTTGCCATTTCGGTCCAGGCCGCAAGCGACAAATACCGCCTGGTGTGGACGGGTGATCCGGCCACAACCATGACCATCGGCTGGTGTCAGGTCAGCGGGCCGCCAACCGGCGTCAAGTATGGCACCGATCCGGCCCTGACCACCTTTACCACAGCAACCGACATTACCACCCAAACCTATGACAACACCCTTCATCCGGAAGGTTCGGCCCTGGTCAGCTACTTCGTCGAACTGACCGATTTGACACCGAATACCGCTTACTATTTCAGCATCGGCGATTCCGAGGATGACAGCACTATCTACTGGTTCAAAACATCACCCAATACACCGGAAGCCTTCACCTTCATTGCCGGCGGCGATTCGCGGACCCACCAGGAACCGCGCCAGTGGGGCAACCAGCTGGTGTCCAAGCTGCGGCCGCTGTTCGTGGCCTTTGGCGGCGACTACCATGACGACTGCACCAACGACGAGATGCGCGAGTGGCTGGACGACTGGCAGTTGACCATCAGTTCGGACAACCGCATGTATCCAATCATTCCGGCCCACGGCAACCACGAGAACGACATGACCCATTTCGTGGAGCTGATCTTCAACATGCCCAATCCGGACGCCTACTATGCGGCCACCGTGGGCGGCACCATGATGCGGCTTTATGCGCTCAACTCCGAGCTGGAGCCGGGCGTGGGCTACGGGGCCTTTGCCGATCAGGATGACACCAAGTGGAATGAACAGGCCGACTGGCTGGCCATGGACTTGGCCGCCAACCCGGATTTCACCTGGAAGATCGGTCAGTTTCATCGTCCCATGCGGCCTCATCAGGCCGGCAAGCCCGAAGGCCTGGGCCGCATCGAGGCTTGGGCCCAGACCATGGTCGACAACGGCATGGACCTGGTCATCGACTGCGATTCTCACATGGTGAAGTACACCTTTCCCGTTGCTCCCAGTGAAGATGCAGGCGCCTTTGAGAGTTTCGTGCGCGACGACGCTAACGGCACCATGTTTATCGGTGAAGGCTCCTGGGGGGCGCCCCACCGGGCCAATGACGACGACAAGCCCTGGACCCTGTCTTCGGACAGCTTCTGGCAGTTCAAGCTGATCCAGGCGAATGCGGACAACCTTTTCATTCGTACCGTGCGCTTCGGTGAATACGACGAAACCGGCAGCCCTGCACTGGGCTATGACATGTCCAGCGTAAGCGATTTGACCCAGGCGGAACAGGATGCCGATGCGTTCGCCATGCCCGCCGGCCTGGACGCCATCCTCTGGAAACCCCTGGCCGGTAGTGTGATCACCCTCAACGCCAGTGGCGACCTGTTCACCGGCGCGGACGTGGACAATGTGGAGTATGTCGCAACCGGTGCAAACTGGAAATATCTGGACGACGGATCCGACCAGGGCACGGCCTGGACCGCTTCTGACTTTGACGATGATAGCTGGAACAGCGGCGATGCCCAGCTGGGCTATGGTGACGGCGACGAAGTCACCGAAATCAGCTACGGCGACGATGCGGACAACAAACACATCACCGCCTACTTCCGCAAAGACTTCACCGTGGCCGACGCCACCCAGGTGATCAAGCTCAAAGCCATGATCCTGCGCGACGACGGCGCCGTGGTCTACATCAACGGTACGGAAGCTTTTCGTACGAGCATGCCTGACGGGGAGATCACCTACACCACCCCGGCCAATGACGCCGGCAGCGAGACCACATACTACGCCTACAACATCGATCCGGCGCTGCTGACGACCGGCGACAACACCATCGCCGTGGAGGTTCATCAGTCCGGCCCCACCAGTTCGGACACCAGCTTCGATATGGTACTGATCGGTATCGAATCCAATGTGGATGGCGACGCTCCGGCTGCCCCCACAGCCCTGGCTCAAGGGGACGTGACCACCACCACCATCGATCTGACCTGGACGGACAATGCCGACGATGAAGTGGGCGTTGAGCTGTGGCGCAAGGAAGCCGACGGTGCCTGGGAAATGCTTGAACCGAGCCTGGCCGCTGATACTGCTGCTTACGGTGACACCATGCTCTCCGAAGGCACCGCGTACACTTACAAGGTACGCGCCTACAATGCCGCCGGCCTGTCTGACTTCAGCGATGAGTTGACCGTCACGACCCTCACCGCGTCCACCCCGCTGATTTACAGTGAGGATTTCAACACGGGCAGCGTCGGTCAGTTCTCAACCGTTAGCGTCACCAGCACTGCCGAATGGGAGCCTTATGAGTACCCCACGGGCAGCGGTGAGTGGTTCGCCCGCATCAACGGCTACGGCGCCGACATGGAGAGTGACGATTGGTTGATTTCTCCTGAACTCAACCTTTACGCTTACAATGGCGAATACTTGACCGCCGATTTGGCCTACAACTATGATGGACCCGAGATTGAAGTGCTGGTTTCCGACAACTACGACCCGAGTGTGCATACCGATCCCAACGATGCCCACTGGATCGACATGGGTGCCGCCATGCCCAGCACCGGCAGCTACACCTTTGAAACCACCGGCGAGTTGAGTTTCAATCTGGCTGCGGTCGATTTCGATGATACCACCTTTGGTGCCTTCGTTCCTTTCAGTGCAGCCAGCAGTGCGGACTGGGTCATCGAAGAACGCGCCGATAAAATCGGCGCCGTGGCCAACGGTTATGGGGCGGATGGCCCCAGCGACGATTGGCTGATCTCGCCGGCCATGGAAGTGGGGGCCGGCGCCGAGATCGAAATCGCCTTCAACCTCTATCGCAACTACGGCGGCCCCGAGCTGCAGGTGATGGTCTCCAGCGACTACGCCGGCAGTGGTGATCCCACCGCGGCAAACTGGACAAGTTACAGCATCTCTCATGACAATATTTCCGATGCCTGGAAATACGTCTCCGTCACCCACACGTTCGACACCGATGCCACGGCCTATGTGGCCTTTCGTTATACCACCACCGGTACCGCGTCCGGCGACGGCGCCCGCCTGGGGGTGGATGATGTGGTCATCCAGCCGACCACGGCCCGGGTTGCTTTCCATTATATTTCCACCGGCACTGCCGGCGGCGACGGCCGGGTCTGGGAAGTGGATAACATTGAACTGCGCGGCAGCCGTGTTTCCTATGCCGCTGAGGACTTCAACGAAGACCTCATCTCCGATACCACCTTCACCAGTTACAGTTCGGCCAGCAGCGCCGACTGGATCATTGAAGAGCGTGCCGACCAAAAGGGCGCCATCGCCAATGGTTATGGTGCCGACGGCCCCAGTGACGACTGGTTGATCTCACCGGCCATGCTTCTCGCGCCCGGCGAATGTGCCGAGCTGGTCTTCGACCACTACCGCAGGTACGACGGACCGGCGTTGCAGGTCATGGTCTCCACCAACTACGACGGCAGCAGCGATCCCACGGATGCCGCCTTCACCTGGGACAGTTATACCATCGCCCACGACGACATCGATGACAGCTGGGCCACCCGCACCCTGGACCTGTGCGATTACTCGGGTACGGTCTACGTGGCCTTTCGCTACACCTCCACTGGCACGGGATCGGGTGACGGCGCCCGCATCGGTGTGGACAACGTCCAGGTGGTGCGCAAGGCGGTCACCGGACTGACCGTTGATTTCACGGCCAGCCCGACCACCGCCACCACCACCGACCCCATCACCTTTACCGCCTATGGCGCCGGTGGTGCCGAACCATACAGCTACGTGTGGGATTTCGGTAACGGTGAAAGCGCCACCGAAGCCAGCCCGGTCTATACCTATCCGGCGGCCGGCTCCTACACGGTCGAGCTTTGCGTGACCGACGCCGATGGTGTTGAGGTGTGCAGCGAAAAAACCGACCTGATCACCATTGAACAGGCCACGGTCTGCAGCGTTCCGGTGAAGATGGGCACGCTGCGTGTGGCCACGTTCAACTGCTATCTCAACCGCAGCAGTGAAGGCGAGATCGTAACCGATCTTCAATCGGGTACGGATGAGCAGATCCAGAAGGTGGCCGAGATCATCCAGCGCGTCGATCCGGACGTGATCCTGCTCAACGAGTTCGACTATGTGGCCGATGGCAGCGCCGTGGAACTGCTCAAGCAGAACTACCTGGAAGTGAGCCAGAACGGCGCCACGCCGATCCGTTTCCCCTATGACTACATCGCCGAATCCAACACCGGTATTGCCACCGGCTATGACCTCAATAACGACGGCAGCACCGAAAGCGGCGGGGACGATTGCTACGGTTATGGTGATTTCTGCGGTCAGTACGGCATGGCTGTGCTCTCCAAACTGCCCATTGACACGGAGAACATCCGCACCTTTCAGAAGTTCCTGTGGAAGGACATGCCGGACAATGTCATGCCCACGGATTACTACGATACCGACGAGCAGGATATTTTCCGCCTCAGCTCCAAGAGCCACTGGGATATCCCCGTCACCGTTGGCGGCGAGACGGTACATCTGCTCTGCAACCACCCGACACCGCCGACCTTTGACGACGGGGACGCGGATGAGGACGAAAGCCTGGTGGACTGGAACGGCAAACGCAACCACGATGAAATCCGCTTCTGGGCCGATTACGTCACCCCGGGCAGCGACAGCTACATCTACGATGACACCAACACCTACGGCGGTCTTGGCGCCGATACCCGTTTCGTCATCCTGGGCGACCAGAATGCCGATCCGGACGAGGGTGATTCTTACCAGAACGCCATCACGCAGTTACTGACCAACGCCAATATCAATAGCGCCTACGTGCCCTTAAGCGATGGGGCAGTGGACTACGGCATCGACGACGACGACACCGCCTCCTGGGGCATGCGCGCTGACTACAACCTGCCATCCGTCTACGGTTTGGAGCCACGGCAGGGACAGGTCTTCTGGCCCACCAGCACCGACGATCTGTTCTACCTGGTCGAGGCCGACGGCAGCTCCGATCACCGCATGGTATGGATGGATCTGTCGGTGATCCCCGATGCCGCGGATGGCGACCTGGATGGAGACGGAGATGTGGATCGTGACGATCTGGTCATCATCCGCAGTCATCTGCGCCAGGATGCATCGGTTTGTCCGGCATGCGACCTGGACGGTGATGGCACCATCACCATGAAGGATGTGCGCAAACTGATCGCCCTTATGTAGATCAGCCGTTGGCGTGCGCATGTAAAAACCAGTCAACCTGCCCGGCGGCCGGATGTCCGGCCGCCGGGCAACCTACAATAATCCGTTGGTTATTTTAGAAGAAAGGAATGGTAGCATGTTTTCAGTTAAAAAAGCGGTAATGGCCACTCTTTTGATCGTTAGCGCGGTTTTCACCACCGCACCTGCAATGGCGGATAGTTATTCAGTCGATATCACCATATCCAATTTAGGCGACTTTAATTTAGCGAGCTTTGATCTGGACGTCACGTATGATTCCAGCCTGCTGACCTTTTCAGACTATACATTGACCGAGGAACTGGGCAGTTTTACAGGACCGGATCCAATTTCTCCGGATGCCGAAGATTGGAGTTGGGGTGACTATGCGCTGGGTACCGTCAACCTGGCGGTGGTTTCTTACCTTGATGATTTGAGCAGCCAACCGGATACCTTCACCCTGGCAACCTTGAGTTTTTCCGGTGACGAATCCGCCCTGGATGCCATCAGCATCTCCTATCTTGATCTCTCCGATGATTTCGGTGATCCGATCCCCGTTTCCGTGAACGGCACCCACATCAACGTCGTCCCCATTCCCGGCGCGATCTGGATGGCGCTTCCCGGTCTTCTGGGAATCATCGGTGTCCGCCGGCGCACTAACCAATAAATGGAGGAATATAAAACCATGTGCAGGATCAGATTATCCGTACTGCTGACGGCGATTTTCCTGATCGCCGTCTCAGCCGCTGGATCGGCGGCCGCTCAGACGGCCAGAATCGCCGTTATCGCCGATCCGCATTTTTACGATACCGATCTGGGGACCCAAGGCGCGGCCTTTGAGGCGTACCTTGCCCAGGACCGCAAGATGCTGGTGCAAAGCGAGGCCATTTTAGCATCGGCCGTTCACATGATCAAAGCCAAACAACCCGACATCGTACTGGTCCCCGGGGACTTGACCAAAGACGGTGAACGTTCCAGCCATGAGAAGTTCGCCGCCTACCTGGCCGATCTGGAAGCCAGCGACATCCAGGTACTGGTCTGCCCGGGTAACCACGATATCAATAACCCCCACGCCGTATCATTTAACGGTGACACTACTGCATCGGTGCCCACGGTCACACCAATCGAGTTTGCCGACATTTACAATGAATACGGTTATGGTGAAGCCATCGAGCGTGATCCGGCCTCGCTCAGCTACCTGGCCGAACCGGTTCCAGGACTGTGGGTGCTGGCCCTGGATGTGGCCATCTATGAAGACAATCTTAGCAACGGCACCCCGGAAACCGGGGGGGCCTTCCGCCCGGAAACCCTGACCTGGGCACTGGAGAAACTGGCAGAAGCCAGAACCATGGGCAAACAGGTGATTGCCATCGAGCACCACGGCATCACCGAGCACTACACCGGCCAGAGCACCGCTTTTGCCGACTACGTCATCGACGACTGGCAGACGGTTTCAGCCACCCTGGCCAATGCCGGTCTGCAAATGGTTTTCACCGGCCACTACCACGCCAACGACATCACCGAGACCACAACGGATGACGGCCTGCCCACGCTCTTTGATATCGAGACCGGGTCGCTGGTCACCTACCCCTGCCCGGTTCGCTTTGTCTCCGTGACACAAACCGGTGCCGCCATCCACACCGAATACATCAGTAAAATCGACTACGACACCGGCGATGTTTCCTTCCCGGAATACGCCGAGAATTTTCTCTACGAGGGTCTTTTGGGCATCGCCCAGTATACGCTAACGAACCAGTACGGTCTGCCCGAAGCCCAGACCACCGCTCTGGCGCCTTACGTAGCCGATGCCTTTGCCGCCCATTATATTGGTGACGAAACTCCCGATGCGGCAACCCTGGCATTCATCCAGGGGTTGCTGTCCGATTCAGATGCAACCGTTCAATTTCTGGGGCAATCCCTGTATAGCCTGTGGACCGACCTACCGCCGGCGGATGCCAACACGTTCCTTGATCTCGGCTGGCCGATCCACCTGAACGTGGCCGGTACCTACGCGACCGGTGCATTTGACGAAGGCGCCGCCGAGATCGTGGATTACGATCCGGCCACCCAGCGTCTTTTCGTAGTCAACGGCGATGCCAACGCCATCGATGTGCTGGATGCCGCCGATCCTGAAAATCCAGTCAAGCTCTTCGACATTTCCCTGGACACTTATGGTGACGGTGTCAACAGCGTGGCCGTGAAAGACGGCATCGTGGCCGCTGCCGTACAGGCCGATCCCAAGCAGGATCCGGGCAAGGTGGTCTTTTTCGATACTGACGGTGGCTTTCTCAACCAGGTGACCGTGGGCGCCCTGCCCGACATGCTGATTTTCACCCCCGACGGCAGCAACGTGCTCGTGGCCAATGAAGGTGAGCCCAATGATGAATACGACAACGATCCGGAAGGATCGGTGAGCGTTATTGATGTCAGCAACGGCGTTGGTTCGGCAGCGGTGGCCACAGCTGATTTTTCTGAATTCAATGACGATGAAACAATTTTGAAAGATGCCGGCGTGCGTATTTTCGGGCCCGGGGCCACGGTGGCCCAGGATCTGGAGCCTGAGTACATTGCCGTATCCGGCGATAACACCACGGCCTGGATCACCTGCCAGGAGAACAATGCCGTTGCTGTTTTGGATATCGCCAGCGCAACGATCACCGGTATCTATCCCCTGGGCTTCAAGGACCACAGCCTGGACGAAAATGCCCTGGACGTGTCGGATCGTGACGATATGATCAAAATCACGCCCTATGCCAATCTTTTCGGCATGTATCAGCCCGACGCCATCAAGGCCTTTGAAATCGACGGTGCAAATTATCTGATCACGGCCAACGAAGGCGATGCCAGGGACTACGATGAGTATTCCGAAGAAGAACGGGTCAAGGACCTGACCCTGGATGACGCGGCCTTTCCCGATGCCGCCACGCTGCAGGCGGACGAGGTGCTGGGCCGGTTGACCGTGACCACCACCATGGGTGATACGGGTGCAACCGGATTCGAGGCGCTGTATGCCTTTGGCACGCGCTCCTTTTCCATCCTGACGCCTTCGGTTGACGGGCTGGACATGATTTTCGACAGCGGCAGTCAGATCGAACGGCTCACCGCAGTCATGCTGCCCAACGATTTCAACGCTGCCAACGACGAAAACGACTCCTTCGACAGCCGCAGCGATGCCAAGGGGCCTGAACCGGAAGCGGTCACCGTGGGCGTCATCGACGGCAGCACCTATGCCTTTATAGGCCTGGAACGGGTCGGCGGCATCATGGTTTACGATGTCAGCGATCCAGGGGCGCCACTGTTCGTCCAATACATCAACAACCGCAATTTCACAGGCGATGCCGAGGCCGGTACGGCCGGCGACCTCGGACCGGAGGGACTGCACTTCATTTCTGCTGACGACAGCCCCACCGGCCAGAACCTGCTGGCCGCAGCCAATGAAATCAGCGGGACCACAACGCTCTACACCATCGACGCGGCCGCAACGCCGCCCGCAGGTGATCTGGATGCAAGCGGGACAATCGACCGCGACGACATCGCCCTGATCAACTTTCACCGCAACCAGCCAGCCGAAGTGTTCCCGGCGGCCGACATTGACGGCGACGGCACAATCACGGTACGCGATGCCCGCAAGATCGTATGCCTTTGTTCCTGCCCGCGGTGTGTCTGCCCGCAATAGCCCATCCGGATGCCCTCCCCTGACCGGGAGGGCATCCATCGTAACGCATCAACAATACTGATCTGAAACGATAGAGGAGGATCGTATGAAAATGATACGACTATGTTTGGTGTTCCTGTGCCTGGCGACCCTGTTGGCGGTGCCGGCATGGTCGGCCACCTACGAATTTCCATCCATGCAGGTTCTCGACAATATCGAAGAATATGCAACGGACGGCACCTGGGATGCCGGCAGCAGCGATCTGGAAATCGGCTACGAAAAACCGGATGAAGAAGATCAGAAACAACAGATCATCGGGGTGCGTTTTCCAGGCGTGACCATTCCGGAAGACGAGACGATCGTCAAGGCCTACATCCAGTTCACCCAGGACGAGGATAAGAACCTCGATCCTTTCAGTGCCACCATCTGGGGCGAGGACACAGCCAACGCCGAGCTGTTTGCAGAAGTGACGAATGCTGTGTCCAGCCGCACCAGGACCAGTGCGTCGGTCACCTGGGCGGCAATTCCCCAATGGACCACCGAACACGAACAGGGAAATGGCCAGCAGACGCCCGACCTGATGACCCTTATTGATGAAATCACGGCCAATGACGGCTGGGTCAACGGCAACGCCATGGCCTTTATCATCGAGGCCACCGGTACACGGACGGCCGAGTCCTACGACGGCGGCGGCGAGGCGTACGCACCCAGACTGGTCGTCGTGACACCCAGTCAGGCCGCTTATCAACCCCAAAGCAGTGATGACGACGCCGAGGAAGGCGATGACGGCCCCGGTGTACTGGACATCGACAGCTCGGATCTGGAGATTGTCCAGGACCACGAAGACGATCCTTCACGGAACCAGACCGTGGGCATCCGTTTTCGCAATGTCTCCATCCCCCAGGGCGCACAGATGCTCAGCGCGTATGTTCAGTTCTGCGTGGACGAAACCGACAATACCGATGCCTTCAGCGTAACCATCACCGGCGAGGCCAACGCCTACCCCGATGCCTTTAATGCGACCACCTACAACATTTCCTCCCGGACGCGCACCACGGCGGCGGTCAGTTGGACGGATGCCCCACAGTGGACCACCGAGCAGGAAGCCGGTGAAGCCCAGCAAACCCCGGACCTGACCGCCATCGTCCAGGAAATCGTGGATCGTGCCGACTGGTACGGCGGTAACAACCTGGCCCTTATCTTCGACGGTGAGGGAAAGCGGGTTGCCGAGTCCTTTGACGGCGCCGGCGAGAGCACCGACCAGCGTCCCACACTGGTGGTGACCTTCGTCGGCGACGAGGAGTCTCCCAGCGTCGGCAAGGTGCGTGCCTCTTGGAACGACGATCCGGCCACGACCATGGTCATCGGCTGGGATCAGCTGGATGGCACCGACCCGGTCGTCAAATGGGATACCACCGACCATGGCCGCAACGCATCGGCCTACCCCAATACCCTGGCACCGTATCGATCCAATACCGTGCTGGACATGCATACCCATTTTGCCAGGTTCACCGGCCTTACCCCCGACACCATGCATTACTTCGTCATCGAGGACAGTCAGGGAGTCAGCAAACGGTTCAGTTTTCTCACCGCCCCGGATACCCCCCAGCCGTTTGCCTACATTGCCGGCGGCGACACCAAGAGCAGCGGTGATCCTTACGCGGCCGGACAGTATTCCAATAAAATGGTGGCCAAACTGCGCCCCTTGTTCGTGTTGTTCAGCGGCGACTACAACAGCGGTGACGGCACGGATGCCGATGCATGGAAAAACTGGCTGAGCAATTGGTCGGCCCAGACCACCACCGCCGACGGCCGGCTGATTCCCCACATCGCCGTGCATGGCAATCATGAAAATGGTGACTACGAAGTGCTGCACCATCTCTTCGACACACCGGCCACCAATGGAGACCCATACAATTACTATGCGCTGACCTTTGGTGGCAATCTGCTCAAGGTCTTTGCCCTCAACTCCGAGCTGCAAAACACAGACACCTGGGCGGCGGCATTCGAGCGTCAGAACCTGTGGCTGGCCGAAGAACTGGCAAACAGCCAGGACATCGACTTTCTCACCGCGGGTTATCACAAGCCCCTGCGGCCGCACACGGCCGGCAAGGCCGAGAACCTGGGACTGATCGAATCCTGGGCCGATCTGTTTTACAATTACGGCCTGGATGTCTCCTGCGATGCGGATTCACACATGCACAAATACACCTTTCCACTGGCCCCGTGTGACGACAATGAGGCCGACTGTTTCCAGAATTTCAGAGTCGACGAGCAGTTCGGCACCTTCTTCCTCGGAGAAGGCAGCTGGGGCGCCTCCCCGCGCCGTCATGACGACGACAAACCCTGGACCCTTCACAGTGACTCCTTCAACCAGTTCAAATGGATCCACGTCCACCCGGTCACCGATACCAGTGATGCCTATCTTGACATTCGCACGGTGATCACCGGCAAGCGCAACTGCTACTACGACGATTGTCCGGACGGTGTCGAGATGGGGGATACCGAGTCTCAGGTGGAGGATGTCGAAGCGCTCACCGAAGAGAATAAATACACGGCGGTTCCGGAAAATATTCTGCTGTCCGATACGCCTTACTTCGGCAATGTGATCAAGATTCCCTTCACCCTCAACGAATATACGGGTGCCGTTCCCAGCGCCCCGGCAGACCTGGCGGGCGAAGCAATATCCTACACCGAGATTGTATTGACTTGGGAGAACACCGCCACGCAGCCGGTCCAGAAGATCGAACTGGAACGTAAAATCGGCGACGGCGACTGGGAAATCCTCAGTTCCCAGATCCAGCCGGCACTCACCCGCTACACCCTGACCGCCCTGCAGGATGGGGTTGCGTATTCTTTCCGGATGCGCGCGCGCAACATCTTCGGTTATTCGGAATATACCGACGTGCTGACGGTTGCAACGCCGGCAGACCCCCGCTTGAAGGTGGTGTTCCAACAGGACCTGGATGGCTATGACGGCACGATCGACCTGGAGATCCGGGATGCATCGCCGGATACCGTTTTCGACGGCACCGCAAGCATGTCCGTGGACATGAGCGACGGCGGCGTGGTGCAGGGTATGATGCGTTTCAGGGATATCATTGATGCCATCCCGGCGGATGCCGAAATTGTCGGTGCCGAACTACAGGTGCTCACGTCCAGCAGCTCGGACGGCACCCAGTCCTTTTACCGGATGTTAACCGACTGGCCGGACGCCTGCACATGGAACGATCTGTCCGGTAATGGGATAACGCCGGATGATGTGGAAGCCACCGCCAATGCGGAGGCCACCGTCAGCAGCCCGGTTTCCGGTGAATTCACCTACATCGACGTGACCGAATCCATTGCTGCATGGGTGGCCGGCGCCCCCAATTACGGGTGGGGAATCATCAACTCCTCCACCGATGGCTGGGATTTTAACACCGCCGAGAATGACGTGCTCGAAGAGCGGCCCAAGCTGACCGTCTACTATACCATCGCCGGCGATTTGAACCAGGATGGCATGGTCGACCGGGAAGACGTCAGCATCATTCAATCGCACCTTCGGGAACCGGCCTCTGAATGCCCGCAATGCGACATCGACGATGACGGCTCCATCACGGTAATGGATGCGCGCAAGCTCATGCAATTGTGTACCTGCAGCCGGTGCGTCTGCCCATAAAAAGTCAATATGACTTTTTATTTTACATAAATAGGGGGTGGCCCGATGGGGGTCACCCCTTACATCCCGCTCCCACGCGCCTGCGTGTAAGCAACGACATAAACGAGAACCACATGAACGGTAAAATTCTCAGAGTCAAACAGGGGTTCAACCCCAATTCATCTTCCATGGGCTCGATCATCTTTGCCCTGCCCGTATCCCTGATTGCGGTCTCTTTCACACTGGCGGCGGTATCCGGTGTGATTCTGCCCTATTTCATCAAGGACGACCACTCCACTCAGAAATCCGACGAATCTAAAAAGGATTCCAAGCAGAAAGAAAGTTGATCCGTGAGACGTCCACTCTTTTGTCTCATCTGCGCTCTTTCCTTCTGGCCAATGGCCGCAACTGCAGCCAACGTGAATGCCTCAGACACGGCACAGGAGCAGTTCGCCAAAGGCGAATATCAGGAAGGGGTCCGCATCCTCAAACAGGCTGCCGGTGACCGCACCCTGACCACCGGTGATCGGCTGACGGCCATGGTGTCGCTGGCCCGTTTCTATGCCAGCCAGGTGGGGGACGTGGCAAGGGCCATGGCCAGCTACCGCCGCGCCCTGAAAATACTTGACGGTAAATCGGACGCCCGACGGATCGCCCCAGCCAGCGCTCAAGCCTGGACCGAACTGGACCATCTGATCCGCCTGGAAAAAACCCACCGGTCGCTGAATACCCGGATCCGCCGCATGAAAGCGGATTCGTTCAAACGCATTGAGCTGGGCGACACCGAAGCCCTCGAAACCCTTCACCAGAATGTCTACTGGTTGCAGGCAATCATTGCTGACCACCCCCGGTATTACCGCATCCACGATGTGTATTACACGCTCGGGTTGACCCATCTGGCCCTGCAGCACCCTTACCGGGCATATCGGGCATTCGGCCGCGCCCTGGACGCCAAGCCGGCCATGTCCCTGGCGCAACCCGTCTCCCGGTTGTCGGTTAAAAGCCGGGCCCAATGGATCCGCCGGCTGAGCCGGCAGATCGCCTGGACGACGCTGGGCCTGCTGCTTGCGGCTGTCGGCATCGGCGGGATATGCGCCAGGCCCTGGCAGTGGCTGCGTCTCGGCCACCTGATCACGGGACTGGTCGTGATCGCTTTCTGGTGCGGGCTGTTTTACCTTACCCACCGCGGCCTTGCCGATACCGACGCCGCCAGTGTTCTGATCAACAGCGACAATGTCTATCCCACGCCGGTCTTCGTCCACATGGCATTGGGCAGCCCCGGATCGGAGGTGGCGGCATATCTTTTCGGCTACGGGCTGGCCGCCGTGACCGGGATTTTCCTTTTTTCAGTCGCCCTCGGCAGGATCCGCCGCAGGATGCTGGCAACGGTGCTGGGCGCAGTGTTCGCGATCCTTGTTTCCAGCACCCTGGCCACGATCTACACCCTCGATCACTGCGATACCGATGCAAGGCGTTACCCCAGGGCAACAGCATCGACGGCGGTCCCATCGGGTTATCTGGCCTATCCGATTAATGATCCGGAACCCTACCTGTTGACCAACCCGCACTACTACCAGGGGCTCGACCTGTCATCCATCGACGACCCGGTATTGATCGACTGGCTCCGATCCTATGCGATTGCCAGTGGGGAGCACTGAGCCATGCCATCTGCCAAACGCCATATGGGACGCATCACCCCATCTGGTATTGTCTTCACTACTTTGCTGGTTGCCTTTGTTTTGTTGGCCGCAACATGGTGGTGGGCAAAGCGGCCAGGTGACCATACACCGTCACTGGCCAGGCTGTGTCAAAACGAGATGCGGGCATTTGATCATCTTGAGCGGATCGTCGACGCCCAACGCGTCTATTTCGACAAGAGCCAATCGCTTTTCGGAGAACACCGCTACGCGGCATTCATCACCCACCTGTGGACGGCCGTGGACCCGGCCGGAAAACCGGTCAGAATAGACCTGATTCCAGAACACCTGGCCGTTGCCATCGGCACGACCAAAGCCACCAGCGGGTACTATTTTGTCGATGTGCGCGAGCGGGTGGAACTGCCCCGGCGGGATTTTCAACCCATCGATTATCAACGCCAGTGGACCGTGGCCGCCATCCCCCAGCAGACCGGCCGCACCGGCAGCCTGGTCTTCATGGTCGACCAGACCGCTGCGATCTTCGCCAGACCGGTAAGCACCTTCTCCTCGCTCTATCCGATGGACCCGGCGGCCGACGGATGGGTGGAACTGCCAGGCCGCGAGGCGTTGTCACGCCTGCAGTAATAGTTGTCATCACTCACAATCCATTTGCCGACATGATCACAATCATCGCCGCGAAAAAAACTACATACCCCAGCTTGATGTAGACCCGGTATGATTTTGTCCGGTTCCATCTGGCCGAGACCTTGCCGAAAAAGGCGAGGATGAATACCGTGACCAGCGGCGCGATGAAGGCGATGTTGTACAGAATAAGGTAGGAAAAGGCCGTGATGCGATATTGCGGCTGTGCCAGCATGGCAATGATGGGGATGTAGACCTGGCCGGTGCAGGACAGTTCCATGCCGGAAATGACGACGCCCAGGACAATGGTCGACAGGGTCAAGGCCGTCTGGTTATCAGCGAAAATCCGGATTCTATTCTCGATAGATTGCCGCAGGCTGTGGGGAAGGCGGAGAACAGACCGGTCCGGTTTTCCCGACAGGGCGTTCAGCAGGTCCATCAGGGAGAAGACGGCCAACCCGATGACAATCAGAAGCAGAATCAGATGAACGCCTCGGGCGATGCCCTCGTGATTGACCATCCAGGCGATGGATTGGTGGAAAAAAAGTCCGATCAGAAGATAGGTGACGAATACCGAAAGACTGAAGAGACCGCCGGTGTAGACGATTTTTCGTTCCGACGCGCCCAGAAGGGTCAGGTAGGAGATAAGGAAAATGATGGTGGTAAAGGCGCAGGGATTCAAACCGTCCAGAAGTCCGGCGCCAAGGATCAGTCCAACGGTCAGCGCATTGAATGTATTTTCGCTCAAGCGCTTTGTATCGAGGGTCTGCTGAAACGGAACGATGGCTCGGCTTTGGTATTGGGCGGGGTTTCGCAGAAATTCTCGGATTTCAGTCGGCAGCTTGCCGGTGATTTCCGATTTCCCGCCAAGAACGCTGTCACCGATAAAAATGGCGGGGAGATCCGCATCCTGGCGGCCGAATTCCGCACCGGCGTTTAAAAAGAGATCGTAGGAGGCTTCCAGAGCCAGATCGAAGTAATGCACCTTGAAAGCGACCTGATGGATTTCGGCGAGTTGGGGAAGCAATCGACGAAGGATGCGCCTGCAAAAATCGCAGTCCGTGGAAAAAAGCCACAGGGGTATCTGGGGCAGGTTTTCGCCAGGGCTGATGAGAATTTCTTTCTGCACTCTTTTGGCGGTCAGGGCGATATCATTGACATCGTTGACGCTTGTCCGGGATCGGTTCTGGGGCGTCAGCGTAATCGCGTCCAGAACGGTTCCGTCGATGGCGATGGCCTGGATGTCCATGGCTCCGGGGGAGACATCGACTTTGCAGAAATGATGGACATTCGCCTCGGCTTGCGACGGATAGGCGGGATCCGCATTGAGCCAGATGATTTCCGCACCGGCGCCGCCGCTGATGATGTAATTGACGCCCTGGTCATGGGACCGTTCGTAAAGGTGCCAGCTGGCGAAGGCAACGTCGATATGGTATTTTTCAAAGGCCGGCGCCCAGACCCCCTCAAGGACCTGAGAAGATCTGCCCCGTGAAATCTTGACCGGATCATGCATGAACACAATACGAAACGGCGCCTGCTTTGACTCCGGTTTTTCCAGCTCGCGAACGAACCAGCGATACTGCTCGCTGGTCTCATCAAACGCCCTTTTCTTCTGTCCGCCTCTGGCACCCCAGACGTTCAGGGCATAGAATTGAATCCCGCCCCATTCGAACCGGTAGCAGCCGTTTTTCAAACGAGGGAAATAGGCGCCGTAGACGCCTTTTCCCTCCGCGACGTCGTTGTCACCGACCACTGGAAATACGGCGGTGCGTTTCAAGAGATCCTTTTCGATATCGAAAAAATCGTGCCAAAGCATATGGCTGGCACCGTCGTCGACCATGTCGCCGAGGATGATGGCAAATTCCGGATCGACCATGCCGATGGCCTCTACAATGTCACGATGGTTTCGATTGGTACCGGAATCGCCGGGCCGGGGATCGCCGAACACCGCGAACGAGAATGATTTCCCCGGCAACGTGGCGGTCCGTATCGCCTGTCCATCATCGATAGCATCGTTTTTATCGCCAGGGGTGCCGAGGACGATTCGATACGGATAGACCCTGCCGGGCACAAGACCGTCGATGGGAACGAAATGATATTGCCCGGATGCGTCGGATTGAAAACAGGATGATTCGTTCTCCTTTTCGACAATGACTGCAGCGGATCCGGGTGCGGACAGTTTGAATGCAACCGTGGCGCTCTCGGTTGTGACGTCGAGAAGATAGGGCGGTATTAAAAAGGAGGACTTGCCTTGAGTCGATGCACCGGCAGTCGTTGCTGCAAAAAGCAGGGCCAAAAAGATAAAGATTCGAAACGGGCTTCGCATAACTTTTGGTTCTTCTTCTATGAATCGAAAGGGGTGCCGGTCAGCAGATTGCGCACGGCGTCCTCAATGTGTCCGGCGATCACGTCGCTATATCCGAATCGAACCAGGCGGGCGACGCCCTGGCCATCGATCACGATGGTCGTCGGCTTAAAGTGGAAGCCGTATTTGCGAAATACGCCCATGTTCTCATCCAGAAGGATGGGATACACAACCGAGCCGTTTTCCGCAAACTGCCTGATCTCGTCCACATCTTCCGGATTCACACAGGGCGCGGCCAGGACCACGCCGCTTTTTTTCCACTTTGTATTCCATGCATCGTTCAGATCCAGCATCTCTTTTTTACAGTGCTTGCAGTCGGTGGACCAGAACACAAGCACCACGATTTTGCCGCGCTGCGCGTTGAGGTAAAAACGGTCATGGGCCAGGGTCTCGAGCCTGAAATCGCCGAGGCGATCGCCTGCCTGGATCGATGCTGATTTTCCCCGGTCAAAGCAGCTTGCGGAAAAAACGCAAAGGACGACAAGGACGAAAACAACGAAAAACCGAACCGATCCCATTTATTTGTCGCTTTGTTCGCCATGCTGGTTGCGAAGATAGCGGTCGTAAACGTCTATCATTTGTAGAACCATGATCCCCAGCGCGCCCGATCCCAACGCCGCGAAAAAAAAGGCGGGGATATCGCTTCCCACGGAGCTGGAATTGGGGTTGAACCCCGATTTGATTTTCAGAATGCGCCCTTTGGGACGGGAGCCAGGACCGCGTTGCCGCGTTGCTGTGTTCATGATGGAAATTTCCTCGCTATAGCTTGAATATGATCAGGTAGTGAATGTATATGTGGTAAATGCTCAAATAGCATAACGCCGTGAAAAGGATCAGCGCGCCCATGGAGCCGGAGACGCGCGCGAGAACGATTCTCGACACACCGGGATTGGCTTGGGCTGGTGCGTCTTTTGGTATATCGTTCGGAGCGTCATTGGATGCGCCGCCTGCTGTCGTTTCGATCCGCCGCGAGAAGAGGGTTCCGGCCATAGCCGATATGGCCGCGCTGGCCGAGAAAAAGAGCGCAATCAGAATCATCTCCTGCATGGAATTGAATTGTTCCCGGATAAAATAGGCACCCAGAAAAAAGACAGCGGCCGTTAAGAAAAAGAGCGCAACGCCTTTGCGCATGCTTTTCCCGTCAACGACCCGGCGACAGAGGCCCAGCAGGGCCGCACCAAACAAAACAACGGTCAGACTGACCCATTGGAACACGACCCGCCGCTGGTTGCGCTGGCTGCGTTTTATTTTTGCATCGATGGTGTCCGTCAGCTCGGAAAGCTGCGCGCGGGCCTGGCGAAAAATTCGCGCGGCGGTTCGATAGTGTCCGGCGCGATAATAGGTGTTGCCGATTTCCAGCATCACTTCCCGGGCGTTGGGACTGTCCGGATAGGCCTTTTTCAAGTCATCGTAGGCGTCCACAGCCTTTTGCGTATCCACGGCGCGGTATTGATAGGCCAGCCAGTGCTGCATGTCGGGCGCCAGGGCCGAGTCCGGGTATCTGGCGACCAGCGCACGAACCTCTTCCAAAATTTTTGTCAAATGCGCGGGATCGTCTTTTTTTCTGGCGAATTCCACCTTTTTGATCTGTTCGAACTGTTTCAGGGGCTCGAACCCATAATCCCCATGAGCGACCAGATAGTCGGTGCGTTGCCTGGCGATGGCGGCCAGCGTGCTTTCGGGAAATTGGTCGATCAGCCGCTGATACCAATGCAAGGCCTTTTGAAAGGCAAACAGCTTTTCATCGTTGATTTTGGCGATGGCGAAGATGGCGTCTTCGATCTGGTAGTGGACCTTGTTGGCGGCGATGAAATCCTTGTACGCCTGAATACTCGCTTCATACGCTCCTTTGTCGGCCAGACGGCGGCATTCCTCACAGGTGATCTTCTTTTTATGCGGCGGCGATTTCAGTGCGATTTCACGGGACTGGTCGAGGAAAAAGGCGCGCACGGACTCCGGTTCCACGTCCACACGCATGGATTTTCCCCGGCTGGATGACGCCAGCGAAAAATAATGGATATCGTCCGTATCCAGCTCCAAAGACGTGTCGCTTTTGCCGTCGGCATCGATCAAAGCGACAAACGCGACCGGGTTTTGGGGCTGGTCGGCGTTATGGGCCGTAAGCCGTTTGTGCAGATCGGTCGCGGAAACCAAGGCGCCGCTCGGATCCGTCAGCGCGGCCATGTCCGGATGGTTTCCGCCCGCAAGGGATGTCGGCGTGAGGAAAATACCAATGGTGTGATGCGCATAGGAACCGATCCGGTCTTTCAGGCGAGGCAGGGCATCTTGATAGTCGTTGATGAACACACAACGCAGCCCGCCCCAATCCAAGGTCCAAAGCGGCTGTTTCCCGGGTATTTTTTCCACGGCCCGCAGAAAAGGAGAATCGGGCCCTTTCATATTGAAAACCGGCAAGGACGGCCTGATGGCGTCGATCCCGGACAGGGAAACCGCGGTGTTTTCCAGAACCAGGATAAAATCGGGCAGTTCGGCGGCGACACGCTTTTCGATTGCACCGGCGTCGGCGGCGTCCAATATCAGGAAGGAAAACGGGCTGCTGGTCAAGGGCTGGGTCTGGAACTGAAAACGGTCCGGCACCCCTTCGATGCTGTAGCTGTATCGCGTATTGGGTCTTAATCCCTTGAGCAGGACCCGATGATATGGCGAGCCAACAATCTCGTCCGAAGCGGTCATGGGCTTTTCATCCACGCCGGCGCGGCGGTAGGAGACCCGTCCCTTGCCCACGTCGGCGCTTTGCCAGGCAACGGTCGCATCGAATTTACCGACACTCGCCAGTTCCGGCGTGACGGATCGTTGGTTGGTGTTTTTGCCGAAGAAATAGTAGCCGCCGCCGATCAGCAGGAGAAATAAAATGATAAAAAAAAGGATCTTACGCTTTGTTCTGGATGAATGCATGCTCAACCTTTATCTTCGCCCTGGCCCTTCATCGACAACAGATCCGATACATCCTTATCGGTGATGGACAGATGGTAAAACACTTGGAAATAGTCCTGGATGGCTTCGGTCATATCCAGGTCGGCGAACATTTCCGGATAGACGGTCTTGGCCAGCCAGACGGTGCCTAAAATGCGGTTGCTTCCCGGCGGGCGGTCGAACCAGCTGTAAGGAAGCCATGGTATCTGATAGACGTGGTTGGTCTGCACGGCTTTTACCTGGCGCCACTGGCTGTTGTCGTGGATGGCGTTCCATGTCTGGCGCTTCTCGGCGCGCATGGTGGCGATCAGGATCACATCGGGGGTGAGTCGGATGATTTCGTCCAGCGTGGTTGTGTAGCTTTTGTTCTCGATTTTCAAAGATGTTGCCTTGGGAAAAATATTGACGGCGTGGATATAGGACAGGGGCTGCACGTGCTTGTTGCCCATCGGTTCGGTGTTCAAGGCCTCGGGGCCGTGGGCGTAGTAGATTTTCACCTGTTGCTCCGGTGACAAGGCGCTGGTTTTCTGATGCACCGGATACAGATATTTCATGAGATAGCCGATCATCCGGCCGGCCTGATTGTCGGCGTCCAGTACGTAGCCGAGAAGCGTGAACGCCTCTTCGTAGCGGTGCATGTCCTGATCCACGACGATGACGGGCGTGTGGGTTCTTTTTTGCACGGCGTCGGCGCATTGGGCGGATTTTTCCGTTCCCTCCATCAAGATCAGATCGGGCTTGACCCGCTCGGCATCCTCCTGGGGAATGCCTTTCTTACGCGGCAGATTCGGATTCCTGATTCGTTCGGGCGACGCCGATCCGACCCCCATCTTGTTCTGCCTGAACGATTTAGGTGTGAATCGCTGGAAATCTTCTCCCGTGCGGTTGACCACGGCCACCTTTTCCGGGGCGAGCGCCAGGGCGATGGGCATCGCGTGTCCGACCGGAAAGACACGGTGGATTTCATCCGGAACAGTCACGCTGCGTCCCGCCATGTCGGTAATCGTTTTTTCCGCCGCTGCAAAGCCGGAAAACAACAAAACCAGCATTGCAGCCAGAAACACCGGCCATTTTCTGTCCATCTTATCCTCTCTTCAGAGCCTGTTTGAGAAGTCTGAATCAGGCCTGATAACAAGGCGGAAAGTGGCTCGAAAGCGGAGCATATATGTAATATGTGAGCATTTTGAGCCACTTTCCAACGCCGTTAGCGGGCCTTAGACGGACTTATCAAACAGGCTCTTAGAATTCGGCCCGCAGACCCAACCAGTACCGCCTTCCCTCTTCCAGATAAGTATAGTCGGCATGCGCATCCCGCGTCTCGTCGCCGACATTGTAAACTTTGGCGTTTACTTTCAAAAATTCGGTCACCTGGCACGACACGCCCAAATCGACGGTGAGAAGTTCATCGTCCCATATTTTGTAATCGGACGCCTTGGAAATGGTCCGGGACCATTTCACATTGGATTCACCGTCCTGCCAGTTCAGCGCTGCATTGACCGAAAACCTGGGATGGAAGCGCCACTCTGTGTACAGGTAGATTTTATTTTCGGGCGTTCCCACCAATGGTTTGCCGTTGAGAAAGCGCCAATCGACGATCAGATCGCCGTTGTCTGCGTATACCACGGCATCGGAGGCGTCCATTTTCGAATCGAGGTACGTGTAGTTTCCCCGGATCGTGACCTCCGGAACCGGCAGATAGAAAAACGCGAATTCCAGACCCCGCACCGTTGCTTCGCCGATATTGAGATAAGTCCCCCAGATGTTGCCTTCGTCATCGGTGATCAGGTTTCCGTCGGCATCGTAAAACTCGGTGCGCCCGGTGTTGATGATTTTATTTTCGTACTCCGTGTCGAAAACCGTGGCATTGACGGAAAAATTTGACATGGGGGCATAGTACAGGGCAATTTCGTAGTTATCGGACTCCTCCGGCTCCAAGTCAGGATTTCCCCACGTGTAGGCAACCGGGTTCCGCCAGGACTGGGGGTTGCCGATATTCGGATCCGTTTCCCGCAAGGTGGGGTTCTTGTAGCCGCCGGCATACCCGCCCTTGATCGTCCAGGCGTCGTCGATGGCGTAAACGCCGTAAAGGCGCCCCGTCCAGTGGTCTGCGTAATACTCGTTATCCTGATAGCGCAGTCCCGCTGTCAGGGTGAACTTTTTTAGCATGGCCCATTCGTCTTCGACGAAAATCGCGTACTCCCACATTTCGGATTTGCGTCCATAGGTTCCATCCAGGGATTTATATCCGGCCGCGGTTTTGGTCTCATCCGCTTTCCATTGGCCACCCACCGTGGCGAGATGGTTTTTCAGCGGGGCCGATATCTTGGCGTCGGCCACCCGGTTCTCCGTTTCCGGATGCCAGGTCTCGTTGGTGCCGTCGCGCTCGGTCGCATGCCGATACAGGTTGATCTCCGATTTAAAAAGGTCGTAGGTTCCCTTGTGGCCGATGCATTGATCGCCGTAGTCGTAATCAACCGACTGGGACGTATCGGACGATTTGCCTGCCGTGCTGTCCATGTCCTGATCGATATGCTCCACATGCGCGTAGAATTCGTTCGCTTGATTTGGCGTGAAGGTCAGGGCCAGTGAAACATCCTGTCGGTCCGACTCGTAAAAACCGTCGATGAAATCATCTTCCTCGTGGTATTTTTTAAACCCCCAGATGCGCGCCGACAACTTATCTTGCCATAGGGGGCCGGAAAGATAGGCATCGGCTTGATAGGTGTTGCCGGAGTCGTCGTTTTCCATCACGGAGACGCCAACCCCCAGGGACCCCACCCACTGGGAAAGGTTCTTTTTGGTGATGATGTTGATGACGCCGCCAAGGGCGTCGGAGCCGTAGACGGCAGACATGGGGCCGCGAATGATTTCAATGCGCTCGATGGCCGACACGGGCGGGATATGGTTGACCTGGAGCCCTTCGCTCATTCCGTTGGCTTTGTCGGAAAATCCCGAGTTGAGCCGTCTGCCGTCAATCAGTATCAATGTGGCACCGGAATCCATTCCCCGAATCGAAATGCTACCGGATTTGCGGCCGCCGACGATGCTGACGCCCTCGACACCTTGCACCGCATCAGCCAGCGAAATGACATCCTTGGACTCCAGTTCCGCTCCCGTGATCACAGTCACGCTGCCGGGGGCGTACGGCGGTTTTTTCACGTTTCCCGAAGCGGCGGCGGAAGAAGTCACCAGCATGGGATCGAGAACATAAGCGTCACCCGCGAAGGCGGTCGAAACGACCCAAAAAACAGAAAGAAATAAAAATAGAGAAAAAGTGATTCGACTGGCCATGCGCTCCACGTCCGATTCCGCTACAGGTTGCTGTTCGTTCGCCGCAATAAGAATACAACACGATCATGCAAATCTTCGGATGGTTAACAGGATTGTGTTAGGGGTGTATTAAGCCTCAGGATTTGTTAGCGCCTGTTTGATAAATCCGTCTTCGGAAATGGATCGATCTCCCCCTCACCCTGTCCCTCTCCCCAATGGGGCGAGGGGACGTTTGGATGAGGGTACCGGCAAGAAACCGATACCCTGGCGTTGCCTGATGATGCCCAATATAGTAAACTTTAAATGTAGCCGATGAGATAAAACACGCCCCCATTTCCGAGGCAAAAATGACGTGACACACTTGCTCGATGTTAACGCGCTGTCGGTTGGCAACGCAGACGGGCCGCTGATCAGCGGATTCGACCTGACCTTGAATCCGGGTGATATCATAGGCGTTCTGGGACCATCCGGCTGCGGCAAGACCACCCTTCTGAAAACATTGGCCGGATTGATCGATGCCGTTGCCGGCCGGATCACGTTCCTGGGAAGAACGTTTCACCGTATCCCGATGCCCACCTATCGCCGCCTGGTGACTTATGTGGACCAGACTCCCATCATGCTCAACATGAGTGTGCGAGAGAACCTGGAACTACCGTTTACTTACGCCAGCGCAGACGCTGCCTATGACCCGGAAGCGGCGCTGAAATCCATGGATGCACTCAATCTGGATCACGGCCTGCTCGATCAACATGCCGGCAAGCTTTCCGGCGGTCAAATGCAGCGGATCAGCCTGTTGCGAGCCCTGTTGATCAAACCCGCCATCATGCTTCTGGATGAACCCACCAGCAATCTGGACGCGGATACCGTACAGGCCGCGGAAAGGATCATCATGCAGTATGCCAGACAAGACGGGGGAGCCTGTATGCTGGCAACCCACAATGCGGCCCAGGCCAATAGAATCTGCTCGTCCATTATCGATATCAGACCACTACTCACGGAAAAAGCGCGTCTGACATGCAGGTTAATTAACGCCAGCGGGTGTGAAAATGAGTGATCCATTGAGCAACCATGCCATCAATCTTGGTTTTTTCGATCTTTGCATCGCTTCGGCTCTGGTTCTGGTAGCCGCCCTGATCAGTTATAGAATGCGCCTTGGGCTGGAAAGACAACTGCGCATCGCCGCCTTGCGCACCGTCGTTCAGTTGCTGCTGATCGGATTTGTGCTCAAGAAGATATTCATGATGGAGAACATCTGGGCCATCCTGGTGCTCAGTGTGATCATGGTCGTCATGGCCGGCAGAGCTGCCGTGGCAAGACCCAAGCGAACCGTTGCCGGAATGAACTGGCTGGCCATGGGCGCTTTGAGCCTGGTGGGATTTGTCACCACATTCTCGGTCACCGCCATCATTATCGGCGTCGATCCCTGGTATAAGGCCCAATATGCCATTCCACTGCTGGGGATGATCCTGGGTAACAGCTTAAATGGACTCTCTTTGTGCATCGATTCCATGCTCGAGTCCCTGTCTGCGGGCTGGCGTGAGGTGGAGATGGAGCTGAGTCTGGGTGCCTCCAGGTGGGAAGCCGCCCAGCGGCCGTTGGCCGAGGCGGTGCGGCGGGGCATGATGCCGACGATCAACTCCATGATGGTGGTGGGAATTGTCTCGCTGCCCGGCATGATGACCGGCCAGATATTGGAGGGGGCCAATCCCGTCAGCGCCGTCAAGTATCAGATCGTGGTAATGTTCATGATCGCCGCGTCGACGGCCATGGGCAGCCTGTTGATTGCTTTTTTAATGTATAAGCGCCTGTTCAATGCCAGGCACCAACTCAACCACCAGCTAATTCATTCAACGAAAAGATAAATCCGGTTCTCCGTAAAGCTCCAGCTGACACCTGTTCCAGCAAAGTAGCATGAATTTAACTGATCCAGGGGCCAGTGTTAAGTGTTAAGTTTAAAGTGTTAAGGAAAGGCATCCTATCGATTCCTATATAAAATTAGATCCGATCCACCACTTAACACTTAACACTTGAAACTTAACACTTTTCCAAAACAACCTTGTCGGAGGCCTTTCGTCTCGAACTTGAGTTTTCTGGAGAACCGCGAAGATAAAAATGGTCCGGCTGATTTTTCGTCCTGCATAGAAATGAAAAAAGGGGGGAGAATTTCCAGATCGCTTAGCGCCTTTGTAAAAGCCTGGATCAGGCCCCATAACAAGGCGGGAATCGGCTTCGAAAGCGGAGCATACATTTTAGTATGTGAGCATTTCAAGCCGATTCCCAACGCCGTTAGGGGGGCTTAGACGGGCTTATACAAAGGCACTTAGGCCACTTCCTCGTATTCCGCATCAACCACATCCTCATTGGCCGATGCCTGACCGGCCCGGGCGTTATTGCCAGGAGCCTGTCCCGGCTGGGGACCTGCCTGCTGCTGATACATGGACTCAGCCAGCTTGTGAGATGCACGGGTGAGCACCTCGGTCAGTTGCCTGATCTGGGCCGCATCCTCACCCTTGAGGGCATTTTTCAGGTTGCTGATGGCATCGTCGATTTCCATGCGCACACCGCCATCCACATTGGCCCCCATTTCGTTCAGGGATTTCTCGGTCGAGTAAATCAGCGCGTCAGCGGCGTTTTTGGCCTCCACGAGTTCCTTCTTGCGCGTGTCCGCATCCGCGTGCAGTTCGGCATCCTTGACCAGCCGGTCGATCTCCTCCTTGGAAAGCCCGGAACTAGAGGTAATGCGGATACTCTGGGCCTTGCCCGTGGCCTGGTCCTTGGCCGAGACCTCCACAATGCCGTTGGCGTCGATGTCAAAGGTCACCTCGATCTGGGGCATGCCCCGCGGCGCCGGCGCAATCCCGGTCAACTCGAAACGGCCCAGGGTCTTGTTGTCGGCTGCCATTTCCCGCTCGCCCTGCAGCACATGCACGGTCACGGCCGGCTGATTGTCTTCGGCCGTAGAGAAGACCTGGCTCTGCCGGGTAGGGATGGTGGTGTTCTTCTGGATCAGCTTGGTCATCACCCCGCCCAGGGTCTCGATCCCCAGCGACAGCGGCGTGACGTCCAGGAGCAGCACATCGCTGACATCCCCTTCCAGCACCGCGCCCTGAATGGCCGCCCCCAGGGCCACCACTTCATCGGGGTTGACACTCCTGTTGGGGTCCTTGCCGAATATCTTTTTCACCCGTGCCTGAACCGCCGGCATGCGGGTCATGCCGCCCACGAGGATCACCTCGTTAATATCACCGGCCGAATAACCGGCATCTTTGAGGGCGGTCTGACAGGGCCCTTCCAGGCGATCCAGCAGATCATCCACGGTGGATTCCAGTTTGGCCCGCGTCAGTTTGATGTTCAGGTGCTTTGGACCGCTGGCGTCAGCGGTGACGAACGGCAGATTGACGTCCGTTTCCATGCTGCTGGACAGCTCCATCTTGGCCTTTTCGGCCGCCTCTTTGAGACGCTGCAGAGCCATCTTGTCACCGCGCAGGTCAATCCCCTGCTCACGCTTGAATTCATCGGCCAGGTAGTCGATCAGGCGCAGGTCGAAGTCTTCACCGCCCAGATGGGTATCGCCATTGGTGGCCTTGACTTCAAAGACCCCGTCACCAATATCCAGGATCGATATATCAAAGGTACCGCCGCCCAGGTCGAAGACCGCGATCTTCTCTTCTTTTTTCTTGTCCAGCCCGTAAGCCAGGGATGCCGCCGTTGGCTCGTTGATGATGCGCTTGACGTTCAATCCGGCAATCTTGCCTGCATCCTTGGTCGCTTGGCGCTGGCTGTCGTTGAAGTACGCCGGTACGGTAATGACCGCATCAGTGACCGTTTCTCCCAGGTACGCTTCAGCGGATTTTTTAAGGTCCGCGAGAATAAAGGAAGAGATTTCCGCCGGGCTGTGCTGGCGATCCTTGATGGCAATGCGCACGTCTCCGTTCTCGGCCTTGGTGATTTCATAGGGCAGATTCTTCTTGTCCGTCTGCACCTCGGTTGAGTCGTATTTGCGGCCGATCAGCCGTTTGACACCGAACACCGTATTTTCCGGGTTGGTCACCGCCTGCCGTTTGGCCACCTGGCCCACCAGCCGTTCTCCGCCCGTGGAAATAGCCACCATGGAAGGGGTTGTCCGTCCACCGTCAGCATTGGGTATCACCTTGGCGTCGCCGCTCTCCATGATGGAAACACATGAATTGGTTGTTCCAAGATCGATTCCGATAGTTTTGCTCATAGCTCTTTACCTCCTGTTTGTCGGGTACCGTGTGACACCCGTGGTTGTCTATGGGCAAACTTTAATTCCTATTTTGGTTGTGTCAATTTTTTTGCATTACTTTTTATAAATTTTTATTTTTGTAATATTAAATGGCAAATTGACACAAGGCGTCTAAGTGCTACAATGAGCTACAAACGGCTACAAACAGGAGGTATTCATGGGGAGTGAAATTATTCGAGGGCGTGTACCCGCCGAGGTAAAAAAAGCGTTTTTAGCAATTGCAGCAGACAAAGGACTGACTGAAAGTGCTGCCGTATCCCATTTGGTCCAACAATTTGTGGAAAAGGAACAGGAACGGAAAAAGCGGGACACGGAAACAATGGAAGCATTGACCGATATGGAAGCCGGATTGGTGGTTGACGGGGCCCGGGTCAAGGACTGGATCGCATCTTGGGGCAATGCGGATGAACTGGAGCACCCTCGGTGAATCTGATATTTACAGAGGCATCCCTAGCGGACTTGGAGCGGCTGAGAGCGTTTGTAGCAGCGTATCAGCCTGAAAAAGCGGCGCACATTGCTAAACAGATTCTGTCCATGATCGGAAAAATTGAATCCGCTCCCCAATTAGGCAAATGGCTATCCCACCTGCCAGGAGAGATAAGAGAAATGCACTTTGGGATGTATACTGTCAGATATGCAATCACGCAGGATGTACTATGCATTCTTCGGATTTGGCATCAACGGGAACACCGCGTGTAATTTCCTGTCTGCCTGCCTTGTTTGAGTAGGAAACGGCGTTGAAAACGCCTGATGTTCCGGGCAGCCCAGGGCCAACGTCAAAGTTGGCCCTCACTTGTTAGGCCGGCAAATTGCCGGCAGATGATTTGACTTACAAATGGGAAGGCCAACAATAGTCATCCGAACATATTGAACAATTTTATGGAATTTAGGGGAATTTCGCCACAAGAATCCTTTGCGAGACCGGGGCTCAGTTGGATAACTGAGAAACGTTGATTGGATATATACCGATCAGCCGTAAGGCCATATGCGGATTTGCTGCCATGTCCCGTAATGCACTGGCAATATTTTTGTACCCAATGAAGCGCAATATGCCAATGCCAAGATTACGCAAAGTGGCCATCACGCGCGGACCGGAGTTTCTGCGAACCTGCGACCGATCCTCATCGAAGGTAAAGTCACGAACATAATGGCTTCTATTTTCAATGCCCCAATGTCCGCGAGCAAGACAAAAAAGGCGATCTGGATTGGCCTTTGTGGGCGATAGACTGGTGATCAGGCTGACGGTTTCTTCGTGGACCTTGCCGGACTTGATTTCCTCCCTATACCATTTAAGGTGGGCGACTTGACCGCAATATTGTGATAAACTTCACCACTTATTTTGGACGGGATGACCGACCATAAAGATTTGAATAGTTTATCCGAGGAAATAGTCGCCTTAAAAACGACAGGTTATCAACGATAGTCTGTAGGTTTCAAACGAATTATTCAGCATGTTCCCCTCTGAAAATAGCCATATTGAAAACACGGACTATACGGTAAAGCCTTTCCAACTCTTCGAAACTAAGCCGCCCCTCGCGTTTCCGCCTGATAAGTGTGCTTTTTTTTATATTGATGATGTTGGATAGGCGGACATCCGGCACCTGTAAACATTCGGCCACTTCATCAAATATCTTGGCGCTCAAACCAGATTTGCACAGGGCAATGAGGTTTTGCGTAGTTACTGCTCCAAGCGATGACAGGCAAGCTTGTTCCATTGTTCATAACCTTTCAATCCAATGATTTTATTTGACATTTTTAAAATACCCAAATAAAACCAATGCATCAATGCTTACAACTTTTCATTAACGACGGTTTTTCTTTTTTGAAGCCTTGGCTTGTTTTCGTTTTTTCTTTTTGGCTTTCTTATTGGTTTTCTTTCTCTGGGGTTGACCAGAGGAACGTTTAGAATATCCAGGCAAAAAATCCTTTGTAATCCCAGGTGAAAATGAAAACGTTTTTCTTTCTTCATTGAAACAGGCCCACCAGGACATGGCAGCGTGAATATCATCCAAACCGTCCCGTTCCATATCAAATTTCAATCTCGCAAAGCACTTATCTTTACCAAATTTCAGAGCTTCTTCAAACTCACTGTAATGGATCATCCCGGGCGCTATTAACTCATCATCATAAGCCTGTTTGATTATCCCGATGATTTCTTCTGGATATAAATTATAGGCAGTTGTCGCCAGCAGCCCCCAGAAATCTGACATCCTATCTGCTTCTTCTCTGGTAAACAATGTTCCAAAGAATTCAATCACGGATTCCCTTGAGACATATCCTTTAAAAACAGCATATGCCAATGCGTTACAAGCAGATGCTCTACAGTAATCGTCGGCGTCTCTGTTATTAATTATGGATTTGATAAGTTCAATAGAACCATCACAGGTATTCAATAAAATGACGGGAAGGTTTGATGTTTTGATATCACCGAATATTTTATCCGTTAAATCACCTGGTAGACTGAACAGGTCAACGATAACTTTATGTGCCTTGGCTTCTTTAAAATGTCCGAGCAGCATCACTGCATAGATATGGTCATACAAATCTTCATTTTCAGCGTATTTTTCAGGGTTAGCAAGAACGTTTTCAAGTACTTTTATAAGATGCGGAGTGATTTCATCTTTAAGATTTATGGCTGCATCGACTTGTTCACGTTTATAGATACCATCAAATTTTTTGAATGATTCAAGTATTTCAGTAATAGTCAATTTTATACCCCCTTCAATTCGGCCTCAATGGATGGACACTAATGGTTGAACCGTTCCTTAAGCTTGCGATGCAGAATTTTACCGGTGGTCGTGCGCGGCATTTCATCGCTTTTAATGAAAATCACTTCTTTGGGGCGCTTGTAGCCGGCCAGTTTATCCTTGCAGCAGGCCTGTATCTCTGTCTCGGTGACCTTAGGGTCATCCACCCCCGCCTTGAGGGTCACCACGGCCACGATCTTTTCGCCCCACTTCTCGTCCGGCACCCCGATGCAGGCGCAGTCATACACGCATTCGTTGCTGCCCACAACCTCTTCCACCTCGCTGGGGTAGACGTTCTCCCCGCCGGTGATGATCATGTTGTCCTTGCGGTCTACGATATAGTAATATCCGTCGGCGTCCCGCATGCCCATGTCGCCGGCGGAAAACCACCCATCCCTGAACGAGGCAGCGGTTTTCTCGGGCAGTTTGTAGTATTCGTCAAACAGCGTGGGACCGCGCGAGTAGATCTCACCCACCTCACCGGTGGGGACCTCGTTGCCCTCATCATCCAGGATTTTGATGAAATCGGTTCCGAGCAGTTCCCGTCCAATGGAGCCGGTCTTGGCCATCTGGTCCTCGGGATTGAGCACCGTGACCGAACCGGCCTCGGTGGAGCCATAGCCCTCATAGAACTCGGCGTTGGGGAAAAATGCCATGATCTCACGTTTCATCTTGCGCCGCACCGGAGCCGACGAGCAAAGCAGCTTGCGGATGGAACCCACATCCCGGCTGCGGTGCGGCTCCTCCACGTTCAAAATCAGGTTGTAATGGGTCGGAATCAGCGAAACAAAGGTGATCCGCTCGGCCTCGATAATTCGCAGCAGATCCGGCGCACGAACACCCAGGGCCGGGTGGACATACACCGATCCACCGATATAAAGGAACATGAAGGTATAAAAGGTCGAGTTGATATGGCAAAGCGGCATGACATTCATGCAGTAATCGGTGTTGCCAAATCCCATATCCAGGCCGTTGGTCAGGTAAAAGGCGATGTGGGATTCGTGGGAGCGGATCACCCCTTTGGGGTGGCCCGTGGTACCGGAGGTGTACATCAGAATCCATGTGTCTTTGGGGGTCATGTGGTCTTCCGGCTCGGTGTCCGGCTGGCCGGCGATAAACTGCTCGTACTCCTTGTAACCGTCGGACTGGCCACCGGCGATCAGGTAATTTTGCACCGGGATCTGAGACAGGTTTTTTTTGATCGGATCGATAACGTTAGAGAGGTGTGCCTGCACCGCCAGGGCCTTGGCGTCGGCGTTGTTCACGATATATACGACCTCACTGCCGACCAGCCGGAAATTGATCGGCACGATGATGATGCCGGTTTTGGCCGTGGCCAGAAAAAGCTCCACCAGCTCGATGCAGTTGTCCATGAATACAGCGATTTTATCGCCTTTGGCCAATCCTAATCCCATCAGCCCGTGGGCCAATTGATTGACGCGTCGGTTGGTTTCAGCGTAGGTAAAACTACGTGCATGGTCCTTGAGCGCCAGTTTGTCGGCATAGTGTCTGGCGTTGACCTTCACCTGCTGTCCCAGATTCATCCATTGAGCCACAGCGTTCCTCCTTGTCTCGTCATTTGCATTGGTTAAGAGCGCTGCAAAATAACATATTACGTAAAAACTTGTCCACTGTGGTTCAAAGGTCCCAAATTAGATCTCATCCAGATCCGGAAAACGATTGACCGCCGCGCGGTCCTTGATGGCCTCTTCGAAGCGCCCCCGCCAGCCGAGTCGTTTCTGCTGCCGGGCCAGGATTTTTTTAAGCAGTGGTTTGAACACATACATCCAGATGGAAGTCCACAGGCGGCCCTGGGACCGGATGCGTTCGGAAGGGTTCCACCAGCCCATGACGTTTTCGTTGTGATACCAGAACAAATACTGCAGCTCATCAGACGAAAGTTTATGGGTGCGCACATTCGCCCACATCCCATTATAACGGGAGTAGTCATCCGGGTTGGTGACCAGTCCCTGGTCGAGCAACTCCTGACGGATGCCCGTTTTGGGGTAAGGCGTGAGTATCTGACAATAGGCGGTGTCCGCCCCGATGGATTTGAGGAACCGGTAATTTTCGATAATCTCTTCTTCTCCGTCGTTGGGAAAACCGAAAATCATTCCGCCGACAATCATGATGCCGTATTTGTGGCAAATCTCCACTGCTTTACGGGAGGCATTGATGATGTCACCTTTTTTGGCGGCCACCAGGTTCTTTTTGGATGCACTCTCAATACCCAGAAACATTGACCTGAAACCGGCCTCGGCCATTTTGGCTACCATCGGCTCATTGCGGGAGATGGTCACGCAATCGGCCTGCACCACCAAATTCAGATTTCGATATCCCTTGGCGATAATGGCATCGCACATCCTTATCACCCGGTCAGTGTCCAGCACCAGATTATCATCGGAAACGAAGATCCAGCGCGCCTTGCAATTGTAGTAGATGTCATCGATGTCGGCCAGGATGCGCGCGATGGGAAAAGGCCGGAAAGCCCTGCCGTACATATGCCGGATGCTGCAAAAATTGCAATTCCGGGTGCAGCCCCGGGACGTTTCCATCACTTCTATGTGTTGGTTCATGATGTGGTAGCCCCAGGTAAGGCGGCGCTCATCGCGGATGGGCAATTTCAGCCGTGACAAATCCAGCAGTTCGCCCTTGGGATTGTGTACAAAGCGTCCACCATCCTTGTAGGACAGGGAGGGAATATCCGCCAGTCGATCTTCCCCGCAAAGGGCGTTGACCAACCGCCGGAAGGATTCTTCGCCCTCTCCCCGAACCATGAAGTCAATGTCTCGGGCCTCCTGTGATTCGGCAATCTCCTCGGCCATGAGTGTGGCGTGGTAGCCGCCGATGGCAATACGTGCCTTGGGCAGGACCGTCTTGATCAGCCGGATGATCCTGACGCAAGTGGGATATTGCCAGGTCATGGTCGACAGCCCGACCAGATCGGGCTGAATGGCGGTCAGCCGGCGTACCAGGTGTTTTTTAATTCCTCGGCGTTGGCGGATCAGATCGACGACATACACATCGTGACCCTCATCGATGTTGCCACCGATACTGGCAATCCCAAGGCTGGGCATGTGAAATGCCGACTCGTGCATGATAACCGGCGCCACATCCGGCATGGAAAACAGTAAAATCTTCATTCACGCTCCAAATAAAAAACGATTCAAGGCCACGCAAGAGTAGGTGACCTCATCAAAAACATTCATTATTTAGCTGGTCGAAAAAAAACGCGGAAAAAGTTTTTTATTGAAAAAATGAAATACTGAAAAATAGTATAAATGATTTTCGTTAACTCGTCTCTTGGAAATCTGGCCGACGAATCCGTCATTGATTGCTTTGACGCATTTCCAGTATATTCTTCACCTTGGCCATCAACGCCCGTAAGGAAAAATCAGGATCATCATAGCAGGGTTCGAGGCGCGCCAGGTGTCTGGCGTAAATGGTGTTGGGTGATCCGGTATCAAACAGAAACCGGCCCGGCTTGAAAAGACGCGCGGTGCCTTCTAAATATAGCACATCAATCGGGGCGTTGCACAGCCTGGCAATTTTAAACGGCCCCGTGTTGAACGAACCGATACGTCCATCCCGGCTTCGGGTGCCTTCGGGAAACACCACCAGATTTCCTCCATCGTCCAGAAGCGTCGGCAGTTGTTCGATGCGTAACAACACCAGGTCAGCCAGTAACCGATCCGACGATGACGGCAGATAGCCGGAAAGCCGCAGCATCCAACCAAAAATGGGGATATGAAACAGACGTCGTTTGGCAATTGTCGTATGACGCGGGAAAAGAGAGAACAGCAGAATCGGATCCAAATAGGAAATATGATTGGCGACAACCACCGACCCACGGATGGCCTTGACAGCATCGTCAATCTGCCACCGACAGGCCGGCACCAATGCGCGCACAAGGGCAAAAAACCACCGGTAAAAACCGGAGTTCAGCCGCTGAAAGGACCGGGCCACATCCCGGGAAAAAATCCAGGCCAGGCAATAAAACGGGGCGAACAGGATCACGAACCCGATCGTTTCAAAGGCCCACAAGGTCACGGTGATCACGACGTCCTTGAAGAATTGGAGCCACTTGAGATGTGGAGCGGAGTTCATGATCATATCGATTGATTATCAAGCGATTGGCGAACCGCCACCGTGGGTTTTACGTTGCCGCTAATCGCTGAATTTTTTAATAAACAGACAGGTATTGACGCCACCGAATGCAAAATTCTGCACCGAGACGGTTTCAACGGGCACCTCAACCAGCTGGGTCGCATGCTTCAGCATGGCACAGCGCGGGTCTACCTCCTCAAGGTTGAGTGTGGGCGCGATGAACCCTTCGGCCATCTGAATCAGGGCGATAAAGGTTTCGATGGCTCCGCACGAGCCCATGGTATGCCCCATGTAACTTTTCAGCCCCGTGATCCATGGCCGATCACCGTAAACCGTCCCAATGGCCTGGGCTTCGATGACATCGCCCATTTTGGTGGCCGTGGCGTGGGCACTGATCCAGTCCACATCCTGGGCCTGGATCTGGGCATTTTCCAGCCCCGCCTCGATGGCCAGGGTAATCCCGTCGCGATTGGGCAGGATCAAATCACCGCCGTTGTTATAGCAGGAGAAACCGATCACTTCGCCCAGAATGGGGGCGCCCCGCTTACGGGCCATGTCCAGGTCTTCAAGCAATACGGCGCCGGCGCCCTCCCCCACCACCAGGCCGTCGCGCCGCCTGTCAAAAGGCCGTGGGGTAAGATGCGGGGTATCGTTGAAATCGGTTGAGCAGGCCAACAGGTTGTCAAACACGGCCACAGTGGTGGTATCATATTCGTCGGCCCCGCCGCACAGCATGGCGTCCTGGAGCCCATACTTCACGGCCTCGTATCCAAACCCGATGGACTGACTCGACGTGGTGCAGGCCGTGGAGGAACTGATCACCCGGCCCCTGATCCCAAACATCTTGGTGATGTTGACCGCGGTGGTGTGGACCATGGATTTGAGGTAATCCACCGCCCCCACATTGTTCAGTTTCGTGGCTTCATCACTAAAAAAGGTGCGATAGATATCCCGCTGCACCGTCGGGCTGCCGTGGGTCGATCCAAAGGCCACGCCAAGCCGGCCGCTACGAATGAATTCATCGGAAAGCCCCGATTCGGCAAGCACATCCTTGGCCACCTGACAGGCATAATAGGAAACCGGCCCCATGGTTTTACGGTCCCGCCGGGCAAACTCAAACACCGGTGGCTCTGCCACCGTACCAAACACCTTGCAGTGGATATGCTCCACCAGAAGCTCGTCGTCGCGCATGGGCATGACGCCGGAACGACCTTCGGTCAGATGCCTGATAATCTCAGACCGGGTGTTACCGATCGGGGTGATGGCCGACACACCGGTAATAACTACTCGTCGCGGCATAGTCTTATGCACCACAATACATATGAAATAATTTGGTTATCACCAGCACTACCATTTATCGATTGTTTTGGTAAAGCCGTATTTGGCATGGGATTGATCGTAAGAGCGGCTAAAAAATTGTCAATTCTTGCAATGATTTTTGTCCATGGCCATCACATATTTAACGATATCGTCAATGGTACGGATATCCATGGCGGCCTTTTTCTCGTCGCGCGTCAGCTGAACCCCTAATAGAAGCTCGATTTCCCTTAGCAGTTCGATGGCATCGATACTGTCAAACTCGTACACTTCACGCAAATCATCGTCTGTTTTCGGATCTTGGATCTCGAACTGATCTTCGAAAATATGGATGATTTTCTTTTCTATCTCATCTTTTGTCATTCGTATAATATCCTGTGCTCAAAATCAGTAAAACCGTTTTCTACTATAAAACAGTCCAGATTTCAAAGCCATAGCGAATATATTTAGTGTTCGTCCAAAAAGGGTTCAAAATGGTGCCATTGAAACGGATAGTTGCGCACCGCCGTTTCCAGCAGGTCGGCGTACTGCTGGGCGGCCCGGTTCATGGCCGCGTCCCGGTCGCTGCGATCGGCAGGCGATACAACAATGGGGGGGGAGGCCGAGAAATGATAATGGCTCGGCCCGGTTCGCAGGGCGAAAAAGACAAATAAGGGTGCCCCGGATGTCATGGAGAGCACATAGGGTGCAGCCGGCAACCGGATCTGTTGGCCCAAGAATCGTACGGGCAGCGTCCGCTGATCGGCCTGCCAGATACGATCGCCGGTGAGCGAAACCAGCCCCCCGCTGCGTAAAAAATGGATTCCCTCGACAATGTCCAGTGCCGACCCGCCGGATGCGTCCACGCCTTGAATCCGAATATTACTCTGGCGAACTGCCTCTTTTTGAAGATTTTCGATCTGCTCTTTTTGTTTGACGCCCATATAAAGCAACAATCTCAGCTCCGGCAGCGTCTTTTTCAGGAGCCTTGCCGCCACCTCCCAATTGCCCATGTGGGACATGAGCAGAATGCCGCCACTGCCTCCCATGGCGTCCCGCAACCTTTCCCATCCGTCAAAGTCACTGGTCAACGCCCCATCGTCGCCCAGCACCAATCGATCCCGGAATACGTGAGTAAAATCAATAAACTGCCGAAACGTGCACCACAGATGGTAAAACCAGTGTCTGTGGGGAAAAAGGGTCTGATAAAAGCGCAGGCCCACGCCGACCCGTCGGGGAAAAAAGAGAAAATAGCCGGTGGCGATGCCACCGGCGATCAGGCTGAAAAACCACAGTCCCAGGCATCGTGTCAATACGGTGAGGATACGATAAAAAATGGTTCTCATAAGGATCAGTGCAGACGGCGGTTTTGCATGCCCGGTGACCACAAGGCCGGGGTGAACACCCGTTTGATGATCAGGCGGCTGAATGTTTTAGAATTACGCAGAAAGTCGATAAAGGGCCTAAAGTGAGAAATCCGGGGCAATGTTGATCCGTATGCGGCGGAGATGGGTGCCTCCACGATGGGGATCCCCTGCCAGGCGGCTCGGACCAGCACCTCCACTTCAAACTGGTAGCGCCGGGCTGCGACCTTCAGGCCCAGGGTTTCTGAAATCGGATAAATACGAAAACCGCTCTGGGAATCCATCAGTCGCCCGCCACCTGCGGCCCATACCCAAAAATTGGAAAAGGCCCGTCCTTTGCGGCTGGTCCACGGTGCGTCATCCATTTGCCGCCGGCCAACCACAATGGCCCGCCGGTGGTCACCGATCGCCGCCATCAAACGCCGCGCATCAGCCGGATCATGCTGCCCGTCAGCATCCATGGTAATGGCATAATCGGCCATGTCGGCCGCCGCCCGCATGCCGGTGATCAAGGCCGCCCCTTTGCCCTGGTTAGCCGGATGGCAAAGCAGATGGATGCCGTCAAGATCGTCCAGCATACGGGCGGTGGTATCGGTGGAACCGTCATCAACGACAAATATGGGCCATCCCAGCATCCGCGCCTCCCGCACGACATCAGTGATACGTGATCCGTGGTTGTACGTGGGAATGATCACCGCGAAACGAACAGCGGAAGATCGATTCATTGGGCCGGCACGTCAACGTCAGATGGCGGGGGGCGGCTGGGCGGATCACCGTAAAGGTAGACCCGATGGGTTTTCCAGACCCCCAGGATGCTGAAAACCTCCTGATCGGCAAAATAAAGCGTTTCCACACCGTTCTGGAGCGCAATTTCGCCGATGGCATTGACACTCACCCGAGCGTACATACCGGCCCCGCTAATAGGCTCCTTGATCTCGACGACACGATCCGTATCCGGTGGTGTGTCCGGCACCGGCGTGGCGTTCAGATCCTCGGTGAGCGGCAGTTTCACGTTGGTGTACACCATGCCGATCAAGGGCCCCGTACCACAGCCGGTCAAACAACCGATCAGCATCATGGCCACGAGCATCACGGTCCATCGCCGGGTGACGAAAGCCGGGCTATCAGTCGCCATAAACCACCACCCGGTAGCGTGAATAAAGGCCAAACAAGACGGTGAACACTTCCTGATCCGCGTGTCGCATGGTGGTGATGCCCCCGTTTTTGGCAGCCGTGGCATAGCTGGCATCGCCCCAGGCAACCATCCACAATATGCTGCGGGCCTCGGCCACGCCGGACTTTTGTCCCAGGGTGGTTTGATCAAGATCCACATCCAGGGGCGTCTTGGTGTTCACATAGGCACAGCCGGACAGAGCCAGCAGGCCGATGGCCAGAGTCAGGACGACGAAGGGTCGAAAAACTTGCATAATAATCACTCCGCTATGAGTTGATCTTTCATGACAATTTTATTAACCGGACAGATCCGGACAAAACGCCACGCCCCATGTTCCCGGGCCAGTGTGTGCACCAGTGGTCAGGGAAAGGGGGGCAACCATGATTCGTGCATGGGGAAACTGATTTTCAAAGGCCGGCCGGATCTTTTCCGTGACCCGCGTTTGGTTATCGGTGTACTGCAGCAAAAAGGTCGGGTGATCCGTCCGGGAAAATCGCTTTTTCAAGTAATCCAGGGCAAATCCCACCTGCTGGGAAGCCTGGTGTACACTGCCGACCTTGACCGCCCCTTCGGGCCGAGGCGAAATAATCGGCTTGATACCCAATAAATTTCCAATAAAGCCTTTAGAACGGGAAAGCCGGCCCCCAGCGACCAGAAATTTGAGTTGATCCAAAAACAATAATTCCCCGCAGGCCTGAATGGCTGTTGCGGCAAAGCCCTTGACCGGAGCCATGGAATCCGCCGAGCGGGCATATTCAGCCACCAGGCGGACAATCAGGCCCAATCGTCCCGACGCCGCCCCGGTATCCATTATCGCGAAACGGTCGGGCTGGTCACAGGTTTCCCGCCACCTGCCGGCCGTGGCGACATTGCCGGTATACACCGATCCAACGGCCAGATATAAAACGTGGTCGTATCTTGCCAGGGCGCTCTCATAGGCCTGGCACCGCCCATACACCGAGGCTTGGGCTGTGGAAACCGGCCTACCGGCGTTCATGGCCGCGTACAGCCGGCTGGGGTCGGCAAGGGTTTCCGGAATCCTTGCGCCATCCACAATCAGATAGCTGTCGAGTAAAATGGCACCCAGGGCCTTGGCCTGGCTGCGATTCAATGATCCGGCCGCATCGGTCATCACCCGAACGGGTTGGTTTTGCCCCGCCCCCTGGCCAAGCGGTATATCAGCGGCCAGCGGGTCGGCCTGCCATGCCACCACCTGCCCCAGGCATGCCAACCGATCCCGGGTGCGCGCCTGATCAGTGGTGTGCAGATGAACACGCAAACGGTTGCCATCGGCAACCGTAACCACACTTTCGCCTAGCTCGGCGGTAATATCACCGGCCGCGAAATCCGATAATGGGGTCAGGATCGTGTTCACGCAATAGCCGCAAGGCCCATCGGTTTTGTTGTCAAACGCCACCTGCAACAATCCGTTGAAACGGCCGGTAACCGTTACCAGCCGCGCTTCATCGGCCAGCAAGCGTCGAAAAAAACCCTCAAAAAAAATGAACATCCCCAGGGCGCCGGCATCGACCACCCCGGCCGCCTTCAGCGTCGGCAATTGTTCCGGCGTTGATCGCACGGCCAGGTCAAGGATGTCGACCACCCGATCACCATCATCCTTTTGCGGTGTTGCCGGCCAAACGCGCAGCGCATCGTCCAGTACGTCGAAAAGGGTCAGCATGGTTCCAGGCTTGGGATCGGCCACAGCGCTCCAGGCGGCTGCCCTTCCCTTTGAAATCGCCGGGCCAAGTGGACCGTCGTCAACGGCCGGCAAAAACCCGGATAAAAAGGCGGCGCAGATATTGCCCGAGTTGCCGGTGGCCACCGAAACCAGCTGCCGGCACCAATTGGCCGTCGACCCATCGGCACTGATCAGCGGGGCCAGGCTGATTTTCAGGTTGCGCCCCGTATCCCCATCGGCTACGGGAAAAACATTGATCTCATCCAGTAGATCAGCCCAGGCAGCCACCCGCTCACTACCGGCCACAAGCGCCGCGGCAAGGTGTGCTTGCATGTCAGAATCCCAGGGCCCGGGTGATTTCCGCCGGGATCTCGAACTCCAGAGCCATGTCCGGCAGTTTGACGGCCACCTGTTCTCCGGTGCCCCGGGTGCAGATCTCACCGTTTTCCGGACGAATGATATCGAAATTCATGGTAATTTTGTAGCGCGCCTCGGTCACCGTGGCACGACAGATAAACCGATCTTCAAACCTGAGCGGCAAGATATGCTTGATGGATGACCGCGTTAAGGGAAACACCAACTGGCGGTCCGTCATGTACTTGTACAGATCAATCCCCACCGAGCTGAACAAACCGAAACGGGCCACGTCAAAGTATTTAAAGTAATTTCCGTGCCAGACCACCTGCATGGGGTCCAGATCGTGGAACGGCACTTTCATTTCAACATCGTAAGTTACTGTCATTATTTTTGATGCCAAACTTTCCAATCAAACGGCTGATCGCTTAATTTAGGGTCCTTTTACAGCTCAAATCACAGGTTACTTGAGTCAAGACAACTTATAATAGAACTGTTTTTAAAAGAAATTGCATTCCAGGGCAATAGTTTTGCGATTCTCAAGCAATCCGATCAATTCCTGCATCACCCCACTGTGCACCACAAAGCGGCTGGTCTTCCAGCAGCACTGCTGGCATCAAATACGGACGGCGACTGTTTACGAGTTCATCAAATACTGAAAGTTAAAGGGCGACGGCTACTCGTATTCATAGATCTCATATTGAGTCTGGGAATTCTGTAGCTGATCGATTTTTTCCTGAATCTGGGTGCGCGCATCGCTCTCGTACCACGCATTCCAGTAAAAATGGGATTGCCACTTGGAAATCACCAGAATCTCACCGGGTGCATCGATGCGTTTCAGCGTTTCACTGGACAGATAGCCGGTCTGGCCAATAATGGCCGACCGCAGCTGATTGATCAGCGCGATCAACGCATCGTGTTGATCATCAGGTACCTTTCGTCGAATCAGCACTTTTATCATTTGCAAATCTCCTTATGGTCATTTTTCCTGCCACTGCGGCTTGCGCTTTTCCAAAAATGCCGAGACCCCCTCCTTTGCATCGGCAGTGGAACAAAGCCGCGCAAACGCTTCATTCATGTGGGCAAAGGCTTTCTCGTATTCCAGATCAGCCGCCGCATAAAAAGCCGATTTTGCAATCTGGACGGCAACGGGGCTTTTGGCGGCCAAAATTGATGCCCAGTGGCGGGTTTCAGCCTCCAGATCGTCAGCCGCAACAATTTTGTTGATCAGCCCCATTTCAAGTGCCATGGGTGCCTTGATCAACTCACCGTAGAGCAAAAGTTCCATGGCGCGTTTACGCCCCACCGACCTGGATACCGGAATCACCGGCCCCACGCAATTGAGCCCCACGTTAATGGCCGTCAACCCCATTTTTGCATTCTCGGCCATCACAGCCAAGTCTGCGGCAGCCACCAAGCCCGCACCATTGGCCGCAGCCACGCCGTGCACCTGGGCAATGACCGGCTTTTTTAACCGGCTGATGGTTACCAAAGGGGTTTCCATACACTCGATCCATTCCCGATATTCCATGGTACTCTTATCAAAAAAATCACCCACGTCGATTCCCGCGCAAAAGGCCTTACCAGCCCCCTTGACAATGATGACCCGCACCGCCGAATCAGCGTCCAACTCAAGCAATGCGCGGTTTAATTCCGAGGCCAGGTCCAATGTAAAGGTGTTGAGACTATCCGGTCGGTTGAGCGAAATTTCAGCGATGTGATTGTCCAGCGTGGCAACGATGACAGAATCAGCCATTCCAGTCCTCCTTACGAGTAATGATGAAGTTGAACGAAGGTGGCGCAAACAAGTATAATGGAGGCGTGGCGTCATGCGTCGGTTTGCCCCCATTGGCTTAGAGCCTGTTTGAGAAGTCTGGATCAGGCCCGATAACAAGGCGGAAAGTGGCTCAAAAGCGGAGCATATATGTAATATGTGAGCATTTTGAGACACTTTCCAACGCCGTTAGCGGGCCTTAGACGGATTTACCAAACAGGCTCTTAGATCCTCTAACGGCGTTTGAACGGAAGATATTTATCATAGCGCATCACCTTGTGAAGTGCAATGGCCTGACTGGTCGGTAACAGGGTAACCGCATTAATAGGATAAGTCCCCATGCGGTTACCTTAAGCTGGCAGATGCCCACCTTTACAATCCCTACGGTTGGTGATATTGCTTGCGTTTATAGTAAAAATGGATAGGCTAAAGGAGATTTTTATGAAGCTACCTTTGCCGAGTAATAGACAACCCCGATGGAAAGTGAAAACGCATTCCATTAAAAAACCCGTCTAATGGCGATATGGAAGATGACAGATGGAATTCACCCCCGTTATCGGCCTTGAAGTGCATGCGCAACTGAAAACCAAAACCAAAATTTTTTGCAGCTGTTCAACGGCATTCGGCGCGCCTCCCAATACCCATACCTGTCCGGTATGCCTGGGGATGCCCGGCGTACTGCCGGTTCTGAATAAAAAGGTGGTGGACTACACCATCAAAATGGCCCTGGCAACCAACTGCACGGTCCAGCCGGAAAGCCGGTTTGCCCGAAAAAATTACTTTTACCCCGATTTGCCCAAAGGCTATCAGATTTCCCAATACGAACTGCCCATTGCCACAGGCGGTTATCTTGACATTGAAACCGGCGGCCAAACCCAGCGCATTGGCATCACCCGCATTCACATGGAAGAAGATGCTGGTAAACTGATCCACGACCCGGACCGCCCCATCAGCCGTGTGGACTTGAACCGCACCGGCACCCCGCTAATGGAAATTGTCAGTGAGCCGGATATCCGCAGCCCTGAAGTGGCCGGCGAATATCTGCGTCAACTACGGACCATTTTGCGCTACCTGGATATTAGTGACGGAAACATGGAAGAAGGTAGTTTTCGCTGCGATGCCAATGTTTCCATTATGCCTTTGGGATCAACCACATTTGGAACGCGCACCGAAGTAAAAAATCTTAATTCGTTCAAGCATGTGGAAAAGGCACTGTACTACGAAATCGCCCGCCAAAAGGAACTGCTGCTCGACGGCGGCCAGGTGGTTCAGGAAACGCGTCTGTGGCAGCCGGACAAAGGTCAGACCGTATCCATGCGGGGCAAGGAGGACGCCCACGACTACCGCTATTTTCCCGATCCAGACCTTTTGCCGCTGGTCATCGACGACGCGTGGATCGAGCGCATGCGTTCGGACATGCCTGAATTGCCGGCCCAACGCAAAGCCCGGTATATCAGTGATTATGAACTACCCTCGGCCGATGCAACAGTTTTGACCGGCAGCCGAGAGCTTTCCGACTATTTCGAGGCCTGCCTGTCCGCCTTTGATCAACCCAAGACCGTGGCCAACTGGATCATGGGCGATCTGCTGGGACTGCTCAATGCCAAAGGCCTGGACATCGATCAATCACCGGTTTCTCCGGATGACCTGGCAGGGCTTTTGAAACTGCTCGGCGACGATGTGATCAGCGGGAAAATTGCCAAGACCGTTTTCGAAACCATGGCCGAGACCGGCAAATCCGCCAAGGTGATTGTAGAAGAAAAAGGGCTGGTGCAGGTTTCCGACACATCGGCCATCGACCCCATTGTGGATGCCATCATAGCCGATCATCCCGATGAAGTCGGCCGCTATCGTGGCGGTCAGAAAAAGCTGATGGGCTTTTTCGTCGGCCAGGTCATGAAAGCCACCAAGGGCAAGGCCAACCCGAAGGTGGTCAATGAAATTTTGCGAAATAAATTGGGTTAACTGTTGGATTATGGGCATAACGCTTAATAAAGAATGATAAATCACAATATCCAAATAGTTACTGTAAATCTTTCTGGTTTGAAATTTCGATATTGTAAATTGGAATTTATTTGTAATTTGGATATTGTAATTTGTAATTTCCACACATATACAGGAGCACCCATTGAAAAAGCATCCTTGCAGCCTGTCCCATAAGACCATATTTATGCTTTTTGCTCTGCTGATTTTCTGCAACACCGTTCCAGCGCTGGCAGCGCCGACCCGGGTGGCCATCATTCCCTTTGAGATGCACGCTGAAAAAGATTTGACCTTCCTCCAGGAAGGCATCATGGACATGCTGAGCTCACGCATTGCATACAGGGACCAGGTCCAAGTGATCAGCAAACCTGAAACCCGATCGGCCTTGGCATCGGTTGAGGAGGGGCTCGAAGGAGAAAACCGTGCCCTGCAGGTCGGCGGCAAGCTTAAAGCCGATTATGTGCTGTTCGGCAGTATTACCATGTTTGGCGAAAGTGTGAGCATTGATGCCAAAATGATGGATGTAAGCGGCCAGCAATCACTATTACCATTTTTTGCACAAACCCGTGGGATGGGCGACGTCATTCCCCAAATCAACCAGTTTGCCGCCAATATCAATGAAACGGTTTTCGGCCGCAGTGCGCCTCAGCGCGCCACCGTGGCCGCACCGTCTGTAAAAAGCGCCCCGTCAACACCGGTTCAGCCAGCACCGGTTGTCGATCCGCGCATGCATCCTGAAAAACTGTTGCAGTCAAAAGGTGCACGGGCAACGCCGACTCAAACGACAGTTCAGCCCGCGGCTGAACCTCAACAGCCACCAAATCCGGCATTCAAGGCCGCCACGCCTGCGGCGAGCACAAATGATAGCACGCCTACATACTGGAAAAGTCGCAGTTTCAAGGCGCTGATCAATGGCCTTGCCATTGCCGATGTGGACAATGACGGACGCCAGGAGACCGTAATCGCCTCCGACAAAAGCCTCTCCATTTACCGTTTGGAAAAAGGCCGGTTGATAAAGGTCGCTGAAACTGCAGAGACTCGCACTAGCTTTTATGTTGGCGTTGATGCGGCTGATATCAATGGAAATGGCACCCCCGAAATTTATGTCTCGAGTTTGGGTGCCAAAAAAGCCAATGTGGATTCCTTTGTAATGGAATTCGATGGGACAGACTATAAAACCATCCACGGCAGGACGAACTGGTTCTATCGCGTGGCAAAAACCGTGGATCGAGGCATTATTTTAATGGGGCAACGGATGCGCTCTGCCGAAGATTCAATTTTCTACAACCCGATTCAGGAAATGCGATGGCAAGGGAATGATCTGGTTCCTGCCGTCCAAATGCTAAAAGGTAACAAAGCCAACCTGATCGGTGCGAATTATGGCGATGTTACGGAATCCGGGCAAAGCATGATGATCGCTTACTCTGAGTCGGATCATTTACGGATATACAACGCCACAGGAGACCAAATTTGGGAGGATTCCGAGCGGACCGGCGGGAATATGGCTTACTTTAGTCTCCCAAAAGTGGAACCAGGACACGACAATAAGCAATTTTTCCCTTTGAGGGTACAGATTGCAGACACTGACCGAAACGGGAAGCCGGAGGTTCTCGTTGCTTTTCACAAAGAACTCGCCAGAAATATGCTTAAAAATTTCAGGAAATTTAGCAAGGCGGTAATTGAATGCAAAGAGTGGAACGGCTTGTCTCTCGAGTCTAAATGGAAGACTCAAGAATTCGATGGACGCGCCAGTGATTTTGTCTTAGGTGACGTCGATAATGATGGAATGGATGAGCTGGTTGTTGCTGTCATCGCCAAAGAAGGATCAATGATACTGACCGATGCAGCGAGCAGAATCATCGCTTTTGACCTTTATGCACAATAAAATTTGACGTTAAGCGGACTGATTTCATAAATTATTTAAACAGCCCCCAACTCAAATCACTTCAATAAGGGGCTGTTTTTTTTGCTCGTCCTATGATGAAGGATGAAGCGCCGGCCGCTGGTTTCCTATACCGCACAGCTAAGAATCGGGGATGACATCTGTTTCAGCTTGGCAGCATCGCGCAAACAATTGTATCTTATCGATTTATATATAGAATCTAACCAAATTGAGCTTTGTGGAAAACCGCATTTTGTTAAGCCATGCCAGCAGATCCCATCTACCGACAAAAAAACCCGGGGCAATCGCCCCGGGTTTTTATCAGAATATTTCTATCGTCTTCTATCTACGTTAGCAAATGACTAGAAGTTGATCTGCCATTTGGCGCCCCAGTAGAAGGTTTCGGGCTCAGTCGTGGTAACATCGTCAGATGTGGTAATCATGCCAATTTCCGGAACGATAAAGAAGTTGGGAGCGATGTTAACTTGGCAGTTCAGGTAGTATTGGTCGCCTTCTTCGGTATTGTTGGAATTGTCGATTTCGCTCTCTTCATGCCCGTAACCGACTTCGACAGTGAACATTTCGGAAATATTGAATCCCAAAACAGCCAAGTAACCCAATCCGTCCACGTCATTGGTGTCGCTTCTACCGGCAATGAGGTCGGCTTCGTTATCAAATCCACCCCGAGCATTGTAAATGCCATAGTTGCCCAGGTTCTGCCCCATATGGCCGGCCAGGTTGAAGAAAACCGGACCCAATGTTAATCCGCCACCGATTTCCACTACATAAGAATCAATGTCGTATTCGTAGGCTCCGCCATCCAGGGAATAGGTCTGATAACCTGCAGCGGCTTCAGCAAAGAACATATCGGTTTTAAACTTGTAACCAATTTCGATCTTTGGCAGGTCTACGTCCGTATCATAATTTGTGGCAGCCGTGGTGGTAACTACGCCTGTCGTCGTATCAGCTACAACCGATTCAGCAGTAAGCTCGTAATCGACCACATTCGGCTGAATAAAGGCCAGTTTGAATCCGGCAATGGACCACTGGATCATCGGTAGACGGCCAACGTAGAACTGACCAAAGCCCAGCAGGTCGCCGTCATCAGCATATACACTGTTCGAGTAGAACTGGGTGCTGGTAGGGGTGTAGGTCTGGCCAAGCAGCAATTCGCTGCCGCCGAAACTATAGGTACCATAAAGTTTACGTTTGCCGAAGCTATCGCTCATCTCGAACGCGCCACCGATCTGATCATTAAACTTGACGGTAGCGCCGATACGGCTGTTGCCCTGCTGTGTCCATGTGGTATCCGTGTCACTGTCTTGACCCGGCACATCCTCATCAACATCAACGCGGAAGGTTGTCATACGAGCACTACCATAAAAATCCCACTCGGCTGCCATTACCGGAGCGGCAAGGCACAATACGGCAAAGATAATAAACAGTTTTTTCATCTTAATTTCCTCCTTAACGAAATTAATCAGGACTTCTTTACTGCAACCTAATAACCTAATAATTCTGCTAATTTTCATCTTGTACAACAGGTACTGCGAACTGCTTTTTCACCACCTCCTTTGCATGGAAATTTATTTTACAGCTCCAGGATAATAGCGAAGGTAGGATACCCTGGAACGATAAAATCGTTGGGTAATTCGGTGGTCTTTCTAAAAAAGAGCAATTGACTCGCTTGTCAACTCCCTTAAATAGTAGAAAAAAAATTCGCTTAATACATATAAACCTAATAATTTATGGATTTTCTACCAATGGCCGGCACCCCTGTCAAGAACTTTTCTCTTTCCTCAGAAGTAATACATTCCGTTTGATGAAAATTCGAGATATTCAACCACACGCTTAAGATTTTAATATAACATCGTTTTTTTGTTTTTCCCGAAATCTATTAGGTCGGTTTTTCTCCCAAATCCAACAAGTAGTATTCAAATAAATATTTCTATATTCAATTATGCATAATTACCATTAATGATATTTTTCGGGGTAAAGGACCGTTACTACCCTGTTAAGACCCGGGAAAAGTTATATTATACTATAATTTCAGCATATTGATATCAAACTAGTCCATCAAGCGATTGTTTGCGCCGGTCAACGAAACGGGTTAATACGGCAAGCACACAATCTTCATTTCACCATTATCGTCGATTGATCCGGCTGGTGAAAAAAATGTCGGAATTTCGAGTAAGGGTAAGAAAAGCCAATCGCGGCGGATACAAAGGCCCGCCGATCTTCGGGATTCAATGGATATTGATGGCCTGGCCCCATGTGGGTATCCGAGTATGTCAGCGTTATTTTCCCCGATGACAACTCGGCATTTTCAAAAAAATAATTGTGCCAGTTGAATCCACAGTCAACGATTTTGCCTTTCTTGGGATCGTAATCGGGGGTAAGCATGATTTCCTGCTGATAATGAAAAAGATCCTGAAGCGTTTCAGACATGGGAATCCCCATGCCTGACAGAAACTCAGCCACCGAATGGTAAAACGACTGTCTGACTTCACAGAGACTTAACCATAACCAGCCCCACAAGGCCCAGCCTCTGCGGGTCGGATGATAATCCCGCAGCAGGGTTAGCATATCCGACTGGGTCAGGATTCGGTTGACCTGGGGCATGTCCGGATCCGCATGGTAATCATCGATGAGCGTCTTTAAGCGTTGAAACGCTGCGCCGGCGCCTTGGGGAGTATTCAGAAAATATTTTAGAAGCCCATCATAAAACCGCCGATAGGTAAGCAGCCCTTCGCGATGCAGGTAGATGGCGATAAATCGCGTATAGGCCCCATTATGCAACGCCTGCACCATTTCGGCAAATAGCAGGCAATATGCCCAGTCTTCATAGGGCATCGTATTTGTGCCGAACACCAACTCCACGAATTCACGTTCGATACCTTTATCGGTCAACCGGATCGGTTTGAATCGTGTCTTTAGACCGTGGCGCCGCCGCATGGCGGGTTGGCTCAATGGGGCATTGGGGAGCAGTGCCAGTTCGAACACACGGATGTCATCGTGCATCCCAATTTCCAGAAGGCTGCTGATGCCGTTGATAAAAGACTCGCGGGTCTCCCGCGGCAGCCCCAAAATAAGTTCTGTGTAGGTTGGGATATGATGGTACTGGTATCGTTTTTTCAGGTGTGCGTAAACGCTGATGTCCACATGCGGACGGGCCACCGCGTCAAGGACGGATTCATCCACACTTTGCATTGACAAGGTGGTGCCCCACAGCATGTCGTTTTCGACCAATAAACGGCTGATGGCAAATACCGTTGCATTGGATGTCTTGGCAAATTGTATCCGAACCCGTTTGGGAAATCCGGTTCGGCTATGCGCGTCGACCAACAGGGTGGCGATGTCCAAATCGCGCTTGAAAAAACCGAAATTGGAGTCGGTGACATAGATATCCTCGACGCCTTTGGCCGCCATCGTGTCGATTTCCCGCGCCACCCTTTGCATGGAATGCAGGCGAACCTTGTTTTTTGTACGCACCCCCCAATCACAAAAGCAGCAGCCAAACGGGCATCCCCGGTTGGTTTCCCACAACGCGATGCGGTTGCCGTTATCTGCGCCGAGAAATGCATCCAGATTTCCGTTCAGATAGGGACTGGGAACCGGCAGCGTTTTGCCCAAGCGCTCCCCCTTTGGCGTAAACACGGGATTGCCCGCCTGGTTGAACGAAATGCCTTTCAATCGGGTAAAATCGGGTTCTCGGACCAAAAGTTCACGAAGGAGCATGGCAAAGGGGATTTCCCCCTCACCGTGAACGAGAATATCCACAAAGGGAAACTGTGAAAAAAAGTCAGCGACATGATCCGGGACATGGGGCCCCCCGCAAACCACCAAACAATCCGGGTAGCTTGCCTTGACATGCCGGGCCACCGCCATGTGCTGATTACGGTTCCAGACATAACAGGACAGACATAAAATGTTGGGATCCTTGATTTTAGAAACAAGCGCATCGACGGGTTCCGGATCGGTCAGCGGAGGATGCCAGCGATATGCCGAAGCGATTGCGGGGTCCTGCTCGGCAAAACTCTTCAATAGGCCGTAGGCATAAGGGACGAACGAAATCATGTTGATGCTGAGAAAAAAGATCGATTTCATCGGCTTTTTCACATTACCACATAGGCTGGTCATCGTTCTCCGGATTGGCAAAGAGGATTTGAACGGTTTGCGCTTGTTGGTCGACGCGTACTGTATAATTATACACATTCGAGTACCAGACCCCAATCTTTTTCCCATCGGGGCCCATGATGACAGCCCCATAAGGATCAACCCGCACCTTCTGAAAAATGTTCCCGCTCATTTTCCGGAGCTGATCCGCATCAGGTTGGATGGGGATCCAATACCGTGACGGCACGCTGTACTTACGATCAATGCCGATGATGGCATAGGGGATGTTTTCTCTTCCCGAATAGTAGTACTGAAAATCCGGCTGAATAACACCGGTTTGGAAATCCCGCGCGACCTCGGAAGCGACGGATAAACGGCCATAATTTGTCGTGCAAGCGGCCGACACCAGTATGGTTATTAAAACAGCAACGACTGTTATTGTTTTATGCAGACGCATGATACTCCCTCCATTCATATCGTTTGTCATACAATCCATGCAACCACTATAATCATGAATAGGCACGCAAACAATCGCCCGTGGGGAATCGTCACCACCGTAGGACGTACAAGAAGGCGCATTAAACTGGATGGGTAAAGATAATGGATATAAAAAAAGGGGCCACAAATCGTTGATTTGTAACCCCTTGATTTCGTTTTGGCTGAGGGACAAGGATTCGAACCTTGATTGACGGAGTCAGAGTCCGCAAAACTGGCAGTGTGACGTATGTTGAAAGGTGTCGAAGAGTGTTGGTAAAAAAAATATTATTACCAATAAAATCTTTATATTATCACATTTTATGGGTTAATTCTCATTTTATTTATGTTGAAAGATGTTGAGAGATCTTGACAATTATTGATGAAATTTGCTTACATTGTGCTTACACGATAACCTTCGGATCATGAAATCAAGGGGGCAATATGGCCCGTGTTAAGCTGACGGCCGGTCGGGTGCAAGATTTTCAAGTTGCTGAAGGTGCAAAACAAACTTTCCTTTGGGACTCTGAAGTGCCTGGCCTGGGTGTCAGGGCCACGAAAAACTCAAAAGTCTATATTTTCCAAGGTCGGCTTTTTTCTGGTTCGACGATACGACTCAAAATTGGTGATGTTAGAACATGGGCCATTGACAGCAACGACCCCGAAGTGCCAGGAGCGCGCCAAGAAGCCCGACGCCTGCAGGCAATGCTTGATCAAGGAATCGACCCTAGAGAGGAAAAAATCAAGCGTTTGGCCGAGCATGTGGCAAAACAGGCTGAAGCCACCCGCCAGGAGGTGACCGTTGCCGAGGCTTGGGACGAATATATTGATGACCGCAAAGGTAAATGGAGCGCCCGCCACCTCAGAGACCACCAGGTCCTTTCGCAAAAAGGTGGCCAAGATGCCAAGCGTGGTAAAAATAAAAAGATCAAACCAGGCCCCCTGGCACAGTTGATGACCTTGAAATTGAATGAATTGACGCCCGAAAATATCGAATCCTGGTTAAAAAAAGAATCGCCCAAACATCCGGCCCGTACCCGCCTATCATTCAACCTACTTCGGACCTTTATTAATTGGTGCAACGTCCATCCTGATTACAAGGGGCTGGCGTCACCGGATGCCTGTAGCCCGCGAATTAAAAACGAATATGTCCCAAAACAGGAACCACGAAACGATTGCCTTCAACGTGAACAGCTAAAGGTATGGTTCAAAGCCGTCCGCGATTATAAAAACCCCATCATATCGGCATACCTTCAAACATTGCTATTAACCGGCGCTCGCCGTAATGAGCTGGCAACTTTAAGGTGGGACGATGTCGACTTTAAATGGCAATCCCTTACCATCCATGACAAGGTCGAAGGTGAGCGAACCATCCCATTAACACCATATGTGTCCGCCCTGCTCAATCCCTTACCGCGGCAAAATGAGTGGGTGTTTTCGAGCCCCAAGGCCAAGTCTGGAAGGATCGAGGAACCTCGACGAACGCACAACCTTTGCCTTGCCAAGGCCGGAATTGATCGGCTGACCGTCCATGGGCTGCGTCGGTCATTTGGTACACTTTCCGAGTGGGTTGAGGTGCCAGTTGGTATCGTCGCTCAGATAATGGGCCATAAGCCATCGGTAATCGCCGAGAAACATTACCGGCGCCGGCCGCTGGACCTGTTAAGGCTATGGCATGAAAAAATCGAAAAATGGATACTTGAGCAAGCCGGCATTCCTCAACCTTTTGCCGAGGAACCCGAACTGAAATTGGTAAAATCGTAGATTTTAAAAGGGTCCATCCCGACCCACCTATCCTATTCCACCTCACTCACCAAAAAAAAATTATAACAAAAACTTGTATTCCGAGATTTTTTTTTAAAATTTATTTCCTGTAATTTCAGTACACAATAACCTTTCACACAATTCAACCCGCCATCCCGCCGAAAAAATAACGAACAATTCCAAAACCTTCCATTGCCACTATAACTATTTGTTATAGTTTTTTTATAATAATATCAAATAGTTGACACGATTTCAAAAAATCCTAATATGGTTACAGATCAACAAGATTCGAACTCTTTCAACCAATGCGATGCAAAAACACTCAAAAAGTAGAGGCAGTTATGGAACCCCAAAAAAAATACGTTAGAACAGCAGAGTTTGCCGAAGCCCTTGGAGTAAAAACCCGTACTGTCCATCGGAGTCACAGCAAAAAAGGTCATTACCAGGGGTTCAAACCGATCAAAGCGCCGAACGGCTATCTTTGGTGGCCGGCAGACGCCTTCGAACGAGTGTTCGGGGTCCGTGAGTCTGTGGAAGAATAACAACAAGCCGGGCGGGGGCCATGAAGGCGAAAATCGTAGAACACTTCTCAAACAGCTTTGTCCCATTTTTCGAAAAGTATCTTTCAAAGTGCGAAAAAATAAACGGTCACGAATATCGCGCCATCTGTCCTTTCCATGATGACACGGACCCAAGTCTGAACTTTGATTCCGAGACGGGCCAATGGTTTTGCCATGGATGCGGAGCCCAAGGCGACATCTTTCATTTTTTCGGAAAGTTCAAAGGCTTTCACATCACCTCAGATTTTACAAAAATCCTCAATGGCATTGCCCGCGATTTCGGGATTTTCGACGCCAAGACACCCAAGGGACAAATCACGGCCACTTTTGATTATGTTGACGCCAACGGCAGAGACTTGTTCCAGGTGGTCCGCATCGAACCGGGCAAAAATGGCAAAAAGAAGGATTTCCGGCAACGCCGGCGGGGGAAAGATGGCAAATGGATCTGGAACCTCAAGGGCATTGAGCGGGTTCTGTATCGTCTCCCTGAAGTGATCGGGGCACCCCTGGTTTTGGTGGTCGAAGGGGAAAAGTGCGTTGAGATACTTCGAAATCATGGATTCGCTTCAACCACAAGTCCTATGGGTGCTGGGAAATGGGTAGATAGCTATTCGAGATATTTGAGCGGAAAACAAGTTGTGCTCATCCCCGACAATGATGATCCCGGCAAAAACCATATGACAAAGGTGGCAACGTCGTTAAATAGCATGGTGGCTGAATTAAAAATGCTGATCTTGCCAGGCCTTTCCCCAAAAGAGGACGTCTACGACTTCATCAGCCGGTTCGATGACCCCACAGAAGCGACTGAACGGCTTTCTGTCATGATCGATGGCTGCCCGCCTTACATTCCTCCCGAGAAGCGCCCCACCCCATGCAATGGGCGGAACAATGCCCTTAAATGTTTGACCGGGCTGAGAGTTGAAAAGGAGTACACCGTCATGCTTGGACAAGAGGAGTGGTACCTTCCCAATTTAATCATAAAAAATCAGATAGTTGTTATTATCGCCAAAGCAGGCGGCGGTAAGACGGCAATAATGTTCGAGTTTGTAGCACCGTGGGTGATCAAATGCCATGGAGTCAAATGTCTATATCTGGATTGTGACAGCCCTGCTTCGGACCATAAGCGTATGTTCGAACGCGCTGAAGAGATCGGCGACAAGTTCCATTGGATTAACCCCCTGACCCATGGGAAAGGGCCTGACGATATCATCGGAACGCTCAGACAAGCCGTTGTCGAAAAGCAGCGATTCGATGACACCATTCTTTTTTTCGATACATTAAAAAAATTCCTGAATGTGATGGACAAACGGTCCGTTAAACCATTCTTCGAGCTGATGCGGCAACTCATATCACTCGGGGCAACAATAGTACTGCTGGGACATGCGAACAAATACCGATCACCTGACGGGAATCTAATTTTTGAAGGCGTCGGCGACATCCAGAGCGATACTGACGCTTTGATATTTTTCGAGGCTGTGAGTACGCCAGATGGGATCGACGTTACCACAGTCGTGGATCCAGATCGAGGAGCGAAGGTCCGCGGATTATATGAACCAATTTCATTCCATATTGAGCGTGGAACCCGAATTGTCACTCAGCATGAAGAAGCCGTTGAAGTCCCGGATTGGACACCAGGGGCCAAGGGAAAACTCACCGACGAAGAGATCGAAGATCTTGTCCGTCAGTTCCTTCAGGGACGCCAGGGGCATGTCAAACAACTCGACATTATTAAAGGATTTAAAAGCATATCAGGAGTTTCGGATCATGGCCTCCGAAGAGTATTGGCCGTATCTGCGGTCCATGAAAACGATGCCTCACAAGCAGGGCAGATATTTTACTCAGTTGGGCCACATAACTCCAAGGCATACAGTGTAGTGGATTAAAACATGAGACACTTGAGACGTTATTCAGTTATTCGGGCAAGAAAACAGGCTGAAAAACAGTTATTCACAGTTTTCCCCGTGGGGTTCTGCGGTGAACTAATAGAACTGACAAACTGAATAACTGAATAACTGAATAACACAATAATATTGAAGCGTTAAAAAATTTTGAGACAGTGAGACGTTATTCAGTTATTCAGTTATTCAACCCTGTGCACAGACGAGAATGAAAAACTGATTTTGCTTTTGCCGTCACCCCCGCCGACGGCAATCGGGGCACCCGGTTCAACGGCCTGCGCCGGGTGCTCCTCACCACTTCCCACTCGCGAGTTAAACGGCACGGCTCGTGAGTGTTAACCCGGGACCTTAGACATCCCGGAATACGGGGCCGTCTGTCGCTTTTACTCCTTTGGGCGACAGGTGGCCCCAAAACCCAAACGGAGATGAGGGATGACCGTATCAGCACTCAATTTTAAACCATACGACCGCGGCGCCATCAAAGGATTCTTTGATTTGAGATACCACGGCCTGACCGTCAAGGGATGCCGTTTAATGAATGGTAAAAATGGCGGTTTGTGGATCGCGATGCCACAACAGAGAGGCGAGGAAAACGGCGAGACAAAATATTACGATCTGATGTTTTTGAGCCCACCTGAAATGGAACATGTTCGCAAGCTGGTAACTGCTGACCTACGCTCACAGGGCCACGTTGAGGCATCGTCCAAAAAGAGATCGGACTCAAAACCATCAAATGGGAAGCGTACTCATGTCACACCCGAGGGTGAGGACCTTAGTGAATATTACCTGGATCCAAATGACGATGAAAACATCCCGTTTTAATGAAGGAGACTAAAAAAATGACATATATCTGGAACCAAGGGGGTGTGACGATTGTTGGCAATGCCGACAAGAATATCAGCCCCTACCTAAAGGCCTGGATCAAGCAGGGCAACACCTGTGTGGTCGGTGTGATCGGCGAGGGTACCAGCAAAGAGGTGCAAGCCAACTGGAACAGCCCGTTCGAAAACGATACCATCGGTGGAAAATTCGAAAAAATTGGCGGCCTGATTCAAGAAAAAACCGACGCCACAAGCAAGACCCTTCTTTCGTCGGCTCAGATATGGGAAGGCAACCGCCCGCATGTGTTCAACCTGGTGCTCAAGCTTTATGCCCTGGCCGACGCCAAGAAAGAGGTTATGGACGCATTGCGGTATCTCGAGAAGTTTGCATCACCGAACGTGAACGAAATGGCCCCCTTCGAAATCCATGCCGGCGGGCTCAAATTTGGCAGAAGGCCCGCCCCAGTGTCCATCAACATTGGCCGCACTGCCCTATACACACCGTGTTTGATTGCCGGCATGACGCAACCACTGGACAAAGAAAAAACCAAGGACGGACACCTTGTTCGGTGTGAGGTGAACCTGCAAATTGAAACATCTCGCATGCTTAATCGGAGTGAGATTGATCGAACTTATGGGTAATAATTCACAACAAAAATCAAGAGGTAAAAAATGAGAAAATACCAACTTATCGTAGCCAAAAACGAAAACACCGACAGCCAAAAATGCCCCATTTGCGGGCGTACTGACAGACCCGAAACACCGTGGTGGTTTTTTGATTACCCAGACATTGAAAAACCGCTTTGTTTCAACTGCATTGCGGACCGTGCACCCAAGCTTTTGGGTGCCATCATGGCTGCCAACCAAGAATCGCGCAGCATCGCCGAACAGGTTGAGCACGAGGACGTGATGCTTGAACGAACCATGCGGCAAACTTCGAGGGATGTCCGCCTGGACCTGGACAAGAACTTCTCATTCAAATAACTCAAAATATCAGGTGTTTAAAAATGGAAACAAACCTGCAACAAATTTACGAAAACCTTGACCAAATAAATTCTCGGCTGGCCTCCCTGGAAAAGAGCGTCAAACAGCTACGGTCATCTGAATTTGGCCTTCCCATGGTTTCAGGCAGCCAACCCACACCACCTCATGTGACCAGCGGTAACCAGCCACCCGAAACAACAGCAGTACCCTCCCGCCCGATGGCCCCCGCATGGGCCAAAAAACGCCGTGAGGCGCTTGCGAAACAAAATACAGCACGGAACCAAACGATGTCTGATCTATACGCCAACGCATCCGGAAAGGCCTCTGAAGCCGATGTCATGGCCGGGAAGCGGGCCGCATATCATGCTAAAATGCAAAAGCTTTATAGCGACAAAGCCCGAACGGAAACCATTGCCAGGGACCTCACAGGACTGGCCGGCGGTGGCCTTGTCGTGGCGCTCAGCGAGTCGGCCGAGTATTGCCAGACCGTTACCAAGGCCCTCAACAAAAGCCTCACCACGGCGGTGCTGACCGAGGAAACCCCGGGCGATATTCGTGATGGCATCTTGGCCCGTGCCGAAACCGGTAAGGTCCAGGTGTTGATCACCACCAGATCGGTTTTTGAGCTGGAGCTGGTCGACCCTGAGCGCTTGGACGTTTTGTATTTGATGACGCCGGTACTTCCCAGTCCCAAATTGATCGACGCCATTTGCCGATGGCAGATGCCTCAGCCATCCAAAAACGTTTCTCTGAAATTCCTTGGGCGAGAAGATGCAAACATAAAAATCCTACGCAGCACCGTCACAGGACGCCTGCGAGATTTTTTCGGACGGCGATAAACAATACCCGGGCCGGTGCCGGTGATCGGCCGGCCCACAACAAAGAGGTGTCAAAATGTCGGACAAATTAAAATATCAAGATGAGGCCCGCATTTTTCTGAAACTGAAATCAGATGGCGACAAGATTTCACAAACCGATTTCTGCGCCATGCGGTCCAAGGAACTCGGTGCTCCAGTGTCATTGGCGTATTTCAGAAAAGTGCTCTCCAAGCTTAAAAACAAACCCCAGAAAAAATCCAAGAGTGCACCCAAAAATAAACCCAAGAATCAGCGGCATGATTGGGGTGCGCTCAAGACCGAATTTATTGCCGGCGATTACGCTTCAGCTACGGAATTCGGTCGTAAACATGGCATGAACCCCAACGCCCATGGATTCAAAAAAGCAACGCGGGGATGGCGTGCTGAGAAGGCACGGATGAGGCACGTTTTTGACTCTAAAACCCGAGATATGCTGATAGACGAACAGGTGGCCGAACGATATCAGGACATATATGCCAAGGCCCTTATTTTCCACTTGCAACTTTTTGAGCTGTTGGAATCCCTTGCCAAATCTTCGGCCAACTGGGAGCCGATCCAAGGCCCCGCCGAAGCCTTGGAAGCTGCCAAATTTGTTAGCGAAATGCAACGGGCCATTGAACGTATCCTGCCGGCAATCCGCGGCCTGGAAAAGCTCGCTGAGGTCAATCGCCTGTTTGACCAGCTTGCCAACGAAAAAATCGATATCACAAGAGCGGCCATCGAGTTCATGCGTTTGGGAATCAATTTACCCCGCCCAATGGAGATCATGCTCAGCAAGCAGCAACCGACTGAACCGGAACCGAATGATGGCGATCTCATTTCGGATGACACTATTCTCGCCAGACGCCAGGAGCTTTTGTCGGAAATCTAACAAGAGCGAAAAACGATCGTGACCGAACGGACCAAGTATGTTGCCGATCTCAAGGAGCGCTTAAAGGGCAACGACTCTTTTGCTGCCCAAGCCGCTGAAGATAATAAAAGAACAATTAATTGAGGGAATTAAGACATGAAAGACACACTTCTCGACATAGTTGAAATTCTTGAACTAACCATTGGAGAACTCGATGCCATGGGCGGTCCGACGCCGACCAAGTTATCGGGAGATCTGTCCACCGCGTGGAGGTGCCTGATCGACAAATTCTTTTTCACCTCAAAAAATGGAGACGGGATGCCACCTATAGACCGGCTTCTCCTGCAAGCTCAATCCGCTAAAAAAGCATACCGGCAAGTAGCCGATGCCGTCACGCTGTTAGAAATTCAAAATGACGAGCTACCCGTGGAGGATGAGGCCCTTGGCCCCCTTCTGAATGATGTCCATGGCTATTTGCTGGCAGCCTTATCTCATTTGGTCCAAGGGCATATCAACGCCGATACTGGCGATGACGAATCCGATATCGACCGGATTCGATTGCAGGCCCAATGCGCTGAAGAATCCTCGGTGATGTTAGATGATGCCATAAACAAGTTAGGTGTTGCCCATGCCGCGTTCGTAAAGGCCAGAAGGCATTTGCGTGGCAATCACCTGGATCCGGTAACGCTCGAGCCGATGACCGACTGATCAGGAGTAATCCATGGCAAGGCAAACCCAATCGGAATTCAAGGCCTTTGAACGGCTATTCAATAAAATCCGCCGGGCCAAGGCCGAGAAGCGGCGGTCAGCGGTCGGCACCTTGACGCCAGCAGTGATGCGCAAGCATTTGGCGTCAGGTGCCCCGTTGGACCTTCTTTATGGTGTCAACCGTGATGGGACCGCATTCACCGTTGATGATCTGAAAAAGTTCGATAAAAAGGCACAGGCCACCCGAAAAAAGTATGGCGCCGGTAAGCGTGGTGTCCGCATAGACCAGCTGATTAAGGCGTCCAAGTCAGTGGATATTGAGAGGTGCAAGACCGACCTTCGGACAGCTCGATTTTACCGAATCTTTAACAGCACTGATGGTGTCAAACTTCATTTTCAAACTTCAGCCAGCCCTGGCAGCCAATACACGCACCACCAGGTGATAGTCAGGTTGGACGAATGGGGCGACTGGTTGACCAGCACCTTACCATTTAATCAGGCTGCCCAACGCATCCTCAACGGCCGCATATCCTTCGATTGTGATTGCGGCCGGCATCAATACTGGTACCGATACTTGGCAACCATCGGCGGTTTTGCCGTGAAACCGCTTGAGTACAGCTATCCAAAAATTCGCAATCCGAAACTGACCGGAGCATGCTGCAAGCACGTTTTAAAGGTGTTCGTCACGATGCGGGGACCGGCGGTGCAACGGCTGATCATGGCCGAGATGAAAAAGGATGCCGAAAAAATCGGGTTCGGCGGTGACCGGTCCTCGGCCAACCGATTTCTGAACCAGAAAGAGCTATCCACTGTTGAGCGGTCGGCCCGGGCCATGAAGTCCGAGAAGGCTTTCGATGATTATCTGAAGGCCCAGAAAGCCTTCAAAAAGAAACTCAAGGAGCCAAAGACGATGAAATCACTTGAAGAAGCAACGAAAAAGGCACAGTTGAAGGCGGCCACCATGGAAAAGATCGCCCGAAAGGAACGGCAGGGACGCGAGAAAGCTGAACGCGATGTCGTATTGGCCAAATTTCATGGGCACATGATGGCATCCATCTACCGGGACAAGCTGACCAAGAACCAGGCAATATCTTCCTTTGCCAAGGACAACAACATGAAGGTTGCCGACGTCAAAGAAATGGCAAAAAACATCACTGTATGATGTCAAGGTGCCGTTTTTTGCAAGTTTTAGCGAAAGCCCTTAGAGGTAACGAATCGTTACATCCGATTTAATGTATAGATATCGATTACTTAAAAATAAATAGTAGATATTATAGAAGAAAATGACTTTGCGATAATCTTATCGAAAAGTACCGGCTGTCGGCCGTCAAAGGAATATCACGATTCCATCAACATGGCCAAATAATTATCCGCAATCATAAACGATATAGCCTAAAGTGATGTCGGCTGTTATTTCAGTGGGTTATGATTCCCCGAACTGAAAAATGTCTTTAAGTGAGAAAATTAAGAAGTAAAACAATGAAGAAATAAAGATAGCTTTAAATAAAGAAAGCTTTATAAATTTACTATAAAATCAATTATTTGTAAAAAGTTTATCATTGACAGAGAGCGATCCATATGTAATGGTTATGATGTCACGGCCATGACATCAAATCAACCCAAAAGAGGAGTAAAACACCATGCAAAACGAACAAGCTATTGATACAGAATCCTGGATCGGCAAAGCGATGACCGATGCCATCGAGGCCCGCGAGATCCTGGGCACCGTAATTGATGTGATCGAAAGCCGTGAGGTGGACATTACGGAAGCGCAACTGCAGGCACTTTTAGCCATGGCCAAGGAGGGTGTTGTAATGGCCCAGCAACGCCTGCATGAATTTTCCCTGATCCGCGGCACCCACTTGGCCGATCTTGCTTCGGATGCCATGGACCTGGGCCGGGAAAGGGGGGCTGACCATGACGGATGAACCAATCACCGATTATGACGATGCTGATGCATATCTGCACCTCAAAGACAAAGACGAATTCCAAAAACGTGTCGGCCTGTTCGTGAGCGGCTTTGATTTTTATCTTTCCCGGGGAATGAACCCCAAAAAGGCCCTATTGGTAGCCGGCCGCGACTACGCCCATGAATATTATTTCGATCAGTGCTTCGGTTCCCGCCGGTGGTACATGTGGCGTTGGCGCCTGGTGGGTTGGCTCGATTCCCGCGACATCTATTTGTTTGACTGGCTCTGTTACGATGACGGTGACAGCCCGTTTAAGCGGTTGATGGCATTTGCCAGGTCCCTATTTGTGCGGCGCCGAAGGGAAACAGCCAAGGAGGCACGATGAAAAAGGCGGTGATTTCAGTCGGCATGGACATGGCAGAATGGATTTTGGATGGTGTCACATCGACAATCACGTTTTATAACCATCAATTTCCCAAAGCCAACCCGGTTAAGGGTGGGGAACTCGTTATTTTTGGCTCCATCGGTGATACCGATGGAGAATTGTTCCACGGCAAATGCAAGTCGGTTACCCGGCTGGTGATCACGGAAAGCGGAATTTTCGTAAACAATAAGCCTGTTAGCAAGAAGAAAAAGTCTGAAATTGTTAAGGATTGTGGATTTGACGAATATTACGATCTGTTGAAATATTTTCAGGTGACTCTGCTTAAGCCAATGGATGCCGTTTTGGTGACTTGGTGATGTTGAAGCCATTTGTCGTAACAGCTTGAATGCATGCAACACTGTTTAATTCGAGGGTCATTTTTGAGAGGTGCAGAATGAATGAGAACCACGAGAAGGACCAATTTATTGACATCGGTATCGATCCCATTTTTACCGATATTTTCGGCGATGAGGTACCGGTTCGAATACCGGCCAAGACTAAAACGTATCCAGTTGATGGTAGACCGCGGTTGAAGATTAATGAGTTCGGTTGTTTCGAGGCTGGATAGGTTTCAGCGGTCTTCGTTACATTATCGCTGGCTCTCGGATGTTGTACCTGGGGCTTTTTCTATAGACACCCAGGTTGGCTCGGGAATGGCCGACAAACATTTCTAATCATTCGCAAGTTCGAATTCTGTGAAATCTTCGCGACCAATATGGGTTCTGGCAGTGAGATCAATATTGTTTTCCGCAGCAAAGTCTTTTGCATCACCAAATGTATAGAATTTAGCTGCTTTGCCCTTGATGCCGGTTACCTCTCCATCATTCGTGTAGTATCTATTACCTGGTCCGGCATGCTGTTCAGGCCCAACGAAAATAACGAAGAGTGTCTTGGATCTTGATTGGGGCATATCTGATTCCTTTCGATCCCTGTCCTATCGAACATTCTCCGGTAGGAATTTTTTACGGATTGATTCCTTGTCCATTTTTTCTCCAAGCTTTAATAGAAGGGTATGGTTAAAAACACCATAATCAGGTCAGATTATCAAGTCAATTTGGGTTTACGCTTGACGGTAGTCTATGGGTGCCATTTGTCAACTAGGTAAAATTGTAAAAGATCATCAAGATCAAAACGTCTTTGCCGGCAGTTGATCAACTGCACAATTAGTATTAACAGCCGTTAAGACATCGCTGAAAAGGTGATACAGCTTTCTTGAAGAGGTCAACATATAGGTCACCCAGGCTATAGAAACCAGACTTTCTGAAGAGGCGCTTTCCAAAACAATAAAAAGCAAGATCGGTAATTGGCATCTGAATCACTCGCCCTTTCCAGGATCAGCGGCACCGCCAGTTGAAAAGAGCTGAGGTCATATCATTACGGAATTCCCAGCGGCTGTCCGGGATTTGACGGAGGTTGAAGACGTAATGTGAAACAACGGGGGCGGATTCGGTTGCCCCCTGATTTCCAGCGACTTACTATTTCGGATACTCAAACATTTTTGGCAGTCCGGCGATTACACCATTAATTGAATTCCAGAATTTGATAAGTTCGATCTGTGGGTTTTTGTCTAAAGACTCCATTGTAAGTGAGTATTTTCTTAGTCTTCCAGTTCCATGTGCCTCTGCTGTCCTGAACGTATTGTCGAATTGTGTAAGAAGGTCTTCGATTGTTTTAAGTGTCTTTTCATCTAAGATATTAGACTCAAGAAATATCTTCTTGAACTCCTTTTTCCTGCTCTTAGAAGTAACAAAATGATCATATTTTTTTGGTATTATTGCCATCACTAACAATCCCATGACCTTATCCCACAATGCCCGATACCTGAGGATATAAGACGTGCTGAAACGATGAATATCCATTTTCCCGAAAAATTTAACAGGAGAATCTAGAATAGAACCACCTTCAAGTTTACCTTTACTGAAAAAAGAATTCCACGTTCGTCCAACCTTGATTAAGTCTAAATAAAGAAGGGAAAAGTTAATCTGAACATCAAGAAGCGCCGTGAATATTCGTCCGCCGTCTTTTCGAGACTGCAGCTGCTCAAATACCTTGACTAATGAGATATGATTAAGTGGATTTTGAGTCTGATTCTCTACGTATTTGTTGAGCATTGACTCGAATTGTGCCACCTCACTAGTAGAAGACAAGCAAAATGTTGGCATTTCCAATGTGTTCTCCAATAGCCTTGTCAAAAGTATTGATATTGTAAATAAATTTATTAAAACATTCTGTATAATACCAAGGCCACCATTGCACACAATGTCATTATAGTTTTTCATTGAAAAGCAAGCTAATTAACCCATCATTGGTGGCATCTTAAGTTATAAGCAACGATAGAATCTGTTGCATAGGAACCTGTGGATCCAAAAAACCTTGGGGACCGGGGGGCTTTTATTTTTTGATAAATAGGCTAATGATATAGATGCCTGCGAGCCTTACAACTGTGGTGCGACGGTCCACTTAGCCACATTGGGGTGCCCTATAAACATAGCCAAGGCAGAGATTCCCAATGCCATTTCAGTGACAATCAATTAGAGTTGCCCCGTTTAACTTACCAGCCGGACCATCATTTGAAATAAAAACGGCCCCTCATTTAGGGGCCGTAGCTTTTTTAGTGGGTGCCGATTTTTTTATTGGTTTTTTTTGGGGGATCGCTTTTTTTGCTTTGGCAACAGTTCTTTCAGGGACAATCCTTAACAACGGCAATGTCATCGGTGGGATTTCCATTCTGTTGCACATTGCCTGTACGAATTCACGAACATATGGCCATGCGTTATATAATGCATTGGTATTGCTAAAGTTTTTCAAATCTTCTTTTGACAATTCAGCGTTGGCCTTCATCTTGTAGGTAAGCATATAATCACAGCACACTTTGACAATTACCACGCCATCGCCATTTAATCCTTTTACGGTTAGAGAAACCTTTGAATTAAAATATTCATCACTACAATCGATCAAGTCTCCTTCAAATTGAACTTCTCCATTTACACGATCATAAGTTTCGGCATCAATAGACCTTTCAACATTAGATTGAATAAGAAAGATGCGTGATAGCAGAGACTTATTTACAACCCGCGTAAGGGATTTCAATTCGTCTTTTGTTCTAGTAATTTCCATATTATGACGCAATTCTCGGTAATTGTTGAGGTAAACTAATGTAATCATCAGAGGCAAAACAATTACCGATCGGCGTGTCGCAAGCACCGACGTGGACACGTTCTTTTTTACCAACGTCCCAAGGGAAATTGAAAGTATCTTTGCGGGTACTTTTAGCTTTTTTGACAAATTTAATTTCAATTTCATATCCGAGAACGAATGCAATATCAGCCATGGTTCTCAGAGTCAGATTGCGTCCACCACCTAAAATTTGGGAAATGTACCCTTTCGTTTTTCCAAGCATTACCGCAAGCTTGTTTTTTTTAACGTTTTCGTCCTGCAAGATGTCACAAAAAGACTCCGTGACCTCCATAATAAAATCTTCTTGAGCCATGAGACGTTCAAATTCAGGATCTTCCATCCATTGCTCATTAATAGTTTTGTTACTCATGGCGCATCTCCTCTCTGATTTTTTCATATTCGCTTTTAATGCGCTTCGCTCGATCAATTTCGCGTTTAGGGATTTTGTCTTGCTTTTTAATGAATCCGTTTGCCAGGGCAATGTGACCACGCTCGGTATGAAACATTATTACCCGTATTTGATAGTGTTTGAACTCCCACAAGTCTCCTTCAACTTTTTTAAATTTCCTTCTATCTGATATTTTCCCAAAATTTGCATATCTCTTGATTACCGATGTGATTTTGGCCCGTTGATTTTTGTCTATTCCATCGAAAAAAATTTCACTCGGAGAATCTCCATTCGCTTCTATGGCACATTCAACAGTGAATTTTTTGCCCTTGTAGAATATTATCGGCTCAATAGTCATATAGCATTAGGAAGTAGTTTACATATATCTAAACAATTAAAAGCTCCTGTCAATAGGAAAAAAAAGACACACCAATATGCAGTAGCCACAAATTTACGGACCACAACAAAGAGTTATAAGTGAATATGTGCAGAAGGATTCTATCTGGTAAAGGTCGCAATTACCTACATGCCGACAACCATTTTTCATTCGTCCATCAATAAATTAAAATAACACAAAATTGTGCTCTATTACAATAGAATCAGTCCTTACCTTACTCCCAACGCACTGACCGAATTTGCTTACACCCTGCTTACACGGCACCCTAAAAAGCAAAAGGGGCCACAAATCGTTGATTTGTAACCCCTTGATTTCGTTTTGGCTGAGGGACAAGGATTCGAACCTTGATTGACGGAGTCAGAGTCCGCTGTCCTACCATTAGACGATCCCCCAGCAACTGGTAGGTGCCCGTTTACACAAAAGCGTCAACGGAGTCAAGCTTAAATTGCCGGTATGATCAATCAGCTTCCCATTGATTCAATAAATTCAACGGCTAACTTGAGTCGGTCGACGACTCGTTTCTTTCCTAAAGCGGTGATCATTTCAAAAATGCCGGGGCTGACTGTTGTGCCGGTAAGCGCCACGCGCACCGGTTGGGCGATTTTGCCAAACCCCAATCCCGTTTGCTCCATAAGGTCCTTGAAGACGGCCTCCTGTTTTTTTTCGGACATATCCTCCAGGGTCTCCAATTGGTCGGCCAGAGACGCTAAAACCTTGGCCATCTCCGGTTTGAAAAATTTTTTGGCCGCCTTTGCGTCATACGGGCGAACATCCTCGCGGTAATAGAAATGTGCACCCTCGGCCATTTCCACAAGGGTCTTGCTGCGATTGTGCAACGTTTCGATCACACCTTTCAGGTATTGATCATCAACCGCGTCATAGCCCTTGGCCTGCAAAAACGGCAGGAGCCGGGGCGCTAACTCGGAAACCGATGCCGCCCGGATATGATCGGCATTGAGCGCGGTCAGCTTATCCATATCAAAAACGCTGGCGGATTTACCGATACTCTCCAGATTGAATTTCTCGACCAGTTCTTCACGGGTAAAAAATTCCTGGTCACCATGGGACCACCCTAACCGAACCAGATAGTTGATGAACGCATCGGGCAGAAAGCCCATGTCACGATAGGCGGTCACCGACATGGCGCCATGACGTTTGCTAAGTCGGGTTTTGTCTTTCCCCAGCACCATGGGGACATGGCCGAACACTGGCAGCGACGCCTTCAACGCCTTGTAGAGCAGAATCTGTTTGGGCGTGTTCATCACATGGTCATCCCCCCGGATGATCGTGTTGATGCCCATGGTGATATCATCCACAACCACCACAAAGTTATAGGTGGGGGTACCGTCACTGCGGCAAATCACGAAATCATCCTGCTCGCTGTTTTGGAAAACGATATTTCCTTTGATGACATCCTCCACCACCGTTGTGCCCGATAGCGGGGACTTGAACCGAATCACGGCATTGTCCGATTTGGGCAGGCCACGATCACGGCAGCGTCCGTCGTATTTGGGTTTGCCACCTTCAGCCTTGGCCTTCTGACGCATGGCATCCACTTCTTCGGGTGTGCAGGTACAGTAATACGCATCGCCCGAATCCAACAATTTTTGCAGATATTCCCGGTACAGATCAAAACGCTGCGTCTGGAAAAAAGGTCCTTCGTCCCAGTCCAGTTCCAGCCATTGCATGGCTTCGAAAATCGCATCCACCGACGCCTGGGTGGATCGGACGGTATCGGTATCCTCGATACGCAAGACAAACTTGCCTTTTTTATTGCGAGCATACAACCAGTTAAACAAAGCCGTACGGGCACCCCCAACATGAAGATAACCCGTTGGACTTGGGGGGAATCGAGTAATAATGGAATTCATCATAATTTGCCTTGTTCAGTTAGTTATCAGTTAGTTATTAGATATGAAAGACTTCACATCTAGTAAAGCAATAAGATATTTTTAACGATTCGTGATGCGTTCTATTGCTTCTTTGGCCGCGCCGCTTGATCATCCCCGATCCTATCGATTGTTGTCCCGGCGGATTGTCAATGCTCAGCAAAAATGCATATAATAATCTGTAATTATTTATAATTATAAAAAGCCAACCAGACATCGACCAACAGTCGGCACCTAAATAGCACATCCTATATAGGGGAACAAGAGCAGGCTGGAAAAGAATTTCAGGAAAACCCTTGACATTCTTTGGCATTTTAATTACTACTGGCGCAACGCTTCTAAAAGCGTGCTGATTCTGGATAATAGAGAATTATTTCAAAATATTAGGAGATTACTGATGGCAGTACCAAAGCACAAGACATCCAAGTCAAAACGAGATAAACGACGGACTCACAAAAAAATCGATGCACCAGCCGTGGGTGTGTGTCCGGAATGCGGCGAAGCCAAACTTCCCCACCATGCTTGTCCCGAGTGTGGCGAATACAACGGGAAAAGTGTCATCACCAAAGACGAAGATTGATAACAACGAAAAACACCACATGCATAACCGGTTTCGTAAGAAGGTCGAAATCAATCGTTGCATATCCCTGACAATTAGAATTGTCGATCCCCCGAAATTACGGTGTGAGGGATAGCTGTATCGACTGGAATCGGGCTTCTTACGAAGCTGCCTGACTCACTGAATTTCCAAGAGGAAAAACCAATATGACTGAAACCGGAACCCATCGTCCGCAAGGTGGTGGTTTGGATGAAGAAACTCGGCAAATGGTGGTCGATACCGTCCATCAGTTGTCCCAACGTCTGCTTACCAAACAAGCTGTCCTAGAATGGGATCGGGATGAGATTTTCCCCGAGGAAGCGGTTCGGGAAATGCTCAGCCCCGATGTCGGACTTCAATTGCTCTTTATTCCCGAAGCGTATGGCGGCATGGGCGGCGGTGCCATGGACTGCTGTGTTGTGACGCGTGAAATGAGCAAAATCTGCTTGGGCGTGGGAACAGCCTTTTTTGCTATTCAGCTGGGCTCGGATCCCATTATTGTCGGCGGAACTGAAGCGCAAAAGGAAAAATGGCTGGGCGCCGTTGCCGAAGGCCAAAGCCTGGTCGCTTATGCCGTTACCGAACCGGAGGCCGGCAGTAACCTGGCATCACTCAAAACCAAGGCCGAGCCGATCACCGATGATGCCGGCACCATCACCGGTTATAAAATCAATGGCTCCAAACAGTTTATCTCCACCGGCGGCTATGCTGATTTTGTAACCGTCTTGGCCCATACACCGGAAGGCCCCACCTTTTTCGTTGTGGAGAAAGGCACCGAAGGATTCAAGCAGCACAAGGGAGAGGAAAAGCATGGCATCCGGGCATCCAACACCTCACCCTTGACATTCTCGGATGTGGTGGTGCCGGTTGAGAACATGATCGGCGAGACGCCCGGCAAAGGACTCAAGCAGGCCAACCAGGTGTTTGGTTATACGCGGCTGATGGTCGCTGCCATGGCCCTGGGCGCCGGTGAAGCCGCCCTTGAGATCGCCATTCCGTATGCCAATGAAAGGGTGCAATTCGGTTCCCCGCTTTCCGAGAAAAAAGGCTATACCAACAAATTGATCGTTCCCCACTGGGTCAATATGAAGGCCGCGGCCGCCTATATCGAGGCCATTGCCCGGCGTCTGGACACGGAAGACGACGATCTGCAGGTGGAAGGCTCCATCGCCAAATTATTCACCACCGAGTCGGCCAACCGGGCGGCCGACGATGCCATGCAGGCGTTGGGTGGCTATGGTTATATTACGGAATTCGGTGTGGAAAAGATCAAGCGGGACGTTAAAATCACCTGCATCTATGAAGGTACCAGCGAAATTCAGCAAAATATCATTTCCACCTTCCGCTGGAAAAAAACCCGTAAAAGCAAAGGCGCTTATTACGAAACCATCGCCACGGACATGGACAAGTGCCATGGCGATTGCGACCAGGCCGGTTGTCAGACCATCGCCGCCTGTGCCCGGGCGCTGAATCGCACCATCGATTTTGCTCACGTCAACCGCCTCACCCGCCATCAGCAGGTGATGTTCGCCCTATCCGAAATGATGACCTACGTTGAGGTCGGTCATGCCATGGGTCTCAGGGCTGCCAGTCAGGCCGACGACATTACCCTGGCCACCGCGCGTGTTTTCGCCAGTACCTGTGCCCGCTTGGTAGCCGAAAAATCCCGATTGATTGCATGGGGCAGCCAGGGGATCGATACCGCTGCCGTAGACGATTTTGTGCAGTCACTTGATCTGACCGTATTAGAGGGCAGTGTACGTGGCGTCATCGATGACATGGACCGTATTGCCGACCACATTTTCGAGAGGGCGTCATGAGTGAATCAACCGATCGGATTGTCGTGGTCACCGGTGGATCACGAGGCATCGGACGCACGATCTGCACAACGCTGAGTGCACCGGGAACCACCATCTATTTCAACTTCAACAGCAATGCCGAGGCGGCGCAATCCACCATTGCCAGTATCGAGGCGGCCGGCGGCAAGGCGTACACCCACCAGGTAGATGTCTCATCGGAAGCAGCGGTGGCGGACTATCTGGGAATGATCCTTAAAGAAGCCGGGCGCATTGATATCTTGGTCAACAATGCCGGCATCACCCGCGATGGCCTGTTGGTGCGCATGAAAGAAGCCGACTGGGACGCGGTGATCGATATCAACCTGAAAGGCACCTTCAACTGTATGAAGGTGGTGGCCAAAGCCATGATGAAAAAGCGCTATGGCCGCATCATCAATATTTCATCGATCGTGGGCGTGTCCGGCAATCCCGGCCAGGCCAATTACGCCGCCGCAAAAGCAGGTATCATCGGCCTGACCAAAGCCGTCGCTCGCGAACTGGCCAGCCGCAACATCACCGTCAATGCCGTGGCCCCCGGCTATATTGACACCGAAATGACCGACCGCCTGGGGGATAAAGCCAAGGAGGCCATGCTCGACCAGATTCCCATGGGTCGCATCGGAACGCCCGAGGAAGTTGCCGGGGTGGTCGCTTTTCTCGCCTCTCCGGCGGCGGATTATATTACCGGTCAGGTGATCAATGTCAGTGGTGGCATGTATATGTAACCCATTGAGCATAAAATAGAGGAGGGGCTGCCCATGGTTAGATGCCGTGATGCGTCCTTTCCGATTTTTTACAATTTCGCATTTTTCTCAATCCATGAAAGGAGAAACACATGTCTGTAGAAGATAAAGTCAAAAAAATCATCGCTGAGAAACTGAGTGTCGATATTTCCGAGGTGGTTCCGGAAGCATCTTTTGTCGATGATCTCGGCGCCGACAGCCTCGACCTGGTGGAGCTGATCATGTCCATGGAAGAGGAGTTCGACGTGGATATTTCAGACGAAGACGCTGAAAAAATGGTCACCGTCAAAGATGCCTTTGATTACATCAAGGAACATTAAAATAGTTTTAAGATGAGACTGTCGAGTGGATGAATGGTGTACCACCACAAAGTGGCATCATTCTTTCATTCAAACTCAAGTATTGGTAATTCACAATTGTACCAGAAGGGAACGAATCGTTGAGCAGACGGGTTGTCATTACCGGATTGGGGCTTATTACACCGCTGGGTATCGGCATCGATGAAACCTGGCCGGCCCTGTGTGAGGGACGCTCGGGAATTGGCGAAATCACCAGTTTCGACACGACCGGGTTTATCACCAAAATTGCGGGTGAAGTAAAGGGATTCAACCCCGAGGACTTTCTCCCCAAAAAAGAGGCCAAGCGTACGGAAAAGTTCATTGCCTATGCCGTGGCAGCCTCCCGGATGGCCGTTGAAAGCGCCCGTCTGACCATCGATGAAAAAAACGGGCCGCGTATCGGTGTGATCACCGGGTGCGGGTTGGGAGGGCTGGCGATGCTGGAGTTGACCGCCCGCACGGTCCAGGAAAAAGGGCCTAAACGCTGCAGCCCATTTTTCATTCCCATGCTCATCGGCAATATGGCCCCGGGCATGATTTCGATTCATTTGGGCGCCAAGGGGCCCAATATTTCCGTGGCCACGGCCTGTGCCGCCGGCGCCCATGCCATTGGCGATGCCTGTAATACGATTTTGCGCGGGCAGGCGGATGCCATGATTACCGGTGGGGTGGAATCGGTCATCACCCCAACCTGTATCGCCGGGTTCAATTCCATGAAAGCCCTGTCCACACGCAATGACGATCCCCAGCACGCATCGCGGCCTTTTGACCGTGATCGAGACGGATTCGTGGTCGGCGAGGGATCGGGGATATTGGTTCTGGAAGCGCTGGACCATGCCCTGGAGCGGGGCGCGCCCATTCTGGCGGAGATGGTCGGTTACGGCCAAAGCGGCGACGGCTATCATATGACCTCTCCCAGCCCGGATGGGGATGGGATGATTCGGTGCATGCAGGCGGCGATCGACAGTGCCGGCATCACCTGCGATACCATCGACTACATCAATGCCCATGGTACCTCCACACCGCTTAACGACCTTTACGAAACCCGGGCGATTAAAAAGGTGTTCGGAGAATCGGCCACAAAAGTCCCCATCTCCTCCACCAAATCCATGACCGGTCATCTGCTGGGCGGTGCCGGTGGTATTGAAGGCGTCTTTACCGTGCTGGCCTTGCAAAACGGAATCATTCCGCCCACCATCAATCTGGAAAACCCAGGTGATGAATGCGATTTGGATTATGTTCCCAATGTTGCCCGCAAGGCGGATATTACCTATGCCATGTCCAACTCTTTCGGTTTCGGGGGGACCAACGCAAGCCTGATATTGAAACGCTACGAGCCATAGTTCATTGGAATGTTAAAATGTTGCCGAAATCTTGCTACGATACGGTGCCGATCCAACGATCACCGATAAGTACAACCATACGCCGGTTTATTATGCCGAAGAGTATTCATACGGGCATATGGAAAAATTAATTAAAGCGCATTCTCCGCAGAATTAGCTGACAAACAATAGAACCAAACTATCGAAGGCCATCAGCAGGGCTCCTCCTTCTCTCGTTGGATTGGAAATGGAGTATGCAACGTCGAAAGAAGTAATCGTACGGCATTAATTGTTCAAAATGGTTCTATAACCATCCATACGCCTTGTCGATACGCTTAAGTCTGACAAAATCGGGCACATTTTTTATCGCAACCCAAATCCCATCTCATCGGTCCAAGCCAGTCAGAATCATCAACATTTCATCGCTCGGATGCAGACGCAGGCCATTTTTTTCCTTGCGATGCCTCCACGTTCTGGATATGTAGACATGTTAACTATTTTGTTGATACTTTGTCATTGAAAGGAAGCCAGTATCATGACCGAATCATCCGCCCCAAAACGGATCATCATCGGTTGCGACCATGCAGCCTATCGGCTTAAAGAAACAATCAAATCAGCGATGGCCGACCAAGGCATCGACGTTACCGACGTCGGCACCCACAGTGAAACCTCGATGGACTACCCGGAAACCGGTAAAATCGTTGCCGAAAAAGTGTCGTCGGGTGAATTCGAGCGCGGAATTCTGATCTGCGGCACGGGGCTGGGCATGTCCATGGTGGCCAACAAATTTCCCCATGTCCGCGCCGCCCTTTGCAATGACCTGTTTTCGGCTGCCATGAGCCGGCGCCATAACAATGCCAACATCCTGGTCATGGGCGGCCGGGTCATCGGCGATATTCTGGCCCTGGAAATCCTGCAGACCTGGCTGGAAACGCCTTTTGAGGCCGGTCGGCATCAGCGCCGGCTGGACATGTTTGACACGATTTAAGAACGATTCAAGACGCAGATATCGGGTTCATACCGAAGCCGTGAATATTAGAAAGAGAGAACCACCGTTGAATACAGAGTTAATTCGAAAAGTCGATCCTGAAATTGCCCGGGTCATCGAAGATGAAGCCGCGCGCCAGCACTCCCACCTGGAACTGATTGCCTCGGAAAACATCGCCAGCCGGGCGGTCATGGCAGCGCAGGGCAGCGTTCTGACCAATAAATACGCAGAAGGCTATCCTGAAAAACGCTATTACGGCGGCTGTGAATTCGTTGACCAGGCGGAACAGCTGGCCATCGACCGGGCCCTGGCCCTGTTTGGGGCAGACAGCGCCAATGTCCAGCCCCACTCCGGCTCTCAGGCCAATATGGCGGTCTATTTTGCACTGCTCAATCCCGGAGACACCATCCTGGGCATGGACCTGGCCCATGGCGGTCACCTGACCCATGGATCCAAGGTCAGTTTTTCCGGGCGCCTATTCAATTTTGTGCATTATGGCGTGAGTCGGGAAACGGAAACCATCGATTACGATCAGGTCAAACAACTGGCCCAGCAGCACCGTCCCAAAATGATCGTGGCCGGTGCCAGTGCTTATCCGCGGCTCTTCGATTTCGCGGCCCTGGCTGAAATCGCCCGCGCCGTGGATGCCTTTTTAATGGTGGACATGGCCCATATCGCCGGTCTGGTGGCCGCCGAGGTTCATCCCTCTCCGATTCCGCATTGCGATGTGGTCACCTCCACCACGCATAAAACCCTGCGCGGCCCCCGGGGCGGGCTGATTCTGGCCCGTGAAGCCTTTGGCAAGAAAATCAACAGCCAGGTGTTTCCCGGCATCCAGGGCGGCCCCCTGATGCACGTTATCGCCGCCAAAGCCGTCGCCTTCAAGGAAGCGTTGAGTGCTCCTTTTCGTCAGTACCAAAAAGATATTGTCACCAACGCCGCCACCCTGGCCGAAACACTCCTGGCGAATGGGGTCGATCTTGTTTCCGGTGGCACCGATAATCATCTGATGCTGGTCAACCTGACCCGGCTGAATGTTACCGGGCGGGATGCAGAAGTGGCCTTGGGTCGTGCCGGCCTCACGGTCAACAAGAATGCCATTCCCTTTGATACCCGCAAGCCCAACATCACCAGCGGAATCCGCCTGGGCACGCCCTATGTGACCAGCCGGGGAATGAAAGCTGACGAAATGAAAATCATCGCCAATCTGATCAGTGATGTGCTGCGTGATCCTCAAAATGAAACGGTGCTGAAAAAGACACGCGATCAAGTGCAATCGCTTTGCGATGCCTTTCCACTTTATCCCCCGTCAGACGATTAGGGACGATCAGGAATTGACCCCATGAAACCAGCAGCAAGCGGTAAACGATCAGATTATCTCTCCTGGGACGACTATTTCATGGCCGTGGCCCTTCTGTCGGCTAAGCGCAGCAAGGATCCCAACACCCAGGTCGGGGCCTGCATCGTCAACCGCCAGAAGCGGATTGTCGGTGTGGGCTACAACGGCTTTCCCACCGGTTGTTCCGACGACACCCTACCCTGGTGCCGTGAGGGAGATTTTCTTGACACCAAGTACCCCTATGTCTGTCATGCAGAGCTCAACGCGGTTTTAAACAGCGTGCCCGGCAACCTGACGAACTGCATCCTGTATACGGCGCTGTTTCCCTGTAATGAATGCGCCAAAGTCATTATTCAGGCAGGCATCCAGGAAGTGGTCTACCTGTCCAACAAATATGTCGACACGGATTCGGTTCGCGCCGCCAGGACCATGTTCGATCAAGCGGGCGTTGCCTGTCGGCAATTGTCTCCATCCACGTCGATGGTCACCATCACCTTAACGGAAGGTGCATGAAGTGTGATTCGTTGGATCATATAAAGGATAGTCAGCGGGAGGGCTAATTGTATGAAATGTCCATTTTGCGGTGAGCTTGATAACAAAGTGATCGATTCACGGGTCAGCAAAGACGGTACCGCGATCCGCCGCCGTCGGGAATGCATCGACTGCACCAGGCGTTTCACGACCTACGAGCACATCGAAGAAATTCCCATCATGATCATCAAAAAAGATGGTCGGCGGGAAGTCTTCAGCCGGGAAAAGGTCGGATCGGGCATCCGTAAAGCGTGCCAAAAATTGGACATCAGCATGAACGTAATAGAAGAGTTTATCGATGAACTAGAACGGGATTTGCGTGAGACCGGCGAAAAGGAAATCCCTTCCCACGTTATCGGTGAACGGGTCATGGCGAAATTGCACGAGCTTAGCGATATCGCTTATGTTCGTTTTGCCTCGGTTTACCGTGAATTCAAAGATGTGGAAGATTTTGTATCGGAACTCAAGCGGCTGCTGAGCCCTGTCAACAAGTAGGAGCGAACCATTATTCGTCCTTTCAGTTGAGGCAGACAATGATTATAAACACCTTCTTGCGTTAAGATTAACACCCCATGGACGACCAAACATTCATGCAACAGGCCCTGGCCCTGGCTGAAAAAGGGCGCGGATGGACATCGCCCAACCCCATGGTTGGTGCCGTTGTGGTTAAAAACGGAACAATTGTCGGCCGCGGTTACCACCGGCGCGCCGGTGGTCCGCACGCCGAAGTCAACGCCATTGATGACGCCGGCGATAAGGCCGATGGGGCCACCATTTATGTCACCCTGGAACCATGCAATCATTTCGGCCGCACCCCGCCATGTACCCGCAAAATTCTGGACGCCGGGATAAAACGTGTGGTCGTGGCCATGCCGGATCCCAATCCGGGCGTCACCGGCGGTGGCAATCAATACCTTCAGGATCAGGGTCTGGAAGTGACCACCGGCGTTTGTGAGAAAGACGCCCGGCGGTTAAATGAAGGCTTTGTCACCTGGGTCACCACCGGCCGGCCATTCGTGATTGCCAAATGTGCCGCCACCCTGGACGGACGGATCGCCACGAAAAATGGGGATTCCAAATGGGTCACCGGTCCGGCGGCCCGTGGGGTGGTGCATCAACTCCGCCATGCGGTGGACGGCATCATGGTGGGCGTGCAAACCGCCATTGCCGACAACCCCAGCCTGACCACGCGCCTTACTGGTGATGAGCCTGGATCAGATCCGACACGTATCATTCTGGATACCCGTTTAAGCATGCCTCCCACGGCAAAAATGCTGCACCAGGCATCCAGCGCGTCCACCTGGGTGATCTGTGGACCGGAGGCCCCGGCGGATCGACGAGCGGCATTGGAAACCGCCGGTGCCCGGGTAATCACAGGGGCAGTGAACGCGAATCGCATCGATCTTGCCCTGCTGATGGATCAGTTGGGCAGTGAAGGAATTACCAGCCTGCTCATCGAAGGCGGAGGCACGGTCATGGGCTCGGCACTTACCGCAGGTATCGTGGATAAGATTTGTTTCTTTTATGCCCCAAAGATCCTGGGCGGTGACGACGGGATTCCCATTTGCCGGGGCAAGGGTCCGGAAACCATGCAGGAAAGCATTGCCGTTAACGATTTGACCGTATCGCAAGTGGGGCCGGATGTGATGCTTCAGGGCTATCTCACCCCCCGCTAATCAATTGACAACAACCGTTTACACCTTATTTTAAAGACCATGTTTACAGGAATTATCGAAGGGTTGGGCACCATTTCGGCCATTGCCAATTCCGGCCAGGGCAGCCGCATGACCATTGCTGCTGATTTTGATCTGGATGGCACCCGAATTGGCGACAGTATTGCCGTCAATGGTGCCTGCCTGACAGCGGTCACCCTCCAAGGCCGGCGGTTTACCGTGGATGTATCCCCTGAAACTTTAAATCGTAGCGTGTTGGGGAAAATCAAAATCGGCGACCGGGTCAATCTGGAACGGGCCTTAAAGCTATCCGATCGGTTGGATGGCCATCTGGTTTCCGGCCATGTGGATGGAATGGGCATGCTAAAGAAAAGAAAGAGCCTGGCCAATGCCATCATTATCACCTATACGGTTCCTTCCCAGCTGGCCCGCTATATGATCGAGAAAGGCTCCGTGGCTGTTGACGGGACCAGCCTGACCATCAACCGCTGCGATTCATCCTCCTTCGACGTCAGCATCATTCCCCACACAGCCGGCCTGACCACCATCGGCCTCAAAAAAGTGGGTGATGCCGTCAATATTGAAACGGATATGATCGGCAAATATGTCGAGCGGTTCGTCCTCAACCCGGCACCGGCCAATCAAGCCGAGGCAAAGCCTGGTGGCAGTGTCGATATGGCTCTTCTGGCCAAGTCCGGATTTATCTGATAAAGACCCACAGGGGTGTAGCAAATCCACAGGGGGTGTTGGTGATACAAGGATGGTCCCATTGCATAGCCCCCGTCATTAACATGGACCATCTTTAAATGATTTTAGGAGATAACGTCCACCATGCCAAAAATTTCCATCGAACAGGCCATAGAAGACATTAAAAACGGCAAGATGGTCATTCTCGTTGACGATGAAGATCGGGAAAACGAAGGTGACCTGACCATGGCCGCTGAAAAAGTAACTCCCGAAGCCATCAATTTCATGGCCAAGTACGGTAGAGGTCTGATCTGTCTGTCGCTCACCAAAGAGCGCTGTGCCCGGCTGAACCTGCCGATGATGGTAGAAAACAATACCAGCCCCTTTGAAACCGGTTTTACCGTATCGATCGAGGCCAAATGCGGTGTCACCACCGGCATCTCGGCCGCCGATCGGGCAACGACGGTTCTTGCCGCCGTGGCTGACGATGCCAAGGCCGGCGACCTGACCCGCCCGGGCCACATTTTTCCGTTGCGTGCCCGTGACGGCGGGGTCATGGTACGGGTGGGACAGACCGAGGGCAGTGTGGATCTGGCACGGCTGGCCGGCCTCAAACCCGCTGGGGTGATCTGTGAAATCATGGACGATGACGGCACCATGGCCCGCATGCCCACGTTGGAAACCTTCAGTGAAGAACATGGGATTGGTATCTGCACCATCGCTGATCTGGTAGAGTATCGCATTCGCACGGAAAGTTTTGTGCATCGGGCAGCGGAAACCGTGATCCCCACCCTCCACGGCGGTGATTTCAAAATGATCGCTTTTGAAAACGATGTCGACGATCTTACTCATATCGCATTGGTCAAGGGAGACATCGATGCCGATACTCCCACCATGGTCCGGGTCCACTCGGAATGCATGACCGGTGACATCTTCGGCAGTCTGCGCTGTGACTGCGGCGACCAGCTCCACAAGGCCATGGCAATGATCAACGAAGAGGGGGCCGGCGTGATTCTTTACCTGCGCCAGGAAGGTCGCGGGATCGGCCTGATCAACAAGCTCAAGGCGTATGAGTTGCAACGCTGCAAAGGCATGGACACGGTGGAAGCCAACCTGAAGCTGGGGTTTAAGGATGACCTGCGCGATTATGGCATCGGTGCTCAGATGCTGGTCAATGTCGGTGTCCGCAAAATGCGCCTGTTGACCAACAACCCCAAGAAAATGATCGGGCTTGAAGGTTACGGCCTTAGCGTGGTGGAACAGGTTCCCATCGAAGTTGAACCCAACGAATACAACCGCTGTTATCTGGAATGTAAAAAGTTGAAGATGGGTCACACCCTGAGTTTTGAAGAAACCGTAACGCATCAATAAGGAGAGGAAAACCGTCCCATGCCAAATATTATCGAAGCCGGCTTGGTGGCCAAAGGAAAACGATTTGGCATTATTGCCAGCCGTTTCAACGATTTTATTACCGACAGGCTCGTTGGGGGGGCCGTGGATGCCCTGACCCGTAGCGGTGCCAAAGATGCAGACATCGACATTGTCAAGGTCCCCGGTGCGTTTGAAATTCCACTGTTAGCCCAAAAAATGGCCAGAAGTAAAAAGTACCATGGAGTGATTTGTCTGGGTGCTGTGATCCGCGGGGCCACCCCCCATTTTGATTATGTTTGCGCCGAGGCGTCCAAAGGGATTGCTCAGGCAAGCATGGAGAGCGGATTGCCTATTATTTTCGGCATTCTCACCACCGATACCATCGAGCAGGCCATTGAACGGGCCGGCACCAAAGCCGGTAACAAGGGGTGGGATGCCGCCGTGGCCGCTGTCGAGATGGCCAATCTGATGGAGGTCGTGGGAAAGGGATAATGGGAACCCGTCGAATATCCAGAGAACAGGCCCTGCAGGCCCTGTTTTACATGGACATGCACAGGGATCCGGAAGAAGATCCCGTCGAACTATTTTGTAGCTGTTTTACCCAAGACAAGCCGGCCGGCCCTTTTTTTCATCGGCTGGTGGATGGCGTCAGAGAAAATCGTGAAACCATTGACGCAGTGATCGAGCAGTTCTCCAGCAACTGGAAGATCTCACGCATGTCTTGCGTGGATCGAAATATCCTGCGCATTGCCGTCTATGAATTGCTCTATTGTGCCGATATCCCCCCCAAAGTCTCCATCAACGAGGCCATTGATGTGGGAAAACGATTTGGCACGGAAGAGTCCGGTGCATTCATCAACGGTATCCTGGATAGCATTCGCTTGGCCATGGAAGCAGACAAGCTTCAACGCATTCCAAAAACCGATGAATAGCGATTCCATCCATCAACTGTCGATTTCCGGCCACCTTCAATACTTTGCACGGTAAAACGCTGACTGGAATGATTTAGGGATACAAATCGTAAACTGGTTATAAGATGAGATTGCGTCACGAGAAGGTAAGTGACGCCACCTCATATTCAGGGAGGATTGTCTTGATTATTCGTCAAATGCCTTTAGGCCCCATTCAGGCAAACTGTTTTATTCTCGGTTGTGAAGAAACCCGCAAGGCTGTGGTAATCGATCCCGGCGATGATTCGGATCGGATTCTGACCACGCTGGCAGGTGATCAATTGACCGTCGAGCATATCATCAACACCCATGGTCATTTCGATCATGTGGGCGCCAATAAAAAACTCAAAGACGTGACCGGTGCCGATATCCAAATTCATAGCGCGGATGCGCCCATGCTGAGCCAACTCGCCGCCTCGGCCGCCGCATGGGGGATGCGGGCGGAGAATTCTCCGGCAGCCGACCGGCTGCTGGAAGATGGGGATACGATCACCTTCGGCACCCACACCTTGACCGTTCTACACACCCCCGGTCATACCCCCGGAGGCATTTGCCTGTATACGGAGTACGAAAAAAACGGTGCCAATCAAAAGGCGGTATTTGTCGGTGACACGCTCTTTGCCGGCTCCATTGGCCGAACCGACTTTCCCGGGGGCAGTTTCGAGGCCCTGATCAACAGCATCCGAACCAAACTTTTTGCACTGGATGAAAGTGTTAAAGTTTATCCGGGACATATGGGCAATACCACCATTGGCGTGGAAAAGCGCAGTAATCCTTTCTGCGGAGTCGGTGCCTGACGCATGCAGGAGTTTCAACGCAAGATGCCAATATCTATCGCTCGAAAAAAAACCCGCCGGATCATGGTTGGTAATGTTGCTGTTGGCGGTGGCGCCCCCATCAGTGTTCAGTCCATGACCAACACGAAAACCGATGATGTGTCTGCCACGATCAGGCAGATTCAACAGTTGACCGCCGCCGGGTGTGAGATCATCCGCGTGGCCGTGCCGGATCAATCAGCAGCGGCCGCAATTGATCGCATCAAGCAAGCGATCACCATTCCCCTGATCGCGGACATCCATTTTGATTATCGCCTGGCCATTGCCGCAGCCCGGCATGGCGCCGACGGGCTGCGATTCAATCCGGGCAATATCGGCAGCCGTAAAAACGTTCGCGCCCTGGTGGATTGCGCCAAGGACCACGGTATTCCCATCCGCATTGGCGTCAATGCCGGCTCGTTGGAAAAGGACATCCTGGACCGATATAAAGGTGTCACTGCCGCCGGCATGGTGGAAAGTGCCCTGCGTCACGCGGCACTGCTGCAGGACCTGGATTTCCACGATATTAAAATCTCCATCAAAGCCTCCGATGTTCCCCGAACCCTTGAGGCGTACCGGCTGCTGTCCCAACAGACCGACCTGCCCCTGCATGTGGGGGTTACCGAAGCGGGATCACTGTATTCGGGCATCGTTAAATCGGCCCTGGGCATCGGAACCCTTTTGGCCGAGGGGATTGGCGACACCTTGCGTGTGTCACTCACGCGGGACCCGGTGGAGGAAATCCGTGTGGGATATGAGATTCTGCGGGCCCTGGACATTCGGCATCGGGGGCCGGAAATCATTTCCTGTCCCACCTGCGGACGATGCGACATTCCCCTATTCGATATTGTCGACCGGGTGGAAAAAGCCCTGTTGACCCGCACCGTGCCGGTCAAATTGGCAATCATGGGATGTGTGGTCAACGGACCGGGTGAAGCCCGTGAAGCGGATATCGGCGTTGCCGGTGGCAATGGGGTGGGGATTTTATTCAAAAAAGGGCAGGTGGTCAAAAAGTTTCCTCAAGCCCAGCTGGTGGATGTGGTACTGGAAGCGGTGGACGAATTTGAACAGCAAACTTAAGCCGCGTTGACATTTTTCCTGGTCGATAAAACTGAGAAACTCGTAAAAAGTGGCCGGTGACCAACACGATCGATAGATGATAGAGAGGTAGGCATGGGAAAACAGCCAAAAAACGCCATCTCGCCTTCACGGGCGGATGACTATCCGGAATGGTATCAACAAGTCATTAAAGCCTCTGACATGGCCGAACGCTCCCCGGTTAGAGGTTGTATGGTGATCAAGCCCTGGGGCTATACGCTGTGGGAAAATATCGTGGCTCAGATGGACCGCATGTTCAAATCCACCGGGGTTAAAAACGCCTACTTCCCGCTCTTTATTCCCGTAAGCTTCCTGGAAAAAGAAGCCGAGCATGTGGAAGGCTTTGCCAAGGAATGCGCCGTGGTCACCCATCATCGGCTGGAGCAAACCGCGGAGGGCAAACTGGCGCCTGGCGGTGCGCTTACCGAGCCTCTGGTGGTGCGTCCCACCTCCGAAACCATCATTGGCGACTCCTTTTCCAAGTGGGTCAGCAGCTATCGGGATCTGCCCCTGCTGATCAACCAATGGGCCAATGTTGTGCGCTGGGAGATGCGCACACGGATTTTCCTGCGCACCAGTGAGTTTCTGTGGCAGGAGGGACACACAGCCCACGCCACAGATACCGAAGCGATCGAACGCACCCAAATGATGCTGGATGTTTACACGCGTATGGTTCAGGACTATTTGGCGATGCCGGTCATCCAGGGAAGAAAAACCGCTGCCGAGCGGTTCCCCGGTGCCGTGGATACCCTTTGCATCGAAGCCATGATGCAGGACCGCAAGGCCCTGCAGGCCGGAACGTCTCATTTTCTGGGTCAAAACTTCGCCAAAGCCTCAGACATCCGCTTCCAGACCGAAAACGAAACTGAAAGCTATGCCTGGACCACCTCCTGGGGAACGTCCACCCGCATGATTGGCGGCCTGATCATGACCCACGGTGACGATGACGGCATCATCATGCCGCCCCGGGTCGCACCGGCGCATGTGGTCCTGCTGCCCATTTACCGAAGCCCGGAAGACCGGCAGACAGTGATGGAGTATGTCAATGGCCTGGCCTCCGCACTGAGAGACATCCGCTACGCGGACAAAGATGTGGTTGTGGAGATCGACGACCGCCAGATCGGGGGTGCCCGGGGATGGGACTGGATCAAAAAAGGAATTCCTGTTCGCGTGGAGATCGGTCCCCGGGATATTGCCCAGGACTGCGTATTCGTGGGTCGTCGCGACAAATCCCACCGGGACAAAACCGCCATGCAGCGCGAAGCGTTCATTGGTCAGTTGACCACGATTCTGGACGAAATTCAGACCAACCTGTTTGAACGGGCCTGCGAGTTCAGGGATGCAAATACCCGTGAGGTAGACGATCGCAAGGTTTTTTACGACTGGTTCACCCCACAAAACGCTGAAAAACCGGAGATCCACGGCGGCTTTGCCATGTCCCATTGGTGCGGAGACCCGGCGTGTGAGGCGAAAATCAAGGAGGATCTGAACGTCACCATTCGTTGCATTCCCCTTGAGGCCACCAAAGAAAAAGGTGCCTGTATTTGCTGTGGTAAGCCCAGTGATACACGGGTGGTCTTTGCCAAAGCCTATTGACCATGATTCGAATCACCGACATCCTCGATAAGGTCACCGAAAATCATCCCGATGCGGATGTGGATATCATTGACCGGGCCTATATTTTCTCGGCCCGGGTCCATGACGGCCAGATGCGACTGTCTGGTGAGCCGTATCTTTCCCACCCCCTGGAAGTGGCCGGCATCCTGGCCGATATGAAGCTGGATTCGGTGAGTATCGCCGCGGGATTGCTCCACGACGTCATCGAGGACACGCACGCCACGGAAGAGGAAATCGGCGAGATCTTCGGGCACGACGTCCTTCACATCGTCGCCGGCGTCACCAAATTAAGTAAACTGCCCTTCAACAGTGCCCAGGCCCGGGAGGCGGAAAGCATTCGTAAAATGCTCCTGGCCATGGCCGATGATATCCGGGTCATCCTGATCAAACTGGCCGATCGCCTGCACAACATGCGCACCCTTCAGTATCATAAAAGTGAGGCCAAAAAGAAAAAGATCGCCAAGGAAACCATCGACATCTACGCACCCATTGCCGCACGGCTCGGTATCTACTGGATAAAAAACGAGTTGGAAAACCGATCGTTTGCGTTTCTCAATCCCGAGGCCCATGAAGAGCTTCGACGGCGGGTGGCCAAGGACAAGGAAGACCGGGAAAAGTATGTCGCGACCGTAAAACGCTACATCGAAAAAGAACTGGAAAAAAACAATTTAAAAGCCGATGTCATGGGCCGTTACAAGCATTTTTACAGTATTCACCAAAAAATGCTGAGTCAGAACCTGCCCTTTGAAGAAGTCTATGATATCATCGCCTTCCGGATCATTCTGGATACCATTCCCCAATGCTACGAAGCCCTGGGGCTCATGCACAGCCTGTGGCGTCCCATCGCCAAAAAATTCAAAGACTACATCGGCATGCCCAAGCCGAACATGTACCAGAGCCTGCATACCACCGTCATCGGTCCTTTTGGCGAGCGGATCGAGATCCAGATTCGCACCGTTGAGATGGACCGGGTGGCCAAATCGGGCATTGCCGCGCATTGGAGCTACAAAGAGGGCAAGGTCATTGACGAAAATGTCTCTAAAACCTTTGCCTGGGTGCAGAATCTGGTGGAAAACCAGGAGGCGTTCCGGGATCCCAATGAATTTCTGGAAAACGTCCGCATCGATCTGTTTCCCGATGAAGTCTATGTGTTTACCCCCCAAGGAGAAATCAAGTCGCTCCCCAAAGGCGCGACGCCGGTGGATTTTGCCTATTTGATCCACTCCGAAGTCGGGGCCCAGTGCGTCGGGGCCAAGGTCAACGGACGCATGGTACCCCTCAAATATGAACTTCAAACCGGTGAAATCGTCGAGGTCATCACCAGCAAAGGCAACCATCCATCCAAGGATTGGCTCAACTTCGTCAAAACGGTCAAGGCGCGTTCGCGCATCCGCCAATGGATCAAAACCCAGGAAAAAGAGCGCAGCATCTCACTGGGCCGGGAAATGTGCGAAAAGGCATTCCGCAAGTTCCGGCTGAATTTCAATACCATGCTCAAATCCGAAGAGATGGAAAAGGTGGTGGAAAGCTTCGGATTCAAGCAGACCGAAGATCTCATCGCCAGTGTGGGCTATGGTAAGATCACTCCGCTGCAGATCATCCGCAAAATCACCCCCCGTGAAGAAATCGATAACACCGAATCCATCTTCAATAAAATCGTCGCCAAAGTTAAGAAAAAAAGGGAAAAAGGCGGGGTGGTGGTCAAGGGGATGGACGATATCCTGGTGCGTTTTGGCAAATGCTGCCAACCGGTTCCCGGTGACCCCATTACCGGCTATATTACGCGTGGTTACGGGGTAACGGTCCACCGCACCGGTTGCATCAATGCCATGAAGATGAGTCCGGAACGTCAGATCGAAGTAGAGTGGAATCAAGAAACCACAGACGCCTACCCGGTCAAAATCCTCGTGCGATCCATCGACCGGGTAGGGTTATTGGCGGATGTGGCGGCCAACATCAGTAAAAGTGGCGCCAATATCTTGAGCGCTCACACCGAAACCCAGGAAAATCAAACCGTTGACGGCTACTTTACGGTGTCCGTGCAAGGCACGGATCATCTGAACCGTGTCGTGGAGGCACTCAAACAAGTGAAGCAGGTGTTGGAAGTGAAACGACTGGGTTGAGGCACGCCATTAAGGTGCCTTGACCACATTACCCGACTTGATGCACTGGGTGCAGACCACCATCCGTTTCACCTGCCCGTTATGCAGTGCACGGACACTTTGCAAATTGGGGTTGAAACGACGTTTGGTGATATTATGGGCGTGGCTGATATTGCTTCCCACCATGGGTTTTTTCCCGCATATTTCACACATCTTTGACATGACTGTTTTTCTCCGTTCTTTAACGTTGTTACCTTTATGGAAATACTGAATAGATGCTTTTCAAACTTGGTTTTGTTACATTAATTCATCCCCTATGTAAAGCGATTTTATGATGGTTTGCCAAAAACCTTAATCTGTTTGATTGGCCGAGGGCTGCCCTTGGGATTGAATCCAGGTCTCGCAATTGGCCAGATAGGTCAGGGACGGTTGATGGAAGCCCACATCCGGATAGTTGTTTATCACACTGGTAAAGCGAATCTTGGCGGCCTTGTAATTCTTGTTCTTGTAATAAAATACCCCCACATAATACTCATGGCCGGCAAGACTTTGATAACAGGCCAGCATATCGCTCCGGGCCATCCCGGCATAAACATCCGTGGGATATTGCTGAACCAGGCGGCGGTAAGTTTCAAGGGCCTTTTCGGCATTGGTCTGGTCCCGATCAATGGTATCGATCTGGTTGAAATAGGATCTGCCAATGCGGAAAATGACATAGGGAACCGCTTCATTTCGGGGATGCAGCTGTTCAAACTCCTCGTAGGCAAAAATGGCATCCGCATAAGACTCCAAATTAAAGTATCCATCCGCGATTTTCAGTTCCGCCAGAATCGCGTATTTGGAAAAGGGGTACCAATCCCTTAAGGTTTCAAATTCTTCAATGGCCTTTTTGTATTTCCCTTCTTCGAAGAAAGCAACGCCATCTTGAACCAGCTCTTGGGCGGTTTTTTCTTCTTTGGGTTCGGATCCCGCGCAAGCGAGCAGCAGAATCAATGCACTCATGCAAACCAGAAGCAACCGTTTCATGGTCAACAACACTCTCTTTTTTGTAGGCACCGGTTTTAAATTTTTAGGATCCCTCGGAGGAACAGGCAGACTTTCGGGGCGGTGGTCATCCCCCGACCCATGGCACAGACACAGATGATATGGTCCTTCCCGCCCATACAACCACTACCGGCGATGTCCCTGCAATGGTGGGTGGGTCATCGCCGGTAATTGATCGACCTTGGTGCAATGGCCGTTCGTTATCAGGAAAGCACGTTATTCAGGGCCTCCTCCAGCTTGCCTTTGGCCACCATGCCGGTAATCTGGTCCGTCACTTCACCATCCTTGAAAAAAATCAGGGTCGGGATGGCTTTGATGCCAAATTTACCAGGCGTTATCGGATTGTCGTCCACATTACATTTGGTGAATTTGACCTTTTCGCCATAAGTGGTGGCCAATTCGTCAAGAATCGGGCCAATGGCTTTACAGGGACCGCACCAGGGCGCCCAAAAATCAACGACAACGGGTTTGTCGCTCTTCATCACTTCTGTATCAAAACTGCTGTCTTCTATTTCCTTGATGCCTGCTGCCATGATGGAATTTCCTTTCAAGTATATGTTAGGATCAACAATTTGATAGATCAAGTATTAGTTTCTGACGCGGTTTTTGTTATAAAAAATTCAATTTAACATAATAACATGCACCTATCTTGTCAACCGTCAGCGTATGCCAGCAGCACCATAATCACAGCGATTGTTCACAATTTAAGGGTTCTTTTTTCAAGCGGCTTTGGTGGTAAGATCACTCCACTCACAGGCCTTTAAATAGAGGGAAGGCAGGGTTGCCAGATTGAGTTTCAAGGCTGTGGCCAGGCGGGACACAGGCTGCCATCGCCCCGCCTCATAAGACCGTACCAATTCGATGTATCCGGCAAGGCGCCCCTTGGCATGGATCAGGGCAAGTTTAATGGGGCTGGACAGGGGAAGGTCGTCCAATATCTTTTCCATGGGCTGATCGATGGCGGCGTCAATCAGCGAGAACATACCCAAGGTAAACATCTCCGAGGCGGCAACCGGTTCCTTGGCGTCAAGGCCCAAAAGCTCACAGAACTTGCCGCGAATACATGCGGCACGAATCAATTCGCTGGGTTTACCGGCGGCCAGACGAGACATGGCAATCAGGGAAACAAAACGGCGGATTTCTTTTTCCCCCAGATACACCAGGGCTTCTTTCACCGAAGAAACCTTGCTGGCACGTGAAAAAAACGCTGAATTGAGATATTTAAACAATTTATAAGAAATGCCCATGTCCCGGGCCATCAGTTGTTCCAATTCATCCAGGCTGAAATCGTCATTGTTGACCTGCGCCATAATGCGCATCAGATTGACCTGAGAGCCTTTGACTTCGCGTCCCTGGATAATCTCCGGCTTACAAAAAAAGTATCCCTGAAACAATTCAAAGCCCATTTGGCGCGCGGCTTCGAATTCGTCGTTGGTTTCCACTTTTTCAGCTAAAAGACGCAACGGGTTGCTTGACAATTTTTTTAGATAGGTATCGATCTCCTCCCGGGGGGTGAGGCGGAAATCAAATTTAATGATGTCGGCCATTGCAATCAGCGGTTCCAACTCCTGGCTGTACACAAAATCGTCCAGCGCGATGATATATCCTCGGGATGCCATGTTCTGACATGCCTCGATCAAGGCATGACCGGGTTTGACGTCTTCGAGGATTTCAATGACCGTGGTTTCTTTGGGCAACAGCAGGGGGACCTGCTTTTCAAGCAGGTTCTGCGTAAAGTTGATGAACGTCTTTCTCCCTGCGGTCAGGGCTTTCATCCCGATGGTAAAAAACGTGTTGGATAGCAAACTGGTGGTAGCGACATCACCGTCGATGTCAGGCACATAGTTTGCCGTGCCGTTACGGAATAGCAGCTCGTAGGCGTAAATATTCTTCGCCTGGTCAAAGATGGGTTGCCTGGCAACGTAAACATCTTCCATATCGATTTATTCCAGCCTAAAGATGACGTTGAAAATTACAAGGAGGTTGCCCGTATGACTTTTGGATGCAACAAGGCATCCACATGATTCAATATCGAACTTTAGCAGCATAACTTTAACGGCTCAACCACCGAGTGCAAATTGACATGCATCGGGCATCTCTGGTACCACAAGGATAGCACCCTACCCGACCATCAATACTCAATGATCCAAATCAATACAAGGACAAGAATAAGGGGAATACCATGGAGAAAATATGCATCGGGGCATTGATTTCAGGCGGCGGGACCAATCTTCAAGCCATCATCGATGCCTGTGAAAACGGCACGATTGACGGGAAAATGGTGTTTGTCGGATCGGATCAGCCTGGCGTAAAGGGGCTGGAGCGGGCAAAAACGCACAACATTCCAAGCTTTGTCGTGGAATACGGCCCCATCATCCAATCCTTTCGTCGTGATCCCGCCGAGGTTGCCCTGCCTGATGATTTTGATCTCGATGAAATAATGGCCAAACAGCATCTGTTTCCGGCATCGGCATCGGAAGAAAGGGTTCATGCGTTTCTTTGTACGCGAGCTGTAGCCGAACACCGGCTGCTGAGCGAAATGGACGCTTTCGGCCACATAGATCTGTTGGTCCTGGCCGGCTTCATGCGCAACCTGACCCCCTATTTTATCAACCGCTTTAATCGGGACCCGGCAAACCCGCGCATCATGAACATTCATCCGGCGATATTGCCGTCTTTTCCAGGTGTCGACGGCTATGGCGATACATTCCGGTATGGATGCAAGGTCGGCGGATGCACGGTCCATTTCATCGACTACGGCGAAGATTCCGGCCCCATCGTCGGCCAGCGCACCTTTCCCATATTGGAAACCGATACACTGGACGATGTAAAACGCAAAGGGTTGGAACAGGAGTGGCAGCTCTATCCGGAGTGTATCCAACATTTTGCCCATGGCCGTCTGAAAACCATGAAAATGACGCATCATCTGGACAACGGCCAGATCTTTCAGCGTACCATTGTGGCCATTGCGCAGCCAGCCTGAAGCCAGACATTATCGTGCCCATCCAGAAATGACCCATTTGCCTATTTCTGGACGGACACGATCTAAACAGGCATTCAACGCTTTAAAACGGCTAAATAAATTTCATCATCATGGGGATGGCAATGAAGGTACCGACGGCGCTGCCCAGGTTGGTGAACACCACCACCAGCAATACCCGGGTCACTTTGTTGCGCCAGAACCCCTTGACTGACAGAATATCGGTAGGCAGATTTTCGAAATCGATCACCTTGGGTTTGCGGGAGAACGCCTCCACCAGCCCGGACACCCAACCGGCGGCAATCATCGGGTTTAGCGAGGTAAGCGGCGCAGCCAGAATCGAGGACAGAATCGTCAGCGGATGGCCCAGGGCAATCAACGCCCCCAGACCGGCCAGGATACCGTTGGCCAGCACCCACCAGGTTACCATGTCGGTTCCGGCCGCTGTTCCGCCTCTAAAAAAGCCGTAGATAATCATGGCACAAATGCAAAAGGGGATGAACCACTTCAAAAAACCGGCGGTCTGGCTTTTGGGCGGCATGGCATCCAATGCAGCAAGATCGATCGACTGATTCCAGGTGGCCTTGATGCCCGGCACGTGCCCGGCACCGACCACAGCCACGATGGACTGTCCGGGGGCGGTGCGGATCTTTTCCGTCAAATACCGGTCGCGCTCATCGATGAGTGTGGCTCTGACCTGAGGCATGGACTTGCCCACCTCGTCCAGGATCGAGGCCAGCATATCCTGCTGTTTCATTTTTTCCACATCTTCTTCACTGATTTCATCCACCTCCCCCAGGCTCAGAATCAACTGGAAAATCAGCTTGGCTTTGCCCCACAGCCCCATGCTGCGCCAGGTCCGTGACAGGGTGGTACGAATATCCCGATCCGCCATACAGACCGTTGCCCCCACCGCCTCGGCCGAGGCCATGGCCTCGATCATTTCCTGGCCCGGGGCGACTTCCAGTCGCTCGGCAATACGCTTTTGAAAAGAGGCCAGCATCAGGTTGGAAAGCAGGAGGAAGGCCTTTTTTTCCTTGATCACCTTCATGATATCCATCTCCTGCCAACGCTGCTTCTGGCGAATGGATTGGGCCCGGCTCTCGCAAAGCTCCACACAAACCGTATCGGGGTTGACCGCTTCGATAACGGACTTGACCAAATCCACACTATCTTTGGATACGTGGGCGGTGCCCACCAGGGTGACCGTTTTGCCCTCGTATTCGAGGTGATGTAGCATCTCGCTGTTGAGTTTATCGTTCATCGAATGTATGTTACTCTCCTTGATGTCGCATTAAATGCCAATGTAGAAGATCAGTTGGAGCTCAGCCAATATATACGCTCTACCTGTGTTGTCAAATGATGTTCGCCCGGAACGCTTTCACGGCAACTCGCCGATCGTATTTGATCACAAGGGTGGAGACGACAATAAACTGGACAATCGCATGTTGGACAATCATCAATCAAAAGCTGCTTATACCATCGACACCAAACCGTTTTACTTGAGCACCGGCGATGAAATCAATCTGTTCGAAGCCGCGGCCGCAGCTCGCTTGCCGGTTATGCTCAAAGGTCCCACAGGATGCGGAAAGACCCGTTTTGTCGAACACATGGCCTACTGCCTGAAACGCCCGCTGATCACGGTTGCCTGCCATGAAGACCTCTTCGCCTCGGACCTGATCGGTCGTTATCTGCTGAAAGATGATCAAACCGTATGGGTAGACGGTCCCTTGACCCGGGCGGTGCGTATGGGTGCCATTTGCTATCTGGACGAAGTGGTGGAAGCGCGCAAAGACACAACCGTGGTGATCCATCCACTGACCGATAACCGCCGGGTGCTGTCCATCGATAAAAAAGGTGAAGTGATCCAGGCCCATGACGATTTCCTCATGGTCATTTCCTATAATCCCGGCTATCAATCGGTGCTCAAGGACCTCAAGCAAAGCACCCGCCAGCGCTTTATGGCGCTGACCTTCGACTACCCTGAAGCAGAGGACGAAACACGCATCGTCATCACCGAAGGCAAGGTGGATCATGACACGGCCAGCCGGCTGGTGACCCTGGCCGGTAAAATCCGTCATATCAGGGAACACGGTCTGACCGAGGGAGCATCGACCCGGCTCTTGATCTATGCAGCCAGCCTGGTGCGCCAGGGGATTGATTTCAAACAGGCCTGCATCGCCGCACTGTGCCAGCCCCTGACCGACGACGACCGTCTGCAGGAAACCTTGAACGACCTCATCGACGATCTGCTGTAATATGGACGCCCCCCTGCCCCCAAAGCCTCATCAGTCATTTGCCGCACTGATGGACCATCTGGCGGTTGCCGACCCGCAGGCCGCCGAATGCTTTCGGGAACATCTGGGCGGTATGGAGGCACCAGCAGACATCCACCGCCTGGGTGACTTTGTCGACACGCTCATCCTCGCCCTGGCCGAGGAGGTCTCTTATGGGCGCACCCTGGCCGATGGCCTGGGACACATGCTGGCCGGCGGCACTCGGGCCGATCAGGACCGCTACCTGGCATGGGTGAAACAAGCGGCAACCCGGGGCCCTACCCTGGGGACGCTTTTCGCCCGCCATCTGGTCCCCGTAATGCTCTGCAACGATGCCCGGGTGGTTGGCGACTTCGAAAAAACCACCCAGATCATGCTCCAAAAGGGTACTTACACCTTAAAAGCCCCCCTGGAAGCCCTGGACAAGCTGATCGAAGAAAACGATCTGGCCAGTGCCCATGCCTTTCTGGCGTTGCTTACCGTCACCTATGGATTGGACATTACCTATAACCGATCCTTGTATCTGACCCATACCCTTCCCCGGGCGGTCACCGGATTCGACCGTCGACGCCGCTGGTGGCAGATCCGGGGATTGACGCGGATTATCGGCGAAGACGAACATCTGGCCGATGACTATCTGCAGGGACTGGCCGCGGGCCTGCACTTACTGACGGAGCCGGCACTGGGAGATTTTTTGGATCAGGCCATCGTCCGTTACCGACACGACGCGGAGGCGGGTGCCCGATTCCTGGCCTTGGATTCCCACCAGGCGAAAACCGTGTGCCAAACGCTGCAGGTGGCGGTGCCCCTTGCGGCGGTCCGATCTTCGCTGGAGCGCTACCTGCAGGCACGCACCGGCCTGGCCGTGGCCGTACGTCCCCATTCAACCGGGACGCATGACAAGGTCGATCAGCTGTCTGATTCGCCTCTGGTGCACTGTGACGGACACACCATCTATCTTGCGGAGGAGATGGATCTGCTTGAGGATAAAGCTGACAACGCCGCCTTGTTCAAATTGCTGGTGCGTCTGGAAGCCGGTGGCATCGAGTTCGGCACCTATGATCTGGATGTGGAAAAAGCGCTGAGCACCGATTTCATTGGCCCCCAATCGGCCCCCCCTGGAACCGATGGGGGGCGATCCGACCTGCAACGGCTGATCAATGGTTTCGAGTTTTCCCAACCGGCCCTGGACCTGTTTACCCTCTTTGAGCATGCGCGCGTCGCCCGGCAGGTGCATGGGCGCTATCCGGGCCTGTCCCGTCGCCTCAGCAAGGCCCTCACCGACAGCCAACTCCAAGCCAAAGCAGGCTATGCCACCGGGGGAACCCTGCTCCCCCTGTACCATCACCTGGTTTGCCAGATGAAGCGGGACCATTTTCCTTCGTGGCCCCCCTTTTTCAGTCAAATGGCCGACCGCTTTGACCAGGAACAGTCCGCAGGCCACGATACCGTGGCAACCAGTGCCCGCCTGACCAAGGCCTTCTACGGCCCGTTGGCGGATCTTTGCGCAGCAGATGCAGCGGTCCTTTATGAGCCGCTGCGCCTGCCCTTTGGTCGCCGGCTGGATCCCAATTTTTTCGGCCCGTTTCACGCCGCCTACCACCGCCTGGCCGTGGACCTTCGCCATCATCTGGCAAAGCACCAGATCAAGGTCTATCGTTCGGACATCCACGATCTGCTGGTTCGCGAAAATGGTCAGATATCATCGACAGACCTGGTGGCGTTGATGATCAGGCCATCGTCGCAACCCAATGATGCGACCGGCACCTGCGATCTGGCAGGCCTCGATCTGACGTCCCTTTTGTGTGAACACGGGTTGGCGTTGCCGGATGCCAGCGACGATACAGCCAATGCCTTCCGCTACCGGGAATGGGACATCTGTATGGGGGACTATTTTCCCGACCGGGTTCGCGTGCTGGAGCGCGAGATCACCCCCGATGATCCTCACTTTTACCAGACCACCCTCGACCGCTTCCACGGGCTGGTCCGACGCATCCGCTACGCTTTCGAACTGCTGCGCCCCGAGGAAATGACCATCCTGCGCCAATGGCGAGAAGGCGATGCCTTTGATTACCGTGCCCTCTTGGACTATGCCCTGGACAAAAAGGCAGGCTTGATGCCTTCGGACCGGTTGTTCATCAAACGCATGAAACGCATCCGGGATGTTGCCGCCCTGCTGCTGGTTGATCTCTCCCGCTCCACGGCCAATGCCGTGGACCGGCATGGCACGCGGGTTCTTGATGTGGAAAAACAAGCCATCGTTCTGCTTTGCGAGGCACTGCAGGTGGTGGGTGACCGGTTTGCCATCGCCGGCTTTTCCGGCACTGGACCGCTGGGAGTGGATTATTACCGAATCAAAGATCTGGATGCCCCCTTTGACGACTCGATCAAGGGACGCATCAGCGCCATGCGCCCTCAACGCAGCACGCGCATGGGGGCGGCCATCCGTCATGCCACGGCCCAGCTTGCCCGGCAACAGGCCCGTGTCCGGTTGATTCTCATTCTGGGGGATGGGTTTCCCAACGATCTGGAGTACAAAGGCACCTATGCGGTGGAAGATACCCGCCGAGCGGTGATGGAGGCCCGCGCCGCAAACATCCATGTAAAGGCCATTACCGTCAATGTCAGTGATAACGGTCAGCTGGACCGGCTTTACGGACACACTCATCATACCCTTATCGGCAACGTGCAGGATCTACCCGACAAGTTGGTTAGGGTTTACAGCGCGCTGACCCGGCACTAGAATAAGTTATTGCCTCCGCAAAATACGGTTTCTTGCAGAGCGGAGAAATTCGGTTATGGTTGGTAATCGAAATCGGGGCATCCATGCAACGCGATTACGATTACGACAATGATGACGATTTTTAAAGGAGATGTGGTGAAACTATTCGACGACGTTCTGCACTGGGAAGGGTATGGCGGAAAGTTTAACCTGGCTGCCGGTCGTTGCCGTTTACGGCTGTTCGATCTTTCAAAGGACACGGATACCACGGTGGCCCAACTCAAACCCATCATCGCCGTGGTGAATGACCTGCCCGGTGACAATCCGGCAGAGATGAAAAAGGTTACCCTGCGGGCATGCATCAGCCATGTGGCGACGACCATCGTGCACCGCTTCAAGCTGGATCATAACCGCATGCTAATCGTCGAGTACTATCCCAGGGCAACGTATGGCCAACAATCTGAAAAAGTCATCCCCGAAAAGTTCGAGGTGGTGGATCTGAAATGGCACGGCGACAAGGCGCTGTTCCCCAACTGGCGCCCATTGCCGTCTCCCATGCTGGAAACGGTGCGTGAATTGGTGGTTAGCAATCCGTAGCCGATTGCCAACCAATGCCAGATTATGAAGATAATTGGATACTCTGGAATTTTGCACCTTTGTGCCAATTTCGTCGAACGGCATTGCATTCTGGACAAATGATTCCGCTGTCTTGCGTGAAATACAGAACATAACTTGGCCGACCACAATTTTGGCAGCATTTACTTACCGTCTGTTGCTTAATTAACCGGAGATCTAAAATTTCACATGTCGTCTTCATAATTGACCCTCATCTTTACCGTATTCGATTCTTGGATTGGGATAAAATCCAGCGTTACCCAATTTGGTAAAAAAGCAACGAACATGCCAAAACATTATATATAGAGTTCGTTTAGAAATGGTGAATCTTGCCCCAATTCAAGGCGGGCAACAGATTCAAACCGAAGGAAGAGGTAAATCGATGGAGTAACAAGGACGACTCACGCCTAAACGGTTGCTTTAAAATGAAGCGATTAAAGGGCGGTCATTTGCCAAACAATCAGCAATGATAGGCCATTGATCAGACTTGCAACAAAATAAAGCACTACTATCGATGATCATCTAATCGTGGCCCCCTTGATTTTTTTTCACAATGGCCTTGGCCGGAATCAATCCAGTGGCAGCGGCGGAAACAATGTTGCCGGCCACGCCGGGACCATCACCGGCAATGTAAAGCCCCTGAATCCGGGTTTCCAGGCTGTGCGAGGATTCTACCTGGGTGGCGAAAAATTTGATCTCTGGTGCATAAAGCAGGGTTTCAGCGTTGGACACGCCCGGCACCACGCTGTTGAGTTGATCCAGTCCGTCAATGATATTGGTCAGAATACGTTCCGGAAGCGCCATGGCAATATCACCGCAGACCACATTGGTCAGGGTCGGTTCGATATACCCTTTGTGGATACGGTTCCACGTGCTGCGGCGGCCGCGTTTCAGATCGCCAAAACGCTGCAGGATGGGTTTGCCGCCCCCGATCAGGGTGGCCAGGCGTCCGATGGCTTCGCCATAAGCCTGATTGTCGGTCACCGGTTCGGTGAGGACCACCTTGGATAAAAAGGCGAAATTGGTGTTGCTGGATTTACGGTCATGATAGGCATGGCCGTTGACGCATACAAAGTCGCTGTAGCTCTCTAATGAAACAAAGCCGCCCTGGTTGGTGCAAAAAGTCCGGGTCTGATCATCGTATTTACCGGTCTGGATGAAAAAAGTGGGATCATAGATCACATCACACAAATCCTGCATGATATCGTTGTGGACTTCCACACGCACCCCAACCTCGATGCCGCGCTGGGTCAGACCGATGCCATAACGCTGGGCCAGCCGAGCCACCCATTCGGCCCCGATGCGCCCCGGTGCCAGGATCACATGCTCGCATGCATACTGCCCCCGGTTGGTCAGCACACCGGTAACCCGATCCGCTTGGACAATCACATCCTTGACTGTTTCCGACGTATGAATCGTTACCCCTTTTGATGTGATGTAATCACTCATGGCAGCGATGTAAGCCGGCAGGCGATCGCTGCCCAAATGTTTTTGCCGGATCAACAACAGATCAATCCCAAACCGCTTGGCCTGCTTGCGAATCGTCTTGGCCTGGGTCATATCCGTGGGGTAAATGGGACCATCCATGCCGAAACGGTTGAAAATCGCCTCGGTATCATCGATCAGGGCCTCGGCATCGGCAATCGATAAAAACTGGGTCAGGTCGGTCTTGCCCAGTTTGTGAATAAAATTTAGCTTGCCATCGGAAAAAAGCCCTGCCCCACCAATACCGCACAGGATATTGCAAGGCCGGCACTGGCTGCAATACTGCCGGTCTGCCACCGGACAGGAACGCCTGAGCGGCCCCTTGCCTTGCTCCACCAATAGCACCCGAAGGTCACTGGCAGTACTCAGATAATACGCACCAAACAGGCCGGCAGGCCCACCGCCGACAATAATCACATCGTAATCATCGTTGCTTGTTAAGGTCATGGGCAATAGTCGCTATTCCTGTATAATAAACTGATTTATATTAAAATTCACCGTCAATAATTTCTCGCACTTTTTCTGAAAGCACTTGCAGGCTGAAGGGTTTTTGAATGAAACCGTTACATCCCCGCGCCAAAATATCCGTGGCCTGCCCATTGATACTGTATCCGCTGGACAAAAGGACCCTGAGTTCCGGGTCTAATGATTTGAGTCGATCGTATGCCCTGCCACCGCCCATATCGGGCATGATCATGTCCAGGATGACCAAAGCGATTTGACCCTGATAGCGACGACAAAGGGAAATGGCCATATCTCCACCACTTGCCGTAAGCACATCGTATCCCAGGGTGCCCAGCATTGCCTTGCCGACATCAAGGATTAACTCATCATCATCGACGAGCAGAATGGTTTCGTTTCCCCTATGGGTCTTTTTGGGTGCGGGTAACGCTTCGGCGACCGGCTGGTCGTGGGCTTTGAGATAAATGTGGAATGTGCTGCCATGGCCAAGCTCGCTATGCACGTCAATGAAACCGCCGTGGTTGCGGATGATACCATAAGCGGACGCCAGCCCCAAACCGGTTCCCCGCCTAATGGTTTTAGTGGTAAAAAAAGGATCAAAAATCCGTTCCAAGGTGGCTTTGTCCATACCGATCCCCGAATCAGCGATGGAAACTCGTACATAATTCCCCGGGCTCACCGCATGCGCCGCCCCACACTGATCATCCAACGTCTCATTGGCGGTTTCCAGATCAATGGCCCCCCCATCGGGCATGGCCTGCCAGGCATTGATCAACAGATTGAGCAAGACCTGCTCTATCTGACCGCGATCCACACTCACGGTCCATGCATCCGCTTGACAGTTGGTGGTAATCCGAAGCTCCTGGTGGGTGCGGCCGAATATCTCGATACTCTTGTTGACTATGGCATTGGGATCGGTGGCTTTGACCTCATATTTTCCCAGCCGCGCAAACCCCAGCAACTGTCGGGTGAGACGGGCGCCGCTTTGGATGCAGTCCCGCATGGTATCGAGTTTCCGGCCATGAGTATGGCGGGTTTCAGGGTCCAGTCCCAACAGATCCACATTCCCCTGAATGCTCATAAGCAAATTATTGAAGTCATGCGCAATACCTCCGGCCAAGGTACCGATGGCCTCCATTTTCTGAGCTTGGAGCAACTGGTCTTGCAGCCGATTCTTCTCCCGATTCACCGCTTCACGCTCCGCAATCTCCTGGTGCAGTTTGGCATTGGCCCGGAACAATTCGGCGGTGCGTTCCGCCACCCGCTCTTCCAGCCGGTTGTGGGACCGTTGAAGCGCCTTTTCGGCAACTTTTCGTTTGGTAATGTTATGGGCATTGACGACAAGCCCCTTGACCGCGGGATGATCGAGCAGGTTATTGGTGACCACCTCCATGGTTTGCCAGGATCCCTGCTCATGCAAAAAGCGAATCTCGGTCCGTGTATCAAGGAGGCCTGACTCGGGTCGTTCGCCAAACAGAGTTTCAGCCTGCGTGCGATCCTGCGGATGGACATAATCGTAGATCAATTGACCCATCACCGACTCCCGGCAATACCCCAGAATGCGCTCAATCGAGGGGCTGAGGAAGGTCACATGGCCCCGGGCGTCCAGGATGGCGATCAGGTCAGACGTATTTTCAATCAGGGACCGAAAATGGGCTTCGCGGTGCTGCAGTTCGGTCAGCGACGTCTGGAGCTGTTGGGCCATCTGATTGAACACCAGGGCCAGACGACCGAATTCATCCCTTGCGGGGATATCAATGCGGGTGCCCAGATCCCCTTCACCGATCTGTTCAGCCCCCCGGGTCAACCACCGCAACGGTTCGATCAGACGCAGGGCCAACAGCATCAGCACAACAGACATAACCAGGAACCCGATGATCCCCAGCCCCATCAGATAGGGTTTCATGCCATTGGCCACGCCGTAAACCTCGTGCTCGGGATCACTGGCCAGGATGTACCATTGCCAGGGGGCAAAATAGTCCACCATGGCCAGATGTTTACCGGTGTCGGTCTCATAAACCAGTCGCCCCCGCTCCGATTTGAGCAGGTCGAACCACGGCTGTTGGCTCACATCCGTGCCCACCATCGCTTGATTCGGATGCGCAGCAATGATGCCTTGATGATCGACGGAAAAAATGCATCCGGTGTCCCCCACCGTAATGGCGCACATCGCTTGTCCGGCATCCAGTTGGGCTTTGGCAACACTGGCTGGAATCGTCTCCAGGCGATAGCGTTTGAGCATGTCCACTTGATTACCGGCAACGGTCAGCGCTTCGTCCAGCCGTGTTTCGAGCCAGGTCTCGGCAAGTTCTGTCAATGCGGTACGCGAAAAATAATACGCCGTGCCAACAGTCGCCAACAGCAGGCCAAAAACCAGGGGCAACGTGGTTAACAGAATCTTGGAGTAAATCTTCATGGCATGTCGCTGTTTCATTGATTATCGAAGCCGTCCGAACCGTATCTGTTTACGAATAGATCAAGGTTCAGGGAACCGATTGCAGACACGTTCGTTCGGTAAACTGAGGGTACAAGGCCATTGTGGATACCAACGTATGCCCGTATTTTACCCCTGCCCGGCGGGCATAGCACTGCTTGGTATACATGATCGGATAAGCCGCCATATCATCCAGGATCCGTATCTGGGCCTGTTCCCACAACTGGATCTGCCGTTTCGGATCGATTTCAATGCGTGCGGCTTCAATCAGCGGGTCAATGTTGCGGTAGTGAGAAAAATTGGTATCCGGCCTGGCGCCGGTGATGATAATGGCATTGGAATGAAAGAAACGGCTTAAGTAGGCATCCGCGTTGGGACGCCAGGCCACGTAAATCACCATGGGCAGGGCCGTCTGACGAATTAGCGCATGCATCTTTGAATGGCTCACGACTGAAATGTGGCAGCGGATATCGATCCTGGCCAGTTGTCTGCGCATTTCCTCGTAATACACGCGATACAGCCGTTTTTCGCTGGTCACCAGATCAAGCGCAAACCCGTTTGCATACCCGGCGGCGCGCATCAGTTGCCGGGCCCGTTCGAGATCATTCCGATAAAACAGAAACAATTTCTCGGCGTCCGCTTTGGAAATACCGCCGGGCAAAAACGGGTCCGGCACCGGAGAATACACTTCGCCGGCCAGTTGATCGCTCACGGTATCCAGAAATGCCTGCCGGTTCAGGGCAAAGGCAATGGCGCGGCGCACACGGATATCATCGAGGGGTTTTTGGCAGGTGTTCAGATAAAGGGTGGCCACCTCGCCAACCCCATGGGTGTCGATGAGAACCCCCGGTTGAGCAGCCATCTTCTCCAGCCAGCCCTTCTCTCCGGACCCCATGATCACATCCAGGGTCCCGGCGTTTAGGCCTGCCTCGCGCTGGTCGACCTCCGGGATAAAGGAAAATTCAACACCGGCCAGCAGCGGCCGTCCACGGAAATAGCGTTGATGGGCCTTTAACACCAAGTTTTGACCGGGCTTGTAATCCTCAAAAAAAAATGGTCCGGTCCCTATGGGATGTTTCTTGAAACCTTGATATCCCATTGTTTTGATGGCTTTTCGACTGACAATAAACCCACCGGCATAATTGGTCAGCTTGGGTAAAAACAAAATCGCGGACAGGGGCCGATCAAGGGTAATGCGAACCGTGTAACGGTCGACCGCCATCACGGTCAATCCCGCATACTCGCCGGCATAGGCACAAAAATCAGGATCAGCGGATTTCTGAAGGGAAAAAACAACATCGTCGGCGGTCAGTTCATGGGCGGCAACGCCTGGTCCGGCATGAAACCAAACCCCCTTGCGCAATTTGACGGTCCAGACCTGATGGTCGTCAACCATTTTAAAATGGGGAATCGCTTCGGCCAGATCAGGTTCAATCACCGGTGCGTTCCCCGGCTGATACCGCAGCAGGCCGTTGAAGACCATATCAGCCAGCGCGCGGTCCTGGGAACCCGCGGCAAAATGAGGGTCCAGGTTCCCCATTTCGCTCACATGCACACCAAAGCGCAAGAAATGGGCGGGTTCACCCAAAGCAACCCCAACGATGCCCAGCGGATTTGCGAAAAGAAACCCAAAGGCCGTCAACCAAAAATAGAAAAGCGTTGATTTCAGGGTCCGGATCTTCATGGAAAACACCCAGCCAGCGTTGGTCATGGGCTGTTGACATCAATACCCATAATGATAGTTATTACCTATATAAATGACAGGTTACCCAAAATTACAAGCAGGAACGTTTAAAAGTGCTATGGAATTGAAAAAAAACATTACATATTCTGTCTGCTACGGTCCAGGCTCCGGTATTGCACGGCCTCGGTTACATGGTCGACCTGAATGTCGGCGGCAGCCTCCAGGTCGGCGATGGTGCGTGATATTTTCAGTATGCGATTGTAAGCCCTGGCCGACAGGCCCAGTCGATCAATGGCCGACTCCAACACTTGGTTGGCGTCCTCCCCGATCCGGCAATGGGTGCGAATATGCCGGCTGGCCATCTGGGCGTTACAGTAAATTTTGGTTCGTTTGAAACGCTGGAACTGGATTCGGCGAGCTGCCACCACACGTCTGCGGATGGATTCCGATGCTTCGGCACGGGTCTGGCCCATCAAATCCTTGTAGGCCACGGCCGGCACCTCCACATGAATATCAATGCGATCCAACAGTGGCCCGGAAATTTTGGATCGGTAACGACGGATCTGATGGGCAGTGCAGCGGCAGGCATGGCGCGGATCGGCGAAATAACCGCACGGACAGGGATTCATGGCTGCAATAAGCATGAAGCTGGACGGATAGGTCAAGGTGGAGGCGGCCCGCGAAATGGTCACCTGCAGATCTTCCAGCGGTTGGCGCAATACTTCGAGCACATTTTTTTTGTATTCGGGCAATTCGTCAAGAAACAGGACCCCATTATGGGCCAGACTGACCTCACCCGGTCTGGGGATGTGACCGCCGCCGATCAGCCCGGCATCCGAGATGGTGTGATGGGGAGAGCGAAACGGCCGCTGGGTCACAAGCGGCTGCGTGCGATTGAGCATGCCGACCACACTGAAAATCTTGGTGGTCTCGATGGCCTCGGCAAAGGACATGGCAGGCAGAATCGTGGGGATACGCCGGGCCAACATGGTTTTGCCCGATCCGGGCGGACCGACCATCAAGACATTGTGCCCGCCGGCGGCAGCGATTTCCAGGGCACGCTTGGCATCTTCCTGGCCCATCACTTCGGAAAAATCGGCCCCAGTGGCATCGGGAGCGGCAAACATGGCTTCAAGATCGGTTCTCTCCGGCAGGATAGATTCGAATCCGTTTAGAAAATCAACCACCTGCCCCAGGGTACGGACAGGATAGACAGCCAGTTTCTCAACCACGGCGGCTTCTTGGCCATTATCGGTGGGAACAATAATCCCTCGGTACCCCGCCTTTTGGGCGGCAATGGCCATGGGCAGGGAACCGTTGACGGCCTTTACACGGCCATCCAGGGACAATTCACCCAGAAAAAGATAGCCGGCCAGCGCACTTTCGGGAATAATGTTTGTGGCGGCAAGGATCCCCAGGGCCATGGGCAGATCAAAGCCGGTTCCCTCCTTTTTTATGTTGGCCGGCGCCAAATTAACGGTGATCCGATCCGCCGGGAAACGGTAGCCGGAGTTGGCAATGGCGGATTTTACCCGTTCGCGGCTCTCTTTGACTGCCGCCTCAGGAAGCCCCACAGTGGTAAAGGTCGGCAGCCCCTGGGCAATATCCACTTCCACCTCTACCAGATAGGCGTCAATGCCGATTACGGCACTGCTTAAAACCCTGGCCAACACAATACCATCTCCCCCTTATAAGGGCGCAGGAAAAAAATAGGCGCTCTCTTAGCAACCCACCCATGGAGGTTAACCTATACCAGGGCCAAAGGCCAAGCACATTTTTTCATCTTTTGAAAATGCCTCATTGTTTATACGCTAATTATTTTACTTTTAATTGTAAATGTATTAACTATCAACTGACTGAAGAAGTCACAGGTGGCAATACGCCGTCCTGATCTTTCGCTTTTGACACGTAAACATTAATTATTAATTATTTTTTCTGTTAGTTATATAGAGGAGGGGCAGCAGCGTGCCCAAAAGTGAATATAAAAACAATATGAATGTCGATGAACGGGTCATGATGGCCATTGTCCGGGTGGCGGAACGATTCAAGAAAGAATCCGCCGCGATCTTTAAAAATTACGGACTCACCTTCCCGCAGTACAATGTGCTCCGGGTTCTGCAGGCCTCAAAAAATGGCCAGAACATGGTCAGAGATATCAATCGGATCATGCTGGTCTCCGGCGCCAACATGACCGGCATCACCAAACGGATGGAAAAAACCGGATTTATTATCAGAAAAAGTGATCCCGATGACGATCGGCTGAAATGGCTTGAGATTACTCCCAAAGGGAAAACCGTGCTCAAAGATATCACCGATGAAAACGAACGTAACGTAAAGCGCTATCTCAAGGATTGCTCAGCCGAAACAAAAGTTGAAATCTTATCGATACTCAATGGAATTCTTAACCTGGACTGAACAGACAGCCGAGTGATTCTTTTACAACCGACTTAAAAGCTCGCTCTTTTTGGTGTTAAATTCCTCATCAGAAATTACGCCGTTATCCCGCAGACGGGCGAGTTTTTCGATCAGATTCAAAATCTCATCCGAAGATGATGCATCTGCATGGGACGCCGGTATATCTTCCATGGATTGATTCGACGAAGGATTCTGGAAATCTTGGGCTGTCGCGGTCATCTCTGTTTCCGGCGGTGTTGCAAAATTCGTTTGCTGATCGGCCTGCACACCCGGCCCAGAGACAATCGGAAGACTGGATACCGAGATTGTACCGTATTGGCTGCTGAAGGAAAGCGATGTATCTCCACCTTGCTGTTGACTCACCCCGCCAATCTGGTGATCCAAGGTGTCGTACACCGTGATATTTCCATTGCGTTCAATAGCCAATCGCTGTGGAAATACAGCATAGCGGATATCATTCTGGGCGCCACTGCTAAATGGGCTGCCCAATTCCTGGGGCCACCATTGATTGGCGGAAGGAAATGACGATGATGCCGGTGGAAAAACCTGAATCGCGGCCAAGGCATTGGAAAGCTCATTACATAAATTATCTACGGTATTTTTCAATCCATGATTGAACATATCGCCCACCATCGTCATCCCGCCGCGCATCCATTGTCCTGATCCGCCCAATTCCGGACAATTGAACTGGGCCATGCTTCCACCACCATTATTAACGGCGATGAGCATATGAATGACGGCATCCTGGCTGAGTTGGTAACGGGAAGAAATGTCATTGACCAGGTTCTGCCCTTCTATCGTAAGGTGTTGCATGATGTCTCCTTTTTGTCACATAAAAATGGTATTTGCTGCATGATGGTGTGCAATTATTCAGTGTCCGTTTAGAAATAGGAACTTTTTTTTCGAGATCAAGGCGCGCAGATATAACATGCTGATTTCGAATCCCAAAATAAAATAACGACATCCTGCAGCGGATGAGCTTTAATTTCCCGGAAAAATAGAATAAAAAAAATTTGGGGCGACGCTATAGGGTCATGGTAAAAAAAACGATCAATAGGCACCTGAGGAAGCCGTTGGAATGCTAAAGAATTATTTTTACGGAACGTGGATGTTGTGAGTGGGGGTTGGTTTTCCAATGCAATTCAAAACACACTGCAACATAACTGTTGACGAGTCTGGGTTCCCACGCTGGCGCGTAAGAACCCTGCATTCCATCTCAAAATCTTAAACTTAAGGCCGCACCATAGGTCCGATCGGTCATTGGATAGCCGCGGCTATTTTCATATTCCTCATCGAAAAGGTTGTTGATATATAATTTCAGTACGGCATCCTCGACAAAACCATACTTATTGAAAAGCGTCTGTTCAATTGCAAAATCAAATACATGGTACGCATCCATTTCAATGGTATACCAATCATATTCGTTATCGGCGACCTCTTCGGAAACCTGCGAAAGCTGCTTGTCCTGGTATTTGTAATTGAGAATCAAAAGAGTATTTTGAAAAAGGTTATACCGCAAGCCGGCATTCACCCGATGTCTGGCACGTTCATCCTCTGCTTCCTTGCCTGCGGGTTCGCCCCCCATACTTTTAAGGTCCGTATAGGCGTAATTGGCATAAAACGACAGATTGTCTAAAATACGCCCATCGATTTCCACTTCCACGCCCTGACGACGCATTTCCTCGAGATTAATCAGTACATCACTGCATTCCAGGCCTGGCGGAACATAGTCTGCTGTTCGCGGAAAATATTCCGCATAGTTCCAATTCGATGTCACATAGTCTTTAATAATGTAATATGAATAATCTATCTTCAGGTTAATATGGTTCCAGAATTTTTTAGCGAGTATAAAATCGTACCCGATGCCGTGTTCAGGTTTGACCCAAACCTGTGCGCAACAGGGGTATCAACCATAGCAGAAAGGTGTCGGATTCCATATCTTGCTTACCCCAATGGATGCGGATGTATCGCTCAGCACATTGGCCAGGCCATCGAAATCATAGGTAAGAAAAGATTTTGGTATCCATTGATTATTGTTCCTTCTTACCCAACTGTCCTCACCCGTTATATAAGGTTTATTCTCACTTGTATTCCAATTTCTGCGCCAGTAACTTACATCTTCATACCGCAGACCGGCGGTTAGGGTAAGTCTTGGCACAATTGCCCATTTGTCTTGAAGATACCCGGCATTACAATAATAGATATCATGCTTTTCAAGCTGATACCGATTATCTTCGTAGTAGTAGTACTCTGGCTCCTGCCACATCTGGACCCTATCGAAACCGACGATAAATGTGTTATCTTTGAAAAGCGCTATTTCATCCTGGACCTTAAAGCCCACCTGCCTGTTCCTCCTGGTACCACTCGAATAATACTCAATTTCATCCGGCTTTACTTCCGGCCGTTTTCCTGTATCTTTTTCTTGAAAATAACTATTTTCCCAATCCTGGTTCCCATAATACGCGGCAAGGGTCCAAAACCCGATTGGACTTGGCTGCTCGTAGTTCAGGCGGTATGTATATTCATAAATATCTTGTTTGCGATCATTCCAGCCGTAGTTGCTTGTTGTGGTCGTTTCCGGATAATCACTGTCATAATCCACGCCACCCACCACATTTTTGGCAACGTCCTCCTTGTCCTTATCGGTATAGGCGATGTTAAAACCAATATACCCATCGGAAGGCAGGATATAGCCGACTCTAGCAAAATAGTTGTCTATTTCCGCACTGTTGTGTCTGAGGTATCCATCGGTGTGGTAATATTGATATGAGAATCCATAGACAAACACGCCGGCTCCACCATCGATATTAATACCGTGGTTCTGGGTATTGTAGGACCGGTAACTGGTTGTCGCCCTGAAATCCGGTTTCAAGCTAGTATATCGTTTTGGTCGCTTGGTTTTTAGGTTAATCGCACCCCCGATGCTTTTTCCTCCGTACAGGGCTGAATGCGGGCCGGGCATGATTTCAATGCTTTCTATCTGGCCGATAGGTAACGTGGCGAAGTCCACGACCATCGTCCGCGTACCACTAGCGGCTGATCGACCGTAATCAATCGTCATCCCATCCATGGCAATGGCATAGCGGTGGGCATCAAAGCCTCGCATAAAGACGTCATCTTCTTCCGGCACCAGGTCGCTTTGCCCGCGAAAATCGATGATTGCCCGATCCTTTAAAAGATCCACGATATTATTCGCCGTGCCGGGCGTTTTATAGTCTTCAACATGAATGGCCGTCGTTGAAGGGGAAACCACGATACCATCGTTTTGCCGGGGAGCCGTCACCCGGACGTCCTCCAGCTTTAGCGGTTTCGGCTCTGTCTCTTCCATGGCTGCTTCTTGGGTGACACTTGTTTCCCTTTCCGTTTCCTGGGCGATACTGTGCTGCGAGGTGACAAGTATCAATAGTGCGAGGAATACGGCAATCAAGTCAACTTTTCTCATAGCATGAGCTCCTTTTCTAGTATAGAAAACTAGTTATCGCTGCAAAACATAATTTCTCCAGCGTTCAGAAATACAAAAGCCACGAAGGCATTTCACCCGCTATCGGATGACCGCCTTCATGGCTTTGGTTGCTAATAAAAACTACACTATAAAATAAGCGTTGAGAAAAATACCATTATTCTAATGGCAATCGTGGTCTCCTCTTATAAGAAAAGTTTTTCTTTGTAAAGCATTTTTTGAGCAAATGTCATTAATTGGTCACTGTCCAATCCATCCACTGCCCGGTGCGCAGTCTTTTCGCTGTTTTCTCATCCACGCCATAAAGATTGCGGTAGAAGTCGATCAGCCAGTCGGCCAGGGCGATGTCGGCAAACCGGTCCGGGTAGGCCGTCTTGGCCATGACCATGATCTCGATGGGATACTCCAGGCGTTTGTCGCAATTGCACGGCAGCCAGGGCAGCGCGGCGACGCGGCGATTCTTCACCGCCGCCAGCTGCCTTAAATCGGCATAATACGGGGCCTCGTATAATTCGTTCGGCGGATGGTAGCCATAGGCGGTGGGCAGTACAATGGCATCGGGCGCAAGGGCCAGGATCTGTTCCGTGCCCAGAATCTTGGACGGGTGAAGGACGCCCATTAAAGTGCGGGCCACGCCAACCATCTGCAATTAAGGTAAAAATATCAAAAAATATGTTCTATTCGGAGCCTATTTTGCGATTTTCAGCCTCAAAAATCACGATATAGGCTGAGGACGGCAGTTCGAGAAGAGGATTTTCTTCTGAACCGCCGTTTTTATATTATCCAATCAGACGAAACAAAGGGGTAATTTGGGGTAACATTCATTGGTTCATTGGCAAAAATTCGTAAACCAATATATCAATGGACATCTCCAAATTTTATATATGCATTGGTGGTCATTGTTTTAAGCCACCGCACAACATCCCCGATCGTCATCGTCGGCGGCGGCGGCGGTGGTGGTGGTGGTGGTGGTGGTGGTGTAGGGGCAGACCTATGTGTCTGCCCGTTTAAATGTGTCCGCCCGTTTAAATGTATCCCCCCTGTTTGCCGTGTTTCATGAGGGTGGATGCTGGCGGTGATATCAGGGCGGACACGCATAGGGCGAGGGCGGACACATAGGTCAAGGGCGGACACATAGGTCCGCCCCTACGGCGGCAGCGGCGGCGGGCGATTTGCAGGATGAATTGGATGTGATTCGGCGCATCGTTTTGAATCCGGCGCATTGGAATCATTTTTAATCAAACCCGCCTTTTAATTGGTCATATAGCCAGTTACGCGGGTTATTGATGATATAATTTCGAATCTTTTGTAATTCATCATCATTGCGTACAATGCGTTCCCAATAGTTGCGTTGCCATAATTTTCCTGGAAACGACGGCCACCCGTTTTGTTTAACGCCATGAATATATGCATTGGTGGTCATTGTTTTAAACCACCGCACAACATCCCCGATCGTCGTCATCGGCGTCATCGGCGTCATCGGCGTCATCGGCGTCATCGGCGGTGGCGGTGGTGGTGGTGGTGTAGGGGCAGACCTATGTGTCTGCCCGTTTAAATGTGTCTGCCCGTTTAAATGTGTCTGCCCGTTTAAATGTGTCCGCCCGTTTAAATGTGTCCGCCCGTTTAAATGTGTCCGCCCGTTTAAATGTGTCCGCCCGTTTAAATGTGTCCGCCCGTTTAAATGTGTCCGCCCTGTTTCCCGTGTTTCATCAGGATCGATGTCGGCTGCGATATCAGGGCGGACACGCAGGTCCGCCCCTACTGTTTGCTGTGCCCAATCAGGGTGGATGTCGGCGGCAACGATTTGCACGATGAAATGGATGTGATTAGGCATACAGACGGACGCATCACATTGAATTTCCGGGAATTTGGATTCCAATTCCGAATACCAATGCAAAATCATTCTGCCCGCATCATTTAATTGGATTTCATCATTTACCACGTCACCAAGCAAGCAGATCTTGTTTTGGGTACAGATGGTGACGAAATAATACCCCTTTTGGGAATAATCATATCCTTTCAACCGGATGGATCGGCGTTGAGGGATGTGCGGTTTATTTTCAGTCATCTGATTTCATCCATTTATCTGCAATTTATCGTGGTATGCATTATGGTACATGGCGGACACATACATTTCTGATACGCATAGGGTGGACATGGACACATAGGTCAAGGGCGGACACATAGGTCAAGGGCGGACACATAGGTCCGCCCCTACGACGACGGCGCGGCGTGTGTACGGTGGAGCAAATGATGTCCAGGATCGGTTTAATCATTTGCTGTGATCCATGTTTTCCGGTTTCTGCCTTCGCCCGGCCAACGCCTTTGCATGGTACGGCACCAGAGGGGTAATAAATGGACATGCCCAAGTTTCGCTTGACTTACAAGGAGCGGCTAACGATACTTCTCTACGGAAAAAGCAAATTCTTATCTCTGGGAAGACCTGTTTATGCTTAACCAAGACCTGCACATCCATACCACCTATTCGGCCACTGATAGTGTCATTGTTCCCGAACAGACCATTGAGCTGGTGGCGGCAGTCCGCCATGCCCGGGTAGTGGGTATCAGCGACCATTTCGAAAATTTGGTTAGTGGTGCGTTTAAACGCTATGCCGAGGAGGTTCAAAGCGCGGGACTCAAACTCGGGGTATAGGTGGACGGACACGCATGGTCATCCGAGGCCGCCGATTACCCGGTGGAGTACTACATCGTTCACTGCCGGGACCAGCGTCGGATTACAAGGCCCTGGAGCATCTCTTAAAAACCGTCTACCCGGTGATCATCGCCCATCCCATGGCATTTTCTACCAACCTGAATCGGGTGCCCCCCGAATGCCTGATTGAAATCAACAATCGCTATGTCTGGCGCTCCGATTGGAAACCGTACTACACACCTCTAAGCGATGTTTTGCGCTCGCTTTCGAAAAATGTTTTTGGGCTTTCATTATCGGTCGAAAGCGGTATTGATTGTACAGATTCCTCCCTTAAGGCGCAGGCAAAAACATTAAAACACTCCGGACCTCAAGGCCCATCTGGCTGACACTATAGAAACGAACCGATAAACCGCCTCACCTCATCCTTGCCCCGGTAAACCCCGAAATGCCCTTCGCAGAGGATATCCGCCTCCAGGTCGAGCATGTGCTCCAGCGACTTCTTGTAGGCGCGGCTGTCGGAACCGAAATCCTCGCTGAGGGGACCGTGCACATCCTGACCGAAAAGTACCCGCTGTCCTTCCGATTCCATCAGGTAAACCACGGAACCCGGTGTGTGACCGGGTGTGTGGATGGCCTCGATGGACCGAGTACCGAGGTATATCGTACTGCGCGCTCCGGCAAGCTTCACGTCCACGGTGAGCGGTGACATGGTCGCTGCGTACCAAGTGGCCGCCGTGAGGCGGCTGTCACCGGATTCCAATGCCGTCGCATCGGCTTCGTGGGCCACAATGGCACAATCGAAACGGGTACGAACGGCCTCTGCACCGCCCACATGGTCGTAATGGCAATGGGTCAAGAGCAGGTAATCCACCTGATCGCTTTTTACACCACAGGCGCGAATGTTGGCCGCCAGGCGATCAACCTGCCCGCCGCAACCGGCATCCACGATGGCCGCCCACCCCTCAACACAAAGCAGGTAGATCGCCGCGTCCTGCGACGACGTGAAGCCCTCTCCCCCCACCTGCCAGATTTCACTGGTGATCTGCATGTTTCGTCTCCTGGATAGGCATTGACTCCGAATTTCCAATAGAAGGTGTTGGGTTTCGCTATGCTCAACCCAACAGATACCGATAACCGGTCACCGCGTCTCCCCCTCCCCCCCTCATAACTTTCCCCCATTCTACAATTCATGAACCAGAGGAATGCGTGTCAGCAGTTGGTCGATCGGCTCGGCTACATATCTTCCGATCCTTTTTGACTTGCGCCATTTTTCCCACGTCGTCATGAATCGATGTACGGTTTCCCGCCCGGTATCGTGGACGAGTTTTTCAGACAGGTGTGCCTTGCCGGCAAAATAGGACAATTGATCCAGCGACAGATCCGTCATCTGTTTCGAACGGCCCAAGGTCAGTGCCATTTTTGTGTCCGGGATATAGGCGATGGTCGATAAAAAATCGTAACCGGGCGCAAGAGCTACCTTCTTTCCACCGGGATAAATCAGTGACCAGTTTTTCAGATTCATGTCTGCGTTACCGATCAAGGCGTTGAAGACCAGCCGGCGGACGAATTCCGCTATTCCCGGTTCGCCGGTTTCGGCCCAAAGGACGTCGGCAATATTTTTATAGCTTGCACGCTCGTATTTTTTCTCCGGATACAATCCAAAAACCTGAGCCATATCTTCCATATGGACCAGCCGGCCATCTTCCGAACGATCGAAACGCCTGACAGCCAAGGCATTGCCTTCAAAGCGGGCAAGGTCTTCTGGCAGTCCTTCAATCTGATTCAAGGGAACCAGCCGAACCTCCGGTATATCGATACCGATTTCACGGGCCAATTCCATCATGAAAAACTCATTTTCCGGCACACCTTCGTATTTCATCGATGGTAATTTTAAAATCCACGATCCACCAATCCCTTTAGCAGGGATGGTCAGGCCGCCGACAGCCTCCATGACAGCGGAGAATTTAAACTGCACACCTGCAAGCGAGAAGCGTAAGGGGGCATCATCTGACTTGTTTGTCGATGATACTGCATTGTTTGTGGAGGCGTGCAAGGGGCTCTCGTCTGTCGAAGTAACGGTAATGGCGCCGGGAAGATCCTGTCCCAAGACCCAAAGGAGAAAAAATTCCCGGTTGGGATGAATCCCAGCGCGTCTGGCCAGGTAGTCACGCATCGGCCCTTCGGGCAGCAAATTGGAGAAAAACGGTGGTAGCCGGGTGCGGGTTGGACGCAGATGGTCAATGATACCGCCACTGGCATCTTTGAAAGACAGGCTAAGGATCGAACGGTTCGGATCATCGAGATAAGCCTGATCAAAAGCAAACAGGGTTTGATCGCCGGGCAATCGGGTCAAAGTCCCCACCCGCCTTCCATAAAGGTTCACCTCAAGGACGGTTAGATCATTCATCGTTATCCGTATCGTCGAGTGCGTAAAGCGGTTTTGCCGTTGATTCGTCGTCGTCCGTCTGTTTTACCATGCGCAGCAGACCATTCACGGCGGGTATGTGTGTCCGTGGTATTAGCATGACTTCCAGTTCAAGCGCACGGGCCAGCGATACTAGACTGGACGTTTTTAAGTCGACGGCCGCGTTTTCGATTTTCGATATCTGCGCCTGGGGCATACCGGTTCTTCGGCTGAGCGCACGTTGGCTCATTCCCTTAGCTTTGCGGGCCGCTTGCAAGGATTTTGTCAAATGTTCTAAAATGTATTTCATGATATCTCAAAATATATCAAAGCTAATTTTTGATACTCTAAACTATATCAACATAGCCTTTTCGTCAAGTCGACTGACAATAGGACAACACTGTCCTAACAATGGATAGGAAAGTTTTTTGTTTAAAATCTATTGGTTATAAAAAATACGGCCGAAGTATTGTTCTTCATCAACGTTGATACTCAGTTGCATTGAGTCGCATCACTTTCAGCCGATACAGCGTATCACAAAACGCACCCACCAACGCCGGGTCATGGCTGATCAGCACCATGCAGATATCCCGTTCTTTTTGAAGTTTCTCCAGCAGCCGGATAATTTGCGCCTGGGTCAGGGCGTCCAGCATGGCCGTGGGCTCGTCCAGAACGAGCAGTTTGGGCTGCATGCAAAGGGCCCTGGCAATGGCCATGCGCTGCAGTTCTCCACCGGAAAGTTGCGCCGGTCGGCGGGCCAGCAGGGATGCGTCCAAATCCACGGCATCCAGCATGGCCGCCAAATCCGACGATGCCGGCCGCCGGCCTTGCAGCAAGAACGGCTCGGCAAGGCTGCGGGCCAGGGTCCAGCGCGGATCAAACGTACTTTCCGGGTGCTGAAAAACCATCTGTAATTGCTGCCCCAGACGTCGGCGTATTCTGGGTTTGGCCGCCCACAGGTCCACATCACCGAGGCGAAGCCACCCCTGGTCCGGTTTCAGGATACCGGCCAGGATCAATCCCAGGGTGGTTTTACCCGCCCCGCTGCGCCCCACGATACCCACGCGCTGTCCCTTTCGAAGCGAAAGATTAACGTTTTCGAACACGGGTCGCAGGTGGCGATGCATCCACCCCGTGCCATAGGCTTTGGATATGTGGTCCGCCTCAACGCGCATACTGCCAGCACCTCACCTGATGGCCCCGCAATGTCTCCAGGGGCGGTTTGCGTCGGCAACGCTCGTCGGCCTGGCGGCACAGGGGGCGGTACGGACATCCGTCGCGATCTCCCGGATGGTCATGCCACCCGTTGCCATTGATGCCGTTGATATCCATTCGCCGGGAGGGCTGGGCTGCAACCAGCGCATGAGAATAAGGATGCAACGGCGCAACCGAAAACACGGCCGCGGGTGCCAATTCAACCACCAAACCGTTCATCATTACCATGATCCACCCATCCAGGGCCTGGGCAAATGCCAGGTCATGGGTGACCACCAGCAGGGTTTCATCGGTCAGGGCCTTGAGCAGGCTGGTGATCGCCTGCACGGCATCGGGATCGAGACCTTTGGTCGGCTCGTCGGCCAGCAGCAGGCGCGGCTTGCCGACCAGCGCCATGGCCAACAACACCCGTTGGCGCATACCGCCGGACAACTGGTGGGGATAGGTCCGCGTGTATCCCCGCCTTTTGGGAAGCCCCACCGCGATCAATCGTTTGCACGCCAACCGGTACGCCTGACTGTGACTGCATTTTTGATTGACCATGGCCCGTTCCCCCACCTGGCGGGCGATGCTGAGAACAGGGTTCAGGGCCTCACCGCCATTTTGGGGGATATAACCGATGGTTGTCCCCCGGTGAACAAGAAGCCGATCGCGGCCCATGCCTCCCAACTCCTCCCCGGAAATGCATATGTGTCCCCGGGTCCGGGCATCCGGCGGCAGCAGTCCCAAAAGGGACAGCAGCAATAAACTCTTGCCGCTGCCCGTGGCACCGACAATAGCAATTTTCTCACCCGCATCGACGGTCATGTTCAGCTGATCCACGACCCGCGAACGGCCATTTGCGGCACGGGGAAAAGTGATGGTCAGATCCTTTACGCTGAGCAGCGAACCGTTGTTGCGGGGGATTGCCTGAGGATCATCCACGGCTGCGGATCGTCGCGGCACTGAGGGCGGACCGCCAATCGATCCCCGGTGGGTGAGAAAATGGCCAAGCATGTAAAAAAGTATCACCGACAGGGAAATACCCGCCAAGGGCGGGAGCATCCACCACCAGGCGCCCCTGAGCATGGCCGCACCCGTAAAGGCCGCGTGCAGCATACTGCCCCAGGATGGATTGAGCGGATCACCGAGGCCCAAAAAGCTGATCCCCGCCTCGGCCAGCATGGCAGCCGCCACGGTGAGTGCAGCCTTGGCCAAAAGCAGATCAGCGCAGTTAGGCAAAATATGACAGCGAATCAGGTAAACGGTGCCGGCCCCCATGCTGCGGGCATTGACAATAAAGGGTTGCTCGCGAAGGGACAGCACCCGGGCATAAACCACACGCGCCGTGGACGGCCAGACGGTAAGGGCGATCACCAGAAACACATTTTCGATGCCTGATCCTAAATATGCCGCCAGGACGATCACCAGCGGCAGGCTGGGAATCAGCATGACCATGTCGGTTGTACGCATCAAGAGACTACCGGCCAGCGAGCGTCGGTAACCGGCCACGCAACCAACCACCGCGCCGATCAGGGTGGCCACCAGGGCGGCCCCCATCCCCAGGGTCAGAGAGGTTGCCGTGGATCGTAAAAGCAACCTCAGCAGATCACGCCCCGAACTGTCCGTTCCCAAAAGGTGCCCGGGACCAGGCGGCTGGTAAGGCAGATAAACCGGCACAGCCTCGATGTGCCAGAATAAGACGATCGCCGCGACAAGTGCCAAAGCGGTCAACACGGCGGCCTGCCATGGTCTGTGCGCGTCTCTATTCAACCGGTACTCCTTCGGCAATTCGTGGATCGATCCGTCCGCCCACCAGGTCGGCCAATGCATTGGCAACCAGAACACTCACGGCCAGGGCGGTCAGGGCGCCCGACAGCATGGGATAATCCCGGGCCAGGACCGCCTGATAGACCAGCGTGCCCATGCCCTGCCAGGAGAAAACCACCTCCACCAGCAGGGTGCCGCCCACCATGAATCCCAGATTCAGACCCACAACGGCAACGAACGCCGGCATGGTATTGGGCAAAATATGGCCGTAGAGCACCTGACGATCGGTAAGCCCTTTGGACAAAGCGGTGATGACATAGGCATGCTGAATCTCAAGGCCCACCAGATGACGCATGATCATGGTCTTGTAGGCCGTCCCATGCAGGACCACGACGGCAAAGGGCAGCAGCCACTGCCCCAATACGGCCCAGGTTCCATCTCCTGCGATGGCCATACCGGCCAGAGGCAAGGGGATCCAGCGGGACACCGCCACCAGCGCCAGCAGGCCGATACAATAGGCCGGAAGGGAGTAAAGGCAGAGCATAAAATGGCTCAGCAACAGATAGCGCCGATCCCTTTTTCGCCATCCGGCCACGGCCCCCAGCCACCCGCCGGCAAGCGTGCTCACGACCAGGGCAGGCACCAAAAGCATCAGGGTCCATTGCAGCCGCAGGCCAATGACGTGCCGCACCGGCTGCCCGAAACGGTGGGACCACCCCCAGTTACCGGTGAGGATCTTGGCCAGGTAGCGCCCGTACTGCCCGGCCAGTGATCCGTCCAGCCCCAGTTCCTCACGCATGGCCGCGGCCGTATCGTTGGTTAGTCTGGCGTATCCCTCTTCTCCCAGCAGGTGCACCAGCGGATCTCCCGGCATCAGGTGCACCAGGGCAAAATTAAGGGAGAGCACCATGAGCAACGTAAGAAGATAAAGGCCGAATTTTCCACTCGGTTTGGCCACCATGATTGCTTCCTGTATCATTGATAAATAGTCAGCAGATAAGGATTAACAGCTAATTGCTAAAAGCTAACCGCTCACCTTGTGAATCTATTTACTGCTACCACCAAGCTGAATGTTCACCAGGGTCTGCCGGTTGAGCAGTCCCCCCCCGATCTGGTTGATGGCCAGGTTCTGCCATGACCGCTGCACCGGATACGTGTTGACCGACCAGCACAGGGCCAATGCCGGCAGATAGTCAGCGTAGTATTGCCCGATAGCATGGCCCAGCCGCGCCTGGCAGGCCGCATCGGTGGTGGCCAGCAGCCGGTCGCACCGGTCATGAAAGACCGGATCAGTGACATTGGCCAGGGTGCCCCCGCCTTTTCTTCGGGAATCAAAATATCCGCTGGCAACACCGGCATCCATGACCATCCCCCACGGCGTGGTGCGAAACAGCACCAGATCGAACTGCTCTGCGCCCACCCGTTCGATCCAGGTGGATAGGTCCACCCGTTCTATGGAAAGGGCAATCCCCACGGCCCTTAAATTATAAGTGAGAATGGGCAGCAAGGCTTCGATGCCCGCCAGATCCGCGCGGGTCAACAGGGTCAGCACGATGTTGTCGCCGCCGGGCAGATTGCGCAGCCCGTCCCCGTCCGTATCCACATACCCGGCCTGATCAAGCCGGCGCGAACTCTCCTCCGGTGCATAGGTCAGCACCGCACCGGCTTGCCGATCGCCAAATGCCGGCGGTATGAAACCGGTATCCGGTATTTTCTCGCAATGGCCCAGCAAGCTGGCGGCAATCCGTTTATAATCCAGCGCGTTGCTGATGGCTGACCTGAATTCTCTGCTGTCCGTCGGCCGGTGCTTGAGATTGAATCCCAGGGCCGCCGGCACGCCCATGGCATCGGCTTTTGGCAGCCGCAGATCTTCCCTGCCTGCCAGGGTCGCCAGGTGCATGGATGGAAATCCGGATGCGTATTTGTAGAAAAAATCCAGGTCCCCCCGCTCCAGGGCCAGCGCCAGGGCATCGAATGAATGATTGAGAAAAAGGTCAAGCCGTGCAACCGCCGGCGGCGTGCCATGGTAGGCATCGTTACGCCTGAACTGCAGGCGGCCGGTGCGTGTGTCGAAATGCTCGAAAACAAAGGGGCCACACCCCAGCGTGACCTTTGCGTCACCGGGCTTGAACGGATCGGCAACATTCTCCCAGACATGCCGGGGCAGGATTCGCACAATGAAACCGCAGTTGATCAAAAAACGGCTGTGCGGTTTGACCAGATCAAAGGTCAGCACCCGGCCATCGACCTGGATGCGCTTGATCAGCGACCGCATCCAGGCCGAGGCACTGTGATGGGCGGTGAGATAGTCGAAGGTAAACTTCACGTCCGCGGCGGTGACCGGCCGGCCGTCGTGCCAGCGGGCATCGTCTCGCAACCGGAACCGCCACTGGCGCCCGTCCGCAGACGCATCCCAGGCCAGGGCCAGTTGAGGCAGGGGCTGCAGATCCGCATCAAAACGCACCAATGTATCGTGGGTGGCCAGCATGGCGAAAATATTGTAGCTGTAGTCGACCAGGGGATTGGCCACCCGCACCTGCATGGACGTGCCGATGCGCAGCCGGTCGGGCGATGGGGCGCCTGCGGACCGCCCATCCCTCCAGCATCCAGCCAGCCCCCAGAGCAACACCCCTGCCACAAGCAGAATCCGACAACATGAGACCATCCGACAAGTCAGACCATCTATCCGTTTCAACGGCACAGTTGCCGCCTTGGGACCATTTGAGAGCTGATTCATCGTTAAGCGCCCACCATCAGAAGACAAAGGCCACTTCACCAAAATAGGTGGTGCCGGGATCTTCGTACATGTACATGCTTCGGTATTCCTCATCGAAAATGTTGTCGATGGCAAGGGAAAGATCGATGGTTTTCAGTGGTCCCCAGGCAACCTGGAAATGCTTGGTGCCCTTGAGATCGAAGACCAGGGATTCTTTCATGGCCAGTTCTTCTCCATCATCGGTATAATCCGTATTGGCATCGTCACAGTATTGCTTGCTCAGGTAGCGGGTAAAAAGACTGATGGTGAAATTATCCGGGCGGCTGTACGTGACGCCGAGGTTGGCCTTGTGCTCGGGGCTGAAAGGCAGATCGTTGCCGACGAGATCCGGATTCTGGGGATTTTCATCAACGGTGGCCTTGTTGTAGGTGTAGTTGGCCGCCACGGACCAGTTCTCGGTCAGGTACCAGGCCAGATCCAGTTCCGCACCATAGGATTCAGTGCGGCCGATGTTCTGGTTGGTCACCACATTGTCGGCATTGAACCAGGAAAGAATTTTGTCGTCCGTATACGTGTAAAAACCGACCAGGCCGGCCTGGAATCGGTCGCCAAACCAACGCTGCAGACCCAGTTCAAAGGATTGGGTGGTCTCCGGATCCAGGTCGGGGTTGGGAATGCGGGTGTTACCCCCGGAGGTCCGGTCGTCGTAGAGCTGTTCCGAGGTGGGCGGTTTGAACCCGGTGCTGTAGTTGCCCCAGATGGACGTGCTGTCGGCGAAATTGCAACGCAGACCGATCTTCGGGCTCAGGTGATCGTCGGTGCGATCCTCCAGGGTCTGGTCGGTGTAACTGCTGAAATAGTTATCGTAATTCTCCCAATGGTCATAGCGCAGGCCCGCCGTCAGAATCATGGCCTCGGTTATGGTCCACACATCCTGGACATAGCCGGCCATGGTGCGCACGCTGTACTCGTTTTGACTCAGCAAGTCGCCGCTGATCCAGTCATTATATTCCTGGGCGAGATCCTGATTGTTGTAGTAGGCCCCCAGGGTCAGTGTATGCCCGCCCAGGGCCACTGTGGTCCGCAGTTCCGCGGGCATCTCGGTATAATCCGTATAGCGTTTCTGGCGCGGATCGTAATTGGTGCGGCCCTGATCGTAAAGGTGCAGGTAGTCGTCGCTGCGAAAGCCCAGATAGGCATTGATGGTCAGCCGCTGGCCGATCTTCTGGTCGTATAAAAGGCCGGCCAGGTGGTAGTCCCAATCGCCGCCCACATGGGGCCGGCCGCGGGTGTACTGATCGTTGAAATAATTGTAGAAAAGGCGCAGACCCGCGCTATCGGAAAACCGGTACCCACTGTTCACCCCGGCCCCACGCTTGTCGTACTCGCAGTCGTCGATCATGTGAATGCTGGGGTTGATATTGTTCTCCACCACATTGGTACCGTCGGCCTCCTCATAATACCCAGCCAGGGCATAACTGAAGCGGTCCAACCGGCCATCGGACGATACCGCCGCGCGATAGCGGCCGAAGCTACCCACGCCGCCGCCGATGGTCGCCGTGGGTGTGTCTTCACCGGATTTGAGAATGATATTGATCACCCCACCGGTGGCATTGGCACCATACAGGGCCGAGGCCGGCCCCCGGATGATCTCCACCCGCTCGACCAGTTCCACGGCAATGGTCTGGGAAATCTGCGAGTCGGTAGGGATGCCGTTGACTAAATAGACAGTGCCGTCAGAGCCGGCACCGCGGATATTGGCCGCCGACGGAAACGGTGCATAGGCCCGGCGTATACTCACCCCCGGCACCGATCGCAGAGCATCGCCGATATCGCTGCTGGGCAGGTTCTGATCCGCCAGATCAGTGCCCGAAATCACCGTCACCGATGCCGGCACATCCTTGATGGCGGTCTCGTATTTGGTGGCCGTGACCACCACATCGTCAAGCGTACGAGCCTGTTCAGCCATCCCCTGGCCCACCGTCATGAAAGACAGCACCAAGGCCATCCACAATGACCATTGCATTTCCCGCATCCCTCTTCTCATCGCTTCCTCTCCTCTCTTCAACTGTCCATGAGTATCCGTACCATTGCCGTGCAAGCACAAAAAAAGGCCACGAAGGGGTTGCCTCATTTTGTTGAGGCATGGCCTTCGTGGCCTTACACACATGGTGAACGCGTAATCTGCTCTAAGCGCCTGTTTGATAAATCCGTCTAAGGCCCGCTAACGGCGTTGTAAAGTGTCTCAAAATGCTCACATATCATATATATGCTCCGCTTTTGAGCCACGTTCCGCCTTGTTATCGGGCCTGATCCAGACTTCTCAAACAGGCTCTAACCGGACATCAATTCATGATTCATCAATCAACAACATCTTCGGATGCAATTTGAAGATAACTTGTTACATGGTGATCGAAAAACTGTCAAGCGTTAGCACTGTTTTAAGCAGGGTGGATCGATTTGTATGTTTCATGGGCATCGCCCGCTCCGACAACTACTCGCAATCTATAGTGTTTAAGATAATGTTTTTGGCAAGGCCTTAAGGGAGGAAGCGGTATAATTAATACTGCGACGACCGATAACGCAGCCCAAAAACATTATCTTGAATCCTATAACTTTGGGATTCGATCCCTATAGTGATACGATAAGGATGGCACCTGAATCTTGCACGAGTCAACGGGTTTCATCCGAAAGCACTTAATAACGCCGCAGATGGAAGCCTCCGACTCGCCCGAAGGGTGAAAATCCAATAGAGGGAATGACTTCCACGAATTTTACCTGTTAGATATTTCTGGTCTACTTTCTGATTTCCCATATATTATTGGTAATCAATGCTTTTTTCAGTACGATGCAGATTGTCATGCAAAATTCAGGTGGTAAACAAGCCGATTCTGGTCTACTATTTAAACAATCATGTTCCCGTCCCTGTGGCCTCTTTTGCCGTCGCTTGATGGCCAGTCGATGTGAAAGTGCTCATGGCAATGGATTCTCCTGTTTTACCACGGTCCTTAACCCGTTAACCCGCACCGCACTTGGATCATCGGATGATACCAGGCCTTCACAAATTTTTAATGCCCGAGATTGTATATGGTCAGGGTTCACTGCACCTGGCCGGTCGGCATGCCGGCAACTTCGGGGCGAGCCGGGTATTGGTTGTGACCGATGGCGGGGTAATCAATGCGGGATGGTGCGCCAAAATCGAGGCCAGCCTAAGGGCAGCAAACATTGCCTATGCACGATTCAGCGACATTTCGGAAAATCCCAAAGATCATGAAGTCATGGCTGGGGCGGCGGTTTACCGACAGGAAAACTGCGACCTGATTCTTGCCGTGGGCGGCGGCAGCCCCATGGACGGTGCCAAGGGAATCGGCGTTGTTGTTGGGAATAATCGCCACATTTTGGACGTTGAGGGGGTCGACCGGGTGACAAAACCCGGTCCACCGTTGATTTTTATTCCCACGACCGCCGGGTCATCGGCAGATGTGTCCCAGTTCGCCATTATTTCCGACACCACGCGTCAGGTCAAAATCGCCATCATCAGCAAAATGGTCATTCCCGATATTGCCCTGGTGGATCCGGAAACAACCGTGACCATGCCGCCGGCGCTGACCGCCGCCACAGGGATGGATGCGCTTTGCCATGCATTCGAGGCCTTTGTCTCCAGCGCCGCCTTTGCACTGACCGATATGGCGGCCCTCAAGTCGGTCGCGTTGATCAGCAAAAACCTGATTGGTGCTTACCAGCACCCTGACGATTTGGTCTACCGCAACAACATGATGATGGCCAGTCTGATGGCCGGAATGGCATTTTCCAATGCCAGCCTGGGGCTTGTGCATGCCATGGCCCACAGTTTAGGAGGGGCAAAAGACCTGCCCCATGGTGAATGTAACGCCCTTTTACTGGAACGGGTAGTACACTTTAATTTTTCGTCCGCCCCGGACAAGTATGCGCAGCTGGCCCAGGCCATGGGCATCGACACTCGTGGACTGAGCGACGCTGTGATTGCAGGTGCACTGTCCGAAAAGATTGCCTGGTTGCGCCAGCAGGTGGGAATCACCTTCGGGTTGAAAGAGATGGGGGTACAATTGGAAGATCTGCCCGGTTTTTCTCGTACGGCCGGCATGGATCCATGCCTGGCAACGAATCCGAGGAAAGCCACATTGGCAGAGATCGAAGCCATCTTCAGGGGAGCCTACCAGATGACCGCCAAGGGCGAAGTGCCGAGAGAAAAGATGCCACCGGCCCCATCGGAACCGCCTGCGCCTTCTGAAAAAAAAGGCCAACAAGGAGTCCCGACAATCTCGGACACCGAATCGTCATCCCCCTTGGAACAAAAACGGGAGCAGTTCCTCGGCTTCAGCCTTCAGGCCACGCGCAAAAGCTACTATCCCCAACTTCAGGAGCAGTTGAATGCCCTGCGGGAAAGCGAAAAACGCCTGCGCCTGCTGACCGACAATCTACCGGCCCGGATTTCGTATGTGGACGCCCGATTGTACTATCGGTTCGTCAACCATGCCTATGAAAAGGTGTTTGGCCTGCCCCGGGAAAAGATTGTCGGACATCGTATGCAGGATATCGTCGGCCCTGAAAATTATGCAAAAATCGAAACCTTTGTTCATCGGGCCCTGGCCGGTATGCAAACCCATTTTGAGATGGCCGTCAGGAATGACGCGGGGCAACAGATCTGGCTGGAGGTCAATTTTGTCCCTTATGTCGGTGCAAACGGCAGGATTGTCGGATTCTACGACCTCACCCGGGATGTAACCAAGCGTAAACAGGTTGAGGAAGAACTTCGGCGGCTGCGCAACTATCTGTCCAACATTATCGATTCGATGCCGTCAGTGATCATCGGCGTGGACAATGATGGAAAGGTCACCCAATGGAATCGCCAGGCGGAGCAAGTGACCGGCTTGAACGCTGAAAAGGCCCACGCCCAGCCCCTGGCCAAGGTGTTTCCCAACCTGAAAAGTGAGATGAACCGGATAAAGATGTCGATCCGAGACCGCCGGGTACTCAAGGAGCTTAAAGTACCCCGGTACAACCAGGATGAACCCCGGTTCGAAGACCTGACCATTTTCCCGCTGGTCACCAATGGTGTGGAAGGTGCGGTGATCCGGGTGGACGATGTCACCGAGCGGGTGCGCCTGGAAGAGATGATGGTGCAAAGCGAAAAAATGCTTTCCGTAGGCGGTCTGGCCGCCGGCATGGCCCATGAGATCAACAACCCACTTGCCGGCATCCTGCAGAACACCTCTGTTTTGATCAACCGCTTGAGCGGTGATCTGCCGGCCAATCATAAGGCTGCCGAAGCCGCCGGTACCACCATGGCGGCCATCAACCAATATTTAAAGTTGCGCAAGCTGCCCGACATGCTGGAAAACATCCGCACTTCCGGCAGCCTGGCTGCCACCATCGTCAAAAATATGCTCAGTTTTGCCCGCAAGAGTGAAAGCCTGGTCTCCAACCAGGACCTTGGTCCCCTTCTGGACCAGACATTGGAACTGCTCAAAACCGATTACAACATGAAAAAGCATTACGACTTCAAGCAGATCCAAATCATCCGGGAATATGATCAAGCTGTTGGTCCTGTGCCCTGCGAAGCCAGCAAACTTCAGCAGGTGTTCATGAACATCCTCAAAAATGGCGCCGAAGCAATGACCGAAATGGATCAGCCATCAGCACCGCCCACGTTTGTCCTGCGCGTGCAAGACGATGACACATGGGTGCGGGTGGAGATCGAAGACAACGGGCCGGGCATGGATGAAAAAACCCGCCGGCGCATTTTCGAGCCGTTTTTTACCACCAAACCCGTGGGCAAAGGCACGGGGCTGGGCCTGTCGGTTTCCTATTTCATCGTCACGGAAGACCATAAGGGAGAAATGCGCGTTCACACCGTCGAAGGCGGCGGGACCTGTTTTGTTGTTCGTTTGCCCAAGCCCCACTATAAATAATTGTACGCGATGGTCACCGTTTGTCCGTCCGCTGGAATGGCTTCGCCATGAAAGACGATGGCGTTGCTGCCGATGTTATAGGTCCACCCATTGTGTGCATGGTTTTGTACTGGTGTGCCATTCACCGTCACAACGATAGAACCGGTGAGGGGATAGTAGTCCAGTTGATAGATACTCGAGGCTCCACCGGCGTTGTTGGCAATCTGGGTCATGATCTCCTCAAAGGCGCTCAAATCATCGATGGAGGCGTAGCTGCCACCGGTGGCCTTGGCCAGGTCGATATAGGTCTGACCATAATTCCACGATGTGGGATCGGTATCCACGATGGTGTAAACGCGATAACCGTTTTCATAAAAAAGGTTGTAGTTTACGTCAAAATCTCCCTCCGAGCTGTGGCTGGCATACTGGTCCACCTCATCACTCATGATCACCACGCTGAGGCTCGCCCCTTGGCGTGGAAACCCATCTTCGGCTACGCTCCCCTCGGGCAACAGGGCCTGCTCTCCGAACCAGATGCCTGACTCGCTATAGCCGTTCCCCCGTGAGCCAACGACCACATCCGTCTGAAACTCTTCGATGCTGCTGGTGAACCCGCCGTCCGCATTGCTGTCGCGCAGCTCGTCACTGTCCGTGGTGATCACCGCCATTGAATAGTCGAGGCCCGAGCCGGCCATGGCGGTCTCAAAATCGGTAGATGCCTGGCTGATGGCTTCCTGTTCGTCGGACATGGAGCCGGAGTTGTCGATAACGAAAAGAAAATCGGCCTGGCCGCCCCCGCCTTCGGCAGTCTTTGACATCTCGTGGCTGTGGACCTGGGCGTTCACGTCCCCCTGGTTGGTATAGCTGGTAACCCCGGTCAGCACCGGCTGATAACTGTCCGCCAATTCATTGGCACTCACCGCGGCGCTGATGTACACGTCTGTCGTTGAGCAATAGGCAAGGGTCAGATAGAGCATATAGGTGGCATGGGCGGTTTCGTTGTCCAAAGAGTCAGGCAGGTTCTCGAGGACACCCTCCGCTGTCCGGACGCCTAATAACTGCACCAGGGCGTTGCCCAAATCCGTGGGTGTCAAGGCATTGTAGAGGTCAAGCCGGTAGATGGTAAAGATCGCGTCGCCGCCGTCCTGTTCCTCACGCGAAATCAAGGTCACTCGGCTGGGATTGAAATCGCCGTAACCGCCATTGAGTCTGTCGTCGACATCCTCGGCCACGGCATCAACGGTGGTCGCCTCATTTTGGGCGTTCACCTGGGCCACAAAACCGGTTACGTCTCTGTCCCCCAACACCACCTCATCGTCAGGCTCACTTGCCAGCGCCGCTCGGCCGGCGGCGACCATCGCGCCGTCAAAATCGCCGCTGGCTTGTTTGTTGACCTCCACGCTGTCAGGGAGAAAAATCCTGCGGCTTTCGGTAGAGACGCTGGCGCCCACGTCCGGGTCATCAATCGCATCTCCACCGCCGCCGCCACAACCGCTCAGCAGGGCCGCCGTCATCAAAAATCCAATCCCTGTTATCAAATTTTTTTTAATGTTTCTCGTTCTCGTCTCCATATCCCTCTCCTTTTATTTATCGGATTTTAAATTTTCGAAACAGGTTCCAGAGTCCTGGAGCCTGTTTTATATTTAGACGAGATCAAGGCGAAAATTTTTCATGAAAAACAAATTTATCTCACGCCCGCTTCGCTCGAGGGCGCAGAGACACAGAGAATGTTGATTTCCCAATGGGGAATCATATGGTGTTTATCCCCCCTGTAATCTGATGTTCCTCTCTGTGTGCTCTGCGGCTCTGTGAGAGATTATTGTTCGATATTGGCATCAACTCAGATCGTAGGTTGGGTTGAGGAACGAAACCCAACAACGGATTGTAAACGCCTGGAGACGGATATCATCGGAATTCCGGTCTATTGTCGGGTATCGCTATACTCAACCCGACCTACGAAGCTCTGTTTCTTGGAGGAGCGGTCCATGACCGCGACATAGGGATGAGAACCAATATAGAAAAGGTCGCAGGCATGGCCAGCTCCTACAGATCGAGGTTTGGATGAAAGTCGGAATATCAACTATATGCCTGTGGTTAAATTTTTCAGGCGCCTTGATCTCAACCAAATTTTCCTATTTCTGGATGGGCACTACCTTACTCAATTCTCGCATCATTACGTCCCCTCGCTCCTGGGGGAGAGGGACAGGGTGAGGGGGTAAAAATAGGATTTTTCCGCTTTCAATCTAAAAGCTAACCTCTAACGGCAAAAAGCTGCAGAAGTCGAGACAAAACACCCCCCGCCCCCACCGTCGTCACTCTGATCATCTTCATCACCAGGGTCGGGATCATCCTCACCGCCTGGATCAGGATCATCGTCAACAGGATCAACCGAATCTTCACATGTGCCAGCTTCGCATTCTCCTTGATAATAGAGAAATGATCTAAAATCCTCCATGTTACAATTACCGTCTACCCCATCCTGATTAATATCAATAATTAATCGATCTGCTGTTTGCTTATAAATAACAAAGGGGGTGTCAATACAGTTATCGCCCAGAGTAATGGTTCCAATATAATTTTCAAAATCAATCGTACCGGTTACCGGGTTTGGCGCGTCTTCTTCTACAATGCCGCAGATAGTCGATGAAATGCAAAGGTACATTCGCCATATGCCCTTGAAAGTGCCATCATTACAGAAATTAACATCTAGGTAAATTTTAGATGCACTGCCCACCTCATTTGACAACCAATGCCCAGGCCCTCCAGATGGCAGGGGCTCCGGCGTTTCATCGGCATTGAATCGGCAGACAAAGGCATCGGAATAACCGGTGATTTCGATCACATAAGGGAAAGTGCCGGAGTTGGTTTCTCCGGCAACGATAATATCATTATTGTTTTCCAGAATTGCGGCGGCGTGATCATGCCAGCTTCCGCCGAGATATGTAGATTCGATTAAGGTAGTAAGCGCCTTATCCATAAGGGTTACAAACCCATCACCCTGATAAAAACTATCCGTATTGCCACCATTGAAAATGCCACTATGACTGTCCTCGGTCACCGGAAAATCGGAAGATCCTGTGCCGCCGCACAAAAGCACCGTGCCATCACTCTGAATCACCATATCGCGAACTTGTTCGGTGCCGCTTCCCCCAATAAAGGTGGACGCCGTGATTGCGGTAAGCTCGCTGTTCAGCCGACTCACGAAACCGTCTTCATACGCACTATAGCTTGTATCGTAATTGCCCTGGACAACCGGAAAATCAGAGGACTTTGTCCATCCGGCGACAACGATCTCGTTGTTCCCATCGATCGCCAGTACATTGGCCTTTTCCTCATTTGCGCCGCCAAGAAAGGTCGATGCCAGCAGTTGCTGAAGGTTTGGATCAAATTTGGAAACAAAGGCCTCTGATTTTCCCTGGAAACCGGCGTCCACGCAGTTATCGGTTACAGGGAAGTCTGATGAATGGGTTCTACCCGTCACAACGATGCTGCCAACAGCATCGATGGCAACGTCATAGGCGCAGTCATTTATGTGATAGTTCTCTCCATTCTCATCACCATTACCGCCAAGCAAGGTCGAGGCCAGCAGGGTCTGCAACCCACTGTCCAATTGAGCTATAAATACTTTCGATTTTTGAAACGGACCGGGGTTGGTATCATAGGCACCAGGTGTGGTTGGGAAAGGGATATTGTCACTAAGAGTATTCATCACCGGATTTATCGTTCCTCCCACCACATATACATCGTTGTTGGAGTCAATTGCCAGTCCATAGGCGACGTCATTCCCATCCTCACCAATGAACGTCGATGCCAGGATCGTGTTTAAATCAGTATTATACTTGATGATAAATCCATCTCCATTGAAGAAAGATCCATCTCCGTTGAAAACAGTGTCAAAGGCTCCTTCGGTAACAGGAAAATCCTCATTATTAGTGCTGCCGACAAGATAAACGGCATCCTGACTGTCAATTTTGATGTCGTAGACACTGGGATCATCATCCCTCGACCAGCCTCCGGAACCGATAAGCGCCGAAACCAGCAATGTCTCAAGATGGCTGTCAAACTTGAAAACAGCCAACTGTTCGGCCGAGTTTCCTGCCACGTAAATATTGCCCTGGCTGTCGGCAGCCATGCATTTCGGCCTCGTGTATCTATCCGTGGTGCCCTGAAAAATCGCCGTAATCAGCGGATCGATGATCAGTTCCTTTGTTCGATCGTACGCGGCCACCTGGAAGCCATATGATTTGCCGTTGACTGAGTAAGCCACATCCACCGGTGCTTTTTTCCCATCGACATGTTGATAAGCCACTGGCCGGGTAAAACGCATCGAACCGTTTCCGGTTTTGACCTCCAGCTCTCCTTGCGGCGTCAGTTTCAGAGAATCGGCCCCCTGGATGGTCAACTGGATCGATTGCGGGTCCGCGCCTGGTTGAACTTTGAATATTTTCTCCACATTGTTGCCATGGGCTTGCAGGCTGAGCCCGATTCCCTTGTAGACTTCTCCCATATCTACAGTGTTGAAGGTGGAACTATCCTTGACCCATTTTGCAGGATCTTTACCCCTGAAATGGCTGACCTTGACGGTTGCCTTCTGCCCGCCCGAAGGCAACGGTTTCAATGCACCGACAAGCGTTTCTTGTATTTGCTGGTGTTGCTTCTCCTTGCCGGCCTTGGATGACCCAAGTTCATATCCGATGCTTGCATCCTTGTTTACCGACACTCGGCCAACAAACGTGTTCGAGTAAAATAAAACGTTCGAATCCTCGAGCTGACCTTTGTTTTCCACGAACGGAATCGTTATGCGATTGGCTTTGGTCATTATCTCCGGGTCGTTTTTCCTTGATACCGCTCCCGATGCCATTGTTGTAAAAAGAAATAACGCAATAACAAATAGGATTGTTGCTTTCAGTTGGCTCATCAATTTTCTCCTCTATTCACGGGTCGCTGGAGCTATAGATTGATAATGATATATGTTTTCCTTTCAGCCTTCTCAGCAGGGCTCTGCTTACTGCGTTTCTTGTAGGAGTGGTCCATGAACGCGATATAGGGATGAGGATCGATCTGGAAAGGTCGCAGGCATGGCCAGCTCCTACAGGCCGAGGTTTGGATGAGGGGTGGGATCTTTAAATCCTGTAGTTTACTGTCATCCCTTATACATTCCCGCGCAGAGCGTGGAAACGAGAGGCAAAGTCGGCGCGAACTCTTATGCCCCTACCCCGACCCTCTCCCCTCGAGGGCGAGGGAGCGCCAGCCGGCAGCTATTGGCTTTGGATAGTTGACCTGAGAACATTATTTCATTCCTCCCAGGACACCACCATAATTTCAACCCACTCAAATCTCGCATCATTGCGTACCCTCGCCCCTGGGGGAGAGGGACAGGGTGAGGGGGTAAAAATGGAAGAGTACCGATCAAAATAAAGCTGAAATAAAACATCCACCACCACCACCATCATCATCATCATTATCGTCATCGACATCATCATTTTCACATGTGCCGGCTTCACATTCTCCTTTGCTGTCGATATAGGATCTTACCGATCCCAGACAATTGCCGGCTATTTGATCTCCCGGGTTGATGTCAATAATCATTCTTTCCGGTGTCTGCTTTGTAATCCTAAAAGGAATATCTTGACACTCTTCATTGAAATCCATTGTTCCGCTACTATTCTCAAAATCGATATTACCGGAAATTGGTTCTGGCGGAAAACTGTCATCAATACGGCAGTCAATAGTACTGCAATAGTATATCCTCCAGACTCCACTGAAGGGACCATCAGCACAAATATTGATATCAAGATAAATAGTGGATGAAGAGCCGGTGCCGTTCGATTTCCAATGCCCGGGACCTGCTATAGGTAGAGGAGAAGGGTCTTCATTTTCATTGAACCGGCAAATAAAAGCGTCTGGAGCGCCCTTGTTTTCTATTACATAAGGAAAATTCGATGAAAACGTTGCTCCGGCGACAAGGATGTCGTCACCATTCACCAAAATCGAACTGATGTAATCATTATCCTCCCCGCCTAAAAAAGTAGACGAATTACAAGCGGTCAGGGAATTGTCTAAATCCATGAAAAAGCCATCTCCATTATTAAAATTGCTTAGCTTCCCCCCATTAAAAATCTCGTCATAACTACCTGGAGTGGTGGGAAAATTTACTGACGCTGTTCCTCCAGCAAGAAAGACCCTACCGTCTTCATGGATCACGACATCGCTGACCTGATCATGGCTTTCTCCGCCAATGAATGTGGAAGCCGTGATTTCAGTGAGGTCACTGTTCAATCTGCAGACAAAACCGTCTTCAGACTGGTTATATTCGGCATCGTAGTTGCCCTGGACAACCGGAAAGTTAGAGGACATGGTCCACCCAACAACAAAAATCTCATTATCGGCGTCAATTGCAAGCGCATTCGCCTTTTCATCATTGAAACCTCCAAGAAAGGTTGACGCCAGAAGCCTCTGGAGATTCGGATCGAATTTTGATATGAAGACTTCTGATTCACCTTCAAATTCTTCATCAGCGCAGTTGCCGCTCACCGGGAAATGCTCGGATTCCGTCACTCCGGTAACAACAACATTCCCGCTGACGTCAATAGCTACGCCATAGGCACAGTCATCCAGCAAATAGTCGTCTTCATCCAGATCACCGTCATAGCCGAGCAAAGTGCCGGCCAACATTGTCTGCAATTCGCTGTCCAGTCGAATGACAAATGCTTTTGTTTTTAAAAATGGTCCTGGAGTCGTGTCGTACGCATCGGTTGTAGTGGGAAAGGGGGGTAGATCAGGTGTGCTACTAGAAACTGGGTTCGAGGTTTCACCTATCACATACACTGTGTCGTCCTGGCTAATTGCCACCCCATAGGCCCCATCATTGCTGCTCGCTCCGATAAACGAGGACGCCAGGATCTGATTCAGATCGCAATTGAATTTAATAACAAACCCTTCATCATCTCCCCAATTCTGATGAAAAACCGTGTCAAAGCTGTTATCTGTAACAGGGAAGTCTCTATCGTCTGTAATTCCGACAAGATAGATATTATTCTGGCTGTCAACAGCAATATCATAAACATTGGGATCTCCATCCTTAAACCAATATAAAGATCCGAAAGACACTTGTCCTAGTACCGACTCAACACGGCTATCAAGTTTAAACACGGTATAACTGTTAGCATAGAATCCAGCGACATAAACATTGCCTTCGCTGTCCGTAGCCATGCAGGTCGGTCGGGTCGCTTCCAGTGTTTCGCCAATGAAATACGCATTGATCAGCGGATCGATAATCAGTTCCTTTGTTTGATCGTATGCGGCCACCTTGAATCCATATGACTTACCGTTGACCGTGTAGGCCACATCCACCGCTGTTTTTTCCCCATCAATCTGTTGATAGGCCACCGGCCGGGTAAAACGAATCGAACGGGTATCCGCGTTGACCTCCAGTTCTCCTTGCGGCGTCAGTTTCAGAGAATCGGCTCCCTGGATGGTCAACTGTATCGATTTCGGGTCCGCACCCGGTTGAACATGGAATATTTTCTCCACATTGTTGCCATGGGCCTGCAGGTTCAGCCGGATTCCCTTGTAGATTTCTCCCATATCAACAGTGTTGAAGGTGGAAAGATCCTTGACCCACTTTTCAGGATACTTGCCCCTGAAATGACTGACCTTGGCGATTGCCTTTTGCCCGCCCGAGGGTAACGGTTTCAATGCACCGCGAAGCATTTCCCGTATTTGTTGGTGCTTTTTCGTTTTTGCGGCACTGGCCGGCCCAAGATCATAGCCGATGCTTGCATCCTTGTTTACCGACACTCGGCCAACAAAGGTATTCGAGTAAAATAATACGTTCGAATCCTCGAGTTGACCTTTGTTTTCCACGAACGGAATCGTTATCCGATTGGCTTTGGTCATTACCTCCGGGTCGGTCTTTTTGGATACCGCACCCGATGCGATTGTTGTAAAAAGGAGCAGCGCAATTAAAGATAGTATGGCTGATTTGATTTTGCTCATAGCTTCTCCTATAGTCTCTTTTATTCCCATTCAATCTCAAAATCTTTATCTGGATATAAATCATTGAGAGAAAAATAATATTCCAGCGATTGATTGGTTGGATTAATTGTTTTATCTGTCAAATTTTCTTCAAAAGAAAATTTTGTTTTTTCCATATATGCTGGAAGGCTTACTTTAAATGTTGCTTTGGCTACAGGCCTTTTCCATTGTTTTATGCTTGATAGTATGTACGTGGCCTTATTTTGTATATTTTCAGCATAACCAACTGAAAGCTCAACCCTTTCATAGGGTAATATTTTGAATTTAAATAGAATCTCGCAGTCCTGTTTTTTATAATCTATATCGGTTTGTTTTGGATGCGGTCTGTCAGGGCAATTTAAAGTCAACGCTATGTCGCTGACGGAGGTATCTATTGGAGAAGAAAATGGGAAATAGAGATCCATTATTATTTCTTTGTCTGATGTGTTGATATACTCAAAGGTTGCCTCTACACGCATTTTATTTTCAGACAAAATGATATCAACATGTTCCTTTTCAAAATGGATTGTAGTGACCTCAACCTTTTCTTCCTTCTTAAGGTGTCGAAAAAGTAAATAACCACAAAAACCAAGCAATGCGCCAGCCGCAATACCGCCGGCAACTTTATAGTGAGAATTAAAAGAATCAAATTTAGGCCCTGCATCTGCAATGGCCTTATTTGGGATAAAAAAATAAAGGGAAAAAAAGATTATTATGATCGTAATTTTTACGTTCATGTATTTAATATCCATGATTGATTTTTAAACAAAAAAGGGGAAGGTGGTGAACCTACACATTAACATAAATTATATTTTCCGGTATTCAGAGCCTGTTTGAGAGATTCTGACCCCGTACTTACTGTAGCAATTCGGTTAAATTTGGAATCAACCTCTTAACGTCATTAGCGAAAGTAGTTACATCGCCACAGAGATCACCATAATCCTCACCGCCGCAATGATAAATCTCACCGTCTAATATTATTTCTCCTGTGTTTATGTAAGTAACACTTTCAGAATTCCCACCATCGCAGCCTGCATCTTCACCAAGCTCACAGTTCCTGATTTCATTGTTTTTCATCGAACTTATTATGTCATCGAATTGTTCGTTTGAAATCTCATAATTTTCTTCTGCCAGTATATTTCCATAGCTATCGACAACAATATTTACCATATCTCTATATATAGTTATCGTGTAGCTTCGATGATACTGAGGTGGCACAGAGCTGTCCCCATAATGATATTGGATTTCTTGAGTATCATCATAATTTTTATTGATTGCATCATCATCACTACCACAAGCTGTAAAAGCCGTGAGCAACGCTATGAATACGAGCATCAGGGAAAGCCTGATGAATCCATTAGAGCACTTCGAAAGCATACTTTTCATAACAATTCCTCTAAAATCCAACAACAAAGGATCGATTTGATTGGTCGCAGGCATGGCCAGCTCCTACAGGCCGAGTTTGGGATGAGAGTGGGATCTTTTAATCCTGTAGTTTATCGCCCGACCTTATACGTTCCCACGCAGAGCGCGGGAACGAGAGGCAATAACAGCCCGATTCCAACAGCAAGTTCCTAACAGTTGGTGAAAGAACACGCCTCAATTCCAATACGCTCCGACCTCGCATCACAGCGTCCCCTCGCCCCCTTGGGGGAGAGGGGCAGGGTGAGGGGGGTAAATCGTAGTGGACTATTCAATTATGGTAGAAAGGAAACACCCACCACCGCTGCCACTAACATTTACATTGTCGTCGTCGTCATCGTCGTCGTCGACAATGGTCACAGTCGTGTTTGCGGTTGTTCCAAGGGAGGCACCCATGGCGTTGCTCAACGACAGGTTGAACGTTTCCGATGCCTCTGCTGTCGTATCGTCCATGGCGGTCACGGAAATTGTTTTTGCGCCGCTGTCCCCGTCGGCCCAAGAAAGCCTCCCGTTGGTAGGAATATAATCGCTCATTGCGTAAGCGGTTCCATTAACAGTCGAAAATTTCACACTGACTGCACCATCACTGCTACCACTGCGCGTAACAGCAATCGTTATTACACCGCTGTTTTCATCTAAACTGTATGTGCTTTTATCGAATTGGATGACGCCGGAAGTTGTTGGTTCGATGTTGCCACTTGCAACCAATGCATAGGGTTGCGGGCCGTGAGGAACATTGTAGCCTGCTACCCGGACGGTGTAAGTACCAGTGGTCGGCGTGTCAATGGTCACGCCCACAGCGTTATTGACACGGTCGAAGGAGGTTGTAATATCAGGCAAATAACGAATATTGGCTCTGATAATCGCCGTGTAGCCTGATGTCACCCAATCCGCCCCATCAAATGGTCGTCTCACAGATGTTCGGCCGGCGGGGTTCCCGTCATCCGCGACAGCCATTCCGATCTGGTCGTTCGCAGCACGTTCGAGTGCAATATGGACATCTCCACTATTAATGGTCAGATTTAATGGAATGGTTATTAACCTATGGGAAGTGGGGATAAAAGTCAGCGTTTTTCGCAACAGCTCATTGCCTGTATCCGGAAGCCCTGCGTTATCACCGTATACCACGACATCAACATCTGTTGTGGCACCTTCGTTCACATAATAAAAAGTTGTACTATCCAGGTATGCGGGGAAACTTTCAGGAGTAAATCTGACAGCGTAATTGCTTGCAGCATAGCCAGAGACATCACCAGAATCATAAGACACGGTACTGATGGTTGTTTTTTGAAGTGCCTGGTCGGGGTAATAGATATCGTTTGACGGACTTGTCAGCTGTAGATCAAGATCGTTGACCAACCCTCCATGGGCCAAAGGGGCACCTGGGTAATCGGTCCAGGTGAGGTTTATTCTCAAAGGTGAGCCGGCATCGGTCACATGAATTGCATAATCTTTGTAAGCGCCGGTTTCAAGTCCCGTTGTTTGATCATGGAAAAGGACATCAAATGGTGCGGACGGATATAAGCCGGCACCCAGGTTTAACCGCCCCCAGCCTTCAATGTTGTTGGGCACGGGTGAATCCGGAATTTCCTGGGCTGTATCGATGGAGTACTGCCCTGGACTGATATCCTCGGCACTGTTGAGTAGTGCGGCTTTAATCAGGGCAGCCGATGGATTTTCAAATCCTTTCTCAGCCATCAGATACTCACGCATCAGAGCCGACGCACCAGCCGCCAGAGGGGTCGCCATGCTGGTGCCGCCAGACCAGGCATAATTTTCGTTATAATTGCCCCAGCCGACATCCACACTGGCGTTAAGCGCCTGCGTTCGAGTGGAAAGGATATTGGTTCCAGGGGCCACAATATCGGGCTTGTAGCGTCCATCCAATACGGGGCCGCGGCTGCTGAAAGCGGCGATCCCACGGTCGTTATCGGAAATGTGATCACTACTTATTGGATCAACCGGGAATATAAATTCTCCTATTTCCCCCCATGAATAGTCATACCCGGCCTCAGCGGGTTGTTCACCTTCGCTGGCCCCCACCGTTAAACAGTTTTTTGCCGTTGCTGGCGAGCCGATGCTGTATAGATCGATCACGCCATCGGCATCCAGATCAACGCCTTCGTTACCAGCGGCAAATAGAATTAAAAAATCAGGATGGCTCCACATGTATTCATCTATATCTTGTGAGCTTGCAGTATACATGCTTGCTGTCCTCCCCCCCCAGCTATTGGTATGCAGATCGGCACCGGCGGTTTCTGCATCGGCAAACAGCTCGGTCAAATCGGCTGGGATGCCGGTCATCTCACCAGTATCGTTGTCTTGAAGGGCCTGAAAAACTAGATTTGCCTCAGGCGCGATGCCGGTGTGTGCATCAAAGGGAAAAATTTCATTGGCTGGATCACTGCCGGACAAGATGCCATTTCCCAGCACCGATCCGGCCACATGGGTACCATGTCCATTCACGTCACTTGCATCGACGCCGGTTTCGTCCGCATCCACACGATCAATGATTTCCAATACCCGGGAGGTGCCGTTACCGTCTTCAAAATCGTCGTGCAGATTGGCCGGGCATATATCCCCCTGGTCCAACCCCGTATCGGCCACCCCCACGGTCTGCCCCCAGCCGTACAGTCCGTATGTGTTACGCGGCGATCGCACGTTCATAATATCGGTTGAGACATCGTTAAACAGCTGCCATTTCGGAGCCTGCTCAATCCATTTAATCCCTTCGATAGCAGGAAGATCCTGTATGCCACTGGCTGGGACAGTCACTTTTAATGTGGTCTTCTGATCTGTATCATGCCTTTCTTCTACGATTCCACCTAATGCGGCAATACGGGCTTCAACCGACTCTACATCGCTACCGGGAAACAAATTGATTCGCAGGCCTGCCATTGCACTTCCTGATTTTTTCCCCTGGCTGTAGAACTTGCTCATAACGGACTTGCTGACCCGAAAAGACGACTGATAGATACCCAGCCAGCGGACGTGCGGCAATCCTCTCACCATCTGTTCATTTTCCGCGGACATCCGCAAGATGAAGGAAAAATCCGGCACATAATCAAATATCTCTGCCCCGACACCCTGTAACGCGGTTTTCCAATCCGGTTGAATGGGGCCATCGAATTGAACGATGTAATATCCTTGTTCTCCTTCCTCATAGCGTTCAATTGATTTTACGGTTAGGCGCGAATCGCTGCAAAGCGGATCAAAACTGGACGCTCCGATGTGGAGCATGATACTCGGTTCATTTATTTCCTGATGCGTACTAATATTCTCTGATTCTTGATTTTTGGTTTCCATTGCGATGGAATCGATCTCTTGCAGCCTTTCATCGTTGGCCCATATTTGCTGGTTCGAATTGGCATAGAAAATTAAAGTGAACAAAATGGCTGGAACCAGTTTTTTCCTGCATTTAACATTCATTCAAATTCCTCAATTAATAGGTTTCTTAACCACGCACCATTCTTTCCTGCGGCTGGATTGCTTATACGGAAATACAAGGTATTTACTCAGAGTCTAGTGTGAAAGTGCTCAAGTCATGAAGGAGGTGTACCCGCAAAGTGCTGCCGACAAAGAATCTTGCCCTATTTGTGCTCACAATTGTTACATTTTTTTTCACCAGAAGGCTGTACAATTTTAACGCCAAAGCCAATTCTGCCTACAATAGCAGTCAGATATATATCATGAGATTTTTTTTCCAAATAAAAAGCTGCTTCAAAATGAAGCAGTCTGAAAAGAGAAAAATGCGTAATCATGTGTTATTTTTGCTGATAATTATTTTTGAACTAAAATGATGCAATCCGCTGGGTGAGGAATACGTGAGAAGTCTGCAAAATACTATTTTTACAATTTTCAAGGTTATAATTTCAAATACTTACAAAGTTATAGATTGAGAGTTACGTTTTTTTCCGTGTCTGTAACATAGTGCTTGAAAATAAATCAATGCTCATCGCTCACTAATTTATTTGAGTATATCGAATTTCAGTTAGCCACAAGGGTGAAGAATTCAACGTGTGATCACATATTGCCGGGATTTAATCTCATCGGCTCCAAAGATATATAGTTGATATTCCGAGGATAAAATTTTTGGTGTAACGCCGATATTGGACAAATTGGCCATTTCTGGATAGGCACTAAATAAAAACAGGCAGACCCTCGCCTTTCATAATTTCCAGTGCATTGGTCGTTGGGCAGGGGCCATGCTGAAGTTTAAAGAGAAAATGCATCTTGCCGTCTTGAATCGTTTCGGAAAAATGATAATTGAAAATTCGTTCGTATGCAGATTCAAGGGCGGTAAGTTCCAGATCGTGGGTCGAGATCAGGCCGACGGATCGGGTTTGGGTCAGCCACTCGACCATGGCCTGGCTGCCGATCAAACGTTCACGGTTGTTGGTCCCCCGCAGGATTTCGTCGATTAAATACAGCACGGGCACGGCATCGGACTGCTCGATTTGTTTCATTATTTCTTTGAGGCGTTTTACCTCTGCATAGAAAGCGGAAACACCATCTGTTAATGAATCCCCGACATTAATACAGGTACGAATTTTGAAAAAGCCTGTTGTCAGGCTGCTCGCGCTTACCGGAGCACCAGCATAGGCCAGCATCAAGTTAATACCGACGGTTTTCAAAAACGTGCTTTTCCCGGCCATATTGGACCCGGTGATCAGGCAAATGTCGCCTATATTTTCGATGGCAAAATCGTTGGTCACTTTATTTTTCGGGGCAATCAGCGGATGGCCCAGGGACCTTGCCTTGAAAACCGCCGATCCAGGTACCGGCTGCTCGACCAGATGAGGAAAATGGTAATCTGGATTCAGATATGCAAAATTAGCCAGAGAATTCAGGGATTCCAATGTACTCAGGGTATCCAGCCAGATGGGAAACGCTTTTCTGAGGCTGCTCCGCTGTCTGAGCGTCCACCAGGCAAAAACCATGTCCCATGGAAAAACCATGTTTAACAGCAACGCAGTGATGGGATTGTTGCGCAGGCCGATACAAAACGCACCGATTTTCAAAAGCCGTATGCTTTTGGATGGTCTTTTACCCGGTGCTTGGAAGACCGCCAGCAGTTCGGTCAACCGAGGCTGGTGATGAAAAGTGTATCGCTCTATAAACAGGAGCACACGCCTGAATACGCCAAGCTCGTCATCCAGGTGTTGCGCCGCATCGAGAAGTGGTACAAGTGAGCTGATTCTGGAAAGGAAAAGAATGCCGTACAAAGCGTAGGGAACCAGCCAAAGGTTTGCCAACGGATAAACATGGCCGGCGCCAAACAATGCAATGGAAAAAATGATCAGCAAAAAGGACACCCCCATTGCGATGGCAACATGGCGTTCCGGCATCGGTATGCTCAGCCATTCGACCAACCGTTTCGAATCCATCTTCTTTTTGGATGTCTGATAAAACTCGAGAAGCAATCGCTCGCGGAAACGCGGTTGCGCGGCCAGTGCCTCAACAATCCGCTGTCGATCCAGGGTGGTCGCGATTTCGGGATCATCGGCCGTAAGCCATTGGGCAAGCCGCAGGCTGCCCCGATCGGAAATCGAAATATCCATCAGGTGATGCAAGGATTTTTCACCAACGAGATTCAGAGCATCCCCGATATCGCTGTAACCATCTTTTTTATTGATTGCCGGTGGGGGTAACGCATCCCATTTTACTGTTGCCCGTGCCAGATTCGTTTTTTTAATGTGGTGCAATGCCTGGTATCGCTTCATCCGCTGATCGTGGAAATGATGACGGATGACCAGGTAGAAAAACAAGACACCAACGAGAAAAAGAAAAACCCATTTTATCGTCGCCGGCGGGATAAAGAGAAGTCCGATGGCTACTATAAAAACAACCAGGCGGGCATTGGAAATTTGTTGATTCCGGGTCTGCATCCACTGCAGGCGACGCGCCAGGCGATCAATGGTCCGGCGCAGTGCGCGGGTGCGTTTGGTTTGGCGGGATGTGGATTCGGAGTGCATGTTTCCTTTCGAGCCTGTTTGATAATCAACACGGACGAGTGTTTGTCCAGAAATAGGAAAATTTGGTCGAGATCAAGGCGCCCGAAAAATTTAACCACAGGCATATAGTTGATATTCCGAGGATTAAATTTTTCGCGCAACGCCGATATCGGGCAAATTGGCCATTTCTGGATCAACACGACCTATTCCTTGCGCCTGTACCAATACCAAGCCATGGCATGCCCTTTTTCCTCACCCACGGCAACGCGGTATCGGGTAAAACAATCGCCAAGCAGCCGCTGGACCGCATCGGAGGAGATTCCACACGGCTTTCCATTTTTCATCCATGGCAGCCAGGCGCAGAGCATATACCACGCACCGGGTTTTAAAAGACACGCCAAATTGGCGGCATAACATTCACGTTCATGGTCACGCAAGGCAAACAGACAACCGATATCCAAGGCATAATCAAAGCGCCCATGAAGGTTGTTTGGCCGGGCGATGTCGTCCTGCACAAAGGTGGCCGTCAATCCTTTTGCGCCGGCTCTTTTACGGGCACGGCGAACAGCATGGGTAACAAAATCAATCCCCACGACCTCCCATCCACGCCGCGCCAGGGTCAGGGCGTTGGTTCCGGTTCCACACCCCAGGTCAATGGCCCGGCCCGGCGGATGGGCGTTGATGAACTCGATCACCTCGACTGGCGTCCGGCCTGTTTCCCAAGGCGTGTGCCCACGCAGGTATCTCCAGTAATATTTCCATCGACGGTGGTTGAATATTGAAGGAATAGGCAAAATCGTATTCATCCGTTTACAGCGGTTACCCTGCATTTTTAGCTTGACAGCGTTTTGGGATGGGCGTACTCGAAATCAATATTTTCCTATTGATTAATATTTTCGGCTGTAACCCAGCGATATGTAGCAAATTTAAATGTTATGTGGAAGACATCCGTACACAATGTTCGTGATTTGATCCTGATGCAGGCGGCAAAATACGGTGATCGAGAATATCTGGTGGTGAAAGATGAAGCGTTCAGTTTCGCCAAGCTGGACCGACGCTCGCGCCAGGTGGCCCGCGGCTTTACCCAACTTGGCATAAAAAAAGGGGACCGGGTCGCCGTTGTTATCGGCAACCGCCCGGCCTTTATTTTTGTCTGGTGGGGGCTGCTTCGAATCGGTGCCGTCATGGTTCCCATCAACCTCAAACTCACCGGCAAAGAGATTGCCGACATCATTAACCACGCCGAAGCCAAGGCCGTTGTCCTGGGAGAATTGTTCGGCCAGAGCATACAGATGCTCAAGCCCCAGTGTCCAATGGTCGAGCATTGGCTGCGCGCTCGTAAAAACGATGATGAAGCATCAATAGAAACATTTTTCGAGCGTTGGGACGACCCGTCCGATATCGATGTCCCGATCCTTTCAGGCGATCCTGCCCTGGTTCTTTACACATCGGGAACGACCGGTTTCCCCAAAGGCGTCATCCATACCCATGGCGACTATCTGCTCACGGCCGACAGCTTCGCCCGCACGATCCGCCTGTCTGAAAAGGACCGGTTGCTGACCGCCAATGCCCTTTTTCACGTCAATGCCCAGTTTTATTCTTGCATGGGAACGCTGGTTGCCGGCGCCACCTTCATTCTGGCCGATAAATTCAGCGCCTCGCAACTGTGGTCATGGACCCGCCTTTACCAGGTCAACAAGCTGGTGCTGCTCCTGCCACTGGCCACGATCCTCTACAACCGCCCGCCCCTTCCCGATGACGCCAACAATCCGGTGGAACTGGTGGTGGCCGGCGGAGTTCCAGCCGGGTGTTATGAGGATTTTCAAGATCGCTTTGGCGTCAAGCTGCAAACCCTGTATAGCCTGACCGAAGCCCCCCTGGCCGTGATGAGCCCGCCGGATGTGCCTTGCCGGCCTGGTGCGGTGGGCCTGCCCATGATCACGGACGATCATGTGCCAAATGAGATCCGAATCGTGGATAAGCGCTTTAAAACGGTTCCCGCCGGCAAAACCGGAGAAATTGTGATTCGCAATCCAGCGCTGATGAAGGCCTACCTGAAGAATCCGGAAGCCACGGCAAAAACCATTGTGGACGGCTGGCTACGGACGGGCGACCAGGGCACCATGGATGCCGACGGATGGATTCGGTTTTTGGGGCGCGCCAAGGATGTCATCCGTAAAAAAGGCGAAAACATTAGTGCCGTCCAGGTTGAACAGGTGATCACCCTTCACCCGGCCGTGGCCGAAACCGCGGTCGTGGGTGTGCGCCCGGCTGGCGCAGTCGGCGAGGAAGAAGTCATGGCCTTTGTCGTTTCGGTCGATAATTCAGCCCCTGACTGGCAATCCCTTATCGCCCATTGCATGGATCAACTGGCTGAATTCAAGGTTCCCCGTTTTTGGAAATGCATCCGCAGCCTGCCTAAAAACGCGATGAATCGCGTGATCAAAAAACGCCTCATCGATGGCGATCCGCCCGAATTATCACCAGGCACCTATGATCGGGATAAGGATATCATATGTTGACCAGCACCCGCGCCGTTGTGGCCACCGGCCCCGGAAAGCTGGAAATGCGCACCTATCCCCTGCCGGAAATCGGTGATGAAGACGGGATTCTGAAGGTCGAACTGGCCGGCGTGTGCGGCAGCGACCCTGGCATCTTCAAGGGCAAGTCAGCCCGTGCGCCGCGCCCCTGGCCGATCATCCTCGGACATGAAATTGTGGGCCGCGTCCACCGCATGGGCAAAGCAGCCCAGCAACGCCACGGCGTCAAGGAAGGCGACCGGGTCATCATCGAGTACGCTTTTGGTTGCGGCATGTGCAAACCCTGCCTGACGGGTCGCTACACCCTGTGTGAACGATTTTACAATTATGGTTCGATGATTTCCTGCGCTTCGCCGCCGCATCTTTTCGGTGCGTATGCGGATTATCTGTACATCCATCCACGCGCCATGGTGCATAAAATCGGCGAAGACCTCTCGCCCGAAGAAGGGGTGCTGATCTGTGCAGTGGTGGGCAACGGGGTTCGCTGGCTGCGGCATATCGGTGGGGTGACCATCGGCCAGCCGGTGGCCATTGTCGGTCCGGGCCAGCAGGGGCTGGCGGCTGTGGCCGTGGCCAAGGAAGCCGGTGCCGGACCAATCGTGGTCGTCGGGCGAGCGTCTGACACCGAGCGACTGGAAATGGCCAGGCAGTTTGGCGCGGATGTGACCATCAACATGGATCAGGATGATCCGCAGCAGACGGTTGCCGCCGTCACTCACGGCACCATGGCCGACCTGGTGATGGATGCCAGCGGCCACCCGGACGGCGCCCGGCTGGCCCTTGATCTGGCCGGCGTGGGCGCGTCGGTGATCCTGCCGGGATTATACGGCGCACAGACGGAAGTTCCCCTGCTCTTGGACCGGGCCGTGTTTCGCGAGATTCGCCTGATCGGTGTTTTCTCCCATGACTGCCGCGCCGTAACCGCCGCCATCGAGATGGTCAAACGCAAAGGATACCCATTCAAAGACATGATCAGCCACCGATTGCCCCTGGAGAAGGCCAGGCACGCCCTGGCGCTGGTGGGTGGTGATTTGCCCGGGGAAACCTGCATGAAGGTTGTTCTTGATCCATCGATGTCCGCTTGAAGGAGAAGCCAATGCAACCAGAAATCAAAGACCATATTGCCCTGATCCGCATCGACCACCCACCGGCCAATGCCTGGGACCTGACGACCATGCAGGCCTTTGGCCGTGCTGTCGACCAAGTAAAATCAGATCCAGCTGTCCGTGTGGTCATTATTACCGGTGCCGGTGAGAAATTCTTTTCCGCCGGATTCGATGTCAGTGATGCCGCCAATACCGAAGCCATCAGCAATCTGGGCCGGGACCTGTGGCGACAGATCGATCGTTTTCCCAAACCCACCATTGCGGCGATCAATGGTTACGCCCTGGGCGGCGGGCTGGAACTGGCCCTGGCCTGCCACTTTCGGCTGCTGGCCGATAATCCGAAACTTAAAGTGGGGCTGACCGAGCTCAATCTCGGCATCATTCCAGGCTGGGGCGGCACCCAGCGTCTGCCCAGGCTGGTGGGACGGGCCAAAGCCCTGGATATGATCCTGTACAGCCGGACATTGAGCGCTCGTGAAGCGTTTACCTGCGGCCTGGTTGATCGCCTGATCCCGCCGGATCAGCTTATTGACGATGCCATGGACATGGCGCGCCGGTTGGCCGCTCGCCCGCCGGTGGCCGTGCGCTGCGTGCTGGACGCATTTGCTACCGGCCTTTACGAGGGGCTTGATCCGGGCCTTATGTGTGAGGCCCAGGGCGCCGCCACTGTGAGGCAAACCGAGGATCGCAAGGAAGGGTTTGCCGCCTTCAAGGAAAAACGCAAGCCGAATTTTGTCGGCCGATAAGCTCCCTTTTCCAAACCAAGAAAGAACATGCGAACCATTTCATTTCATCGAACAGCGCTGATCATCCTTTTTCTTTTCGTTACGCTCACCATTGCCGGTTGCGCACTTAGACCGGCTCCGCAAAACTATGTCACTGTGGTCTTTCGGTTTGATGATTATTCTTCCACGAGTGCGACCGCTCTCGAACGACGCATCATCGATCTGTTCAGCCGGTATCAGGCACCCATCACCTTTGGGGTTATTCCGTTTGCCTGCGCGGATGATATTCATGATCCCGCTCCCCAGGAGACGATCCCACTGGATCCAAGCAAAATAGACCTTCTTAAAAGCGCATACGACGATGGCATCCTGGATGTGGGGCTGCACGGCTATTCTCACCAGACCATCAGCAAGGATTATTACTCGGAATTCGAAGGGCTGGATTACGACCGTCAGTTGGCCAAGCTGAACAAAGGCAAGGCATATTTGGAAGAGATACTGGACGCGCCGGTATCCACTGTTGTGCCGCCGTGGAACCGATACGATCTGAATACCCTAAAGGCACTTGAAACGGCGGGTTTTACCACCATTTCGGCTGAATTAAAGGGAATTTCGACTGAAAAGTCGAATCTTGATTTTCTTCCGGCCACATGCAGCATTGCTCAAGTTCGAGATTGCGTTGACACGGCCCGGGCTGACCTGGACCGGCAACCGGTGGTTGTTATGCTGTTTCATGAGTATGATTTCAAGGAGATCGATGAGCGTCGGGGACGCACCACATTTCAGGAATTTTCAGCATTGGTGGCTTGGATCGATAACCAGCCGGATGTTCGCCTGCGGTCGATTCGTCAAGTGTCCGAATTACCCTAATCGTTTAAAAGAAGAGGCCGATGGTCATCCCATCGGCCTCTTGTTTTCCTTCCAAAGCGAATCGGGCTTGCTTAATCACATGATGTTTCATTTTTCGAGTTTTGAAAATGCCAGTCAAATGTATCGGGCATACTCTTGAAGTATTCGCAGGCATTGGAATCCCCCAACAGTTTCCATCTGAACCAAGCAACGGCCGATTCCTTGGACCACTTTGTTGGAATCGGAATATGGGCAGCCCCCTGAGCTTCATACCAATAGGCCTCTACATCGTCACTGAGTCGCATAAAGGCCATCCCGACATAAAACGCCGAAACCAAGGTGTCCACAGAGCCGTTGAACATGAACATTGGCGATGTAATCTGCGCGTACATGCTTGACCAATTCATCGGCGCTTGGCCAAAGCCGCTGGCCGGTTCAATGGCATGACCAGCAATGCTCATTTCGTCCCCCCACTGCTGTTCAGCACGATAAGTGCAGATAAACGCCGCACCACCGCCCTGCGAATGCCCCGTGAATCCCAACTTGTTATCGGCGATGTCCGGATATTGCTCCATGGCTGTTTCAACCGCTTCGATACACTGCGTTCCGTTACCTGTGCTCGTGCTTTCATAACAGGTCGTCAGGAAACCGTGACTGGCCAGATGACGAAGAATACCAGCATATGCGATGCAACGTGCCCCCGTGCCATTGGCAAAATGAATGACGGGAACTTTACAGCCTTCCGACACATCGGGTACCCACATTTTTACTCTACCACTTGTTTTTCTCTCGTAGGAAAATGGTCCCGTTTCGGCGTATTCGGTGATCCCATCCAGGCAACTGGATTCGGTCATATCATCGTCCGAGGCCGTAATGGTCATGCCGCTCGTGTCATTTTCTTGATCAGGTTCCGCAGCTACTGCCACTGCCTTGCATGCAAAGAGTACAAAAGTGATCAAAATCATGGCTGCCAGCGGTCGACTTGAAATTCTCCTCATTTCTCCTCCTTTTTGAGTGTTAGATTTAAAATAGCAATTTGCATAATGAAGCGAACCGCACTTCAGCAAGACGGACTATGTCCTTTCATGTAAACAACGTTTTTTTAAAAAGCCGAGCAGATCAAATTCTGGTTTCTGCACAATTTATTTCATTGTTGATTTGGTACTTGTGGAACTATCGGTGCACCAGTCTGCCGAAAGCAGGAACTACACGTTGCAGAGGGCAAAAGCCATCAAAATACCGAAAAGCCGGCCGCATTGCCCCGTATTGTGATGCAATCAGGCAAGGCGCATCCGCCGGAGCATAGTTGGAATTTGTGCCGGCGGATGGAACGTCGTAGACGAGCACAAGGACAAGCAAAATGGAGTAATTATTTTATCCCTACGCCATTAAGCCTTCTCAACTGGTAAGTGGAACGTCGCTGGAGATGTCTCTCGATGCATTCACCATCCAAGAGATGAAAAAAAAATGCAAACGCGATAATTGATAAATTCGTAAATAAGGAAGGCGATCTGCAAATATTATGCAAACCTCATCGCTCTATGAGCATCAAAGATAAGGAGTCAGAATATCCTTCAATTTTTTCCATTCCACAATTAGAGCTTGAGAATTTGTTACCTCACGTTTACATAAATTACACTCAGCCTTTTCGAAATTTGCACGTTTCGACCAGAAAGGATATGACATCATGAATCTGCTGCAGTCCAAACTCCAGCCCCCAAGGTACTATCAACCCCTTCATCGCAGACGGCTTGTTCGACTGTTTGGAAAGGTACGTCAAAAAAGACTGGTTACTGTCATTGCCGGAGCAGGATACGGTAAAACCACGCTTGTAATTGATTCGCTGGAAGCCATCGATGCCGCTTCCGTATGGTGTCGGCTGGATGAACAGGATAGCGATTTCCAGGTGTTTGTTGCCTATCTTTACGCTGCCGTCAGCCAGCATTTCCTCAAGCCCGATGCGTTTGAGAAGAGGCCTGTAATTCCAAAAACGAATTTAAAAAGCCGGACCGACATCCTGCTTGAATGGTTGGCTTTTTTGGAAAAAGCGACCACACATGAGACTGTTCTCGTTCTGGATGACTATCATCTGGTTCAGAAAAGCAGGCCAATCAACAATGCGATTGAATTTATGCTTGAGCGTCTGGCAGCATATATCCACTTGGTCATCATCGGCCGGCATGACCCGGACCTGCGTCTGTCGACAATTCGGGCAAGAGAGCAACTAATTGAATTCAGTGAAAAGGATCTGGCTTTTACGGCCGATGAAGTCAAACGGTTTTTTGCTGATACCCGTTTGCCGTCAGACACGCATATAAAAAAGATTCATTCAAGTACCGGGGGATGGGCAGCCAGCCTGGTTCTTCTGCGATACACGCTCCATGAAAAAGAACCGGCGTCAATTGCCAGAGCCCTGGAATCGTTCAAGCAAACACCCCGCTATATTTTCTCATACCTGAAGGAAAATTTTTTTGACGTGCAGCCGGCCCCCATTCAAACATTCATGATGAAAGCCGCCCTTTTTGCTGAAATAGACACGAGTCGCTGCGAGCAGATTTTTGGTGTGGATAACGCCGGTCTTATTTTAAAAAGAATGGTCGAAAACCATTTGATGATCTTCCCGGTCGATGAATCTGAAACCATTTTTTATTTCCATCATTTATTCAGATGCAAACATGATTAAATGCCTGGTTGAGCTGGGCTCCCAGTATTACTCCACAGGATATATCAAAGAGGCAAAGCTGTTGATGGAACAGGTGCTTGATGAGGTTGATGAAAACGCGCCGACCTTTATCATTGCCATGAACTATCTGACCCTGCTGTCTACGGCCTTGTGTGAATTTGAAACTGCGGAGAGATACTATCGAACGGCCCGGGAGGTGATCGACGGTTCGTCTGATTATAGGCGCCAAGCCGCCGGGGCATTGATCGACATCCCCTACACCTATACCCTTTTTATCAAAGGAGAGCTTGAACAGGCGCGGCGGTTGAATGAAAAAGTACTCAAAACCCTGATTGAACTCAATATTAAAATCAGCCTGCCCATGGTCTATTCCCAACGCAGCGTTCTCAGTTTCTTTTCAGGTGGATATGACAAAGGTGTTGAATATGCTGCAAAGGGGATTGAAATCTGTGATAAAATGTTTCTTTCAGACAATCAGAAGGGGTGGGTTTACCTGGCCTGGGCGCAAAACTGTCTGGGCCTTGAAAAACTGGATAAGGCCGCTGAATTGATCCACCGCGCCGTCGAGCACTTTGAAGATCCGGGAAACCGCTGGGGGCTTGCCAATGCCTGGGATTGTTTGCACAAGGTTTATCTGGCACAGGGAAAAATTGAACCCGCCAGGCGGCTTTTGAACAGAGCGATCCATGTCATTGACGGCTGTGGATTGCTGTCCACCGAAGGCACCCTTGGAAACAGCCTTGCCGGCCTTTTGATGATTGAAAAATATTTCTCAAAAGCGTTGGACTGCCTGGAAAGGCTTTTTAAAAAGGAGATCCCCAAAAAGCCGCCAGGACTGAAAATCTCTCTCTTAGGCCGGTTCAAATTAACAATCGGCAACCAAGATATCCCCTCTTCCAGATGGAAAAGTTCAAAAGCCCTGATGATTTTAAAATATCTTGCCGCAAACAGGCAAAAAGGATTTATCCCGCGCGAGGTGCTCATCGAAATGCTCTGGCCCGATGATGATATCCGAAAAACCGGAAGCCGTTTCAATATGGCCATGAGCGTTTTGCGCAAAACACTGCAGCCGCAGCTTGCACCCAAAAAAGCGTCCGCCTACATTGAGCGGAAAAAAGATACGTACAGACTCAATGGCGACATAACCATCAGTATCGATGCGGAACACTTTTCCGAGAGCCTCAAATCTGCAAAGGTGGTAAAAAACAATTTGCAAAAAGCGCTTGAACGATATCTTTTGGCAGAATCCTTTTATCAGGGGCCGTTTCTTGAAGAAGCCCCATACGAGGAGTGGTGTATGGAAAAAAGAGCGCGCTTTGCATCAGACTATCTGATGATACTCAAAGCGATCGAGGCTATTTACGATGAACAAAAAGATAATGAAAGCACCGCGCTTTACAGCCAAAAGATATTAAAGGCAGATCCGTTTGATGAAAATTCCTTAAGAAAGCTGATGACCTTGCATGCCGGGTCCGGCAACCTGACGGAATTAAAGAAAATGTATATGCACCATATCAAGGCGGCTGAAGAGATGGATTGCCCTGTGAGTGCTGAAATAACAGAGATGTATAAGCGGTTGACATAATGAGAGCCTGTTTGATAAACCCGTCTAAGGCCCGCTACCGGCGTTGGAAACTGTCTCAAAATGCTCACATATTACATATATGCTCCCCTTTCGAGCCACTTTCCGCCTTGTTATCGGGCCTGATCCAGACTTCTCAAACAGGCTCCAAGGTCCAATTTAGGGTTCGCGCAAAAATAAATTCACAAATTGTCAGTGTTCAGGCGCCCGCTCAGCAAGGCGCGAAGACAAAGGAATATCAGGCATATTCCGTGTTTTCGCAACGCCGCTGAGCGGGATGGATGGGCGCTGAAAATGTGAAGTTATTTTTGCGCGAGCCCTTAGTCAAAATTTAGTCCCCGGAATTATATTTCCCCGGAATTTGATAACCTTGTAAAAAGGCACCAGGCTCGTCATGCCGGACTTGATCCGGCATCCAGAAATTATTGGAAACACTGGATTCCGGCCTGCGCCGGAATGACGCCAAATTGGAATTCTCGAATTTTTACGGAATCGTCAAATATAACAACCAAAACTATGCTTGAGTTGGTTAATAGGGCAAATTGAAACATGGTGGAGGAAAAAATTGCTCATGAATTACACAGCGCAAAAATTTCCAACAAGGACAATGGATCGGGCGCTTGCAGCCATGGATGCTCTGTTTATTCCAATCATTCAACTCGAAATGGAGTTTGATTTTCTATTGGATGAACACCGATTGGCCAAGGCTGTCTCCTTGCTCCTGGAAGCCGAACCCATATTGGGCTGCAGGTTTGTCCGCCGTATATTAAGGCCGTACTGGAAAAGCGTTGAAAAAGATAAATCAAACGTTTTTACGCTGACAAAAAATGAAATTGAATACGAAGCATTCAAGAAAAAAGGGATTGATTTTCTTTCCGCGCCTCAGATTCTTGCATGTCTTTATCGCTCGGAATCGGCAGACAGACTGACAATAAAAATATCTCATCTGGTTTCCGATGCGGCCGGTGTCAAGGACATTACGGCCACATTGTCAACCATTTATAACCGGTTGGATGAAGAACCGGGTTTTCACCCAGATCCCAATCACTGCGATTCCAGGAGTTTTCGGCAGATCACCAAGCATGTTCCCTGGGCTGTCCGGCCGCGAATCGTTTTTAATTATCTGCATGAAACGATTAAAAGTGTTATTCCTAACAAAACTCATGGTGTCCCGGTTAAAAACACATCGGAAAATGCCGGGAAATATATCACAAGGCATATTGAAAAAGAAGAACTCACAAATATGATTCAATATGCAAAAAATCGTAATGCAACCATTAACGATGTCCTGCTTGCCGCCATTTTCCGCGCGTATTCAAGGATGGGAGGATGGGACGGAAAAGCGGCGTTGAGAATGGCCATGACCATTGATTTGCGCAGATATCTGCCGGAAAAGAAAGCAGAATCCATTTCCAATTTTTCATCCATGGAAATTTTGACTTATGGAACCGCTATGGAAGATGACTTTGAAGCGACATTGGCGCGTATCGTTGAAATGGTGAATAAAAGAAAATCATCGTGGTTGGGCCTGAGCGCTTTTATATCGCTATACTTGGTTCTTTGGGCGTTTCCCTATGCAGGGCTAACGCTAATGACAAAAAAAGGCTGGGAATCCAAGGCCAATTCTCCCAATGCCTTTGACTGGTTCACCAATATGGGAAATATCTCCGTGGAACAAGTCAACTTCGGCGGCAAACCGTCTCGCGCCTTGCTCTTGCCGCCGGGGTGTAATTTACCGCTGTTCTTTTTTGGGTGCAGTAGCTATGATGGTTCATTGAGCTTTAGCGCCAGTATTATGCCTGACGCGGAGAACGAGATGAGCACCAACCGGTTTTTCGATCTGATTGTTTCTGAATTGCCGTTAAGTCAGTTACAGACAACCGGCACCGGCGGCAGCACCGCGGCCACCAATTCAGTAAGCGCCGGATGATAGCTGCGCTTCTCACTCTTTTTCAAGTCGACGGTCTCAACCACTGTGCCCTCATGCAGCACCGCCAGCGTATCGGCCATTTTCAAAAGAACCCGGATGTCATGGGAAATAAATAGGTAGGCGATCCCCATTGTCTTTTGCAGTGATTTTAGCAGGGTGATAATTTTGGATTGGATAACCATGTCCAGGCTGCTGACTGCTTCATCCAAAACAATCAGACGCGGATTCAAGGCAATTGCCCGCGCGATGCAAACCCGCTGAAGTTCTCCGCCACTGAATTGGTGTGGATATTTATCGGCATCGGATGGATGCAGGCCAACCTTTTCCAGCAAATCGTCGATCCTTTGTTTGACTTGTTTCCTTTCCATGGATTCAAAATTGTGCAGCGGCTCGGCAATCACCTGGCCGGCTGTGAAACGCGGGTTCACCGAGCCCAGGGAATTTTGGAAGACCACCTGGCAATTTCGCCGATAGCCCCTTGACTGCTCACGTGTCATCTTTGTTAGTGAAACGCCATCATAATCAACTTCACCTGTATCCGGACGCTCCAATCCCAACACGATTCGGCTCAGCGTGCTTTTACCGGCTCCGCTGCGGCCGATGAGGCCCAGGCAGGCCCCCGGCGCAATGCTCAGGTTGACATTTTTAAGTACATCGACCCGGTTTGACGAGTCCCACATACTACCACGCTGGTAGCTCTTTCCGATTCCTTTTAACGATAATAGCGTCATGCATCACCTTATAGTATTCAACCGATGATCGTATAATTCAAGATGGGCGTTAATCAGTTCCCTTGTGTAGGGATGACGACTCGTTTCGAAAATTTCCGCTGCAATCCCGGTTTCAATAATTTGCCCTTCCTGCATCACCGCCACATCGTCGGCCAGCCGTGCGATAACTCCCAGATCGTGGGTAACCAGAAGGATGGCCATGCCATGGGCATCCCTTATTGTATCCAACAGGTCCAGCACCTTTGCCTGGGCGATCACGTCCAGGTCGGTGGTGGGCTCATCGGCAATCAGCAGTTTGACATTCATCATCAGGGCCAGCGCCACCATCGCCCGCTGAAGCATGCCCCCACTCATCTGGAAGGGATAGAGGCCCAAAATGCTCTGTGGGTCATTAAATCCCACGGCGTGAAGGGAATCATGGATTCTCTCCTCATCACCACGGGAGTCTTTGTCTGGATGAGAAGCCAGGGTTTCCTTGAAATGCTCACCAACGGTAAATACCGCATCAAAACAGCTCATGGGGTTTTGCATGATCATGGCCAAGGCCCTGCCCCTGATCGTGCGCATGCGCGAAAATGGCAATGCATCGATGGATTGCTCATCGAACTCAATCGTCCCACAGGTCTGTTGGATGGCCCGTGGCAAAAGCCTCATTACGGCCAGGCATGTGAGGGACTTCCCACACCCGCTCTCTCCGATCAGCCCTAAAATTCGGTTTGCCTGGAGGGTAAAACTCAGGTTATCCACGACTTGACGCGCTTGCTGACCAGTTTTAAGACAAAGCGACAGGCCATCGACTTTTAACAGATGTGTGTCTTTCACGTTACGCCTCCTCGGCCAGGATATCCGGATCCAGGCTGTCCCGAAAGGTGTCGCCGAGGATATTGAAGGCCAGCACAGCGAGAAATATCATGAGTCCCGGATACATGATCAGCTCCGGCTGGGTCCATATATACTGCCGGGCATCGTTGATCATGACGCCCCATTCAGGCATGGGCGGTTGAACCCCCAATCCCAGAAACGACAGCCCGGAAACGTGCAGCATCATATGGCCGATATCCAGGGTGGCCAGGATGACAAGCTGGGCCAGAACCGGTGGAGCCAGGTGTTTCACGAAAATCTGCCAATGACTCGTGCCGACGACCCGGGCCGCCAGGATATACTCCCGGTTTTTCATGCTGAGCACCAACGAGCGAATTATCCGCGCATACCAGGCCCAGTGGGTCAGGGCGATGGCCAATACCACATTGGTCATCCCGGTTCCCAGCACACCAATCAAAAACATGGCCAGGATAAATGTCGGAAACGTGAGAAATATTTCACAAATCCGCATAAATAGCGAATCCACCTTGCCACCGATATAGCCTGATATGCTACCCACGACCAGGCTGGTGATCATCACCAGGTTGATGATCAAAAATACTGATCCCATAGACGTGCGCGCACCCCAAATCAGCCGGGAAAGAATATCCCGCCCCAGGTGATCCGTACCTAAAAGGTGACTATGGCTGGGCGGTGATAATTTTTGTTCAAGATCCACGGTGCTGGGGTCGGCCGGCGCCAACAGCGGGGCAAAGGTAGCCGTAATCAAAAACAGCACCACCAGTGGTAATGCCACCCAGTTTAGTTTGCGTTTGAGTATGGTTTTGATTACCTTCATATCAGTTGTTCCCCTCGTAGCGAATGCGTGGATCAATCCATGCATTGACAATGTCGACGGCCAGGTTGGAGCAGACAAAAATCACGGTCATCATCAGAATAAAACATTGCATGACCGGAAAATCGCGGTTGTAAATGGATGAAACGGCAAATCGACCAACGCCCGGCCAGGCAAAAATCATCTCCACAACAACCGCACCGCCCAGCATCTCACCAATATGCATACCAATGGCCGTAATTACCGGAATCATCGAATTTTTAAAAATATGGCGGCCGACCACCCATTTCTCGAAAATTCCCCGGACCCTGGCGTACAGCACCGAACGGCTGTTCATCTGCTCCAGCATGCTGGCTCGCACCAAACGGATGTTGATACAAAGAGACATCAAGGCCAGTGAAAAGGCCGGCATGATCACATGGGCGATGCCGCCTTTGCCCATGGGCGGCAGCCAGCCCAAATGCACTGAAAAGAGAAATACCAACATAAAGCCCAGCCAGAAGTTGGGTGTGGACACGCCGATAAAGGCCAGCACCCGTGTCAGATGATCGGGGATTCGATCTTTTTTCAGCGCCGCCAGAACGCCCAGGGGCAGGCTTAAAACGATGGTAATCAAAAACGCTACGCTGGCAAGATACAGCGTATTGGGAAGGTAATAGAGAATCCGCTCAAGCACCGGTGTACCGGTGACATAGGAATTCCCGAAATCAAGATGAAACGCCCGCCACAGCCAATCGAAATATTGTACCGTCCACGGGCGGTTAAGCCCCAGGGTCTCCCTTGCCGTGGCAAGGGCATCGTCTGTGGGCGGAATCTGTGACAACCGCAGGTAGGCCATGGCCGGATCATTCTCACCGAGACGCAGGATCAGGAAAACGAGAATAGAAACCACCAGCAACAATGGAATCAACGTCAATAAGCGTCGAAAAACAAATTTAAGCATAATTTTGCCTATTGAATATTTATTTTCTCAAACGGTATTTCATATTTCGTTGGGCCATAGACCACACCGGACAAATGCGGACCATGGGCCAGCAGCCCGGTCGTATGACTGATGGCCAGATAAACGGCCTGATCATGCAGCGTGGTGATGACATCGTGAAATAAATCACGGCGCTCGTTCTTATCGACACTGACAATCGCACGGCGGATCTTGGCATCGATGTCCTTTTTCATCAGCAAACCAGCCTGGGCCTGATAATCGGCAATTGAGGACGAGCACATGGCGCTGCAATAGGCATGGGGCTCATAAGGCGGTCCCCAGGTATCGTTGAAGATCAGGTCAAAATCGCCTTCTTTGCGTTTGTGATAGTACATATCCTCTTCCACGCCGTTCAGCCTGACCCATATGCCGATTTTGCGCAGGTCGGCCTGCACCACCTCGGCGATGGATTTTTCGATGATGTTGTTGCCGACAAAGCAAAGATCAACGCTCAACAGCTTGCCGCTCTTTTTTCTGAATGGGGAATTCATAGTCTTCGTCCATCCGGCAGCGGTTAAAATGGCATCCGCCGTCTTCGGATCATAGGCGTATGGCACAAGCTTTAGATCACAATAAGGCACCTGGGAAGAAAAAATAGAATCTGCTTTAAGCTCCGTGTTGAGAAAAATACCCTTGACGATGGCATCTTTGTTGACGGCGTGCAAAATGGCGCGACGCACCGCAATGTCCCGGGTGGGGCCGCGATTGCTATTTAGAGCGATGGCCCGCGTGGAGAGGGGAGCGGACATTTTAGTGGTATAGCGGCGATTGGCGCGCAACCGATCAAAGGTGTCCAGATTGACTTGGTCATCGCCATAGATGAGATCGATATCTCCGGTTTCGAACGCCACAGCTCTTGTGTTTGGATCGGAGATAATCTTAACAACAATCCTGTCGATATCCGGCTTTGGTCCCCAGTACCGTTCGTTTCGATCAAAGATCTCATACTCGCCCAATTTGGATTCAACCAGCTTCCAAGGCCCGGTACCGATGGGGTCGACGATTCCGTCAGAAGTGTTGCCACTTTCAGGAAAGGCAGCTGGACTCAGGTAGCGAAATGGCCGGACCAGTGTCAGGTCCTCAAGTACCGGATAATAAGGCGTCTTCAACACCAGTTTGACGGTATGGTCGTCGACAACAACCGTATCCTTTAATTGGTGAATCAGACCAAGCCAGCTATGCGCTTTTGTATTTTTGAAAATGGCATCATGGTTTTTCTTGATAACACCGGCGTTGAACGGTGTCCCATCCGAAAAAAAAACATCTTTTCTGAGATGAAACAAATATTCCCGCCCATCGGGTGAAATATCCCAGCTTTCGGCCAGACACGGCAAAATCTCACCATTGCCACCGTACTTGACCAATGGATCGTAAACCATGGCCTGGGCAAACATCTGGTTTGGCGAATAGTCATGCGGATTGAGCGGGCCGACATTGCACATCCACGAGTAATTGAGCGTTTTGGACAATGCCCAGACATTGCCGACCGAAAGGTCACTTCCATCCGTTGCCCAAAAGATTAATGATAAAATAGCCATCGCCTTAATGGTGGCGAGAATAGGACGTTTCATAAAGTAATCCAAATCAACTGCAGGACGCAGTTTAAGGTTTGCTTATGGTCTCAAACGGGATCTCATTTTTAGTGGTTCCATAGGTAACATTCTTTAGCCCTGAGCCATGAATAAAAACCCCGCAAGCATAGCTTATCGGCAGGTAAATCGCCTGATCGTGAAGCGTGTTTAAAATATATCGATAAAGTTCGATTCTGCGCTCTTCATCCACAGATTTGAGTACTTTGGAGATTGCATCATCGATATCGCTTTTCATTGTTAAACCTGCTTGAGCCTGGTAATCGGCATGGGAAGGCTTACGCATGGAACCCAAGTACGCATGAGGTTCATAAGGAGGTCCCCAAGTGTTATTGAACGTTAAATGAAAGCCACCCGTTTTTTGCTCATTAATAAACATATCCTCTTCAAGTCCCTTCAACTGCACCTGGATTCCGATCTTCAACAGATCGGATTGAATCACCTCGGCCATGGATTTTTCGATGGAATGATTGCCGACATAAAGGAATTCCACAATCAGCCTTTGCCCATTTTTACTCCGATACTGGCTGTTGGTCGGACGTTTCCAGCCGGCCCGATCAAGAATCGCATTTGCCTTTTGCGGGTTGTATGAATACGGTGGCAGGGCCAAATCACAGTATGGATTGTCAGGATGAAGCAATGTATCCGCTTTTTCTTCCGTTTCCCAAAAAATGCCTTTGATGATGGCATCCTTGTTGACGGCATGCAAAATTGCCTGGCGAACCTCGATTTCCTTTGTTGCGCCGCGGTTGCTGTTTACAGCCACCGCTCGTGTCGCCAACGGGGCTGAGCGCCCTGACGTAAAGGCCGGGTTGCCACGAAACCGTTGAAACAGATCCGGACTGATCTGATCATCTCCATAAATCAGATCAATCTCACCGGTCTCCAAAGCTACGGCGCGAGTATTGGGATCGGAAATTACCTTAACATCGATGCCTTGCAGCAGCGGCTGTCGTCCCCAGTACTTCTCGTTTCGCTCAAAAAAGTCATGCTCTCCCAGCTTTGACTCGACCAGTTTCCATGGACCCGTTCCAATCGCAGCCGTCAATCCCTTGGCAGTATTTCCACCGGCAGGGAAAGCCTTCGGAGACAGGAAACGGAAAGGCCGGACCAGCGTTAAATCCTGGAGTATGGCATAGTACGGTTCCTTCAGTACTACGGCAATCGTATAATCATCAACCACCTGGATACCTTGGATCAAAGAAATCAGCCCCAACCAGGCATGTCGCTCGGCATTTGCAAGAATCGCATCAAAATTGAGTTTGACCGCCCGTGCATCAAAAGGCGTACCGTCGGAAAAGACAACGTTCTTTCTCAGATGAAACGTATATGTGAGCTGATCAGAAGAAATATCCCAGGACTCGGCCAACCACGGCGCTACTTTTCCCTTCCCCATATAACGAACCAGCGGCTCATAAACCATGGCCTGGGCAAACATCTGGTTCGGTGAGTAAAGATGCGGGTTCAGCGGGCCGACATTACCAGGCCAGGAATAAGTTAATATTTCCGGTTTTGCAGAAGCTGACGCTGCTGTGAGCATAAAAATGATCATCAAAGCAATCAGCACACATCTGTTTCCCCAAAAAGGCTTTCGTTCAGGCATTTTTATTTCTTTCTTACGCAGCGTTGTATCTATCCGTTTATCTGGAAGGTAAACGTTGACATCAGCACAACCTCATCGGCTTTGGCTTTGTCCGGATGCTCAAAAGCATGTTTTGCTTTGACGACCCAGTAGCCGTCTTTCAGCGGGATAAAGTCGACATGACCTTTCAGATCGGTTTGTCCTTGAAATGCGTTGTAATTCTTGTCGGAAAAGCCGGCAAAGGTTGCCACGATGTTTACGGCCTTGGCCGGCTTGCCGTCACACAGCACCTGCATGGGAAATTTTTCTTCGGCCTTTACCTTGGCGGGGTTGATCATGGGAACGATCTCGAGCCGCTGCCCGACCGGCTTGGTAATCAGGTTGTCGTCCGTACCGCCTTGAACATTGACGATCGTCTTGGCACACATGATTGCTTCCTCCACATAGACCGCATCGGGACGCTGGGTACGGTCGGTCTGAGCCCATCCATCAGGGCCGTTGGACCAGAATGTGGGTTTGTAAAAGCCGATAACCATATAGCTGCCCTTTTTCAGGTTCCCTTTTTTCTGGTAGGCGTAATTTTCTCCAGACTGCTCAAGGGTCGTCACCCCATCGGGAGTAACCAATTGAAGTGGCTCGAAAATATGAACTCTGTCGGCGGCGATAGGCTCCGGTTTGGGAAAGGCATGGCCGTAACCGATATCCGCTCTGAACAATCCGTTTTTAGGCGCTTCGGCATTTATCCACAATTCATGGGCATACACTGCGGGTATCATTGACAAACAAAAAACAAAAAGACAAAGGCCGCCCATCACACCCGAACCCATTTTACTCGAAAATACACGCATTTTCTTTCTCCTTAACGTTGAAATGAATCAGTAATTCAATGAAACCCAGACGTAATAACTTCTTTCATCACCAGGATTGAATCCCTGGTCACTATCCCAGATGAAACTGTAGTAAGATTCATCAAAAAGGTTCTTTATTTCGAACCCTAATGTCGCCGTTTCCCATTTGTATCCCAACGACCAGTTCCAGACCGTATAGGCGCCATCACGTTCTCTGATGTTGTCCGGATCAATTTCGTAATCCCCCTGAATTTCAACCCAAAGGTTTGAATAAAGACCGATGGGATGGGAAAAATCGATTCCCGCCTTTGATGCAAACTCGGGAATATTCTCGATGTCGTTATCCTTCCGACTTTCCAATCCCGGACCGGGATCCGTGTACTTGGCATCGATCACGGAGTAAGAGCCCCAAAGCGATATCCAATCATGGGGACGAACGCTCAGCGAGAAATCCCACCCTTTACGGGTCGTTTCACCAGCGTTGATGTAATCGCCTGAGCCATCATTTTTTTCCCTGACCTCATCGGTGGCGATCATCTGCCAATAATCGACGCGTGCAGACACCCAGTTATAGGGCGACGCCTTGAGGCCCAGTTCCCATCCATCGTTTTTTGAGTAGTCAATATCGCTGGAAATCGCACTGCCACTTGAATTCTGGCCGTAAAGTGTCGGTGATGCTGGTGTTTGAAAGGTACGGCCGTAATTTCCGTAAAGATTATAGCCGTCCCATGGCGCGATAATAATCCCTGCCTTGGGTTGCCAGATATAATCCATATCGACCATATCGGTGGTCAAGGTGCTGATGGTTCCGGCCTCGTCATCGTACACCCGGCTGGTCATGTCTCCATCAAAAGTATCAACGCGCATTGCTGCAATCAGGCGCAGCCATTCGGTAACATCGCCATCGGCCTGCACATAACTTCCCCAGTAATGATAGGATGAGTCCCAATCACGAGTTGGGTTTCCGTCATGGACCCGGTTATCGGTCTTCCACCGCTGTGTCAGATTATCCTGATGCTGATAGTCGACCCCCCAATCAAATTTCAAACGGGGAATGAAGCCATCGCTTATTTCATAGGTCAGTGTGGAAATGGCGCCATACTGGTCATCATCGTTGACACGCTCCTGCTGGTCGCCGCCGAGGCTCCACCGACACCAGCGAGTACGTTCCAGATGCTGATAATAGGACTTAACGGACCACGTCAGCCGATCCGTAAAGGCGTAATCCACGTGGCCGCTGATGTGCTGGTTTTCCTGTTCCCCGCCGTCTGAAAAGGCGAATGCAGCGGCCTGCTGGGGATCCGTGTCCGCCTCGGCCTTGCTCAGGTAGCCCGGTGCATTGGCGTCCATGCCGAAAAAGCGGGCAATGGCCCCAATGGAAAGCTTCTGGTCATTGGTGGTGTAAAACCATTTTCCCGATGCAGCGCCCTTTTTCAGGTCCGAATGTTCTCGATATCCATCGGTCTGCCGGTAACCGGCAAAGTAGCTCTGACTGAAATTGCCATCATCGTGACCGGCCGCCAACCCTGCGTCATAGGTACTGTAACTGCCTGCCAAAAGGCGTGTATCGGAAAAGTTGCCGCCTTGTTTGGTATGCAGATTGACGTTTCCGGCAATATTGAGCAGCCCATACCGTGGGTCACTGGTTCCCTTGACAACCTCAATACGATCAATTTCCAGCGGGAAGAAAGGCTGGATATCCATCTTGCCGTAGCCAAAATTGTGCGGAATGCCGTCTACAATCAAGGTTAAAGGAGCATCGTGATTCGCATCGAAACCCCGCAATGAAATGGTTCCTGAGACAACGCCCTGGTTCCAGTCACCATAATAGGCGCCGGGCACCTTTTTCAGCATTTCCATATAAATGAAAAAGGCCATAAGGGATCCCTCTCTTTGCAGAGATAGAGACCTTCATGGCCTTGATTTATTGCATACCGCCAAACCCAGCGGCATTTGTTTTCTGATTGTGTGACTGATAGAGAATTTGTTGATGAGAAACTCATCACCGCGCGTCTTCTGACACCTGCTTAGGCTGGCTATGTGTCATACTGCTGCTTTGTATGTCAAGTTTTTTACTTTGCCTTATGTATGCCGGCGCATTCCACAGATAGTATGAAGCGATTGGCTTTTGAGAATATAGATAAATCATAGTCATAAAATTATGGTCGATCAGACCGGTAGTATTTTTTTGTCTTGACATTTATTCTTAAGGCTATTACCAAAGGAGAAAATTTAGCAACCAAATTTTCGGGGTGTGGTGAGGTCAGGCTGGATAAGGCCCGACCAATTCCCGACCGGCGGTAAGTGCAAATAATGCATGAGCCCGCGAGCTGCGTTGCCACGAAGACGTAAAGTGATTGGCGACAACGCTGATTCGGTGCAAAGCCGAAGCCGACGGTATAGTCCGGATGGGAGAAAATTCGGTGCTGCGATTAACGGTCGATGGTTATTGAACCATGCACTAGCTTGGTGCTACCGGTTTTTTTGGTGCATTAGCGTAGTGCGGATTACCATTGATTCTGTTTATTGTTTTCCATGACAGCACACACCCCTGCATTTATTTGCAGGGGTGTTTTTGTTTATGGACACCTAAACTGGGCGACTCAAATTTTGGCATACATGAAAATGGGCAAACAGGGTAATACGACAGGTCATTATTACCTCCCAAAATTTGAACCCCTGGCGGGGTTGCCGATCTCACCGCATCTACGGCGTTAGATGTCTTCCCGCATAGGCGACTATAGCGCAAAGACATCTGCCCTGTATATGCGGCAAGCTCGGCAATCGCCCAGTTTAGGAGACAATAAAGGGCTGCTCTGCCTTTTCTCTATGAGGCTCTAAACGGCAGTTACCGTTGCGTGCACGAATACTCTCTCGATACTATCTATTTGATCTACTGATGAAGGAGAGCATATGTGCCTGTGCAGTGTGAACCAAGCCGTTGAAGATCTCAAAGCCGGAAAATTCGTTATTATCGTGGATGATGAAGATCGCGAAAATGAAGGCGATCTGGTTATTGCTTCTCAATTTGCAACCCCTGAGTCGATTAATTTCATGACCCAGCATGCCAGGGGGTTGATCTGCGTATCCATGGACCACCGCATGGTCGACCGGCTCGAACTGCCGATGATGGTCCCGCCCAGCCGCAACAAATCCGGATTTGGCACCGGATTCACCATATCGGTAGAGGCTCGGGAGGGCGTTACCACTGGGATTTCCGCCTTTGACCGTGCCCGAACGATCCAGGTGCTGGCCGATCCCAACAGCCGGCCGGATGACCTGGTGATGCCCGGCCATATTTTCCCTTTGCGCGCCCAGCCCGGCGGAGTACTGGTCCGAGGCGGCCAAACCGAGGCCAGCGTGGATCTGGCGCGTCTGGCCGGGTTGACACCGTCCGGCGTGATCTGCGAAATCATGTCCGCCGACGGCTCCATGGCCCGGCTACCTGAGCTGGCTGTATTCGGTCGCGAGCACGGTATCAAGATTGTTTCCGTGGAAGCATTGGTGGAATACCGGCAGAAGATCATTCCCTATGGAGAAAAACAATCCCCCCTGAACGCCGGCATTGTCCGGGGAGGCGAATCAGTACTGCCCACCGACTATGGAGAATTTTCCACGATTGCCTACCGTGACCTGCAATTCAACAACGATCATCTGGTGCTGACCATGGGAGACCTAAGCGGCCAGCCGCCCCTGGTACGTATGCATTCCGCCTGTTTGACCGGCGATCTTTTTGGATCCCACCGGTGCGATTGTGGAAAACAATTAGAATTGGCGCTACGGCGTATTTCAGAAGAACAACGCGGAGTTTTGATTTACCTGAAACAGGAAGGACGGGGTATCGGGCTGGCCAATAAAATTCGCGCTTATGCACTTCAGGATCAGGGGCATGATACGGTTGACGCCAATCTCAAACTGGGCTTTCCGGCCGACGATCGTACCTACAACCAGGCAGCGGCCATTTTAAGAGATCTTGGCATCACGCGCCTGCGTTTGATGACCAACAACCCTCACAAGGTCGAGTCGCTGTCGAATCTGGGAATCGATATTGTTGAACGCGTTCCCCATGAAATTCGCCCGCAGGCGGACAATCTAAAGTATCTTCGCACCAAGGCCCGGCGGCTGAATCATATGCTGTCGTATGCAGGGTGAGGTATTTGCAGAATGCAGAAGCACCCGGTACAACGCCGGCACCACCACCAGGGTCAACAGCGTGGATGAGATCAGGCCGGAAATCATGGCCGATGCCAGTGGCGGCCACAGGGTGGAAGACGACACGGCCAGCGGCAGCAGCCCGGCAACCGTGGTGGCCGTGGTCAGCAAAATGGGGCGGATGCGCCGGGCCACGGCCTCTTCAAGCGCCGTGGGCACGTCCGCGCCATCTGTTCGGCGGTTTTCAACCACCTCCAGCAGCACGATGGCGTTGTTGACCACAATTCCGACCAGGGCGATCACTCCTAATAGCGACATGAACCCAAAGGGCTGATTGCCGATCAGCAGTCCAGGCACGACCCCGGCGGCGGCCAGGGGAACCGTGGTCAGGATAATCATCACCCGGCGAAAGGAGTTGAACTCGGCCAAAAGGACCCCCAGCAGAAGTAAAATACCGATGGGCAGATTACGCATGATCGCGCTGTTGGCCTCACCCGAGCCTTCGGCATCACCGCCAAAGTCTACCTTAACACTTTCGGGCAGTTTCAGGATTGCCAGTTTCGCCTTGAGCACCGGCAGCACCTGAGAAAAACTGGCACCCTCCTGCAATTGAGCCGAGACGGTCGTCAATCGTTGTCCATTGCGGTGTTTAATGGCCGCCGGCTGCCATACCGGTTCGACGTGCGCCACCTGGCCCAGGGGAATCATGCGGCCATCGGACGTGGGCACATCGACCGCCTCCAGCTCGGACACCGCCATGGTTTCTCCTGCTTCCGATCGAACCAGCACGGGAATGGGATCTTCACCGGTATAAAGCTCACCAATCGATTGCCCTCGGGTGCGACCGTATATGGCACGGGCGATGTCTACTCGGGAAATGCCGTAGCGGGCCGCCACGGCATCGTCGATGCGAAAACGTAAGGTCGGCGCTCCCGGACTCATATCATGACGCACATCGAGCGTACCGGGAATCGCTTTGATGGCGGTGCTCATGAGGGCGGCCGCCTGATTGAGGTCATCCAAAGCATGGGATCGCAGGCGTATTTCCACGGGTGCCTGAACCGGCGGCCCCTGCTCCAGTTTGCGGGTCACCAACTCGGCCAGGGGAAGATTGGGCTGCAATTTCTCGCGGATATAAGCGATGACGGATATCGTATCGGCCACGCTGCGGGTCTCGACAATCAACTGGGCAAAATGGGGGCTGAAAGGAACATTCGGCACGTTATAATAAAATTTAGGCGCACTGCGACCGATGAAACTGGCCACCTGAGTCACTTCCGGCCGATCCAGAAGCGTCTTCTCAACCTGGCGCACGATGATGTCCGTGGCATCCAGATGCGCGCCTTCGGCCAATTTAACATCCACCAGTACCTGATTACGGTCTGCAGACGGGAAAAACTGCTGCTGGATATTCTTGGCCAGCAACACGGAAGCCACCAGCAGTCCGCCGGCAAGCACCAGCACCAGGGCGGCATGACGCACGGCGAAACCGGCAAGATTGCGGCCGATCTGTTCCAGCCACTTGAGGTTCCGCGAATCTCCGGGTTTTAAAAACAGTTGCGACAGGGTCGGCGTTACAGCCAGGGCATACAGGTAGCTGACGAGAAGCGTCAGCATGATGATCACGGGAATGCTGCGCGTGAAATCAGCCGTGGGCCCTGAGGCGATCAACATGGGCACGAATGCCGCCATGGTGGTCAAAGTCGCGGCCAGCAATGGGGTACGCAATTCTCCCACGGCGCCCAAGGCAGCCTGACGAGAAGTTTCTTTTCGCTCCAGGCGCCATTGAACATTTTCAGCCATTACAATGGCGTTATCCACCAGCATGCCCAGCGCCAGCACCAGGGCGGCAATGGATATCTGGTGCAACACCCCCCCGCCCCAGGCAAAAATCGTCACACTGGACATGGTGACCAGCGGCACCACCGAGGCGACAACCAGCCCCAAACGCATGCCCATCACCATAATCAGAATTCCGGCCACGATCAGAACACCGAACAGCAGCGACAAATTCAACTCGTTCAGTCGGGCATGGGTACGGTCCGGCTGGAAGGTGACCACCTGGATCTTCAAGGGGGCGATCTCACGGGACAGAAAGTCGATCTCATCCTTCACGTCCCGGCCAAAAGTGACCAGGTTGATCGCTTCACGCGGTACCACGGCAATGCCGACAGCCATCTGTTTGTTGAGACGCATGCGGGCCTCGACCGGTTCGGTGGGCCCCAGGCGGATGCTGGCCACCTCTTTGAGCGGAACCGATCCGCCGTCTGCCAGGGTCAGTGTGGTCCGGGCTATTTCCTCGACCGAGGCGAATTCGGATAACGGCCGCAAGCGCACGGATTTTCCCGCCAGCAATAGCGAGCCGCCCGACAAGATGGCGTTTCGGGCACTAAGCTGATTGACAATCTGCTGGGTGGTCAGGCCCAAACGGCGGGCCGCGGCATCATTCAAGGCGATGGTGACCTGTTCGCCTGGATCGGCAATCAGATGGGCGCGTTTGACTGTGGGCATGCTCTGCAAATGGTCTTTAATTTTGCGCGCACCAGCCAGAAGGCGCTGGTTGTCGGCACTACCGGTGATCGCCAGCACAACGGCATCCTGGTCCACCAGGTTTTCGTCCAGGACCGGTTGGCCGGCACCTGCGGGAAACTCCTGGCGGGCGTCTTCCAACGCCTCGCGGACCTCATCCCAGGCAGCATTGAAATCCCTGATCCCGTCGCGCAGTTCGATCTGCATCACGGCCACCTCTTCAAAAGCCGTGGCTTCGACGGATTTGATTTCACTGACCTCTGCCAGGGCATCTTCGATGGGCTCAAGCACCAGCCGCTCCACGGTCAGCGCATCCGCACCCGGATAGGGCGCCACCACCTGACCCCAGAAATCCGGCAGACGGGGATCTTCCTGACGTACCATGGTCATCCAGAGAATTGCGCCGGTGGCCGAGAGCAACAAGGCCGCGGTCAAAACCAAGCGCCGGTTGCCTAAAATCCACGCCATGATGCTCACAGGGCCACCTCCACCCCATCACCATCAGATAGCTGACTCTGACCGGAAATCACCACTTTCTCGCCTTCCACCAGCGCACCGTTGACCACAACCCGATCCCCGACAATGCGATCCACACGGACCTTTTTTTTCGTGATCTGACCATCCTTGTAAGTGAAAAGAAAAGGCCGGCTGGCGCCCGGATTGACGACCGCGGCAAGGGGCACAGTCAAGGCATTTTCCATGGGCAGGTCGACCAGCAATTGAGCCGTCATGCCGGCCCGCACAGCGGGTTGAGTCTCATCCAGCAGGGCCTTGACCGGAAACAGCCGGCCCGCGGAAATGGCTGCCTTGGCCACGGTAACGATTCGTCCGGAGACCTTGCGGTTGTCTTCAAACGGCAGCACCACTATCACCTGTTGTCCGGGCTCCATATGAAAAACCACGGATTCGGGTACTTCCACCACCAGTTCCACCGGACCGTCGCCGGTCAGCTCCACAGCCGGTTGCCCCGGCACCGCCCATTCACCGGCTTGGATGTTAAGATCGGTTACGGTACCGTCAAAGGGGGCTTTTAGCACCGTCTCCTGCAACAGCCGATCCGCTTCTGCAAGACGGGCCTCGGCCGCCTGGACGGACGCTTGCAAGGCATCTTCCTGCGTTGTGGCTTTTTCAAGATCCGCGACCGTGGCGACCTGTTCGGTGGTGAGCTTTTTGATGCGCCGCCGGTCACGGCGGGCCTGTTGCCAATTGGCTATGAGTTCGTTGAGCGACGCCTGAGCCAGTTTGCGGGCATTGCGGTATTCCCGATCATCCAGGCGGGCCAGCACATCACCGGCATGAACCCTGGAGCCGGATTCAACATCACGCGCCGCCACCCGCGCAGGGACGGCAAAAGACAAAACCGCCCGATCTTTGGCCTGAGTGGTTCCCGCAAAACGCACACTGCGTTGACCGTTGATCCTCTGAACTGAATCAAGAACAACGCGCAGGTTGTTATCACGCAATTGTTGTCCAGAAGCGGTGGAATCAGGGTCGGTCGGCATGGCCCATAGACCAACGGCAACGCCCAACAAGGAAAATCCAACAATGAAATTGATATATCGTCTGACCTTTTGCATGGCCCCTCCCGCGCTTAAACGCTCCTATCGCCGCCCAATTAATTGGTCGACCGATCAACTAATAATCACAATTAACTCTGTTTCTGAACCCACACCAAGTGATGTTAATTTGGCTATTTCCGGATGGACACTAGACTACTATGTCCTTTTTTTCAAGCTGTGCCATTAGCCATTAGCATTTAGCTGTTAGCTGTTAGCCTAAAAAAAATTACGGAAATATTACATTTTTAGCGTATTGAATCCATAAACCAGTGAAAAAACCTACTTTAGTCGCTTTATTCAAAAAAAAATTGCTAACGGCTAAAAGCTAACTGCACAGGTCGCTTTTTTTTAAGACGCTGGACGAACACCCTCGAAAAAAATTTTGGTTATTGCCTCAAGGTACGCCTGGTCTAAATTTCCAGGGATATCGTCAAGACCGAAACTGTTCAGGAAATGATCCTTATTGTGGAACCAATGCTCGCAAAGCCCGATAAAAACAAAAAGAATAAAACGCGCATCAATATCGTCACGCAGCTGCCCTTCACCCTGGGAAGCCCTGACTTTCTCGACCCCCGAATGGATCAGCTCGCGATCCATATCCAAACATTCATTCTGGTCCTGCTCCAGAAACATCCAGGCCAACATCTTTACAATTTGCGGGTTGCGATGCAGAAAATTGAAATACAGCGTAATCGACTCTTTCAGCAGCTCTGCCGTCGGCTCCGCCCCGTTGATCATATTCATCTGCTCTTGGGCATATTGCATGAACCGGCGTGTTTTAACTTCCCGCCAAAGCCCTTCTTTTGAGCCGAAATAGTGATGAATCAGGCTTTTGGTGATCCCCGCCTGTCGGCCAATTTCACTGAGTGAGGTATTGCCGAAGCCTTTTTCCAGAAAAAGCGTTTCCGCAGCCTCCAAAAGGGCGGCACGCGTAGCTTCGGGGTCCCTTTGTTGCTTTGGTGCCATTGAACAGTCCTTTCAAGATCGACCCGTTGAAATTAATTAATTGGCCGACCGATCAATTAATTAAACTGAACAGGTTTGACTGTCAATAGCGGATATCAATGGAACTGTTGTTTTCGAACCGAATAGGAATCTTTTAGTCTGTTCATAAATTCTGCATCATTATCATAGTGCGCCTTGGGCATTTTCGGCATAACCGCATCGATATAACAATCATCGCATAATACCTTTCCATGGAGTACCTGCTTCTCTTTATCTTGAAGACGCTTTTTGCATTGTTTACATGTTTCCATGCCTCATTCTCCATGTTTTTTTCCTGAAATCATGAACATGTAAGATCAACCTCATCCACATGATTTTCATGATCCACAACCTTCCCACAAGTGATTCAGATATCAAAAACAATAACGGATTGTTCTCTGCTATCTTATATAAAAAGCGACTGACCTTGCTGTCACCGCTTACGGCTAATAATGATTATTGAGTCCAACCGGTCGCCGAATTTTGCCAGCGGCGGTGTGGCGAATTCCTTTGCATCAATGGTTTCGATGATTTCAAAATCCTGCTGCAGCCGTTCCATATAGGCCTCCTCGCTCAGATCCTGCTCAAAGGCATACACATTGCGGCCCTTTGCCACGCCGCGAAAAGCAGTAAGCTGCCATTCGATGTCGAGCAGTGTACTTTTTGCCGCTTCCGCTTCCCTGTATAAGGCATGTTTGGTGACAAACAGCCCGCCTGGGTTGAGGCATTGGTGAATTTTCTCGAGGATGCGTTCATTCTTCCCGCCGGGATTGTAGGAGAAAAGCACCAGATCAAAACCATTTCCTAAATCATCGGCAAATAAATTCCCCGCAACAAATCGCACGCCATTGGCCTTAAACTTTTCTTTATAGCGTTTGAAATCCTTTTCAACCGGATTGAAATCATAGACGATGGCCTCGAGATCCTGTTTTTGGGCTGCAAGCGCCATGGCATACAATCCATGCCCCCCGCCAAGATCAAGCATTCTCTGCGCCGCTGCAAACTCCGGTTGACGGGTGACCGCCGCCACGGTCTGCTGAAGCTCACCGGTCAGGATTTCAGAAGCCAGGCTGTCGATAAGATTATTTTCAAAAAAATCGGCCTCGTCGACCTTTACCGGCCCCTCGATGCAGATCCGATCCAATTGCTGCCATAGACCAAATCCCGAGAAGATATTTTTTATCACTTCTTCCTGGAACCAGGCTGAATCACTGCACAGATAGGTTCGACTAAGCGCCGACACTAAAAACCCGTCCTGATAACGAACCAATAATTCCATATCCGCCAACAAATCGCAGAGATCCGTGATCATCTTCGGATCGGCATTTAATTGATCCGCCAGATCCATCGGTTGTCGCAATTCAACCAGATGATCGAAGATCCTCAATCGAACGGCTGCAGCCATGGCGCAGAATTGCTTGTAGCCACGCACCACCTGTTCCCAAGGACCATAAAGCGGCTCAGCAGCCATGTGAGGCAGCTGTGAAAGGGCTTTTCTATTGAAATCATATGGCTTTCCAGTCATCCGGTTTGCACTCCAATGGAAAGTAGCTTCAACGAAGCAATGGTTTTAATCACATCGTTCCCCATATAACCTTTTGACTATACGAATATTTTTTAAGATCTAACGTGGAGAGACAACAAGCCACACCCCCTGTCTCTTCCATAGTTGGTTTTTAAGATAATGTTTTTCGCAAGGCTATAGGGAGGAAGCTGTAATCAATACCGCTCTCGACCGATAACGCAGACCAAAAACATTATCTTGAATGCTATAGAAACGATTCAAGGCCTTCGTGGCTCATGTTGTGGAATCATTGATTGTAACAATGGTTTGCCGATTTTCTAACCGGCGCTTTAGAGTATAATCTCAATAGCGATTGAACCCGGAATTGTCAAACACTTTTCAATTTCTCCGTCATAGTGTTGACAACCTGCAATTCCAACAAGAAAATAAGCATCCCTGGCCCAATAATAGAATGAAAGGTTGACATTTGTCTGCCTTTTCTGATTTATCATGAAAGATGCTTTTATCTTTGAGGAGTACTTATGCATTTCTTATTAAGTCTCATCTTGCTTATTATATTCAGTGATGATGGTATCGCCTCATTCCAATCAGTCGAAGAAGTCTCGAAGTGGATGGCCTACTATCATGATATCCCAAAACATAGTAAAAATACAGCTACTTTTAATACTACCACCCTAAACAAAGAAATCATATCATTCCTATCAGTTGAAGAAGTCGCGAAATGGGTGACATACTATTACAACGACCCAGAACCTGTTAAAATTCCAGAGGCTTTCATATACATGAGCCAGAGTGGAGAAATCAATAAAGATAGCGATATACCACCCTTTGCGGGCTTTCTTGCCGGCGTATTAAAAAACAACCCCGATAAAGCGGAATCCTGGATTGAGGTTTTATCCGACCTTCCGGTCAAACATAAGAGAATATTGATTATGGGTGTCTGGTATTCAGAACTACCTGATGCAAAACAGAAAGTATTTTCAATATTTGACCGAGACAATGTCCTTAAACAAACCTACAAAGATTGTATCTTGTCAAAATGTTTTCCATGTTCAATTACTCAAATTCCACTTGAGCAGGGACCGTGGGTGTTAGATACACTATGGGGGAATTTTATGGCCACGGGTAGTTCACAACCTGTAGCAAGAATTATAACGGCCTTGTCTTTGTTTGATATACGACTACATCGAAAACTTTTAAAGATAGCAGCTGCAGCTAAATGGTCTCTTATTTCAAATTCTAAACAGCATGAGAGAGTCTTAAAAATTTGTATTGAACAAATCGACGAACAACCAGTAGAAATTGCAGATGAACTGAAAGAAATCATTCAATCAGTAAATACTGAACTCAGTCATACAAAATGATGGACTCCCCGACATAGTTACATCCCGTAATATTGTTCAACATGCAACACTAGGATTTTAACCTAAAGGTAAAAGCTTACATTATACGAAGGATTTGGAAAATGTAACTTACCCACCCAAAAAAGTTTCTAACAGCCCTGCCCTTAACCTATTTTCTTTTTATTTCATTAGGCCAAGTCAACGCCTACAATACTGATAAAGAAATTTGCGCTGCTACATCCAAATGGGCAAAAGCAAATATAGTAAAATTTGAAATTAACGTTCCTAAAGCCAAAAAGATAGACAACTACCTATTCAAATTCACCAATAACAAAGAAGCGCGAATCGATGTTTCTTCAGAAGTCGAAGGCCGAGATTATTCAGTCTCTATCCTTTTAATATTCGGGGCTGCGATGCTAACAAAGACAAAAGGTCATAAAATTGATAAACGTCACTGGATTGACTATCTTGATCGCCCGGTTCTTATGTTTCAAGTGGTTTATTCATTACTGGAACAGGCGTTCCCTAATAGGCCTTTAGCGACTTCCTCTATGAATAATGTTGTAATAAAGGGAAAAAATCATGGAATAAAGGTAGCGACAATGAGATCTTCCGGACTTTTTGGACCTTCATGGGAATTAGACGCCAGTATAAAAAAGATAAAAGAAAATTACTTTTTTTATGATATGAATTTTAATTTTGATATTCAACGGAACAATGTAAAAAATATAGATTATAAGATTAAAGGGATCTGGGAAACGATTGATTCGCCACCTTCGATTAAAAACAATTTTTCAATCAAAGGCTGGGATATTTTTTGGCTTAAACGTAGACACAACAAGCCAACGAACAAACCTACCACTGTTGGTGAGGTGAGAGAACTAATCGATGGGAACTAATTCTTCAATAAAGGCTCTACTGCTGACCTGTTTTTTTATTCTGGGCTGGGGAATAGGGGTTGGGTGCATCATGGCAGACCGTATCATCATAGACGGCAATTACGGGTCTGCACAATGGGCAGTATTTACGAGGTATTCCTCGGCCGGTCCATAGCATTTGCACCTTGTGGAATGCACCGCATCGGGGGCATAAACAACGGACATTTTTTTTTGTGCATTCTAAATTTAACATGGAGAACAATTCACTCTGTGGAGTAGAGTTCATCCATTGAAATTGGCACTCAACAGATATCCATTCGCATCATCCTTGTATTGCTCGATGGTCAGCCGGAAACGCCTACACCAGGATCTCATGATATCTGAAGGCGGCATCAGATCATTTTCAACAGCAGTGCCTGCCTTGCGGTGAACATCGTTGATTTCGGCAACGGGTATAAAATGGGAAATAATTAACCGACCACCGGGTTTGAGCAAACGCACGAGGATTTCCAAGGCCGCAGCCCGGTCAACAAAGTGGGGAAACACCTGGTGACAGATAATTTGATCAAATACGCCCAATCGCTTAGCCATTGCCTCCACTGAGCCAAGATGAAGATCCACATTGGCAAACCGGACCAGACGCTGAAGTGCTGCCGCCACCATGCGTGGACTGATGTCCATGGCCACCACTCGGCCGCTGGGACCGACTTTCTCGGCCAGCACCTCGGTTAGCCGACCGGTGCCGCATCCGGGTTCCAGCAGCCTTAACCCGGTAAGGGGTCCGGTGGCGGCAAATAGCTGTTCCAGTTTTTCTTTTTCATCCGGGCCATAGGTCTCGGCAGCCCAATCCGCCTGAACCTGGGCATCAAAAAAGGCTGCTTTAGCCCAATAGGGATCGTTTTGATGGCTGGTTATCATATGCCTGTTCCATCGGCGCCCAAGGCGCCGTGCTCGAAAAGTTTTTTTTCGCGACTTGAAAAAGAGAAAGAGGCCATGCCCCTTCCCTGTCTTACCAAGAGCGGGTCAAGGCCTTCGTGGCTCGTCTTACGAGATTATAGATTTTAACAAAGGATTTGATTCGCCAATTTTCTAACCGGCTATTGAAGATATAGTTTCAATAGCTTTTGGATCTCTGATTGTCAATCTCTTTTCCAAACGACGGCATAGCTACCCAGTTTACTTTTAGGAGCGGTCCATGGCCGCGACACGAGAATAGATTGCGGTTGCGGTTGGTCGCAGGCATGGCCAGCTCCTACAAATCGAGGTTTGTTTGAGGCTTGGATTGTATGTTGGGTTGTGGAACTATACCCAACAATCGGAATTACCGCCTATTGTCGGGTTACCCTACGTTCAAACCGCCCCACAATGCTGCCTTTCTTGCAGGTGCGCTCCATGGCCGCAACATGGGGATGATGATCGACCCAACCATGCCCGCCCTGCAGCAGGCTTGTTTATCCATTGACAATGAGACCTTGGCGGTATAGATAATATTTGAATGTGAGTAAGGCCACGAAGGCTGCAGGGTTGCCCCCTGCGGAGTTGTGGCCTTTTTTATTGGCTGAGTCTTGCATGAAAAACATTATCTTCCATTAATCAAGGATATTAAAATGAGAGGAAAAAGGTCACTGTGGATCGTTTTGATCATGCTCTTATCCGGCTCTGTTACGACCATCGCCCAATCCATGACTATCACCGATATGGCTGGACGACAGGTAAGCCTTTCCGCAAATCCGCAACGCATCATATGCCTTGGTCCTGGAACACTGCGGTTGATCGTCTATCTTCAAGCTGAAAATAAAGTTGTTGGTGTCGAGAATTTAGAAAAAAACTATCCCGGCGGCCGACCTTACTGGCTGGCCCATCCGGAGCTGTCGAAACTTCCCACCTGTGGTCCTGGAGGGGTTGCGTCGATCAACCAGAAGCCTGACCTGGAAACAGTGCTGAAACTGTCGCCCCAGGTCATCTTCGTTACCTATATGGATGCGGCTTTGGCCAATGATGTCGAGGCCTTGTTGAACGTACCGGTGGTAGTCCTAAGCTACGGCGATTTTTCCACTTTCGACGAGGTGGTCTACGATGCCATGCGCATTGCCGGAACCATTTTGGACCGGATAGACCGGGCCGAGGCCGTGATCCATTCGATCGAGACCTGGCGCGCAGACCTTTCCCGGCGGACCATGAGTACTGCTGAGAAAAAATGCCCGAAAGCTTATGTCGGCGGAATCGGCTTTAGAAAAGTACAAGGCATCGAAAGCACCCAACACCACTATCCACCGCTGGAATGGATTCATGCCGAAAATCTGGCCCAGCGGATCGCAACCCGTGCGGGCAGTCATGTTGTCATGGCAAGAGAAATGCTGCTCAAACTCGATCCACCATTCATTTTCATCGATGGCGGTGGGATAGAATTAGTTGCCGCCGATGCGGCGAAAAAACCAGAATTCTACAAAGCATTGACCGCTTTTGCCAACCATCGGTTTTACGTCCTGCACCCTTTCAACTGGTACACCACCAATATCGATACGGCATTGACGGATGCATATGCCATGGGAAAAATCCTCTACCCAGACTGCTTTAAGGACATCGATCCGGAACATAAGGCAGATGAAATTTACAGCGAACTGGTCGGCAGGCCGGTATACGAAAAGATGAAGGCTGACTATGGACCCATCGGCCGAGTGGTGCCGTTTGTTGACTGATGCAGTTATCTAAAAAAGTCTTTACAGCCAATTTGTTTTCCTCTAAAAAGAAGATGTCTTGCCATTATGAAAATGGCATTTTCACTCTATAGTTGCCAAACAGCATTACTCTCGTTCATACCATTTCCAAGAAAGCCATGAAGGCCAACCCATTGATTACCAGGCGGCCGACGTGGCTTTTTTAATTCCTCCGACCCGGTTTGAATACTAAGATATGTTACGACAAAAAAATGATCCTTATGCCATAAAAGCGGCTTTTTTTGATGCCCAAGCCAGAGAGGCTTGGGCCGTCAAGAATTCTGGCCCCGATGAAATGAAAAAGTTCGATCGATTATTTGCCGTGACCGGTCCACTGGCAGGCTTAAGGGTGCTGGAACCGGGTTGCGGTACCGGAAGGTTGACCGAACGGCTTGTGGCGGAAGTCGGCCGGCTCGGGTATATTGTGGCAGTGGACATCAGCCCGCGCATGGTTGCCCATGCCCGCATTAACCTTTCGGATTATGAAAAGGTGGAAATCCATTTGGGTCCAGTAGAAGAAATAATCGGGTTTGAAAATTATTTTGACGTGGTGATTTGTCATCAGGTTTTTCCACATTTTGAGGATCAGGAAAACGCCCTCACCAAAATCAGCAACATGCTCAAACCAGGGGGACGGATAGTAATCTCAAATTTTATTTCCTCTGCCGAGATCAAGAAAATGCACAGCAGGGCCGGTTCAGCCGTGGCAAACGATTTGATGCCGCCGCCGCAAACCATGCAAACGATGATTGAGCAATGCGGCTTCGAAATCGAATATTGGGCGGATGACTCCGATGGATACTTGCTCAAGGCCAATCTGATCTGAAGATATTTTAGAGCATTCTCAGATTCCAGGATTTTGGAAGCTTGTGATGCCTGCCTGCTATTTTATAGGCGGTGGATATTTCTCCAGGATTTTTTTAACCGCTTCATTAATCAGCTTCTCGCTTTTCTCCGGCGTGTCGATATTTTGTACATGCGCCTTGGCGATCCCCCGCCAAAACAGCTTTTTCGTTCCGGCATCGATAAAATCCAGAATAAGCACGCCTTCTTCATAATGGTAAGCTGAAACATCATCCACCCCCCAGAATCCACCTCGATAAACCAGTATCGGACCATAGTAGCCATAGCCCCAGCGATCAGCCTCGTTTTTATCCTTTTTGCCAATATGCTCGGCAATCAGGAAGTCCGGGTCTTGTGAGGTTTTCTTCAGGCCTTTGGCACTGAGTTCTGAATCAACGGCCTTTTTTATTCGATCGATAACGAGATCATTGATGACGGCTTTATCGGGTGCTGGCATCCAGTCATCCGTATTGTACATGCTGAAGTCTATCTGCCGGTTGTAGTCGTATTTGACACCATAAATTGGCGAGCAGCCGGCGATGATGCCAAGGCAACAAACAAGCAAACAGAAAATTGTCATCTTTTTCTTCATATACTAACCTCCTATTTTCCGTCTGTTGTTTTAATGAGTGCAAATTATGCACATTTAACAAAGCTGTCAATCAACCATGGATGCATTTCAAGGATGACTTGTAAAACCTTATTCTTCATTGATCCGGTCTCTAAGCGCTTTACCGGATTTGAAAAATGGCAGTTTCTTCGGCTTAATGGTCACACGTTGGCCTGTTTTCGGATTTCTGCCAACATAGCTTGGATAACTTTTTGGGAAGAAAGTGCACAAGCCCCGGATCTCGACCCGTTCCCCTTCAGCAAGCGCATTGGTCATCGAGTTAAAAAAAACGTCTACCACCTTTTTAGCCTGGGGTTTGGCAATGCTGGTAGACATTCGCAATTTATCAATTAATTCAAGTTTGTTCATTCCAAACACCTTTCCGAGGGCAGGTTCAGGAGGGTTTCATCTCCGGGTGGGTCGAATGATCGATAAACTCCTCACCCTTGGCGATTCTATCGCCTAATGTTCTGAAGTGAGGAGCGAGTAAGATTAGTGGATCCTCTGTGAGTCTTCCTTTCTCCCAGTAAATGTCACTAACTTCCGAACACAAGACCCGCCCGATAATGACCGAATAATTTTCGCCGACAACTTCTTTTTCCACCACCGCTTCGATCCATCCCACAGCATCCACAATCCGAGGTGGCGCAACCTTCTTGGACGATATGGTTTCAAGGCCGACTTCTTTCATCTCGTTCACATCAGGCGGGTAGGTCTTGGCGCAGGACATGGCTTTGCGAAACTCCGGCTTTCCGATCACGTTGACCACGAATTCATTGGTTTCACGAATGTTTTTCAGAGTGTCGCGCGGCAATGCGGATGCAATCGAAATAAGATTCAACGGCCCAAGCACAGGCATTACGCAACTGTATGGCGCGCCGTTATAGACACCTTGCGAATTTACGGTCGTAATCAGGGTAACGGGAATTGGCAGAAACATTTTAAATTGTGCACTTTTCAGTTCCACTGTCGCTTCCTTTTTTATTTTAACTCAGCAATTTTCCAGGTATTGCCGGTCTGAGAAAAACAGATAATCAAGGTCTTCATTTTTTGCCATTCAAGGTTGGGCAACCCGTTTCCCCAGCATCTCCTCAAGTGGGTTTGCACCCATGGCCACCAAACGGGCCAAATCAGCCTTATTGTTAATCGCTTTTCTGGCCATCACGGAAAGAAATTTCTCGGGATGTGCTTTGTTCGCCAAAAAAAATCGTGAAAAGTAAACATGCATCAGGGGGTTGCTTCTGTCCTTTAAATCAAACTCCGGATCATTGATAAACTTGAGTAAATCATCACGACGCCAGTCAAATTTAAGCAGTGTTGCATCACCTTTTTGCGCTTTTTCATCGTAGCGGATCACCAGCCCCCCCATACCGGCATATTCCTTTTTTGCGGTTTTCCAAACGTCATCCCATTGAAACTGCATGGAAAGATAACCTCTTTTACCCGGTGTCAGATTCATGGCTGTTACGATGTAATCGTCCTGGCACCATGCGGGTGCACCAATGTAGGTATAGCGCTGGTTTTCCGACAGTGGCAGGTGTTTTTTAATGTAACTTACCGTCAAAAACCCCGTGGACACACCACCGCATAAATGGTCATGATACAATGCGCCCTGAATCAGATCTTCCGGGAAATCATTGGCCCAGCCGTTTACAATACTCACCACGGAAAAGGCACGTCGGCCAAGGGATTTGAATTCCTCGAAGGATTTGCCTTTCTTTACGTAGACGTCTATGGGCCCGGAAACATCAAAGGTGTCGCCCGTTTGAGAAATGAGTACCAGAGGCAGGGTATCAGGGCTGGTTTTGTGGGCCAGGGCAAAATACAAGGGAGCGTCCAGGTCCGTGTGCACGCACAGGATCGTGCCGGTATCCGCCGAAACACCGCAAATATCACGAACCGTTTTGCAAAACCCCCGGGTGCCTTCACCTTGGACCAAGGCGTAGCCTGCATTGGTCAAACATACCAGATTTTCAGTGTCCTTCGGATATTGCAATTTGGCCATGGCCTGCTTCAGTGCTTTTGCAGTTTCGCTTCGCAGTGAATCTATGCCAGCCCATGTATGCGTGACCGAAAAGACCAGACAGACCATGCACCAGACGATAATCCACTTTCTTTTTTCTTTCATTTTCCGACTCCTTTTCGCATTGTTCAACGAATCAAGTTCTCATTGTAGTCGATAACACTGATTCCCGGATTTCATGAGTCGCAAACATGATAAGCAATAGATCTGATTTCCGTACTCAACGGCATGGCTGCTAAGCACCTGTTCGTTACATTGGCAGCAGGTCAGAAAAATGCTGGGTACTTCCGGCAGTTCTTGTTCCCGCTCAATCATCTCGGTTTTGAAAAGGCTTTCCGGCGGCTGCTTGAGCAAATATTTCACTCGCTCATCAATCATCATTTGCAGGTTCACCACTTCATCCATCAAAATGGTATTCTTCAGCACTTTCTGCGACAAGTGCTTGAAAGCGTCTTCATCTTTATATTCCTGATTGTTCAGCACCAACCGGAAGCTATTAGAAATCGATTTTGGGATAATGGTATAACTGTGTTTGCCAAGATCCATGACTTTCAAGCGCTGGTTGCCCATGGTCGTGCCAAGAATAACCTGAATCGCATCCAAGGCGGACGTGCAGTTTTCAGCGATAATCGTTGAAATACCATTGGCCGGCTCGTCGGTTGGCAGCGTCTGCTGAATGTACTCGCACAACTTGCCGCCGATAACGAGATCCGGGCACAGGTGTCCGTGAAAATCTGCAATTCGCTTGAGGGCCATGTTTACGATCATTTTGCGTTCCCTCCTGTAAAAGGCCATCAGTCCAGATACTTCAATCCCATGCCATACCGACGATTACTATTTCCCTCTATCAACTTACGGCACCATTTTACTTCCGCCAGACAAATGGTGCGTGGTTGACTATCGCATTGCATCGTGGAAATCACCGATGGATACCGGAGCATCCGCACAATCAGAATGGTTCCGGATTTATACTGACCAGAGGTTTCCACATAGGATCCATAACTCGAAAAATTGCGCATGACACCATCTGCTGTTTGCACCGTACGGTGGCTAACGTAGGGCCGGCAGGTAATGGCCGTTTCGGTGGGGCTGCGCGGGGCGGCCCGTTTGACCATTTTTTGCTGGGTCTGGGTTTCCATATTCCACCTGCATCAGTGTTCGAACAACACACGATGATCCACAAGCTCCATGCTCTTGATACGCCCGCTTACCGTCTTTTTCTCTCCGAACATGCTGACCAGAACCCACTCGTTCTTTCCTATTGGTTCTACCAAGTCTACGGCCTCCATGATCAGGTGCTCCTTACCATTAACGATCAGATATGCATTGGCTTCGCACATATATGGGACCTCCTTATGTCATGCGTTCTCAATAAATTAAAAAATGGAATGCATTATTTGACGCCGCGGTCACCTACCAGGAATCCATACAAGCCACCGCCAAGGGTGCATTTGACGATTCTTGCTGTTGTTCCATTTCCTCCCACCCCAGCACCAAGAGTTCTCTACGGATTCTTCGGGCAGCCATGTCAATCGCCCCACGGACCGGCTTAGAAATTTGGTAACCTTGCATCGACTTGGGCTCGATCCAGATGAAAATCAGCTTTTCGGGAAAGCCGTCGGCCAGATCAGCCCTTGCCAAAGCAGTAAGTAAACGATAGACGGCCGGATCTTCTTCGGCAATCCAATCCGCATGCTGTTTGAAAACACTACCATTCCACACATGCAATCCGCCGGGGACACCGGACAGGCTGAGTGTACCGACAATTATGGCCAAATCCGCTTTGTACATCAATCCGCCAGCAAAACTGGGGTTGCCACCCAGGTAGGAGATATGAACAGATTTGCCGGCTGTCTCCTTGGCCACGGATTCCAAAACACGGCAGGCCGCGCCACGATCCCCTTGAAGCACATCACCCAGTCCGAGGATGACAACCTTTTTCATTATCTTCACCTATCTGTTAATTTATGCATTTCAACCGACCTCATCCAATTCAAGGTCTTTAAATACGGCATCCATTGTTCGACAAATCCGATATGCCTCATCTTCGGAACCTGCGAATCCGATCCAGCATTGCCATATTTCGTCTTCGTTTCTCCAGACAGTCCCATCCGGTTTCATCAGGTCCTCATGATCAAAATTATCCAGCACGCGATTAAACAAGGCGATCTTTTTTAATAGGTTCGGCTCCGAATCTTCCCCTCCATTGCTCTGGTATTCCTGATAAAGCCTTTCCTTGACGTGGTTGTACAGCCCATACTTGAAATCATGGATACGACGGGGAATGTTGGAAGAAACCCAATGCTGGTTTTTACGCACCAGTTCCTTACGAATGCGCTCTTTACACTCATCTACCACATTGCCGAGCTTTTGTTTCAACTCTTCAATATCCACCTTTTTTTTCTTCATGGGGACAAAGTTGTCATGCCATTCGTTAAATGCGTCCATCAATGCCGAACGAATTTCCGAATCCGTGATTTTCTTTTCAACCGCAGCTGAATCCAGAGTCAATTGATCATCCAGATCGATCGACGTTTCTTCCACCATCCACTCATAGGCTTTTCCAGTTTGCGGATCTTTTCCGGGACGGTGAACCAGATGAGCGAACTGGACACTGGCTTTTAAATCGGTGTCAGCAAGCACACGGAATCCCCAGGTTCCGGTTACGGATGGATGATTTGGGAATGTGCCGCGTTCATTAAGATCAAAAACACAAGGAACCGTGTATTTGGGTTGGTAGATCACAAAAAAGCTTTCAGGAATTCTCATTTTTTTCTCTTTATATTTATGGTTCAGAACGAATCCTTCCCGCAGGCCACGGAAATATAGCGTCATTATCTTAAATCAATGGAACGTTTCTAATATCGAATACAGCCGAGAGGATTAAAAAAGCCACGACGGCCGCTTGATAATTGATCGTTGGGCCTTCGTGGCTTTACTTGAAAATAGAGAAAATATGGGTGTTAAGTGAAATGCCATTTTCTAATGGCAGAGCACATTTCTTTTAGATTAAAATGCGTAAGCTGTAAATACCTTTTTTGTTACTTTTCGAATGCTCTCAGCTGTTGCGCCAAATAGGCGCTTGTCATGGCCAGGCTTTCCGGATCCAGATAGTACTCGGCCTGTTTCTGGAAAAGAACCGTGCCGTAAGCCTCGAAATCATCGTCGCCATCATTGAACAGCAAAAGCAACGAAATGCGTGGCAATACCTTGAATCGCATCACCAGATCATAGCTAAACCCTTCATTCTCTTTTTGACCGTCCAATTGCTCGCAGATGCGTTCCAGTTTATCAATTTTCCCGGAAAATGTATCAGCAATGACTTTTTCTGTGTCACTTCTAAAATAATTGACGTTTAAAAAATGGGATTCCTTCTTGAAATCCCTGAAGGCACACCAAGCCTCATCCAGATATACTTGATCAGGACACAGAATCAGATATTTGGCAAGAATTACGCAGAGCATGTAATCCGGCGTCTTTCCACATTCATCCTGAATGCCGTCCTGAGAAACGAAATAGGTCTGACCGAAAAAGTCTATTTTGTAGCCGTCTCCCGCTGATAACAATCCGAGCGTGGAAGCGGCGGATGCAAAATCGACAGCGCCAATGCGGGAACGGTAAATCTCATAATTTTTTTCATATACCGATTCGTGTTGTGTCATTCACATCCGATATTTCGGTTCCCTTTCTTAAAAAATGGTTACCATGCAACTTCCTTATATACCGCCATAAAAAAAGCCATAATGACCAACCGTTAACAATGTGAGGAAGGCCTTCATGGCTTAAGTTATTGTATTATTGTGTGATTTAATTTTTTGATTCTTTTAATCCGATCATTTTCCTAATGAAAGGACTTGCTTTATGTAAAACAAAATGCGTTATCTGTCAATGGTTCGGATTGTTTTGATCAGGGCAACCGCATTTGGAACCGAGTTATGTAAAAATATGGTAGCAGGCATGGTGTGTAGGGGCGGCCGGCCGGTCCCCTACTTTTAAGTGGGCAGTAAAAAACCAGAAAAAATAGTATTAAATGAATTATCCTCAAAAATGGTGCGGCAGATCAAAAATAATTATCTTGGCTTTATTTTGGGGATTTTTTCCTCCTGCAATATTTTTAGTCTTGACATATTCAATCATAAAGCCTGCAATTAAAGGTGTCGTGCCAACCTCGACCGATTATATCTTATGGATTTTGGGCCTTCTTCTCTTTAGTACGGGTCTTAATTTCCCTTTAGGTTTGATAAGTACAATTGCTGATGCCTTAAAGAATCAGGCATTTTGCGGCCTTGTTTTATTTTTTCAGTTATTTTTAACCACCGGTGGTTTAGGTTTAATTATCTTGGTTTTCAGAAACCAGGATTGGCCAAATTCATTTATCCCACTGCGTCCATTTAGGTTAGATAAAACCATCACCTTAATATTGTTGCTATCCTTTATGCCTCTTGTTCTATTTTTTATTCCTGAAACTTGCTTAAGTGATTCCGGCGAAAAGATACATCCTTTGGTCATTGCTTTTACTGCCTCATTGAAAAATCGCGATTTTCTATGTATATTCGCCGGGTTTCTTACGATTGGTTTTTTGGGACCAATTTTTGAAGAAATTATTTTTCGCGGTCTTTTATTGGAAGAAGCTCACGATCAACTCAGAAAAAAATGGGTACGGTACACGTTAGATGCTTCTGTGTGCCTATTTTTTGCCGTCTTACATTTACCAATAAGTTTTTTTATTCCCTTAATTGGCGCAATTGCCTTGGTCTACCTACGAAGGCATTCGAAAAGTCTTTTCCCATCGATGTTCATGCACATTGTCTGGAATAGCAGTATTCTTATAACAATTGTACTTTCTTGGTAAAATGGATGGAGTTCAAGTTGATCTAAAAGATCGACCATCCGAGTTGGAGTAATGTATGAGATGTGCCTTGATCCGGCGGGATAGCCAGTGATACATCGTTGAAATTTTGATCTGGGCCTTTTGAAAGATCAAAATCAGCGCTCGATGACCATCAACCCTTTGCAGCCTTTGGCGCCGTCCTCCAGGCTGATGGTATCGTCTTTGGGATACTTGGCCAACTCATGTTCAAGGCATGTTACGACTTCCTCTCGGTTCTTTCGCCGGCGCTTGGATTCCCTCCTTGGGATTGAGATACAGGATGTATCGTTATTCGTTAGCACCGTCGCCAAAGATCACTTACTTTGCCTGCAGATTGTCCTGGAATACAGCAACTGAATAATTCTCAAAAAAATTTAATTTCTCGTCTTATCACTTACATTCCGCACCCATTACGCATAGGTTTTAAACAATTTATTACTCAGCAAAAACAACACCATATCAAATATAACGTATTGTATTTACATGAAATAAAAAATATCTAGACATTTCAAGTAGTTGCTGCTACACTGCCCGAACCTTTACCATCGCGCTCAAAAAGGAGGGGCAGATGCCACCGTTCGATACCGAAAATATGACCATCACCGATGCCAGGCATTTGCCCATCGTCAAAGCATATGCTCAGAAAATCGGTTTGGTTGAAACCATCGATCAAATGGTCGACTCACAGATGGAATTGAGCCCAGGCATGGCGGTATTCGCCATGGTCCTCGACACGCTGTCTGGTCGTACCCCGCTTTACCGATTGACAGAGTTCTTCGAAGAAAAAGACACGGCATTGCTCCTGGGCAGTGACATCGAACCGGAACGGTTCTGCGATTACAATCTTGGGCGATCCATGGATCAAATTTTCGAGACCGGCACCCAGAAGATCTTTTCTCAGATTGCACAGAATGCCCTAACCGTCTTTGCCGTCGATCCTCGTCGGCTTCACTTCGACACCACTTCCGTTAGTGTTTACGGTGATTTCGTTCTGGCGGGTCCGCCCTTTGACATTACCTACGGTTATAGCAAGGATAAACGTCCAGATCTCAAACAGTTTTTAGTGTCGATGCTGTGTGTCGACCGCAACATCCCTATTTTGGGTACCACCACCCACGGCAACGCCTCGGACAAGACCTTGAACAATGAACTATTGACCAACATCTCGAAATACATGGCCAAGCATGGGCTTGAGCCGGGAGCCTATGTTTATGTGGCCGATTCAGCCTTCGTCACCGAGAACAATCTTGCCAAATGCAGTGACCAGACTTGGTTTTTATCCCGGTTGCCGGCGACCTACAACGAATGCAGCCGAATCATTCGTGAAGCCGTGCTCGAAGATGACTGGATCGATATCGGTCCTCTGGCTGAAGAACACGATCGTCCCAATCGACCCGTTGCTCACTACCGGGCCTATGACGGTACCGTGGAGCTTTATGGGAAACCCTACCGGGCAATCGTCGTCCATTCCAGCGCTCATGACAAAAGGCGTCACAAACGTATCGACCGCATGCTTAAGCAGGACCGCAAAAAACTCGACACCGACTGCAAGAAAGTCACGGATACCGTGTACTATTGCCGAGCAGATGCTCAGGCCGCGGCAGACAGACTGATCCGGCAATCCGACCCCAGTTACCACCACCTTCAGACGGATGTTCAAGAAATGCCCAAATATGGTCGCGGCCGGCCTGCCCTCGACAAACCCAGAAAGGTCTTGCGCTATGAATATTGTGTGACAACAACCGTTACCGAAGCCCCGGACAAGGTCGCCCCTATCAGGGAAGAAGCCGGTTGTTTTGTCCTGTTGACCAACCTTTTGGATCAGCAGGCGGCTTGGCCCGCCGAAGCGCTGCTTTCGTTGTACAAAAGCCAAATTGGTATTGAGCAAAACTTCAGCTTTCTGAAAGATCCTGCCATCGTAAACAGTATCTTTTTGAAGAAGGCCCGTAGGATCGAAGTATTGGGTCTGGTGTTGTTGATCTCTCTTTTGATTTGGCGCTTGATGGAGCGTTCCATGCGCCAATATGTCGAAACCAACGATTGTGAACTGCCCGGCTGGGTTCGCCGGAAAACCCGAAAACCGACCGCTTTCATGATGACTACCAAGTTTACTTCCATCATGGTCATCACCATCGGCAACCACAGGCAGTTGGCAAAACCTTTAAAATCATTCCAGCTGGAGTATTTGAAGGCGCTGGGCGTCACTGCAGACGTGTTTACCGCCCCCTAAAGAACATAAAAATTAGTCAAATAGGTGTCCGTTGGGGTGCTGAATGTACGTTATCAATAAATTTTTCTTCTCATTTAATTTCGTATTAAGGTAATTTTCAAAATCGTCTCTTAACATTTTAACATTTGTCTCTTATCTAACAATATTTGATCAGGCGCTTTTTTAAAGCATAAAAGAGAACCCTGTGAGAATCGGGGATGGACCCGCCGCTGTGATCGGGGACGAAAGCTGCAGGACGCCACTGGTCGTTAAGGCTGGGAAGGCGCAGCCGGTAGGATGATCCGAAAGTCAGAAGACCTGCCTGATCGATATAGGGAATGTCTCGCGTGGATGTCTTCATTCCTCATTTTCACTATTTTATTATTGAGGAGTGCTGGATATCTCGTACTATTTATAATTATAATTATTGTAGTTCGAGATTTTTTTGGTTTGTCTCATTTTTCATAGAGAATTGATAGGTGAAAAGCTAACAAAGAAGTTAAATTGCAGTATCTCTTAAATGACATTCTATTAGTTTTATTTCCTCTGAGCCGTCTTCAATACTGCATTTTTAATGTTTTATCCATAAATATAGGGGCTATTTCTAAAAAAGCCTTAACATTTTTAATCAGTTATGTTGATATTCTCAGCATGAGTAGTCATGAGATATCAGATGAGAAATTGAAAATTATAGGCCCCCTTGCTGGTGCGTAAAAAAAAGGAGCTTTTTGGGGCGATTGGCCTGAATCGTTCGGTCCATGGCAGACCGTTTACAAACGGTTTGCCATGTGGGCCAAATTGGCCATTTGGGATGACATCCTCTTGGTGGTATCGAAGGATGCCGACTTAGAATCGATCATGATCGACGATTCCCATGCAAAGGTCCACCAGGATGGGACCGGGGCAAAAGGTGGCACTTCAATCAGGAATTCGGTCGAAGCGCGGGTGCCTGACAGCTAAAGTCCATGCTTTTGTAGACGCATTGGGAAATCCTTTGCGTATTTGTCTGACCGAAGGAAATGTTCATGATCTTGTTCTAGCTCCGGATTTGGTTTCCAGTCAACCGGCATAATGATCCAAAAGTCAGAAAACCTGCCTGATCGATATAGGAAATGACCAGGATTTCTGAATTCCTAACATTTAATGGATAGCTTCTAAAGAAGAAAAAGATCTCAAACCACTTCATAATTATAGTAGTTCGGGGTTCTTGTTATTTAGCTCTTCTTGAGAAAATGAATTATTTGTAAATGAGAAACTAAACATTAGCAGTATACTTTTTTAAGTATTGTCTTGCTTTCTACTTTCTGACTTGTCCTCAATACTGCGTTTTCCTTACTTTCGTGTGTTATTTTCATTAAACGGCCGTCTGTTCTATAGATTAGTTCTTCGAAGTTACTATTCTATTAAACTAAGCCTAAACCAACAGCTCTTGTGAGATGCCTTTAGAAGAAATTGTCATTGATAAAAGGCATCAACCCGTTAGCATAAATAGTGGAAAAACGAGTTCTATCGAAAGATTCAATTGTACCGGGAGGTAACATGCCTCACGTCTCTTCCGAAAAACGTTTTTATTTTCAAAATAAAGAGAATCACATTGGGGCGATCCTGGAATTTATTCACCACTATAACAATGAGCTTAGAAATAAGGTTTCGCAGGTATGACCTCTACATGCGAAGGACTACCATATTATCTTTGTTGAAATGAGGATTATAGAATGTCCCAGCATATTATTGATATGAAAGAAAAGTTAAATTTTGTTCAACCAAGTTACCGCAAAGGCAAATTGAAAAGTGCTTTTGCAGGAAATTTAAAAGGGATAAAACCTTATGATAACGGGGCATTGTGCAGTCCTGAAATAGAATATAAGGTAGCAAAATCAGCATTTGATAAGTATTTACGAACTCTTGCAATACAAAAGTCAACGCATACAGTTTCCAACATTTCAACGTCTGACAAAAAAATTCTTGAAAAACCACTTATCCATTCGCGGCAACTTAAGGTTGAAAGAAATTCAAATAGACACAGGATTATTCATTTTTTATCTGGTAAGACTGCTGAAGTATCGCCGGATATGATAGAGTTTATTGACGCATTCAGACATGTTACCAAACCAATTTCACTTTTAAAAGATTACCATATTTCAAATATTTTGCAGATTATACAAAAATTACAGAGAAATTATATCCTAATTCCGGCAACAAGAGATGAAGAGCTCGAATATCTCAATCAAAATATATCCGTATCTCTCAAAGAAAGATACGAGACCGAAAATTTTATATGCTTATGCTCACCTAAAAACCGCAAGCCGGCGAAAAAATTAGCCCAAATGAGTCAAAATCTCTATTCAACAAAGCTTAAAGAGAAGTTCAAACCGCTACGTCAAAAAATGATAGTTTATGTTGCTGATAAAAGAGATGAGCTTACTCAATTTTGGTTCAACTCTTTTTGCCCACCCTGGATAAGTTGCTTCGTGGCTTTGCGTCGTGTCCTCGTCATTGATCATAACCAGATAAGGTATGAGAACTGGGAAAGTCTTCGGTTCAAGGCCGGAATGGCTCACGAAATCGTACATATGCTTTTGAGCAATCACAATATTTGTCTTCCTCTATGGCTTGAGGAGGGAGTATGCGAATATTTTTCCAGACCCGACCCGAACAGGAAATTACTGAATTTGATAAAGAAAAAAGAACTGCTCACGTATAAAGAATTGGAGACTAAAGCGATCCACACCTTGCTGGATATCGATAATTCAATAACCGATGACAATATTTGTTACCATCAGGCGCATAGTTTCGTTCGCTATCTTTGTAGCGCTATTGGAGAGCCTGCGTTTATTGGATGGATTGACAGTATAGGGATAAATTCAGAGACCTCGGAAAAATTTTACGAAATGTTCGGGAAAAAACTGGATGAAATGGAACAGGCATGGTTTTCACAGCTTATATCATTAATTGATTAAGGTTTTTTAAAGCATGAACTTAATAGGTAATTGCCGATTAAAAAGAATATTCGAACTCTCATTCGAAGACTATCTTATTGTAATTATCATTTTCAGTATAACTTTGTTTTGGTTGGATGCAACGCACTACAATATCTGTCTATGGACGCTTGGCAAATTAATAATAATGTATTTAGTTTTTATTCCTTTACTACTTTTTATATCACGTAGAGGGTTTGATTATTTTCGCAAATTTTCTTGCACAAACAAAAACACACTTAAAACACTATTCTACATTGTATTTGTAACGGCCTTATATTGTTTTTACCATATTAGATTCACTTTTTCAAAAGTCGATTACGGTTTTATTAAATCAATTAATGTGCTTGTGGTATATATCGTTTTCATCCTTGATATCGCCTTCATTCCTCTGCTGACATTATTGGTTTTAAAAATTTTATTATTGCGCACCGAAAAAAGGATAAATTCACCAAACGGTTTGATGGTTTTGGCGCTGATCATTTGCAGGTTTCTACGGTGGCTAGAATTTTATACTATTCCCACCGTGAGTCACTTTTTTTTAAAACTATACCATATATTGTTTCCTAATTATGGCCACGCTTTTGGTTTTGAAAAAGTAGCGTGCATTAAAACAACAATTGGTTATAATAAAATAAACTTCATACTGTACAATTGGCTATATCTTTTACCTATTGTTTTTATATTGCCGTGTATCATTTATAGAAAAGAAATAGGATTTGGCGATTTAAAAATCAAGAAAGAAAAAGCTATTGTATGGATAACAATATCGTTATTAGCCTTGGACGGAGGATACATACTAAAAGCATATTTATTTGATAAAACGACGTTTCCACCAGTTATTCAAATGATAAGAGTGTTCTACGATTGTTTTATGGGATCAATATATGAAGAAATCACCTATCGCGAAATAATACAAAATTATTTTTGCCGCATTGGAAAAAAAATACCAATTATAAAAAAATATCCAAATTTAATAGGCATTTTTATAAGCTCAATTATCTTTTCCTTAGGCCATCATAATTCTAATTTAGGTTTCTTTATTCAGCGTACTGTACTCGGCATGCTTTTTGGCTTCCTTTTTTATAAATCAGGTACAATTTGGCTTCCGACCATTATTCATACAATGCATAATCTAATCATTAGATCACTATTTGTTCTTTAATAATAATTGAAGAAAGGGGGTGATTCCAATGAACAGTTTCCCTTAATCGATACAACAGGGAATGAAGCTCCGGTAATAATGATATAGTCAGATTAATAAGTATTGGCAATTTTAGTCCATAAAAATCGAAAGGAATAAATGAATATGCAAAAGAAAACGTTGAATTTGGAAATTATGGAAATGGAACATATTGTTAATGCTCAAGCTCCAGTACTTTTAGGAGGGCCGGTAGGCGGTATTGTAGATGGTATTTGGGACGTTGTTACAGATTTTGTTAGTCCTGGCGAAGCAGGATGTTCTATGGAAGATGTAATAATGACTAATTATACTGGGTATACCTTTTATGAGGGTAATTGTTCGCCTGATAATCCTTGCCAAGTTCCATACGATAATGGCATGAGCGGACTATTTGATATGGAAGAGGATACTGAATACATGCAACAATATGTTTGGGGAGGAGGAGGAAACTGAATACATGCATCAATATATTTGGGGACTTTAATATATCATTAAAAAATTTTTTATAACTGGATTACGACACTTGTTAGTTAACTCATGAGTCGAAAGTTATTTCAATAAATAGCGTAACATAGAGATAAAAAATGCATTTTGAATCTTCTTTCGAATTGAGTGTTTAAACTCTTCCGGAAGAAGATTCAAAATGTTGATCTATACAATGCAAAGAGCATTAAAGATCGAATTTACCACTCGTTCCCACGCAGAGCGCGGGAACGAGTGGTAAGTGGACGAAGCTAGAACCAAGCCCTTTAGCGGGGGTGATTCCAATGAACAATTTTCCTTAATCGATACAACAGGGAATGAAGCTCCGGTAATAATGATATAGTCAGATTAATAAGTATTGGCAATTTTAGTCCATAAAAATCGAAAGGAATAAATGAATATGCAAAAGAAAACGTTGAATTTGGAAATTATGGAAATGGAACATATTGTTAATGCTCAAGCTCCAGTACTTTTAGGAGGGCCGGTAGGCGGTATTGTAGATGGTATTTGGGACGTTGTTACAGATATTGTTAGTCCCGGCGAGGCAGGTAGTTCTATGGAAGATGTAATAATGACTAATTATACTGGGATTAACTTTTATGAGGGTAATTGTTCGCCTGATAATCCTTGCCAAGTTCCATACGATAACGGCATGAGCGGACTATTTGATAATGATGTGAATAATTCAGGCGCTGGAGAAAGCACCTCGGTGGATAACAGCGGAGACGTCAATTGTGCCGCTGACGTTCAACCCAACCTCGACATCAGCCTTGATCCCCCCGACACCAGCCTTGATATGAATACTGGCCTTGATCTCGATCTCGGCATTGATCTTCAATTTGACCTTGATTTGGACCTTGATTTGGACATTGAATATGAATTTTCAAATTGGTATCTTGAAAATTTTGAAGGGTATTCTGACCAAATATAATATATTATTTTGCTTCTTCATTTTCTAAAACAATAATACCTAAAGTAGGCGATTCTGTTTTTTAATAGCCGTATCTCAAGAAAAAACATGGCAGAAAAGTGAGAACAAGCAATTTCCGGGCTTAAATTCTCACTGGAACCGTTGACGAACTCAAAGCATATGATCATATGCTTTTTAATCCAGATTTCGCACGGACCTCACCATCGGTTCTGCTATGCACTCTGCCTTGTTTAACAGTTATGCGATAATCGGAACTTCTTCACACCTCCTGAAGAACTCCGGTAAGCGAAGGCTTTCCAAGTAGGCCTTGGATACTTTCAGGACTGTTTCTTTACCGTGAAAGACAATCTTGCCGGCTATATCGATTAGGCGCCGGCGTACTGTGGAGGCATAGGAACCAATCGGTAAAACAGGAGTGCTAACGTCCTCTTTAAAGAATTCAAGCAGAAAATGTCCAACCAGCATTGTATAATACCAGGCAGCGTTGGGGGCATATCGTTTGAAGGGCAATTGCTCGTGCTCAAAGTCCTTCAACGCCCGGTTGGCCAATTCATCGCTGCCGCGTTCATGATAGCAGGCAACGAGCCCTTGGGTCGCCATGTAATCCATCGCCCTGGCCTTTTTCAGCATACCATCAATTGCCTGGCCCAGACCGATATTGGTGATAATGACGATATCAGGCCGGAACCCGGGAAGATAGAGTTGCTTGCTGTCGTCATGCATCAACCGGCAAAAGATCGCTCGGCGGAATTTATGCCAGTTGCCCTGTTTGCAACCGAACTCAACATATTGCCATGCCTTGTTCTTACCGCATTCAAACCGTTTCCATTTGGACTTGTCCCAGTTGTCTGCCATTTGTTTGATGTCTTTGTAGACTTTACCGCCACAGATGTAGCCGATGTGAAGCAATTCACAAAGCGTAAAGATTTTCTGGTCGAAAAACCCGCTGTCCATTCGGATAATGATCGGAACGTCACCCCGATACTCGAATCTGATTTTCAAGACCATGTGCTTGATCATATTCTGCACTTCATCACCATGATTGGAATGCTTGTTACCACTTCGAAATACCGCATCAACGATGAAGCGCCCCCAATTCATCTGCAGCGGTTGGAAACCTTTTTTCTTTTTGTAGGTGGGTTTGACGCCATGCCGGCATTTTGCATCATCATTGTCCATGACCATCGTGTCGATGCCCAATTCGATGACATCGGGTTGCTTGATCCGCAAACGCCAGATAAAAAGGGTCTGCAGAAGACGCCGGAACAAAAATACCCGTGTCCAGGCAAATGCTTTGAAGAAACGCTTCATTTGATCCGAAGAAGCCATGTTTTCTATTGGCGTCTCGATGCTACCAGCATAACCTTCATCGTGAGAAATCTGATCAAAGTAGGTCAGTCGTCGACTGGTAGCGTCAACAAAGAAACAGAGCACTTGCTTGAAAAGCTCTTTAATATTGAGGCCTTTTTTGCTCTTCTGGATGGAACCGAACCAGCGATCCAACCAACTGAAAACTTGGATACCGTGCATATAGGCTACGAACAGGGACAATCCTGCCCTGCCGGTCAATCGGTCAGTGGTGGCTTCGATACGTCGGATTTTGAGTTCATTTTGCCGGTAGTTTTTGCTATGTTTACTCATAGCGTGCCCCACCTGTTGGGTGCGCTTTGGCTTGTTGTCAATTTGGTGATTTTTAGCAATCATTATAGCATGTTATCAAACTTTTGAGGACTCTTTTTTTATTTAAATCGCCTACTTTAGGTAATAAAGAACATCTTCACAATAGATTCCATCGTTTGGATTACGATTATTGCCCATCTGGCAATTTAAGTTGTATGATAATCAAAAATTATAAATTCGTTGGACTTGGGATTCTCTTGATTAGGTAAGAGAACTATTTAATTTTTACAAATCCACTAAAAAATAGAAAGTAGCCTCAACAATAATATACCATGAGGCCGGAGGCGGTTACTCGCTTCCGGGTAAAATGCCTAAAAAATAATGGAGGTCTTCGTTTAAGCGGTTTCTTGAGGCAAAAGATTCAGGTTCTCCAACCTGAAATTTCAAACCTCTGAGGAAACCATGAGTTTAGGCCGCCGGAAAAATTAAAATACACCATTAATGAGGTGTCGTCACATACTTTACATTTTTACCCATGACAAATGTTCTCACATCATTTAGGGTCGACATGGAAAAAAGGAGGCTCCATGATTGATCCGTCAAATATGCCAGATGCAATTGAGTTAACACCCGAAATGAAAACATTTCTCAACGAAACTCGATCTAATCTCCAGGGTTCTAAACGGAGAAATTTATGGCCAATGTCGTTCGTCTCTTGGAAAAAGGTGGTCAAAAAAAGGCAGAACGAGAATTAGGATGGAACCGCAAAACCATTATTAAAGGAACTAAAGAACTGATCTCCGGCTTCGACTGCGTCGACAACCTTTCCGGCCAGGGACGACGCCCTATCGAGTCTATCTTGACGGATTTACTGGACGATATCAAAAAGATTGTCAGCCCCATCAGCCAGTGTGACCCAACTTTTCGTTCAACCGCTTTGTATTCGCCAATTACCGCAAAAGAGGTCCTACGCCGGTTAATTGAAACCAAAAAATACACTGATGAGCAGTTGCCAACCGAACGCACCATCAGTACCAAACTCAAACAGCTGGATTTTCGTCTCACAAAAGTAAGCAAATGCAAGCCTCAAAAAAAATAGCTGAAACAGACGCTATCTCTTCACATGTACATCTGGCCAATCGGGTTGCCGATGAATTCGACGGCGTCCTACGCCTTTCCATTGATACCAAGGCAAATGTCAACGTTGGACCTTTCTCCCGGGGAGGATACAGTCGTCAGGAGGTCCTTGCCTGCGATCATGATTTTAAACCTGACACCGTACTTAAACCCTTTGGAATTTATCTGCCCGCTGTTGATGAAATCTACTTTTACTTTTCCAACAGCAATGTGACCGCTGACTTTATGGCCGATGCACTGGAAGATCTATGGCCGGTTATAAAAGCCAGGTTCAATCCTCATACGATCGCCATCAATGCCGACAATGGTCCTGAAACCCATAGCCGCCGGACACAGCTCATGAAGCGGTTGGTCGAGTTTGCCGCTGAACACAAAGTCAGTCTGAGTCTGATCTATTATCCTCCTTATCACAGCAAGTACAATCCCATTGAAAGAGTCTGGGGTGTACTCGAAAATCACTGGAAAGGCCAACAGCTGGATACCGTGGAAAAGACATTAGGTCTGGCCAGAACCATGACATACAAAGGCAAACATCCTGTGGTAAAATTAGTCAGTCAAGCTTATGAAACCGGCATTAAGTTAACCCAAAAAGCGATTCAGAAAATAAAAAACGTGATTGATCGATTACCTGGAATTGAAAAATGGGCCGTAGAAATTCCACATTACTGAATCGCTAACTGTTGGTGTATTTTATTTTTTCTATGAGCCTTAGTAAATACCGATTTACCCCATTTTTGTCCAAGAAAAAATTGTTCAAATTTCCAGGATACAGACAATATGATTAGGGGCTGTTTCTAAAAAAAGCCCTAACATTTTTAACCAGTTATTCTGATATGCTGAGGATTAGAAGAAATGAGATATCAGATGAGAAGTGGAAAATTATAGGCCCTTTGCTGGTTCGTGAAAAAAAGGATCCGCGTGGCAGACCGCCTAAAGACGACCGATTAAGGTTTAACGGAATTCTTTGGATCATGAAAACAGGAGCTCCTTGGCGCGATTTGCCTGAATCGTTCGGCCCATGGCAGACCGTTTACAAACGGTTTGCCATGTGGGCCAAATTGGCCATTTGGGATGACATCCTCTTGGTGGTATCGAAGGATGCCGACTTAGAATCGATCATGATCGACGCTTCTTATGTAAAGGTCCACCAGCATGGGACCGGCGCAAAAGGGGGCACTTCAATCAGGAGATCGGCCGAAGCGCGGGTGGCCTGACAACTAAAGTCCATGCTTTGGTAGACGCATTGGGCAATCCTTTGCGTATTGGTTTGACCGGTGGAAACGTTCACGACATTGTTCCAGCTCCGGATTTGGTTTCCAGTCAATCGGCTGATAATCTTCTTGGGGACAAAGCCTATGACGCAGATCAGTTCATTGCTCAGGTGCACTCTCAGGGGATAGAGGTTGTAATTCCGCCCAAAAGCAACAGACGTGAATTGAGGAATTACGACCGCCATATTTACAAAAATCGGCATCTGGTGGAATGCTTTTTTGCCAAGATTAAACCATGCCTATCCGCTTAACGCACAAAGCGATTCTTGAATAGGTAATAATTTACTGTAAATACAGGCATTAATAGGATTGATGTCCAAATGGTATACTATAAAATTCATGTATGATAACAGCATTTTTAACCTTGTATGGGCAACATCCGGATAGGCATGGATTAAACAATGCCGTCGTGTTGCCACTCGTTATGAAAAATTGACCCTAACATTTAAGGCCGTTGTCATGATAGCTGATTTCTTGGTTTGGTTAGAGTGATTTTTACAGAAACAGCCCCATTCATTACAAAATCTTGAATGGTAGAATTTTTGACTGGAAGAGGTTTTCCGGTAAAGCATTCCGGATTTCTTTATCGAAGCGATGACAACCCATTGGAATGGAGCCACATTAACAGGCGGCCAAAAGTAAGAAAGATAGAACCGAAATGGTACAGAATTAGTGACTGAAAGAATTATACATAACACCCCCTGGCATCCACGCGCTCTTTTTCCAGTGTCCCGTTTTTAGTAAGCAAATAGAAGTCATCATACTGGTTGACACAATGACTCACGGCCACAGGAACGATGCTGAGTCGTTGTCCGATCCGGGGGGGCTGCTTGCAACGGCTGACGTCGACCCAGCCGTGTTCCTCGTGGAGACGGAAAATACGGGCCTCGGGGTATTCGGGAATAAAACCCATCTCGAGAGCCTCGCTGCGCAATAGCTGCTTGGCGGACAGGGCCTTGGCACCGGCATCGATAATCACCTGCCCCGGAACGACGTCCGAAACAACGGTGACCACCACCCGTGCTGCACATTCTTCAAGTGTGCAATGGCCAAATTTCAAACTGAAATAGTCCTGGTAGACCGCTGTTCCGACCCGGATCTCGTTTACGTGCCGAACCCGGTGGGAATTGAAGATCGACGGGGTCGAGCCGGAGGAAACCAGGGTTGGCTTGAAACCGGCCTTAACCAATGCTTCATAGGCGGGCTCCCACAGGCGGTTGACCGTCTCGAAACTCTCGGCTGAATTGGCCGCATCGCCATACAAATGGCCCAGATAAATTTGAACGCCGTCATAGCGAAGGCCCTTGCGGCCGGCGGCATATTCGGCAAGCCGGGTGAGACTTTCGGGATCGGACACACCGCAGCGGTGAAGGCCCGCGTCAAACATGACCAGAATGCCGATGGTGGTGTCATGCTCACTGATGGCATGGGCCAGCTGATCGATCAGATAGGTCGTGTCGACGGCCACACGGATATTGTGGCTGGCTGCCAGCCTGGCCAGAGCGTCGGCACGTGCCGCCCCCACGGCCGGATAGGCCACCAGAATATCAAGGCCGTCGATGGCGGCCATGACCTCGGCTTCCCCGACTTTGGCCACGGACACGCCAACGGCACCGGCGGAAAGTTGCATACGGGTCAGGCGCAGGGATTTGTGGGTCTTGATATGGGGGCGCACGGCAAATCCGTTACGGTCGGCATAATCCTGGATCCGGCGGATATTTTTCTCAGCAATGGCCTCGTCAACCATGAGAAAAGGCGTTGGTATCGATTCGGTGAGATTGTCCAGGTCGTCAGGCATGTCAGGTGCGCTCCTTGAATAGGAAAACCGAGGTATTATTCACCGGCGGCTGGGGACGGATGCGCCGGTACTCTTTCAAGGGCCGCGGAAGCTCGCCGACTTGATGATCCATTTCGAAAAGCCGCCTCCATCCTTTTTCGTAGATGCGGTAGGAAAGCCTTGTCCCGCCGGGCAGCGTTGCGGCCAGATGAGAGAAAATTTCTTCCTTGGGAACAGCATCGGCGCCCACCATGACCAATTGGCAATCCCCGGATAACGGCAACGAAAAATGATCGCCGAGAATGACCTCGATCTCTTTGTCCAGGGCCAGGGCCGCCAGCATCCGGCGTGCCAGATCGGCGTTGGTGGGGTCTTTTTCAATGCCCACCCCCTGAATCCCGCATCGCTTGACCAGGGCAATCAGGCTCAGGGGCACCGGGCCGCTGCCCAGAAACACCACCCGGTCATCGGTTTTCAATTCGGCGCCCTCGGACTCCATTTGTGCCAGCTGGAGATAGTTGGGGTAATAGACGAATCCCTTGAGTTCTTTCCAGGGGTCAGGGCTGTCGATAATGGTCCTGGCCCGCTGCCGTTCCAGGCGCAGCCCGTGAATCCGCTTGAGCCGGGCGATGTGCGCGATGGCCGGCTGCAGGGACGTATCGGCAACGAGCGCATCGACCTGATTGTCATCGACATCCAGGGTGGCCATTTGGTTCAATGTTTCCATCTGCCGATAAAACGGGTCTTCCGGCAGGTCGAGAATCTGCTGTTCGGAAATCTCCCGGCAATCCGCGAAGATCGCCAGCAACTGTTCTTTGATGTTTTTCAGCATCGCTTATTCTTCCAGTTTAGCAACGACGACGGTGTTATTGACCCGCCCCATGGGGAAAAACCGCCCGACAATAGTAAACCCTTCGATCTCGTCGTCGGTCACCGGTGCATGGAGGATGGCCCGCATGCCGGTGTAAGTTCGGTAAAACACCCTTGCATCGGTTTTTCCCTTTTCCTGCATGATACGCCGCAAGTTGCCGAAAATCCTCTTTTTGGGCATGGCCATGGCCGCCACCAGGATCGTGTCCCAGTCCATCTCCGTAAGAAGGGTTTCATCGCCATGGACGATCTCTATTTCCTTCTCTAGTCCGAGCCGGCGAACCACCTGCCGGGACAGGGCAACCGAATCCCGGGAAATGTCCAGCCCAACGGCCCGGATACCGGCCAGGTGATTAAGGAGAATAATGCTCGACGGCACAGGCCCACAGCCGATGAATGCCAGCCGGCTGCCGCGCTTGAGTTTGTTGAGTTCGATCTGATTCTTCACCAGGGCTTCGTAACGCGGATAAAGCGGAAAGGACTTCAAGGTCGCCCAGGGCGCACTGGTCTGGAGTAATTTCTCAGCCAGATGGACTTCATGGATGCTGAAAAAGGTGTCGTAATAGCCGCGAATCATCGGCAGCGTCTCTTTTATCTCGGGCTCGTCCAGAATCAGCCCGGCCAGGTGCTCGCCGGCATCCATGTGGGCCAGATCGTCGAGAATCAGGAAAAGCCGGTAAAGATCGTCAGGATGAAGGGCCCTTAGCGCTGCGTCGTCATATTCTTTTATTTTTCTGGCAAAGGCCATGATATGGGGTTTGATGATTTCCAGGCTCCGCCGGCAATCTTTGCAGCAGCCCAAAAACTCATGTTGATTCAATTCGTGATGGTGATGGTAGTTTACATCATGCATGGGATGGTTGCCTGACTTGAATGTTGACAGTTCCGTAAAATGTCGAGAATTCCAATTTGGCGTCATTCCGGCGTAGGCAGGAATCCAGTCTTTTCAATATTTTCTGGATGCCCCCGGATCGAGCCCGGGGCAGGCTTATCAAGTCCGGCATGACGAGTCAGTTTCTTTTTACGAGTTCATCAGTGTTAGCTTCCTTTTTCTGTTCTTGAGCCACGTCCCTTGGCAGGGGGTATGGAGTGATCGTCCGGCAGCGCGTGCCCATGGTCATGGGAGCCATGCTCACCGTCATGCGCATGGTCGTGATATCGCCGCCTTGCATGGTGGTGCGGTTGGTCTCCACCGGGATGGTTGTGCGCAAAACCATGAGGATGCCCGTGGATGTACTCGTGCGCATGGTCGTGCGCCCCTTGCTCGTGTGCATGGGGATGGCTGTGAACATGCCGGTGAAAATGGCTGTGCTCGTGTTCATGCTGCAAGGTCTGGATGGCCTCACCGCAGCGCTGACGGAACGTATAGGCCAAGCCGTTGAGATTACCCAGCCCGGGATCATCGAAAAAAGCGTCGGTGGAAAGGTTTTGGCAAATCGAGCCCTGATGCATGACTACCGTCCGGTGGGTAAGGGCACTGACAAAAAACATGTCATGGCTGACCAGCAGCAGGGTCACGTCCAGTTCACTCAAGATGGACAAGAGCAATTCCTCCCCCTGGGGATCAAGCCCGGCCGAGGGTTCGTCCAGAATCAGCAGTTTGGGGGACATGGCCAGCACGCAAGCCAGGGCCAGGCGCTTGCGCTCGCCGCCGGACATGTGCAGGGGAACGCGCGGTTCAAACCCTTCCAATCGAACCAGGGAAAGCGCTTCTGCGGTACGCTGTTGAATTTCTTTTTTGGGAGCGCCCATCTGCTTCAAGCCAAAGGCGATTTCCTCACCGACACTCGGGCAAAACAGCTGATCGGCGCTATCCTGAAATACCATGCCGATGTTGCGCCATAAGTGTTTGCGCAGTCGCCGGGTGACGGGTTTATCTTCGAAAAGGTAAGTTCCCTCTCCTTGCTGCAGCCCGAGCAGGCACGAGAGCAGCGTGGTTTTACCGGCCCCGTTTTCACCGACCAATGCCATCCGTTCGCCGGGCGCCACACAAAAATCCACCCCGGACAATGCCTGGGTGCCATCCGCATAGCGGAAATCATAGTCACGCATTTCAAGCATAAGCGGCTGGCCGGCGGTCTCTGACGGCGCCTCAACCTGGCAAACAGATGCCGACGGCCCTTTATCCATACCTTTGGTGCCGGACTCCAGGCGAAAGGAGAAATCCAGGCCATGGGCCCGTAATTCATTGCGCTGGGCCACCAGATCGTTCATGGTGTAGTCGTGGGCAATCCGCCCTTTCTTCACGACCACGGCCCGCTGGCACAACTCATAGAGAAAAAGCAGGTCATGGCTGATGCACACCAGGGTTCCCTTGTAGTCCATGAGCAGATCGAGGAAAACCTGCTCCTGGCTGGGATCCAGGTTGGCGGTGGGTTCGTCGAGCAGCAGCACGGCCGGCTGCATGGCCAGCAACCCGGCCAGGGCGGCCCGCTTTTTCTGGCCGAAACTGAGATGATGGGGCGGCTTATAGGCCCTGTCCACCAGATGGACCCGATCCAGCGCCCGGAGTGAGGCCTTGCGGGCCTGGTCACGGGAAAGGCCTTGATTGGAGGGACCAAAGGCCACATCATCAATCAGGGTATGCCCGAAAAGCTGATCGTCGGGATCCTGAAACAGCAGGCCGATTTCCAGCCGGCTGCGGTCCAGGTGGTCGCCGCTTAAAGGCTCGCCCTTGAAACATACTTCTCCTTTTTCAGGCAACAGCAGCCCGCAGAGCTGTTTGATCAGGGTGGTCTTGCCCGACCCGTTTTGCCCGACCAGGGCGATACGATCGCCCGCGGCAATCTCAAGGTTGACCCCATTTAAGGCACGGGAGCCGTTCACATACCGATAATTCAGATCCGTTAGCTGAAACAACGGGCCTTCCAGCTCAGGTGACGGTATTTGAGTAGCTGCAGCGTCCTGCATTGAACCTCTCCTAAAAAGCCAGGCGATCGTAAACGAGCAGGACCACGCCGACAATCAACCACAGACCGGCACCCACAAGATCCACGGTGCGCAGGTGCAACTCGGCCTGCTGTGGAAAACGCCCTTTGTAGCCGCGTGCGCGCATGGCGTCAAATACGCGTTCGGTTCGCTCGAAGCTGCGCACAAACAACATGCCCAGAAAATTGGCCACAGCCTGGACGGTGGCCAGGCCGGTGCGTTTGCGAAAACCGCGCACCTGCATGCCCGTCGACATACGCCGGGCCTCGTGGCGAAATACGTTCAGATATCGATAGCTGAGCAGCACCATCTGGCCGGCCATCTCCGGCACGCCGAGACGGGAGAGCCCCTGCAGGGTCGTCGGCAACGGTGCAGTGGCAAGAAGCGGTTCCATGAGCAGGGTGATGGCCACGGCCTTGGCGGCAATGGTCCCCGCCAAGTAGAATCCGCGCATGCTGAAATGCAGCCATTCCAGCCCGCCGAAAACAATCACGGTGTCACCAGCTTTAAGCGGTACGGTAAAGGGCATGACCAGCAAGAACATGGTAATGAATCCGACGATGGCCAAAAGCCGCATGAGTACTTTGACGAGTGACACCCGCGCCACCACCAGCACCAGGCACGACAGACCGATGGCCACGAACGCTGTCGTCATCTGCTGGATGGCCGTAATCATGAAGCTGTAAACCAGGATGGTGACAATCTTGCAGCGCACATCCCAGCGGTGCAGCGGCGAGTTGCCGGCACTGCCTTCCAGTTGCGGCACCGACCAGTCCGGCTCGTCCTTTCCAATACTGCGCGCCCGGGCCAGCCGCCGCAACAGCACCACCCCGGCGCCCAGCACCCCAAGCGGCAGAATCACCACGGCGGCCAATTGCCACAGCGGCATCTGGATGAAGGTAATGTTATCCATGGGCCTGCCTCGAGGGATGCAGCAACAAGGCCGGTTTGACCCTCGCTAAAAAACCGACCGTCAGGGCACTCACCGCCCCTTCGATGATAATCACCGGCACATGGGCCGCCAGAGCGATCTTGGCCACACCCAAAAAATCCTCCCCGCCGGTCATCAAAAAGCCGGCCAGGATGATGGCGGCCAGAACCGTTCCCACGGCACCGACCACCCCGCCGACCAAAGCCTGACGCGAGGGGGTCTGCCCCTTGAAGGTCTGGAAAACCCAGCCACACGCGATTGCCGGCACCCCCATCATCAAGGCGTTGACGCCCAGGGCCGTCAGCCCGCCGAATTGGAACAGCAGACTCTGCAACAGCAGGCCGAGGCCGATGGAGAGAAAGGCCGACGGCCCTAAAAGCGCACCGGTCAACCCGGGGATGATCAGATGAACGCTGGTTGGACCAAAGGGAACGTGGATCAGGGAGGCCACAAAGAACGCAGCGGTCATGACCGCCAGCTTGGGCATGTCCTCATTGCGGGTCTTGCGTGCGCTCCACACGGTCAGGCCTAAACTGACCGCGTATCCACCGACGGCCACGGAAACGGGTAGAACACCGTCGGATATATGCATATTTACTCCTTAATTCTTTTTCATGTTACTATGCTGGAACAGATGTCAGCTGGAACTTTCCGGAGAATCGGAATTCTTTTTTCGTGAAGCAACATACGCCGCCACCCCGAACAGTCCGAAAATATAGCCGACACCGGCAGCCACATCTTTGATGCCAGGCTCGCCCAAATCCGACCGCAACGCCGCGATTTCGCGATGAATCCGCCTGAGATCGCTGGACATTTTCCTGTTTTGTTCCTTCAGCAGGGTGATCACCGCCTGAGGGTCCGCTTCGACCTTTTCCTGCGCCCAACTTCCAACGGGCGGAATGAGCAGGAAAAAGCCCACGACACCGACCATAAGGCCCCTTCGAAGGGTTTTCATTTGCCTTCCTCCACCTCGGTCTTTTTCAGCTTGAAACTATTCTTGTGTCCCATGCTCGCATTGATCACGATCTTAAGATCATCGATCTTGGGGATGTCGAAGCTGAAGAGCCCCTCGCTGTCGGTAGTGCCTTCCAAAATCAGCTGCTCCTGGCTGTCATACACCATTACCTTGCCACCGGCTACGGCTTTTCCGTCTGAAAAATAACTTTCCGTGTAAATTTTACCGCCCTCGGCATAGGCAAACAGGTTGACTTTGTGGGCTAGCGCAGGTCCGCCAACCAGCAGTATCGCAGCCGCCACAAACAAAAATACCGTGAGTTTCATAGTTTTCATATGGATTTCCCTATCATCATCTGACAAAATCGTAATGATTGTGTAAGGGCAAAAAATTTTTCGCCCCTACATCCTGAAGTTTGCTTGGCCATTTCTGTATTGGCGCTATTTCATGTCACGAGTATGCACCCAATAAACCGCACCGATTTCCACACCTTTTTCCTGGCCATCGTGCTTGATCGTCCAATCTGCTTCGTTGAGGGCGGCAAATCCCCACCAGCCCGCCTTGGGCATGGCATAGCTGAATACCCCATTGGCATCGGCCTTGACCACCTGGGTCACGTAAGGATCGGCCGGCGGGACAACCTTGCTGGTGTTGCCGGGCGAATCGTTCAGGTACTCGACCTCCACCTCGGCAAAGGGCACCGGTTTGCCCTTGAGCAGCACCTGACCGGTAAAGAGATTGCCGGTCCACAAGCCGTAGGGCCGCGTGAAGGGGATGATCTCGGTTTCCAGTCCCACATGCTGGTCCCAGCCTTCCTCCATGCCCAGCGCATCCACGCAAACCTTGGTGTAATGGATGATAAAACAGTCCTCGGCAGGTTCCCAATACGGCGTGGGCTCGACAAAAAAGGTATAGTCGCCAGGGCGGCGAATCTTATAGTCGGTTTTCCAAAAGGTAAACGATTCGTTCTGATCCGGGCTTTCGTGTTTTGCTTCCTGAAGGCTGCCCAGCAGGTCGGTCTTTTTCCCGCCATGCATGACGCCGAACTGTTTGGGCTTGACCATCTCCATGTAATGGCCTTCCAGGGGATGAATAAACTTGAGTTCGACGTTCAGCGTTTTGTCGTCATCCTGGGTCACGATATCATCGGATGGAATGACTGCACCGAAATGGGCCGACACCGGACTGGCCGCCATCATCATCACTGCCACCATCATAATAAACAGCATAAAACGTTTGGTCTGCATCGTCGTTGTCTCCTCTCACATGGTAACAAGTTTTTTTAGAATTCAACGGCCAACTGAGCGGTAAACGTATCCGCCTCCATGGCATCGTCTTCATACTCATCGTGCAGATATTCAAAGGCCAAATTGGTGTTATCGAAAAATCCCCAATTCGCCACAGCGCCATATTGGGTTTCCGGCAGGAAGTCTGCGCCCCCATCATCGGATCCACCGTACCGCACGGCCAGTTCCAGGCTGTCGACAACCACTGCGCCGAATTCGATGTTCCAGGCCGACGGTTTTCGTTCTTTGGTGTCCTCAACATCGTAAATTTCACCGGCATTGAACGAGTCGAACGCGGCCAAATACTCACCGATCAGTTTGAAGCGTTCCATGATTTCAAGCGTGACAAACGCGCTCCAGCCGCCGACCCGATCGGCGATGGGATCCACCTCTTCATCTTCATCGGCATCGACAACAACCTCGGACAACGCATCCGAGGAGGTCAGGTTGGAGGTAAAGGAAGCGCCGAGCGTGAGAAAGGATATTGGCTGGGCCACAACGGCAGCCACGAAACTGTCGACGGTGTCGTCATCCCCGGCTTTATTGACGCGGCCGTTGAACGCGCCCACGGAAATATCGACCAGGTCATCGCCGATGCGGTAACCGGCCACAACCGACCCTTCGCAGGTTTCACCCAGCACCAGGGTGGTGGGGTCAGAAACAAAATGACTGTCAAAATAACCGAACGGGATGTAATGGCGACCAGCGATCAGGTAACCGGGAAAGGCTTCGGTGCCGGAAAGCGTAATAAAGCCTTCGTCCACAAAAACCTCATCATCTTCATACTTGAACAGTACATGGCCGTCCACGTGATCGATGATCCGGGCATCCACCGCCAACTCCACGGTAGCCAGGTCTACATCGTTCTCCTTGGTGTTTTCCTGCTCGGGGTCGTCATACTCGACCTTTTGGTGGGCCGCCTCAACTTCGACCACGCCACTGAACTGCAACCGGTCATACCAGGCGTCCCCCTCCACCGTCCGGGTCACAGCCTGCTCCTCAGCTTCCATGCGGTCCGGGATACTGATGACCCCACCTGCCTTTGGTTCTGTTGGATCTTGTGTTTCGGCAGCGTAAAGCAGACCCGCCCCACTCACCCAAGCAAGTGTCAGCACAACAAGAATTGCCGTTCTGAGTTTCCTAACCTTCATCTTTTCTTTCCTCCTATCACTACTTAAATGGAATATTGCTCTACGGGTGCCACACCCCTAATAATTCATCTTTACCGTGGTACCCGTCATACCCGGGCAAATCCGCCGCCCGCGGTTCAATAAAAAAGGCCACGACGTCGCATTCTATTCCTGACGCGACCTTCGTGGCCTTGTTGTTCCGGAATTGTAATCAGGTATTACAGCACAAATATACCATGGATACTTTTCCGCACTTTTTAGCGGTATGGATCCACAGGTGCCAACAGCTTACATTCAGACTCAATACAACCGCATTCGTAGAAATGCATAGCAGGTTTCGACCCACCCATTGACGCCGAGGCTTAACACACAAAATAAAATGGTACAAAGTTATTTTTCAATGCGTCAGGGCAAACCCATTTGGATTGATTTCCTTTTTTCACGGGCATGGCCCGATCTTAAATATCGGCAACAGCTTGTCCATGCACTGTTCTTTGTAGGAGCGGTCCATGGCCGCGACCTGAGGAAAAACATCGATGGGTGTTTGTCGCAGGCATGGCCAGCTCCTACAATTCGGGCATGGAGGAAGGTCTGGAACCGATATCATTCCACCCGCCCTTCAGCCTTCAGTCTAAACTGCTATAAACCTATTGTCACACGCATCCCCGACACACCAGCGATCCATCCACGGTTTCCAATTTGGAGGCCATGGTGGGCTCACCACAACGGCTGCAGGGTTTGGAGGGTTCGATACGCGCCTTGTCTGGCATACCGGCGGTTACCGGAGTCATGGAAAACAGATCTTCGGGACGGATATCCAACACTTCCACGGTTCGCTGCAACCCCAAGGTTTTCAGCTCCTCCTGTTCGGCCTCGGTGATACTGCCATCCCGCGTTTTTTTGAACAATTCGATCTGGCGCTCATTGACTCTAAATGTCTCGGGATTCATGGACAACCGTACTCCCTGACCGGACCGGCGATTGAAAAAAGTAAACCCCATCTTGCCATAGTCCTTGTAGATAAGGTTGCCTTTTCCAAAGGTGCACCCGGTAAGCACCTGAATGGCGTCCACGCAGCAGGCGTCGGTTTCCACGATGGCCACCAGTTCTTCGTCCAGGGCCCTTTTTTCCCTGAGCCAGTCGAGTCCGGCCGTGGCGGCCAGATATCCGATGGCCAGTCCGCCGCAAATGTGGCCGTGAAACGTTTCACAGCGTTTGAAATCCTCACTTTGCATGATCTGTTGTGCGTCCATGTTGGTCTCCTCTTTATATTTCCATTTCCCGGTGAAGCTGCTCCATCCAGTCCGGCATCTTCATTCCGTCCACTTGGAGGTAGCTTCTGGAATAGGGCTTTACATCAACAATAGGACTTCCGTCCACCGCTTCAAGCCCCTTGACTTCGAGAATGTTGCCTTTACGGGCCACCAGCGAAACCGCCGATACCAGCACCGGATTGGGCCGGGCCGGACTGCAGGTGGCAAAAATACCCTGCATGGGCATATCCTTGCGCCCCATGGGGTGCACTTTTCTTAGGTTTCTCCGGGCCGGATCGAGCAGGTGCGGCCAGTAGAGCACCAGCACATGGGAAAACCCTTCGATGCCATCGAGCAGTTCCTCCCAGTCGGGATCGATGACCAGCTCGCTGATCGAGGATTCCACCTCGCGGTGATGCGCCTTGACCTTTTCCATACGCATTTCCAAAGATAGGTCCGATTCCCCTGCCAACAGCATGGGCGTTTTGATCTCGCTTCTAACAACGCCTACGGGGTTCAATTGCATCGGTATGGTCTTAGTTGTATCGTTTTCCATAATGATCTCCAAATATCCAGTTAGCGTAAGTGCCGATTGTCCACAACGACTGCAAGGTGTTTAGGTTTTTAGTCTGAAGGCTGAAGGGCCAAAAGGAAGATGATCGATTAAAAAAATACCCCTTGCTCCTTAAAGTTAACGACACGTGCAATAGTCTATAAACATCCGTCTATATTTCCAAGGACACCGACAACAGTGTCGTAAACGGCGCACCAACGTAATAGCTTGTGCGTCCCGCCCGGCTGTCGTCCATGCCATTGATCAGCGATACATATTCCTCATCAAACAGGTTGGTGAATTCCAGTGAAATTTTCAGTGCATCAAAAAATGCAATGTCGTTCTTTTTGTAGCCGATCTTCAGGTCGGCAACCATATAGCTATCGACCGTTTCCGTATTTTCAGCATCCCCAAAGCGATCGTCAAGGTAACGCAGCATGGGCACGACCTCGAAATCCCCCCAGGTCAGTATCAGACCGGCCTTGAGCATCCACTCCGGCGTATCCACCACCTGATTGTCCTTGGTTTGAAGGGTGGCGCCCGCATAGGTCAGATCCTCATCATAGGTCAACGAGGTATAGGTGGGATTTAAAAAGAACGTCACATGGTCGCCCAGGAAAAAATTGGTTTCCACCTCGACCCCATACCCGGTGGCTTCGCCGACGTTCTGGTAATAATTGACGCCGCTATCACCGATACGCGGGTCGTGGACGGTGGTGAGCAGGTTTTTGTGCTTGGCGAAAAAAACAGTGGGCATGATTTCCATCCAGGATTGGCAAAAACGGGCGCCCAGCTCGAAGGTATCGCTGATTTCCATGTCATACCCGCTGAACATATCATCCAGGGTCACGCCGGCCGCCTGAAAATCGGCCCGGTTGCTGTTGTAGGTGGTGACCAGGGGAACATAGGCATAGGGTCGGATCTGGTTGCGGCCGTAACTGGCGGTCACCTCGAGGCTATCGGTGATGCGATAGTCGATGCCAAGGGTAGGCAACAGCTCGTCATAGGTTTTCTCCTGCCGATATAGGTCGTCGGCCTTGACCAGCTCGTAATCCGGGGCCGAGGCGGTATACCCCTGGCTGGCGGGGTCCTTGTAGTAAAAGTACTTGAGGCCGGCCTGCCAGTCGAACGCACCCACACTGCCCGCAAGCTTGAAATAGGGGCTGTGAACGATCCCGTCGCCGTCGTTCTCCATGACCATCCCGTAGCCTTTGAAAGCAAAATTAGTCGGATTATAGAACTGCTGACTGATCACCATGTCCGAGTCTTCATACCAGTACCCCAGGGAGGCGGTAACCCCGCTAATGTGATAATCGGCCTGGGAAATCAACCCGTAGCGCTCGATTTCGCGCATGCGTTTCTGGACACTGCCGCCCATGGACGCGGTCCCACCGAGAATTTCGGTATCTTCCTTGGAGTAGTAAGGTTTTACGGATAGCTTGAACGCATCGGAAAAGGTCAGCGGAATCACGGAAAGAAAATCGCGATTGCAATAGTCCCCGCGGTTGTAATCGTAATAATTGATATCCAGGGCCGCAGTACCGGTCAGCGTACTGTTGTAGTCGTTTTCGTAGTTGGCGCTAAGGTCCTGGGTTTCTACATAGGTCAGGGGCTTGTACAGGTTCTGTTCAAGGTCGTTATAGTTGAACCAGAAGGTTATCTCATCCTGGTCGTTGATGGGTTGGGCCAGCATGATACTGGCATTTTTGCGCGGTCCCAGGTCGCCGGGTCCCTTCCATTTCTCGGCATCGGTATAGGAGCCGGAAACCGAAAGGCGGCTGCCGACCACCGGCAGGTCACCCGAATCCAGCCGCAGAAAGCTGCGCGTGTATCCATTCTCACCGAAGCCCTGACCAAAATCGACGCCCCACTGCTCTTCGGGCCACCGCGGACGCAGTTCCAAAGCACCTCCCCGGGCACCGACGCCGGTCCCCAGATCAGCCGGCACAGCACCTTTGTAAACGGCGATGCTCTCCACATTTTCCATATCGTACAGATATTCCCGGGGCCCCATGGGGTTGCCCCCGTAATTGGGCACCCCGGCCACGGTCATGGCCCCCAGATAGCCACGCACCCCTCGGGTACGGATGTTTTTCTGTTCGGCAGCCAGGCCATAGGGGTCGACGCTTTCCACACTCACGCCCGGCAGCACGTTGACCGCCTCGTAAACACTGACACTGGCTTTGGCGCCCTGGGCGTCAATCCCTTCCCGCGTGATCTCACTGCCGGTGTACACGGTTTCGTTGGTCTGTTTGGTCGGTTTGACCAGCTTTTTCTCTGTGACAACAATTTCCTCCAGTTTCATCGGCTCCTCGGCCATGGCCGGCAGATAAAACACCAACACCATCAGGGCAATGCCCACACCTAATAATCTCTTCATCATCTCTCAACCTCGCGTTCGCAACCTTTTAAACGTAGAAACAGTCCAAATGAATCGCCTCCATTCTTCTTTCTTCCTTCTCCCTTCCACCTTCCACCTTCTAACTTCTAACTTCTAACTTCTAACTTCCACCTACCCCCCAAACCGCACCGCCTGACCCAACGGTCCAAAATCCTTTTGCATCTGCTCATACACCGGTTTTCCGAGCAGAAAGGTATAGATCTCGTCAGCCTTTTTGGGCAAATCCACATCGGCAAACCGCTCCGCAAAAATGATCTTGCCGATGGCATACCCATCAGCCATGGCCGTATCGATATTGGTGGTATAGAAATTAAATGGGTACAGGGTGTAGACCCGGTTTTCCCGGGTGGCTTTTAACCCCTGATAAAAGTCCGGTTTCCGGCGATAGTCCTCCTGCACCAGAGGCAGGCCGGCGCTATCGATAAAAATCACATCGGGATTGAGAGACAAAAGGACTTCCTTGTCGACCATGACATGACTGCCAATGGTGGCCTTGACCTGCTGGGCCAGATTGACCGCATTATTCCAGTCCAGCGGGATGTAGTCCCGCTGGGTGCTTTCGATGCCATGGGTGCCCCGGTAGCCGATGCCGCCCACGTACACGCCGGGCTTGGCGTCCTCGGCAATGTCGGCCGTGCGCTGAGAAAGGTCCTTGCGTATGCCCTTGATGAAATCAATCACTTCCTCGGCCCGTGCCTGCCGGTTGAGAATTTTTCCGGCCAGGCGCAGGGAGTCAAAAACCATTTCATCGAATACGGCCAGTTCCCCGTAGCTGAGCACCAACACGGGAATGCTCAGTGTCCTGGCCACCGCGTCGGCCACGCCGGCCTCCATGTATGTGGCAATGATCAAATCCGGCCTGACCCGCAGCACAGCCTCCATGTCCGGCTTTTTATTGATTGCCCCGGCCCCGCCCGGGCCGATAATGGGCAGGGTTTTCAATTGAGGATTGGCAATCCAATAGGGCCGGCCCGTGGGAAATTGCTTTTCCATGGATTCTATGCCCACGACCCGGTCAAGGGCCTTCAGATAGGTGATCAGTCGCAGGGCGCCGGGCCCCACGCAGATGATACGTTGCGGCTCGGCCTTCAAATCAAATGTCCGACCGGCCATATCCTTGACCGTCATGGCACTGGTCGGGGAAGCCGAGATAATGGAAAACATTATCAGCAACATCAATACCCATTTCACTCTCATGATTTTCTCCTTATACTCCACAATCAACAATTCAACTAAACTGGGCGTTTCAAATTTCTCCGAATTGCAGATTATGTTAATTTAATTGTGTATTTCTATTTTTTTCCTCATAAATTTGAAACCCGTTGGGATTGCCGATCTCACCGCATCTTCCCGGCGGCGGGATCTTCGAACCGCGTTAGGTGGCTTACCGCATAGGCGAGACTATAGCGGAAAGCCACCTGCCGTGTATCTACGGCAAGCTCGACAATCGCCCAGTTTAGTCAAATATAGAGAAGTGCTCCCTAATCAGCCACCGATTACCCATCACCCATCACCGATCACCGATCATCCCCTCGCCCATCATCAAACCGGCACAACGACCCGATGCCCCCCCACCTGTTGAATCACCACCTCAACACCATAAACCGCCTCAATCATTTCCGCGCACAGGTCGTCTTTGTCGGCCATGGCATGGACCTGGTGATCCTTGATAAAGAGAAACCGGTCGGCAAATCGTACGGCCAGGTTCAGATCATGGATGGCCACGATGGCCATCAGTCCCCGGCTGCTGACCACATTGCGGATCAGGGCCATGACCTCCATCTGATTTTTCAGATCAAGATTGCTGGTGGGTTCGTCCAGTAAAAGAATGGACGGCGACTGGGCCAACGCCCGGGCAATCATCACTTTTTGGGCCTCCCCGCCACTCAAATCGCTGACCGGTCGCAGGGCCAGATCGGTTAGCCCCATCTGCCCGATGATTTGATCCACCACCGCATAGTCGGTTTGGCCCACGGTCAGCCCCATATGCGGCCGACGCCCCAGCAATACGGATTCGTAAACGGTCAATTGGGTCTGGGGGTGCTGCTGGGGCACATACCCCATGCGGCGGGCAATGGCATTCTGGGAGAGTCGATGCAAATCTTCTTTGCCCAGCAGCACTGATCCGGTCTGGGGCCGCAGCACCCGGTTGAGGCATTTGAGCAGTGTGGATTTACCGGCGCCGTTGACCCCTAAAATGGCAAGTAAGCGTCCTTTTTCTAAACTAAAAGAGATATTTTCGATGACCGGGTGGCTGTTGTAGGAAAAGCGGATATTATCGACAGAGAGGATCATCATTTGCTCCGTATCAGCAGGTATAAGAACATGGGCGCCCCCATAAAAGAAGTGATGATGCCCACGGGCAGGGCCCCGGAACCAAAAATAACCCGCCCCAGGGTGTCGGCGGATAGCAGCAGCAAGGCGCCGATGATGGACGAAAATGGAATCAGCAGGCCGTGATCAGCCCCCACCAGCCGTCTGGCGATATGGGGAGCGATAAGCCCGACAAATGCGATAACCCCGTGAAAAGCGGTGGCCAGGGCGGCCATCACTACGGCGGCCAGCATGCCGACCAGGCGAAGGCGATTCACATTCACGCCCAATCCCCGGGCGGCCTCTTCACCGGCAGCCATGGCGTTGAGGTCCCAGCGCCGCAGAATCAGGTACAGCGTCACGCCCATGACGACAAAGGACAGAACACCGATCTCAGTCCAACTGGCACGGGCCACATCACCGAAGGTCCAGAACACCACCATGGCCAGTTCAGTGTCCGATGCCAGGTACTGGACCAGCACGGTACCGGACATGAACAGGGAGGTCAGGGCCACACCGGCAAGAATGATGGATTCGGGCGATAATCGTTTGAAGCCGGCCAGGATCATGATGACAACGGTGGAGCACATGGCGCCGGCAAACGCGGACAGGGTTACAAGGAAGATCTGGGGGCCCAAGAGCAAAATGGCGGCCGATGCACCAAAGGCGGCCCCATGACTGATGCCGAGCGTAAAAGGCGATCCCAGGGGATTTCGAAGCAGCGTCTGGATGCCCAGTCCGGACAGGGAGAGTCCCCAGCCGACCATGATGGCGGAAACAATTCGCGGCAGGCGGATTTTCCAGATCACAATATCTGCCGGACCAACGGCCGAGCCCGAAAAGATCTGCATTAGATGCCCCAGGGCAATGTCGTAAGCCCCTTGGGTCAAGGCAATGATGACCAGTACTACCGTGGCCGCCAGCAGCCCGAGCATCAGCAGGCGTTTTTTCTTAACATAGCCTAAAAACGCCTTGGTTACATGGCCATGAACGGCAGTGGCGGCCGGCCACAATCGTTCTGGCGTGTTGGTTTCGTCGACCGTTGGGTCCATGTTTAGCGACGAACTTGGCATACCTTTCTCCTATCCATTGAATGCAATACAAAGCAGTTTGCAGGCACCATGCATTCATTTAACCCTTCAAAATCCTACACAAATGGTACCTGCCAACAAAAAAAGCCACGCGGACGCACCTATTCTGCTGAATATGTGCGGCCTTCGTGGCTCGTTTGTCTGGTCTTGCCCCTTTCTTAGGGGCTGGTATTTATTGATTGTACACAAAAAACGGCTTCTACCGTTTCGATTATTGACCACTCATATAAACAATCCGATTAGACAGCGTCAACCATTTTCCACCAGGCTCCCGGGGCAATAGTATTTTAAACGGCCATCATTCTTGCTTCCATGCTCTGCGAGGGAGTGCAGCTTTTCTTTCACCGGTCTTGATGGCCGGTCGGTAAAAACCCAAGGGGCTGATGGATCAATATTACGGCGAGCTGCCCCAGGCGGTAATCGATGCGGTATTGCCGCCGGTTTCTTATTTTGAAGGGTCAACCAGCGATAAGTAAACCGCAATGTTGCATAAAAGAGGAAAGAAACCCAACAAAATCATGCCCGTCTTTCCGGTTGGTGTTGGTTTTCGCTTAAGCTCAACACAACCTACAAATATCCTTTCTGCATCACAATAGGGATCGAATCCCAACAATGCTCCCCTGTGTCAATTGCGGGCAAAGGTCAGCCTTATCTGGGGGTGTCCGGCATGCCGGTCCGTATGGGTGGTTGAGCCCGACATGACAGATATGGTAAAGACGCTCTGGGATGAATGGAGGCCCTTGCGCTTTATTTTTTAGATACGATCATTTTGCCCGTGACCGCGCCTGTTGCATTGTATGAAATCTTGTTTGGCTGAACCTAATAAAATAAGGAACAGAATATGAGTACCCCTGGTACAATGGAAATCTTCTCGGACTTTAACTGCGCTTGGTGCTATTTTGATCATGATACCGTCAACAGGCTGACAGCTGCATATGATATCGAAATCGTATGGCGGGCCTTTCCCCTGCATCGCGATATCCCAAGGCAAGGATTATCGATCGAGGAACTTTTTGACAACAACCAGGCGCTCATGACGAAAAAGTTGCAACTGCTGGAACAAAAAGCGGCGTCCCTTGGACTGGCCTTTGCGAACCGCACAACCATTTCGGACACCCGCCAGGCTCAAGAACTCTTCAAATGGGCGGATACCCAAGGGAAAGGGGAAGCATTTCACGATGCCATCTTCAAGGCCTACTTTGCCGAGGGCCTCAACGTTGCGCAGCAATCGGTGCTGCTGGATGTTACGGAAATAGCTGGCCTTTCACGGGAAAAGGCCCGATCGGTTCTTGAACAGCGGTCATTCAGTCAGGCCGTTGATGATGATTGGAAAATGTCCGAGGAGCGCGAGATCATAATCGCCCCGACATACATTATCAATCAGAAGCGATTGGCAGGATCGCAGCCCTATCATCGATTGGCCTCGCTGGTGGAAAGAAATTTGCGATGAATGAATATCTAAAAAAGCTCCAATTATCGGATCACCTGCGAGACACACTGGTTCAATCAATCATCCAAAGCCTGAACCTGCCGCTGTCCAGTAAAGGAATCGATATCGGCTGCGGCATCGGCAGCAACACAATGCTATTGACAACTGCCGTCGGACAATCAGGCCATGTGACGGGTGTCGATCTAAGTGAGGAATTCTTGGCACATGCCAGGCAAAGCGCCGTCGACAGACACTTATCACACCAATCGGATTTCCAAAAAGCCAGCATGTACAATCTTCCCTTTGACGACAATTCATTTGACTGGGCCTGGAGCATGGATTGTGCCGGGTATGCACCAGGAGATAAACAATCCGTATTCAGGGAGATGGTTCGGGTTGTGAAACCGGGAGGAGAGGTTTTCGTTGCAGGCTGGACATCCCAGCAACTGCTGCCTGGATATCCTTTTCTGGAGGCAAAACTGAACACAACCGCTGACGGCATTGCCCCGTTTGCCGGAAATGACCCGCCGGATTCTCATTTTTTAAGGACCTTGGGCAGGCTCAAGTCCGCTGGTTTCATGGAATATAAAGCCCGTACTTTTACCGGAGATATTCAGGCGCCCCTATCCGGTGATCGCCGTAAAGCGCTGGTATCCTTGTTGGCCATGCGCTGGGGAGATCCAAAAGCCGAATTAACCGCTGATGAGAGGTCTGAATATCATCGTATTTGCGACCCTGAATCACCGGAATGCATCATTGATCTTCCCGATTACTACGGTTTTTTTACCTACACGCTTTTCAGGGCAAAAATCTAAGGAGATAAAAGCGAATGCAACCTCTGATCATCAATCATGAAATCTGCAACCAGGACGGAATCTGTGCGGAGGTTTGCCCGCGGAAACTGATCGACTTTTCGACAAAAACGCCTACGCCCGTTGCCGGCATCGAAACGCAGTGCATCCGGTGCGGTCATTGTATGGCCGTTTGTCCCACGGCCGCCATATCGATGGCCGGCATCAAGCCGGATGATTGCGAACCCATCGACAAAAAACTGCGCGCCACAACGGCCCAGTTGACGCACATACTGAAATCAAGACGGTCCATCCGGGTTTATCAGGATCGGCCGGTTGAGCGGGAGACGATTGAAAACATTCTGGACGTGTGCCGCTTTGCCCCCACCGGCAGCAACGCCCAGCAGGTAGACTGGATCATCACCGACGATCAAGTGAAAATCAGGACGCTAAGCCAAATGACCATCGACTGGATGAAACAAGCCATTGAAACGAATGATTCCATATCCAAAAACGTGCCACTGGCCGGGATTGTTGAGGGCTGGCAAAAAGGCGAGGATCGGCTTTTCCGGAGCGCCCCCCTGGTGCTGATTACCCATGCACCGGAAATAAGCTCCATGCCACGGGAAAACTGCGTCATTGCCATGACCTACTTCGATCTGGTTGCATTCAGTCTGGGCATAGGCACATGTTGGATCGGGTTGTTTATGCTCGCGGTGGCCCATCACCCGCCTATCTGGCAATTTCTGGAAATTCCGGACGATCATCGGGTGTTTGGAACGATGGTTGCGGGTTACCCCAAATACAAGTACCAGCGCATTCCGGCCCGCCATGATGCCAAGGCAGTCTGGTTGTAAAGGTTTCGAGGAGCTCAATTCAATCCTGTTATCCTGTTGGATCAGGGATCGTAAAGAAACTTGCTGGGAAGCTCATTATCATGCAATAACAATGTAGTCTGGTGTTGACCGACACCGGCGTCGCGGTAAAACTGGTCAGCCGAACCTTGAAAAACACCATCAACTGATTGATGGAAAATGGCCTCAAAAAGGTGGATCACATGAATCTGGTTTCAACAAGTTTGAAAACGCTGGATAATCAACTCATTGTGATACCCAACAATAAAATCTGGGGAGATGTGATCAAGAATGTGACCGCGCAGGGAAAGCACCGTGTCGACATGATATTCGGCATTTCCTACACGGACGACATTCCGAAAGCAGAAAATGTTTTAATAGACATCCTCAAATCTCATTAACGGGTCCTCGAAAATCCGGAGCCGATAGTACGCCTGCATACGCTGGGAGCCTCATCCGTGGACTTTGTCGTGCGCCCCTGGGTCAAAGCCGATGACTATTGGGATGTGTATTGGGATGTGACACGCACTGTCAAACTTCGATTTGATGAGGAAGGCATATCCATTCCCTTTCCTCAGCAGGATGTGCATATCCAGACCATTCCAATGGAGCTGAAACCCGCCGCGGTGAACGATGCTGAATAATAGCGACGGCGTTGGGGTTAACCGTCCATAAAAACGGTCTTCTCTTGGATTTTACTCTCCTTGCGAATGGATAGCGGATTTGGATTTGGTGATCCGCCGGATTTCGTCATCGCGGACTTCGCGGCGCAAAAGCTTGCCCACCTTGGATTTGGGCAGCATATCCCTGAACTCGATATATGAAGGGACCTTGTAGGCGGCCAGCCGCTCCCGGCACCACTGGATGAGTTCGGTGCCCCCGACCCCGCGGGCATCTTCCTTGAGCACCGCGATGGCCTTGATGCGTTCGCCCACCTTGACATCCGGCACGCCGACCACGCAGGCACCAATCACCGTGGGATGGTCCTGAAGCACCGCTTCCACCTCGGATGCAGATACGCGAAACGCCTTGTGCTTGATGATATCAGCTGATCGTTCCTGATAGATCAACTCGCCGGTGGGAAGTTCGCAAACGTAATCCCCCATGCGGCACCAGGTCTTGCCATCAAGCTGAACATAGGTTTTATCGGTTTCCTCGGGTTTGTTGTGATAACATTTCTATGGTGTAGGAACAGGTGACCAGCAGTTCACCACTTTCTCCCGTCTCCACTGGCGCCAGGGTGACCGGGTCGACAATTCGGCATTCCCGGCTTTTCAGCGGAAAACCGATGGCCCGGGGACTGGGTTCAACGCCGATCTTACTGTAGGTTACGTGCCCGACCTCTGTGGAGCCGTAGACCTGATAGATGGGAACACCGCAGCGCCTGTACCAGCGCTCCTTGACCTCTTCGGGAAGCACATCCCCGCCACAGTAGCAGTAGGTCACCGAATTTAGATCATACGGATGATGAGATAAAAGTGCCTAAAGTTGAAAGTGCCCTAAAGTGCCTAAAATTTGTGCAATATTTCGAGGATTCGAATGTGCCGACCAACACAGATAATCGGGTGACGATGCCAACTCTCCATTGCCAGGCCAGAAATAGGCTGCCTTCACATCCGGATTATCCATCAGTTCTTCACGCGTGCCTTCCAAAACAGCAGAACCGTTTTCGAGAATAAACGCGTAATCAACGATGGGAAAAACCGGCCGGGCATATTGCTCGGTAGCGAACGCTTCCAGCCACGGTAATGCGCTCACCACCGGCCATGGCTTCTTTTTTCTGAATATCCAGCACAATGCCGGAAAGGGCGTACATCAGGGTTGATTTGCCGGCGCTGTTGGCCCCGAACACACCAACGATCTGGTTGGTATCGCACCGGATATGCACATTATTGAGGGTCAGCAAATTCTCATAGAAGACCATCAACCCGATAGCCTCAAGCATGCTTCATAACCTCCTCGATCTTTTCGGAGCCGAAATAGGCTTCCCTGACCCGCGGATCGGCCATGACCTCTTCAGGGCTGCCCTCGGTCAGCTTTTCTCCGAAATTGAGCACCATGACCCGATTGGCCACCCGGAACAGCTCTCGCAGGCGGGCAGGCTGTAATAGGGCCGCATGATCTGAAAGGTCCGCAGCACACCCACCTGGGCGATCTTATGGGGCGGCTTGCCGGAAATTTTCTTACCCCGGAAGAATATCCGGCCGGCGGTGATTTTCACAAATCCGGTGATGCAATTGACAATGGTCGTCTTGCTGGATCCGTTGGGGCCGATAATACCCAGGATTTCTCCTTCCTTCACATCAAAGCTCACGTTGGAAAGGGCCATGATACCGCCAAAGGCCTTGCTGATCCCATCGACTTTGATAAGTGCTGCGTCACTCATATGTCCGTCCATCTTTCAAATTGCTCATATTTGCGCTGGCCGTAGATCATCAGTCCTTCACTGCGAAACACGATAAACCCGAGCAGAATCAGAGAGTAGAAAACAATCCGCAATGTGCCGAAGTCGCGCAGCAATTCTGAAACGGGCACCAGAATCAGGCATCCCAGAACCGGCCCGACCAGGGTTCCGCCGCCGCCGATCACCGTGGCGGCAATGGGGAGCACCGAAAAATCCAGGGCAAAGGAGGAAATCCCCGCCCACATGTAGGTGTGGACGAAAAACGCCCCCCCAAGGGAAACCAGGCCCACGTAATGGGCCAGAAAATCAAATCCAACGGCCAGCAAGGCGTAGATACAAACGATGGCAATCACCCGCTGCCAGTACATACCGGGCACCACCAGGGGAAGCAAAAGAAGCCCCGCGATCAGTATAAAACGGGGTGCGATCAAACCCGGGTGAATCGGGTAAACAGCCACAAGCCGCCCACCAGCGCGGCACCGATGACCACACAGAGAATACGCTGGTAGTCCACTGAAATGCCGGCAATGGTCAGGCTGCCTTCGATAAACACCGGCAGGGTGTAAGTCATGCCCTTGAACCCGCCCCAGCGCAATCCTTCCAGAATGGCCAGGGCAATGGCGTACGAGGCGATGATCTCGGATATTTCCATTCCGCGCACGCGGATCAGGAACACGCGGTAGATGACGGCCCCGATCAGGCCGGTGACAAGCAGGCTGACCAGCACCGCCACAAAGGGGTTGGCGTTCAGGGTGTTGAGCACTGTTCAGGCGATGAAACCGCTGAGCACATACAGGGCGCCATGGGCAAAATTGGGCAGGCGGCAGATCCCGTAAACCAGGGCAAAACCCAGGGCATACAGCGCCAGGGCGACACTGTTGATGGTACCGCGGCGACGATAAAAAGGTTGTTGAATCCGTGCTTGGCTTTGAGCTCGGCAAAATTGGCGAAAATCTCTCCCACCAGGTTCTTGGCTTCGCCGTGAATCCGGAAGCAATATTTAAATTTGTCGTACTGCTTTGCCACCATGGCGTGGTATTTGGGGGTCAGCACACCGGTGGTGAGAATGGAGACTTTTTTGTATTTGCTTAAAAGCGGCAGGGCCGCTTCGGAGCGCACCGGCCCACCAATGAGAAAATCAGCATTCTTGTCCAGGATCAGTTTTTAAACGGCCAGCAAGGCCTCGCTGACCGGCACACCCGGCTCCAGATCCCGCGTATCGATGACTTCGATCTTGAAAGGGTGTTTCTTGCCATCCACATCCCCCCCCCCCTTGGGCGTTGATTTCCTCTATGGCCAAGGTGGCGCCCCTTTCGGCATCCCATCCATAAAGAAAGGCCGTTGGAAGCGGACAACCGATCACAATCGGTTTTTCCGCCTGGGCAGTTCCGCCGGATAGCACCATCACCATTCCAACCAGCAGGGCTGCGATCCGTTTTGATAGCGTAGGGTTCATCCGTTCCTCCTCCTTTGGCCGGTTCATCATGGTTATATGCAGATCAATTTTTTTGTTAGCATATGAATACATTTTTTGAAAAATCAAAATAAAATTAGCTCTATTTGATTATTGAATAATATTTATGCAAATTAAATGTCTATCTTATGGCGACAAATTGGTCTCATTTTTTCGTATATGTATATGTGGTGATAAAAAAATACTTATAAGGAGAACAATTGTGAAGACAACGCGGGCAACCAGCAAATCGACGACAATCAGCCTATTGTTTCTGATCATGGTCATTTCCTTTGCCATTCAGTTGACTGGATGTGCGAAGGAAATCGCCGGCCCAGTACCAGCGGCCAAGGAAAAACAACCGGAATCTGAATCATTGGCGGAGAAGAAACTACTGGACTCCAAACCGTTGGTCACAGAGCCTGCTTGCATGGCAGCACCGGAGGTTGCTCTGATGGCGTCTGGCCAGCGGCCGGTCATCCAACAAAGCGAGATGGTGCCGGTGCTCAACACCGAAGAATACGACCGGATTCGGGAAAATACGTTTAAAGACACTGTTCAGAATCCTTTATCCACGTTTTCGATCGATGTGGATACCGCGTCCTACAGCAATGTCCGCCGCTATCTCAACATGAACCAGATCCCCCCCAAAGATGCCGTGCGGATTGAGGAAATGATCAATTATTTCAGCTATGATTATCCGGATCCGGCAGGCGAGCATCCGTTTTCAATTACAACCGAAACAGGGCCCTGTCCCTGGAACAATCAGAACCGTCTGGTCCATATCGGACTGCAGGGAAAAAAATTGGATTATGAGCATTTGAATCCGGCCAACCTGGTTTTTCTCATTGATTCATCCGGATCCATGCAAGCGTCCAATAAGCTGCCGTTGTTGAAAAAATCATTGAAATTATTGCTGAATGAACTGGGCGAAAAGGACCGTATCGCCATTGTCGCCTATGCCGGCTCGGCAGGGTTGGTGTTGCCGGCGACACCGGCCACCCAAAAAGACCGGATCATTGCTGCATTGGACGGGCTCACCGCGGGCGGTTTCACTGCCGGCGGCGAGGGAATTCGATTGGCGTATGATATTGCCAAGCGGAATCTGATTTCCACGGGCAACAACCGCGTCATCCTGGCCACGGATGGTGATTTTAATGTCGGTGTATCATCCACGTCTGAATTGGTACGACTGATCGAAGAAAAACGCAAAGACGGCATTTATTTAACCATTCTTGGATTCGGGATGGGCAACTATAAAGATGGCCGGATGGAACAGATCAGCAATGCCGGAAACGGGAATTATTTTTATATCGACACCATCCGAGAAGCGGAAAAAGTGTTCGTTCGTGAAATGCGGGCCAACATGTTCACAATTGCCGGAGATGTAAAAATCCAGGTGGAATTCAACCCGACAAAAGTCGCTGCCTGGCGATTGATCGGATACGAAAACAGGGTAATGGCCAAGGAGGACTTCGTTGATGACAGCAAAGACGCGGGTGAACTGGGGGCCGGTCATACGGTCACCGCGTTGTACGAAATTGTGCCGCCGGACGCCAAAACCGGTGCCTCCCCGCCAGCGCCACTGAAATACCAGGAAACCCGTATAAAAGCGGAAGCCAGCCAATCCAATGAGATGATGAATATTAAGCTGCGCTATAAACCCATCGGACACGATACGAGTCGATTGATTGAGAGAACACTCAACGATGAAACCACGCCCCTTGTAAAAACATCGCAAAACTATCGTTTTTCTGCCGCTGTGGCCGGGTTTGGCATGCTGCTGCGGGATTCGGAATTTAAAGGCAATCTTACCGATACAGATGTCATCGGTCTGGCAACGGATGCAAAAGGCCACAGTCAAAGCGCGGATCGGTCGGAATTCATTCAACTGGTTAAGACTTGGGCATTGTTGGCAAAATAACCCCCCAAGGTTGCATAAAAAAGATCGATTACGATTACGAGCACCGCATAGCTTAAGCACGAGCACGATGGGCATTGGCGTTTTTCGTGCTCGTGCGCGTAATCGTAATCGATCATCATTTTTTACTATCGTTCAATGTAATTTGGCGCATCGATTATTTGCTTGAGGCAATGAAAAATCAACCGATAATAAGAGTTGATTCGCCTCGATACTGTCCCCCATTTCCCGCTGAATCCACGTTCTGGTAGCAACACTGGCCGCTGAGGCAAATAAAAACAGGTCAAATTCCATAGCACTGATGCCCAATGGGACTATTGGTGTTGTCAAAGCCAACGGTAGCATAACAATGCAGTTATTCAGTGGCACACCGCCTACAAATGAGGCGATGGTTGTACAACAGGTGGCGATGATCCAAAAGAGCATCATTGCCAACCAATTCGCCGTGGTGGTGAACGCTTGTATTGTCATTGCGGCGTTCTGGTCGATCCATTCCCATTTTGTTTTAACAGCCTGGCTGGCGGCCAATATCAGCGTCAGTGTCTGGCGATTGATCCTGGCCAGGCAGTTCGAACCATTGCGCCGGAGGGATGGCGATACACGCCGATTAGTCAGCCGGTTTCGGTTGGGCCTGATTATCGGGGGGACACTGTGGGGGATAGGCGGATTTGTCTTTTATCCAATCGGCCATCCCTATCACTTGACCTTCCTTTTAATCATCGTGGCCGGCATGTGTGCCAGCTGCACGGTTACCTATGCCGCCCAGTACAGTCTCGCCGTTATCTATATCTTGTTGGTGACAACCCCTGTCGCCTTCCGGTTGTTCTTCGATGGGGGAAAAATCCAGTTTTTGATCGGTATGCTGTGCATGATCTACGCGCTGTTTATGATATTGAGCGCACGACGGATGAATCGGGTAATCGTTGAAGGTATTGCCATGCGCTTTGAAAATAATGAGCTGATCGAGAAATTGAAAGCCCGCGATCAAAAGATGTCGACCATCCAGGAATCTGTGGAGGCCGGCATTGTTCTGATCGACAGCCAAAACAAGGCGATTGTTGATATCAACGCATTCGCCGAGAAACTGCTCAGGGGAAAAAAAGAAACCCTCATCGGCCAGGCGTGCCATTCATACCTTTGCCCAATGAAATCGGGCGAGTGTCCGGTCACCGACCACGGCCAAGAGATTAACAACTTGGCAACCGAATTGACCACCGCTGACGGCGCCACCATTCCGATTTTAAAAACGGTCAGATCAATTACGTTGGAAGGGTGTTCCTACTTATTGGAAACATTCGTAGACATCACCCAAATCAAACGTCTTGAGAATGACCTTCGCACCATGTCCAACGAATTGGAAGCCGCCAATCACCAATTGATCCAGGCCAACGATCGGGCCAATGAGTTGACCGTCAAGGCCGAATTCGCCAACATGGCCAAGAGCGAATTCTTGGCCAACATGAGCCACGAAATTCGAACTCCGATGAACGGTGTACTTGGCATGTGTGCCCTGCTGCTAGACAGTGAGCTTTCGGACGAACAGCGCAAGTTTGCTGAAATCATTCGCGTCTCCAGTGAGGATCTGCTGCGGTTGATAAACGATATCCTCGATTTTTCCAAAATCGAATCGGGCAAATTGGAACTGGAAATGCTGGGCTTTGACTTGCAGCACTGTATGGAAGACGTTCTCGACACTCTGGCTGTCAAGGCCCATAAAAAGGGACTGGAGCTGAATGGAATCATTTCTCCCGATGTCCCCACGTCACTGAAAGGGGACCCCAACCGCTTGCGTCAGATTTTAATCAACCTGATTGCAAATGCAGTCAAGTTTGCGGAAAAAGGCGATGTATGGGTAGAAATCCAGCTCACGGAAAGGGATCAGGAATGGGTTTGGCTTCATTTTGAAGTTCGCGATACCGGTATCGGTATCCCTGTCCATCGCCAAGGGACACTATTCTCCCCGTTTGTTCAGGGAGATGGATCCACCACCCGTAAATATGGGGGAACAGGCCTGGGACTGGCGATTTCAAAGCAACTCGTTGAATTAATGGGGGGGCGGATCGGCGTTCAAAGCCAGGCAGGAAAAGGATCAACGTTTTGGTTCGATGTCAAATTTGAGACCCAACGGACGATGGCTGATCCATTAACACAAACAACAGGTCGGTTGTCCGGCACAACCGTGTTGGTCGTGGATCCCAATGAATCCAGTCGCCGCGCTATTGCCGCCATGCTAAATAGGTTAGGATGCGCCATGAAAACGGTGGGCGACGGCTCGGCCGCACTTCATGAACTCAGGCAGGCATATGATCGGGAAGCGCCCTATCAAGTGGCGCTATTGTCATTGCATCTGCCCGACATGGAAGGTGCAGCCCTTGGGGAGATGATAAAAGCGGATTCGCACCTTCATCACACGGCAATCATTCTAATGCCCCTGTTTGGCCGGCATGAAAATCTAAAACCGTTTAAGAAACTTGGGTTTAGTGGTTTTCTCGCCAAGCCGATTCGCAGGGCGCGGCTGCATGAATGCCTGTGTTTGGCGTTAGCGGGACCGGTGGCGGAAGAAAATCTTGAACCCGACCAGATGATCACGCGCCCCCCCCATAACGAAGCATGGAAACGACAATCGTCAATTTTGTTGGTTGACGATAACTTGACCAATCAGCAGGTAGCAACGGCCATAATAGAGAAGCTGGGGTATCACGCCGATATTGCAGGCAACGGAAAATCCGCAATCGAGGCCCTGGCGGGCAAGGCCTACGATCTTGTGTTCATGGATTGCCAGATGCCGGAAATGGATGGATATGAGGCAACACGGAAAATCCGCAAATCCAATAATGGAATCATCTCCCCAACCATTCCGATTATCGCCATGACTGCCCATGCCATGAAAGGTGATCGTGAAAAATGTTTGCGAGCGGGTATGAACGACTACATTTCCAAGCCGATTCTTCCGGATGTCTTGTCACGAATGCTTGAGAAGTGGCTGTCAGGTGGTGCAAAAAACAAATCGGCGGTGGATAGACATCAAAGCGATAACGATGAATCCCGCCTTGAAGAGGAAGTAAATCCCCCCTGCCAATCAACATCAATGGAATTCGATCCAATGAGGACAATATTCGATCGGGCTGCTTTTCTGGAACGGTTATCGGGCGATACGGAATTGGCCAAGGTGGTGATAGAGACTTTTATAGACGATATTCCAGGCGAAATTAGCTTGATCGAGACGGCCATCGATCAGGGTGACACACAAGCGGCCATGGCTCAGGCCCACAAAATCAAGGGAGCGGCCGCCAATGTGGGCGGCATGACCCTGAGTACGGTTGCCGCCGATATGGAAAAGACCTGCAAAAACAACGATGTGAAGCAATTGACAACGATCATGCCGATTCTAAAACAGGCGTTCGCAGAACTGGAAAAAGCCATGCAAGCATTATAAAAAAATGTATTTCGAGGACACACACAAATGACATCACCGATAAAAGAACCGCTTTTTGAATATTTTTTTGTAGCAAAACAGCCAATTTTCAACAACGTCGGTGAAATTTGGGGGTATGAACTACTCTACCGCAATGGATCCGGCAAGCAGCATGCCGAAATACAAAATCATGACATCGCCACATTATGTGTGGCCACATTCGGATTCGCCCAAGCTCAGGAGTTCTGTGACCAGTCCAAAAAAATTGCCATCAATTTCACGGAAAAACTAATACTGGACGGTGCGCCGCGGGGGCTTCCGCCGGAAGTAACCGTTGTTGAAATCAAGGCTGAAGACCCACCGAGCAAATCCCTGATCGAAGCATTGCGATCATTAAAGGAAGAAAAGTATCGTATTGCCATTGAAACCCACGGCGGACAGGTCCCGCACGATGCGTTGCTTGCCATTGCCGATATCATTAAAATCGATACAGCCGGTAAAACCGAGTCGGCGCTTGAAGAGATCTTTTTAACAGTCGGCGCCATCGGCTGCATGAAGCTGGCCAAAAAAGTCGACTGCCGTGAATCCGTTGAGCAGTTGCGTGCCTTGGGATGTGACCTCTACCAAGGCTTTTTTTTCGCCAAGCCCGTGAACTTGCGGGGGCGGACGCTCAAATCGACCCAAGTTTCCAAACTGCGAATTTTGCAAACCATTGAGCAACCGGACGTAGATGTTCAATCAATCAAGGAAAGCATCAAAGCAGATCCAAGTATCACTTATCGCTTAATGCACTTTTTGAACTCGGCCGCCTTTGGCTTCCAGGTAAAAATCGAATCGGTGGCGCATGCCATCCGAATGATCGGAATCAAACGGCTGAAATATTGGCTGCGCATGGCCGTCATGGCAGACTTGAATGTGCAAGGCAATACCCCGGAACTTTATGTCATGGGATTGAATCGAGGCCGCTTCCTTGAGGAACTGGTCGAGCAAGGACAGATGGCGTCGCTTAATCCTGACAGCATGTTTTTATTTGGTATGCTGTCGCTCATTGAAGCCATGCTTGAAGTCCCATTAGACACCATCATCGGCAACCTGCCGCTTTCAGATGATATTCAATCCGGTTTATTTGATCCCGATTCAACCTACGGGAAATATTTAAAGCTGGTGATCGCTCTCGAAAATGCCAACGCGTCTATGATTGAAGCGCTGTGCCGGGAGATGGGGATAGACCAGAAAACAGTTGCCGCATGCTATAGCCACGCCATTGCATGGGCGTATCAGATGTCCCAGGCCATGCAATGATCATTTCCCCCGTATTGCTCATGGGATTTTGCATCTTGTCATTATCCGAGGGATTAAACGCAAGAAGATTTTCCGGGATACCCATGACTGCAATGTCAAAAAGCCATTGCTCCATTTTGAAGCAAGACACGAATTGATTCATTTTAATGCAAATCAGGAATTATATATTATAACAAGTAATTAGACTCCTATCATGGTTTGGAATGCTTCTTTTTGAAGCAATTCCTCCATTCACAAAAATACCTCCCATTGATTCCTATCAAATTGAAATAAATACAAATTAATTTAACCCGAATCAGCGGTTTTACTTTCTTTTCATCATGGTACATCTATTGCTCTTTACCAAGTTATGGCTATTCACTACCGAGTCATGAATAATGGTTGTGAAGATGTTTTTATTAAAAATTAGATCAATGAAGGTAAAAGCAATGAAAACAAGAATTCTTTTAGCAATCATTTTTATGGTCACAGGAGCAATCGGCACGGCCGATGCTATTATGTTCAACGGTCATGACTACGTGGTAATAATTTACGAAGATCAAGACTGGGCTTCAGCCAACGAGCACTTGGCGACGACTTTGGGTTCTGATTACCACCTCGCAACGATAGATTCCAATGGTGAGCAGGAATTTATTGCAACCCTGATGAGTTCCTTGAGCGGTGAATACTGGCTTGGGGGATATCAAGATGAATATGACAACTGGAACTGGGTAACTGGAGAGAATTGGGATTTTACGAGCTGGGGTGAGGGTGAAGCCAACGACTTTTATGGTGCAGGAAGCGAACAATTTCTTGCCATCTGGGACAGATACGACGAATGGGCATGGAATGATGAAGGAAATATCAGAAACATTACAGGCTATATAGCGGAAAGCACGCCAGCTCCAGCCCCTGTGCCCGAACCTGGAACCTTAGTTCTTATTGGAACCGGCTTGGTTAGCCTTGCTGGTATTGGACGAAAAAGAATCAATGCAAAACAATAACTTATGCTCAACAACAGGCAGACCAGCGAAACCTCGCATCTTTTTTACAGGTCATTTACTGCTCGTGCTTGGCCCCTATGCCTCGCATGGAAGAAAATGGCAGGTGAAATGTCGCAAAAACTCAGGTTGCCAGACAATCCGATAGGCCGGCAGCCGATTGCGCTGCCGCCATACGGTTTCCAATACTTCGATCAGATAGTCGAAATGACTTTGCGTATAAACACGCCTAGGAATCGCCAGGCGAACCAATTCCAGTGGTGACGGCTGCTCGTTGCCCTGGGCGTCTTTCTTGGCGAACATGACGCTGCCCAGTTCCACGGATCGAACCCCACCTTCCAGGTAAAGGGCATTGACAATGCCGATCCCCGGATAACCGGACGGTGGAATATGGGGGGCTAAACGCTTGGCATCCAGAAAAACGGCGTGACCGCCTGGCGGCAGAACGATGGGGATGCCCAGGGCGGTCAGATGATCACTCAAATAAGTGATTGTCGCGTGACGGTAAACCTGGTAATCCAATTCGAGCGCCTCCTTCAGTCCCACGGCAATGGCTTCAAGATCCCGGCCGGCCAGCCCGCCATACGTAGGAAATCCCTCCCGGAGAATCAGCAAATTGCGGAATTGCTCGGCCCAGACGTCGTCGTTGCAGGCCAGAAAACCGCCGATATTGGCCAGTCCGTCTTTCTTGCAACTCATGGTTGCGCCATCAGCCAGAGCAAACATCTCCCTGGCGATCTCCAGCAAGGGTTTGTCCGCGTACCCGGTCTCGCGCTCGTGAATGAAAAATGCATTTTCCGCAAACCGGCAGGCATCAATAACCAATGGGATGCCGTGCTGGCGAAGCACAGCCTTGACCTCACGCACGTTCTGGATGGAAACCGGCTGTCCCCCACCGGTGTTGTTGGTCACCGTCAGCATGCAAAACGGAATTTTTTCCGGGCCATGCTTGGCAATGCAGTCTTTTAGCGCCGCCACGTCCATATTTCCCTTGAACGGGCTCTGGTCCTGGGTGGACAATCCTTCCGGGCAAAGCAGATTCAACGCCTTGCCGCCAACATATTCGATATTGGCGCGGGTGGTGTCAAAATGGCTGTTATTGGGAATCACCGATCCTGGTTTCACGAGTGTTTCAGATAAGATGCCTTCGGCGGCGCGCCCCTGATGGGTGGGCAGGACATGAGCAAACCCGGTGATCTCCTTGACCGTCGCCTCAAACCGTTTCCAGGAACGGCTGCCGGCATAGCTTTCATCGCCCAACATCATCGCCGCCCACTGGGCCGTGGACATGGCACCGGTACCGCTGTCGGTCAGCAGATCGATACAGCAATCCTTCGCATCCAACAAAAAAACGTTGTAATGCGCGCGTTTGAGGGCAGCGGCCCGCGCTTCGGGAGTGGTCAGGTGGATGGATTCCGTGGACTTGATCCTGAACGGCTCGATGATGGTACGCATAGCCTCACCCCTTTTCGTGGGTTAGCAGGGTCTTGCGGAAGATGTTTCAACTATACGTCAGGCCTTCTATGCTGGCAACACTGAAATCAATTGGAGATGAAGGTCGTATGCTGCATCACAAAATCACGTGAGGATGATCATATTGACCCACGCCCACAGCTCTGCGATACTGAGTCAAAGCCCAAATCTCTTGTGCCCACGTATGTCCATTGGGGGTGAAAAGGATGCACTCATGAAAAAAAGAATTTCGCTGTTATGGGTGGCCATTATCACTTTATGCGGCCCCCTGTCTTCGGGCTATTGCGATGATACGATTTCCTGGATTTACCTTGGATTTCCGCCAGTCCATATTGAAGATGGTCCGTTTGCCAACAAAGGGTATGGTGATTTTGTTCTACATCTGCTTATCAACAATCTGAAAGCGTATCGGCACAAGCTTTTGAAATGCAACATAGCAAGAGCTCAAGAATTGTTAAAGAATCAGGCAAAGGTCGCTCACCCAGCGTTTTTAAAAAGGTCCGATCGTACCAATTATGTAGAAGTGTCAATACCTGCTTATGTTTTGATCCCCAACGCCGTCCTGGTATTCAGTCATAAGTTAGGTAAATTTCGACCTTACATTGACAGTCAAGGCAAATTTTTGCTGGAAAGAGCGATTATGGAAAGCAGCCTTAAAGTCGGCATTTCCGCTGAAAGAGCCTATGGCGGAATTATTGACCGAATTCTGATGAAACATAAAAATCATAAGAATATCTTCGTTAATTACGATGATGAGTCATTATTGAGAAAACTGCTTTCAATGATGAATGCTGGCAGACTTGATTATATTATCGGCTATCCAAATGAAGGGCAGTATTATGCAAAATCAATTGAGAAAAATATGAACCTTGTCAGTTTTCCGATAGCAGGGATGCCGGACTATTTTTTAGGATATATCGCCGTTCCTAAAAATGACTGGGGAAAATCAATTATTGAAAAAATAAATCTGATCCTCGAAGAAAACAGAAACACGCCGGAATACCATGCCGCATACGAATTTTGGTTAGATGAAAACAGCGTTAAGCACTACAGGCAATACGTTCGAAAAGTATATAGCGAAAGGAAACCATAGCCATGGAGAAAGGGACGAAGGTTGCGCTGCTGGCAATCATGGTAAACCTGCTCCTGTTCGTCATCAAATATTTTTTTTCCAGCCTTTCAGGCAGCATTGCCCTCAAGGCTGACGCCTTTCACTCGCTGTCCGATGTTGTTGCATCGTCGACGGTTTTCATCGGCATTATCATTGCCAAACGCAAGACCCGCGCCTTTCCTTACGGACTTTACAAGGTTGAAAACCTGGCATCGGTTGCCGTGGCGCTGGCCATTTTGTTCGCCGGTTACGAAATTGCCAGGGAGGCCATTTCTGGGACAACGGCTGAGTTGCAAAATGTCGAAGCAACCATTGCTTGCGTATTGTGTGCCATCGGTGTTGCTTTCGTCTACGCCGTCTATGCGGCGAAGGTCGGCCGTGAGATAGGCTCACCAAGCCTGGTTGCTGACGCGAAACACATCGGTGTGGATGTGCTCGCCGGGGGGGCGGTGCTGGCAGGCCTTTTGGGCAGCTTCGCCGGTTTCGACCTGGACCGTATCACCGCGTTTATTGTTGTTGCGATTATCGCCTGGTCTGGCGGAAAAATTTTTATCGACGGCATCCGTGTGCTGCTGGATGCATCCTTGGACTACCAAACCCTGAATCAGGCTGAGAAACTGATCATGGCGGAGCCTCGGGTGACGGCCATCAACCATCTAACGGGACGCAATTCAGGGCGTTACAAGTTTATCGAAGCCAATATCGTATTAAAAGAACACGAGCTGGAAAAAGCCGCCTTTATTGCCAACCGAATCACCGCCAATATTTCAGAGAAGATCAAAAATGTCGACCGGGTCCTGATTTACTACGAACCGATCATGAAGAAAACGCTGGTTTATGCCTTCCCCCTGATGGATGATCAAGGCCAGATGATCTCTGATCATTTTGGTGAAGCCCCCTGCTTTGCCATGGTCACCATCAGAATAAAAGATCGTAAAATAATCAAACAGGAAATCCTGACCAATCCATTCACCCATGTGGGCCATGGTAAGGGAATTCTAGTCGCAGAATTTTTAATCCGGCATTCGGTTGATGCTGTCATCACCCGTGAGCATTTCGCGGGCAAGGGCCCTTTTTATGTATTTTCCAATGCGGCCGTGGATACCTATAAAACCAAGGAAGATACCGTTACCCAGGCGTTGGCGCAATTGGGCATCCACGATGAATAAAGCCATTTTGTGGGCATAATAGTACCTTGGCCAAGGCTGCACCAGGCAATTGAATCCATTCTAAATTGACTTTGAATCCGTTATCCCTTAGTTTTCCCGTATGTCTAGTGACTTATCCCAAAAGACGTATGTTAAGTGATTGGCGTTTTATACCAATGCGCACCATGGAGGCACGAATGACCAAAAGAAAAGGCAAAGCGGTAAGCTTCGATGCCATGGTCAAATTTTTTATGCATAACTACAATATCCCCACCAAACGGGACATTGACCGGATATCCGAGCGACTCGACCGGATGGAAAAACTGATCAAAGCATCCGCGCCGCGAGGTCGGCGCGGGGTGGCCAACCATGGAGAGGCATCTCCAGCCAGTGCCACCGATACGGTACTCAACCTGATTAAAAACAGCCCTGATGATATCAGCGTCAGTAAAATCCGTGAAGAAACCGGCTATGACGATAAAAAGCTGCGCAATATTATTTACCGCCTCAACCAGATGGGAAAAATCAGACGGGTGAGTCGCGGCCATTATCAGATTAAAAATTAACCCAGACAACCTTTCCCGACCCTGTCCCGTTTTCACGCGACAATGTCACTGGAGGCCTTCAATGAAAACAGAACACGCTGCGAAACCACCCGAATTCAAAGCGGGCAGCCGGGTAGGCGGCTATACCGTCAACACCGTTTCCTATTTAACGGACATTCGGTCCTGGCTCTACCAATTGGAACATGACACCAGCGGCGCCCGCCATATCCACATCGGCAACGCCGATCAAGAAAACACCTTTGGCGTGGCGTTCAAGACCGTACCGGCCGACTCCACCGGCGTGGCCCACATCCTGGAACATACGGTGCTTTGCGGTTCCAAGCGTTTTCCAGTGCGCGATCCCTTTTTCTCCATGCTTAAACGCAGCCTGTCCACGTTCATGAACGCCTTTACCGCCTCGGATTGGACCATGTATCCCTTCTCCACCCAGAACCGTAAGGACTATTACAACCTGATGGACGTGTATCTGGATGCGGCCTTTTTCCCTGCCATCGATGAGTTGAGTTTCAAGCAGGAGGGACATCGGCTGGACCTGGAAGGTGACGATGCAAATCCGCGTCTGGCCTATAAAGGCGTGGTCTACAATGAGATGAAAGGCGCCATGTCGTCACCGGACCAGGTCATGGTGCGCAGCCTGCTCAACGCCTTGTATCCGGATACCACTTACAGCTTCAACTCTGGCGGCGAACCATCGGTGATTCCCAGTTTGACGTATCAGCAGCTAAAAGATTTCCATGCCCGTCATTACCATCCCAGTAATGCCTTCTTCTACACGTATGGGGATCTGCCCCTTGCCGATCACCTGGCCTTTATCGAGGATCGTGTACTGCGCCATTTTTCGCGCATCGACCCCATGACCGATGTCCCCTCGCAACCGCGCTGGTCGGCACCCAAAACCGTCACCTACCCCTACCCGCTGGATAAGCACGATGATCCCACCCGGAAATATCAGGCCTGTGTAGCCTGGCTGCTCAATGATATCAAAGACACGTACGAAGTGCTCGTGGCCGTGATCCTTGAGCAAATCCTCATCGGCAATGCCGCCTCCCCGCTGCGCAAGGCCCTGATGGACAGCCAACTGGGCACCGCCCTGTCCGACGGCACGGGATTCGACGGCGAGAACCGGGACACCATGTTCGCTGTGGGACTTAAAGATGTGACGAATACAGATGCGGAAAAGATCGAGCGCATCGTTTTTGATGTCCTCAAACGCCTGGCCGACGACGGAATTGATCCGGAGCTGGTCGAATCGGCGATCCACCAGATCGAATTTCATCGCAAGGAGATTACCAATACCCCGTACCCGTATGGCATCAAGTTGCTTATCGGCGTGTCGGCCAGCTGGCTGCATGGGGGTGATCCGCAGCGTATCCTAAACCTGGATGCAGATCTTGAGCGATTGCGCACCCGGCTTTCCGGAAACCGGTACCTGGAGAAGAAAATCAGCGAATTCTTTTTGGACAATCCCCACCGTGTGCGCTTTACCCTGGTCCCCGACCAGGACATGGCAGCAGCCGAGAATCAGCGCGTTGACCAGGAACTGGCCGATCGGTTGGCCGGCCTGACAACCGATGACCGGGCACGCATCCGAAAAGATGCCGCCGCTTTAGAGGCACTCCAGGAGGCCCAGGAGGATCTGTCCAGCCTGCCCACCCTGGAACGTGAAGACATCCCCCCATCCGTCGTGCGCATTCCTGCCACCCCAGGCATTTTTCAGCCCCCCGTGTTGGCGTACGACCAAAACACATCGGGCATTTTTTATTGCTCAGGGGGACTGGGCACCGGCATGGTGGACAGTGCCTTGATGCCGCTGGTACCGTTTTTCTGCTACGCCGTCTCCAAAATGGGCACCCAGGCCTGCGATTACTCCCAGATGGCCCGCCGTATCGATTTATATACAGGCGGCATCGGTTTTTCGGCCAATGCCCGAACCCGCTTTGACGACAGTGGCGCCTGCCTGCCCTTTATGTCCTTTACCGGCAAGAGCCTAAATCGTAATCAGCTAAAAATGTTCGATATTTTGCATGAGCTGACCAGTCAGGTGGATTTTTCCGATTTCCAGCGCTTACGTCAGCTGGTACTGGAATACCGGGCCGGCCTTGAATCCGCCGTCATCCATAACGGTCATCGCCTGGCCATTTCCCTTGCCTCACGGGGGTTCACGCCCACCAATCATCTTCAGGAAATGTGGGGAGGCATTCACCAGTTGCAGCATATCAAACAGGTGGAAAAGGAAACCGATGGCGATCATATTGAAAAATTGTCCGTTGACCTGCGGGCCATTGGCCGGACGTTGTTTTGTGCCCCAAATATCAAAATGGCCATGATCGGTGAATCCACCATGCTACAGGAAGCCAAGGCACCGTTAAACCATATGATCAAGGCGCTGGATACCGGCGGCCAGGACGGCTTTGTTGCCCCCCGGCTGACCCAGGCACAGGGACCGTCACAGGAAGGATGGTGTACCTCCACGGCTGTCTCCTTTGTGGCCCAGACGTTTCCAACGGTTCGATTCGGTCATCCGGACAGCCCTGCGCTATCGGTGCTGGCCAAAATGCTGCGGTCTTTGTACCTGCACAGGGAAATCCGTGAAAAGGGAGGCGCGTATGGGGGTTTTGCCCTTTACAATGCTGAAGACGGACTATTCAGCTTCGGTTCCTATCGCGATCCCCATATTGTCAATACCCTTGCCGTTTACCATCACACCGTGGATTTTATCCGCTCGGGCAAGTTTACCGAAGAAGACGTCAAGGAAGCGGTATTACAGGTCTGCTCAGACATCGACAAACCCGATCCACCGGGACCTGCGTCTCGCAAGGCATTTTACCGTCAGCTGATTGGCTTGTCCGATGAAACGCGTCAGCGCAACAAGGAAAACCTGCTCAAAATCGATCGTAATGCGGTCATGACGGCAGCCGAGCAATATTTTGACAATACCCATTCAAACAAGGCGGTGGCGGTTATTTCAAGCCGCGATCTGCTTGACGCCGCCAACCAAAAAATGGCAGACACGCCCCTATCCATACAAACGATTTGATGCATTGCGGCCACCGGCATCCTGATGCCGGTGGCTCATGCAGTAATCGCTCACGTTAGTATGCAATTTGATTTTTTTCTTAATAAGTTCATTTCCTCGCCGATACTAGCGGTATATGAAATCGGGATATTACCGATATCGACCAACCACAGGATTTGGGAACAACGCGGTCTTGAAAAGAACCACCACGATATCCGATGCATCCGCTTTTGATGACCAGACCCCGCTTTACAACAGTGGCATCCTGGGCAACTACATCAATTACATCCAGACCCAAAACCTGGATGTGGATATTGGTGCGCTATTGAACTGCGCTGGGATCACACGCTTCGATTTAAACGACGAAGGCCATTTTTTTACCCAAAAACAAATCAATGTCTTTCATGAATGCCTGAATAAAAAGCTGTCGGACCCGGATATTGCCTATAAAGTCGGACAGCATGCGCTTTATATGAAATCAACGGGAACGGTCATGCAATATGGGATGCAGTTTATTACCCCGCAGACCATGTACAAAGCCCTGGACCGCATTTACGCCAAATGGTCGCGGGGACATCTATGTCAGACCACCATTACCGGCAAAGCCCAGGCAGAAGTGTTGATCCGGGTTCGAAAAGGAGTTAAGGAAGAGCCTTTTCAATGTAAGAACCGTCAGGGCATTCTGGAAAGCATTGCCAAAATCCAGACCGGCCAGCCCGCCCAGGTCAATCACCCCCAATGCATGCACCGGGGGGATGATGCCTGCCGTTACCTGATCGCCTGGAAGGAAAAAACGTCCACGATCTTGAAACGCAAAGGTGTGTTGGCCAGCCTGCTGGCCCTGCTTTTTGCGCTAGCCACAGTGGCATTTATGCCCATACTTCCCTGGGCGTTAGTGGTGCTGAGCATGACGCTCATCTGCATGGCTATTTTTCTGGTGAGCAGCCGGTTGGAAAAAAAGGAGTTGGTCCGTTTTTTAAAAGATCAGGGGGATGCGGCCGGTCATCTGCTGCAAGAGATCGAAATCCGCCATTATAATACCCGCCTGGTCAAAGAAATTGGCCAAGCCAGCGTTAACATACTAGAAACACATAATTTTATCAACACCGTACTCCAATCCATCTCCCGCAACACCATTTTTACCCGGGGAATGGTCGCCCTGTATGAAGACGACAGGCGCCAACTGCGTCACGGCGCAAGCTTCGGCCTTTCCGATTCGGAAAAGCATGCGATCAAGGATTGGCAAGTTCGAATCGATGTTGACAACACGAGCAACATCTTCGTTCAATCCCTAACCAGTGGTCAGCCGCTGTTCCTACGCGATATCCAGAACCCGGATTCGGGAATTCTTAATAATATAATCAATGTCTTAAAGTCCATTGAAGTCGACACGCTGATCAGTATCCCGCTGATCTACAAACAAAAACCGGTCGGTTTTCTCTTTGTTGATGCCAAGGGCGCTGAAAAAGAGGCTGACACCAGCGATGTCAACCTGCTCATGAGCATTGCCCCCCAGATTGCCACCGGCGTTGTCAATGCAAAATCCTATACTCAGATTCAGGAAAGTGAGCGGCGCCACCGGTTGCTGACGGAAAATGTGGCCGATGTGATCTGGATTCTTGATTTTGAAACCATGAAGATGAAATATATCAGCCCATCGGTGGAAACGGCTCAAGGATACACGCCCAATGAAATCATGTCCCTGTCCATCGACCAATATCTAACCCCCGATTCTGTCAAACGCGCCACCGAAACACTATACCAGGCCATGGAAGCGGCCAAAGCAAAAAACATCGATCCCAAAACCTATTCGATCACCCTTGAACTGGAAGAGTACCACAAAAATGGGCGTATCATTCCCATCGAAGTCACCGCCGGTTTCCTGGTGGACAAAAAAGGCCTTCCCGATGCTGTTCTGGGGGTTTCGCGGAATTTGTCCGAACGGAAAAAAGCCGACCGCAAACGCACGGAAGACGAAGCCAAGCTGCAACAATCCAAAAAAATGGAAAGCCTGGGTACCATGGCCGGTTCCATTGCCCATAATTTCAACAATCTCTTAATGGTGGTATTGGGCAACCTGGAATTGGCCAAGGAGGATCTGTCGGAGCCATCAACCACCGTCACCAACATCCAACGCGCCATCAACGCGGCCCAGCGCGCAGCCGACCTGAGCAGCATGATGCTAACCTATGTGGGACAACTGAAAAAGGAAAGTATCCCGGTGGACCTGTCTCAGGTGGTGAAATCCGTTCTGGCGAGCATTGATGAGCCGGCGATGGCCAATGTGGTGGTGGAACTGGACTTGGCCGATCCCATGCCGCTGGTTGCCGCTGATGCCGATCAAATGCGTCAAATGGTAGCCGGATTTGTGACCAACGCCATCGAGGCACTGGAAAACAAAAGTGGTCGCATCCGTATCTCAACCGGTTCCATGCATTGCGATCGGCATTATCTGTCCACCACTTATCTTAAAGAAGAGATGCCTGAGGGAAAATACGCCTATGTGGAGGTGGCCGACACTGGCTGCGGTATGGATGCCGAAACCCTGGGCAATGTCTTTGATCCTTTTTTCTCGACGAAGTTCACCGGACGCGGACTTGGCATGGCAGCTGTCATGGGAATCATCCGTTCCCATGGAGGAGCCATCAAAGTCAGCAGCGTCAAGCATGAAGGCTCCGTTTTTTCAGCCCTGTTTCCCATCCAGGGGGTTTGTTTAGGGCAATCCAAACCGGAACCGGTGCAGGCAGAAACACAGACCACGGATAAAACGGTGCTGTTGGTCGACGATGAAGCCATGGTCATGGAAGTTGGATGTCAATTCCTGCAGCGACTGGGATACCAAGTACTCGAGGCGTCAAGCGGCCAGCAGGCTCTGGACATCTTCAGACGGGCATCGGCCACCATCGACTGCATTCTGCTCGACTATACCATGCCGGGCATGGATGGATTGGAGACCATGCAACAAATACGGAACATACGCACCGACGTCCGAATCATCATTACCAGCGGATATACCCGCCAGCAGCTTGAAGATCGTTTTGCCGACATCGGGCTGCCAGACGACTTCATCCAAAAACCTTTCCAGATGAAAGCACTTGAAGAGAAGCTCAACAATGTCATCTCTGAGACGCGCTAATTGCTGCTGCCCATAGGAAGCGCTTGACGCACAAGCTGATCCCGATTAAATAAAAAGAAATCGGTCTTTTTCCACAATCGATGATCGATAGGGCTATTTCCTCTACGCCAAATCCGGCTTTTCCCTGTTAATTCGTTCCTCCAACAAAAATGAACGATCGTTATTCGGTTATAGCTGTCAATCCGTAGGAGAATATATTTAATGAACAATGAATTGAACCGGTTAGAGCGCATCGGAGAGACACTTTCTCAGCATGGCACGGAAATGGCCCTGGCCCTGGGCATTCTGATTTTGGGGTTGCTGGTTGCCCGCTGGATCGATAAGGGACTGCGCATTCTATTGCATCGGCTGCTGCCGGCATCCAAAAACGTCACCGCCATCTGTAATGCCGTTTATATTATCATGGTCATTATGGTTGTGATGGTCGCCGCCGTGCAATATGGCGCAAACCCGGCCAACATGCTGAAACTGCTCACGATCCTGGCCCTGGTCGGCGTGGGACTGATTATTTTTCTACGGCCTTTTATCCCCGCCATGCCGTTTAAAGCCGGAAACATGGTCAGAGCCGCCAACCTTTTGGGCAAGGTCGAAGCCGTCACCTTTTTGAACACCCGTCTTAGGACGGTCGACGGCAAGACCCTTTTTATTCCCAACCGAAAAATTTTGGACGATGTCGTCATCAATTATCACTTCTATGGAAGCCGCCGAATCAAAATCGACGTCAATATCCGTTATGATCAGGATTTGCTGCATGCCAAGCAGACCCTGGAAGCGGTGATGGTCGAGGACCCCCGGGTCAAAACCAAACCGGCCCCCGTTGTCTATGTGTTGAACCTGGCCAGCAATTGTGTGGAGATCGGGGGTCGCTGCTGGGTCGATAAAAAATCGTTTTGGGTTGCCCGCTGCGATCTGATGGAAAAAACCAAACTTCGCTTTGATCATGAAGGGATTCGTTTCGCCTTTCCCCAGCTGGATTTGCATCTTGATCCGGATGAAAAGGGCGGGAACGCGGCAGGCGCCACTGGATTGCCAGATCCCCATGGGCGTTGTGATCCATTGGATGAAGAATTTATCTAAACAGGGGAAAAAATGAAAGTCGCAGATGGATTGAAAATAATCGAAAACGGATGGATTCGAAAACCCAAAGGATTTCGTGTCCGCTTTCACCAACAAACCGAGACCGGCATTGACATGGTCTATTCGCCCCCACAAGAAGATACTCCGCTAAACTCGGACGTCACCGCCTGGCGCTATGCCTGGAAACTGTGGCAGGCCACCCTTGATGCAGCCAAGCAGGAAGCGCCGGGCGCACTGTACAATATAACGGTTGTGGACGATCAAGATAATCCAACCCTGTTTTATGCAACGGGTAAAGCTCAGATATACAATCCCAAAGCAATCATTGAAAATGAGAACATCGGGGATGGTGATGGGTGATGGGTGATGGGTGATGGGTGATGGGTGATGGGTGATGGGTGATTATTTGCAAATGGGTATAAATTGTAAAGGTTATTTGCAAATCAATTGGTTAAATAAAAAAAGGAGACGGTGGGATAACCGTCTCCTTTTTTTGCATGTTGCTTTATTTAGAAAGACATGGCGGCCTCATTGACCATCGATTCCTTTAAGATCCCTTCCGCAGAACGTTGATTGTCGAAAACATAGGATCCGCTTTCCAGATCATTGCGAACTTCTGAGACCAGCGATTCGCGGACATCGGGAATAAACGCCACGGCTCGCTGGGCATCGGCGATCATCCGTCCCTGTTCACTTAAGGCAACCCGATCTTGCTGAGCACCAGCGGCGTTTGCGGTGGTAGTTTTCGCCGTTTCTATTTTATTACCCTGTAATTGCGCGGTCTTGTAGACACTCAGTTGGGATTGAAGATCAGTGCCGTTGATTTTCATGGTCGTATCTCCTTATCTAATGGATCTACGTATATTATTGGCTGCTTTGAATAAAACAATAGTTTTTTTGTCATAAATTGGATAGATCGCTGCTAACGATGCTCCCACAAAAGAAAAATCCCAAATGCTGAATCAAGTCCGATTAATCGTTTACTGACCGGGCATGGCGAAAAACCGCTAAAAAAAACTCGCTTTTTTTTGTCGGATGGGGTTAAAATTTGCGAAACGCCTTTTATGAATTCACCCAAAAACAAGGGGATTCATGATGACCCATATCCTGCACGATGCCCACGACAGAGATCCCCACGAAAAAGAATTTCTTCAAGCCGTAGCGGACGTGATGACCAGTGTTCAACCGGTATTGGATAAGACACCTGAATACCGTCATCATGGTATCGCCAGGCGTATGGTTGAACCTGAACGCATTATTACCTTTCGTGTTCCCTGGTTGGATGACGCCCAACAGGTAAGGGTGAATCGGGGCTTCCGGGTGGAGATGAACAACGCCATCGGTCCATATAAAGGCGGCTTGCGGTTTCATCCATCGGTCAACCAGAGCATTTTAAAGTTTCTGGCTTTCGAGCATGTGTTGAAAAACGCCCTTACCACCATGCCCTTGGGAGGCGCGGCCGGTGGTGCGGATTTCGACCCCAAGGGTAAATCAGACGCTGAAGTGATGCGGTTTTGCCAGAGTTTCATGGCGGAGTTGTTTCGCCATATTGGTGCCGACACGGATGTTCCGGAAGGCGATATCGGCGTGGGATCACGCGAAATCGGCTATTTGTTTGGCATGTATCGAAAACTATGCAATCAGTTCAGTGGCGTTATTACCGGCAAAGGACTGGGGTGGGGCGGCAGCCTGATCCGGCCAGAAGCGGCCGGCTTTGGCTGTGTCTATTTCGCGGCTCAGATGCTGGCCGCCCGTAACGACACATTAGAGGGCAAAACCTGCCTGATCTCCGGATCGGGAAATGTAGCCCAGGCCACGGCCAGAAAACTAATCGAAATGGGCGCCAAGGTAATGACCTTTTCCGACTCATCCGGTCATATCTATGATGAACAAGGGATCGATTTAGACAAGCTCGAATTCGTAAAACGCCTGAAAAATATCAGGCGGGGTAGGATCAGCGAATATGTCGATCAATATCCCGACGCCACCTATACACCCACAACGCCTGAAATGGAAAGCAATCCCTTGTGGGAACATCGCGGCCAATTCGTGTTTCCCTGCGCCACCCAAAATGAAATCAACGCCCAGGACGCCTACCACCTGATCAACAATAACGTAAAGCTGGTATGCGAAGGCGCCAGCATGCCCTGTACGAGCCAGGCACGCACGATTATCATGGACAAAGGCATTCTCTATGGGCCTGGCAACGCCGCCAATGCCGGTGGCGTTGCGGTTTCCGGTCTGGAGCTGACCCAAAACAGTATTCGTTTGACCTGGTTGGGCGATGAGGTGGACAGCCGGCTAAAAATTATCATGAAGGGCATTCATGATACCTGCCTGGCGGCAGCCGACGCCAACGGCCATCCCGGGAACTATTTCATCGGAGCCAATATCGTTGGTTTTATCAAGGTCGCTGAGGCCATGTTGGACCAAGGGGTAATCTAAAAAGCACCACCAACTTTTCTTTCCCTCATTCCAAGGTATTCCGGATTATCTATTGAAGTAGACACGTTCAATGATTACTAGTTCACCACCCGCCCGGCACGCCCCATTTGTTTGATCCTGTGGGCCATCGGGCGGTCCACAATGATACCGTTGATGGCAACACGTGAAAAAAAAGAAAATGCAGAATACACCGGAAAGGAGATCTCAATGATCAGCGAAAAAATGTCTCAGGCATTAAATGAACAAGTCAATCGGGAAATGTACTCGGCGTATCTGTACATGTCCATGTCGGCCCACTGTAACCAGGTGGGGCTCAAGGGGTTCGCCAATTGGTTCATGGTTCAGTATCATGAGGAAATGCTGCATGCCATGAAAATCTACGAATATATTCAGCGCCAAGGCAACGAAGTCAAGCTGGCCGCCATCAAAGCACCACCAACAAGCTTTGAATCCCCACTGGACATGTTCAACCAGACGTTGGAACACGAACAGTTCATCACCCGCTCCATCAACGATCTGATGGAACTGGCCATTGCCGAAAAGGATCATGCGTCGCAGATTTTCCTCGAATGGTATGTGACCGAGCAGGTTGAAGAAGAGGAAAACGACAATGATATCATTGCCCAGCTCAAATGGATCAAGGACAATCCTCAAGGGTTGATGATGCTGGACAGGGAGTTGGCCGCGCGCATGACCACGGTGCCTACGGATTTCAGCAAAGGCGTCGAATCGGCCGCCACAGCCGCAGGGGCTTGAACTATTTATTAAACCGTTGTACTTATACCGCCTTTGGCGATTGTTCTTTCCATCCAGAGGCGGTATTTTTGTGCCATGAAATCAAAGCACCCCCCCATGTTGATACTTGCCGCAATCGTCGTCGCCGGGCTTACGATTGTTTGTTGCGGTATGTTGATCTGGATTCAATCCAGCCCCGGTATTACATGGCTGCAATCACGGATCAACGCGGCCATTCCCGGTTCTGTGGCCATTGACGGCTGTCGTTTATCAATCCTCCGGCCACGCCTTGAACTTAATGGCGTTATCCTCTACGACCTATCGGGAACACCGGTAGCGGGCTTTGACAACCTTTTGGTAACGCTTCGCTGGTTGCCGCTACTGCAGCGAGAAATCCATTTAGAAGACGTTCGCCTAAAAACGCCTTGGGCGGACCTGCTTTTGGATAAGACATCAGGGCTGAACCTGGTGAGCGCGGTTGTTGCGCCTGGAAAGGAGGAGCCCGACTCATCTCCCCCAACGGATCTTGACGACTTGCCGGTTAATTTCGTTTGCCGGTCATTCCAACTCATCGGTGGACGGCTGTCCTTCAAGCTGCCGGATGACAATATGCAGGCCCATGCCGATGGGATCACCCTTTCCGCCAATGGAGATCTCAAGGCGAAACAGGCCGGTCTGGATCTTGATGTATCCCGTGCCCGCTACCAGGATAAGACAATCCAGCCACCAGGGGCCCAGATCACCTTGAAGGCCCGCCTGAACGGGGATAAGCTGCATCTGCCAACAGCCACCATCACGGCCGGCGAGATAACCGCAAAGCTTAACGGATACCTTGACGCACTCACCCGTAAACCGGTGGTGGATGCCAGTCTGAGCATTGCAAGCCCATTGGCTGAGCTGAAAGACGCGCTTAATATCGCCGGTGATTATCGCGGTATGGCCAACGCCGATCTTCGCCTTGAGGGCGCCATTGCCAATCCGCTGGCCCGGATCGGGCTGACGATCGATGACGGCTGGTTTGCCGGGCAGCCGCTGGATCAATTTCGCCTGTCCGTCGGTCTTGAAGATCGCCTGGTTACGATCAACGACAGCGCCCTGAGGCTGGCCGACGGCACGATCAACCTTGACGGAACAGCGGATTTGCGCACGGCCTTTCCGTCAGGCTTTCTCGAGCCACCGGCCGACATGGATGCCGTCACGTATACGCTCAACCTGGTTCCGGACATTCCCCAGTTATCCCCCTGGTTGAAATCATGGATGTCAATGACCGGAAAACTCAACGGCGGCATTCACTTGAAAGGCACAGGCATCAGCCCGTCAGCCATGTCGGCCCGGCTGACCCTGGATGCAAAAGGACGCCATCTGCTGGCCCCGGGCATGGACCGGCCGGTGGATACGGATCTGAAGGTATCGGGAACAATGGACCAGGGCAAAATTTTCATCGATCAACTGAATGCCGACACCGATGGTCTCAAATTGTCCGGTACGGGTCGCATGGATGTGAACGAGCGCACACTGGCCGGGGATCTTGCGTTGAACGCCCCGGATCTTTCCCATGCCCTGGCCGTGGTGGGTGTCCCATGGGCGAGCGGTGCCTGCACGGCAAGAATTCAGGCAGACGGCAGCCTCGATCAGCCGCAATTGTCTTTGAGCCTGTCAACCCGCAACTTGGGTGTTGAAACCTACCGCCTGGGCAATCTTCTCATCGATCTGAATATGGATCAGGACGGTATTATCGACCTATCCACACTGACGCTGGAAAACAGAAAATCCCGCATTCAAGGCAGCGGCCGGCTGCGCTTACGGGACAATCAAATCGATCCGGATTACGACAACGCCGCCGCCGTTGACATCACCTCCTTTTCGGTCGCTGATTTCATGGATTCGCCACCTGTTCATGGCACACTGGATGGGCGGCTGACGGTAAGCGGTCCTTTGAAGGCACTGCAAGGCGCACTGACCCTTAAAGCAACATCCCTGACCAGTAAGGCCGCCACCATCGGCCACGTGGATGCCCGCCTGCGTTGGGACAACGGCACGGTTACCATGGATCAGCTGGATCTGACCAATCATGCCTCCGTCCTCACCGCCCGCGGCCAGCTCCAATTGTTGGTCCCTGGATCCATGACACCCGTGCAGGATCCGTCGTTTTCCTTCGATGCCAGCGCCGACCATTTAAATCCAGGGGATTTTATTGATCAGGCCAACGGTGATTTCACCCTGCAGGCGGCCCTGACCGGCCAGATCAATGATCCCCAAGGAACCATTGCCATCAATGGTGAAGATATTGATATTGCCGGTCAGCCGGTGTCATTGTTTACCTTGGACAGTCGGTTGTACCAGCGCAAATTATGGATCGACCGGCTGGTGGCAGGGGTTGCACCCAAAGAGAAAATCACCACCAGCGGTTGGGTGGGACTGGATCGGACCATGGCGATCCAACTCAAGTCAGATGGAATCTCCCTTTCCAATATTCAGCATTTGAAGGACCGCGTGCCAGGCAACGGCAAGCTGCAAGGGGTCACTACGGCCGAGGGGAATATACAAAACCCCGACATTGAAGGCCATCTGACCCTATCTGAGGTGACCATCAATGACGAAGCCTTGGACGACATGCACCTTTCCTATAGCCTGCATGACATGCAAGCCAAGGCCAAGGGCGACCTCAATGCCATCTTGGATGCAACCTGCGATTTGCGGCAGGGTGATTTCCATATCGATCTGGATTTTGACAATACCGAAACGGCAACGTATTTCAAAGCGGCCGGCATACCTGATATCCATGGCAAACTGTCCGGTCAGGTAAAGGCCGCCGGCAACATCCAGGATGCACGCAATGCCAAGGCAACGGTGGACGTCGACTCGCTGCATCTGCTCTCGCGAAACATTTCCCTGGTAAAAACAAATCAGATTCACATGCACTTCGATGGCGGGAAACTATCCATCCCCGAATTTGAAATGGCTATTTTAAGCACAGGAAAACTGAATATACAGGGAGATGCCCAGCTTGACGGCCAGCTAAATATGGCCGTCAACGGGCGTCTGCCCCTGGCCGCTGCCGGTGCCTTCAATCCGGAGCTAAGTGATGCCGCCGGCATCGTGGCCCTGGATGGGCGTTTTTCCGGCAGCACGGATTTTCCGCTGTTCGATGCCCGTGTCGATCTGGAAAGCATTGCCATGGTGGTGCCTGGCATCACTCAAAAACTTCATGATCTCAATGGCCAGATTATGCTGACCGACAGTACCATCCGAGTCAAAGATGTGAAGGGATTTTTGGACACCGGATCTTTCACCCTGGATGGAACGGTCAATCATCAACATTTCGTCCCCAAGGACGTCAACCTGGCAATGGGCGCCAAAGCGCTTCCGTTAGAGATTCCCGACACCCTTTCGCTGCTGCTCAACACCGACATCGGTATTACGGGACGTGACGGAATTGCCGAAGCCAAAGGAGAACTTGTTGTCCTTGAGGGCCTTTATTACAAAGATGTCAAAATCAACCTGTTGAAACTGGCTACGGCGGCCACTGAACGTCAGCGCCAGGTCACCCCCACCACCGAACCGCTGACAATCCCGTACTTCGATACGGTCAACCTGGACATCGCCATCCGCCACCGTCAGGCCTTTGAAGTGGAAAACAACCTGGCTGAGCTTGAAATCAGCCCGGATTTGCAAGTTGGCGGCACGCTGGCTCGGCCCATCGTCAGTGGCCGGGCCCAGGTCAAAGAAGGTACTGTCACCTTCCAGAAAAAAACGTTTGAGGTCACCAAAGGCGTCATTGATTTTGTCAATCCATACAAAACCGAAGCCGAGATCGATATTGTCAGCGAGACCCAGATCCGAAGCTGGACAATCACCCTGACCATCAAAGGCAAGCCGGACAACCTGGATCTCAAGCTCTCATCGAATCCGTCCGAGACCGATTCGGACATTCTGTCACTGGTCCTCTTTGGAAAAACCGGCCGTGAACTGACTGCCGGGGAAGGTGGATCAAAACTCAGCACCGGTCAGATCATGGCGGAATTGATCGCCGACACATTTGGCGATGATATAAAAAAAAGCACCGGAATCGATATCTTGCAGGTGGAGGAAAACGGCAACAGCGATGACGATGAGGAAGCCAGTAGCGTGACGGTTACCGTGGGCAAGCATTTATCTGATCGCATGACCGTTAAATATGCCGTGGAATCCAAAGATGGTGAAATCATCCAACGGGCCATATCGGAATACAAATTGCTTGACAATATTTTGGTCAGCGGATTTCAGGACAGCAAAGGCATTTACGGCTCGGAGTTTGTATTCCGCATTGAATTCAGGTAAGACCACGCATGCATCAGGCTGAAAAGGTAAATCGGATCGTTTTTTGGGTGATCACCCTGGCAATTCTCCTGGCTCCCGCCATTGGTCTGTCGGCAGCCCAAAAGGTGGCGCCGGCAACCAATGCCGCCATGCCGGACAGCACCGATCAAAAAATCAGTGATATTCAGGTAAAGATTAACGCGCCGTCCAACCGCCAAGCGTTTTATGAGGATCTGGCCCGTCGCTTGATTGTTCTGCAGCCCGGAGATACCATCACTCCAGACGCCATCGACGCATCCCTTGATGCCATCCGGCTCAGCCATCGGTTTTCCGCCATCCATGTGGATTCACAGACCACATCCCAGGGCGAACGGCTGGTGTACACCTTAACGCCCTATAAATACATCAAGGATATCCGAATTCAGGGCAACTACCCCCTTTTCGAATCCGATATTCTTAACCAGATGACCCTTTATCCGGGCGATCCATACACGGAGAAAGATCTTTCCGAACAAACCAAAGCCATCGTCAAACGCTATAAAAGAGAAGGCTATATCGCCCCTTATGTATCGATTCAGACCCAGCCCCGGGAAAAGGACGAAAACACGGTTCTTGTTGTCGACATCCAAAAAGGGGCCCACTATCGATTGGGCACCCTGACCTTCGATGGCCGCCAAGGCATTTCAGCGACCATGCTCAAACTACACATGCGTATTTGGCGCGCCTCGCTGTTGCCCGGCGGTCGATTCAGCAAGTACCGCTTGGACAAAGACACAGATAACCTATTGAAATATTACCGTGAAAAAGGATTTTTCGATGCCGAGTTAACCGCCCAGAAATCGCTTGCCAACGACGGCCGGCATGTGGATGTAATTGTAAAAATAAAAGAAGGTCCCCGTTACACGGTGAGTTTTCTTGGTAACAAGCGTTTCTGGGACCTGACCCTAAAAAAGGATTTGGTCCTTTATTCAAACGGCAACCGCAGACAATTAGGGATCAGAAAGAGTGTAAAAAATATCAAACAACGCTATCGTGAAGCCGGATTTCTCGAGCCCCATATCAAGGTGGAGAAAAACCAGGTACCCGATACACAGTTGGAAACGTACGAATTACAGTTTGTCATCCAGGAGGGGGCGGAGACAAAGGTCGAAACCGTTGACATCGCCGGCAACCAGCGCATTGAAGAAGAAAAAATAAAAAAACAATTACTGACCCGCCCCCCCAACCTGTTTCACGATGGCGCCTATGTGCCCGAAACCCTGGAAGAAGATGTTTACGCGGTGACCACCTTGTATATGCAGCAAGGCTTCCAGGAGCGAGATGTGAATTCAACGGTCAATCTTAGCCAGGATAAAACTCAGGCCAACGTGACCCTGAACATTGAGGAGGGACCTCAGACCCTGGTCGGTTCCATCGTCATCACGGGGCTCACCGCGGATTCGTCGGCGAAAATCAAACCCGCTCTGGCCCACCAAACCGGTCAGCCGTTTCGTCAGTCCGCGCTGGATGCAGACAAGGAAACCATTTCCAGCCTGGTCTCTGAAGAAGGGTATCCCCATGTGGCGGTGGAAGCCAGCGCCGCCGTCAACACCGGCCGCACCCAGGCAGACATCGAATATCACGTCGACCCAGGGCCCCGGGTCACCCTGGGTGATATATTCATATCCGGCAACCTGCGGACGGCCGAGCATGTGATCCGCCGTGAGTTGGAGGTTCAACCCGGCACACCGCTTTCACTGCGATCCCTGCACGACGGCCAGCGCAACCTCAGGGATCTGGCTATTTTCCATGATGTCAGCTATCGTACAATCGGATTGAAGGAGAAGGCCGAAACGGTCTACCAGTTTGTGGATATCGAGGAAGCCAAACCTTACTATACCCAGATAGGTCTTGGTTATGAGTCGGACAGCGGTTTTTATGGCCGCGCGAAAATCGGCGATCATAACCTCTTTGGCCTGAACAAGGATCTTTGGGCCGGTGGTGAAATCAGCGAAACCGGATTTCGCCTGGAAACCCGCTTGACCGAACCGCGGTTTATAGGGACCCACATCACGGCCAGCATCGGCGCCTTTCACGAGGAGTTGACCGAGTTTAACCAGCCGTTCGGAACCCGTACCACCGGCGGCACGCTTTCATTTGGCAAAGAATGGGGCGATCATTGGACCACGGCGCTGAGTTTCCGTCTGGAAAAAAGGGATCAGTTCAGTGTCGACGGCCAGTCCACGGACGAAACCGAAGAAGACACCCGTACGATTGTTGTAACCACCCCTTACATACGCTACGACAGCCGCGATTCGTTCGTAAGGCCGACACGGGGGGTTTTGTCGTCTTTGAGCATAGACATCTCCAAGGGAATCCAAAGGCAAGTGGACAATTTCGTACGCTACCAACTTGATACCCGTTACTATCTGACGCCCATTGAACGCATTACTTTCGCCAGCCTGGCACGGTTCGGCCAGGTCATTTCCTATGGCGGAACCAACGAGGTGCCCGACGACCAGCTCTTTTATCTGGGCGGTATCCAAGATGTGCGCGGGTACAAGGAAAATCTGCTGTGCTACGATGCCAATGGGGATCCCGTCGGTGGTAAGCGGGCCGTGGTTGGCAGTTTAGAAGCGCGTATCGATCTGGGAATGAATTTCGAACTGACGACCTTTTTTGACATGGGCAGCGTTCAAAACACCCCATCGGAAGACGGATCAAATGGATTCCGATCTTCCGTCGGAATGGGCCTGCGTTACATCACTCCCATTGGTCCCATGGGGCTGCTGTACGGCCACAAGCTAGACCGCGAAGAGAATGAATCGGCCGGCCGGTTTCATCTTTCCATTGGATACAGTTTCTAAAATACTATAATTATTTATCCATACAACACTTGAAACCCCATTTGGGGTCCATCTATCCAAAAAAGGACTTTAGCTTACCGACCTCGTCGCCGATATAGTCAGCACTGAGGGGCGTTGTACCCCACAGTACTGAACAGTTCCATCTGCCCTGCTCTGGATCTCCTACTGGGGCATGACCTTTCCCCTGGGCCATGCCCATTTTATTTCTGGCAGTCACAACTGATGATATTCTGGTAGGTTTTTTCGTCAATGCTCCGTTTCTGGGCATAAAGGGCATCCATTTCATCGAGCATTTCGGCAAATTCAGGGAAAAATTCGGCTAACATCCGCATGGTGGTATCTCCTTTTCGGCTATCGATCCTTTTGTGCAGCTCGCTATTTGATCCACCCGAGGACATCAGCCTTCTTGGGAATTTTACCCACGCACTTGACATCGCCATCCACGACCACGGCCGGTGTGCCGAACACCCCGTATCCGGCGATTTCCATGACATCGGTCACCTTTTCAACATTTGCCACCACACCGCTTTCGGCAACCGCATCCCTGACGATTTTTTCCGTCTTCTCACATTTAGCACATCCGGGTCCCAATACTTTGATATCCATTTCTTACTCCTTGTTTTCTATCTCGTTACCAAACCACCAAAAATAAGACCACTGATAGTGGCCATGACAACCACCAAGGCCACAAAGGCCACAGTCTTCTTGGTTCCCAACACGCTACGGATGACCAGCATGTTGGGCAGGCTGAGCGCCGGACCGGCCAGCAGAAGGGCCAAAGCCGGTCCCTTGCCCATGCCCGCACCGATAAGCCCTTGCAAAATGGGCACTTCGGTAAGCGTGGCAAAATACATGAACGCGCCCACCACCGAGGCAAACAGATTCGCCCACAGGCTGTTACCCCCCACCAGAGAACTGATCAACGCTGAAGGGATCAGGCCTTCGGCACCGGGGCGGCCCAGCAAAAGGCCGGCGACCAGCACACCGGCCAAAAGCAGGGGCATGATCTGCTTGGCAAAGTCCCAGGATGCCGTAAACCAGGATTCAGTTTCACCCCGGGTGGTAGTCAGCAGAGTCGTAAAAGCGATCAGTCCCACGGAAAAGGCGATCAACGGATATTGCGGCACCATCAGCGCCGGCACCAGCACCACCACACCGGCCAGAACCAGTTTGTAAAGCTTCACGTGCATCCAGCGGACCATCAGAATACCCAGCAGGAGCGCAAAGCCACCGGCCAGCAGCCACTTGACGGCAAACACGGCCGACCAGAAACTGCCTGCCTGTGCCGGCCGCCCCCAAGTGGCGGACACCAGCACCCCCACCATGGCGGCAAACAAAAGGGTGGTCTGCCACAAGGGGCGCTCCACCTCGGGCGTGGGCATGTACATGGCGGACGCAGCATTGGCCTCTTCTTCGCGCCTGAACATCAGGTGCATGAACAACCCGATGATCACGCTGAAAAAAATCGCACCCACGGCCCGTGCCGCACCAATGTCCGGGCCTAAAATGCGGGCGGTAAGGATGATGGCCAGCACATTGATGGCCGGCCCCGAGTAAAGAAAAGCGATGGCCGGCCCCAGGCCCGCCCCCCGTTTCCAGATGCCGGCAAAAAGCGGCAATACCGTGCAGGAGCAGACCGCCAGCACAGATCCGGAGACGCTGGCTACCCCGTAGGAAAGTATCTTGCTGGCGCCGGCGCCCAGATATTTCATCACCGATCCCTGGGAGACAAAAACGCCCACCCCGCCGGCAATAAAAAAAGCCGGCACCAGACATAACAGCACATGCTCCTTTGCATACCACTTGGCCAGGGCCAGGGACTCGATCACCGCCCCGGTAAAACGGCCACTGTCCACCGGCAGAAAAAAGAACAGCAGAAAACCACCCACGATCCAGGCCAGGGGTTTCCACATGTCCCGCCAGTCGATGAGGCTGGGCTCCTCAGATTCGATGGTGTCATTCACCGTTTGACCGGATGGGGTCATGGAAATCGTTTCACTCATGTTCATTTACTCCCCATTTTATGTTCCCCATTATGCATGGGCGGGACATAAATTTTATATATCGTGATTTACTCATATATAAAGGATAAAAAAATTTAGTTCTTATTCAGAATCTCGAAACGATCGATGGTGTCGATCCCTTCCATAAGCTCGGAAATCTCGGCCTCATCATTGAGCCAGTGGCGCAGATTCCCCAATACCGATGCCGCATAGGCACTCTGACGGCCATCGGCCAACGTATAATTGACCCACAATCCGTCCTTATGAGATGCCGTCAGACCAGCATCTTCAAGTATTTTCAAATGCTTGCTGGTAGTGGACTGGGCACTGCCCAAAGCGGTCTGCAGCTCGCAAACACACATGGAACGACGCTCCAATATTTTCAGTATTTTCACCCGGGTGGGGTCGGAAAGCGCCTTCATGACACGGATAAATTCTTTCATCATCTTCTCCATATCGTTTTTTCGGAATATATCGGCTCAATCAGGAGTTGTCAACACGAAATTCTAAACACCCCAGGGCAATCGCAAGTAAAATCAAAAATAGGCCGCTGCTGAACAAGCACTATTTCCGAAAGTGGAAAAATGCCAAATGCCAACGCCCAAATGTCAAATGAAGGATGAAATCGACTTTAAAATAGATAGAATACCACTTTACAAGGTGCCGGTTTTTTTTACAACGCAACGGGGCCGACTTGATTTTTTACCTTCCTAACCCATTGAATTATAATTATATTTTGATTCCACTGAAAAGACTTTGACATGGCATATGGATTGCCTGAAAAATATGTGTCACACTACGGTTGATGGGCAGTGCCGATCCAGAATCAGGAGAACGGGTCATTTCTGGATGGGCAATGGGCAGGCACCCCAACCTGAAGGATGGAAATCCGAACCATGGAGAAACAGGCGGACCGACATCAGGAAAAAAAACAAAGCCACCTTTTGCCCTCGCCCCTGTTGCAGGCAGCGGCCGTCGGCGCTCCCTGGCAAAGCATCCGCACAGAACTGGCGCAAAAGGCATCCGGACCCGGCCTGAACATGGCCGATGCCGCCGTAACCCGCCACGCCTGTGGCCCGAATCAGGATCACGTGGCCCTGCGCTGGCTTTCCAGCACATCCCAAACGCGGCAGTGGACCTTTGCCGAACTCGAGCGGGACAGCAATCGGGTTGCCAATGCCCTCAAAGGCCTGGGGCTGGTTCCAGGGCAGGTGGTCGCCACCTTGTGCAATCGGGTGCCGGAGTTGTATCTGACCGCCCTGGGCGCCTTAAAAGCCAAAACCGTATTCTGTGCCTTGTACGCATCCTATGGGCCTGAACCGATCCTGCACCGCCTGTCTGCCAGTCGGGCTAGCGTGCTGGTGACCACACAGCGTCAGTATGCCAAAATTCATGACCTGCGACCACGGCTGACGGACCTGGCCCACATCCTGCTCATCGACGGCCCTGATGATGAAAAGCAAAATGTAAAAAACCTGCAAGGTCTCATGGATCAATCTTGCGATACATTCACGATGCCGCCGACCGACCCGGAAACACCGGCCCTGATCCATTTTACCAGTGGTACCACGGGAATGCCCAAGGGTGTCGTACATGTCCATGCCGCGGCCCTGCACCATCTGGCCACCGCCCGTCAGGTGCTTGATCTGATGCCTCCAGCCATCTATTGGTGCACGGCCGATCCGGGCTGGGTAACCGGTGTGGTGTATGGTTTTCTGGCCCCGCTGATGGCCGGGGTCACCACCATCCTCGACGAGGCCGACTTTGACGCCAGTCGCTGGCTGCAAATCCTCTCCAAAGAGCGCATAAACATATGGTACACGTCACCGTCGGCCCTGCGGCGCCTGATGACCCTGCCGCTGTCCGCCTGCCAGGAATACGACCTGAGCGCCCTGCGCCTGATCTTCAGCGTGGGCGAGCCTCTGCACGCTGCAGCGGTAAAATGGGGCCAGGACGCATTGGGGATTCCGATTCGGGACACCTGGTGGCAGACTGAAACCGGTGGGATCATGATTGCCAACCATCCCCAAGATCCCCCCCAACCGGGTGCCATGGGAAAATGTGTCGACGGCATCCAGACTGCGGTGCTGCATCGCCCCCCGTCCACCGGCAAGGCAACACGCTGCGCGCCTGGAGAAATCGGTGAACTGGCCTTTCGTGCCGGCTGGCCAAGCATGTTTCGGCACCTGATCGGGAATACCGACCGCTACCAGAAGCGGTTCAGAGACGACTGGTATCTGACCGGCGATCTGGTCCGCTGCGATGCCGACGCCATCTTCTGGTTTGTGGGACGGGTTGACGACATGATCAAAACAGCCGGCCATCTGGTCAGCCCCTTTGAAGTGGAAAGCGTTCTGCTGGATTATCCGGATGTCTATGAGGCCGGTGTAGTCGGCGTGCCCGACGATACCCTCGGCCAACAGGTCAGGGCAACCATCCGCCTGCATCCGGGCGTCAGTCCGGATCGGGGTCTGTGTAGACGAATCATGGCCTTTGCACGGCAACGGTTGGGGCCGGCCCTGGCACCACGGGAAATCGTCTTTACCAACAGCATGCCTAAAAATCAGGCCGGGAAAATTATCCGCCGGAAACTTCGTTGAGCAGGCTGAACAGGCTCTTAGCGCGCTTTCGTTTCATGCAAGGACTGCAACATCATCTTTACACCCTGGCGGATTTTTTTACAGTGGGGCGATCGGCCCTTGGCCATTCATTTCATAATCTACCTGTTTATTGGGATTTTCTTCTTGGCATAGCCTGGCATGGGGCTTGCTGAATATAACAACGAAGATCTGCGATGCAAATGGATCAAGGCCTAGTTGAAAAGGACAAGCCAATGAGTGTACGCAACCTCAATTTTGCTTTCAACCCCTCATCGGTGGCCCTGATTGGTGCCAGTGCCAAGCCACGCACCGTTGGTGCGGTGGCCCTGCACAACATCTTTGCCGCCGAATTTCAGGGCGAGGTTTACTTGGTCAATCCCCGGCGATCCGAAATTAACGGCCATCCCTGTTTTACGGATGTGGCCAGCCTGCCCAACGCCCCGGATCTGGCGGTTATCGCCACCCCGCCGGATTCCGTACCCGATATCATCGCCCAATTGGGCGCCCGCGGCACCAAGGCCGCCGTGGTGATCACCGCCGGTTTCGGTGAGGGGGGTAGTGCCCAGGGCCAGGCCCTGTGCAACGCCATGCTCGAAGCGGCGCGGCCTCATCTGATGCGTATTGTCGGTCCGAACTGTTTTGGTCTGATGCTGCCGCGCATAGGTCTCAATGCCAGTTTTATCCACATCCAGCCCCTTCCCGGCCGACTGGCTTTTGTGGCCCAGTCCGGAGCCCTATTGGCCACGGTGGTGGACTGGGCCACCCACCGGCGGATCGGCTTTTCGCATCTGGTATCCCTGGGCGACATGGCCGATGTGGATTTCGGCGACATGCTCGACCACCTCGGCGCCGATAACCACACGCGCGCAATTTTGCTTTACATCGAGTCCATTACCCATGCCCGCAAGTTCATGTCCGCAGCCCGCGCGGCAGCCCGCATCAAACCGGTTATTGTCGTCAAGGCTGGACGGTACCGCCAGAGCGCCTCGGCTGCCAACTCCCACACCGGCGCCATGGCCGGCAGCGACGCTGTGTACGAGGCGGCATTCAAACGTGCGGGGATTCTGCGGGTCAATGATCTGGAAGCCCTCTTCGATGCCGTCTCCACCTTAGGAATGCTGCAGCCGATCACCGGTAACCGGCTGGCCCTGTTGACCAATGGCGGCGGCATCGGAGTCATGGCCACCGACACATTGATGTATCGCCAAGGGACCCTGGCTGAACTGTCCGAGGCCACCATGGATCGCTTGGATGCGGCATTGCCGTCCACCTGGTCCCATGGCAACCCCGTGGATATCATTGGTGACGCCACGCCCGAGCGCTACTCAGAGGCGCTCAATGCAATTATGGAAGATCCTGGTGTAGACGCTGTTTTGGTGATGAATTGCCCCACGGCCATCGGCTCAAGCCTTGATGCGGCCCAGGCAGTCCTTAAAACAGTCAAACAGCGATCCCCATATACCCGCCGGTGCGGTGTGCTCGCCTGCTGGATTGGTGAAGGCCCGGCCGAAGAGGCACGGCAGATGTTTCGGGAGCAAGGCATCCCCACCTATGAAACCCCGACCAAAGCCGTACGGGGATTCATGCAGATGGTACGTTTTCAGCGTAGCCAGGCCATGCTCATGGAAGTACCGCAGGACATCCCCAAGGCATTTACGCCAGACATAGAGGCGGTGCACAGCATCATTGACAGGGCACTGGCCCAAAAACGCGAATGGCTCTTGGAAACCGAAGCCAAAGCGGTGCTGTCAGCCTATGATATTCCAGTGGTGCCGACAAGGGTTGCAGACACCCCTGAAGCAGCGGCGCGCCTGGCTTCGGAAATAGCCGGTCCGGTGGTACTGAAGGCGCTTTCCCCTGCCATCGTTCATAAATCAGATGTCGGTGGCGTGGCCCTGGGCCTGGAAACCCCCGATGCCGTGCAGGAGCGGGCAACCTGGATGCAGAAGCATCTGAAAGATCAGGCCACAACCGGTACCCTTCCACTTCAATTCAGCGTTCAGCCGATGATTCATAAAGACCATGCCCATGAACTGATTCTGGGGATGCATGTCGATCCCCAGTTCGGGCCGGTACTGCTCTTCGGGCATGGCGGTACCGCCACCGAGGTCATTATGGACCGCGCCATCGCATTGCCACCACTGAATATGAATCTGGCCCGCGAGATGATTCGAAGCACACAAATTTCTCGCCTGCTGGCGGGTTACCGGGACGTTCCGCGAGTGGATGTGGAGCAGATTGTCGTCGCCTTGGTTAAGATTTCTCAACTTGTTTGTGACGTTAACGAAATACTAACGCTGGACATTAATCCGTTTTTATGCGACTGTGCCGGGGCATTGGCATTGGATGCTCGTTTGCGGATCCAACCGGTTAACAAACTGGCCGGTCGGCACTTGGCTATCTGTCCCTATCCTGCGGAACTCGAACAAACAATTGAGCTGCCCGACGGACAACCGATGTTGCTCAGGCCTATTCGGCCCGAAGATGAACCGGCTTTTCAGCGGCTTTTCGCCAGTCTGCCACCCGAAGATATCCGCCTTCGTTTTCTGCATCCCATGAAATTGCTGTCCAAAGACTTGGCCGCCCGCTTGACTCAGATCGACTATGATCGTGAAATGGCCTTAGTGTTGACTGATAAAGATAAGCCCCGGGGAGGCGATTTATTCGGCGTGGTCCGATTCTGTGCCGATCCGGATAACGAGAAAGCGGAGTTCGCCATTTTGTTGGGCAGGGAAAAAACCGGTCTTGGGCTGGGCCCCATGCTCATGCGACGCATTCTCGACTATGCACGCACACGTGGCATTCGCCATATTTTTGGTGAAGTGCTTAATGACAATCGTTCCATGCTGGCCCTATGTAACGCACTGGGCTTCAAGCGGCGCCGTGCTCCGGATGATCCGGGGGTTACCGAAGTGTCGCTTGCGCTTTAGTGCCTGATGAACTTGAAACCCGCCGCCTTTTGGACGGCTTCATCAAAAGGAACCAACATGCGAAACAAAGATGTTGATCGGATCATATTAGACTCGATCAAACAGGTCGCCCCAGAAGTTCCCCTGGATAAACTCCAAGCTGAATTGCCTTTTCGTGATCAGTTCGAATTCGATTCTGTTGATTTTCTCAAATTTATCGTTAAACTGCAGGAGGAAACCGGCGGAAAGATCTCCGAGCTGGACTTTCCCAAACTCTCCAGTCTACAGGGGTGTCGCAAGTATCTCAGCACCGATTCGAGAGCTTGAACGGCATCGATTCAAGCACGCCGTGCATGTCTACCCCCTGGTTGCATAAGCTGGGGCCTACTCAACTCGAACAGCAGCCTTGACCTCGGCAAACTCGGCTTTTGCCCCCTGGCTTCCGGTTTCTGATGTTTGTAGGACCGTCAACCCCCGGGTGGCGACCCCCATTGGCTTGGCCGGTTGGTTGATCACCAGCATCCCTCCGGCCGCCTGGCCGGAATAGCCTGCCATGGGCTGGGTCGACGCATACAGGATCAGATGCTCATTACCCACGGGCGGTGTGATCTTCAGCGTGAACGTATCTTTGGCGTCTGGGATCTGGTAAATTACGCCGCCTGAGTAGTACCGGGAACGGTCATGGGGCGTGACCTCGATCAGGTTGTCGTTTGCGTCACGATAAACCGCATGCGCGTAAAACGGCTTATTGCCCCGAAAATAAAAAACCATTGTATCGCCGATGTGATAGACGTCCTTGTCTGTCCACAGTTCAACGGCAAGCGGCGCCTTGGGATTCATCAGGGCCGATTCTGTGTTACCATCGGGCTTGGAGCCCGTTTCCATCGGCATTGGAATCACTTCCATTTTGAGCTTGACCCGATAGCATGAATCAACAAAGCCGGTTTCAGGCTGGGTTTGAAACCACGCCTTCTCCAGTTCTTCGATGACCCGCACCGACGCCTTGGCGTAGGAGGCGATCAGATCATCCAGAAGTTGGCCTTCCAGTACGGAGGATTCACTGGTCACATGGGTCTTGGCATTTTCAGTGGCGGCCCGTTTGGCGTGGGCATGGGCCAGTTTGACGGTCTCCTCGCGCGAGTGCTCTTGTCCCAGACAGGCCTCGCCCTCGGTCGTCAGAATAATGGATGCCTGGGACTGGTTTTTTGCGCCTTGGGCAAGAACGATTCCTGGCACCAGGCAACACCATAATAAAAAAATGAAAAGTACTGGTTTGGACATAATGCTTCCTTTAGGCAACAACACAGCAAATTAATCGTTTGATAAGCGCTTGTTTTCACGTTTTCCCGAAGAAACCGTATCAGGGCAAATCAAAGTTCTTAAACGTTACATCCTCGGACCACCAGCGATAAAAAATTGTACGGGTACCAATGATGGGCTTCATCACCAGTGTTTTTGCATTTGGCGTGTAATCGAACACCAGTTCGATATCAAGGTGTTTTCCCGGCTCCATGGCCAGTCCGCGATGGGCATCAACCACACTGGTCTTTTTATCATCCTGCCACAGATAGATATTGCTGACGTTAACGGGCTTGCCTTTAGCATCGGTGATCATCGATCGATCACATTCGCAAGTTTCATCGTAAAATAACAAATATTGGGTTTTCGTGTGGGTATTGGTGGCTCTTACATAAAAAATCAGATTCTTACCGGATCGGTCGACTTTTTGAAGGTCAAACACACAGGCCAATGCCTCGGCGGACATGATGGGTTTGGAACCGCCAGGCGGCTGGCGGGTAAGTATGGGCTGGGTATCGGCAGGGGTTCTGGCCGCAACATCGATCCCTCCGGACTCCGGTTTGGTTTTACTTATACTCGGGCTTTTATGATCCGAACCATTGCTTGGCTTTTTGACTGATGAACTGGGGGATGTCTTGCCCACCATCCAAGACGATCGGGTCACTTTGCCGGTTGCCGTCTTCGCCGTTACCGGCTGGTCGTCGAGCACCGTTCGAACCCGGAATGCCATTTTAACACGGATGGCGTCACCTTCATTGAGAAAAGAAATCGGACACAAGGCCAGAATCCGCGCATCGGTCATCGACTGGGTTTGATCTTCAGCCACGAGTTTTCCCCCCACCACATCGGTGGTGGAACTGGAATGCTGCAATCGGGCGTCATTCAGCACATCCTTCAAGCCCTCGCTGACGGCTTCAGCCGATGCTTCGGCAGGGGTTTGAGATCGTTTGACCGTCACCAGGCTAGTTTTTATGATGATTGACTCATGAACCCGTTTTTTCTCCTGCAAGGTCGTCTGGGCGTCCTGAAAAGCCATCTGGGCAGATTCTTTTTTCAGCCGCAGCACTTCAAGATCTTTTTTTGCCAGCGCCAACTTTTCTTGTTTACCCGTTAAATTTCTGCGCTGGAACTCCTTGTCTTTCCGCGCACTGGCGATCTTCCGCTCATAATTTTCGATCCGTTCACTAAAAGAGATCAGTTGTTCTCTATGATCTTCTTCCGCCTGGCGGTTGATCAGGTCGATGTCCTTTAAAATGCTTTCCACACGGCCGAAATTATAGCCGGAAGAAGAAAAATTGTTCACGGCTAGAAATGCTTTCAAATCGTCCATGGAAGTCAGAATGCGCGCCTTGGCATCCTTGCCTGAACGAACGGTTTTACTGGTTTTGCTATCCGGCGCTTGATAAGGATAAAGCTCATAGCGTTTGATCCGCAGGTAGGTCGTTCCCTGGGGGCCTTTCATCAGGGCAAACAAAAGCGGTTCATCACGATTCCATTTGGCCGTTCCCTCTTCGACGGCCCGGATGAAATCCTTGGTCAACACATTGTTCAGGATATTGCTGCGAGACTGGATATAGGTTCCCATGTGTCTGGCCATCAGGGGTGCCGATACCTGATCGGCCAGGCTTTCCAATTCATGGGCGGTGTCACGAAATCCCCTGGTGTAAATCACCGCAACCGCCACTTCTCCCTGCTTTTTTGTTTTCAGCCACTTGCGTAAACTATCCTGTTGGCGTTTTTTATCATCTTGATAGCGGGCAATTTGATTATCAATATTTGCCATCGTGGTGTTGATGTTGAGAACCGTTTTGTTCAGTTCTTCAAAATCGTAGGACGCCTCCTGAAATTGCCCCTCCAGACCATCCAGCCGTTTTTTGGCCCGTCGATATTCACTGGTCGCCGCTTCAACGGCAGCCTTGTAGGCGGAGGCCTCTTTCCGCCGTTCCGCTTCCACCAGCGATGTAATCAGTTTGTCTTCGTCTTTGGTCGAAAAACCTTGGCGCCGTTCCACCTCGGATTGAATGATCTTTCTGATTTGCTCCTTTGAGTCGACATGCAACGAGACCCACTTACTGGCAGTCTGATCGGCACGCACTTGGCCGACTGTCAGAAGGATTAAAAAGAATACCGATAGCCCTTTAAAAAAACCGCCCATCATTTCATTCCTTTCTGCCGACCGAATCCAACAATTGAATCTTCAAGGGGGTGATGGTATCCAGGTGGACATCTCGTTGCGGGTAAGCAATGACAATGTCGTGCGCATTAAAAAGTGCATAGATCTCGTAACGAAGCATACTGGCGATTTTCTTTTTTTCAATCACGTTTTCAACCAGAATCCAAAAATAGATTTCAAAAATCAGAGCATTATCCCCAAATTCATCGAAAACGACAAATGGCTTGGGTGTTTTTCTAATCCGCTCTATTTTTTCCGCAGCCTCCATCAGCAATTCGGTCACCTGTTCTACGGGAGAGCCGTAGGCCACACCGATCACGACACTGGTCCGGATGCGTGTGTCCGACAGGGTCCAGTTGATGATATCCTTTTCCAGGAAGCTACTGTTTGGCATCAGGATGTGGACGTTTTGCCCGGTTCTCACCCGGGTGCACCGGGCGCCGATTTCCTGCACCCGTACACATTGACCATCAATTTCAAGAATGTCGCCGATTTTAATCGGCCGCTCGGCCATGATAATGAAACCACTGATAAAGTTGTTGATCAGATTCTGGGCACCAAAACCAACACCAATGGCAAATGCACCGCCCAAAAAGGTGAAGGCCGTCAACGGGATATTGACGGTATTCAGGGCAAAAAGCAGCACCAGCAAAAATCCCAAATAGAACATCAGCTTTTCTACAGCCGCGGCGCTGCTCAGTCCCAACTTGGACTTTTCCATCCGCCCGGCAAGAAAGTGGGTGGCCCGCTTGATCAGAAAAACGCCGATAATCAAAATGGCCAATGCGGTGACAACCTTGCCCACGGTCACGCCATGCTCATCGATAACCCACAGTTCGAAATTCCACAGGACACTGAATTGTGATCCGGCGTCGGAAATCCTGTCTCCAAGCGAGACAGGACGGTCTTGGATATTGATCTCATCCAATAGCCGTGAAGACAATTGCTCGGTTACCAGAAGCATTGAAAAATAAACCTGACCAACCGCATTGGTCTCCTTGAAGGCCTCCAACTGGTAGGTGGCATACTTTTTTGCCGCTGAATCCAGATGATCATAATCCTTCTCTACGGCAGCAATGCGTGCCTGAAGACGAACCTGAATCGTTTGGTAGGATCGGATGGCCTGCTGAACCTGCTGCTGCGTGGTCGTGGCTTCGGTTTCCCAAAGATTCAGGTCATCTACGGCCACATCGCCTTTGAGCAGTGCGAACCGATAATGCCATAGCTGCTGTTGGCGGCTGAGCAGTTGGGTCATCTCCTCGGTCTGTTGTAAAGTGGTTTCGTAGGCGTGCTGCCATGCCTGGCGTGCGCTGTGTGCCCGCTCAACGACGGATCTTTTCTGGTCATACCGTTGGTCCGTTTGCCACTGGGTCTCAAATCGTTTCTGCGCATCAATAACGGTTTGAAGATACTGATCAACCTGTTCTTTCTGGGCGTCAATCTCTGCCATGACCTTATCCAGCGCAGCCGGATCAAAGGCAAGATCGTTGCGGATGGTTTCCAGCTTGCGATTGGACGCCAGCTGTTTGAGGGACACCAGATCGACTTTGTTCTGATAGTCGTTCAAGCGTTCCTGCGCCAGGGCAACATTTGCCTCGGCGATTTCACGGTCCAGTTCGGCACTGACCAATTGGACATCATCGCTGAATCCTTGGGGTTGGTTGCTGGCTGTCTTTTCCTTAAGGCGGCGCCAGCGCTGTTGTGCCTTTTCAAGTTCCTGCTGGCTTTGTTCCAATTTTAATTGAGCATTGTTAATGGATGCCTGCAAAAGGCTTTGTTCTTGATTTAAGTCGGCGATTTCGTCCAACACACTGTCGTAAAGGCTGAGTGCATAGGGTTTTTGCCCGGGCACCAAAAATGCCTGACCGCTATCCATCGCCTTTTCCAGGCGATTTTTATCGGCAGCCAGGCTCGTGCCTTGCTTTAACGCATTGAGCAAACGCTGATAAATGAATTTCAGTTCGCGGAGTTTGGCCACCCGCTTGCCGCTTGCTGTGGCATCGAGGCCTTGGTCGGCGAGCAACATCTCTTTTTCAATGCGTTGATTGACACCTGCCAGCTTTTCCTGAAACTCGATAATCTGCCTGACCACATCTTCGGTTGAGTCGGAAGCCACCCCCTGCAAAGGCAAAAGAGTCAGGACAACGATGGGTAGCAAGGCCCACGTCAGGATGGCGCCCCGAACCGGTCTCAACCTGAATCGATTAGACAAAAGGCCAATACGCTTTTTTAGGGAATCACAACCCATTCGCAATAGATCTTTTTTTATCATATCACCACAGTTTATCCTGCTTGACATCACCATAGTAAAACGCCAGGATCTCCCGGTAATTTTTCTCTTTGCCCATGTGGGCACTGCCCCATTGGGAATACCCGATGCCATGGCCCCACCCATGACCATGAAATATAAAGGTATCACCTTCTTTGTCAATGTCATGTAGAATCTCAGGCAGGTCGAGCGCCCGGCGCAAGGTGGGACGATTGCGTAGTACCTTGTGTTTCCCATTGGCAAAAACCAGACGGACCTTGATGATGCGCCCCGATGGCCCCCTTTGGGCGGCTTCGATGGCAGTCAGCCCGTCGGCTTTGATGTTTATCTTTGCCAGGGCACTGACCACCTGAGTGACACTGAACTTACGCGTCCACTGGGCCATGCTGCCATGCAGACTTGCCGGATCTTCCCGGGCAACCAGGTAAGGTTTGGACAGATCAAAAACCGCTTTGGCATCGGCGGTATAGCCGCCACTGTTGGCACTGAACATGGCCAGGATGGGTTTATCATTAAAGGTCAACACCACGCCTTGGGTGGCGTTGACCGCCTTGGTGCTGCGCGAATGTTCTTTGGCCATCCCACCATAAGCCTGGTCACCGGCATAATCCACTAGATCGTAGGCCCACGTCTTGCGATGCAACAGTTGATAATACGCATAGGTTCGGGCAGCCACGGCTTGGGCCTTGAGCGTTTCAATGGGCCATGAGGCTGGATTTTCCGATGGTACCACACTGAGCAGATAATCTTCGATATCAACCACATTGTTGACCAGCAATTTGCCACTTCGAATGCTGGCCACCAAATGTCCGCGCAGCTTTTTCTCTTTTTTATTGGTGATAATCGTAAGGGGCTGTTCACTCTTGAAGACCAATGGAACCGTGGGTGCATTCACCCCGTTGACCAGCAATTGCCCCCCTTTGACCCGCAATGTAAAACGCTGCTTGCACCCCACGCCTTTGGCACAAACCAAGGTACTACCCGTGATTTGCGCATCCTTCGTGGTGTAGGCCACACGCACACGCAGCATCGGCGGCTCCGGTTTTTCAACAGGCGGTGGTGTGGGTGCAGGTGTAGGTGGCGGGGTCGGTGTTGGAGTGGGTGTGGGTGTGGGTGTGGGTGTGGGTGTGGGCGGCGTCGGGGGGGAAGGCGGCGTTTGCCTGGCGATCTCGTTTTCAAGCGCTTCGGCCTGAAATCGAAACCGTCCCTCGGGAAATCGTTTGCGGTATCGGGCAAGGCTGGCACGTGCCTTTTCGAAACGTTGAAGGTCAAAAAGCAAAAATCCTTCCCGATAAGCGGCAATTTCAGCTGCCGGATCATCTCCTTGGGCAAGATCCTGGTAAACCTTCAACGCCTGCTCCGGAGCATCCAGAAAAGAGGCCAGCAGCGTGGCCTTGGACAGCAACGCGTCAGTTCTGGTTTTGGCTACCCCGGTGGTTTCGGCGGCGGTTTCGAGGTTTTCCAGTGCCTCAAGATACTTGCCCACATCGATCAGGTAACTGGCGTAGTTGATGCAATATCTGGCCAAGTGCTCCTTTTCCAAGGTCTCGGCGGACATGTCGGCATACGTGGAGATGGTAAAAAAAAGGATTGCAATCGGCAATCCAAAAAGCAGGAGGAAGCGTCTCATGGGGAAACCTTTATCCGTTTCGGTCTTGAGTCCAGACACTTTCGTTTTAGACGTTGGCCGCTATTTAGCTACTGGTTCGCGGATCCAATGTACTGTTTCATAAACAACAGGTTCTGATCGTCCGGGTTCATTTTTATGGCCCGATCCAATAAACCCAATGCTTTTTCCTTTTGCCCGTTGGCAGCCAGGTATTTGATATAAAGCTGATAAAGACGCACTTCATAAGGGAATGCAGCGATGCCCTGCTCCAGGGTATCGGCCATTTTGTCCTCTTCGCCCAAACTGCTTTGCGTATAGGCAAGATAGAGAAACACTTCAGGATCCTTTCGGATCTCCAGCGCAGCGACCAGTGCCTGGTGGGCGTCACCGTATCGGCGATTTGTAAACGCCTCAATTCCTTTTTGTTTATGATCCTCGAAACGACGGTCCAAAACTTCCGGCGTAATCGCCTTATCGTCCATGAGGACGACCTTTCGGCCGTGCGGGTATGGCGCGTCCAGAAAACTTTTGATCAGGATATCGCCATCCATTTTGACATCCGCAACAGCCGCGGCCCCCAGATAGTTGCCCTCCAGCACCACCTTACGGCTGGTTTGCAATTCCTTCCGGGAATTATCAAAAAGGCTGCTGTTATGCAATACAACATCCCCACCGGTAATATCCATCCCAACGCCGTTACCGCTCAATACACTCTCTTTGATGGCCCCTTTGCCGCCGGCAATGACCACCCCACGCTCACACCCGGAAACATCGACATGGTTCAGTGACATGATGCCGTTGTCTTTGAGCACAAGGCCGTCTCCCTGGGCACCCTTTATGGATACCGCTTCAAGTTCCGCGTTACCAGCGGTTTCCAGACAGGGACGGCAACCTTTCAACACGGCATCGGTTATTTTGGCCTGCCCGCGGGAAGTCACCACAATCCCCCCCCACCCCTGGCCCTCAAAAACCGCTGGACGCTGGCTTGAACCGGCAACACGCAATATGCCGTCCACCACAATACGGTTGTCACCCTCAAAAATAATCGACGTGCCGGGGCCAATGGAAAGCACGCTACCGGAAGCAATTGTCGCATCCTCTGCCAACCGGTAAACACCGGGGACCAAGTGGCCGGATAAGACTGCAGTTAACGGCATCTCATCAAAAAATGGCACCGTGACCGGAACTGTTGGTCCATAAGCGGAATGATTGCCCGCCAAATCAACGGTACACACCCGATAATAATAGGTCTGCCCCTGAGAAACATCACTGTCCAGGAACTGCAGTTGCTTGCTCTGGGCCAGAACGCTAAAGTCGCCCACAGCGGTGGTGCTTTTTTCAACCACAAATGCCTTCAACGCTTCCCCTTGGGGAAGGGTCCAGGTCAACTGCACCCCTTCATGGCCGGCCTGTGCGGTGAGTTTCTGCGGGACCGGTGGCAGAATGCCGTCAATGGTGACACTCGCTCCCGCCTCGATCCAGACCCGCTCTACACCGTTGGGGCGTCGCAAACGAACGCTCAGGGGTTGTCCGGCAATCTGATCGCCCGCTTGAACCACATATACCCCCTGGTAAAGGCCATCGCTTACCGGCGCCATGGGCAACCGGGTTTTAAATTCACCCAGATCAAATGAGCAGGTCAGATCCTTTTCAGCCTTAACCTGAACCTTGATTGAATCACCGGCGGCAAACACGTCCTTGTCAATGTTGGACTCCACGGACACAATCTCGGGCAAACGGGTTCCCTGGGGATTGTCCGGCACAAACTTGCTGACCCGATACCCCCAATCATAAATGACCAGGCGCATCTGTTTTTTCGCCGGTTCATCGATCACCGCCCCCACCACTGTGGCCGTTAACCCAACCACACTGGTGGGAAGGGAGATTTTGCGTTTCGATGCGCTTTCCTTCCAGGCACCCAATTCCGTCCCCGTTCGATTGAACATCTTTACCCTGGCCTCGATCTTGAATAGATCGTAGGCTACGGCAGCAACCATGGTGGCGGTAACAATTTCAGGGTAAATGATCCCGTCGACGTCGAGTTTCTCACAAATCGCCTCGGGCGCCAGGTCTTGCCAGGCATCATCCCCCAGATTCTGATCCACCTTGCTCAGGACACGCATGTCGTATCCCTTGCCGGCCAATTGATTGTGGACCACCCCCCGGGCCAACTCAGCCACAAACTGGCCTTTTTCGCTATCGGCCTCGATGGGAAAATCTCCGGCCACCTCTTTTTCAATGGGAAGAAAGTGGATCGGCAGCACTGCCAATGTTGTCGGCAGTGCTGCTTCGTCGATGGATGTCGCATCGGTGGTCGTTTGGGTTGGGGCGCAAGCTGACACGCCCCAGATAAGGCACCCGACAATCAACAGCATCCAATTGATTCGCCGCTGTATTAACATAAGCTTGCACTTATTTTGGATTGATAGTCCATCCATATCGGTGACCTATTTCAGAAGAAATACAACCCTTGCCTGGGCCAATAAATTGGACTTCTGATCGTGGACATACACCGCAGCGGCATCATCCTTGGAAATTTTGGCTTCAGTAAAATTAGATACGTCAACACAGCGGATCAGCATGGGATTTTTGCTGCCCCAGGTGTCAAGCAGGGCCTTGGCTTTTCCATCGTCGGTGGTAAACCCACCACATCCACGCTCGACCAATACATTGCTTAAAATTTTGGAGGGATCAAAAACAACCTGTTCATTCTCGGTTAAGATCCGGTTGACCAGTGCCGGCCGGAACTGAAAGCCACGGGCATCGATAATCAGGCCGTCATGGGGATTTTGGATTTCTGTCGGGGCCGCCACTTCCGGCTTTGATTCACCCGTTGACGCTTCCATTGATCCGGCGCTGGCCGTGGCCTCGGTAATTTCCTTAGGTGACGGTTCGTAGGCCGGTTTTTTTTCCTTGATCAGCCGATCTTCTTTAACCAGCGGCAACAGGGTCTCGTAGACCCCTCCCCGGCCACGAATGTTGACGCGCATACACACTTCGGCATAGCGATGGTCAGAATAATATTTTTGACCACATTTGGTGGCCCCTTTCAAAAATCCTTCAACGCTGGTTTTGATTTCATCGGATTCAAGCATGCCGTCCTTTACCGATGTCGACCCCGTGAGCGTCAACCCTTGCAAGGCTTCAAGCAAATCACGTTGGGCCACCACTTGCGCTGCACGCAAGGCCCGGTAGCGACTTTGCCCTTCTTCAGACATGCCAACCACCTGGACATAGCCCTCCTGGAACACCTTGTCGGAATCGGTGACCGACTGCCAGTTTTCCTGGGCCCCGGCCGCACTTATCAATCCAATGCATAATCCAATAATTATTATACTCTTCTTGATCATGATCCATCTCCTCATTCGATTAGTAAATATTCATCGCATCGCGTAAACGCATCACCGCTAAAAGCAGCTCGGCACCATCGGCGACATCATCCGGACGGAAGGCGCCGGACAAACCGGTCTCCATCAGGTTGCGGCTGACCACATTTACGACCGCATTGAACCACGGCGAACTGGGAGAAACGTCCGGATACTGTGAACGCTGTTGTCCAAAATACGCCGTCGCCAACTTTTCGTCACCGGTGATTTTGGTCAATAAATCCTCGAGAATAAACGCCAGTTCCTTACGTTTCACCGGCGCGTTGGGATAAAAAAGAAATGCTTTGCTGGTCTCGTTATATTGGGGTTCGAGCCCGCGCAGGTTCCAGGCCAAAACCGTCTGTACCTCGGACTTGAAGGTGTGATCGACGATATCCGCAGGCACGAAAGACTTCGTGGGCCGGCTGTTGGGTACGGGGATACGGCCGGCCATCAGCCGGTCCAGGCGGACCTCATCCACCAAGAGGGCGGCCACATCGACCCGCACCACCTCATCCTTGATGGCGATCTGTTTGGCCACATCGGTCAGGGTATAGTTGGCCATGGCCCGCACAATCTTATGGACTTTTTTAAACAGGGCCCTTGCCGGCTGGTGCCAGCGCCCCGTGGGAACTTCGGTGACCCGGGCCAGGAGATCTTCGGCATCCCTGAACTGAAAAGCCTTGTAGGCGGCTATTCCCATAAAATAATCCGCCGCCTCAAGGCCCCGGTAATAGGGTAATTCAGCCACATTGACCTTCTTCAGGGAAGTGGCGGCATCATAGGCATTCTGGGCGCTGTTGAGCCACTTTTTGGGCTTTCCATAGGTATACACCCGAATTGCGGTAACATGGACACAAAATTCCTGGCTGTCACCATCGGCTTCATCTTCGGCCTCTTCGATCAATTCCAAGGCCTGTCCCAACGCCACGGCACCGTGCTGATCATCAGCCTGAGAGTCTACCGTCATGGCGGTGACCAGCGCCTTGCCCGCCAATGCCGGCGGGTACGATGGTTCCAGGGTGAGGGCACGCTCGAAGCGCAGCGCCGCCTGGTCCAACTGCCCCTCATCAATCAGTTCCATGCCCCTTAAATAGTGATGGGCGGGGTTGTCCAGCTCACTTTCCCGTTCAACGGGCTTGTGCGCACAACTGGCCAGTAGCAGGACAACAAAAATAACCGAAACACATTTTAAATGGCGTTTCATCAATCCTCCTTGGGTTTAAAGGCTATTTTTTTTTCCCAAGCTGAGCTTAGGTTCGATAAAAAAATGATCAATTTGTTTTCCATGAGCGACTCTTTTCGCCTGTTTAATTTTTTTGACGGAAAGCCAAGACCGATTTGTCGAAAAAAATTTGTACTTATTTTTGAATGAAAAAGAAGCCAGGTAGAGCAGTATTTTTATTTGATTTTAGGCGTCCAAAGAACGTTTTGTGTCTATATCACGGCGAAGTGGAAAATGTGTTGTCAGGTCAAAGACTTGTCGAAAATTGATTTGCCTCAATGAAATGAATAAAAAATAGAAATAGGGCTGTCAATCCTTTTTTCTCAGGCAATCTTTGATAATACTCATCAAGAATCATCCATAAAAAAGATCCCTTCGTGTTATCAAAAGGTAACAGAATCGTTTGAACGAAGCAATTACTTCCAGTGAATATCGTTCAGGCGATAGGCCAGGGTAACCGGCCAGCCCCGGTGAAGGGTCATGGCCGCCAAATGGGATTCGTCAACGCGGACAACCAGGGTCAGTGCCCCGATCCGCACATCCGCATAAAGCGTCCCACCGTCCTTTTGCAAAGATAGGCGGGTTACGGTTCCGTCGACCAGAATCCGGCGGGTCTGCGATGTCGCCTCACCTCTGGCGAAAAGCCGGATGGCGCCAGGGTCGATAAACGCCGTTGAATCGGCCTTGGGCGGGGGGGAAACAACAAAGCGTTTGCCATCGCCAAGGAGTTTGAAATGGCGATCACCGTGCTCGGCAGACCAGGGACCGAAAATCATGTTACTTCTTCCGGTGCCGACGATCTTTCCCTTGAACAAATGGATGACCTCGTCGCAAACCTCGTAGAGCCATTCGCGATCGTGGCTGGCAATCACCAGGGTCGCCCCCCATTCGCCGCGGGCACCGAGCGAAGCAGCACGGATCAATTCACTGGAAGCGGCATCCACACTGGCCGTTGGTTCGTCGAGCAGAAGCACTCGCGGTTGGAGTACCAGTCGGGCGGCCAGAGCCACCCGTTGGGCCTCACCACCGGAGAGTTCATTCCAGTATCGCCGGGAAAAGCGCTCGGGATCAAGGCCAACCAAGGTCAAGGCCGCATGGACCTGCCGGGTCCAGTCTCCCCGGTCCCCGCGCACTTTCAATCCATAGGTGATGTTATTAAATACGGTGCGTTTCATCAGGTAAGGCTCCTGGGTCAACAGGGTAACCTGGGAGCGAACGGCTTCGTCGAAGGGCAGCGCCGGCTTACCATTAAAACAAATGATGCCATCCGTCGGCCGCATGATAAAGGCCATCATTTTGAGCAATGTGCTTTTGCCACTGCCGTTGGGCCCCACCAGCCCCGTAATGGTTGCCGGCTCGATCGCCAGCCGATCAATCTCGACAACCGGCTGGCGGTTGTAGCGATGGATCAGGTTGGTAATCTGGTAGATAGGATCGGACAAGGCTTGTCTTTCCAGTAGATTCCGTTATTTCTTTCTTAGAAAAGAAAGGCAGACGTTCACACCAAAGGCAATCGTGATCAGTACCACTCCCAGGGCGATGCCGGTGGCAAACATGCCCTTGCCCGTCTCCAGGGCAATGGCGGTGGTGATGGTGCGCGTGTGCCATTTGATATTGCCCCCCACCATCATGGAAATCCCGACTTCGGTCATCACCCGTCCATAAGCGGTCAGTCCTGCGGCAAGCACGCCGTAACGCACCTCCCAAAGGCTGCTCAATAACAGTTGGGTGCGACTGGCGCCCAATGAGATCAACAGCGTTCTAAGGTGCCTGTCCATGCTTTCCACTGCCGTGGCGCTGAGCGCAATCACCACCGGCAGAGCCAGAAAGGTCTGGCCGATGGCAATACCCCGCAAGGTGAAAAGCAGCCCCAGGGATCCCAGCGGTCCGCGCTGAGAAATAAAGGCGTAGACCATCAAACCGATAAAAACCGTGGGCAGGGCCAGGGCCGTATCAACCAATAGCCGGACCTGACGTTTGATCGGAAAATCAAAGTAGCCAAGCAGAAACCCGGCCGGGATACCAATCACCAGACTGGCTACCATGGAACCGGTCGAGGCGTTGACCGTGGCAGCCACCGCAGACCAGGTTTGGGCATCACCGCTGAAAAGCAGGTGGATCGCCTCGATAAATCCAGCGAGGATAAAGTCCATAGCCTATATTTTGATCAACGAAGAGATGGGTGCCCGCTTCGTTGATCAAAACAACCCTTTATTATTGTGCTGAATAGTCAATGCATCGCACCGGTTTGGTTCGGTTCGTGATGCGGGGATGAATGGCTGTCATTACTTGGCGTTGGGGACGAACAAGGGTTTGCCCAGCAGTTTGAAATCCCGGATCAGCGTCTGGGCTTCGGCACCGGCCATCCAGTCCGAGAACGCCGTGGCCAGATCATACTTGGCCTGGGCACAGCGTTTGGGGTTTATAGCCAATACACTGTATTGATTAAGCAAAATCGCATCTTTTTCCACGAGGACCTTCAGTGGCGGATTGCCTTTCAAGGTATCTGCGTATTTTATATAGGTGCCGCGGTCGGTCATGGTATAGCCGCCCCGCTCCGCAGCGATATTGATCGTGGCCAGCATGCCTTGACCGGTTTGCACATACCAGGGTTCTTTTTCGGGTACGGCCTTACCGCTGGCTTTCCACAGGGCAATCTCCTTTTTATTGGTACCGGAATTATCCCCGCGGCTGGCAAAAACGGCTTTTTTATCCCGTATGGTTGCCAGGGCGTCGACAACCGACTTGCCTTTTATTCCCGCCGGATCACTGTCAGGACCGATGATCACGAAATCATTGTACATGATCTCTCGGCGGTCAACGCCAAAGCCTTTTTCCACGTAAGCCTTTTCCGCAGGCGGGGCATGTACCAGCAACACATCGACATCGCAGTTTTCTCCCAATTTAAGGGCTTTGCCCGTACCGACCGAAGTCCATTTCAACGCGATCCCCGTGGCTTTGGTAAAGTGGGGCGCCAAATAATCGAGCAACCCGGTGTTGTCGGTGCTGGTGGTGGTGGCCATCATGAGCACCTTATCAGCGGCCGTTGCCGGGAACGCAACCAAGACGACCAGCGTTAATACCATACCGATCAATAAAACGCTTTTTCTATAATTTCCCATTTCGCATCCTTTCGTTTTGCTTTTTTGTTTTGATTGGTGCGTGATAATGAAAAATCATTCGTTTGTTTCGGTTTCCGATGCTTCCAGTTCATGGGGGAAAATCATTTTTCCGCTGATGCTCACGTCATACCCTTCCAATTGATCGGCCGTCTGGGCAAATGATTTCTCATGCAATAAACTAAGAAAATACTGAATTCCCTGGTCAAAAAAACGTTCCCGGGTGATCAGCAGATCGTAACGCTCCTGCCTTAAGGCCAAAAAATCCAAACCCAGCAGGGAGGCCACCGGCCGGATGCCCGGCCCGGCATCGGCCCGGCCGCTTAAGATTTCCAGCCCGACATCCATGTGGCGGCTCACTTCATGATCATACCCGCTGATACGCTCACCGGCAACGCCCGCCATTTTGAGTTCGCGGTCCAAAAGGAGCCGGGTCCCTGTTGCCAGGGTGCGGTTGACGAGACGAATCCCGGGTTTGCCCAGGTCTTTGATGGTGGTGATATTATGGGGATTGCCTTTCTGGATGATCAGTCCCTGATCCCGTCGACAAAAATTGACCACCACGGGCATCCGATCGAACTGACGCTTCAAAAACTCAAAATTATATTCATTACCGTTATCCTGAAGCAAATGGCTGGTGGCCATGTGGCAGAGACTGCGACGCAGGGCGCTGATGCCGCCAACCGAGCCGATGTTTCCAAAAACAGCCAGATGCCCACTATGACGATTGTTAAAAAGGGTCAGGGTTTTTTCAAGAAGAATATCATTGCTACCGGCAACAACCAATAATCCATCATACGGGGGTAAAATCTTGTGGGACTCGGGGAAATTGACCGTGTTGGCCTCGACCCACTGCTCAACCAGATGCTGGGGGAAGATCCATTTACCGGTCACCTTGGAGGCCGGCAACCCCTTCTCCGAAATAAGCGTGTAGACCATCTTTTCATTGATCCCCAAGAATTTTGCCACCTCTTTGGTGGATAACATCTGCGTCATGCGCTCCTCTTTTCAATTGGCCATGGTGTCAAAAAAACAGTGTTTACCAATTGTTAAAAATAGAAATATTAATCCTATCTGTCAATCTCTTAGAAGTTGTTCCCCCATCCGGAGGTTAGACAACAGTTCGCAACCCAAAGAGCCTCTTAGCATATCAAAAGCCTGGATGGGGCCTAATATTGATCCTGATGCTTAACCAGTGGAGGTCTTTTTTGAGTTGACGGGTACGGATGGGGCTGTATAAGTTAATATTTAACCCATTTTTCGGGAGCAATGGATCCATGCTTAGTGAAAAGCAGAAACTTGACACTTTGATGGTTTTGGGAATCGAACTCAACCGGATCCATGACCTGGACATTCTTTTGGAACGGGTCCTGACCCGGGCGCGACAGTTTGTTCATGCCGATGCCGGCACCATCTATATCCGGGAAGACCAGCATCTTCGATTTGCCCATTCCCAGAATGACACCTTGCAACGCAAGCTTCCCTCAGGAGAGAAGTTAATCTACTCGACCTACACCCTGCCCATCGATTCAACCAGCATCGCCGGCTATGCTGCGGCCACGGGAAAAATGCTCAGCATTCCAGATGTTTACACACTTTCTACATCCAAACAGTATCGGTTCAGCAAAAAATTTGATCAGGCATCCGGCTATGTCACCCGCAGCATGCTGACCATTCCGCTGACGAGTTCCAAGAAAGAAGCGTTGGGTATTCTCCAAATCATCAATGCTCAGGATCATGAAAAGCGTATCCGGGCTTTCAGTCGGAGTGATGAGAAGGTCATGTTGCACTTTGCCGGGATCGCCTCCGTGGCCCTGGAACGGGCCCAGATGACCCGCGCCATGATTCTGCGTATGATCCGCATGGCGGAAATGCGCGATCCTGGAGAAACCGGCGCGCATGTCAACCGGGTGGCTGAAATCTCACTGGAAATTTACGAGGCCTGGGCCCGAAAGCACAACATCGACCAAAAAGAAATCGATAAAACCCGGGATGCATTGCGCATGGGCGCCATGCTCCATGATGTGGGCAAAGTGGCGATCTCGGATCTGATCCTGAAAAAAACCACCCGGTTAAGCCCAGACGAATATAACATTATGAAACAACACACCATCCATGGTGCCCGGCTGTTCTCCAACCTGCAATCCGATTATGATGAAGCGGCGGCAGTCATTGCGCTCAACCACCACGAGAAATGGAATGGAAGCGGTTATCCCGGCCATGTGGATCCGGTCTCAGGTGCACCGCTGCCAGGTTATGAAAATCATGCGTCTGGCAAAAAGGGGGAGGAAATCCCTATTCTCGGTAGAATCGTGGCCATTGCCGATGTCTTCGATGCCCTCAGATCCCAGCGTTGTTACAAGGCCCCATGGGATGAACAGCGCAGCGTTGAGGCAATCATTCAGGGCGCCGGAACGCATTTCGATCCCGAGCTGGTAAAAATCTTTTTGGATCGTATGCCCGTCATTCGCGCCATCCAAATCCGCTATGCCGACAATAATGAGAATGATCCAGCTGAATAAAATGGAACCTTTTTATGCAAGTCACCAAACGTATTGCCCTGGTCGCCCATGATGAACGCAAACAGGACCTGCTGTCCTGGGTTCGCCGCAACAGCGACATATTGGCCAAACACAATCTGTACGCCACCGGCACGACCGGAAAACTGCTGGCCGACCAGTGCGGCCTTTCCATCACCCGCATGAAAAGCGGTCCCCTGGGCGGAGACCAGATGCTAGGGGCCATGATCGCCCGGGCAGAGCTGGATATCCTTGTTTTTTTCTGGGATCCCATGTCAGCCCAACCCCACGACGTGGATGTCAAGGCACTGCTACGGATGTCCGTGCTGTACAATATTGCCACGGCCTGCAACCGGGCCACAGCCGATTTTTTAATCTCCAGCCCTGTTTTTCACCAACCCTATGAACAGGAACTCAAGAATTACGAGGCGTATATCCACCGTAAGATTTAGTGCCCTTGTGCTTGTCGCCTTAGCCGTCAATGCGTGGGCAGACCTGACCGGCAGATGGTCCTGTGATGACGGCGGCACTTACTATTTGCGTCAGGACGGCAGGCAGCTGTATTGGTACGCCGCGCCCCAGGGTTCCGACCCTGCCTGGGCAACGGTCTTTTCCGGGCGTATCTACGGCAAACGCATCAAGGGACGGTGGGCCGATGTACCCAAAGGCAGAGCCACGGGCTCCGGTGAATTGGAATTGACCATTCAAAAGAATGGCGGCGTGTTGCGGTCAGCCAAGAACAGCAGCCGCTACAGAGGGACACAATGGATCCGGCAGGACCAGCAAACACAGTTGCAGCATCCGTTGGAACGGCTACAGCCTTCCGATAAAGAGGAATGCGTCCAGTTCGATGCGTCTGCCATCCGCGTGAATCAAATGGACGGGCGATGGAAACTCATCGACGGCAAGCACTGGCTTTACGATTTTGGTTCTGACCAGGCCGCGGCGAACAAGGCCCTTGAGGTGATCAAGCACTATGCAATGAACCGAATGTGCGTGCTTGGCGCTTTGGGCCGGCCCTTTTATTGCTACTTGCTGGCCAAAGGCGGAAGCCCCTGGGGACCGATGGGCGGCGAATCGTGCGTGGCCATTGATCGAGACCGCGCTGTGGTCAGCAAGGGTCAGGATCGTTGGATCATCACATCCGGCAAGCGCCGGCTGTTCGATTTCGGAAAACGCCAAGCCGATGCCGAAGAGGCGCTGGCCATTATCCGGCAACACGGTTTTACCCATCGCTGCCAGGTGGGACGAGCGAGTGCCAAATTCATTTACTTGCGACGCTGACGTTTATGTAATCGAGCAGTATCGTCTACATGAAATCATCGTCACATTCACCAATGGTTTGCCGAATGATGCCTGCCGGGAACCCCCGACCGGCCAGGAAACGATAGGCCCGCTGGTATCGCTTCACCGGATCCGCTTCCCTTTGCAAACGAAATCGCTTTTTTTCCAGCACGCACCGGGCATGTTGGACCTGGGCCATATCGTCCCCACAGCAGCGCAGGGCCTTGTCGATTGCGTCATCGTCCAGTCCTTTTTGCCCCAGGCTATACCGGATGCGCAAGATGCCATAGCCTTTGCGCAGCAGATGATCCGCCATGATCCTGGCGGTCTTGGCATCGTCCAGGTATCCGAGCTCGTCCAGGCGGGCAATCGCCCGGTCGACATCACCTGCCCCAAAGCCTTTATGCCGCAATTTTCCCGCCAGTTCCCAGCGGGTGTGATCCCGCCGGGTCAATAGCCGAAACGCAATGTCCAGGGCGGATTGGCCGAATGTTGTCCTTTGTTGTCTGTTCTTTTGATGAGGCTTGTTTCTCACTGACAACTAAGCGGTTTGTGCAATCAGGTTTGAACCTGTCATTTCTTTCGGCTGAGGGATCCCCAACAGGGCCAGCAGCGTCGGCGCGATGTCACCCAATCGGCCCTCGTTAAGACGGGCGGCCTTGCGGTCATCATCCACCAGGATCAACCGCACCGGATTGGTGGTGTGGGCCGTGTAGGGTTTGCCGTCCGGTCCGGCCATTTTTTCCGAGTTGCCATGATCAGCGGTGACCAGGGCAACGCCCCCTTGCGCCTGCAGTTTATCCAAAACCGTTGCCAGGCAACCGTCCACGGTCTCGCAGGCCTTGACGGCCGCGTCCATCACACCGGTGTGCCCCACCATGTCCATGTTGGCGAAATTCAGGACGATAAAATCGTATTGGCCTGAATCCAATCGGGTGACCACTTCCTCGGCCACCTGGGGAGCACTCATTTCCGGTTTTTTATCATAGGTGGCCACTTCCCTTGGAGATGGAATCAGGCAGCGATCTTCGTTTTCGAATGGTGCCTCTTCACCGCCGTTGAAAAAATAAGTCACATGGGCGTATTTTTCGGTCTCGGCAATGCGCAGCTGGCGCAGCCCCTGCCGGCTGATCACCTCCCCGAGGATCATCGACAGGTGCTGCGGACCGAACGCGATGGGCAGGTCAAAGGTCTCATCGTAGAGGGTCATGGTGGTATAACCGGTAAGCGCCGGTGTCGCCTGCCGCTTAAATCCGTCAAAGCCTTTTTCAGTAAACGCCCGGGTGATCTCCCGGGCACGGTCGGCGCGAAAGTTAAAAAAGATGATGCCGTCCCCGTCGGCCACGGTTCCCACCGGCCTGCCATTATCATCGACCAGGGCCACCGGTTTGACAAACTCATCGGTTTCCCCCATCTCGTAGGCCGATTGGATGGCCGCCACCGGATCGGTTTGGGTGCGCCCCTGGCCTTCGGTGTACAGGCGATAGGCCTGCTGCACCCGCTCCCAGCGTTTGTCCCGATCCATGGCATAGAACCGGCCGCAAAGGGTGGCTACCCGGCCGTAACCGATGGTCTGGATATGGTCCTGCACCGTTTGCACATAGCCCACGCCACTGTCCGGCGGCGTGTCCCGGCCATCAAGAATGGCGTGCACGAAAGTCTTGGGCACGCCCCGTTTGGCGGCCATGGAAATCAGGGCCAACAGGTGGGTCAACTGGCTGTGCACGCCACCGTCCGACACCAGCCCCATCAAATGCAGCACCGTTCCCTTTTCGATAACCGCGTCCATAATCTTGCAGAGTTGCTCATTCTGGGAAAACGAGTCCTCGTCAATGGCCTTGTCGATCCGCACCAGGTCCTGATAGACAACCCGCCCGGCACCGATATTCATATGCCCGACCTCGCTGTTGCCCATGATGCCGGCAGGCAGGCCGACGTCCGCTCCGGAGCAGCGCAGCTGCGTTGACGGATAAGTGGACAAAAGCCGATCCAGGCATGGCGTGTTGGCGACTTGGACGGCGTTGGTGGGTTCATCGGCACCGATCCCCCAGCCGTCGAGGATGATCAGCATGTGGGTTTTCTTGCTCATAACCATTCTCCCTGTAATGGTTGACAGATTATTCAATAAACACCGACTCGTCCACGTCTGTATCCGTCGTGTCTTCCGGATAATCATCCAGATGTCGAAGACTTTCGGTCTGGATTCGCCGGGCATCCGACCACAGGCTCTCCAGGTTGTAAAAACCGCGGGTTTCCTCAAAAAAGACATGGATGATAATATGGCCGTAGTCCATCAAGACCCAGTGTCCCTCTTTGATCCCGTCGACGCTCAGGGGCTTGATGCCCTGCTTTTTCAGATCGCGCTGGACGTGCTCGGCAATGGCGCTGACCTGGCGATTGGACGTTCCGTGGCAGATCAGGAAGGCATCGGCCAGGCTTGTCAAATGATGGACGTCCAACAAAACCGGGTTGCGGGCCTTTTTCCCCAGGACCGCCTTAACGTAAATGTCCAGATCCGGATCAATTGTTTCATTCATCGATAAAGTTCCTTTTGTTCAATATAAGCGTCAACCAACGGCGGCACAAGACCGGTAAGGCCTTTTCCAGCCCGGATCCGATCACGCACCATGGTGGAGGATACGGATAGCGGCTGGGTTTCCAGCAGATAAATGGCCTGGCCGGCCGGCGTCTGCCAAACGTTTTCTTCTGCACTCAGCCGATAATCGGTTGACAACCGGGATTGGATATACCGGTCCATCTGCTCAATCGGGCCGACACCTTTTTCATCTGTGTCCCCACGGCGTGTCACCACCAATGGCCGAACGGCTTCAAGCAAAGATCGGGAATGCTTCCAGGTATGGATATCGAAAAATGCGTCCATGCCCATGATCAGAAACAAGTCGGCGCCAGGGGTGATCTGCGCGGCAAAGGCATGCACCGTGTCGATGGTGTAGGAAGCGCCATTGCGCTGGATCTCAATCTCGGACAGATGCAGGCGGGGATCATCGGGCAGGGCCAATTGAATCATCCGTAGCCGGTCGGCGGCCGGTGCCAAATAGACCGGCTGCTTGTGGGGCGGCGTCCGGCAGGGAATAACATAAAGGCATTCCAGGGCAAAACGCGCCAGGACCTTTTGGGCCACCATCAAATGGCCGTTGTGAATCGGATTGAAGGTTCCGCCGAAAAGTCCTGCGCGCATATAAACTTCCGAATATCTGGTTATTCTCGGATCTGACCGTCGCCCAAGACGACGAATTTCTGGGTGGTCAGCTCTTCGAGTCCCATGGGACCAAAAGCATGCAGTTTGGAGGTACTGATCCCCATTTCGGCGCCCAACCCCAGCTGGCCGCCGTCGTTGAAACGGGTGGAGGCATTGACCAGCACCACTGAGGCGTCCACTTCCCGTAAAAACCGATGCGCCCGTTTGTAATCGGTGGTCACGATGGCCTCCGTATGGTTCGAGCCATAGCGTGCAATGTGGTCCATGGCGGCCTCCATGCTCTCGACCACCTTCACCGCCAGTCGCAGATCCAGGTACTCCTCCGGCCAATCCGCATCCGTAGCCGGCTTGATGTCCGGTAAGAGGGCGCAGGTATTGGCGCAGCCCCGCAGTTCCACACCGGCTTGGGCAAACCGTTTGGCCATGACGGGCAGAAAATCACCGGCAACCGCTTCATGGACCAAAAGGGTTTCCATGGCATTGCAGACCCCGGGACGCTGGACCTTGGCATTGAAGGCGATCTTTTCGGCCATGGCCATATCCGAAGGCGCATCCACATACACGTGGCAAACCCCCTTGTAATGTTTGAGCACGGGAATCTTGGAATGCTCAACCACAAACCGGATCAACCCTTCTCCGCCCCGGGGAATGATCAGGTCCACACATTCCTCCTGGGCCAGCAGCACATTGATCGCCGCCCGGTCTTCGGTGGGCACCACCTGGGCCGCCTGGGCGGGCAGGCCCACGGCGTTTAACGCCTCACCGATGATATCGGCCAGGGCGCGGTTGGAGTGCAGCGCTTCAGAGCCGCCACGCAGGATCACGGCATTGCCGGATTTCAAACACAAGCCGGCTGCGTCAATGGTCACATTGGGACGGGATTCGTAAATGATACCGATGACGCCCAAGGGAATACGCATTTTCGATACCCGCAGACCGTTGGGCCGGATACGGGTCGGCCCCATGGTCCCCACCGGGTCGGTGTAGGCGGCCACTTCCCTTAAGCCCTCGGCCATGGACGCGATGGTTTTTTCGGAAACGGTCAATCGATCCACCATGGCCTCCGACAAACCAGCCGCCTCGGCCCGCTCAAGATCCTTGCGGTTTTCGTCAAAAATCACCTGGGCTCTTTTTTCGAGCAGGTCGGCCATGGTTAAAAGCGCCTGGTTCTTTTGATCCGTGCTGCTGCGGCTGATAACGCCGGCAGCGGTTTTGGCATCCTGGGCCATTTGCCGGATGGTTTGTTCGATATCCATACGCGCTCCTTTTGATAAGCGTTTTTATTCCAAAAACGGCCACCCCACCACGTCAGTGACAACTTGTTGTTGTATATGGGCTGACATTGGCAAAACGCTTCTTATTGAAAATTAAAAAAATGAGACCAGGGGCCTTGCATCAATCGGGGGCATTCACCGCTAAGGTTGATCGAGCTGCCCGGTAATCACCAGGTTATCCCGATGAATCACTTCATCATAGGTTTTTTGGCCCAGGCGCGCCTTGATCTGGTTACTCCTGGCCCCCATGATGCGTCGAATATCCTCAGCGCTGTAGTTGACCAAGCCGTTGCCCAGGTATTGGTGATCCTGGCTGACCACCGCCACGGCAGCGCCTGCGGCAAACCGCCCCTGGACATCGACAATACCGCTAGGCAGCAGGCTTTTGCCGTTGCTGAGCAGTGCCTTGGCCGCCCCTGCATCGATGGTAAGGGTCCCCTGCGTTTTGGCGGTATAGCCGATCCAGCACTTCTTGCGATTCAGCTTTTGCGCCCGGGGAACAAAATAGGTCCCGACGGATTCTCCGGCAGCCAGCTGCAAGAGCACGTTTTTGCGATACCCTTTGGCAATCACCATGGGGATCCCCGATCCGGTCACTTTCCGGGCCGCCTTGATCTTGCTCAGCATGCCGCCGGTGCCAAGCGCGCCGGGGATGTCACCGGCATATTTTTCGATACTCTTGCTGTAGGTGGTCACCTGCTGGATCAACCGGGCATCGTCATGGACGCGCGGGTCTTTATCGTAAAGGCCATCGATATCCGTTAAATTGATAAAAATATCGGCATCCAGTTGCAGGGCGATCATGGCCGCCAGGTTGTCATTATCGCCCAACTTGATCTCCTCGACCATGATCGTGTCGTTTTCATTGATAATCGGCACCACCTGCCAATCCAGCAGGGTGTTCATGGTATTCCTGGCATTCAGGTAGCGTTTGCGACTGGTCAGATCGTCGCTGGTCAGCAGAATCTGGGCCACCCTGCGGTCAAAACGGGCAAAGGCTTTTTCCCACTCCAAAATCAAACCAGCCTGGCCAACGGCTGCAATGGCCTGACGTTTGGGAATCGCGTCGGGCCGTTTGGCAAATCCCATTTTTTTCATACCCGAGGCCATGGCGCCCGATGAAACGAGGATGATTTCAATCCCCTGGGTCATTAATTCACAAATCTGGCTGCTGATCGAAACGATGGCGTCAATGTTCAAACCGGCCTTGGCCGTCAGCACATTGCTGCCAACTTTAACCACGGCTCGGGTAATGGTATTATGCGTCTTCTTCGGCTTGCACTTCATCAAGTTGATCCAACAGATTACACAAGGTTTGCATCAGTTCATCAAGCCCTTGGCCGGTAGCAGCGGAAATACGCATGAGCGATTGCTTGCCATACGCATCCTGGAAAAGCGCGGCCGCGTCGTCCGCCCAGTCCACATCCATTTTATTCAGCACCACGAGTTGGCGCTTGCCGGCCAAAAGCGGACTATACTCGTTCAGTTCCCGATTGATCGTCTCAAAATGCTTCAGCGGATGGTCCGCATCGATGGCGGCCACGTCCACCAGGTGCACAAGCAGGCGGGTACGCTCCAGATGGCGCAGAAACTGAATCCCCAGCCCCGAGCCTGTGTGGGCGCCTTCAATCAGCCCGGGAATATCGGCAACCACGAAAGGCTCCCGCTGACCCAAACGAACCACGCCCAAATTGGGTTTCAAGGTGGTAAACGGATAATCGGCAATCTTTGGCCTGGCCGAAGAAATGGCCGCAATCAGGGTCGATTTGCCAGCGTTGGGCAACCCCACGAGGCCCACATCGGCAAGCAGCTTCAATTCCAGATGCAGCCGCAGCGTCTGCCCCGGTTCACCCGGCTGGGCAAAACGCGGGGTGCGATTGGTGGACGACTTGAACCGGGCATTACCTAACCCGCCACGGCCACCTTGCGCAACGACAAAGACCTCGTCGGTGTCGACGAGGTCTTTGATAATCTGTCCGGTGTCGGCGTCGCGCACCAGCGTTCCTGGTGGCAACTCAATAATCAGCGATTCACCGCTTTTTCCGGTGCAATTGCGCCCTTGCCCGCCGGCTCCGTTCTTGGCTTTGTAAAGCTTCTGGTACTGAAGATGATAAAGGGTACGCCGCTTGGTCGTCGTTTTAAAAATGACGTCTCCGCCGCGTCCGCCATCACCGCCGTCCGGCCCGCCTTTGGGAATATATTTTTCACGCCGCAAACTGACGCATCCGGCGCCACCGTTCCCCGACTGGACGGTGATCCATACATCGTCAATAAACTTCACGCGGCATAGACGCTGACCTGTTTGCGGTCTCGTCCTTTTCTTTCATAGTTAACAATGCCGTCGATCAGGGCAAACAGCGTATAATCCTTGCCCATTCCCACATTGTTGCCGGGATGAATCTTGGTGCCCACCTGGCGAACCAGGATGTTTCCGGCAAGGACTTCCTGCCCGCCGAAGCGTTTGATCCCCCGGCGCTGGGCGTTGCTGTCGCGACCGTTTTTCGAACTACCGGCTGCTTTTTTATGTGCCATGGTTGTCTCCTTGATAACAAAGGGGATGCCGGCCCGATCAAGCGGTTGCCGCGGCGCCCCCTGGCAGAACGTTATGGAAAAATTACGCCTCGATGCGGTCGATACGAACAGCCGTGTACGGCTGGCGATGCCCCTGTTTGCGGCGATAGCGTTTTCTGCGTTTGTATTTGAAAACAATTATTTTCTTGCTTTTGCCCTGGTCCACGATCTGACCGTGTACGGTGACCCCGTCGACCTCGGGCTGGCCGATCTTGACATTCTCGCCATCGGACAATAAAAGAACCTTGTCAAAGGCAACCGTTGATCCCACCTCACCGTTGATTTTTTCAACCCTGAGGACGTCTCCTTCGGCGACCTTATATTGCTTACCGCCTGTGGCAACCACTGCGTACATGTTTTGTTCCTCCTGTACAACCGGATATATTTTCCTGAATCCAAAAAATAAGAAATATGAAGGTTTCCCCGAATGTTGTCAAGAAAAATTTGATACCGGCCCCATTGGCAAAAATTATGGACAAGGATCGACAAGGCCTTATAGTAAACTGAGCGCATTACTTAGGACCAACCATGAACAGGAAATTTGCCGTGAACAGTCGTGATCATAAAATAAAAATCATCAGCGCGGGTCACGCAGCACCCGCCCCCATCTCCCTTATCGGCGAAGAACCCCTTTCCATACGGGTTCAAGGGATGCCTTACGCCGTGGTCATGCGCACGCCGGGCGATGAAAAAGCCCATGTGGCCGGATTTTGTCTTGGAGAAGGCATTGTCGACCAGCCCGATGACATCACCAACATCGCCTTTTGCGATGGTGAAGACACCAACGTGGTCACCGTGACCCTGACCGCTGACAGGCGCACCCGCATCGCCGATCACCTGGATCGGCGGACCTATATCAGCCAGACGTCCTGTGGCATCTGCGGCAAATCCATTGTCGACGACCTGGTTCAGGCCTTGACGCCGGTGCCCGATGGTGATCCGCTGGATGCCCAGCGCGCCCTGGATCGGCTGATTCACCTGGGCGATCACCAGCCCCTGCGCGCCAAAACCCGCGCCGCTCATGCAGCCGCCATCTATGACCGCGATTTGGCGCGGCTCTCCATTGCCGAGGATGTGGGCCGCCACAACGCCCTGGACAAATCCATCGGCATGTTGTTCATGGACAATCGGCTGAGCCAGGCGCACCTGTTGACCCTCTCGTCACGCATCAGCTATGAGCTGGTCCAAAAAGCCGCCCGCGCAAGGATTCCCGTCATCCTGGCGGTCTCCCGGCCAACGGCACTGGCTGTGCAACTGGCCACGGCACTGAACATGACCCTGGCATCGCTGGGTAAAAACGACGATCTGATGGTCTATTGCCATGCCTGGCGCCTGGACGGGTCCAGCAAACCAACGGCCCAAGAATGACAACCGAACTGGCAACACGCCTCAACCAGCCACTTGCCATCGGACAAACCGTGATTGATCGGCGCCTGGTGCTGGCGCCCATGACCTTTCTGGGGCATGTGGCTTTTCGTGAACTGATGGCCGGCTTTGGCGGCTACGGTCTGCTGTTCGGCGAAATGTGCAGTGCCCGGCGCATCCCCAACGAAATTCACGCCGGCTCGGCGTATTTCCGTTGGCGGTCGGCGGAGCGACAGCACCTGGTCATGCAGATCGTGGGCAATGAGCCATCGATCATGGCAACAGCGGCCCGAATCATCGAAGATAACGGGCTGTTTGGCGTGGACCTGAATTTCGGCTGTTCGGTAGCTACCATCTGCAAACACCAGGGCGGCGCGGCCTTGCTGAAAACACCGGATCAGGCGGCGCGTATCGTCGAGGCGGTCAGAGGCGCCGTATCCATCCCATTGTTCGTCAAATTCCGCACAGGCTGGACGGATGATCCGACAATTGCCGTGGACTTGGCCAAACGATTCGCTTCAGCCGGTGCCGATGCCCTGACGTTTCATCCCCGTGTCGCGCCGGATCGACGATCACGGCCACCCCGCTGGGATTATATCCGACAGGTCAAGGCGGCCGTGGACATCCCGGTGTTCGGCAACGGCGATGTATTTGACGAAACAGACTGCCTGCGCATGCTGCAGACCACCGGTTGTGACGGCGTGGCCATCGGCCGCATGGCCATTGCCCAGCCCTGGTTGATGGCCCGCATGACGGGCACCCCGCTGCCTGAACAGGATCTGTACCGCCATACGGCCATGACCCTTTTAGCGCTGATGGAGCGGCATTTCGACCCCAAACGTGCCCTCAGGCGGTATCAAAAATTCGCACTTTACTTTTGCGCCAACTTTAAATTTGCCCACAGCATTTACAATCGTATTCGCAATGCACCGGATCTGGAAACCATCAGAGTCGAACTCAATACTTTTTTCGATCGCAATCCGGAAAAGGTCCGGCGTCCCAACATGAATTTCTTCCTGTAGAACAGCGTTAGCCGGCGTAGGCATTATAGGCCAGCTTGACAATCGTGGCCGCCACAACCACCAAAAAAAAGACGCGCACAAAACCGGTCCCCCGCTGGATGACCAACCGGGATCCCAAAAAAGCGCCCAGCATCTGCCCACATCCCATGAGCAGACCTGCCGAAAAAACGACATTGCCACCGATGCAAAAGCCTATCAAGGCCACGATGTTACTGGTAAAATTCAATATTTTGGTATTCGCGGTCGCCTTCTTGAGGTTAAGCCCCAGCACCAACACCAGGGTGATGGTCCAGAAAGAGCCTGTGCCCGGCCCGAAAAAACCGTCGTAAAACCCCAGCACCATGCCGGCCAGGCCAAAAAAAATCGGTGCGCGCATCAAGGACCGCCGGTCAATGCGTCCCAAGTCCGGAGAACAAAGGGTATAAACAAAAACGGCAACCAACAGAATCAGGATGACATGGCGTAAAAAATCGGCAGAGAGCACCTGCACAATCACCGTTCCGCATAGGGCTCCCAGGGCGGTAAAAACAATGCCCATGAAAACGTCCCGAAAGCTGACCAACCCCTTACGGGAATAATTGACGGCAGCCGTCAGGCTTCCAAAGGAGCCCTGCAGTTTGTTGGTGCCCAAGGCCAGGTGGGGCGGCATACCGGTGGCCAGCAGGGCCGGCAGCGAAATAATCCCTCCACCACCGGCAATTGAATCAACAAATCCGGCGAATAATCCGGCCAGCCAAAGAAAAAAAAGGGTAGAAAACGAAACAGGGTCCATGGGCCAATGTGTATCCTTTGCAGCGGTCGATCTTCAACAATCCTAGCCGATCATCCGTCCTGCAGAAAGGGACGACAGGCCAAGTGCGCGTAAATAATGGTTTTGAAAAACAGGGTCAATCATAAAATACGATTCATTTTGTGGCAGGTTCCTATACCCAGATATTGACGATCCAGCCCAGCGACGGGTCCCTCATAAAAGCCCCGCTTTTGTCGTACACCAGTCCTGCATCCGCCTCGGGCGCAGCCGGCCGCTGCGGATACACCTCGTGCGTCGTGGATCCGGCACGTTGGCGATGGCTAAATAAAGTTACGGCGCTATTGGTGCGGATCCGTGCCGGTGTGTAATAAGGCACGGGCACCAACACAGCAGGGTCAGACATACGACTGCTTTCCATGGGGGGCGTCCCCATCCATAATCGACCCTTTGGTTTGATACCGGGCAACTACGGGTCAACGGTGTCAACGGACCATCAGACCCATCTCTGCAATATTCATTCACAAATTTGATAAACTTTTATATTATTGATATAATTATATTTATATTCTACCGACACACATTTTCCGGAAATTGGCGGAAAATTTTACCCGGTTATTGTTGCCGGTTCACAAGCCGATTGCGGATACGGGAATTTCAGGACAGGAGGTTATTTCTGGATAGGTCTACGCTCAGCCGGACGGGCTGGCTGGAGGAACAATCGAATGGTCTTCAAATACGAGGGTTGGCTGGCCGGCAGGCCCATGGGTCAGCGTAACGATCACCTCGCTATGGCCGGCCAGGGGCCTGTAGTGGCTTCTCAAGGAATTGAAATCAAAGGTTTTGAGCGTCTGTCCAAGCAGTTCGATTTCATTTTCCAGCTCACTTTCATGGCCACTGGACTTGAAATAGCGTGAAATGCATGCATTGTGACGGCGCTTAATTGCCGTCTCAATACAATGGTGGGTAAGATCAAGAGAAATCGTCATGCATTGCTGTTTACCACCATAATAGGCCCTTGATCAATGCTTGATAGATCTTTTTTCAATGAGGCAAAGCTGGAAGGAGATATCTACCGGCCGCTTGAACTCAAGCCGAAAAAACGGTAGAAAGAATATACAAGGATAATGCATGATGCTGACCATCGACCAACTACTCAAAGAAAGTGAACGCATCGAGCCGGTGCCGCAGGTGATCCATCAACTCATGGACCTGGTGGACGACCCGGATGTACCAACATCTGAAATCACAGCGCTGATCCTATACGAACCCATCGTGACCGCGAACCTTTTGAGACTGGCCAACTCCGCCGCTTTTGGCTTTAAAAAGAAAGTAGATTCCGTCCACGATGCCGTGGTATTGATGGGTCTGAAACGGGTGGTGGAACTGGTTCTGCTCCACAGTGCCACCAAATCAATCAAATCCGCTCAAAACGGATATGGACTTGAAGAGGGGCAGTTGTGGAAACAATCGGTGTCCTGCGCGTTGATGGCCAGCGCCGTAGCGGATAAAGCTGATGCGTCGATCAAGCATATTGTTTTCACCGCCGCGCTGCTAAAGGATATCGGCGTCGTCGTCATGGACCGCTACATGCACGCAGCCGTTGATCAGATCCGCCAAGCCATGCAAGATGATCATTTGGATCTGGTGACGGCGGAACGACGGATTCTGGGTATCGACCATGCCGATCTGGGCGGACGAATGGCAAAGGCCTGGAAGTTTAGCGATGTGCTGGCAGCTGCCATTCGCGATCATCACCTGACGGATCGGATGGACATCATCCCCAACGAAACCGCCATGGTTTATCTTGCCGACAGCATGTGCACCATGTCGGGTATCAACACCGACCTTTTCTGTAACGACACGATCCACCATGACCGGATACGCAAGCAATTAGGCCTGTCTGAATCCGACGTGAATCGTGTCATGTCGGATTTTTATTCCCAAAAAGAAGATATCTATGGTCTACTGGCCATTTTATAACTGAGCAAACCGCACACCACCACGAGGAGCGAAGCGACAATGACCCCTTACGAACTGTCCAAACTGATTCACATGGAACTTTCCCCGATTGCCCCGCGACTTTCAGCAGCCATCAACCGCGCCCTGGTGGATATCGGTGAAGGATCCAAGCTGGTCGGCCTGGGCCCTGGAACCAATGAGAATGACAACGTCTCCTTTCAGGAGGCGGAAACCATCAACGCCAGGGACGGAGAGGCGGAAAGCATTCTGGCCAGAATCCATTCGATAATGGAAAAACTGGAAGAAAACTCTTCCTGGAAGGTGATTATCGATAAAAAACCAGGACGGCAAGGAGAGCCTTTGGAACTGCTCTATACCTTGATTCGAATCAAGGACGATTTGTTCAGCTGATGTTATCAGATGTCACATTGCTGTTAGGGAAACATTGGAACTTTTGTGAAAGCGCATCCGCCATCCACCCATTCAACAGAATCTGTGTTGAACAATAAACGATCTTTCTGGGATATCAAATCGATCCCCCCAAAGGCGCCTTCTTCGGGGTGCCTCCGACAACTTTTTTTTCTGCCTTTTAAAAAAGATTTGGGGCGGCCAATATGACCGCCCCGCAGGCAGAAGGAGTTGGATGAAAAGAGGAGGTAACTCGTTTACAACGACAATCCCCCGATGTGCCGTTGTAGTAAAGTAATCGGCAGGTCCCTTCTTTGACTTTAGCTTTTTTTACGAAAAATGCAGGTAAAAAGCGGCACGGACATCAAAACGGCGTTTGTGGTTGTCCGTGATCGCTCGAGCAATCCACGATTCACCATTTTCACACCACCCTTACATGGAGGAGGAGCCAATGAAAAAAGGATTTGTGATCATCTTGACCCTGGCCATCATCATCGGCCTTGGCAGTGTTGCCGCTGCCACCACAATGAGGCTGGGCCTGGATGCCGACCCGGTGACCCTCGACCCTCACATGCAACTTTCCGGTGGCATGCTGGCCTATTCCCACTGGGTGTTCGACCCGCTGGTCCGGTATGCCCAAGACATGTCCATCGAGCCAAGACTGGCCACCCGCTGGGAACGCGTGGACGATTTAACCATGCGCTTTTTCCTCCGCCGGGGAGTCAAATTCCACAGCGGCAACCCCTTCACCGCCAAAGATGTCGCCTTTACCTTACAGCGCCTCAAAAAAAGTATCGATTTTAAGGGATTGTTCGAACCATTCGAAGGCGCCAGCGTGGTCGACGATTACACGGTCGATATCAAGACCAAAAAACCTTACGCCCTGTTGCTGCGCATGTGCACGTACATCTTCCCCATGGACAGCAACTATTATTCCGGCACCGACGAGAGCGGCCAGCCCAAGGATGCCATCGTGAAAATCGGTCCCTCCTTTGCCCTGACCCATGAATCCGGCACCGGCCCTTATGTGGTGACCCATCGCGAACATGGGGTGAAGATGGTGATGGATCGCTTCGCCGAATATTGGGACACCGGCTCCCCCGGCAATGTTGACCAGATTGTGCTGACCCCCATCAAGGAAGATGCCACCCGCGTGGCGGCATTGCTCTCCGGTGATGTGGATTTTATTACACCGGTCCCGCCCCAGGATTTTAAACGCCTTGAAAAAGATCCCAATGTCAATCTTTTCACTTATCCAGGCGGCCGCATCATCACCATTCAGCTCAACCAGAAACGCCGGCCTGAATTTCGAGTCAAGAAGGTCCGCCAAGCCATCGTCCACGCCATCAACAACGAGGGCATCGTCAAAAAAATCATGAAGGGCACGGCTACTGCCGCTGGCCAGCAAAGTCCCCAAGGCTATGCCGGCCACAACCCCAATTGTGTGCCCCGCTACAATCTGAAAAAGGCCCGGGCCTTGATGAAGGAGGCCGGCTTTGCCAACGGATTTGAATGCACCATGATCGCCCCCAACAATCGTTACGTCAACGATGAGAAGATTGCCGAAGCCATGGTGGGCATGCTGGCCAAAATCAATATCAAAGTCAATCTCAAGACCATGCCCAAAGCCCAATACTGGGACGAATTCGATGCCCAGGTGGCCGATATCCAGATGATCGGTTGGCATTCAGACACCGAGGACTCGGGTAATTTCTCCGAATTTTTGATGATGTGTCCCAACAAGGAAACCGGTTACGGCCAATACAACAGCGGCAACTACTGCAATGCGGAAGTGGACCGGCTGACGCTGGCGGCCCAGACTGAAACCGATCTGAATAAACGTGCCGAGATGCTGCAGCAGATCGAACAGATTCTTTACGACGACGCAGCTTTTGTGCCGTTTCATTGGCAAAACCATTCTTACGGAGCAAAAAAAGGGATCCTTGCGGCGCCGATTATCAACACCATGAATTTCCCTTATTTTGGCGATCTCGTAATCAATTGAAAACGCGTGTAACCGACCCACAATAAAATACAGGGGCGAAAACTATTTCGCCCCTACACCGATTCTTTGCAATCGCTCAACACTCGGGACATCGCCTATGTTCGCCTTCGTCATTCGACGCATCAGCCAGGCCGTTTTTGTTATGCTGATCATCAGCCTGGTGGGATTTTCCATCAAGAACCAGATCGGTGATCCGGTACGGGACATGGTCGGCGAGCGGGTGACGCCGGCCGAACGCGAAGCCCTGCGCGATCAGCTGGGGCTCAACGATCCGTTTGTCGCCCAATACCTGCGCTTTGCCAGAAACGCCAGCCAGGGCGATCTGGGACTCTCCTTTTTTCACAAAAAACCGGCGCTCGCGGTGATCATCTCCAAGGCCCCGGCCACGCTTGAACTGGTCCTTGGGGCAGCACTGATCATAGTCGTCGTTTCCCTGCCGGTGGGTGTTTTTGCGGCCATTTATCCGCGCAGCGTGTTCGCCCGCTTCATCATGTCCTTTTCCACATTGGGGGTGTCGATTCCCGTTTTTCTCACCGCGATCCTTCTCATCTATATCTTCTCCGTGGAGCTGCACTGGCTGCCGTCCTACGGTCGTGGAGCAACCGTGGCCATCGGCGGCTGGGATAGCGGCCTTTTCACCATTGACGGCCTGAAACATCTGGTTCTGCCCAGTTTCTCCCTGGCATCGATCATGCTGCCGCTGTTCATCCGCCTGATTCGATCGGAAATGATGGAGGTTCTGGAAACGGAATATATCAAGTTCGCCTGGGCCAAAGGCCTTACGCGAAAACGCATCTGGTTCGTGCATGCCTTCAAGAACACCCTGCTGCCGGTGATCACCGTATTCGGCGTACAGATCGGTATCATGTTCGCATTTACCATTCTGACCGAAACCGTCTTTCAATGGCAGGGCATGGGCTTCATGTTTCTGGAGGCTGTCGAACGCTCGGACATCTCTCTTTTGGTGGCCTATTTGATGGTGGTTGGCGCCGTTTTCGTGGTGGTCAATACCCTCGTGGACATCATTTACGGACTGGTGAACCCCACCATCCGGACTGCGGGAAGACAATGAACCGAACCTGGCAACGCTTTAAAACATCTTATCTGCTGTTCAGTTTCAAAGAGGACCGCACGGCCATCTTCAGCGCCGTGGTTTTGCTGGTCTTTTTGATTACCGGCCTGCTGGCCCCCCTGATCTCGCCCTACGACCCTTACGACCCGGCCAATATTGACATCATGAATTCGGAAATGCCGCCGGTGTGGATGGAGGAAGGGGAAACCGCGTTTCTATTGGGCACCGATATCCAGGGGCGAGACTTGATCAGCACCATGATCTTTGGCCTGCGCCTGTCGATTCTCATCGGCTGCGGGGCGGTTATCCTGCAAGGCCTGCTTGGCATCGTGGTCGGTCTGCTGGCCGGCTATATTGGCGGAAAAATCGACGCCGTGCTCATGCGCATCGCCGACATTCAGCTTTCCTTCCCCTACCTCATGGTAGCGATTTTCATCAGCGCCATTTTTCAAGTGGCCTTTGGTATCGGTCGCTATGAAGAGCTGGCCGTTCCGCTGCTGATCGTCATTATCGGCCTGGCCGAATGGCCGGTGTATGCCCGCACCGTTCGCGCATCGGTCTTGGGTGAAAAAAACAAGGAGTATGTGGAGGCGGCCCGGGTGATCGGGCTCAACCGTTGGCGAATCATGTTTCGTCATGTATTGCCCAATACCATGACATCGGTGCTGGTCATCTCTACCATTCAGGTGGCCAATGCCATCATGAGTGAAGCCGCCCTCTCCTTTTTGGGACTGGGCATGCCGGTAACCAAACCGTCTCTGGGCTCACTGATCCGTTCCGGTTTCGAGTACATCTTTTCCGGTTCCTGGTGGATCACCCTGTTTCCGGGTGTGTTCCTGGTATTGCTGGTGCTCGTCATCAACCTGCTGGGAGATTGGCTAAGGGATGTGCTTAATCCCAAACTCTACAAGGGATAAACGGATTTTTTATGTCTCATCTACTGGAAGTCATCGATCTGGAAGTCAAATTCGGTTTGCGATTCGGCGATCTGACGGCCATCAACGGTATCCGCTTCACCCTCGACAGGGGAGAGCGCATGGGACTGGTGGGGGAAAGCGGGGCCGGTAAATCGGTAACCGGTTTCGCTATTATCAACCTGATCAGCAAGCCGGGATTCATCTCCGGCGGCCAGGTGATATTCAACGGTCAGGACTTGACCCGCCTGGGTGCCGAACAGATGCGCGACATTAGAGGCAACCACATCAGCATGATCTTCCAGGATCCCATGATGACCCTCAATCCGGTATTGACCATCGGCACCCAAATGATCGAGACCTTGCTGGCGCACCGGCAGATCAACCGCCGTGATGCGAAAGGGATTGCCCTGGAAAAGCTGCGCAAGGTGCAGATTCCCTCGCCGGAAAAACGCCTGGGCCAGTATCCCCACGAGTTTTCAGGCGGCATGCGCCAGCGCATCGTGATTGCCATTGCCCTTATTACCGATCCGGAAATCATCATTGCCGATGAGCCGACCACGGCCCTGGATGTTACCATTCAGGCCGAAATCATGGATCTTCTGCAACAGCTCTGCGAGTCTGAACGAACAGGACTGATTCTCATCACTCACGATTTGGGCGTGGTTTCCCAGGTGACAGAAAAAATGGCCGTCATGTACGCGGGCAAAATCGTGGAATCCGGCCCCACGGACCTTGTGGTGGGCAATCCCAGGCATCCTTATACCCAGGGGTTGATCAAAGCGATTCCCGGCAACCTGCAACCCGGCGCGCGATTAAGCCAGATCCCGGGGATGATGCCCACCTTGACCGACATTCCACCGGGTTGCGCCTTCAACCCCCGCTGCCCATTGAGCGATGCCATCTGCCGCAAGCAGGAGCCCCCTTTTGTTATCGTGGACCACCAGACCCGCGAGGTGGCCTGTCACATGGTTAACCCCGAACCCAGCGAAAAAACACCATGACCATCGCCTCCACCCCCAGAACCGATCAACTACTGACCTTGCGCAATGTGGTCAAACATTTCGATATCTCCGGCGGTCTTCTGGACCAGCTGCGTTTTCAAAACGGGCGCCTAACCCGCCGGCGCACGACGGTCAAGGCGGTGAACAACGTGAGTTTTTCCATCACCGCCGGCGAAACCTTCAGCGTGGTGGGGGAAAGCGGCTGCGGAAAATCGACCCTGGCGCGGACCACCATCGGTATCTATCCGCCCAACAGGGGAGAAATTCTCTACCGGGATCAGCGTATCGACAATAAAAATGCCCAGCAGATGCTGCCTTTCCGGCGCAAGATGCAGATGATTTTCCAGGATCCGTATGCATCGCTCAATCCCCGCAAGACCGTCATGCAGACCCTGGAGGAACCCGTCGTATTTCACAATCCCAGGATTTCATCAGCCGACGTCAGACAGCGCGTGGCCACGGTCATGTCCCAGGTAGGCGTGGATCCCAAGTGGGCCGGACGCTACCCCCACGAATTTTCCGGGGGCCAGCGTCAGCGCATCAGTATCGCCCGTGCGCTGATGGTCGATCCCGAGTTCATCGTGGCCGATGAGCCGGTCTCCGCCTTGGATGTCTCCATCCAGGCCCAGATTCTCAATCTGCTCATGGACGCCCAGCAGCAACGCGGCCTGACCTACCTGTTTATTACCCATGACCTGTCGGTGGTCGAGCACATCAGCACCCGGGTGGCGGTCATGTACCTGGGGACCTTGTGCGAACTGTCCCCGGCCAAGCCACTGTTCGAGACTCCGCGCCATCCGTACACCCAGGCGTTGCTCTCTGCAATCCCCAAACTGGGTCGCCCGGCAAGCCAGCACATCCGCCTCAGAGGCGAGGTGCCCACTCCGATCCACCTTCCCAGCGGGTGTGTGTTTCATGGCCGGTGCATCCACGCCAACCAGCGATGTCGCGAAGAGATCCCCATGCCGAAACAGGTGGAGACCGGGGTCATCGTCGCCTGCCATGGGATAGAAGAAGGCCGCATATGATGACCTTAGCGTAAAAAACAACAACGGCTGACGGTCATGGGGTAGCCTCGTCAGAGGTTTCAAGCCCGTTTATAGTTCGGTCCTTCACCGCCTTCAGGACAGGTCCAGGTGACGTTGTGGAAAGGATCCTTGATATCGCAAGTTTTGCAGTGCAGGCAGTTGGTAAAATTGAGTTTGATGCCGGTGATGCCGCTGCCGTCCTTGTTGGTTTCCATTTCATACACATCCCCGGGGCAAAAGCGCGTACAGGGACATCCGTAGACGGGATAACATTTTTCCACGCACACCCGTTGGTCATGGATCTGGATGTGGGATGGCTGGTCTTCCCGGTGCAGCGTACCAGACAGATACACACCGGTAAGCTTGTCGACCATGGCCGGATCATCCTTGGGCAGTTCGGTTTTTTCCACTGCCATGGGGTTGCCAGCCAACCGTTTGAGGGTCGTGGCATCGTCCACCGCTGACAGTCGATCGATGAGCCCTTTGCCCTGGGTCACATATTGGGCCGCCAGATGAATCCATTTGATAGGACCTCTCTTAGCCAGGGCCTGGGCAAAGTTACGGCCTTCACGCAGTTCTTCACCGGCCCAGCTGTCGGCCAGGCGCTGGCTGTAGCGGTCGAGCGCCTGCCGATCGCTCTGACCGGCGGCCAGCGCATCAAGGATGGTCTCGGCAGCCAGCATTCCCGACTTCATGGCCAGATGGATACCCTTGATGGCCGGCGTGCTGTGCATGGCGGCAGCGTTGCCGGTAAACAGTGCGCCATCGACGGCAAGACGCGGCATGCTATACCAGCCACCGGTGGAAACGGCACGGGCCCCCTGCTCGACCACCTTACCGCCCTGGATGATCGACTGAACCAGTGGGTGCCCTTTGAAGCGCATAAATGTATCGTATAAATCCAAGGCTGGATTCTCGTACCCCAGAGCGACCAGAAACCCCAATGTAATACGGTTTTCAGCCATCTCATAAATGAATCCGCCGCCCGGGGTATTCAGATCCAGGGGGAAGCCCAGGGTATGAATATCGTTGAACGGACTGTGGGTGAAAAAATGATCGTCCGGGAGTTGAATGACTTCCTTGATGCCGGTTTCAAATAGTTCGGGCAATCGCCCGCTGCGAATGGGCAAGCGCTGGGCCAGCGATTTCATGAGACTGCCCCGGGCGCCTTCTCCCAGCACGGTCACCTTGGCCAACAAATCGATTCCCGGTTCGAAATTGGGTTTGGGTTTGCCTGCCTTATCCAGCCCTTTGTCGCCGGTACGCACGCCGGTCACGGTTCGGCCGTCATCGGCCAATAAGATTTCTTTGCCGTCAAATCCGGGGAAAATGTTGATGCCCAGCGCCTCTGCCTTTTCTCCCAGCCAGCGGCACACCTGGGATAGGCTGACAATGGGAAAGCCGGTGTTGTGCATCTGGCGCGGCACAAAAGGCATTTTAAAGTGGCGATTGCCGGTCAAAAAGAAAAAACCGTCGCCGCGGACGGTTTGCTCTACAGGAAAGCCCTGCTGTAAATAGTCCGGAAACAGCTCGGCAATGGCTACCGGATTCATCACCGCCCCACTGATGGCATGGGAACCGATCTGTGCGCCTTTGTCGATTATGGCCACTTCCAGTTCCTGGCCTTTCTCCTCGGCCAGCTGCATCAATCGGATCGCCCCGGCAAGATTGGCAGGGCCGGCACCGACGAAGAGAACATCAAATTCAATGGATTCATGCGTGGTCATGGTTTTTCCCCTCTTTGTGGTTCTGGTTGTCTCAAAAGCCAATCAGCAATTGCCATGGATGACATGGACGATGGACTAAGGTACGGATCGTTCAGATAGCCTGATTTTGTTTCAAAGACAAGGGGATCTCATATTAAAAATAGATAGCATACCACCATTTGGCATTTTTCATTGGGCATTTGACATTCATGGACCCTCTAATTTCAGGAAGAAAGGCAACCCGGAAATCTACAGGCGATTGCCATAAAGGGCAACTATATAGGACTTGTCTAATGGTTAAATCCATGCTATCAGGCATTTTTATTCTTTTAACTGATTTCCCTACAATCATACACAGGCCCCTGGCATGGGTGTAACTCACATTCGCCGGGATTAATTGGTGAGGAGGCGTTAAGTATGGCAAACCGTAGCAATATATCCGCGTGGATCCTGTTGGTGGTGTTGGCGGTATGTCTTCAGGTGGTTTTTGTCTTTGCGGACTGCAAGCAATCGGCTACGAAAACGGCGGTTGAATTTTCAAAGGCCTATTTCCTCCTGGACGATGACCTGGAATGCTATTTGTGCAGTGATTTGATTGGTGATGAAGATGAAAATGATTCCGCAGCCAGTTTGTATCTACGCTCCATGAGCACGGAAGCCAGGCAACGAGGATTTAACACCGGAATGGTGAGAAAAATCATCACCCATTTGGAGGCCGAAACCCTTTCCCAGGATGATGCGTCGGCCACCATCCATCTTTCGGGTGAAAGCCGGACCTGTATCCATCCCGTTTTCTCTTATATTGCCAAGCTTTTTCGTATCGGTCAGAAATACAGCTTTGAGGAAACCCTGGAACTGATCAAGGAAGACGGGCAGTGGAAAGTGTGTGGCGCGCCCTACGGACTATCCGTCTAAGGTCAAGCGAAGGTCTCAAGCCACGGGGTTGTCTGACCGACACTGCCAGGTTCAGGATCAAAGGCATAAGGCATGCAAGTCGGTCCATTCATCAGCGATGAATTGGATGGAAAGCAATCAGTAATAATGCAAAACGGCAGCCGCGCTAAGCCATGGCTGTCGTTTTTGATAAGGTCATGACAGCGATCGCCGCCGGTTTCACCTTTGCCGTGAAACCGGCTTTTTTTTTCGGTATGGATCGGTCCCTCGTATGAAAAGGGGGGTAGGATCGGATACAGTAAAACCGGCGCTTTTACAAAATCGTTGAATAGGATGGATTCCGGCCGTTGATCAGGCCGTCAATAATGGTGCATGGCGATGAACGATGTTTACCGGGAAATTCGAGAGGTGGCCCGAAAGATCGTGGCCCGCTATCCTCAGCCTGATTTTTATCTCGACCATCCATCGGAGGTCAGCACCTCCGAACGGTTCTATCGCACCGAGGATACCATTGTCAGACTCAAAAAGAATCTGGCCCAAAGCCTGGCTGACGATTTCGGCCATGGAATGGGGCATGTGGAAAAGGTGGCCATCGATGCCGGTACGCTGGTAATCATCGAGAGTCGCCAATTCGGATACAGTGAGCATCTCATCCAACGGAATCTGCTGCTGGCCCAGTGTGCCGGCCTGCTGCACGATATATGCCGCAAAGAAAAATCCCATGCCATCAAAGGTGCTGAAGCAGCGGGCCGGATTTTACAATCCTATCCATTGACTGCAGATGAAATCACCCACATCTGTGCAGCCATTCGCAACCACGAAGCCTTCACCCATCTGGAACGTCTGCCTACCTTGCAGGGCCGCATCCTCTCCAATTGTCTGTACGATGCCGATAAATTTCGCTGGGGACCGGACAATTTTACCCATACCGTCTGGGATATGGTGGGATTCTTTAACCCGCCCCTGAAAACGTTTATTTCCCGTTATCCCAAAGGCATGGCCTTATTAAAAAAAATCCGTGACACCTTCCGGTCCAGTACCGGCAAGCGCTACGGCCCCCAATTCATCGATATGGGCATCGCTATCGGTGACGAATTATTCCAGGAGATTTTGGCACAGTTCGTTCCCCGGATCTAACCGGGACGGTGGGTGTCGGCAAAGCGTCAAGCGCTAGTAACGGAACCTTTTTTCACAGGCAGGTGAATGCTGAAGCAAGTTCCAGCACCCGGTGTTGAGAAAACGCTTAAGGTACCACCGTGGTTTTCAGTGATGATGAAATAGGACACCGAAAGGCCCAAGCCCGTGCCGATACCGACTGATTTGGTCGTGTAAAACGGTTCAAAAATCCGTTTACGAACCGCCTCGTCCATGCCCGGACCGTTGTCCTCAATTTCGATGCACACCCAATCCCCGTCAGGCTTCACTCTGAGAATAAAACGCGGTGGGGGGCCATCCGGGTACTCGGCCATGGCCTGCGCCCCGTTTTTCAGGATATTCAAAAAAACCTGCTGGATCTTGGGCGCTTCGCACACCACCATGGGCACTTGCGGATCGAATTCGCGAACGATTTCGATCTGGCGAAAATCATAGCGTTTTTTCAAATCGTAGTCGTTCTCGGCCAGTTCCAGGGTGGCGTCCATCAGCTGCGCTAAATCACTTAAGGTCGTGGTCGCTTCGCTTTTGCGGCTAAAGGACAGCATGTTTTCAACAATTTTAGCGGCCCGTTTGCCCGAATCCATGATCGAAGCGATCATCTCGGGCAGATTACGGGACTGCATATAGGCCTGAATGTCAGCCATGCTGAGACCACACTTCCGGGCCGCCTCATGATTTTTCGGCAGTTCGCTGGACAAACGGTTCTGCATCACCTGAATATTTTGCAAAATGCCGGCAAGTGGGTTGTTGATCTCATGGGCCATGCCGGCTGCCAGACCACCCACGGAAAGCATTTTTTCCGACTGCACCATCATCTCTTCGATCCGGACCCGGTCGGTGATGTCATCCACCCGAATCACAGCCCCACCCGCATCACTGGCCGTCAACGGATAAATAGTGATATCCAAATAGCGCATCTCACCTTTAACGTAACTGGTGACCTTGCTCTCCTTGTAAGTTTTTTTTTCGGCAATGGCTTGAGTAACTTTTTTCACGGCATCGGTCAGGGAGGGATAGACCGTCTCAATATTGCATCCCATGGCCTGGGCGGCGATAACATGCGTTTGCTTCTCCGCTTCCCGGTTCCATTGGTTCACGCGTCCGTCAGGGTCCACCCCCACCAATATCGACGGCATGGAATCAATGATGTTTTTCAACATCCCCCGCAGCTTGTTCAAGTCGGTCTCACGGCGGTCGATTTCCCGGGCCATGATATTGATCTCGGAAATAATGGTGTTGATATCGGCATGCTTTTCCATCGGCAGGTTGTATTGGTAATCTCCGGCAGCAATGGTGCGGATACCTTCCATCAACCGATTCATGGGATGGATCAACAGCCGTTTCATCAGTATATGAGTCCCTAATCCGATCACCGCGGTAACAAGAATAACCGTCACCAGGGTCAACAGCAACGATCGCTTACGCACATTGTCAATCCGTGTTTTGGAAAAAAGTAATTCAACACTTCCGATGGTTTCGCCGGCATTGATAATGTTTCGCTTTTCAACCAGCCACTGGTTGGGATGTTGATTTTTGGGAAGGTTGTTGAAAAAGGTCTCCGGGCCCGTCTTTACACGTACGCCGGTCAAAAAATCGGAACTCAGGTAGGCCCGGGTTATCTGGGTAACCGTATCCCCGTCCATGTTCCAAAGGGGCCGCGACAGCACCTCGGCAAATTCATCGGCGACGGCAGAAGCCTCAGTCGCCAGGCCGGCAATTTCCTGATTGGTATAGTAGACCCGATAGATGATTCCAAAAACAGATACGACCAAGGCGGTCATCAGCGCAAGACTCAGCATCAAATCCCGAGATATGGTGCGCCGTGTCGATAGCGGAAGATCTTTAGCCATTCATGTTTCCTAAACGATTTCCCTGTTCAAAATACCCTGTTGGTTAAAATACGGAAAGCGAAAGGGGTCAAGACAAAATTATTATGGAAAAAATTCAGAAATTAATCAAGCTATTGCAGTTGAAATAAATCCGCCTATGATTATGCTAAGTTATTTAATGGACAAACGTTAATGACATTTAATGAGAACGCTGCTTTGATTTAATTTGTACCGGCATAGCCTTTGAATCGTTTTCGTTCTTACATAGGAGGACAGTATGCCCAAAGCCATCATCATCCACGAGACAGGGGGTCCCGACGTTTTGCGCTGGGAAAATATCGACCCAGGCAAACCGGGCCCGGGAGACGTTTGCCTGCGTCAGGAAGCCGTAGGAGTTAATTTTATTGATGTATATCATCGCACCGGGCTCTATCCACTGCCATCCCTGCCTGCTGTGCCGGGCCTTGAAGGTGCCGGTGTGGTGGAAGCAGTCGGTGCCGGTGTGACTGGATTCAAGCCGGGGGACCGGGTGGCCTATGCCGGTGTCCCGCCCGGGGCCTACGCCGAAGTTCGTTGCATTCCCGCCCATCGACTGGTGCCGTTGCCCGATGGGATCTCCACCCGCAAGGCCGCGGGAATGATGCTACGCGGCATGACGGCCAGGTATTTGCTTTTTGGTTGCTATCCGGTGAAGGCGGGAGACCGGATCTTAATTCACGCGGCAGCCGGTGGGGTCGGATCGATTGTCTGCCAGTGGGCAAGTCATCTGGGAGCCGAGGTCATCGGCACGGTGGGCTCCGCGGAAAAAGCCAAAATCGCTCAAAAAAACGGCTGCCACCACCCCATTATCTACAATGAAGTGGATTTCGCTGAAAAGGTGAAGGCCATCACCGACGGCAAAGGCGTTGATGTGGTTTACGACAGCGTGGGCCAAGCCACATTCATGCAATCGCTTGACTGTCTGAGGCCCATGGGAACCATGGTATCCTTTGGCCAGGCATCGGGATCCGTTCCGGCGCTGGACATTGGCATCCTGGCAGCCAAGGGGTCACTGTTTCTGACTCGCCCCAGCCTGATGACCTATACGGCCCGGCGCGAAGACCTGCTGGCCCATGCCCGTGATCTGTTCAGTGTGGTAGAAAGTGGTACGGTAACGATTTCCATCGGCCAGACCTTTGCGCTGGAAGACGCAGCCCGTGCGCATCAGGCATTGGAAGCACGCCAAACCACGGGTAGCACCATTTTGATACCCTAAAAATAAGGGGCTGAGGCCCCTTTATTACTTTGAATAATTCAATCGAATGATTTCATCTGGATATTTCAACGATTTTGTGTTAGTGCGGTTAGGTTTCTACCTGACAAATTAGAGGAATTATGAGAAATAATCGGATCTTGGTCATTGCCACCCGCAACAAGGGAAAAACAGCAGAAATTCGCGACCTGCTCGACACCTTTCCAATAACCATCAAAAACCTGGATGATTTTGGCCCAATTCCCGAGGTGATCGAAGATGGCGAAACCTTTGACGACAACGCCTACAAGAAAGCGAGCTTTACCGCCAGAGTGCTGGGATATCCCGCATTGGCCGATGACTCGGGGCTGATGGTGGATGCGCTGGGCGGCGCGCCGGGGGTACACAGCGCCCGTTATGCAGGCCCTGAAGCAACCGATGAACAGCGTTGTCAGAAGCTTTTGGCTCAGATGGAAAATGAACCCGAGCGAAAAGCGGCCTTCATGTGCGTAATTTCCATCGCTGTTCCCACCGGACCGGCACTGACCTACGAGGGACGCTGCGAAGGTCTGATTACCCGGGCGCCCGTAGGAGACCAGGGGTTTGGCTATGATCCGGTGTTTTATTATCCACCATTTGAAAAAACCTTTGCCCAACTGACCATGGCCGAAAAAAGTCAGGTCAGTCACCGGGGCAAAGCGCTTTACGAAATTCGGGATGAATTTGATAAGGTCATGAAATGGATCGACCAGCACATGCCTGAGCCGGAAATTGTTGGTTGCCAGGGAGAATAAGGGCATTTCAGGCCCGCCATGAACTGTTTTCGTTATCCTTAAAGGATTAGCGTCGGTATCGTATCGGCTGTTGGATACATGACGATGAGTGGTTGAATCGGAAGGGGAGGACCGGGTCAGCGTATCTCAACCCACCAACTGGACCATGCCGGCAAATCGTTAAAGTCAAGAAGGGATATTTTGCATGTTGAAAAAAAATGAAGGGACCGACATCGTCAAGGAATTGGGAGGGATACAAAATGTCGAACAGGCCCAGGCACTATTTGAGAAAAGGCTGGACGACGAGCATCTTTCGCGCATACGGATGCTGACCCATCCTGAAATTTTGATCAAAATTGCCAACGCCATTGCCATGTGCGACCCGGCCCGGGTTTACATCAACACCGGATCTGAAACAGACCGCCAATTTATTTGTCAACTGGCACTGAACAAAGGCGAAGAAGCAGTCCTGCCCATGGATGGTCATACCATTCATTATGACCTCAAGGAGGAGCAGGGACGCATCATCGACCGGACCTATTACATTGCCAATCCAGAGGAAAAAATCAGCTCGCTGGCCAATAAAATTTTGCGGGATGATGCTCTGATCGAGGTCAAAGAAAAAATGGTCGGTATCATGAGTGGCGCCACCATGGTGGTGGGGTTCTATTCGCGTGGCCCTGTGGGTGCCGCGGCCGCCAATCCAGCCCTTGAAATCACCAGTTCCGCCTACGTGTCCCACAGTGCGGAAATTCTTTATCGCAACGCCTTTGCCGATTTTGAGAAGGAAGTCGCGCGATTGGGCCATTTTTACACCAATATCCACAGCGAGGGTCTCAACCGGGCCGAAGACCTGCCCAACGCCCGTGTTTTCATGGACCGCAGCCACCGCACCACGTATTCCTTCAACTGCACCTACGCCGGCAACACCCTGCTGCTGAAAAAGGGCAACCACCGGTTTTCCGTGGATAAAGCGGTTTACGAAGGCGACGGCAAAGAGTTGGCCGAACATATGTTTATCACCGGAATCGACGGTCCCGGAGGCCGGGTGACCTGGGTGGCGGGGGCGGCTCCGTCCGGCTGCGGCAAAACCACCACAGCCATGGCCGGCAACCATTTTGTGGGTGACGATCTGGCCCAGATGTGGATCGATGATAACGGCAGTGTCCGTTCCATCAATCCGGAATGCGGCATCTTCGGCATCGTCGAGGATGTGAACTTGGAAGGAGATCCGATGCTGATGGACCGGCTGCGCAATCCCGGCTCCGAAGTGATCTGGTCCAATGTGCTGATCGATGAAAACGGCATCCCCCATTGGACCGGCAATGGCGAAGCCCAGCCGATCCGGGGCCGGAATTTCCAGGGCCCCTGGAAAAACGGACTGACCGATGCCGGTGGAAAAGCCGTTCCCATTTCCCATCCCAATGCACGCTGCACCATCGCCTCATCGGCCCTGGCCAATTTCTCTGAAATGTCCGAGGCCCCGGAAGGCGTGGAAACCCGCGTAATCACCTACAGCGGCCGTGACAGCGACACCATGCCGCCCGTATGGGTGGCCAAAAACTCCGATCATGGCGTGGTCATCGGCGCCTGCATCGTATCGGCGGCCACGGCCACGGAAGTGGGCGCCAGTGGCGTCAAACGGGCACCGTGGGCCAATGCGCCCTTCATTCCCGGCGCCTTGGGCGACTACATGAAAGCCCAGTTCGACTTTTTCGGCAGCAGCGCCATCGCCGACGGCAAACGGCCGATTCTGGCCGGCCTCAATTATTTCCTGACCCACGGCGCCCGCGGTGGTAGTGGCAAGCAATTGCTGGGTGAGAAAAAGGACGTCAAGGCTTGGTTGGGCTGGCTCGAACGCCGGGCCCACGGGGATATGGAGGCCATCGAGACCCCCATCGGGTTTATCCCCCTGTACGAAGATCTGAAATCGCTTTTTGAAACCCTGATCGACAAACCCTATCCCAAGGATCTGTACGATCGCCAGTTCAGTTTGTATGTGGATAACATTCTATCCAGGATCGACCTGCAGATAGCGGCCTATGGCAAAGAGGAAAGCATCCCCCAGCAGCTGTTCGAGGTGTTGCGGGAACAGCGTGAGGGATTGGTGGCCCTGAAGGAAAAATTCGGTCCCATTGTGACACCGGCACAGCTAATGGGAGCCTAACCAAAAGCATCGGCCCCGCCTAAGCGGCAACTGGATTCATTGATTAACCGGGCGACAGACACTTTTTCTGCCGCCCTTTTTATTCACCTGTCAACCAATCTTAACGCCATGGCCCCTCAATCAATAATTACCATCCTGCTCAACCGACGCATGCTGGTCGCGCTGGTCATGGGGTTTTCATGCGGCCTGCCACTGCTGCTCACCGCATCGGTTCTGCAGGCATGGATGAAGGAGGCGGGGGTTGATCTGACCACCATCGGTCTGTCCGCCTTGCTCGGTCTGCCCTACACGCTCAAATTTGTATGGGCCCCGCTGTTTGACCGTTACCGGCTGCCGATCCTGGGACGGCGGCGCGGATGGCTGCTGGTCACCCAGCTGTCGCTGATGGCGGCCTTGATCTGGCTGGGGGCCAGCAACCCGTCGCTGAATCTGATGATTCTGGCCCTGGCGGCGTTAGCCGTCGCCTTTTTCAGTGCGTCCCAGGATATTGTCGTGGATGCCTATCGCCGCGAGGATCTGCCCGATCATGAACTGGGCCTGGGATCCTCGCTGTATATCAATGGTTACCGCGTGGGCATGCTCCTGGCCTCTGGCGGCGGCCTGATCCTGGCCGACCATATCCCCTTTTCCATGGTTTATTTGATCATGGCCCTATGCCTGCTGCCCGGCGTGCTGACCACCTTGTTGACCCCCGAACCAACGGTGGAATCATTTCCAGCCACCCTTAAATCCGCAGTGGTGGATCCACTGAAAGAGTATTTCAGCAGACACCAGGCATTTTGGATGTTGGCGTTTATCTTGATGTACAAAATCGGCGATACCATGGCGGCGGCCATGACCACCCCCTTTTACCTGGACATCGGTTTTTCCAAGACCCAGATCGGAACGGTGGTCAAATTGTTCGGTTTCTGGGCCACGGTGGGTGGGACGATCGCCGGCGGCATCGCCATGATCCGGCTGGGCATCATCCGCAGCCTGTGGATTTTTGGCGTTCTTCAGGCGCTGTCCACCGCCGGTTTTGCACTGCTGGCGAGCCTGGGTCCCAGCGTGACGGCACTGTCGGCGGTCATCGCTTTCGAGAACCTTTCCGGCGGCATGGGCACATCGGCCTTTGCCGCTTACATGGCCAGTATCACCAATAAACGCTTCACGGCGACCCAGTACGCCCTGTTGACCAGCCTGATGGGAATCCCGCGGGTTCTGGCCGCAGCCCCCACCGGCTACCTGGCAACCCAAATGGGCTGGTGGTCATTTTTCATCCTTTGCACCCTGATCGCTATTCCGGGGCTATTGTTGCTGCTACGTATAAAGGCCACCCATTGATGAACTCGTAAAAAGTCGCCGTTCGGACGGATTCGTAAAAAGCCCGAGATCAAGGCTTGCGAATCCTGAGGAATACCTCTATCGCGGGTGCCGTAGGCAGCGTACATAGAGTACTCCGCAGTGACGAAGGATACGCGTAACGCCGATATCGGGCTTTTTACGAATCCGTCACCCATTAGCGCTTGTATTTTTTTAAGTCCAGGTTATGGTAAACCCAAATCGTTTCCTGGAAGGAGATCGCAACCAATGACCGAATCCCAATCACCTGTCCAAAAACATATTCAACGCATCCAGCAACTGGCCGATGAACGGCAACGGATTCTGTCCATGCCGGCTGACAAGGCCATGGTGGCCATCCTCGATCATCCTCAACCGGCGGCCCTGGTGCATTCCTTTCCCGAAGAGGATCTTTTTTTTCTGGTACATGACATTGGTCCCGATGATGCCCTGCCGCTGATCTCACTGGCCTCCAACCGGCAGTGGGAATACTTTTGGGACATCCAGGGATGGGATCGCGACCAAATGGACTATGCGAGGGTCACCACCTGGCTGCAGTTGCTGCTCAGGGCGGATCCGAATCGTCTGGCCAAATGGTGTTTCGATGAAAAGCTGGAGCTGCTTGAACTGTACCTTTTCAGAAATATTGAGCTGCGGGTCCGGGAAATGGATGAAAGCCCATCTGATTTAGGGGACGGCTATTTTACCGACGACGACACCTACTATGTGCGACTGGTCGACTATCCCACCACAACCCCCGAAGAAGAAGCCTTCAAGGCGCGGCGGGATACCATGTTGAAGCAACTGCTGGACCGGCTCTCCCTTTTTGATCATGCCCGATACCAGGGCCTGATCATGGAAGCCATTCATGTGCTTCCTGCCGAAACCGAAGAAGAGCAATTTCGGTTGCGCAATGTAAGGCTCGCCGAAAAAGGCTTTTTACCGTTCTACGAGGCGGTCGGCGTATACCAGCCGCTGCAGCCCGGCGACCTGTCGGCCAAAGAAAAAAAAGTCATTGGGTCCCCATCGGCCGGGGATGACGCCATCTCAACCCCGCAACTGGCGGCAAGCTTTCTCGATGAAGACAATCTTTTTGTGCGTGCCCTGAAAAGCATTCACGAAACCAAAGTCATTGAACAGCTTCAGGCGGAACTGGCAAGCCTTTGCAACAAGGTCATTTCAGCGGACCGTGAGATCATCCTGGGCCGCAGTCAACTTCAGGCAGTGGTCACCAAAACCAGCGCCTATCTGAGTATCGGACTCGAGCAAATGACCCGCAGCGATAAGGCCCACCGGGAGGCCCAAGCCTCACAATTACTGCAGCACTATTTGCTGGCGGATATTTTTCGGGTTGGCGTTGCCGGCAGCTTGCGGCTGCACTGGGAGGCAATGCGCTGGCGCAAGAAGAGCTGGTTCCGATCTCAAAATCTGCCGCTGACCTTTTGGGATGAAGCCTGGCTGGGGCTTTTGGGGGGACTGCTCATCGATCGTCCCCAATATTATGATCCATCGGCGGCCGGCACCAATTATCGAGACTTTCGATCCAGCCAAGAAATCCAGATTACACGCAAAGGCCTCGAACAGTTAATGACCGCTGATCAGGTATTGGGCGATATGCAAATATCCATCGCATCCCTTTCCGATACCCGGTTTCTCACCTACAAGAACCTTTTTCTGACCCTGTGGTCGCGAGCATGGCTGAAATTGCCCCCGATCGACCAGCAGACCACCACGATTGCCGTTCCGATTTCAGACTTCAAACGGTTTTACAGGGCCCTGTGGACCGATCAGGCGGGTGTGCGCATCATCGACGATTCCAAGAAAAATGATTTTCTACAATGGGTCGCCAAGGCGTCGGGCCAATCGTTGGAAGTCCTGCCCCAGCGTTTGGGGATGGTTTTTGAGGCCCTTTTCAGTGAGATCGAACGGGAACTCGGGCCCGTCAAAGCCGGTAATCTGGAGCCCCGGTACGTGCAGCTTTTTCTTCTCAAACGTTCTTAATATTACGGACCGGTTGTATGCATCTCGTCGGCATTTTATGCTCACTCGGCGCGGCGGTATTCTGGGCCATGGCCGTCATCATGTTCAAGATGAGCGGCGATGTGCTCTCGCCGACGGCCCTGAACCTGTTCAAGGCGATTATCACCCTGGTGTTGTTGGTACCGACGCTTTGGAGACCATCAATCTTCATGGTCGAAAAGATACCCAATCGAGCGCAAACTTTTGAAGTAAATGGGATTTTTGGGATCCACCTCAAAGTATTTGCGGAATCGCACGATAAAATTATCCACCGTACGCGTGCTGGTTTTGCGTGAATACCCCCACCCTATTTGAAGCAGGGTGTCACGGGAAAGGGGTTTGCCGCGATGGACGATGAACAACTTGAGGACCTTGGCCTCCTGCTCGGTCAGAGAAATCACCCCCAAACGGCTGCGGGCGGTGTTGGTCGTAAAATCAATCTCGTTATCGCCAAACGAATACGTATCAACACCAGGCTCGGCCAGGGGTCCACCATTTTCCTGGGTCCAGCTGCCGCGTTTGAGCAATCGCTCCACGCGCAGGAGCAGTTCTTCAAGATTGAACGGCTTTGGCAGATAATCATCCCCGCCAAGGGAAAGCCCCTTGACCCGGTCAGACGGATCTCCTTTGGCCGACAAAATCAAAATGGGCAACCGTTCATCTTCAAGACGGATACTCTGCAGAATGGAAAGGCCATCGATCCCCGGTAGCATAATATCCAGGATCACCAGATCCGGCCGACTCTCTTTCCAGCGGCCAAGCCCTGCCACCCCATCCGTTGCAACGATCACATCATACCCCTGAAGCGTTAGATTCAGTCGAAGCCCCTCGGCGATATGCTGATCATCTTCGACGATCAAAATCAGTTTATTGGAAGACGTCATTGATATTCTCCATGCGTCGCCGGCAAAATCAGGGTAAAGGTCGAGCCCTTTCCCTGCCCCGGACTTTCCGCCCGGACTTTTCCCCTGTGCAAACGGGCAATATTTTTTACCAGATACAGTCCCAGCCCGCTGCCTTTGGCGGTCATGTTATCCGAGCGACCGATTTGATAAAATTTACCGAATATCTTTTTCATCTCCTTGCGGTCGAATCCAATGCCGTTATCCGCAAATTGGATATGCGTGCTGCGACGTTTGGATTCGATGGTGATATCCACCTGTGGTATTTTTGCTTTATTGTATTTAATGGCATTGGTCAGCATGTTCATCAAGAGCATTTCGAACAGGTGGCGGTTAATCCGATGGAAAAGCGGGTGGGTTTGCGGGCTGTGGACCGTGATCTTGGCGTCACCGAACAGATGGGCGTTTTCGTTCACGAATCGCTGTGTAAGATGAATCACGTCACAGGCAACAAAGTCCCCCATATAGTTTCTGGCTTCCAATTTGGCCAGGTCCAGAATACGACTGATATTTTCCGCCAATCGATTCACATCCGTGAGCATGTATTGGATGTATTTCAGTTGATCCTCACGCGATAACGCATGTTTGGAAAAGGTTTGCAAAAAAAGCTGCAGGGAGGTCACCGGTGTCTTGAGTTCATGGGTAAAATTATTGATGAAATTATTTTGCATGCGATACAACTGCATGGTTTTCTGACTGAAAACAAAAATAATGAAAATTCCCATGAAAATAATGCCGATCAGCAAACTTAAAACCAGGATCACCACCCAGGTATCGGCGGCAAAGACCTGGTCCTGTTCCATGTTGAATCGCGCAATGGTGGATTGGAGGCCGGAGCTGACTTCAATATACCAATAGATATACAAAAAAAGGGAAGCCACCAAAGCGGAAACAGAATAAACGAACACCAGTATGGGATGAAACAGCCATTTCACCGACTTCATCGTCGATCACACCTTTTCTGTGGGCAAATGAACGCGGTTGCTGCGGGACCGGACAACGGATATGTCACCCCTCAGCGAACACGATTGATGTTCTTTCTTAACGATTTTTCCCAAACAATTCAATCATCCCCAATCGCATTGCCTGAAATCCCCTTGACCGGATACCAGCCCCGTAATAAGCTGATATTATCTTTCATCTGTCTGATGGATACAGGCGTTACCGCAACGCATACATTGGTTTTTTTGTGAATTGCTCCCTGTAAAAGATCACGTGTTACACTGCTGGCGTGAGGCGCCGCAGACAAGCCCCCAAAATAGCAAGTACATGCACACGTCGCACCCATTCATGAAATGATGAACAGGTGCGCATCGGGCGATTGGTCAGCTGGTGGTCGGTTGCAATGAATGGTTCATGCAGCATCTCACCGCTTAACCCATACAAACAAGGGAGGAGAACATGAGCGAAAGCGTTTACAAAGTCATTGAGTTGGTCGGAACCAGTCCCAATTCCTGGGAAGAAGCGGCGAGAAATGCCGTTGAAACCGCTGCCAAATCATTGAAAGATTTACGGGTGGCGGAAATCACCAAGTTGGACATGAAGGTGGAAGCAGGCAAGGTAACGGCATTTCGCGCACGGGTGAATTTGTCCTTCAAGTACAGCTCGGACTAATCCACGTCCATTTACAAAAAAGGAGGGGCGAAAAATCTTTCGCCCCGAATCCGTTTTCATTCTCAAAAACAATTATCCCATGGCCTGAGCCATCAAATCGCCCACCATCTTGGAAAACTGCCCCGGGTTATCCAGCTTGCCGCCTTCGCCAATCACGGCCATATCAAACAAAATCTGGCTGTAGTCTTTCAGCTGGGGGTTGTCCCGATCGCTTTCAAAAAGGGCTTTGATTTTCTCGATCACCGGATGATCCATGTTCAATTCAAGAACGCGTTTGCTCTCAGGCGGTTTCTGTCCCGATGCCTTGAGGAGTTTCTCCATATAGGCACTCATATCCCAGGCGTCACCGGAAAGGCAGGCAACCGATTCTTTAAGCCGTGTTGAGGGCTTGACTTCCTTGATTTTGTCTTCCAGATGGCCTTTGATGAAACCGAACAGCGCGTTGTATTCCTCTTTCTTGGTGTCATCCACCGTGTCCAGTTCCAGGTCCCCCTTTTCAGCGCTCTTCAAGGGTTTTCCATCATATTCGGTAAGGGATTGGACAACCCATTCATCCACGGGATCGGTCATCAGCAGGACTTCGTAGTCCTTTTCTTTCAATTTTTCCAGATGCGGACTGTTGAGCAACGATGAAAGCTTGTCGCCGGTGATGAAGTAAATCTCCTTCTGGTCCTCGGCCATGTTTTTCACATATTCATCCAGGGATACCCATTTGTCCTCGGATTTGGTGGTTTTGTAGCGGGCCAGGGAGGCGATTTTATCTTTGCGGGCCGGATCGGTATAGATCCCTTCCTTGAGGACGGCGCCAAATTCATCGTAAAACTGGTTGTATTTCTCGGCATCCATTTTTTCCAGCAGGTCGAACAGTTTTTTGACCAGGTTCTTTTGGATGTTAAGAACCAGGCGATCCTGCTGCAGAATTTCACGACTGACGTTTAAGTTCAGATCCGATGCATCGACCACGCCTTTGACAAAGCGGAAATACTCAGGCATCAGCTCCTTGCAGTCATCCATAATAAACACGCGCTTGGAGTAAAGATGAATACCATGGCGGCGCTCAGGGGTAAAAAGGTCGAAGGGGGCTTTGGAAGGAATATAGAGCAGGGCATCATATTCGGTGGTGCCTTCGAATTTGAGATGCAGGCGCTCCATGGGCGGATTCCAATCGTGCCCCAAATGTTTGTAAAACTCCTCGTACTCCTCGTCTTTGACATCACTGGAATTGCGGGTCCAGATCGCCTTCATGGAGTTCAAGGTCTCTTCCTTCATCACCTTGCGGGTGGTGGCGCCAATGGGCTTACCATCTTTGTCTTTGATGACCTCTTCATCGGGAAGCGGTTCATCGCGCTCGACTTCCATGGTGATCGGGTAACCAACAAAATCAGAATGCTGTTTGACGATACTGCGGATGACCCATTGATCGGTAAAATCCTTTTCGTCCTTTTCTTTTTTCTTCAACTCAAGGGTAATGGTGGTCCCGCGGGTGGGTTTTTCCGCTTCTTCGATGGTAAACGACCCGTCTCCGGTGGAGACCCATTTGACGGCCTGGTTGGCCTCGGCTCCGGCGGCCCGGGTGACCAGGGTGATCTTGTCCGCCACCATGAACGCGCTGTAGAAACCAACACCGAATTGCCCGATCAATTCCGGAATCAGTGTTGTATGGCCCTTGGCATGCTCCAATGCCTCCATGAAACCGGCCGTGCCGCTTTTGGCAATCGTACCGATATTTTCAAGGACTTCATCATAAGTCATGCCGACACCGTTATCACTGATCTCGAAGGTCTGTTTGATGGCATCGGGTTTCAGATGGATCTTGAACTCCGTGTCATCGCCAAGAATATCCGGCTCGGTTTCGGCCTTGAAGCGAACCTTGTCGATGGCATCCGATGCATTTGAAATCAATTCCCGCAGAAAAATCTCCTTGTTTGAATAAAGGGAATTGATGATCAGGTTAAGCATCTGCTGTACTTCGGTTTTAAACTGATGGGTTTCCTTTCTTGCTTCCATGGACTCTCCTGATTGCTTCAGTATCAATTATTTACCAATGGTTATAATTAGTTCGAGGGATACGATGAACAATAATGGGTGCGATTTGCGGTTTGTCAAGACGCCCTGTGGACCTTGAATGATTATTGATCACATGGCACCTTGCGGCCCAATGGTAACAGCGTTCGGATTGTCAGTTCCAAGGGCCTTAAAAGCCCCCCTGTTTAAAAAACGAAACTCGATTTTTTTCTTTTGTATTAAAAAGTTACGGCTAAAGCAAATATGATCGACATCCGAGGTTCAAAATTTTGAACCTCACTAAAAATTAGATTTATTATAGTTTTTTCAAATAGATATAGAAAAACATAGCATTTTCGGGTTTATAATCTTGAACATTTATGGACGGGCAGCATGGGGAATAATTGCCAAACCAAATGCCGGGAAGGGGTAAAATAATTATAACCACTTATAATTAATAGAAATTAAAATTTCCGTGTTTATTTTAAACACAACAGACAAAAACTGGCAAGCGATTTGCTAATTCTATTTTCAACCTAATAATTTTTCATCTTTTCTCCTCCTTAACGGTTGATCGGCTTCCTCCCGATTAGCCGTTAATTTTTTTATACCAAGGAATAAAATTGCAAATTCCCCACTTCCGAGCTAATATTTATTCCATTTCATGAAGTGATCCGTCAATTGCAAACGACCATTTCTTATTGGAAAGCATTCGATTTTTCCTCGTTCCGAGTATCGACGAATCGCTTCCTAACCCGAATTGCTCACTTGTACAGCCACGTGCCTATCCATCATCTGGCCAATCGTCCAGATGACTGCATTGGCGCAATCGTTTTTATTTTTTTGTAAAAAACCGCTCCATCCAAAATAAAAAGCGGTCTTTACAATAGTTCCGATCGTGAAAGGCTCTTTTCGACAGGTCTTGTTTTCAATCCAATCAATGAGCCTGATTTTCAGGCAGAATTAAAAATTTGAGAAAAGATGGGGGTGACCATGCAAACCAAAAAATGGGTCTTTTCCTTTGATGAACTGGATATGGTCAACAACGCCGTGGGTGATGATTGGGATGCCGTGCGGGAGCTGTTGGGCGGTAAAGGGGCCAATCTGGCCGAGATGGTCCGTATCGGCCTGCCCGTGCCCCATGGATTTACCGTTTCCACCGAGGCCTGCAACGCCTACCTCAAATCCGGCGGTACCTTCCCCCAGGGGATGTGGGACCAGGTTTTGGCAGCCCTCCAAACGGTGGAGTCCCAAACCGGCAAACGGTTTGGTGGCGAGGAGGCCCCCCTGTTGGTGTCCTGCCGTTCGGGGGCCAAATTCTCCATGCCCGGCATGATGGATACGGTACTCAACATCGGCCTCAACAGCCAGACCGTGGCGGCCATGATACGGCTGACCGATGATGCCCGCTTTGTTTACGATTCTTACCGGCGACTGATTCAAATGTTCGGCAGTGTGGTCATGGGCATCGCCGACGAGCCTTTTGAAACGGTGATTACCGCCGCCCGCCGGTCGGCCGGGGTGGAAAACGACAATGAACTATCCGCCGATGACTGGAAAAAGGTCGCCGACACGTTCAAGGCCATCTACCGCCGGCATACGACCCACGATTTTCCCGAAGACCCCTTCAAACAGCTTAAAATGGCCACCGAAGCGGTGTTTAAAAGCTGGAACGGCAAACGGGCGGTGGATTACCGCAATGCCGCCGGTATTGCCCATGACCTGGGCACGGCGGTCAGCGTAGTCACCATGGTGTTCGGCAATATGGGCGATGACTGTGCCACGGGTGTGGCCATGACCCGTCATGGGTCCACCGGCGAGCCGCATTTGGAGGGCGATTACCTGACCAACGCCCAGGGCGAAGACGTCGTGGCCGGCATCCGCATGACCCGGGATCTGTCCCAGCTCAAAGAAGAAATGCCCGATGTGTATGCTGAATTCGAACGTATCGCCAAGTTGCTGGAAGATCACTATCGCGAAATGCAGGATATGGAATTCACCATTGAACGGGGCAAACTGTGGATGCTCCAAACCCGCGACGGCAAGCGCACCGCCCAGGCCGCCGTGCGTATTGCCGTGGACATGGTCGAAGAGGGGCGCATCGATCGAAAGACCGCTGTGCTGCGCGTCAACCCCGAGCATGTGGATTTTTTCCTCCACCCCCAGTTCGAACCGACGGCCATTGCCGGTGGCCGGCTTCTGGCGCGCGGCCTTAACGTCTCCCCCGGTGCCGCTGTGGGCCAGGTGGCCTTTGACGCCAACATGGCTGAGGCCTGGGCGAAAAGAGAAGGCAAACAGGTGATCATGGTTCGCCCGGAAACCAAACCCGACGATGTGCACGGCATGCTGGCCGCCCAGGGCATTCTCACCAGCCGTGGCGGCCGCACCAGCCATGCGGCGCTGGTGGCCCGTCAGTTCGGCAAGCCGGCCGTGGTCGGCGCTTCAGGCCTTACCATCGACTTGGCCAACCGCCAGATGATCGTGGACAGCCAGACCATCCATGAAGGGGACTGGATTTCCATCGACGGCACCGCCGGCAACGTCTACGAGGGGCAGCTGGAAACCATGGTACCGGATATCAAGGATCCCTGGCTGATCAAACTGCTCAGCTGGGCCGATGAATTCCGCACCCTGGGAGTCTGGACCAACGCCGACTACCCCCGGGATGCCCGGCGCGCCCTGGAGTATGGCGCCCAGGGCATCGGGTTGTGCCGCTCCGAGCACATGTTTTTCGAAACCGACCGCCTGCCCCACTTCCAGAAAATGATCATGGCCGACTACCCGGTGGAACGGCGCGAGGCACTGGCCGCGCTGTTGCCCTTCCAGCGTGAGGATTTTGCCGGCCTTTTCCGGGTGATGGACGGCAAGCCCGTGATCATCCGCCTCATCGATCCGCCCCTGCATGAGTTCCTGCCCGATCTGGTGGAACTCGTGTCCGAGCTGGCCGACCTGAAAATCCGCCTCAAGCATGCGCCGGACATGACCACCATCGACACGCTTCTGGCCGATATCCGCCAGAAGGAGCAGCTGCGCAAACGGGCCCAGAGCCTAAAGGAGGCCAATCCCATGCTGGGCCTGCGCGGCGTGCGCTTAGGCATTTACATTCCGGAACTGACCACCATGCAGGTACGGGCCATTTTCGAGGCCGCCTGCATGGTGGTCAAGGAAGGCATCGACGTTCATCCGGAGGTCATGATCCCCCTGACCAGCCACGTCAACGAACTGGTTCGCCAGCGAGGTGTGCTGGAAGCCGAAGCCAAGGCCGTGATGGCCGAGCAGGAAGTGGAGATCGCCTATAAGTTCGGCACCATGATCGAGCTTCCCCGAGCGGCCCTGACCGCCGATCAGATCGCCGGAGCCGCAGAATTCTTCTCCTTTGGCACCAACGACCTGACCCAGACCACCTTTGGCATTTCCCGGGACGACGCCGAAGCCGGATTTTTGATCGAATATATGGAAACCGGCATTCTGCCGTCCAATCCCTTTGCCACGCTGGATCGGGACGGGGTCGGCCAGCTGATCGATATGGCCGTCAAAAAAGGCCGCACGACCAACCCCGCACTCGAGTGCGGCATCTGCGGCGAGCATGGCGGCGAACCCCAATCCATTGCCCTGTGCCACGAACTGGGACTGACGTATGTGTCCTGCTCACCGTTCCGGGTCCCCATCGCCCGGCTGGCTGCAGCCCACGCGGCGCTGAAAGCAAAAAGCGCGTAAAAAAAAACGCGTCGCCGGCAAAATAATTGGGCGTTGCTTCTTCCGAATCGTTGTCGCTGTCAGCGAGGTGGTTTCCGTTTTCATCGCCCACAAAAAAGCGGAAAAAAACGCTCCATTGTATCCATTGTTCAGGAGGTTTCATGAATCGTGTGGCTTGTGTGGTGGTTGTGTTGACGCTGTTTTGCCTTTTCCCCATTTCTCCAACCGTTATCGCAGCGCTGGACACAGACAAACTCCCGCCGGCCCTTGCGCCGTGGCAGTCATGGGTGCTGCACGGCAAGGATGAAATGGGTTGCCCAGCCGCTTTCAACGACCCCACACACCATATTTGCTGGTGGCCGTCCCACCTGGCCCTGGATATGGGCGACCAGGGGGGGCTTTTCGATCAACAGGTCACGATATATGCAAACACCTGGGTCACCCTGCCCGGCAATGCCACCCACTGGCCCGAATCCGTATTCAGCGACATGCAGCCCCTGCCGGTCACCGATCGCGGCGGCCGGCCCTGTGTCTGGCTTGGCCCCGGCGATTACCGGATTCGGGGCGCATTCGTCTGGGATCCACTGCCGGAAATGCTTCAGCTGCCCGTATCGGCGGCCTTGCTTTCACTTAAAATCAATGGCCGGGAGGTCGATGATCCGGACCTGGATGCCACCGGTCGCTTACGACTGCATGGCCGTGACAAGGCCGCCCGGGGTGAAGACACTATTACCGCCAGCGTGTTTCGGCTGATCGAAGATGACGTCCCCATGCAGGTGCTGACCCACATCCGCCTGCATGTTTCCGGACGCCCCCGTGAACTGCGCCTAGCCGTGCGGTTGCCCGATAAGGCAACGGTCATGCAGATCGACAGTCCCCTGCCGGCCCGCCTGGCGGACAATGGTGACCTGCTGGTCCAGGCCCGACCCGGACAATGGGACGTCCGCTTAACGGAACGGCTGCCTGGCCCGGTCACCGCCCTTTCCGCCGGCGATGAACCTTTTGGTGAAGAAATCTGGTCCTTCAAGGCGTATAATCACCTGCGTATGGTCAACATCACCGGTGCGGCCCCGGTGGAGCCCTCACGCACCCGCATGCCCGACAATTGGCAACGCTTTCCAGCCTATTTGATGCCCCCGGGCGCTCGCCTGACCTTCAATGTCCTGCGCCGGGGAGATCCGGCACCGGCACCGGACCAATTGCGATTACAGCGGTCCTGGTGGCTTGATTTTGACGGCGCGGGGTTTACCATTCACGACCGCATCGAGGGGACCTTGAGCCGTACCTGGCATCTGGCCATGGCCCCGCCCATGGAACTGGGCCGCGCCGCTCTGGATGGCAAGGATCAGTTGATCACCCTGCAGGGCGATACGCCCCCGGCACCGGGCATTCAGCTGCGCCGGGGACAGCTTGAACTGGACGCCGACAGCCGCCTGCCGCGCAACTCCTCATCCCTTCCGGCCGTGGGCTGGGATCACGATTTCCAGCAGGTCCGGGGAACGCTCAACCTGCCGCCGGGATGGACGCTTTTCTCGGCTGCCGGCGTGGATGTACCTCCTGGGGCCTGGTTGCAACGCTGGACCCTGCTGGACTTTTTTCTGGTGCTGATCATTGCCATCAGTACGTTCAAGCTGCGCAACATCAAATCGGCCATCCTCATCCTGGCGACCTTGGTCCTGATCTTTCATGAAGCCGGCGCGCCCCGGCAGGTGTGGTTGCACCTGCTGGTGGTCGCCGCCCTTTTACGGTACCTGCCGGGCAGCTGGTTCAAACGGCTCGTCAAACTGTGGGGAGCCGTGGCAGTGATCGCCCTGATCGTCATCTCCCTGCCGTTCATGGTCCACCAGGTGCGCAGGGCCATTTACCCGCAGCTCGTTCAGACATACCCTGGCATCGTCCCCCGGCCGCTGACCCTTGGCACCGACGATTTCGCTGAAGAAGTGCGACCGGCTGCTCCCAGGCGGTCATCCATGAAAAAACGCCTGGCCGAACGGACAGAATCGCTCAAGTCGACCCTCCCCGCCGCTTCCATCGCCCCCAAATCCCATCAGGCAACCGATCCGGATGCACTGATTCAAACCGGTCCCGGCCTGCCGGCCTGGCGGTGGCAATCGGTCGCCCTGCGCTGGAACGGCCCGGTGGATCGCCATCAGGAAATCCGCTTGTGGCTGATTTCGCCGGTTACCAATCTGCTGCTGGGCATCCTTCGCGTGGTGTTGCTGCTGCTGTCCATCTGGGTGTTTCTGGACCTCACAAACTGGCGCCGCCATCTTCCCGCGCCGCTGCTCACCGGTGGGGCCACCCAACCCTTTCTGGCGCTGCTGATTTGTTTGACAACCCTGGCTGCGCCCGTGCGGGCCGAGGACACCGGTTCGGCTTTTCCACCCCAACAGCTTTTGGATGAGCTTGGGCGGCGATTGCTGGAACCTGCCCCCTGCCATCCCCACTGCGCCGATGTGAGCCGCCTGGAGCTGGCCGCCACACCCGATCAATTGCGTCTGATCATGCAGGTAAATGCGGTGGTGGACACGGCCATCCCGCTGCCGGTTACCCAGGACACTTGGCGTCCCACCGCGGTGAAACTGGACAACATGCCGGCGGACAGCATTGCCCGTGACGATCAGGGCAACTTGTGGATGGCACTCTCCCAGGGGGTGCACCGGATTAAAATGACAGGTCCCACCAACGATAAAGACGAAATCCGCATTGTCTTTCCCATGGTTCCCCATGTGGGCGCTTACGCCGGGGTCGGATGGAAGGCGCGCGGTTTTTTGCCGGACAACAGCATGGAGGCCACCATTGCCCTGACGCGCGTAAAATCGGACGACAACGCGCAAGGGGCGCCATCAAGGGCCGTTGTCCCGGCCTATTTTCATGTCACCCGTACCCTGCACCTGGGCATTCAATGGGAGGTGAGCACCCGTATCCAGCGACTCACCCCGCCGGGCCAGCCGGCAGTGCTTTCCGTGCCCCTGCTGACCGGTGCATCCCTGACCACCGAAGGCATCCTGGTCGAGGATCAGATGGCCCAGATCGCCCTGGCGCCAAATCAAACCGAGGCCCGTTTTTCCGCAACCCTTCCCATTTCCCCATCCATTGTGTTGACCGCCCTCAAAACGGTGCCCTGGACCGAATCCTGGATTCTGGATGCAGCCCCCTTATGGAACTGCACCATCACCGGTTTGACCGCCGTGGCCCATCAGGATGCGTCGCAGAACTGGCAGCCCCAGTGGCGCCCCTGGCCGGGAGAACAGGTAACCATTGCCGTCACCCGTCCCAAGGCGGTGCCGGGCCGCACCATCACCATTGACGACGCCAAGCTGACCCTGACGCCGGGCCAGCGCTTCGCCCGCTCGGAACTGGCACTTGGCATCCGGTCCAGCAAGGGCGGCCATCATCAGGTTGAACTGCCTGAAATGGCCAATTTACAGTCGGTGACGGTCAATGGTTCTCAGCTGCCCATTCGCCAGGATGGCAGAAAGGTCAGCATCCCTTTGGAACCGGGCCTGCAACGCATCGGTTTGCAATGGCTCGAGATCAATGAATCCATGAACCTTGTCAAAGGCCCCCGGGTGCACATCGGGGATGCCGCCGTTAACGCCGCAGTGACCATTCACATGCCCGACAACCGCTGGATACTGCTTGCCGGTGGACCCAAACTCGGGCCGGCGGTGCTTTTCTGGAGCTATGTGATCGTGGTTCTGATCGCTGCCATTGGTCTGGGCAAAACCGACCTGACGCCCCTTCGCACTCACCACTGGATTATCCTCGGGCTGGGATTGACCCAGATCCCGGCGCCTGTTGCCGTGCTGGTGGTGGGCTGGCTGCTGGCGCTCGGGGCCCGCTGCCGCAAAAAAGCCCCTGACCATCCCCTGGTGTTCAATCTGATGCAACTGCTGCTAGTGGCGCTGACCGTCGCTGCCCTGGCCGGTCTTTACATCGCGGTCGAGCGCGGACTGCTGGGTATTCCGGACATGCAGATCGCCGGCAACCATTCCACCCAGACGCAGCTCAACTGGTATCAGGACCGGATCGAAAAAACCCTGCCCACCCCGTGGGTGCTGAGCCTGCCCCAGTGGACATACCACCTGCTGATGCTGGCCTGGTCCCTGTGGCTGGCCTTCAGTCTGGTCTCCTGGCTGCGCTGGGGATGGGGCTGTTTTACCCAGACGCACCTGTGGAAGCCCATGCGCCTGCGTCGCAACAAGAAAATGGCCAATGATCAGGAACCGACGGTCACGCCGGAATCGGACAGCCAGGCGTAACGACTTCGAAAAGAAGACCCTGATGTGCCGGGCCGGGATTGATAAGCCTGGCCCGGGCTCCGATCCGGGGACATCCGGAATATATTGCTAATCAGTGGAATCAAAAAAGGCTTACCCACCTGATGAAAACCCGCTATAATTTGTGTATTGGGTTGTTCTTTGGTATGGTAACGGCTTTTGCCTTTTACTAACCAGCGCTGCGGATCTGTTTGTCTGTCCATCCCGCAACGATCATCTGGGGGTTCTGATAAGGAGATGCCATGATTGTTGGAATTTTAAAAGAAATCAAAACAGAAGAGAACCGGGTGTGCATGACCCCGGCCGGCGTGGAAGTGATGGCGCATCACAATGGTCACACGGTTCTGGTGGAAAAAAACGCCGGGGTGGGGTCGGGCTTTACGGACGCGGCCTACCAGAAAGCCGGTGCCACCCTGATCGACACGCCCAAAGAGATTTTCGACAAAGCCGACATGGTCATGCATGTCAAGGAACCCCTGCCCCCTGAATACGACATGATCCGCAAAGGGCAAATTATCTTCACCTACCTGCACCTGGCCGCCGATGAGACCCAGACACGGGCCCTGATCAAAAGCCAGGCGGTGTGCATCGCCTATGAAACCATCCAGCAAGCCAATGGGCATTTGCCGCTGCTCACCCCCATGAGCGAAGTGGCCGGACGCATGGCCATCCAGCAGGGAGCCAAGTATCTGGAAATGGCCCAGGGCGGCCAGGGGGTGCTGTTGGGTGGCGTGCCTGGCGTGGATCCGGGCATCGTCGTGGTCATCGGCGGCGGCGTGGTGGGCATCAATGCCGCCAAGATGGCTTGCGGCCTGGGCGCCAAGGTGTATCTGCTGGATATGAACCTGGACCGCCTGCGCTACCTGAGCGACGTCATGCCGGCCAATTGTTTTACGATGATGTCCAGCCCGGCGACCATCCGCGACCTGGTCAAAAGAGCCGACGTGGTCATCGGCGCCGTCCTGATCCCCGGTGCCAAGGCCCCCAAGCTGGTCACCCGCGACATGCTGAAAACCATGAAGCCGGGTTCGGTGCTGGTGGATGTGGCCATCGACCAGGGAGGCTGTTTCGAAACATCCAAGCCCACGACCCATGGCCATCCAACCTATGTGGTGGACGGTGTAGTGCACTACTGCGTGGCCAATATGCCCGGTGCCGTGGCCAAGACATCGACCCTGGCGCTGACCAATGCCACCCTGCCCTATGCCTTGGCCATCGCCGATAAGGGCTGGAAAAAAGCCATGCAGGAAAACCGGGAAATCCGCCTGGGCGCCAACGTGGTGGACGGCAAAATCACCTATAAAGCGGTTGCCGACGCCTTTGGTTTGGCGTATACACCGATAGACGATTTGTTGTAATTAAACGCTTCATGTGATTTTTTAGTTTCAGCTTATCTTGACATTTCACCGATCAGGCTTTATTTTAATTTGGTTAATGGTTCTTTAACAAATTGGGGGCGAAACGGCTTCGACGGGGATAAAGAAGCTCAGATTGCATGCCGAGCTCCTGCCGACTCGTAAAACTGGCGGGACTTAAATATAATCGCTGACGATTATAACTACGCCGTAGCAGCTTAATGCTACCGTTCTACCGGGTTTTTCCCGCGAACCTGGATAGAGCGTCGACTAGTGGGATAGCCGCTACTGAATGCCTGCTACAGTAGCGACGAAATTTTAGCAGGATAGCCTTTGCAGTACCCCGCCTGATGGAGACTCAGCGAAGGCGATACTTAGAGATCAGGATAAGCATGTAGAGATCTGTGTGGAATATTTTCGGACGCGGGTTCGACTCCCGCCGCCTCCACCAGTCTTCGTTCGAAACGCAGTTGAGAAAGAAGACTGCCACGGCGTAGCCCCCATGGGCGAAGCCGGGCTATTACTATCTTTCTTCCGCATTGCGTTCCGAACTACGCCCTGGCAAGCCAGCCTTCACACGAAACGCAGTTGAGAATGAAGGCCGCCAATCAGCTAGTTGCAAAATGCCCCTAAAATTAGCTTTAATACAACCTGAAGCTAAAAACCGATGAAAAACGCATTCCACTACGTTTACATCCTTACCAGCCAATCAGACAACAATCGATATTACACAGGATTGACCCAAAATCTTGAAACCCGACTCCAAGCCCACAATGCAGGTCAGGTTTCTTACACATCCAAGTATCGGCCCTGGACAATCGAGACTGCCATCGCATTTCGCTCCCGTGAAAAAGCGGCTGCATTTGAAAACTATTTAAAAACCCATTCAGGCCGAGCCTTTGCGGCCAAACATTTCTAAATGAAACGCCAGCAAATTATAACCATACTCAAAGGGCAAAAGGATTTACTAAGGCGTTATTCCGTAGATAAGCTCTACCTTTTTGGTTCATCAGCCAGAGATGAGGCTACGGAAACCTCCGATATTGACCTTATTGTGGAGTTCAATCCGAACGCACGTATCGGCATGATTCGGTTTTCCCAACTGCAACATGAACTCAGCCAGGTGCTAAACTGCGATGTCGACCTTACCACCCCCGACGGTCTCCACCATGCGCTAAAAGCAGATATCATGAAAGAGGCTATCCATGCCGCCTAGACGCTGGGATATCCGGATTCGTGACATCCTTGCCGCTATCGAAAGAATCCACGACTATACAAAAGGGTATAATTACCAACAATTTAAAGGGGATTCCAAAACGATAGATGCGGTGGTCCGCAACCTTGAAATCATCGGCGAGGCAGCATGCCACATACCCGATGACATTACCGCGAAAAATCCCGCCATCCCTTGGAGAGAAATACGAGATATGCGCAACCTTCTGGCTCACGAATATTTTGGCGTCAATACAAAAATCGTTTGGGAAACCATACAAAGTGATTTTCCAGCTATCGTTCCGGCCTTAAAAGTCCTTTTGCCATAATCGGATTGAACACATCCCAAGGCAGGCTGTTCGCTCAAATTTACTGTTTCCGAACTTTTTATCGGATGATTTCTTAAATAGCCCTTTTCACCCCCAAAAACATGGATTTAAGGCCTAAAAACGGGCCTATTTTCGGTCTAAAAGCACGCCAATTGCGAATGTAGCTTGGTCCGACCCCGGAACAACCGGTAGGCGGCACGTTGCGGTACAATTCGCGTCCGAACCAACCCAGGACGAACAAGGTGGAAAAAATCACTGCACCCAAGATAATCCAAAGTCGTTTGGTCTCGTTCATGGCTCCTCCTTCCATTCCTTGTAGATTCAGGAAGTTTAGTTCGTTTGCTCCTTTATTGAGCAACGGGCGTGCCATGAATTTATTAATATATATATATCAACAAGTTGATATTGGATGTTGTAATAATGAAAACGACTTATCTGTTGTGTTTGTGATAACATCGTTGTATAAAGTATAACATGGATATGATCGAACCATTGGTTTCCATTGCTGTCGATCTCACAGCAGCGATGAGCGCAAAGGACCGCTACGAAAGGCTGCTCAGTGCTATGGCAAAGTTCCTTCCCTATGACGCTGCGGCACTGATGCGGGTGGATGGGGACTTGTTGGTTCCGGTCGCCGCCCGTGGACTTATTCCGGACGCCATGGGCAGGCAATTTGCGAGGAGCACGCACCCAAGATTAGACATCATCTGCAATTCTGATGAACCGGTGCGGTTTCCGGCAGACAACACGCTCCCTGACCCATTCGATGGTCTGCTGTCTGCGGATGCCGGTGCATTGAGCCATATCCACGCGTGCCTGGGCTGCCCGCTACGTGTGAACAATGCACTCATTGGTGTGCTCACCGCTGATGCATTCGATCCCAAGGCATTCGACGACATGGATCCCCGCTTTTTGAAAGCCATGGGCGCGTTGGCCGGGGCACAAATGCAAACGGCCAACCTGATCGATGCTTTGGAGAAAAGTGCCGAACGACAGGGTCAGATTGCCAGTGATTTGATGCAGGACATTCATTTGCGCCAGGGGACGCAAATTCTCGGCGGCAGCTCCGTAATGGAACATTTGCGTCGGGAGATCGATCTGGTGGCCCGTTCCGATTTTACCGTTTTGGTCTTGGGGGAAACGGGTGTCGGCAAAGAATTGGTCGTCAGGGCCATTCATGCGGCTTCGAATCGGAAAGAGGCTCCCCTGTTATATTTGAATTGTGCCGCCTTGCCGGAGACGCTTGCCGAGAGCGAAATGTTCGGCCATACCAGAGGTTCTTTTACCGGTGCGAGTAGAGATCGTGCAGGAAAATTCGAACTGGCCAACGAGGGCACGCTTTTTCTCGATGAGATTGGAGAGTTGCCGCTATCGGTTCAACCCAAACTGTTGCGGGCCATCCAGGAAGGTGAAATTCAGCGCGTTGGATCGGATATGACATCGAGGGTCGATGTGCGACTGCTTGCCGCCACGAATCGAAATCTTGAACAGGAGGTCGAAAGCAAACGCTTCAGGGCGGATCTTTTTCACCGATTGAACGTTTACCCCCTAAACGTCCCAGCACTAAGGATGCGTAAAGAGGATATCCCCCTGCTGGCCGGGCATTTCTGCGAACGCATCCAGCGTCGTTTGGGATTGGGGCCTGTCAGGATAAACCCCGATTCATATGAAACGATGACGCAATATGATTGGCCGGGAAACGTAAGAGAACTGGAAAATGTTATTTCCCGGGCCGTGTTGAAAGCTTCCTTCGACGTTACCAGAGGGGATCCGGTGGTCATCTATCCATCCCATTTGGGCGGCGATTTTGTCCCGGCGCATCTTTCGGAAAGGCCGCAACCACCTGAAGAAAAAACTGTTTTTACGAAGGATTTTTCATTCAACGATGCGGTTAGGGCGCTTAAAATAAGGATGATTCAAAAAGCCATCGACAAGAACAATGGCAACTGGGCCGCAGCGGCAAGAGATTTGAACATGCATCGCAGTAATCTTCACAATCTTGCCAAAAGGCTTGGATTAAAAAATTAGAGAAAAAATTTGAACCCTATCCATGTAGATTTCCGGAGAGAACTATGAACGTATTGTTTATAATTTCATCCGATGATGGGGAAACGATCTATAATGCCATGCGGCTTGCCAATGTGGCCGTTAAAAAAGGCGATGAAGTCAGGGTGTTCATGCTCGGCAAAGGGGTTCTTTTCGAACAGGCCGGCAGTGAGCCTTTCGATGTCATGGGCCAGATCAATCAGTTCGAAGGCGATTTCTATGTCTGAGGCGTCTGCATGAAATCCCACGGTCTGGTGGGATCCGGAACATGCCCGATCGGTTGGATGGACGATTTATATGAAATTGCCATGGATGCCGATAAAGTTTTCACATTCTAAGAACCTTCTGACATCCAAGCGCCGCCGCTGTTTCGCAAATCTGGCCATCGTCGCCTTGAACCCGTTGGCCGTGGTCCTGATCTTTTCTGTTCTTCCCGTCGGTGTGGCCTCACTCATCGCAGAGCAAAAATTGGGTGGTACTCAACCAATTAGACCTGTCGTATTGGTTTGAGGGTATCATCGTTTTTGTGTCGATGGGTTTGGTGGTATAGGCTCAACACATGTAATCTTATCATCAATCGGTGTTCAGTCACCCTCCGGAAATAGCACCGACCAGGCGCCAGGAGACCCCACCAACAGGCTCAAGCCATCTTTCACAGGTTTCTGGCATGACTCAGTCCCAAGTGATTGTGCGATATGAGCCGATGCAGGAGAAAAGTAAACCTTGGCTTCACAATGAAGTCGCCCCGATTCATGACGAAGGAAAACCGCCGCGTTATCGGGACAATCGGCGTTAGCATATGCCGACTGAAAGGCATCCTTGACTCGGCTCAAGCCCTGAAAGGCCAACATCGCATCACCGAGATTCTTGCAAAACCATACGCTCATTTCGGTTTCGTCGCCCCCCTCCGGTTGCGAACTCCAATCCAAAGCGTGACTGAATGGCTTGTTTTATCCGGGTTCATTTTTGTCCGATGCATGCTTCCTCGGAGCAGGCTTCTTTCCCGCTGACAGACATGCTGGTCCCAGATCGTTTTGGGTTGCCTTTATCCGTGTGGGCAGCTTCTGCAGGTGTTGCGGTTGCCGGATTCACATCTTTGCCGATGCAGGCTTCATCCTGGCAGACTTCTTTGCTGGATACGGATATGGATGATCGGAAATTGCGGTTTTTGGGCTTTGCATTATTGGGTGGCGTGTTCATGGCCGGCCTCCTTTAATTGAAATATTTCATGAATTGAACCCGTTCATAGGCTGCCGGATTGCTCGCTTTTTCCTGGCTCATTTTTCCCCGGAAGTCTGCAAGGCTGTTGTAACCATGCTTTTCCATCCACGCGTTCAGCGTATCGTGCATATCACGGATATATTCCGTCCCATGCTTGTAGAGGGTGGACGCCACTTGAACGGCTTTAGCCCCGGCAAGCAATTGTTTAATCACGGCGGCACCATCATGGGCCCCCGTCGAAGCGGCAAGATCACAGTCGACCTTGTTGGCCATAATGGCAATCCAACGCAGGGATATGGCCAACTCCTCCGGCGAGCTGAGGACAAAGGAGGATTTGATGGTCAGCTTGTCGATATCGATATCCGGACTGAAAAACCGGTTGAAGAGAACCAGGCCGGACACCCCGGTCTTCGACAGCCGTTGGATCATCTGGCCCAGGTTGGAAAAGTAGTAGCTGATCTTCAGCGCAATCGGTATGGAGACGGTGCTGAGCAATTTTTCGATAATCTTGAAGTACATGGTTTCCTGTTCCTGACCGGACCGGGAAAAATCCGACGGCAGAAAAAACATGTTGAGCTCGATCGCATCCGCGCCAGCCCCCTGGATCTGCTCGGCAAAAGAGATCCACTCGTGTGAATAGGCGCAATTGATGCTAGCAATGATCGGAAGCGACGTCGCTGCTTTGGACTCTTTGATCAACTCAATGTATTTATTCAGCTTCTCGCCTCTTAATTGAAAGTCCAAATAATCGAACTGATCCAGGTTCACACCTGCCGCTTCGGCCTCCTTCATAATATCTTCATGTTCAAAAAGGATCTCTTCTTCAAATATCGATTTCAGAACAACGGCGCCAACACCGCACTCCTCAAGCGTTTTCACCTTCTTAACCGAATCGGTCAATCCGCTACTGCTGGCAACAATGGGGCTTTTTAGATGAAGACCTAAATACCGTGTCGCAATATCCATGATAAACTCCTTTCGATTTTACACTCAAGCTAAAATACAAGCTTATTGGTTGGAAGCTGGGTTGGCGGTCTTTTCACTGATCGGTGTCTGAAGATTCAAAATAGTAACGAACCCGACAGCCAAAAGGGCCAAGCCTAAAAATACGCTGAATCCCTGGGCATATCCAGCAGGGCCGCTGTATTTTACGAATATCCCCATCACTGGGGGTATGACAAATCCGCCGAATGCACCCAATCCGCCGACAATTCCCGCAGCACCGCCGACCGCGGCCGGCATATATTTCGGCACCAGCTTGAAAACAGCGGCATTGGCAAACCCCATGCCTAAAGCCATAAGCAACATCCCCGCCACCGCTACGCTAAGCGACTGATTAGACAGAACTATTAACAGGGCGCCAACTATCATCACCACGAAGGATAGCAGCGTGACTTTCTCACCTCCGATACGGTCCGCGGCATAGCCGCCCAAGACGCGAAGCAGGCTGGCCGACAGGGAATATATGGCGGTTAGCATCCCTGCCTGAACCAGCCCTATGCTGAACGACTCCGACCAGTAGGTTGGAAACCATACGGTCAAGGCGATGAAGCCTCCGAAGGTAATGAAGTAGAAGTAGGTCAATATCCACGTACGCCAGTCGGAGCCCGCCTTACGAATCGACTCCATGGCCTTGCCCGAAGGAAGCAGTTCTTCTCCACAAGCAAGAAGTAAGGCCTCTGGATCGATGTCGATGCCCATTTCCCGGTATTGAAAGTAGGGTGCATCCTGCATGTACTTGAAGATCAGCCCAGTGAGGATTATCAGGAATCCCAACCAAGCCACGTAGGAGACGGTAAATCCCAGCCAAACCACCATCGATGGCAACAACATGGCAAACAGTCCCGGAGCAAGATTCCCAAGTCCTGCATAGATGGCCAGCGCCGACCCCTGAGCTTTCTGCGGATACCAGTACGATACGGCCGGAATACCCACCGAGAAAACAGCGATTCCACAGCCAGATAGGATCCCGAACAGCAGGAAAAACGGAAAATGAACAGGTGCTGGCGATGGAAACAGGCCGAACATCAAGGTGATTCCGGCAACGCCGAGAACGGCCAGGGACAAGAGGATAAGAATCGGCTTTTTACCACCGCTACGATCCACCATGGCGCCAAAAGGTATCCTCAACAAGGATCCGGTGAGTGCCGGGCTGGCCGCCAACAGCCCCATCAACAAGGGACTCATGGCCATGGTTTGCTTGAGGGTGGGAATGATCGGACCAAACGCGGATACACCTGCAAAACCCCCGAAAAAGGCTACTGTTGACCAAGTCAAGGCTTCACGCGGGCTGGATTTGGCATAGCAGACGTTGTCATTCATCAGTGCACCTCCCCACGTTTCAGTCAGGATGAAACCACCGGTTTTTTATTGGCTTGGCACCCGACGACGGAACAGGATGTGACTCCTGAAAAAATAGGTCAGCGGCAAGCTCCAGATATGAATCAACCGGCTGAAGGGCGAGTAGGCGAGCAGCGCCCAAGCCGCAATTACATGAATTTTAAAGCTGAGCGGAACACCTTTCATCAACATGGCATCTGGCGTGAATGTCACGATGCCCCGGATCCACGGAGCGACGCTATACAGCACGTTGTAATGTCCGAATATGACATTGAACAACCCGGTGCTGATCACAACGAACAATGCACCAATAGTGATGGTGTCGTTGGTGCGATTGACCGATTGGATACGCGGATGCGTCAGGCGCCGCCGAAACAGCAGCAGCACACCGAAAAATGCCGCCAGTCCGACCGCCAAACCGCTCCAGTAGGCGATCGTCAGATGTGCCTGGCTGTCGATGCCGAAAAGATCAAAGACCCGCTGGGGAATCAGCAGGCCGCCGGCATGACCCAGGAAGGTGAACACGATGCCCCAGTGAAATAAAACCGTTCCGGGGAAGAGGGCCTTTTTTTCCAGGAACTCGCTGGAGCGAGCGTTCCACCCATAACGGTCGGTGACGTAGCGATAGCCATGTCCGACCACGAAGGTGGTGAGGCACAGATAGGGAAAAACCGTGAAAATCAGCGTATAGTAAAAGTCCATGGTTCTCCTCCTGCGGTTTACGCATTCACTCCGGGGGGATTCTCACCATTGGCGACCGGCACGCCGCGTTCTTCGGCAATACGGACAATCGGTTGCAACAAGGCCGCATAGACCGGAGCTTTTTTTCCCAGACGGGTCAACAGCGGCCGAATGCCCCGCAGACATTGCCAGGCCAGTTCGGTGTGAACCGGATCGGGACAGATCGAGAGAAACTCCAGCATCATGGGCAGATAATCGGGCAACTCGCCGGTGATGCGTTCCCAGCCGGCCTGCTCGTAATGGTGCTGCAGGCGAGCCAGGGCAACGGCTCGCTTTTCATTGTCACCATGCGTATGATAGGTCATGTTCAGGGTCATCGTCGGATCGATATCGAAGGCTGCCGTGTATCTTTCCTGCACCTGGATCAGGCTGTAGGTGTTAAGATCGTTTACAAACGCCTGGATGGCTGAGTTGACGTCCGCCGGGAGAGAATGGCCGGTGACGGAAACAATCTCATCCAGGCCGTCAAACAGCTTCTCGTCGGGATAGTTCAGCAACACGGAAAGCAGGTGCAGCCAATCGGTCCAATGATCGTTCATTTTACAGTCTTCCTTTGCCTGCCCGGTCAAACGGTGTCGCCAAATCCGCAGCATCCCTGCCGGGCGTAATTAACATCATCCTGCACGGGCCGGGTCGGCAGAACGAAACGGTCCTCCAGTCGCCCCAACGCCAGCAGACGATACATCGTTTGGATCGTGTCTTCGTCCAGCCCCACCGAGTCGAGCAGCGATTTATCGGACCGCTTTTCCACCCGTTGGGTCCGCATATATTGACGGACGGCCGAGAGGCGTTTAAGCGCCGTCCTAACTGGCACCTCATCACCGGCGGTGAGCAAGTTGGCCAGATAGGCCATGGGAATGCGCAGGCGATCGATGGTCTCCGATTCCTGAACAGGCGCTACCTGGCTGCTGACCGGACTCAACGGCGGCACATACCACACCATGGGCAGGGTCCGAAATTCGGGATGCAGCGGCAGGGCCAGGCGCCATTCTTTAATCAATGCATAGGTCGGTGATCGCTTGGCTGCAGCCAGCACATTCGATGCGATCCCCTGGGCTGTTGCGGCACGTTCGATCTCGGGATCGTTGGGATCGAGCAGGATGTCCAGGTGGGCTGGGTAGACCGCCTGGTCGGATGGTGCCTTTACTGCCGGACTAATTCGATCAGCATCATAAAGCAGGACGCCCACGTAACGGATACGCCCCACGCAGCTGTGGGCGCACAGGGTAGTCAGACCGGCTTCAATGCGCGGATAGCAGAAGACGCACTTTTCCGCCCGTCCGGTCTTCCAGTTGAAGTAAACCTTTTTGTACGGGCAGCCGGATACGCAGTAGCGCCAGCCCCGGCAGCGCTCCTGGTCCACGAGGACGATGCCGTCTTCCTCACGCTTATAAAGCGCCCCGGACGGACAGGAGGCCACGCAGGCCGGGTTGAGACAGTGTTCGCATAGACGCGGCAACCAGAACATGAACACGTTGCGAAACTGCAGATACGTCTCGATCTCCAGATTCTTGAAATTGGTATCCCCGGCGCCGGTTTCGGCCAGACCGGCCAGATCGTCCTCCCAGTTGGGTCCCCACTTGAGGTTGATCGGCTCGCCGGTCAGGCGGCTGCGAGGACGCACGGACGGCTGGTGCCTGCGCTTGGGGCTGTCGATAAGTCTTGCATAATCATAATCCCACGGTTCGTAATAATCATCGATGGTGGGAAGGTCGGGGTTGTGAAAGATATTGATCCCCTTGTGCAGGCGTCCGCCGGCTTTGAGCTGTAGTCGTCCTCTTTTCAGCTGCCAGCCGCCCTTGTGGATATCCTGGTTCTCCCACTTTTGCGGATAGCCGATGCCGGGTTTGCATTCCACGTTGTTGAACCACATGTATTCGGCGCCGTCGCGATTGGTCCACACATTCTTGCAGGGAATGCTGCAGGTATGGCAGCCGATGCATTTATCCAGGTTCAACACCATGGCATATTGCGCTTTAATCTTCATACCAGTTCACCTCCCCGGCTTTGCGCACGATAATGGTCTCGTCACGCTGGGACCCGATGGGCCCATAATAGTTGAAGCCATAGCTCAACTGGGCGTATCCGCCGATCATGTGGGTGGGTTTGACCACGATGCGGGTCACGCTGTTGTGCGTGCCGCCGCGTTTGCCGGACAGCTTCGACCCCGGCGTATTGATCAGCCGCTCCTGGGCGTGGTACATGAACGCTTTGCCCGTCGGTATTCGCGGGCTCACCACGGCCTTGGCCATCACGACCCCATTGGCGTTGAAACACTCGAGCCATTCGTTGTCCTTGATCGCTATCTTGCGGGCGTCCTCGTCGTTGATCCAGATGGCCTCACCCCCGCGGAACAGCGTCAGCATCGTCAGCGTGTCTGAATAGGTGCTGTGGATCGACCATTTGGAGTGGGGCGTCAGGTAGTTGAGAACGAGTTCCCGTTCAGGTTCGCGGGCAACGCTGCTCGGTTCCATGCTCGTCATGTCCATGGGCGGTCGGTAGACCGGGAGATGTTCCCCAAAATCAAGCATCCACGGATGATCCTGATAGAACTGGGCCCGGCCTGTGAGGGTGCGGAAAGGCACCTTCTCCTCGATGTTGATCACGAAGGGGGAATAGCGCCGCTCCTCGGATTCGATGCCGCTCCAGATCGGCGAGGTGATAATCTTGCGCGGCTGGGCGGTCAGGTCGTCGAATCGGAATCGCTCGCCCTGGCGGCGCAGGCTCAGGTGTTTCAGGGAGAGGCCGGTGCGTTTTTCCAGCCCGGTCCAGGCCTTGACCGCAGTCTCGCCGTTGGTTTCCGGGGCCAGCATCAGGATGGTTTCGGAGGCTTGCTTGGCGGTCTGCATGGTGGGCTGTCCCCGGCTGACGCCCTCGTCGGTCACGCAACCCAATGAAGCTTTCAACGCCTCGACTTCTTCCTCAGCCTTCCACAGGATACCCTTGGAACCAACGCCCGCGGACGCGGCCAAAGGACCCAGGGCGGTCATCATGCGGTAGATATTGGGGTAGTCGCGGGTCACCACGGTCAGGCTGGGCATGGTCTTGCCCGGCTGCGGTTCGCATTCACCCTTGCGCCAGTCCCGAACGTCGGGCTGGGCGATTTCTCCGGGACTGTCGTGCATCAGGGGCGTGGCTACTAGGTCCTTGACCTCGCCTAAATGATCGGCTGCCATCTGGGAGAATTTCTCGGCGATGGTCTTGAACTGTTCCCAGTTGGTGCGGGTCTCCCAGGGCGGATCGATGGCCGGGTTGAACGGATGGATGAACGGGTGCATGTCGGTGGTGTTCAGATCGTGCATCTCGTACCAGCCGGCGGCCGGCAGGGCGATGTCGGCGTACATGGCGCTGGTGGACATGCGCAGTTCCAGCGTGACCAACAGGTCGAGCTTGCCCTCCGGTGCCGGATCGCGCCATTGGATCTCTTGAGGGCGCAAGTCGCTGTCCGTGTTGAGTACGGCGCTTTCCGTGCCCAGCAGATGCTTGAGAAAATATTCGTGGCCCTTGCCGCTGGCCCCCAGCAGATTGGCCCGCCATAGAAACAGCACCCGCGGGAAATTGGCCGGGTTGTCCGGATCCTCGACGGCGAACCGCAAATCACCCGTTTTGAGCTTATCGACCGCATAGGCAATGATCTGTTCATCCGTGGCGGCGCCCTCGGCCACGGCTTCGTGAATGAGGTCGATGGGATTGCGATCAAACTGCGGATAGGAGGGCAGCCAGCCCAGTCGGGCGGCGATGGCATTGTAGTCGGCCATGTGGGGCAGTGCTGCCCGTTCGGAGAGGGGTGACAGGACGCTTTCGGGCCGTTGACCGTCGTAGCGCCACTGGTCGCTGGCAAAATAGTAAAACGACGTGCCGTTTTGCAGTCGCGGCGGCCGCCGCCAGTCCAAACCAAAGGCCACCTGCGACCAGGCCGCCTGGGGCCTCACCTTCTCCTGACCCACATAGTGGGCCCAGCCGCCGCCGTTGACGCCCTGACAGCCGCACAGCGTGACCAGGTTGATGATGGTGCGGTAGATCATGTCGCTGTGGTACCAGTGGTTGGTGCCGGCGCCCAGAAAGATCATCGATTTGCCACGGGTCTTTTCGGCATTGTCGGCAAATTCGCGGGCGACCCGGATGGCATCGTCCGCCGGTACGCCGGTGATGGTTTCCTGCCAGGCTGGCGTGTATGGTTTGGCATCGGTATAGTCGGTTGGATAGTCCGCAGGTGTCGAGGGAGCGTGTTTGGACGGCACGCCCAGCTGGGCGCACATCAGGTCGAAAACCGTCGCCACTTTCAGATGACCCGTTTTGGCGGCAACCATTTTAAATGGAACAATGCCCTTTCGAACCCCGGTGCCGGTTGCGTCGAATACCGGAAAGGAAACCTCCTGCCATCCCTCGGATTGTTCGGCGAAGGTTAGCAGCGGATCGATCGGCCGGCTGTCGTCTTTCATGTTCAGGTTCCAGCGGCCGTCCTCGTTCCAGCGAAATCCGATGCTGCCGTTGGGCACCCGCAAGCTGCCGTCATTCCCATCGACCACCACAGTCTTCCATCGAGCATTGTTGGCTTCCGGATCGAGGTCGGCCGCACGCAGAAAACGGCCGGGAGCGCTGTTCTCACCCATATCCTTGAGAACCACCACAAACGGCAGATCGGTATAATGTTTGGCGTATTCCATGAAATAGGGAACCTGACGGTCGATGTAGAACTCCTTGACGATGACGTGGCTCATGGCCATTGCCAAAGCTGCATCGGTTCCGGCCTTGGCCGGCAGCCAGGTATCGGCGAACTTGACGTACTCGGCATAATCGGGAGCCACCGCCGCCACCCGGGCACCGCGGTAGCGGGCTTCGCTATAGAAGTGGGCGTCAGGGGTGCGCGTCATGGGCAAATTGGTGCCCCAGACGATGAAATAGGAGGATTCGAACCAGTCGGCACTCTCGGGGACATCGGTCTGTTCGCCCCAGATCTGTGGAGAGGCGGGCGGCAGGTCGCAGTACCAATCGTAGAAGCTGATCATGGAGGCACCGATCAGCGACAGGAAACGGGAACCCGAGGCATAGCACACCATGGACATGGCCGGAATGGGGGAAAACCCGAAAATGCGGTCCGGGCCGTATTTTTTTATGGTATGGATCAGCCCCGCAGAGATCATCGTTGCGACCTGGTCCCAGGAGACCCTGATAAAACCACCCTTGCCGCGTTCCTGCTGATATCGTCGGCGCTTGTCATCATCGTTGACGATGCTTTCCCAGGCAGCGACCGGGTCGCCGAACTGCTCCATGGCCTCGCGCCACATGCCCATCAGGCTCGATCGGACCAGCGGATATTTCAAACGCACCGGGCTGTAGGTGTACCACGAATAGGTGGCGCCCCGGGGGCAGCCCCGGGGTTCGTGGTTGGGATACCCATCCCCGCAAGCAGGGTAATCCGTGGCCTGGGTTTCCCACACCAGGATGCCGTCCTTGACGTAGACATCCCAGGAACAGGATCCGGTGCAGTTGACCCCGTGGGTGGAGCGAACCTTTTTGTCGTACTGCCAGCGGCGGCGGTACAGATCCTCCCATTCGCGCTGACCGCATCGCGTTTCGGCCCAGGAGTCCCTGGTCTTTTTTTCCCTGCAACCGGTGATTTCACCTTTGGGACGGAAAAAACGAAGGGTGGAAAGGAAGCGGCGCTCCGACATTTGCACCTCCATTTAGTGGGGGTTAAGATAGTCTGATCGACACTCGAGCAAGAACGGATCCAATTGTACAAATTTGAAAAAAATGTAAGTTTAGCTGGTTACAATTGAAAAGGCTTTGGTCTCTATATTTAGCGAACAGCAGAACGGATCATTTGTGAATGCTATAGATCGGAGTGTATTGGTTTAGAAAAACGGAATGTATGACTTAAGTCAATTTTCATTGATTTTCTCCTCTGGGTCAGCCGTTGCCACGTAACATCAGTGTCTATTTAGTGAAATCGATTTGGGGTCAAACGGAACTCGAAAAATCCGTCTTCTAAAAAAACAATCTCAAGCAGGAGAAGATTACGGTATCTTTCCAGCGCCTGACGTAAAGAACTTGTTCACTTTTCTTGCTTGAAAACCAGGCCAGTTTTGTTTCCAAAATCGCTTGGACAGTTGGTCGAAATCAGTGTCGGTCAGAACTGCCGCAAAGCGTTTGCCGCCGCGACGCTTCTTTTTGTAGAGCACCAGACAGGCATCAACGATGTCAAGCACCTCTCGCTCGTTGAAAATACCGGGCAGTTCCCTGGCCAACCGCGGTTGTCTTCCCAGCTTGCCGCCCAGCAATACCCTATAGCCTCTGGCCTTTTCGCCCAGGGTACCGGTCGGACAGGCAACGATACATTTGCCGCAGGCCATGCAGCGATCACGGTCGATGGCAACCGTCTCATTGATGGTGATCGCATCGTCCGGGCAAACCTCGACACATGCAGCACACTGGCTGCAGGTTTCCTCAGTAATGGCCGGCGTCACCGCACCGATGATGCCGATGTCTTTGATCTGCGGCTGGGAGCAGGCATTGGGGCAGTCGGCCGCGGACACTCGAAATTTGTGGTGGAACTTGAGATTGTCCCCCACCTGTTCTTTTAAAAAGGAGAGCAGATCCGCTTCCTGCAGAACCTGCTCCAGGCGCTTGAGTAGATCCTCTGAAATCACACTACGGTTCGGACATCCGTTGGAACCAAAGCAAGTATCGAGCTGATAGCCCTTGACTTCGGCGGCCATACCGCTCAAGTATCGTTTCTGAGTGGTCTTGACGGCCTCGATGTCAACCACCGTCTTGCCTTCCGCGGCAGTTTCCTTTTCCACCCGGGACTTCACTTTTTTACGGACAAAAAACGGAACCTTCTTCAGTGCCGCTTCGGCCTCGGCCGTCCATTGCATCGCTGCCTCCCTCGTTTCAAAAAAAGACTCCGTCCCCGGCAACAGGAACGGAGTCTTTCGGTTTGTCTGACTGTTGGACTATTTGCCGAAAATCTTCGGCGGTCGGGTCGTGTCGCCGGTGGCATTGGGGTACTTCGGATAAACGTAGGCCTTCTTGCCCGTGGCGATCAAATGGTCGGCCTCTTCCATGAATTCGTTGAAGCGGGACTTGCATTCATAGAAGCCGTGCCACCAGGCGTAGTCCGGGGCCATCATCATAACGCCCATGCGCGCCCGCCGGCCTTCGTGGTGCCACAGCTCGTAGAACTGCAGTTCCAGATGCTCGTCGAAAAACTTGGTCTTGTCCAGCAGGTTCTTGCCGTACAGATCGTCCAGCATGGCCTTGGCCGGCTTGAAGTAAACCTCGTTGTACTCCTCCACGGCCTTGTCGAAGCCCTGGTAGAAGTCGTCGATCCAGCTGTCGCCGTGACAGGCGCGGCAGACGTTCTTCATTTTCTCCCGTTCCACCTGCCAGTCGTTGCCCGCGGGAAAGGGCTTGAAGTCGGCCGGCCGCACGGTCAGCGGGGCCTGGGTCTCCCAGGAAATCCGCTCGGTGACGTCGTGGGTGCCCATGACCTTGCCGCTCCCGCTCATGTGACAGGCCGCGCAGGTGGGTGCCCGATAGTCCGTGCCCGGCGACCAGGTCCCAGCGGCGGCCTTGAAATTGAACTCGTCGCCGAAGGCATTGTAGATGGTTCCGTGCTTGGACTCCTCGTAAATCTCGATCTGGGGGTGGTCCGGCCCCAGGTGGCACGAATCGCAGGCCTCGGGCCGCCGGGCCTCGGAGACCGCGAAGCGGTGGCGGCTGTGGCAGGAGGTGCACGAACCCTTGCTGCCGTCCATGTTCAGCCGCCCCACGCCCACGTTGGGCCAGGTGGTCGGGTCCAGTTTACCCTTTTCGTCGATGGCCAGCACCGTCCCGTGGCAGTGGTAGCAGCCGGTCTTGCGTTCGTTGTCCGAGTTCATACCCTTGTTCAGCCAGGGGTCCAGCTTCCACATGATCTCGATGGTGTTGGCATGCTTGCTCTTGCTGTACTGGGTCACCTCGTCCGGGTGGCAGCGGGAACAGTCTTTGGGGGTGACTACCGTTGCGATGGGAACCTTGTACTTCTGTTCGCCGTACGGCAGATCGCTGCGGCCGTAATATTTTTCGTGGTCCTTGGCCACGTCCTGATCGCCGGGCTGGGCTAGGTGGCAGTCCAGACAGGTGATGTTGGCATTGGCGTGGCGGCTGTTGGCCCAGTCGCCGAATAAACCGGGCTGGGTCTGCTTGTGGCACTCGATGCAGGCCACGGCCTCGGGCGGAACGCTGCGTTCGATGCGGTACTCCTTCACCTTGGCGTAGTTGGGCTGTGCCCAGGCAGGCAATTGCACCGCGACCAGCACCAGCAGCGCCATGGCGATGCCTGACAGGACAGCCGATTGTCGTCGCCTCATGGTGACCCTCCTTTCGGTTAAACAAACAGGTAAACGGTTATGGATATAAAAGGACTACAGTTTTCTCAATCCCTTAGCCTGATAAGGCACTTGCCTGTATTGCTTGTACATGACGGTCACTTGGTCGTTGTGCACCAGGTCATAGTGGCAGTCGACGCATTTTTTCTCATATCCCGGCCGGGGATAAAGTACGGTGCGATGGGCCAGCATGGCACCGCGTTTATGGGGCATGCCCAGCAGGTTGCGATGGCATTTCTGGCACTGGGCATTGTCGAAGGAGGCGTAAGCAGCCTCGCGGTTTTTTTGCCGATCGTATTCGTCGATGATGAAGTGCTTGATCACGTCCTTGGCGCCGTGCAGGGTTTTGGCGAAGAAAAAATCGAAGGTTTTATGAGGGGCAGGCAGGTGGCAGTCCATGCAGTCGGCTACGAATCCTTGGGGATTGTTGACGTGGGTGGACGAACGCCAGGCCACCACCGCCGGTTTGATTTCATGACAGCTGGCGCAGAATTCGGGCGTCGAGGTTCGCACCATGGTATAGTAGGTCATGCTGAACAAAGGGAAGGCAATGACGATACCGACACCGATCAGGATCGCTGCGATCATATATTTTTTCATGGCGCCCCCACTTATTGCATGTTACTCATTTTTCCGGACCGATTCCCGGATGGCATCCAGAAACAGCATCCAGGCATTTTTGCTGTGCTGAACCAGATCGAATTCGCCTTCGCTCAGATTCCAGATGATCGCGGCAGGCTGAATCATTCCCAAAAAAGAAACAGCAATATTTTCAGCAGGAATGTCTTTTCGAATGGATCCTTTTTTCTGTCCTTCCTCCACAATCAAGGATACATTTTGAATGACATCTTGAATAATGCCGTAAAGCTGCTGCTGCTTTTCCGGCATACCTCCGATGACCTCTTCCGAAAAAATTATTCGAGGAATCGCATTGTTGCCGCCGATGAGCTCAACATGTCGGTTTAAAACGATGTTCAGCTTTTCAACCGGTTCCAAATCACTTTGAATCACATCATGATAGTTTTTATTGAGGCGGGTCCGGATAAGATCCAATACCGCGTCGACAATTTCACTTTTGTTTTTGAAATGCCTGTAGACCGCTGAAGGGACAAATCCCACCCTTTTTGCTACCGCAGCGACGTTCAGCCCCTTGACGCCGTCCGAACGAACAATGTCCAGCGCCGCTTCAGCGATTTGTTCATGGCGGATCGCAGTTTTAAACCTTTTTTTTACCATCAGGACAATCGATGTGAATATAGATTCACTTAATAAGATTTGGCATGTGTTGTCAAATCATTTTATTCGCAAGTTTGCGCGAGTGTCCATTCTTTTTGTGAATTTTTTCGAAATCAGACCTTCCATTGGAAAACAATCCCCTCAGACAACCCGGCGGAGAGACTCCATCGAATCCTTTCGAAAGGAGCTGCAGTACTCTTCCCAATCGAGACCGAACTTGTAAAAGGCCAACGAAGCCAGTTTCTTTGTTATTATCGCGTTACGGTACGCTTCAAGCTCATTATCATTCAGCAGCGTTTCGATGGTTTCCCGGCCCAACTGTTCAACCAGAATGGATGGAATATAGTGAAGCATCGTATTCCAGACCAAATCCCGGTCTTCGAGGACGGCGTTCAAATCGGCCTGGATTTCCTCCTGAAGGGCAAAAATTTGTTCGCTCGTCCGTTCGGAAAGTGTAAACAGAGGTGTTTTGGGGTTTTGCTCATAGATTTCGATCAGCACCTTGGTTTCCAACCGGGAATATTTCGCTACCAGGTCCATGATGTCTTTAATCAGACGCCAACGGATTTCATCGTTATCGAGAAGTTTTTCTTCATACTGGTCCCCGAGTAAAAACGCGGCGAGAACTTCGGCGATCGAGCTTGAAAAGACGCCGCCCTTGTTGGCTGTGCTGTCCTTGATGTGCTTGACGGCGGAGTGGGCCGCGATATGACGCCGCGCCGCATCGTCGAAAAAGACATTGGCGCCTTCGACGATAAAGGCCAGTTCCCGGAAGTTTTCCAGAAAGCCTTTGACATTGCCGTGATTGATCGTGTCCTTGAAACCGCCGCAAGGAATGAAGGCACGGATATCGGCCTCTTCGATATACCTGCGGTTTTCCGGATTCGTGAGAAAAGTCCGATGGAACAGCGCACCATCTTCGACCCAAGCACCATCCGGAAGGGTACACCGCTTCGCGGCCATCGGAACCATAAAACCCCTTGGGCCCAGTTTTTCAGGAGGGAAAGCCAACGAATTGGATCTGGGGCGGCTGTGTCGCTTGAACGCGATTTTTAACAACTCGTCGCGGTTCAACCCATCCGGATCGAAAAGGACCGAGCCGCCATCGACGATCAGGCAGATTTTTCCCTTGTAGCACTGAATCTGGTTGGCGCCCAAGTCGCCATCCGGGCCGCCGGTCATCATGAGATTCAAGTCCTCTTCCCGCTGGCCATAATGTTCGATCAGGGTGCGAAACGAAGTGACCACGGAAGTGGTGGTCATGCCGCTGGTATCGATTTTGCCGCCGATCCGTTCGCGGATTTCATCCATATCCAGGCTGGTCAAATCGGATTGACCCTCGACTTTCAGTCCGGTGCCCTTGTCTCCGCAGTCAAACAGACCGAAAAGCGTGCCGCCTTCAAGACGTCCGTAAGTGTCGTGGGGGATGCCGAAGCTCTTGCCGGTTGTAATCGTTCGCCAGTGTTTATATCCTCTTTCGCGGGCGCGGTAGGAAACCGCATCCATGAATGAAGCGGTGCCTTCATCAGGGCCGAAGAACAGCATCTCCGGTTTTTCGCAGTAATCGACGATCCCGTCCGTTTCAAGCATCAGGTCCATGATCCCCTCGGTGAAATCGAAAAGGGCATCCAGGCCATAGCCTGTGGCGTACAACGGGTGGGGAATGACCACCCCTTTGGCGCCGCTTTCACAGATATCCTTGTGTTTGAGGCGTTGCGCCTTGGGGCCCAGAGCGAAGTTAAGGAGCACCGCATTGTCCAGTTCGGCGGTGTGGTTTTCCGGGGTGGTCCGGATCATGCGCACCCCTCCCCTGGAAATGTCTTCCGCCCTGAGGTGGGTGCCGCGGGCATAATGGCCGTTGACAAAAAAGACACCGTAAACGGACTGATCGAAAACCAATGGATCCAGGACCCGGTTGTCCAGCCGGAAAGAAAAACTGCGCTTTTGCGGCTTGTAGAAGTTGGTTTTAAGCGTACCGGAGACAAACTTGAACATGAAGAGAAAAATGTCATAGCCCAAACGGAAATCGATGAATCGGCTGGCGATGGTTTTTCTGAACGCCTGGAATTCCTGTTCGATCCGCTTATCGGTCATTCGATTCCTGTGTGATGGATCGAACCGGTCGGCAAACATTCCGTAAAGCTCTTTGATTAGGTCCGGATTGGCCTTTACCGTTTCGATGATGATTTTAAAGCTGTAGGTGGATTTGTTGGATTTGTGGATCCTTGAAGCAAAGGCTTCCCGGTAATCCTGGCTGTCGAGACGTTGGAGGATTTCTCGATCCGTCCCGTTTTCGCGTTCCTGGAAAATGAACATGTGCGTGAAATCAACCGCATTGATGGCAAACAGCATTTCGTTGAAGGATAAATGCCTTTTGGCGTAGAGTTCGGTGATACCATTGACGCTCAGCGACAAAAATGCGCCAAGATCCGTGAGCAGGGCGGCTTCTTTTTTCTGGGACAGTTCTCCAAGAAGGTAGATCGAGCAGATCGACGATGGGGTGCGGGCCTTGCCCAGGTACGGCTCCCAATAGGCCCGGTTCAGTTCGAAGCCGTGATCCTGGCAGATGTTTCGTAAAATGGCAATTTGAGGATCTTCAAAATCCGAATTGAACATCAACCGCGTTTCGCCCGTTTCGGGTAGGTTGAACACTTCTATGAACGGTAAGGCCGACCGTTCCATTTCCTCCAGAAACCTTTTATAGCGCATGCGTGTCGGTTCCGGCGTGGCGTGGTAATCCCCGGCCAGGTCAAAGAGAAAGCGGGACTTTTTGAACTCCTTTCGGTCGAAGTCTTTCACGGTTTCCGGGCGGGCGATGTACGTATAGTATTGGCTTTCGGGGTTGTAATAATATTCCCGGCGATGTCCGGATATGGACTCGTTCAGCATGGTTTCCATGCTGTCCCGGGTCTCCTGGGTGGCGATCCTGACTTTCTGCAGGGCATTTTCATGCTCCAGGGAAAAGTCGATGTTGGCGACCCGGCCGGTCAGAAAAACGCGGTCCTTGTTAACGGCCATGGAAGTCGCGATCGAGGCCAGCATGCCTTTCAGGGAGGTCTGCTGTAGATTCTCGAAAAAATAGTTAGGCAGTCCCAGATCCTTCAGCAGGATGCCGGCGGCCATATTGATGGCGCTGGAGGTAATCAGGCCTTCGGAGGCCAGATCGATCACCGCCTGGTAGAGACCGCGAATGTCCAAGTTGACCTGCTCCACCAGTTCGACAATTTGGGATCCCCGAGTCACTGAAAGGGCGCCATGGATATCGTTGGTTTGGGTTATCATATCACCTTTCCTCTGCCTGGAATGGATCGATCAGTCTTTTGGCCGTCAGCCGAGCATCCCCGGGCAGCTTGATGGTTTTCTCGTTATCGTAATGCGGATTATCGACGCCCGAATAACCGGGCTTTTTCCTCCACATTGTAGACGATCACTTTTTTTGCTTCGTAGACTGTCAGGAGACGATACTTTCTGCTTATACAAGCGCTTGGACGGCAGTGTTTTGCAGGATATCGACTCCCATTACCAAATATCCTTAATCAACAATCAGATGAGCTATGAACCGCTATTCCAATACTTATTCGCTGCGGCTATCGTTTGAAAGTTGACTGCCACGACTTGTGATGCTGCAATCAAACTGTCGGCATTGTTGGCGTAATCTTCTCTTAATCTCTTTCTGATTTCATCGGAAGGTTGAGTGTACTTGACACCCATTCGAGACAGTTTAATTGCAAGTTCAAATCCTTCCTGGGGGGAATCTGTCTTCAGAGTACTGAGCCAAGTGTTTGACATAGGAACCTCCTTGTGTTTGTGAATTATTTCAATGACCCATCATGGACTAAAATTGACTCAAGAAAAGCCTTCAAGGCAACGGCCTGGTTGCAACGGGCATCCCTGGCAGAAAAAAGAAGTGTGATGGGTCCCTTTCGTGCAAGTTCCGAAAGCGTTGCCAACACCTCCGGTTGGTCCTTCAACTCCGCAAAATAACGCTCTTTAAATGCTTCCCATCTTGATCGGTCATGGGCGAACCATTTTCGAAGAGCGGTGCTCGGCGCGGCATCTTTCAGCCACAGATCGGCTTGGACCTTTTCCTTAGACAGCCCCCTGGGCCAAACCCGGTCCACAAGGACGCGGTTTCCATCGATCTTCTCGGCTGGATCGTAGACTCGTTTGGTTTGAATATTCATGCGATTGTTAATAGTCTTTATTCCATTGGTTGGTGCGTGTTTCTATATTCGTTCGACAAAACAGGTTCTACATTATTGTGATCACCGGACACTGCAATTCCAAGATTCGGTTGTGCTAAAGATGATAATCACCCGCGGCTTCAGGCTGGTAGAGTATCCTTTCAATCTTAAAGCAACGGTGTCCGGCTGGAACACGCCATTCAATAACGTCGCCCTCGGCGTGCCCGAGGATGGCTGTCCCGACTGGAGACAGGACGGACAACCTGCCCTTGTCAATGTCAGCATCCCTGGGAAAGGTCAGGGTGAAAATCATCGGCTTGTTTTCGTCAATGTCAATCAATGCCACCCGGGAATTCATGGTGACGACATTTGGAGGAACATTTTTGGAATCAACTAGGGTGCCTTCCTGGATTTCCGCTTCGAGCTCCTCCAGATCCAAACGATCCCGATAGCTGAATTCGCCAGCTGCAGCGAGAAGATCTTCAAGCCGTTCAAGGTCGAACTTGGTGATGTAAATCGTGCGGTTTTGCATAATCTTTTTTCCTTAAACACCGGTTAATGGTTGATTTATCCACTACATAGCGGAGACGATGCCACTTGAAAAAATATGTCTCTGCTCCTGTCATTTCCGATAATTGCGACTAAATCCCCGGGTTCTAAAACAAAGTCGGCATCGGGATTGGGTCGTAACTCACCTTGCCGGACAACTCCGACGACAGATGCCCCCGTTGTTTTTCGTATTTCGCTCTTTCCAATCGTCCGATGGGCCATCCGACTTTCCCGAGGCAGACGGATCCATTGCAAATCGAACTGTTGTTCGGCACCTCGAAGTTGGGTCAATAAGCGATAATTATCATTGTTGTCCAACATGGAAGCATATCGTTCCTGACGAATGGTGTCCGTATGACGTTGAACTTCGGTCGGCGGAACGCTGAGGTGGAGAAGGGCCTGGCGTGTCATTTCAAGGCCCGCCTCGAATTCCGGAAGAACGGTTTCCACAACCCCCAGGTCTTTGAAAAAATCTAAGTAATCCGGCCCGGGTGCACGCGCGACAATTCCGATGTGCCCGTTTAACCGTTTGGACTGAACCACTGTCGATTTGGCCGCCACAAGTCCAGGTATGGTCAGAATTAAAATGGCGGCATCTTTTATCCCCGCTGCATCAAGAACAATTTCCTGGCTGGCATCGCCATAAACAACGGCCAAGCCGGCGACCTTGGCTTGATCGAATCGCCGGTGGTCCAGTTCGATGATCGCAAATGGCAATCCCAGACGCTGCAAGACCTGTGCAACCTGAAAACCGACACGGCCGCCACCGGCGATAACTGCATGGTTCTTAAGCCCGATATCGGGAATGCTCGCCGACTCAAGCGGTTCATGACGCATCCAATGCTTCTTCAACGCATAGAGCCTTGCCGTTTGACCCGAAACCAATGGGGTCAGTACCATCGTCAAGACCGTGGCGGTCAATATCAACGTGTATAAATCATGGTTGATCGAGTTTGATGATACCCCTACCCTTGCCAAGACGAACGAAAACTCGCCAATCTGAAACAAGCCCAGTCCTACGGCCAGAGGAATCACGTTACCATACTTGAAAATCCGAACGATGAGCGCAAATATGATGCCCTTGCCAATGCCCACGGCCAGCACCAAAATAACAACCTGGCTGAAATGATTCACCAGAAAGGCGGGATCCAACAACATGCCAACCGAGGTGAAAAACAAAAGCCCAAAAAGATCTCGAAGCGGAATTATATCGCTGAGGGCTTGATAACCATAGTCGGACTCACTCAACACCATACCGGCGACAAATGCCCCAAAGGCAAAAGAAAGCCCCAGCAGATGCGTTAAGTAACCGATGCCCAAACCGATGGCAGTGATGGCGAGCAAAAAGAGTTCCCTCGAACCCAAATTGGCGATATGAGTCATGAGTCGAGGCAGAATCCGGGTCCCGAGCAATATCATTCCGGCGATAAAAATAGCCGCTTTGACCGCGGAGAAGCCGATGGCATGGATACCCACTGCCGGGTTATTCAGCTGAGGAAGAATAATCATCATGGGGATCACGGCCAGATCCTGCACGATAAGCATTCCGATCATCACCTTACTGGAAAGAGTGCCTATCCAGCCCTGGTTCATGAGCGTCTTGAGGATCACCATGGTGCTCGAAAGAGAGATAAATGCCCCGAGCCACAGTGATGACTTCCAATCCCACCCCATTAAGCTGCCTATACATAACCCAAGACAGATGGTAAGGATCATTTGGAGGGGCGTACCGATCAACGCCACTTTTTTAACCGGCTTGAGATCCTTGAGGCTAAACTCAAGTCCCAATGCAAACAGAAGCAAGGCCACGCCTATCTCGGCAAGCAATTCAATTTCGTGAATGTTCGAGACCGTAATACCCCCGGTGTGCGGTCCCAAGACAACCCCGGCCGCAATATAGCCCAGAATTAACGGCTGGCCGAGTCGTTGCAGGATTATGCCGCAAGAAAATGCTGCAACGATCAGCAGTATAATGTCAGTCGCGATACCCATTTTTTCCCCAGCGTGTATCAAACCGCGTCCGCCTGTTGATCGATCAACCATGGATATCGAACAGGCCGTACGACAGGCTGTCAAACAATCAAGATATGCTATTATCAGACGTTCTTTTGCTCTGCCTCTGATAAATGCTTCCTCCGGCTCCATCGGGAACCTTGCTTAAGCGCCAGTACTCTTCTCTGATTTCTTTAAGCCTTAGGAATTAACACTGGAAGTGATTCCAGCGGTTCATTAATAAAAGACAGATCGTTGATGAAAAGGGCGACTCAGTCTCGGCTGCTGCCAAGCTTTTTGGAGATCACGCGGCAGCTCTGGATGAGATCAAAGGACAATTTTGAAATAACTACAGACGTCATTCGATTTGTCGGTCCGAAAACACCGATTGAATAAGCGGGTTCGTTGGTATGATTGAATACCGGTGCGGCGACACACCTGATGCCCACGGCCCATTTTTCGTCGTCCGTTGCATATCCATCGCGCCTTATCCCGTCGAGTTCGGACAAAAAGGCACCAGAATCATTGGTTGTACAGGGGAGACACGAATCAAGATGAACGGCATCGGCATAAACCTCTTGGTCTTCCCGATTCCTGAAGGCCAGAATTACTTTTCCCATGGCATGGCTACTGGCTGACGTGCGGCTACCAACTGTCGAATGATAATTGAACAATTTCCTTCCTGTAAGCGTGTCGATGATCACCATATCTTGTCCGTCCAATATACTGAGGCTGACGGTTTCGCCGTGACTTTGAACCAAACGCTGCATGAACGGGCGCGCGGTGGTAAAAATCTCGCTATGATTGATAACTCGACTGCCTAGTTCAAACAGTTTCATGGACAGGGCATACCGTGCACGTTCGTCTTGACGAACATAGCCAAGTTTGTGAAGCGTCGCTAAAAAACGATGCGCTACGCTACGACTCGACCCCATCATACGAGCGGACTCACTGGCAGTCAGTTGTCCATTTTCAGCAAGCAGTTCGATCATTCGTAGGCCGCGTGCCAGTGAGGAGATCATGTAATAAGGTTTTCCCTCGCGACGATTTAGCATACCCTCTTCAGCCTTTTTGACTATTGATGTCGATATGATACAACTATTTACGGTTACTGATCGCTCGCCAACCGCCAAGCGGCGAAAAGACCGGCCGGTATATTTTGCTCATATCCCGTGCCTGCTCGATTACGTAAAACAGTTTCGGGTCGATGCACTGAACGTCTGGCAGAATCCACTTGAGATCACGTCGTCGGCAGGCAATATAAAGTTCGTTGACCGGTCCATGTTTGCCCTCTCCTCGGAATACTGTAACCGGCTGCCCTTTTTCTCTCAGGTGCGATGCGATGGCAGGACCTGCGTTAGGGGTAATAATTCGGAGAATCGTCGTTCCAAAAGCAAGCATGCGCTCCACCCTGATTCCAACCACGTTTCCAGTTGCGTATCCGAATGCATAAAAAATGACCAGTAGTGGCTTGTCGGCAATCTGATTGATCACCGTGCCGGCCACGGTCACCCAGATGGTAATCTCAAAAATGGCCAGAACAAACGCGATACCGGTCCTTCCTTGAACGGTAACGATGGTTCGGATAGTACCCATTGACACATCGCAGATTCTAGCCAGAAAAATGATAACGCCCGTCAGGAGAATATGCGGATCAAACATAGCCTTTGGATTTGCCTTTCAATGTGGGAACATCCAGCTATAATCTATTTTTCATTCGATCCATTATCGCCCATGCCGATTAGAACAGAGCCCCCGACAATCCTTTGCCGATGCCTTCCAAATCCGACCAGGCGGCATTGAAGGCAAAAACCAGCGACCCAGTAAAATAATGACGGGTAAGGAGACCCTACAGATTGATCACCGAATTTTGGCTGTCCCCAAAAGGGGTCGGCAGATAGCCGTCGGCATCCGGGTCGTTTTCCCAGCGGGATTCCTCCAATAAATAGCGGAACTGATACGACCGGCCTTTTTTCAGCTCAACGGTAGCACTAAAAGCACCTTTTTTAGATCTTTTCATTGGTGTCGCCGAGGTCGACCAGTCGTTGAACTCGCCCACCACATGAGCCTGAGTTGCCGCGTCTGCCATCTTCTCCGGGATATTAAACGTAACCTTGCACACGGGTTTGCTCTTTAAAGCCTGCTTACGAATAGCCATGTTGTACCTCCGTTTGTTGAGTGGTTCTGCAATGCTATGAACATAGTGCACAATTCTTATCGGTATGGATTGTTACCGACGCCAATTCAATGGCAAACCTTCCGAAGCTGCCATACCGGCACAATCGTCAAATTCGTTCTGATCGAAAAACAGATCGCACTTCAAATCTTCTTAGACCAGATGGCGCCTGCCAGGTGATCATATTTCCAACGCTTTTGCATATCAAGGCGGCACCCAAGGTCGTCAAAATCGAGATTTTACCATTTCTCGCATCGTGGTCTTCAGGCGGAACGAGGCAAAAGCGGAACACTTCTCCGCTATCCACATCTTTTATACATATTTTTGAGTTTGCTTTTACCGTATAGGATGGTTGCGTGCTCGAGGGATCTTTTTTAATTCCTTTCAGATGCATTGTACCTCCGTTACTTATTCGCGCTCTGAAGCACTAAGCGACGCTCCTCTGATTAAAATGAACTTTCCTTTAAAGGGCTACCTTACCAAGCTTTTGGAGTGACCGATCCGTTCCCGATTGAGAGCTCTTACCAGCACTAATACCCTATGAAGAGTAGCAACGAAAGCATCACCGTTTTCCAGCACGTAGTCGCGGATATCGCATAATCTATTTGTCATTTTGGGAAAATTATGCATTCACCAAACTTACAATGTGATTAAACGTCCCTGCTGCTATCCTGTGTCGGAGAAGGACAAGAGGTAATGATCTCTCTGATTTTCTTGTAGACATCTGAAAATCGAATCAAACCTACAAGGTACGATCCGTCTTGAACGAATAGAGAATCGTGGCGATTGACGATAAAAAGATGAAAAGCACTGTCCATTTTATCATCGGCTTTTACGATATGGTCAGAAGTAGGCATCTTGATAAAAGTATGAATTTTGACGCTGTAAGCTTTTTTGCAAAGTTCACCAAGTGGTCTGTGCCACATCCGAATCAGTTGGTAATAAGGAGTTGCTTTAAGGTCGTCGATGTTGGCATAGTTTGGCTCCAAGCCCTGGACAACGTCCATGGGGGATAATTTTCCAACGATATTGCCCGCCCCGTCATAGACCAATAGTATTCTTTCTGGTGCTTTGCCTGATTTGAATTCCAAATCAGCCTTTTCCAATGCAGCCACCGCTTCCATAAAAGTAGCCTGGTTGGAAATACGAGGAAACTCATCAGTTGGACGCATCAATTCCCTTACCTTCATCTTCTCCATTTATAGACCCTCTTCCTTGTCGAATCAAAGAATCCGTTGGGAATTCTATTTTCGTTTCGGATTGAACTTCTACTGACAAAATAGTAAGGATAACGAGAACAAAGCTGCCTACTACCGACCTGAGAGATAAGGATAAAGCTTTTTATAACATTCCGGGCAGATACCATGGCTGAAAGTCGCTTCGGTTCGTTTTTGTACGTAAGCTTCCAGCTGGTGCCAAGCCCCTTTTTCATCTCTGATGCTTTTGCATGAGGCACAGATGGGAATAAACCCCCTGAGCACTTTTTGATATATCCTTTCAAGATGTTTGAAATGCTCGTTTCTTTCGTCTATCAATTTTTTCCGATAAATCGTTTGGCCAATCAAGCAGGCAACCGCATTCAAAAGAAAGACTTCCTCCTCCAAAAACGGCCCCTTGAAACTATCAGGGCGCATTTCTACATAGGCCACTTCAAGGGAGCCGACATTCTCTTCATCGGCAAGGATATCCGCGATCAACAGCCAACGGCTGTGAACGTATCTTTCGGACCTGTATTCTTGTTCGCCGATCACTATGCGGGAACAGGCAACTTTTGGAAATTGCAGCCCGCTCGGTATCAGGTCCGCAACCTGCTGGATCGCTTTTTCCAGAGATCCATGTTCCGCGATCCCCAAAAGGTTGATAGCTCGATACAGACAATCCAATTCTTTGGTCCGCTCGTTTAAATTATGAACATGTTTGATGTCGAGCCGGGATGAAGAAGCTTTGTCGTTAGGGTCCCCGGGCACATTTTTTGAGTCCTCCAAATAGCGAATCGTCATGTCACCCTCCCTCTGCCTGGAATGTTTCGATCAGTTTTTTGGCCGTCAGCCGGGCATCCCCGAGCAGCATGATGGTATTCTCATTGTCGTAGAGCGGATTCTCTACGCCTGAATAGCCTGGCTTTTTGTCCATATTGCAGACAATCACCGTTCTGGCCTCGTGGGCCATCAGAATCGGCATGCCGGAAATCGGCGTCCCCTCCCGCTGGATGGCTGACGGGTTGACGACATCGCAGGCACCGACGACCATGGCCACATCCGTTTCGGCAAATCCGGGGTTGGCCTCATCCATTTCGATCAGGTTTTCGTAATCGACGTCGGCCTCGGCCAGAAGCACGTTCATATGCCCGGGCATGCGGCCGGCAACCGGATGGATCGCGTAATCCACCTGTGCGCCTTTTTGTTGTAAAATATTCCCCAGTTCCACAATATCGAATTGGGCCTTGGCCAGCGCCATACCGTACCCCGGAATAATGACGATTCGTTTTGCTCGAGAAAGCGCTTGGACGGCGTCGGGGGTGCGATCCTGATCGGTTTTATCGGCAGGCATCTCAACGGACTGTTTTTCGGTCAACGCGTCCAGGAGGCGCTGGACGGTTTTCTTGGCGTCTCCCGCCAGCAAAATCGTGTTGCCATTGGAATAAAGCGGATTTTCAACCCCGGAATAACCGGGTTTTTCATCGAAATTGCAGCACACCACATGCTTGGCCTCGTGGGCCATCAGGATCGGCATGCCGGATATCGGAGTCCCCTCGACATCGATGGCCGCGGGATTGACCACATCGCAGGCCCCGACGACCAGCACCAGATCCGTGGACTGAAATTCAGGGTTGATGGCTTCCATCTCCACCAGCATGTCGTAGTCTACGCCGGCTTCAGCCAGCAGCACATTCATGTGCCCGGGCATGCGGCCGGCGACCGGGTGAATGGCATATTGAACGGTGCTCCCGCCGGCGATCAATCGATTGGCCAGCTCGACGACCTCCGTCTGTGCTTTTGCCAGGGCCATACCGTATCCGGGAACAATAATGATAGAGTGGGCTTGTTTGATAATGTTTATGGCCTTTGTGAACGGTTCTTGTGCATTTATCTCTTCAGGATCGGAATGGTTAGCAGCGTGTGGTGGTGGAGACGCGACAGTCGATGCTTTTTTGCCCACCGCTCCATTTTTTTTGACCGTTTTAGGAAAAAATACCCTGAAAAGGTTTCGGTTCATTGCTTTGCACATCACATGCGTGAGAATGGAACCAGAAGCCGCGACCGTTGCACCGAAAGCAATCAGCAGCTGATTTCCGATCACCATCCCGCAAAAAGAAGCCGCCAAGCCTGCGGTCGCGTTGAGAAAGGAAATCAGCACCGGCATGTCGGCGCCGCCAATACGGACCGAAAACAAGATGCCGAAAAGAACGGAAAGGAGGATCTGGATCAAATAAACAACCCACACCAGTTCGGAGGTGATGTAAAAGGATAACCCTCCAACAAAAAACAGGCCGCCAATGTTCCACCACAACAACATTTGATGACCGGGGAGGATTTGCTGGGTTTGCCTCATTCTGTTAGATAATTTGGCAGAGGCTACCATGCTGCCACTGAACGTCAACGCCCCGATGGTCATTCCCAACAAGCCCGAAATTTCGCTCACCGGTTCCAGCGCGTGGGAGCTGCGGGTCAACTCAACCAGAGATACAAGGAAAGCCGCTACCCCGCCTGCGCCGTGTTGAAAGGCGACCATGGCCGGGATCTGGATCATGCTGACGGCACGTGCCACCGCATACCCGGCGATCGCTCCCCCCAGCAGAGACAGGATAACGACACCTGCGTCCAATATCCCGTTGCGGTATAGAACCAAGAAAAAAGCGCACATCAGCGCAAATGCCGCGGTCAGGTTACCGGTCTTTGCTCGGCGGGGCGCCCGGAACTGCCATATACCCGCGATCAGAATCAAAATAACTGAAAAGTCGATAGTAAGTGTCATAGCACGATGGATTTCGTTTACGGGTTATTGGAGACGCTCCACAGCACGCTGCGGCGAATCTTCACCAAATGGATAGAAAACGATCGTTCGGCCGTTTGCGCACCCTGCCGTGATCAGCGGTGAATTCTCTCGATTGTACGTTCGATATTGTTCGTTTTTCCTTGAAAAGTCTCAGCATTCTGTCCGTAATAGCAAAACCGCCGACGACATTGAACGTGGCCGTTACAATGGCCACGCCGCCTAAGATTTTTTCAGAGACGGTCGTCGGAAATGAAAACAGAATCACGGCTCCCAGTATGGTGACGGCCGAGATGGCATTGGTCATCGACATCAATGGCGTGTGCAGCAATGCGGGCACCTTGGATATCAACAGGTAGCCAACGATAAAGGCCGCCGCGAAGACGCCCAACATCAAAAGTAAATTCAGCATCGGATTTCCTCTGTCCCCGCGCAGTAATATCCACCGGCGGGGTCCGGCATTGAAGAGCCGCCATGAAAATCCAGGCGGCTTTCATTTCTTTTTCCCCTGAAATCGACTCAATTGGACAGATTCGTCCGCATGGCCTTTAAGGCGCCTTCGTGATGAATGGTGCCACGGTGCGTGACCAGAGAGCTGTTGACAATCTCGTCTTCGAGGTCAAGCGTTTCGACGCCGTTTTTGAAAAGGTTGTCAACGTAGTGAAACATGTTGTTGGCATACAGCCAACTGGCGTGGACGGCCATCCTGCCGGGGATGTTCTGTATGCCCGAGATATGCACGCCCAGCCGCCGGCTGAACCGCCCGGGTTCCGTCACTTCACAGTTTCCCCCCTGGTCCACGGATACATCCATGATCACCGAGCCGGGTTTCATCCTGGATACCATGTCTTCCGTAACCAGGATCGGAGCGATTTCTCCCGGCACCAGTGCGCTCAAGATGACCACATCGGCACCTTCCAGGTGGGGAGCGATGGTGCGCTGCTCGATTTCGAGCCACTCTTTTTCCAAGGCCTTGGCGTAGCCCCCCTTGCCGATGGCCAGCTCCTGGGGGATGTCGAAATCCACCACCTTGGCGCCCAGACTTTCCGCCTCGGTGCAGGCATCCTTGCGGATATCGATGGCCTTGACCACCCCACCGAGCCGCTTGGCCGTGGCAATGGCCTGAAGCCCTACCACGCCGGTGCCGACGATGAGAAATGTAGCCGGTTTGATGGTGCCGATGGCCGTGCCGATCATGGGGATAAAGGTGGGCAGTTTGTCAGCCGCCATGATCACCGATTTATATCCGGTGACGGTGCTCATGGAAGAAAGGGCATCCATGCGCTGCGCACGCGAAATGCGCGGGATGCCGTCCATGGTCAGGGCGGTGATGTTTTTGTCCCGAAGCCGCTTCACGATATCGTGGTTTTCGGGAGTTGCCGGGTGGAGAAAAGTGATCAGGATGCCGTCGTCTCGAAGCATATTGACTTCATGGGTATCCAGTTTCTGGTTGAATACGGGCTGCTTGACTTTTAGAATAATGTCGGATTCTTCAAACAGGCGCGCCGTGTCGGCGATGATGTCTGCCCCGGCCATCCGGTATTCTTCATCGCTGATGGAAATGCCTTCTCCTGCCGATGCTTCGACGACCACTTCGAATCCCCGTTCGATGTATTTCATTACGGTTTCCGGTGTGGCGGCGACTCTTTTTTCTTCGGACAAAATCTCCTTCGGGATACCGATTCGCATCATTGACCTCTCAATAAAAGAATTTAGAAATGGGTGGATCTGTCGAGACGCTATCCATCAGTGGCAACACCCCGCCGTGATCCGTCATAAAGGAATAAAATCGTCGATTCCGAAACAGGGACGCGTTCCAAAATTATTGGAAGAACGGTTCCTTTTTTCTTCATCCGGTCGATCCGAGAGATATTCTTCGCAATACACCACGTTTTTGCCGGCGTCCGTAAAACAACAAACCTGCCGATCTTCGCAGTTCAGACATATGCCCTGCTCCTTAGAAGACGGACCTGTATCTTTTGAAGGCCGATATTCACCGTTCATCGCAGGATCTTTTTTTCGATTATTATTCATGGATATCTCCTTTATCCCTGGCAGTGACCTTAGTTCTCCAACATGCTTGGCGCGGCGATCTCGTCATAAAGTCGTTCCACTGCCTCGCCGAAAAATGGCGGCTGCGGTGTCTGCATCAGCTTTTCGATTAATTTTTTCACGGCCGTGGACAGTTCCTCATAAGAAGCCGCATGAATGTTTTTGAGCATTGCACATAGGGCGTCGCCGGCAATGACTCGGGCGTCGTAATAGATGTTGTCATCGGCCAGGATGGATAGAACCTGGCGGAAAAGGTCCTCCGAGGGGGCCTGAATTTCTCCGACACGCTTGAGGACTTCCTCGCGAAGTCGCCAGTTCCCTTTGAACCGTAATATCCGGATCAGGCCCGGCTGACATTCAACCAGTTTCCCGGAGTCGGCCAATTCCTCGAAAATGTCCAACACGGTCCCCCAATCCATCAGGTTGCCAAAAGGATCCTGTTTCATGAAAAACTCCTTTCATTGAAGCTCGTTTTGTTCATCAAGCCATTCTTTTAAAGTGATAAATTCAATTTTTAACGGTTTCACCGAAATACGCTTCGTAGATTGACAACTGCGTGTCGCTCAAAAGTTTCTCCGGTTCAGTTTCTTCATGATTTATTTCCCTGCCGAAAAAGAAGAGGCTTCGTTCCAGGCATTTAATTTTTCCATCGGGAGTAACCGCCAAAAAATTCTTCCCTTCGGTGTCGTCAAGAATGACGAAGATTTTCCCGGAAACTCTGTTTTGTGCCAGTTCCATGCAATTGGACTCCGCTAACCAATATTAAAAATCGTTGACCAGGCGTTTGCCGGCAAATCAATTTACCTTCGCCTGCATTTGAGCAACAAGAATGCCAAATTCACAGAAACGCGTAACTATATGATTTTAAATTAAATTTTTATTTAAGAGGACTGGTGTAAGAATTTGATAGTGGGCCACAATCGCCCGCTACAATCAGAATTTGAGTGGTTTGTATCCGAATTAACTAGAGAAAATTTGTGCGGGCGGAATCGCCCGAATGGGCGATTTTGGCACTCAGGCGGGAGGGAGCTTTCGAAACAGCGCTCTTCGCGATATGCCCAGCAGCCTGGCCGCCTTTGTGCGGTTGCCGCCGGTCCGGCTCAACGCCTTGGCAATCAGGCTGCGCTCCAGCTGTCGGGTGGCCGACCGAAGGTCCATCTCAGCCGGCAGCGGCGAGGGCTCGAATTGTTCGCAGGGGGAAAGGAATTCCAAGTGACCGAGGGTTACAAACCGTTGAAGAACATTGCGCAGTTCGCGCACGTTGCCCGGCCAGTCGTATTCCATGAGCGTATCCATAATCGGTCCAGGAACCCTGTCCATGCCGGCAGGCAGCTCGATCCGCCGCAGAAAGTGCTCCACCAGCAAAGGGATATCCTGTTTGCGTTGGCGCAATGGCGGCAACTGAATCCGGATCACCTGGATGCGATAAAAAAAATCGCTACGCATATGGCCGCTGTTGACCTTATCTTCCAACGGCGTATTGGAGGCCGATATGATGCGCAAATCGGTCGACTTCGTATCCGTGCTGCCCAACGCCCGATAGCCGCCGCCTTCGATCGCCCGCAGCATCTTGGCTTGCATCCCAAGGGTCAGGTCACCAACTTCATCCAGAAACAATGTTCCGCCATCGGCCATATCCAGATATCCCGGAGCGTCTGCGTGCGCACCGGAAAATGCGCCCTTACGGTGTCCGAAAAATTCTCGTTCGAACAGAGTTTCCAGGACGGCACCGCAGTTCACGGCGACGAATCTGTGGTTTTTTCTCGCACCGTGATTGTGGACGGCATGCGCCACCAGTTCTTTTCCCGATCCGGATTCACCGAATATGGCAACACTGGCATCCGTTGCGGCCGCCTTCAGAATCCGTTCATAAACACCTTGCATGGCCGCTGACCGCCCCAGGATGTCACCCAACCGGTACCTCTCTTTGAGGGACGATCGCAGAACGCGGTTTTCGCTGTCCAGCTGGTCCGCCATTCGTTGCGCAGCCATCTGCTGTTCTTTGATCTCCGTAATGTCCTTGAAGGTCGACAACAGCGCGGGCCGCCCCTTGAAAGCAATGGGGCTGTGGCAAACCTGGATCCAGGCGAGCCTGCCCGGCTGAGAAAGCTGGATCAACTCCTCGACTTTGGCATCAATTTCTATGTCGCCCACGGCGCGGTAGCTTTGGGCGATTTCAGCAGCATTTCCAGCGCGTGGATCCGTTACGCGCCTATCCAGGATCTCTTCGGCCATCGATATGTGAAACAGTTTGCAGAAAGCCGGATTCACATAGCGAAAACGGTTGTCCTGGACCAGGGCGACCCCTTCGGCCACCTGTTCGGTAAGCACGCGATAACGTTCTTCACTTTCCCTTAGTGCCTCTTCTGAACGTTTCAGCCACAACACCTTGCTCAGCCGCTCCCCGATCGCTCTCAACAGGTGTTTTTCCTCCTCTAAAAACGGGTTAGCTTCACACAGGGGAGGTTTTTTGTAATAATAGACGTCTACATCACCGACATGTTGGCCGTTCAGTACGATTTTTGTATTCTGCCGCCACTTTGTCGCTTTGAAATTTCGGGTGGCGTAGTCTTGCCCTTCCAATCGGATTCGCGCACAGGCATATTCAGGATATTGCCAGGCTGCCGGGATGAGTTCCACAGCACGTTGCATGATCCATGGCAGGGAAACATCCTGATTTTCGAACAAATTGGAGATACCGTAAAGGCAGTTCAGCTCTTTGATCCGCTCGGACAGGGCGTTTGGTGCGGTGGATATGGTTAATGGTCGGCACGATTTTTCCGAAACATTCGGATCTTTTTGTACCGAACGTGAATCCGCCATTTTTTTTGATGGTTTGGCTGTCATAGATGATACCTGCAATCTCGATAATAGCGACCGACTATTTATCCATTTGAATGGGTGTAATAATCGACAACCTTCAAAATGCCCACAAATCGATTATTCATAACCATTATTTATGTTATAAAGTGTTTCATCATTCAATGAAAAGCCTATTTTCTTAATTTTTCAGGCCAGATCCGTTTCCATTGAACGAGGATATCAAGTGCATTTCAAGAGAAAGTCACTTTAAAAGAATACAGTAGCTGTTTTTATAGCTCGGTTGAACCCGCTGCAGCCAACGTAAAAACTGGGAAAATACTCCATAATGGAAAGCATTGACCAAGCGGATGTATTCAAAGGATTAACCGAAGATCAGCACAATCGGGCAATCCATATCGGCATCAAAAAACAGCTAAGCCCCAACGAAATCCTTTTTCATCAGGGATCTCCCGCCTCCAGATGTTACCTGGTCATGCAAGGCCAACTAAAGCTGACAAAGCTTAACGAGCACGGCAAGGAGGTGATCATTCGATATGTAGGCCCTGGAGAATTGACCGCGGCTGTGGTGGCTCTTAGAAACGGGGTCTATCCGGTTACCGCACAATCCGTTGGTGCAACTGAAGTCATTGGTTGGGATCATCCCACGATGATGAAGCTGATGCGTAAATTCCCGGATATTGCGATCAATTTTTTGGGTATCGTCTTGGCGCGCATCGAGGATGTCCAACAACGCTATCTAGAGATTTGCACGGAACAGGTCGATCGAAGGATAGCGCGATCTTTGCTACGGTTGATGCGTTGGAAGGGTGTTAAAAAAGAAGATGGCATTCTGATCGAGATTCCATTGAGCCGACAGAATATCGCCGATTATTCCGGCACCACCCTTTATACGGTCAGCCGTACGCTCAGCGGCTGGGAAAAGAAGAATTGGATCAAATCGGGACGCGAAAAGATTGTCGTCACAGACCCTCATGCACTGGTTGCCTTCGCTGAAGCGGGCTAAAATTCACTGATCACCATTCCCATTGGCATATGCTTTCCGTCATCCATAGGCTTAATTAAATAATTTTTGTTGTTTGCGCCAGCGCAAAGACGCGACCTCCCCTTCCTGATAAATTCGCTCCAAAATAGTCCACGGGCAGAATATTGGAAACCGTTTTCAAGAGTTCGGCTTCTTTGAGGAAAAGGAAGGGTGCCATGTCTCAGGAAAGCATACTGGTAGTACTATCGACAGCCGGTCCGGTCATTGGATCCGCTATTGGTGTATGGAGAAAGCCTTCCGAACAATATATTCACAATATGCTCTATTTTGCAGCGGGGATTATGTTGTCCATCTCCTTTTTGGACCTGATCCCCGAGAGCATCAGCCTGGGATCAACGATGACATGTGTGGCGGGAGTGATGATCGGATCTTCGATCATGGCTTTTCTCGACCGTCTATTTCCCCACGTTCACGACTGCGCCCTGTGTGCCGAAGACGAATGCCGATTGGGCCGAACGGCCAACTTTCTGATCCTGGCTATTTTCCTGCACAATTTTCCGGAGGGGATGGCCATCGCGGTGGGGGCGACCGCCAATATTGGTGATTCGGTGGTTATCGCTATAGCCATTGCCATTCACAACATCCCTGAAGGGATCTGTACATCCGCGCCCCACTATTACACGTACGGCAATCGGTTGAAATCGTTTGTCATGTCATCTCTTAGCGCCCTGCCCATCGTATTTGGATATCTCTTAGTAAAATATTTTATCGGACAGATTTCCTCTAACACCATGTCGATAATGGTAGGGGCTACAGCAGGCCTGATGATCTATATCACCGCTGATCAGCTGATGCCGGCGGCCCGAAGTGTAGCCGGGAAACAATCGCTCTTCGCATTTATTGCCGGAATCGTTGCCGTGATGCTGCTTGGGCTTGTGGCCTGATACATGAACCGATCAGCATGCGAAAAGGAAATGTCGATCATGGGAATCAATATATCGGAATCCAGCACCATCAAGGAGTTGCTGGATCAGCATCCATATTTGCTGCATACATTCGTTGATTTGGGGCTTATGTGTGTGGGTTGTCCCGCAGACGCATTCCATAACCTTTCCGATGTTGCCAAAGAATATAACCTCGATAAAAAAAAATTAATGACCCGCTTGGAAAAGGTGATCGACAACGTAATGGCTGGGAAGACTAACCGTTGAGTTGAATATAAAACGAGCGAAAGGATATCCAATGGCACCCAAAATACCCGGAGACCTGCAGACCACCGCCATGGCGGTGATGCCACACACGGACGTTGACCGGGCTCTCGAAATGGCCTTGTCCCTGGACATCCCTTTCTGGCCCCAACTGCCCAACTACAGCTATTACGAGGATATGTATGTCCAGGCGGCCGAGCATTTTCCAGGCAGCGTACTGGACATCGAAAAACGGACCTTGCGTTTCTCCATGGATAAGTTTGCCGAGGAAATAGAAGGAACGCTGCTTCGATTTGACGACCCGACCCTTTTTGACGTCAGCGAAACCTATTCGGCGGTCTATCACCGCTTTTTGGCGTTGGATCATTCGGATCGATCCGCAATCCGGGGGCAGTTGGAAGGCCCCATCAGTTTTGGATTCAATATTATCGATCAAGATGAGAGACCCATTCTTTTTGACGATACCGTCAGGCCGTTCATGCTCGAATTCATGGCCAAGCGGATAAACGTTCAATTGGCCCGGCTTAAACAGCTTAATGCCAATGCCTTTATGTTCGTTGATGAACCGGGGCTGCAATTCCTGTTTTCTGCTATGGCCGGATATGGAGATATGAAAGCCAAGAGCGACCTGGATCAATTCTTCACCCAGGTGGATCGACCGCGGGGCATCCACCTTTGTGGCAACCCCGATTGGGATTTTCTGTTGAACTTGGATTTGGATGTGCTTTCCCTGGATGTCTACACCAACGCAGAAATCTTCGCGTCCTATGCCACGGCTATCAGAAAGTTCCTGGAAAGGGATGGTGTCATTGTTTGGGGAATCGTACCCACGGGATTCGAGACCTTTCAAAAAGAGGACATGCATTCCATGATAGAGCGCCTCGAAAATGTCTGGCGCGTGTTGTGGGGCAAAGGAGTCGATAAAGAACGAATGATTGCCAGAAGTTTGATTTCTCCAGCAACGTGCTGTCTGGTCAATCCGGATCGGGAGCGCACGGTTGAGAGAGCTTTTGTTACGGTAAGCCGAATGTCGAACGTGTTGAAAACGAAATATCTATGACGGGACTTTGCAGGATAGTTTACGGTTCGGCGGATTCGTTGACGCCGGCACACAGAAAAATGCCGCTGCATAAAAAACCAAAGTGAGTGAAAGGAGGGCGTATGGATCTGACAACCAATTACATGGGGCTGGTGATGCCGACGCCCATCATTGCTGGCAGTTCGGGGATGACCGGTTCCGTAAAACAGGTCAAGGATCTGGCCGAAAACGGTGCCGGCGCGGTGGTACTCAAGTCGATCTTTGAAGAGGAGGTGATGTATGAGTACGCCGATTTCATCCGAACCGCCAAAACGAAATACGGCGAACCTCAATACTTCGACTATGATGGCCAGCGCAATCCGATTGCGTATTATGACTACGTAATCCGCGAAAAAAACCTTCAAAAATACGTTGAATTGATCGAAGGCTGCAAAGCCGCTGTAGATATTCCGGTGATAGCCAGTATCAACTGTTTTTTTCATTCAGTGGAATGGCTCTCGTATGCCGTCAACCTGCAAAAGGCCGGAGCCGATGCCTTGGAGCTGAATATGTTTTTTCCGCCCACCGATTTCAAACACTCGAAAGGAGAAAAAGAAGCGCTCTATTTTAAGATTGCAGAAAAGGTGACCCAAACGGTTTCTGTACCGGTGGCTTTGAAAATTAGTCCCTACTTCAGTGATCTGGGCCCTATGATTCAACGGCTGTCCCAAACAGGCATCAAGGGCCTGGTATTGTTCAACCGCTTTTTCAGCCCCGATTTCGATATCGATAAATTGGAAGTCAAACCCTCTTTCGTATTCAGTTCTCCTTCCGACCTGTCCCTGTCCCTGCGCTGGATCGCCATCATGGCGAATAAAGCAAATTGCGACCTGGCCGCTTCCACCGGTGTTCATGATGCAGCAGCGGTAATCAAACAATTGCTGGCCGGGGCCGGGGCCGTCCAAGTGGCATCGTGCATTTATAAGAACGGTCCGCAGTACCTGAAGCAATTGGTCGACGGTTTGCAAACCTGGATGACAAACTGGAAATACAGCGAGCTTGCCGACTTTAAAGGTAAACTGAGCCAAGAGAAAAGCACCGATCCGGCTGTTTATGAACGGGCCCAGTTCATGCGCTATTTCGGCGGCAAAAAGAATGTGATGTTCTAATGCGACCGCCAAACCCAAACAAAATGGAGTGTGCACTGTGAGTTCAGCAAACCTTCGAGAGTGTGCTCCCGTCGATATTTCCGATGTCGATGTGATGAAAGCCATGCGATCCATACAGGGATATATCGACATCACCCCGGCCGATTTTAAAGAAGTCTTCCGGGTGGCCTATGCTCTTGCGCAGGACAGAATGATGCAGGCATTCAAAGCCGCCGATGTAATGACCTGTCCGGTCCACGTGGTCAGAGCGGACAAGGATTTGATGGCAACCGCCACCCTACTGGCCGAAAAGGGTATCTCGGGAGTCCCGGTTGTGGATGATAGCGAAAAGGTCATCGGGGTGATCTCGGAAAAGGACTTTTTACGGAAAATGGGCGCCGGAAAAAGCGACTCCTTTATGCAGGTAATCGCCCATTGCCTGAAAAACAAAGGGTGTGTGGCAACTCCCATGTTGAACCGAAGCGCAGGGGATATAATGACGAAACCTGCGATCACGGCGAAGCCGGAGGTCACTATAGGCGACATCTCGGTATTGCTGATGGAAAAAAACATCAATCGCCTCCCGGTCGTCGCAGATAATGGGAAGGCTGTCGGTATCGTCACCCGTTCGGACCTCGTCAGTTCCTTTTGCATGCTCGGGTAAGCAGGAGAATAGATGAACTATTTCAATAAAATGAGAGGGCATACGCAAAGCCCTCCCCGGGTCGGTCTGATCGAAATCTTATGGTCCTGGATCGGCAGTTTTCTCGGAATTGCCGCCGTGGGTCTGCTTCATTTCAGGGTTTTGGATCAAAGCGCCCTGATCATGATCATCGGTTCCTTCGGTGCTTCGGCCGTGCTGGTGTACGGCGCCATCCGCAGCCCGCTAGCCCAGCCCAGAAATTTGATCGGCGGGCATGTGCTCTCGGCTATTGTGGGGGTTGCCGCTTATCAATATTTGGGCGGGCAGCCGTGGCTCGCCGCAGCCATGGCCGTATCCGTGTCCATTGCCCTGATGCACCTTACCAAAACACTTCATCCACCGGGAGGTGCGACCGCTTTGATCGCGGTAATCGGAGGCGATTCCGTGCATAATCTCGGGTACCTTTATGCGATCGTCCCTGTTGGCCTGGGGGCGGGTGTGATGCTGACCATTGCCCTGATGGTCAACAACATTTCAAAAGATCGCCGATACCCTGAATTCTGGTTTTGAGGCAAAATAAATCATGAAAAAGTACCATAATTGTATCATTCCTCAATTTGGCCATGAGGGCTTTTAAAGGAGTGTAATGAATTCAATCTGTGTTTTCTCGGATCAAGCACCGGTAGCCATCCAGCCTATATGGAAACAGCGGGTGCGTTGGGGCATGAATTGGCCATGCGCAGCCTAACCTGTGTCTATGGCGGTTCTTGTACCGGACTTATGAAACAGCTTGCTGACAGCGCCTTAGCTGCTGGTGGGAAAGTAGTCGGAGTGACTGTTCAGGCATTAAAAGATAGGGAAGAATTCCATCAAGGATTGACGGAGCTGCATGTATTGCCAACCAAGCATGAAAGAAAACACCTCATGGTGCAACTTTCAGATGGATTCGTAGCGCTGCCTGGAGGAATTGGCACCTTTGAGGAATTTTTTGAAGTATACACATTACAGCAGATGGGGTTTCATGCCAAACCATTCGGGTTGTTGAATGTTAACGGTTTTTTCGAACCGCTTGAGCTGATGTTGGAAACTGCTGAAAAAGAGGGTTTTTTAAAAAATTCGCACCAAGAGGCGATCATTCGTGCAGTGAACCCCGATGAGATCCTCGATCTCATCATAAAACGAGGAGTATAAAATGGGCTTCTGGAACTTGAGCACTTTAAAGTTGGAGAATTTCAGGCCGGGTATAATGAGCAAGGCTGAATTCGGGGAAAACTTGATCATGGTTTGCATGGAAATCGATGCAAATCATGAAGATACCGGACATAAACATGCTTTTGATCAGTGCGGTATTGTCTTGGAGGGTCAAATTGAAATGTTTATAGGCGGAAACAGTAGACTGCTCAATCCCAATGAGACCTACTTTATACCTTCAGGGGAACAGCATGGTTGGAAAACCGCCAATACGTCTGTAAAACTCTTGGATATATCTTTAAAGCAACCCCAGAAATGAGGTGGCATTCTTATTCCGACTTTGGGCCAAAGGATAGAAAATTAAAAAAGAAAAATTATTTACGATTCGTAGAACTTGTTTGCTCCAGCGCAAAGACAAAAACAATTGCTTGAAATAGAAAAATATTTCACACATGGCCCGTCCTATTATCGGTGAACAACCGACTTAAATGTGGCCAATCGTTAGTCGAGTTGGTTTTTTATAGACTGTCAATTATTGATTTGAGCTGGAGAAATCGCCCCATAACCATGAAAGGAAATTTGATCATGCAAAAAAGAAAGATCATGGAGAAAATTCACTGGTTGGGAGCCGTGGATTGGGATCGGCGGCTTTTCGACTCCCTCATCCCGCTTCCGGATGGGACAACCTACAATGCCTATTTGATAGAAGGCAGCGAGAAAACCGCCCTGCTGGACACGGTCGACCCGCCCATGGCCGAGGTCTTGACGGCACAGCTCGACAATGTACCCAAGATCGACTTTGTCGTCTCCCACCATGCCGAGCAGGACCATTCCGGAACGATACCGCAGGTGCTGGAGCGGTTTCCGCAAGCCAAGGTGGTGGCAACGCCCAAGGCCAAGGGCATGCTCATGGATATTTTGAAAATTCCCGAAAACGCCTTCGTCACCGTCCAAGACGGTGAAACGCTGTCTCTCGGAGATAAGACCTTGGAATTCATTCACACCCCATGGGTCCACTGGCCCGAAACCATGGTGACCTACCTGCAGGAAGACAAGATTCTCTTCAGCTGCGATTTTTTCGGCTCCCACATCGCCACCAGCGATCTTTTCGTTACCGACCAGGGACGGGTGCATGAGGCGGCCAAACGCTATTTTGCCGAAATCATGATGCCTTTCCGCAACATCATCGCCAAAAACATGAAAAAACTCAACGGGTATGACATTCAGATGATCGCTCCGAGCCACGGCCAAATCTACGATCGGCCGTCCTGGATCATGGATGCCTATCAGGATTGGGTGGCCGGCGATCCACACAATCTGGTCGTCCTACCCTTTGTCTCCATGCACGGAAGCACGCGAAAAATGGTGGACCATCTCACCGCCGCCCTCGTCGAGCGGGGAATTCGCGTGGAACTGTTCAACCTCGCGGTAACCGACATCGGCAAGCTCGCAATGGCGCTTGTCGACGCGGCTACGATTGTCGTGGGGGTGCCGACGGTGCTGGCCGGGCCTCATCCCTTGGCTGCGTATGCGGCATTGCTGGCCAATGCGTTGAAACCAAAAGTCAGGTTTCTCTCCATTATCGGTTCATATGGATGGGGAGGAAAGACCGTGGAAACACTTGCCGGAATGATTCCCAATCTGAAAGTCGAGGTGATCGACCCGGTACTTTGCAAAGGGCTTCCGGCCGAAGCGGATTTCGCTTCCCTGGACCGCTTGGCCGACAGCATTGCGCAAAAGCATAAAGAAAACGGGTTTCGATAAGATCAACCATTTCCACCCACCATTCAAATCAAGGAGGAAGTCTATGTTTTGTTTTCAATGTCAAGAAACGGCAAAAAATCAAGGTTGTACGGTGAAAGGTGTGTGCGGCAAGCCCGAAGAAACTGCCGATCTACAGGATCTGCTCATTTACGTTTGCAAGGGCATTGCGGTTTACGGGGAAAAGCTGAAGGAGAAGGGCACGGTGGACAAAGAGGCCGGCCACTTCATCTGTGAAGCGCTTTTCACCACCATTACCAACGTGGCCTGGGATGATGACGTAATCGTCGACCGAATCCGGCAGGCCCTCGATGTCAGAGACGCGGTCAAAGAAAAACTTGGCGGCGACCTTCCGGACGCGCTTCCGGATTGCGCGGTCTGGGCGGCGACCGACAAACAGGCCATCATGGACAAGGCCTTGTCCGACGAGGTTCGCATCACGGCTGCTGAGAACGAGGATGTACGGTCACTGAGAGAGCTTTTGATCATCGGCGGCAAGGGGATCGCCGCCTATGCCGATCATGCCGCGATTCTCGGCCATGAAAAGGACGACATATATGGTTTTCTGATGGAAGCGCTGGCATCCACAACCAAAGAGCTGTCGACGGACGAGATGGTCGGCATGGTCATGAAGGCCGGAGAATGCGCTGTCAACACCATGGCCCTGCTGGACGAAGCCAATACCAAGGCTTATGGCAATCCTGAAATCACCGAGGTGAACATCGGCGTGGGGAAAAACCCCGGCATCCTGATTTCCGGCCATGACCTGAAAGACATGGAAGAGTTGCTCAAACAGACCGAGGGAACCGGCGTGGACGTATACACCCACGGCGAGATGCTGCCGGCCAACTGCTACCCGGCCTTCAAAAAATACGACCATTTTATCGGCAACTACGGTGGATCGTGGTGGCACCAAAACAAGGATTTCGAATCCTTCAACGGGGCCATTGTGTTGACCACCAATTGTCTGATCCCGATCAAAAAGAACAACACCTATCTGGATAGACTGTTTACCACCGGCGTAGTCAACTATCCGGGAGCCAAACACATTGCCAAAAGGCCGCAAGGCGGTGCCAAGGATTTCTCCGCCGTCGTGAAAGGAGCCAAGCAATGCGCACCGCCAGAGGAGATCGAGTCCGGCAAAATCGTAGGCGGCTTCGCACACAACCAGGTGCTGGCCCTGGCCGACAAGGTTATCGATGCGGTGAAATCCGGTGCCATCAAACGGTTTGTCGTCATGGCCGGATGCGACGGACGCCAGAAATCCCGCAGCTACTTTACCGAGGTGGCCGAAAACCTGCCCAAGGATACGGTAATTCTGACCGCTGGATGCGCCAAGTACCGCTACAACAAGTTGAACCTGGGCGAAATCGGCGGCATTCCCCGCGTGCTGGATGCCGGTCAATGCAACGATTCCTATTCGCTGGCCGTGATTGCGTTGAAGCTCAAAGAGGCCTTCGGGCTGAATGACATCAACGAACTTCCCGTTTCCTATGACATCGCCTGGTACGAGCAAAAAGCCGTTGCCGTGCTGCTGGCCCTTCTGTCTCTCGGTGTTAAGGGGATTCGGCTGGGTCCCACATTGCCGGGCTTTCTTTCTCCCAATGTGGCCAATGTGCTGGTGGAGAAATTCGACATCAAACCCATCGGTACCGTCGAGGAGGATATCGCTGCCATGATGGCCGGCAACTAACCATGAAGGGCCTGCGTGGTTGTCCCCCCGGGGACGACCACGTGTGCCCATCTTGATCACGCCTATGCACGCAATCATCGCAGTTCGATTGATGCGACATCAAAATCTATACGCATAGAATATCTTTTGGTGCAAATGAGTTACTAAAAATGATGGGGAAGTTGATTCGTTCGATATGAAAAAACTTTTTATCAGGTCACTTACAACGATTTTGGTTGCCATCCTGATTTTGGCCGCTATCGCCCTGGTACGCCACCGCAAAGCCCAGCTCGCAAATCAGCCCACGCCCCTCCAGCGGCCCGTAGCTGTTTTCACCAAGTCTGGGCAGTGGGGTCGTCTATCCGTGACACGACACTATATCGGAACCATCCAACCTGAAGCCGAGGCAGTGCTGTCAGCTCAGACCACGGGTTATATCACATCGCTTCATAAAGATGTGGGAGACCGGCTTCGCAAAGGCGAGGTGGGGGCGGAGATTGACACACGACTTTCACAGGCGCAGAAAAATGCCTTGGTTGCGGAATTGTCCGGGGCTAGGGAGGACCTTATCACAAAGAAAACCATACACAGCCGACGACAGGAGCTGGCCTTGAACCGGGCCGTCTCCCAAGAAACTTTGGACGAAGCTGAGTTGGCGGTAAACCTGGCTGAAAGCCGCGTTCAACGCCTGGAACAGGAGCTGTCGGCGGCAATGGTGTCCCTGTCATTCTCCCGTCTGAAATCATTTTTCGACGGAGTCGTTACCGAACGCATGAAGGAGGCAGGCGACCTGGTTACGATCGGAACGCCTGTTTTCCGGGTGGAAAATCCGGATCGGGGATACAAAATTCTGGTCCGGGTACCCCAGGAGACAGGAGCAACCCTTACCGACAACGCCCATGTCCGATTGACGCAAGGAGACAAGACCCTGGAAATGACCGTGGACCGCGTTCATCCTGCCATTGTGTCTGGTCATCTGGCAACGGTGGAAATCAAACTGTCGGCCCGGCCTTTCGGCATGCCCAGTTACGGAGTGGTGGGGGTGGATTTGACTGTGGACGAACCCACGGGCTGGATTGTGGATGCGGACTGCCTTCTTGAAACCGGGGCACAAACGCTGGCGTATATCATATCTGACGACATGACAGTTGCTCCGGTGGTCGTTACCGTGCTTGGGCGCTCCGGCACCCGTGCCGTTTTGGATGGGCCTTTAACGGCAAAAAGCACCCTTGCCGCCGGCCCGGAATCCATGCTGCTGACGCTGGGGCCTGGTGTACGTGTCTTCCCGGTTCCCGGAGGTGCTCCGTGAACTGGGTGGACGCTTATCTGAAAAAACCTCATGCCGTTATCGCTCTGGTACTATTAAGCGTGACCTTTGGTGTGGTGGGATTCAACACCCTTCCGCTGAACCTGTTTCCGGATTCCAATTATCCCCGGGTATCGGTACTGCTCAGCTGGCCGGGGGCCGCCGCCGAGGACATGGCAGTCAAGGTGTCCCGCCAAGTGGAAAAAGAGATGGCGGCCCTGGATCAGTTTCGATCCGTAAAATCTACCATCAGGGATGAAACCGCTGCCGTCACGGTAGAATTTGACTACGCTAAATCACTGGACGCAGCGGTAACAGACGTCAATGCGGCCTTGAATCGGATTCTGCCAAGCTTACCGTCTGACTTGCTGCCTCCGAGAATCTACCGAGTCAGCGATTCAACCGCACCGGTGCAGACGCTTGCGGTTTCTCCGATACCTGGATCATTGATGCCGTTGTCCAAGGTCCGCCAGATCTGCGATAATGAAATCCAGGAAGCGCTACTGCGGGTGCCGGGTATCGCGGATGTGGAAGTGTTCGGTGGGCATCTTCCTGAAATCCGCCTGACGATCAAACGGGACCGTCTCGCCCGATACGGACTTTCCCCGGATCAGGTGGCGGCAGCGGTTTACGAACGCAACCGTAACATTCCCAGTGGCATGCTTCTTTCCCGTTCCGGAGAGCAGGTGATCTCTATTCGAGGTGAGCGAGCCTTGCGCAATAACCTTGCAGACATCGTTCTCGCCGACGGCGGCCGAAACGGGGCTGTGTATGTCCGGGACGTGGCAGAAGTCATCACCACCGTAGAAGAAAGACGATCCTTTTTCCGGGGCAACGGCCGACCCGCCATCGGGCTGAATATCCTGCGTGGGGAGGGAAAATCGGTAACGGGAACCTTGTCGAGCCTTGAAAAGACCTTGCCGGAAATCAGGGCCATGTTTCCGGATCTGATGGTCGAAGTCGCCGACACCCAGGGCGAAATAATCGACACCTCTGTGTCCAATCTGATCAGCGCGCTTCGGGATTCCGTGATCTTGACGGTCCTTGTAATCTTTCTAATCATGGCTCGCATACGCACCACCCTACTGGCTGCTGTATCCATCCCCTTCACATTTTTCATGACCTTTGCCGGCATGAAACTCATCGGCTACGAACTCAATATTGTCACCATGACCGCCATCATTCTGGCTGTGGGACTTTTGGTGGACGATGCCATTGTTGTGATCGAAAACATCGACCGCCATGCGGCCCCGGGGGACAAGTCACTGTTTCAAGCATCGGTTGACGGCACCCGGGAAATTTTTCTCGCGGATTTCGCGGGCACGGCCACAACGCTGGTGGTGCTGATCCCCATCATGTTCGTGGGCGGCTATTCCCAGAAAATTCTACGTCCCCTTGCTGTCGTGCTGTCGTTGGCCTTGTTCTCATCATACATCGTCTCCGTAACCGTCATTCCACTACTGGCTCCGAAACTTATGAAGACGGGGCAAAGTGCAAACCGGCTGGAACGGATTATCGAAAAAATTTCGAAGTTCTGGCTTTTGCCTATGCAACGTTTTTTTGTTCACTGCTTCCGGCTGTCCAGAGGAAAATGGGGATGGCTTCTGCCTGTCTTGATGCTGGGTCTGCTCCTGGTCAGTTTGCGACAGATGCCTATAGCCGGTCGGGATCTTATGCCCCCCATGGACACGGGCATCGTCAAGGTTGATTTTGAAGTTTGGCCCAACAGCCCGATCTCAGTTACCGAACGGGTAGTGGCGCAAATGGAAAAACACATTCTGGCGGTCCCGGGTTTTGTCCGCATGGCCGCAGTGGGCGGGGCCGAACCGGGCGTGATTAGCTTCAGTGCAGACCGGACATCCCAGGAAGGGTTGATCACGGTCCATTTTCAGAATCGGTTTGAACGGGAAGCATCCATCTGGGAAATCGAAGCCGACCTTCGGCAATCGTTTTCAACAATTCCGGGCCTCAAACGGGTGGACGTCTATGATTACGGTGCGACCCCCCTGTCCTCTATTGCGGCCCCTGTTGACGTCATGATCTCCGGCCCCGACCCCCGCCTGCTCGATCGACTGGCCGGCACAGTTGAGCAAAGACTTCACACGGTCCGTGGACTGACGACCGTTTCCCGTTCATGGGACTGGTCCAAAAAGGAAATCGCCATCAAATTAGATGAGGCCCGGCTGGCCCATTACGGATTGTCACCCAATGATGTATCCGCCATGCTGACAACCTCGACCACGGGACGAGTGGCATCCCGTTTCAGTATTGCTGCTCAAGATGGATATAACGTCCGACTGCGGTTCGAGCCGGACGACATGGCTGCGCTGGCCGACCTTGAAACCCTTCAGGTCGTCGGGCCGAAGGGTGCGGTTCCCCTCGAAGACATTGCCGACATTCAACCAGTTTTTCGTCAGTCCCGGATCACCCGCCAGAACCTTTTGCCCGTAATCAATGTTCGCGGGTATAGGGATAAGACTGCGATCACCCACCTTCAAGACCAGGTGGCGACCGTGCTCGCGGACATCCAACTTCCCGCCGGATACCACATCACCCAAGAAGGCGAAATACGGCAGATGAAGGAGAGTTTCTCAGAACTGGGCTTGGCCATGGGCCTGGCGATATTGTTTTTGTATTTTTCCATGGTGGTCACCTTCGCCTCTTATTTGCGTCCCCTTATCATCATGAGTGCGATTCCTTTGGCATTTATTGGCGTTCCTTGGGGTATGCTGCTGCTTGAACGCCATTTCTGCATGCCGGCAGCTATGGGCTTTATTCTTCTGGCCGGCATAGTGGTCAACAACTCCATTTTGCTGGTGGATTTTATCGAAACGGCCAGAGCAAAAGGAAAAACACTTCAGGTGGCTATGGAACAGGCCATATCCCGCCGGACGCGGCCGATCCTGATGACAGCACTAAGCACCGTTGCCGGCATGTTGCCGGTGGCGGCACAATCCGCTGTGGGACTGGAACGGCTTTCTCCGCTGGCTGTGGTGGCCATCGCCGGACTTTTGGTTTCGAGTTTTCTCACCCTTGCCTGGGTGCCAACGCTGTTTATCGGGATTGTCTGGCTAAAGGGAAAACTACAGCAATTTCGTTCAACACTTCAGTTGGGGTTTTGACTTGGATCAATGATTTAAAGGAGACTTCACCTATAATCTGTACTACCTTTGACATTGGTATCATCCGATACAGGCATGTTACGGCATGCTTTGAAGATGTTCCATGCTTTAAAACAACTCCCAGAGGAAAAGACTGTGCTTAGAATCTTCAAGGAAGACTTGACCACACCTCAAAACTTTGTTGTCACCTTGGAACTGGTTCCGGCACGGGAATCTTTTGGTCGAAGCACAGAAACGCTCTTGGGGATCGCCAGTGATGCGTTTGCCGATGGGCGTGTCTCCGCCGTTTCGATTACGGATAATCCCGGCGGGAATCCGTCCTTGAGCCCAGATGTGTTGGGATATGAAATTTTCAAGCTCGGGCTGGATGTCATTGTCCATTTTACCTGCCGGGACACGAACCGAATGGGCATGGAAAGTCGTGCGCTGCAACTGGCACGCATGGGTATGAAGAATGTCCTGGCCCTTACCGGTGACTACAGCGGAAAGGGATATGGCGGCCGTGGAACGCCAGTGTTTGATCTGGATTCTGTCCTGCTGACCGGCATGCTCAAAAGCCTGAGTGGAAAGATGGCTAGCTCCGGTGATCCGGACCCCTTCTTCACTGGTTGTGCGGTGTCGCCTTTCAAAAGCTTGAAGGCCGAACAGGTCGCGCAGTACAGGAAGATGGATAAAAAAATCGATGCGGGTGCGTCATTTGTTATCACCCAGCTGGGTTATAATGCGCAGAATTTTGAAGACCTCATCCAGTACCATACCGGAAAAAATGCTCACATCCCCATCATCGGATCCGTTTACCTGTTAAGTCCGCGGGCCGCCCGAGCCATGAATCGTGGCCGGGTCCCCGGCGTCTTTGTGTCGGACGAGCTTTTCAATAAAGTTGTTTCCGAGTGGCAGGAACCCCGCAAAGGATTAAAGAAAGCGGTGGAGCGTGCTGCCAAGTTGGGAGCAATCTTAAAAGGCCTGGGGTTCAGGGGCATTCATATAGGCGGGGTTCACCGGAGTTTCAAAACGGTCGCCGCTATTTTGGACCGTATGGACCAACTTCAAGACGCTTGGCCCGATTATTTGGGTGAGTTTGTACAGGGAAAAAAGAAAAACTCCGAGGATTCTGATGCACAAGCGCTTCCAGGCGGAATCAAGAAAGAAAAAGCGTCTTTGAAAGAGATGTTGCTGGATCACATACCCTACAAAATGCTCAATTCCGCACATGATCTATTTTTCAATCAATCCGCAACCATGGCGCCGGTCTATAAAAGTCTGGCATCAGTTCTGGAGAAGTACAACAAGACCTGGGTCTTGAAAAGGTGTCTGGAAGATCCGCTAAAAAAGACATTTTTATCGTGCCAAAGCTGTGGTGACTGCGCTATCCAACACATCGGCTTTCTCTGTCCAGAATCCGGTTGTCCCAAACACACTCGCAATGGTCCCTGCGGCGGGAGTACTGAGGGGCGCTGTGAAGTATACCCGGATCAATTGTGTATCTGGGTCCGAGCCTACCAGCGTCTTGCACACGTCAACAGCCTTGCAACCTTTTTGCAAGACAGGGTCCCCCCGCGTAGATGGGAGTTGAATAAAACCTCATCGTGGGTCAATTTCCATCTCGATAAAAACATACAATCACGAATGGCCGGCACTCGAGATCAGGCGGCCAGTGAGATAGGTTCCCAGGGTGAATAGTTCGCGGATGTCGAACAAGTTTTGGGTCGAGCGGTGGAATAAGAGACCCGCCTGGGCAGGAAAGAGGTCGTCCGCTGCGTTGTAGTTCAAAATAAGCGGCACTTCGGGAAAAGCATGAAATCTATATCGCCGATCAAACCCTTGGCCAGATTCCAACAGCCCGGTCAATTTGGCAGCGCTAAGATCTAAAGCCGACAGATCTCCTCCGAACGTGGCAGTGATTGTTTTATGGGTGTTGTTTGCGAAATTGACGGTTAGCGGTCCGGCGCCGCGCAACTCACGAAACGAATACCACGCATCATCTGAAGCCACCGACATAGGCTGGGGCGCCGTCAGATAGTGGTAGATCAGCTCGGCGATGGCCCGAGCGGGGCCCCGGCCAAGATTATCCACGAGCCGGTCCGCATGAAAGCTGTAGTGTTTACCGAAAAAGGCAATTCGCCGGTCCATCCATCGTCGACTGGGAACATCGGCCGGTATCGATTTCATGGTGAACCTGACGTGAGCGCCTTGATTTCACCCATTAGGCGATCGCGCTCATCCTCCAGATCCAGTAAACCGGCCATAAAGCTCGTTTTGATCCCGTGAGCCGGCATGCGCTGCAAAGTATCGGCAAGTTCTGCTTCCACCTGATCAAGCCGTTTGCGTAGGGCTTCAATTTTTAAAGATTTATCTTTCATAATACTAATCATGGCTCTTTTTGAGAAATATGTCTTTGATTCAAGTCAAAATAAGGGCGAATGTCCGGTAGGTGAAAGTGTCCTGAAGGTTTAAAAAGGTAGATCATCATAGTCCTCACTTTCATTTATACCGTACTGTTCTTTGATATCAAGTTGATTTTCGGCAATCAGGTTCATGTACTCATAGACCAGATTTTTGCTGACCTTGGCAACAAAGGCTGTGTCTTGAGGTGTTAATCCTTTATTCAGGCAGGCCAGAATTCGTTTATAGTCTTTGACATAGCGAGTTATGGCTTCCGGAGAATGGTTGGTCTCACGGGCGGTTTGCTCAACGGTTTTACCTTCGACGACGACCTTGTAGCAGATCTGTTTTTTATGGGTAATGGAACGGCCCATATCATGGATCGTACCTCTCCGGGGAACCAGGGTCTGGTGTTCTTTTTCCCATCCCCTGACATAGTTTGAAATTGTCGCCGGGCTCAATCGCATCATGGTGGCAACATCTACACCAGTCAGCACGGCCTGTTGTTCCTTGGCCTGATTGAATATACGAACGGTTGCCCGTTGGCGGATGATTTTTGCTTTTTCGCCTTCAAGGAAAGCCTGGATATCTTCCGGGGCGATCATATCGACAAAGACCGGTTTGAGGCGGGTCTTTTCGATGGTTTTACCATAGGCGGCCTTTTCGTTCTCGTCCACGGCCGGCCACATGACCTGGCCCATTCGCAGGTGCGTGTTGGGCGGATAGAAATGCTCGACCAGTTCCTGGATTTTGTTGACGATTACTTGCCGGGTCAACTGACCGCCCAACTGGGGACACTGGTCCTGAAAGAACAGAGCGAGTGCCGAGCCAAATGTCTTTTTCTGTAGGGGACCGAATTGATTGGCAAGGGGTGTTTTGCCTGATTTCATATCGGCCTCCTTTTGGTCTGCCCATGGTTTTTTTTAAAATCGACGGCCTTGTAATAGATCCGACCGCGCGCTTCGATTTCCTCAATACGTTGTCGGTAGGCCGGGTCTTCGCAGGCATCGGTATGCAGACCGAGATAGGTATTGACCGTGGCAACGGAGACACCGACCACCAGGGCGGTCTTCAGGTTGTTTCGAAACTTGCGCTGACAATAGACCACGCGGCAGAAGGTGTCGATATAACGTTCCACGGCCGTCAAAGAGTGTTTGATGGCCCGGGCGATCTCCACGGGTTCTTTTTCTTCCAGGAACATCGTGATGGCCTGGACCCGATGGGTCACTCCCGGTCCGATATCTTTTTGTTGTCCCCGGGTCGGAACAAAAATGTTTTGCTTACGAAGCCGCTGGATGTCTCTGCGGATGGTTCGCACGTCAGTATCAAGGATGACAGCCAGGTCTTCCTGGGTTAACAGGGCACCCTGGTCCTTGGCTTCAACACTCATGCGCAGGATTTGTTGGCGGCGCTTGGCCGATGGACCATATGAGCGACGTACCTCGGCATCCTCGGTGGAATTGATATGGGTTATGACAATCCGCTTGAGTTGACACTGTTTGAGCGGTTTACCAGGGGGTTCGGCAATATCAACCGCCGTCCAGACCATCTGTCCGGGGTGGAGCACATTACCCTCCGCATGGTCGCCAATGGCAAAAACCTCCTTGGCTTTTTCGACGATAATGTCCGACTCGAAAGGCGAGCAGTTGGTACCATCGGTAATCAGATTGGCAAACAGCCGCTCCAACGTTTTCGTATCGAGCCGGGCTTCTTGTAACTGTTTCTGATGGGCGTACGTTGGCATCATGGGCGCGACATCCTTTCCAAAAAGGCTTGATCTTCTTTCTTTACCTTATTGCCCCAGTCGACAATAGGGGGAAAGAAAATCCTGGATTTCCGCCTACCGGACATACGCCCTAATCGGAATTTGTTAAAAACAGGTTCGGAGTTAAAAAATCAATTTCTTGTCCATTGCGGAGCACAGCAAGCTTTTTGAAGTCCGAGCGGAGTTAATTTGAAGGATCGTGTCCTTCCGGCAAGCGTGCATGAAATAAACTGAACAATGAGGTATCTGTTGGCTGTCGCAAAGAGATGAGGAGGACAGCCAATGAACGACGATACCAATCCAACAGATGTTTCTGCCATCGCCCCCGCCTTAGAACAGGTCCGGCAGCGTTTCGAATCCTGGCGCCAGCGAAGGAAAAAACGCACCCGTATTCCCCAAAGCCTCTGGAATGCAGCAATTGCGCTGTCGGACGAATATTCGATATGCCACCTGTCAAAGACCCTGCGGGTCAATTACACGACCTTAAAAAGCAAAGTTGAAAACGCGAACACAACGGAAGAAGGCCCATCCCATACTTTGCCTACCCCCTTTATAGAATTCCAAGCCCCAGCCGCTCCTTTTATCGAATCGACTATCGAAATGATAAAAAGTGACGGTTCAGTTATGAGAATGCATGTAAAAGGAGCCGGCGCTTTTGATTTGGTGGAAATGGGCAGAGCTTTTTTGGCAATTGATTCATGATCGCCATCACGCCGCAGATGCGGATTCTTATCGCCGTGGAGCCGGCTGATTTCAGGAAAGGCATTGATGGGCTGGCCGGGCTGTGCCGCAAGCATCTCCAATCGGACCCGTTTTCCGGTGCCGTGTTTGTTTTTCGCAACAAACGGGCGACTGCATTAAAAATTCTCGTGTATGACGGTCAAGGATTTTGGCTTTGTCAAAAGCGGCTATCCAAAGGTCGATTTACCTGGTGGCCCGAAAGTACGGATGCCATTTTGCGCCGGCTCGATGTTCATCAGCTGCAATTGTTGATTTGGAACGGGGATCTGGCCACCGTTACTGTCGCACCGCATTGGAAAAAAATTTGTACGTAGGGCTTGCGTTCCAGTAGCAATTCTGCTATGTACGCCGACCATGGAACCGATACTTACATACCGCGGTAGAATCGTTACCGTACAGGATGCGGCATTTATTCAACAACTGATCGACCGGAACCCCACGGACAGTCGACGGCGCCTTTCCGTCAAACTTTGCCAGGCCTGGGATTGGCGCCAGGCCAACGGCGCCTTTCGCGACATGGTCTGCCGGGGCTTGATGCTCGCCCTTCATCGGGCCGGGCACATTCGATTGCCGGCCAAGAAAATGACACCGAACAATCCCTTGGCCAGACGACGGGCACCTGAGACCATCGCCATTGACCAGCGTCCGATAAAAGGCAAGCTGTCTGCCATCAAACCGCTTTTGTTTAAACAGGTTCGACGTACCGACGCCGAAGAGTTGTTCAACAGTCTGTTGGCCCAGTACCATTATCTGGGCTACACCCAGCCGGTCGGCGAACATTTAAAATACATCGTTTACTCCCAAGACCGGCCCATTGCGTGCCTGTCCTGGTCGTCGGCCGCCAGGCATATCGGCTGCCGCGACCAGTTTATCGGCTGGTCTCAACCCCAGCGCACGGCCAACTTGCGCTTTATGGCCTACAACAGCCGGTTCTTGATCCTTCCCTGGGTTCGCGTGCCCCATCTGGCTTCCCATATTCTGGGACGGATGAACCGCATCCTGCCCAGTGATTGGCAAGCGGTATATCATCATCCCATTTATTACCTGGAGACCTTTGTGGACACAGAGCGGTTTGCCGGTACGTGCTATAAGGCCGCCAATTGGACCTATCTGGGAGATACCACCGGCCGTGGGAAGAATGACCAGACCCACCGTCCCAACCGATCCATCAAGGCCGTCTGGGGATATCCGTTGGACAAGCGATTCAGGACATACCTTACCGCTGGAGCAAGCGCATGACCCCACCGCCCATCGAACTTTCGGCCGAACAACTGGACGCACTGATCGAGCGGGTCAAATCGCGCAACCTGCTGGACGAGGATTATGCAACCATCGAGGCCATGGGCGAGACGATTCATGTCCTGAGCCACAGCGTGGATGAAAAAGCCGTCTCCATCAAACGGTTGCTGAAAATGATCTTCGGTGCATCTACGGAAAAGACCGAGGATGTAACCCAAAAACGCAAACCAAAAGCCGATGATGCAAAACCGAAGGAAAAGAAAAAAGGCCATGGCCGAAATGGGGCGGATGATTTTACCGGAGCCGAAAAAGTCACGGTACCGCATGGAGAACTCAAACATAAAGATCCGTGCCCCCTTTGCCTCAAGGGCAAAGTCTATGTCTGCAAACAGCCAGGACCACTGATTCGTGTCACCGGCACCTCGCCATTGACGGCAACGGTATACGAGTTGGAAAAATTGCGCTGTAATTTGTGTGGAGAGGTTTTTACGGCCAAAGCCCCACAGGATGTCGGTGAAGAAAAATATGATGCCTCCGCCGGTGCAATGATCGCCCTGTTAAAATATGGCAACGGGTTCCCTTTTTATCGCCTGGAAAATCTGCAGAACAGTGTTGGTATACCGTTGCCGGCATCCACCCAATGGGATATCGTCAGGGATTTTTATTGGCATGTCTTTCCGGTCTTTGATGAACTGATCAGACAGGCAGCCGGTGCAAAAGTGATCCACAACGACGATACCACCATGAAAATCCTTTCCGTGGTCAACGAAAAGCGGGACGACAAAAGAAAAGGAATTTTTACCAGCGGCATGGTGGCGGTTCTGCACGATCACAACATCGGGTTGTTTTTTACCGGAAAGAAGCATGCCGGAGAAAACCTGGCAGATCTGCTTGCCAGGCGCCAGGCTGATCTCGGCCCCCCGATCCAGATGTGCGATGCGCTGTCGAGAAATGCACCCAAGGATTTTGAAACGCTTTTGGCCAACTGCATCTCCCATGGAAGGCGGCGCTTCGTGGATGTGTACGATAACTTCCCGGACGAATGCACCCATGTGCTGAACCTATTGGCCAAAGTGTATAAAAACGATGCCGATGCCAGGGCGCAAAACCTGTCGGACGATCAGCGGCTCGAATTGCATCAGAACCTTAGCGGTCCCTTGATGGATGACCTTAGAGAATGGTTCGATAAGCAGTTCGAGGAAAAAACGGTGGAACCAAACGCCGGTCTCGGGCAAGCCATCAAGTATATGTGCAACCATTGGGATGCGTTGACCCTGTTTTTGCGCGTCCCCGGAGCCCCTTTGGACAACAACACCTGTGAACGCGCCTTGAAAAAGGCCATCTTGAATCGGAAAAACGCCTTGTTTTACAGGACAGAGAGAGGGGCCAAGGTCGGCGATTTGTTTATGAGCTTGATCCATACCAGCGAACTGAACGGCGCCAACCCATTTGATTACCTGGTTGCAATCAGTGAGAACTCGGCTGAGGTAAAACGCCACCCCGAACAATGGACGCCCTGGAATTACAAGCAAGCCATTTCTGAAGCCGTATCCTAATTGCAGGCAGGGTGCTTGTGCCCTGCCTGTTGCACGACCTCAACTATCCCGCCAAATCAAACACTCACGATCAAAACCTCAGTTTAAAAATTATGCCGGCCGGCAAAAAAAATTGATTTACACATGCCTGCCGAAAGGACACGAAGGATCAAAATGGGTGGGATATTTAAAGTGGGCAGATGCATATAGCCATTTCAAATGATAGTCTTCGGCCAACTTGCACTTACTGCTATTAAAATGTATTGCATACCTACCGTAATTTCATTGTGATTACAATTAGCTAAGTGCATTGTGAAACAACTTTAAATAAAATTTCTAAAATGATCTCTTCCACACTTTTACCTGGGATTTGAATCCATAAAGGGCTCTTAGGTCTCTCTCGTAGCGGTTCATGTTGACAATATAAACCATCCGGTGGGAAAAAGGGTCTCGCTCCTTTCGGATAAGGTTAAGCTCCTGGAGCCTTTGCTTGACCTTATAGCAGAGGGATCTTGAGATCCCGTTCTCTTCCCGGAATTGGTCGATGATGGGGGTGAGTGTCTCCCGGTCGCCTGTTGCGATGTATTCTATGAGTAGGACTGCGAAGTCAAGGCGGTTGGACTCATCGACTGTCAGCAGGCGGTTGTTCATGGAGATCCCCATGATCAACCGCAGGTATGGCTCTGGATCAGGTTTAGGTTTTCGTTTGCGGGGCATTCTTTGACTACCAGCTACATATTTTATTGAAATCAGCTCTTCAATTTGGATGGGCTGATTTCCAAAATTGTCCAAAATCCGACATGGGACCTGGACGCAAAATCATGATTCCACACTTCCGTGGAATGGCACTATTATTTAAATACTTTCAGTGTATGATGCAGATTATCTGCGGTACGGGTTTTTCGATGGTCTTGTTTTATATATAGCAAGGGGTGGAAAACACCGGATATAAAAGTACTCCGGTGCGAGTGTCTTATTTGTGATGGGGTGATTTGTCGATAGAGGGTTTGTGTGTGTTGAAATCACGCTCCATAGACATCGCCTTCGCAGGCGGGAACACTAAATATCATAGTGTGTTGTTGATTTGGTCTATATAAGACTCCTCCTTTGTATTGTTTGGGTTATGAATTATCCTATTGTGACTTTTGGTTGTAATTGACATCTGGATCAATCGAATGATCTCGGCTATCAGTTGCCCTTCTTCAACAAATGTCTGATTGATAATTGCTATGCGTTTTGTGCTTTTGATCAGGCCAGCCATCATTGAATCCCAGTGTTTGTTAAACGCAGTGGCACCGGCTTCTATTCTTTCTTTGTGTGATGATTTCTTAGCAATCGGTTTGTATCCTGCTGCCGTCATGATCTCGTGTTTGATTGCTTGAGCGTTTGGTTTGAAACGTAGCTTTGGGATGGGACCAAACTTTTTGGAATTTTCAACATAATAGCTGAAGTCTTTGTCATCGAGCACTTCCTTGTCTGGATTCCGGATCTCGATGAGTTTTTCCCTAATTCCCCGGAGCAGTTTTAATTGGAACTCTGTGAACGGATTTGGATTGAATGGCATCTCATATCACCCATACAATATGACCTTATTTTCTTTGAGGTATTTGAGTGCAAGGTTCTGTTTGGCTTTGCTTGAGGAGAGCCAATCAATAGTTGAGTGGTTGCCGGACTGGTCTTTGAGAATGATGTTTGGGTTGATTTCATTCTTCGGTTCGATTCTGATCTCCCCAAAGGCTTTGTCTTGTTTAATCTCAATGTATTGGTTATGAGTGAGTTCAATTAGAAATTGGAAGCGCAGAGATTGGTCTTTACGGGAGTCGCTTATAATCGGTTTTAACCCTTCGAATGAATTTGTACCATCTTGGATTTGTTCGAAAATGATATGTCGCCATGGAAGGAGAGTTGCGAATCCTTTTTCGGCGAGCTCCTTATGCTGTTTATCGAAGTCAAGCTGTTTTTGACCTTGCGAATTGAACACTTTTGCAAGTTCGGTTATCACAAACGTGTCCTGAACCAACGTCTCTGACCCTCTGCCTTTTTTGTAGAGTTTTGCGAGAGATCGCATCAACTCGCTTCGGCGCTTCTTTTTTTCCCACCATATTTTGAGATTGTTTGTCCGTTCCTGGCGTTTCAATTCAGCCCAATCGATGGGTGCTGATTCCGGTTGGTCGATAAAGTCTGATAGTGCACCGAGGTCTGAGAGAAGCTGGCCGGATCTGTGCAACAGGTTACGGGATGCGCCGAGTACAAAAGAGCCATATTGGTGCATTGCCAGCTCCCGGAACTCTCTATCATTCAGACAGCGGTCTATGTATGCATTCACCCTTTCTGCAGGGATTTGGTCGATCTCGATACTATTGAAGTCATCCGCCTCGAACTCCGGTAATGCGTCAGTTGTTATGGTATGGCACCTCACAATCCTTCATGATTCTTCAGTATTATGCACCTTTTGCCGATTCTTGTTATGAAATTACACCATAGGCGTACACACAGATTACATTCCCAAAGACATCTTTGCGAACAGTTTCGCATCCAGGTTCAGTGCCCTTGGCTTAGCTACCTACTCTCCATTTCGCTCACCCAATAGTATTTGGTAAGTGGCCTTCCCGTAATAGGTGCAGTGGGAAGGCCGGGGTCTTTTCGCGCATGCAAAAAGCATCATCGCTCAATCTTTTCGACAAAGACAGCATCGCCTGACTCAAACTCATCTCTTTTATCTTTCGGGATCTCTATGTGTTTCCGTTGGGGTGATCCAAAACCGGAAACCCTTCCTATAAATGAAGTGGGCTTTTTCTTTGTCATGTCCACAATAGTGGACAAGCTCATATATATAGTTTTCGGAAAATGTCTAAAAAATTTAGGCGTAATTACGAGAAGTTAGGATTTTTTTAAAAAAGTGGTGAACAGGAGGGTTCTGGAAGGCGTGTAGTAGATAGCAGCCAAGGGAAAAATTCATTTTAAAAAAAATAAAGGTTTAGATCTTTATACCAGGTGAGGGGGCAAAAGGAAAGGAGTTAGTGGGATGATGAATTTCATCGTGATGGTAATCGGGACTGGGGCGATCCTTGGGTCGGTCATCATGTTAGCACAGACCGGGGGTGAGTCTGACCCTGCGGCGATCTTTTGGTTCTTTGTGGCTGCATGTGGGTTTGGTGCGGTGATGTTAGCCATTCGGTCTGACAACGCTCAAGTCGGGTACGTGCATCAGGGTCAGGCCTCGTATGGTGCCGTGCGGCCTGCACCTGCTCCCAAAAAGCAAAGGCATTGGGTCGTGTTCCACGGCACGCCCTCATACAGCAATGCTGAATCAGTTCTCCGTGAAGGGTTCATAGTAGGTTTGCCCGGTGATTTTGGAGCAGGGATCTATACCACTTTCGATTTTGCTTTGGCCTCTAAGTATGCCCGTGATCAGGGATGCGTGTTTCGCCTTTACATAAACAGGAACACGCCGTTTTTGGATTACGATTCCATCCCTGGCAGGAGTGCAGAGGAAAAGCGGTTGTATTGCCTGAACAACAATGTGGGTTTGGTGTTTGTCAAGAAGCGACAGTTTTTCATCAGTTATGGGTACTCCGGGTATCGATCCTCGATACCTGGTCTTGAGAGGGTGGAGTTGTTGGACAAGAACGGCCACCCAGTAAGCATTCAGTGAAAGGAGAAGGATTATGTGTGACAACAATAGGATTGGTAAGACTATTGGCAGGGGTTTGGATCAGTACGGCATCAGTGTAAATGATCGATTCCCGGTTCAGGTTCAGATCATTCCGCCAAGCAGAGTTCGGCGTGAAGAGTGTCCTTTTACAGGCGAGCATCTTTCTCATGGAGAGATGTATCCCAGAGGACTTACTCCAAGGCACACCAAAGAAAGTGTGTACCAAGCGTTCATCAACCCGGCTGACGATACCAGGTGCGGGATCTGCAACTGCGAGCTTGATCATCAGACCATCAATATGTTCCGGCACAATCGGCGTGAGGTAGCTTACCGCTTCTGTCCGGACTGTCGTGATTATTTCGCTTTGATGGCAGCAGTGGTTCATGGCGATCCTGTTGCAACTAAAGTAATGCGATCGGAACAGACTGCCATTTCTTATCAGCCGGTCAATCAGATCACTTATGAGCCGCAGGAGACTGTGGATGACATCATAAACATGGCTCCGCGTCCGCTCCCGGTCAGGAGGCTGTCATGAACAGGTTTGAGAGTGACATCCCACGTCCGGTTCCGATTCGACCCAAGGTACAGCCACCGTCATCGCCATCAGAGGTCGGATACAGCAGTTGGGCACGGCGTATCGGTGCGTTTCTGACTGCGGTGGTGCTCTTGAGCGGGGTTTGGTTTGGACTCATGAGCCAGATCGGGAGCATCACCGGGTCAGTTGGTTTTGACTTGGTGCTTTGGGTGTGCGGCGTGGCTTTCTTTTTTTATGATTACATCCTCACCGAGAACGGCTTTCGGTGGGCTGAAAAACACTGCGGTCTGTGGGGCCGCAAAGGAGGCGGATGATGGCCACAAGACAGGAATTAAAGGATATGGCAAAGGCAATCGAGGTAATAACCAAGATCCGGGAGTCTGCTGTTGTCAATGAGAGTAAGCTTGTGGAGCGGGCTTTGGACAAAGTTGAGCTTGAATGGCGGCGGTACATGGATTCCCACAAGCCTGCCCCCAGACGACCTGCCAAGAGAAAGGCGGGTGCATGATGGCCGACGATTACACCAGGGGCAAAATAGTCGGCTGGATATTCTGGATCATTGGCATTGGGGTTTTGATCATGGGCGGGATATCCCTTCTGGCTTACCTTGCGATGCCTGTTGCCGAGATTGCCGGTGATGCTTTGGGATCGCTTGACTCGAACTTCGGGTTTGGGCGGGGCGGCAAGATCCATTCCCTGGCCGCACTCTGCGTTGTTATCATCGGCGTTATCGGTCTGGTCAAGGTGCTTACCAGGAGGAAATAAAATGGCAGATACGAACGATGTTAGGATTATTGGCAACGTTGGAAATGACCCGTCTGAGTACGAGGGCAATGGGTTTAAGGTTGCGTCGATGTCGGTTGCCACCAAGCACAGTTGGAAGGGTCGGGACGGTGAATGGAATGAGCGCACCGACTGGCACCGGGTCTCTGCCTTTGGCAAGCTTGCGGAATGGTGCATAGGCACGCTTCGTAAAGGCAATCGTGTCCGGGTCGAGGGTCGGCTTCAGACTGATGTTGTCGAGGATAAGTACGGCAAAAAGAATTATTACACCAAGATCGTAGCCCGGAAGGTCGAGCTGCAATGATCAAGAGGAACAACGTAAAGAGAGGCTACCCGGTTGGGCGGCCTTTCTTTGTTGTGACATAGACCAGCAAAGCCAGCCCTACATCGAAAAGCTATAACCGTAGTTTTTGTGGGCATAGCATCTATTTATAATTTACGATTTTGGACTCGGTAGAAAGTGAGTAAGGCAAGGCCGAAGCCTCGCGCTTACCATAGAACATCGTCAATACGGTGCAACGCATGCCGACGTTCGATTCTTAGAGCAATCTCAACCTGAGCCGGGACCACCTAAGAAGTAATTCCGTAAATGTCTGTGGGTATAGCATCTATAAATAATTTGCGATTTTGGAGGTGTTAGGTGAAAATTCATAAGCATAATAGTATAGTTAGCCATTTTGTTGATCGTAGAATCAGAGTTGAGTTTAATTTTAAAGGAAAAACATATCAGCTCGCCAACCACCATGATCGTGATGGTGGCACATCATATTGGTGGGCAATTCGGCACAAATCCGGACGCTGGAGAGTTTTTGATATTCGAGCACTATGGTCGGAGCTTGGCATCTCAATGAACCGCGACAAATGGTATGAAGATATGAAATCAGCAATGATCAGCGGAGATAGGTATGCGACGAATTTTGTTGCAGATCACCTATCTAATATTGGAATTGCTCCAGTGTTAGCAGCTAAGTTCTCTTAAGGTGCGCCTCAATCGCCTTAGTGATCTCAGCGGTCATGCTGGTCTTGTTCCCGCGTTTCCGGGTTCGGTTGGTCTCTTTGACCAGATCTTCCATCGCCCATTTCAAGCTCTGGGGGATCATTGCGTCAAGGCGCTCGGTCGGTTCTTTTTGTGAGTTTGTGGCTTTGTGTAAATGTGTATTTGTGGGAATGTGTGCTTGTGGTGTTGTGGATTTGGGACTTTGTGTATCTGTGGTTTTGGGGGTTTCTGGTTTTGTGGGTTCACTTACCTGCGGGTCCAGGATCTTGTCGATTGCGCTGTCGAATTTCTTTGCCATCATTTCCCTCCGTTCACCCTTGCCATCAGCTCTTTTGCCAGTGCTTTGAATTCATTCGCGGACTTTGATTTCGGGTCATATTGGGTGATTGGTTTTTGGGTGGTGACGCATTCGCCCACTGCTACCCGTTTGCTGAGTCGGGTCTTAAATGTCAGGCCAGGGTATTTCTTGCGCAAGGACGCTTCCATGTCCCTTTCAAGGTTTGTCACCCTGCCGCTCAGCTGGTTAATGACGATGCCGGCGATCTTGAGGTTGGGGTTGGTCACTTTGCGGACCTTTTCAACGGTGCTGATGAAGTCCACCATGCCCATGAGCGAGAAATAAGCGGCTGTCACCGGGATCAGGACGTAATCAGCAGCTGTGAGCGCTGCCATCTGCACAAAACCGGACGATGGCAAGCAGTCAATCAGCACGTAATCATGTGATTGGGTGCTAATCGCATGCTTTAGCATGATGATGGTCTCAAGGTCGCCATCAGATATCTTGGCAAGTGAGTCGTCTGCGCCTATCAGGTCGATGTTTTTAGTGATCTGTTGGGGCGTGACTGTCTGGCCTTCATAGATGTCGTGGATGTTGGCTTTCAGCTCTGATTTATCAAGAAACGAGCGGGTAAGGTGCGCCTGGGAGTCGTTGTCAATGGTAAGCACCCGGTGTTTAGCTCCAAGAATGTGCGCCAGGTTGAAGCTGATAGTGGTCTTGCCGACACCGCCTTTCTGGTTTGCGACTGCAATTGTTATCATGCATCCTCCTTTGAGCATCCGGGGTTTATATTTTTTGTGTGGATTTACACATATCCGGTATTGTGAGGATGCACTTATGTGGGGATGTGTGTCAAGGAGAAATAACTAATTATATCAATTATTTAGTTGAGTTTAAACTCAATTTTTTCAAATGAGAGGTTGACGATTGGCGATGGGGCATTATCATAGCGTCACAACAGGCAGATGCCTTCACACATACATCTAATCCCCCGCGTCCAGGGTACCGTAAAGTACGGTGCCCTTTTTTGTTTGTTAGTCCGTCTCGACTCAATCAATGGATTTTATGGTGTTATGTAAACGATTGTGCTATATGACGCTTGTCTAAAGATTTCACATCATTCCGACGATAACAAACCATGGATACGCATTTTTCTTGACCAACTATAGTTTTATTGAAATAATGGGCAGGGGAGTTATGCCATCCAAGATGCTGATAAAATAACTAAAAAGGCCTGTATCGATGAAAATCATCGGGGATTCATTGTCTGTAATCATAGTTGGAAAATGGAACCGATATATATTAACACCGGAATGGGTTGCAGAAAAAATATTCAATAATGAAGAGCTTGAGGTCCAGCTCCCAATCAACAGGCCTGAATTAGCACCAAGATACAAGTCGCCAGATAACATTTTTTTTCTACCTGCCGTTCATAAATGTCAATTTATGGCCCAAGAGCCACATAGTGATGAAAAACTGGCTCGGATGAGTTCATGTGTAAGATCATTAGTAACAATTCTTGAGCACACACCGGTCACAGCGTTGGGGGTTAATATTGTATTCGAAGAGGAAAGCCATAATTTCGATATGCTTGAACTCTTCGATTTAGCTGATTCAGATAGATGCGCTGAGGCTGGGCTATCTACAAATAAGACTGAGATCAAACGACAGTTTTCATTTGAAAATCATGTGTTAAATCTTAATATTATATATACTCAAGACAAAGTTTTATTCGATTTCAATTACCATTACGAAGTCACAGGGCCTGCTCAGATAGCTGAGTTGGTAACTGATGATCTTATTATATCTAAGAAGACTCAATCACTGGATATTTTAAATAAATTCTACGGTTTGGAACTTGATGACAACGAAGAGGGTGAATCATGAATGATAAAGCACATACATCATCAAAATCAGATTTTTCCAGTAGATCTGGAGTAACTTACAAAAATGAATCTGATGTTCCTACTTTTCGTGCACAATCAAGCAAAGTTACCGGAAGCTCACCATATCCTCCAACTGTTATGAAGGTTGCACGAGGTGTGACAGAAGGTTCCGATTATTCAGTTTCGTTCTCAATAAATGTCTCCAAAATGTCCAGGCAAGAAAGTAATTACAAGATCAACAACAAATTGTCTGGAAAATATCAGGAAGTGTCTACAAAAAACGATTGATATAGGACTGCGACCTAATCATGAGTTGCCACTTCACCTATGTCAAAGATCCTGATAAATCAAACCTTTGTCAGGGAGATGTTCTAAGAGTAACTGAAGATATCTCTTCTGTATTAAAGCGGTACCATCCTCATTATTTTAAATCGGATTACATTTATTTCATCGTCCTGACCCAATCTTGTGACTTGGTTCGTAGGGACGGTAAAACCTGCTCTGCAAAATATATTACGCTTGCATCCGTTAGACCGTTTGACGTTGTTTTGAATCGAGAGGTTAAAAAAATTCAGAGCGAAGAATTCGAAATAAAATCTGGTATTTGTAGATCTAATCGAAGGAACACAATAGAGTCTTTTACCACACAATTGCTTAACAATAATCAAAAAGAATTTTTCTATCTGCATGAAGACGATGATTTGAAATTCCCTGAGCCTTGTTGTGCTTTTTTAAGGCTTTCAATCGCACTTCGAGCTAACGACCATTATGACAAATGCCTTGACGCAAAGCACCTTCAATTGACAGAGGAGTTCCGGGCAAAATTAGGTTGGCTTGTTGGTAATTTGTATTCCAGAGTAGGTACTATGGATTGGGTACCTGATTATAAGACCAAAGAAGAATTCAAAGAAATTGTAAATAGTATTTTAGAAAGTCAGTATGCTTGGTTTCAACCTGATGTAGTCACTGCACTAAAAAAACAAATTGAAAGCAAAAAAATTAATGTTTCTGGATTAAATGCTGAAGATATTAAGAAAATGGCGCTTGAGGTTCAAATACCCACCAAAGAAGAAAAAAAGAAAACTGTTTTAAAAAGTATCGGAAAGATATTATCACGATCAAAAGTATTAGTTGATGATGTTGATATTGACCAGCTATTATTCAAAATCGAAAGTGATCCCACCTTCAAATCAAATATTAAATAATTAAGATATTTATCAATGCGCCCCGCCGTGGAGATGGCGGTGGCACGGTCGGCAGTACCATTCGACATCAAGCGGTTTTGAATAGTCTTTGTGGTGGGCGTGGAGCTTGGATTTCTTACCGCAGCGCTGGCATCGGTCAGGTGGTGTTATTTTCCCATGCCTTTTCGCATTATGAAAAAGCTTTCTTGCTCGTACACGGTCAGGATAGCGCTCATCTTGTATTATTTTGTAATGATAGTGGTTTTTGCTTATGCCACCTTTCCATCGCCCATTATTAAGTCCGCTGAAGTCGTGTTTCGCTTGGCAGGCTTTACCACCTTTTGGGGCAATAGTTCTATTTTGACAAAGGGAGCTGCAATATTTTGAACTTTTTCTTTTCTTAGGGAATTCTTGACCGCAGTATAGACACTTGATATATTTAGCGTACTTAAGGTTCTGCCATATGAAAATTGTGTTTTTTCTGTGGCATTTCGGGCAAGTCGCAGCGCACCAAGATTTGCCTTTATATTCCCACTGGGTTCCGCACTTACTGCACTTGATTTTCATGTAGTGCAGTGTGCTGAGATACTATTTAAAGCTTATGTCAGGCTGTGTAGAGTGTGTCCAGTGGGTTGGAAATTAGAGGGGAGATGTGGCCCGGAGGTGGCCCAGACGCTTGTAGATCCGCGTCAGTTGTGTGGTGTCTTGGGTTCGACTCCCGCCGCCTCCACCATTTGTGATTACAATTTATTATGTTATTTCAGGGATTTGGAAAAATGGCCAAGTCCCTGTTTTGCGTTATGGGATCACTTTGGGATCACTTTTTCACCCCAGAGAGTGCAATTGACACCTCCTGATCCGGCAAATTATCCCCTTCTTTTTCGACGCTGGGAGCATACACATTGGCCATGAGCGCTGCTCCGTCGTCACGCTGATAATTCTTGATATACGAATAATAGTGTTCGTGAATCATCTTCAGGTTCACATGCCCCATCATGCGGGCCACCCAGCCGGGTTGCTCCCCTGAATCGAGCATCAACGTGGCGAACGTATGACGTGTCTGGTACAGCGGCCGGGGCGCCAACTCACATTTTTCCAAAGTCGGTTTCCAGACATGGATATTCACCGAATGGTGAAAGAGCGTGCGACCATAAAAATTCAGGAACACGTATTCCGATTTTCCCATGGTTGCCTTGCGTTGTTCCCGTAATGCGTCGACTACCGGCGGCAGCATCTTGATGTCTCGAACCGAGCCAGCGGTTTTGGGTCGTCCTTCTTCACAGAGTACCAGGGTTTCGCGGACCTTGATCACGCTCAATCGGAAATCCACGTTCCGCCACTTCAAGGCCGCCATCTCACCAAAACGCATCCCAGTGAAAAAGGCGATCTGGAAAAATGGGCGGTATCGCAGCGGCACCTTATCCAAAAAGAGGCAGACCTCCTCCATGGACAGGGGTTGGATTTCGGCCTTTTCGATCTTCAGATTCTGCACCAAGGTCATGGGGTCCTTGTCGATATGCCCTGCCCTGAGTGCAATCTTGAAAACCGATCGCACGGGCACAAGGATATTGTTGATCCGCTTGTTCGAGCATTTCAACCCGGCGATAAAGGCTTCGATATCCAAAAAAGGGATATTCCGAATCGGGCAATTGCCGAAGCGTGGCAGCACATAATAGTTCAACGGTATTCGGTCAACTCACGGACCGAATTCTTCAACGGCTGGAGCAGGAAGTTGCCAGCTGATTGCAACCTAAAACGCACCACTATCGATTGTAGACAGAAAAACGGGTCAATTCCTAACCGTTACCACACCTGCTTATCCCGCCTCATTCATTGGTAAATAACCAATATATACAGGCATCCCTATAGACGTTCACGACGATGAGTTTTCGGTATCCCATCAGTCGAGCGGGTACGATGCAGACGGGGTTGCCAGTTCATCCGGCGTGAGCGTCACCGTCGCCCTTGTTCCGTCAGCATAATGCACCGTGATCAGAACGGCTGACATCCCCGACTGAAGAACGCCATCGACCGGTACTTCGAAAGCATTTTCCGGATTGGTGGCAAATGGCAGGGTGCCGCTCGCCGTACCGTCAACCTCCTGCCACGCGATGGTGTCGGTGGCTGAGGATCCATTGCGTACATGGACGCGAGACCACCATGCATTGCTGCCTTGCAGCACATCGAGGCTAGGGTCTCCATCAGAAACACCTGAATGCCCATCACAGGAGACGAATCGCCATTTCCCGGTGTAGCGTCCACTGTCGTCCAGCATAATGGTCGCAGGGGCATCGCCGCCGAGGTCTATGCCGCAGTTTTCATCTGCGCATTTATCCACAATGCGGACAACCACGGTCTGGAGGCCCTGGGATGTCAGTGCGGTCACTTCCGCGCACTGCCCGCAGATCTTGCCCCCTTGCCACTGGCCCTGGGCGTCATCAGGGAGCACGTTAACGTTGATGGCTGCGTAATTCATGATATCGGTTGTGCCGTAGTTGCAGGCCCCTCCCTGGCTGGCCGCGGTGCTGTACATGGTCACATTACCAAGCCCACCATCGCTGGTAATCGTTGGAGAAACGGGCGTTGCCGCATTGCATGATCCGGAGCACGCATCCGGAAGATCGATGTCATCTGCTGAGTCATCTTCACTATCATCTTCTGTCTCATCTCCGGAATCATCACCTGTGTCGTCTGCAGAAAAATTGGCGATCAGACTTTTGTCCGCGTCCATCGTGATGGTAACAGGATTGGTCGTATCGGTGGCGGCGCCGCTCCATCCGGTGAACGTCGCTCCGTTTGCAGGCGTCGCCGTGACACTGACCGCCGTACCGGCTGCATAAGCATGGGTGCCGATCGTAGGAATGGTCGAGCCATCGCCACGGCCCTCGATGATCAGGGTGTACTCCTGTGTCTGCTCATTATCGTTATCGCTGTCGCTGCTCCCCCCGCTGCCGTTGACTTCAAGATGAGACCAGTCGTATTTACCCACATAGTATATATAGTAGTTCCCGTCGATTCGGTCCGGCATCTGATTCGACCACGTGTTGGTGTAGTCGACACCGTTGATTTCCACCCGTTCCATGTTCCATGAATTGATGTTCGTTATGCTGCCAGATGTCACCCGGCAGAATTCACCCGCTCCGTCAATAACGAGCGGCAATGCCGCTGCCTCTGGTGACGAACAGGGCGCCGATGTTGTGTCGTCTGACTCTGATCCGGTGACCGTTGCTGTGCAGGTTGCCTCGTAACTCCCATCCTGGGTGGTAACCGTAATCAAAGCGCTACCGGACGATACGCCGGTCACCACACCGCTGGTGCTTACGGTGGCGATACACGTATCACTCGATGTCCAGGAAACGCTGGTGTCACTGGCATCGCTCGGCGTTATGGTGGCGGTAAGGGCTGCGGTGGCGCCCGATTTGATCGATGTACTTGTCGGGCTGACGGATACACCGGTTACGGAAACATCATCGTCATCATCATCCGAAGGGATGGCGGCGGCGCCGACATGGGTTCCATCTGCGCCCAGGTTCACCTCATGGTCAAGCCCGATAAATTTGCCATCGGCGTCCTGCCAGAGGGTGGGCTCGATGAGGTTATACTTCGTGGCATCCACACTCTGCCAGTCATCGAGCAAAATCCCTCCGGTATCACCGGAATTGGGATTGACGCACCAGAATGTATGGTTCAGTTCGTACTGGGCGATGGTATCGGACAGCGCCTTCATCCATGTTTCGTTGTCTCCACCGTCCATGATTCCGCCCCACTCCCCGATAAGAAGGGGCGCCATATCCTGTATGGCAATATACAGCCAGTTGGGTTCCCAGCAGTCCGCAATGAGTGTATCTTGCGTGAACCCGGAATAAAACCAGGTTTGGGCATACACGCCGGGACCGTAGTCATGGGGTGAGTAGACGAGCTTGTTCTGGCGGTTTCCCAGATCGACGGGATAATCCCCGACGCGTCTCAGATTACCGCCCCACCAGTTGAAGTCGTAATTGGCACCATTTGTATTGGCATAAGTGTACCCATCCTTGGGAGTGGCCTCGACCCCCTCGACCACCACCAGCAGGTTGGGGTTTGCATCCAGGATCAGATCGGCCACCTTCTCGGCTTCGTATCTCCAGTTGTTCTGGTCCGTGGTGTCATCCCACTTTGCCATGTCGGACTCTCCGGGTGAGCCATGCGGTTCATTGAACAGGTCTACCGCAATGACCGTATCGTCATCGGCATATCGTTGCGCCAGCCATTGCCAGCAGGCTTCGAAGTCGCTGGATGGATAATCGTCCGTATACCAGGTGTTCAACATTTGCGTGTTGACCACCCGGTGCATATCCAGCATGACCTTCAGCCCGATTTGTTTACAGTAGGCAATGGATGCGTCCAGTACCTCCAGGCTGGTGAGGTCTTGAAGGTCGGGATTGACGCTGTAGTTGATGCTGCCGGGGTCAGCGCCGGTACCATTGCGCCATTGGTTGACCAGCTGGACACACAGGGGGATTCGAAGCAGGTTGAATCCATTGTCAGCCACGGTATCGAGTGTGTCCTCCATGTTGACCCTCCATAGACCATGGTACACCTGGTTTGACGTTTCAAAACCGAACCAGGCGATGCCGGTCAGCCTGACGGTATTGCCAGCGTCATCATACAGAACGCCGCCACTGGCGGACAGGTAGTCATCGGCTGGTTCGGCGGCAAGTGCGTCCACAAGCCCCAAGGGAAGGATCAGTAAGAACATCAGCACGATATTCCTCACCGCTTTTAAACTTCTCATTTTTCCTTCTCTCATAAGGACAGATTCCTTTCATTCCTCTTTGATTGTTGAGAACAGAAACAGATTTATCGCCCAGGCCAGAAGCAAAATTACCCCATAAGAAAAAGGCAATTTCTCTCCAGTCTATCTTTCTACTTTTTTTGTGACTGATACAACTGTTCGTGATGGAGACCCAACGATAACATGCAAATTGTGAACCGCGTAATATTTTCTCATTTCAGTACCATTGGTACATGCAAATTATCATTGTGACATTCAATGAATAATGAGAACATTATCCAGAGAAAATCAGAAAATGATGGCATCGCCCCCTGATCACCGAACGCAATAAAAGGACACCTGCAATATCGCTATCCGGCTTATCTGCAGATCGATTCATGAGAAATTTTGAGCACTGACATGCAAGAAATGTAATTTACCCGAAAGGCGTCTTCAAATCTATTTTGGGTCATCATGTTATGTCGGGAATGTTTTTAACCACCAACAAGAATTCTGATTCTTGTGCAACAGCAACGATTTTAGAGCATCACGGCGCCAATTACAATCTCCACCTAAATGATAGTTTTCACCTACCACCATCCAACCATCCGGCTCACATTGCTTAATTGCGTCGATGCTGTATATTTTGGTTGAAAACAAGAGGAAACACCAATAACTAAACAATCAACCGATGAGGTGATAATATGGCAGATAACAGAACTCAGGATTATACAGACGAGAGCAGTGAAGGACATGTAGATGCCCGCGAAAGAAACTTCGAATGTGAAAACAAAGATCCGCATCTGGGTTGTGATCCGGGGATCGATGTGGCGGGATAGATGAAAGGAAGGTGCCCTATGATTGGAACTGCAATTACTCTTATAACGCTGGGTTACTTCATCAACAGATGTATAGCCGGCCGGACATCAGGCACCTCCTGTAAGATCTAAGAGCATGATAAACGGCAGAGCTTCGACAACGAAGGCAAAAAAATCAATCCGCCGATCAGGCGGTGGCAAAAGCAGAGCCTCTGAGGGGGCTCTGCTTTTTGAAGGGGAGTTATCTAAAGTGTTTCTAAATTGATTGATTATTGAATCATGATTAGAAATAACGATCTTAATTCATTATATAAATAGAAATAATTGCAGAGGTGGAAAGATATGGCTGCAACAAAAAAAGAAACTGTTCTGGACTTCTTTAACACTGGTTATAATGAATATGATATTGATTATCGCGAAAATTCGATAACAGAATCATACGACTTTATTATTGATACGGGAACTTCCAGAATATTTCTAAAAATAGATCAGAAACGTTGGGACGATTCCAATCGATCTTCTATTATTGATTTTTTAGAATCCAAAGAAGAACAGATTCGGAAAGTTGTGTCAGACAATCAGAACGCCATTCTCCGAATGAATTAATAAAAAAATCAAGATATTTACCAGATAAAAAATCCTGACTGGCTTTATCTGCCAAGTTTTCTTGATCACAAAAAATACCGGACCACCAAAAGGCGGCCCGGAGAAGAGGAGAATAAGATGAAAAAATGATATTTATGTTATCGGACTCTCCGGAGCCTGGACATGGTCAGCGGAGTATCCGTTATTTTGATTGTACAGTAGCATGCCATCCTTACCGAAAAATGATGACTATATTACCGGATGGTCATCCTCTATTTGATTCACAATATATCTGCATTCGGGCGACAACTTGTATATGTACAGGCAACATGAAGCCCAGATGGTAACAATATTCGTGTGATATGTACTTTTGTATGACCCAACAAAACGGCAACACTATTCCAGATCTCCCTTGTATTCTTCCCCACAATTTTCCAGTAGTTTTCCACCGTCGCCCAAAAAAACCACAGTCGGGACTCCTTCCGCCATCCATGGACCGGTGGCCAAATTTTCCAGAATGGTCCAGCTCAAGCCTGAAGGGGATACGCGCACACAATGGATTCAGGAAACCCAGCATGGGCGACGTGGGCCCAGGGCCCAAGACCGGGGGCGACAGAACGACGCGCTAAGAAGTGGAAAGAACCATAGGAGGGATGGTAAAAACAGCCTTAAGTTTTGACAGCCGATGCCGATATTATTTGTAACTCCTCTTCTTCCAAATCTCTAATTGACAGGGCCCTGAATGATCAGGGCCCTGTCTTTTTTTCATAATGACGTTGGATTCGCCAAACCGGAGTCACGCGCAGGTACCGTCCAATGGCAGGATCGTAATACCGGTGCCAGTTGTAGTGCAGCCCTGTCTGCGCATCAAAATACCGGTCCGATAATATTCTGATGGCAGTTTCGATCCCATCGTGCTGTCTTTCATTTAAAACCGCGCGCTTTAAGCCTGTACTGAAATAGCCATCTGCAGCGCTTCGCTGATGGCTGATGGAAAAGGAGACACGACTGGTTTTTTCATTGCGTCTCGGTGGACCCAGACAATCTCCTGTCTGCCGGTGGCCAGTTTCAGCGGGGCATCCCCATTTACTCCCAGTTTGAAATACTCAAAATGAAGCGAAGCGCGACATTCTTTCAAGGATTTGAGCGCCATACGCACTTCAATGCGGTCAAACGGCATGGCTTCGCGCAGGTGATCCACCCTGCAGTTCAAACAAATCAGTTCGCCCTTTTCTCCAGTCCCCCGGAAATAATCCGGTATCAGCGTGTAAAAGTAATTATCGCGCACCCTTCCCTGCCAGGCATAATAGTTCGCAAAATAGATATTCCCGACAATGTTGGCGTCTTCAAGGGTCGTGTCCATCAGCTGGGCATGCAGGATCGGTTTCACCTCGGGTCCGGCAGGCGCCTGGTACAGATGGCGCTCATTCCCATTGGTGTGCAGGAAATGAAGCGGCTCGGCAATGGGCTCAGGCTGGTTCGGGGCATCGAAACGGGGCAGCATTTCCTCTAAAAACGATCCATAATATTCTGGATACGGCTCCACTTTAGCGGCGCCGTGATCGAGGATCCTGACCCAGGTCGTCTGTTGTTCCAACCATGCCAGCCGTTCGTACCCGCCGTCAGGGAGCACTTTGCGAAAATCAAAAGTCAGGTCCAGCACTGAATCATGAGGGCCGCCATTGCCTGACGCCCAGAGCCTGGCTTCGATCAGATCCTGTGTTGTCGCTTCTCCCAGAATCTTCAAGTCCGCATGGTTGGTAACGCCCCCCCATTCACCCGTGGAGAATTGATCGGCGATCTGTTTCAGCACCGGCCATGCAGAGGTTTCCCTGACCGTCCCGGCCCAAAAAAAATAATGAGAATAGTAGACATGCCGGCTTAATTGCCCGGCGGGCATGAAGGTTACCGGAAAACGGTAAACAAAAACGACCTGCCCCTGTGGCCCGCCTTCCATGATCTGGTAATGCTGTCCATCCAGCAGTGTTTCATAGCCTTTATAGTCAATGTGTCGGGGCTTGCTGGCCACCGTTGCCACGGCTGGTTCCGTTACGGAAAAGGCAACGATCTTCTCCCTGCCACGGGTCAACGTCACGACAAAGGTTAGAATTTTGATGACCCCTTTATCTGTCGTGCAAGCAAAAAGGATACTGTCATTGGCGGATGCCTCGAGCTCAATGGATATGGTTTCCTGGACATCCAGCTTCTGCAGCACCTCTCTGGCCGCCCAGAGCGCTGTACCTCTGCGATCAAGCTCATCGCCGGTGAGTTTTGCGTCAACCACCTTTGGGGCAAATGGCCCCAACAGTCCGGTCCACTGATCGGCTGTCCGGTGGGTGACCGGTGCAAGATCACATCCCAGGTCGCAGGATCCAATGGCAACCAGACAGTACTGGTTGTCATGGGACAGGGAAATATCCAGCGTTTTACCGCCTATGCCGGCCACCGGTTTTCCGGATGGATTCCACTGCAGGTTGATCCGTGAAGGATCCGCATCATTGGCCACGGCCCAGTTTTCGAGTGTCCGGAGAAGAAACGAACGCTCCACCTCCCGCCGCTGGTCTTTGGGCAGGTCATGCAGGCCAGGGAGAAAAGAGACATAAATGTCTGGTGTTTTAAGATGCAGGCGATTTGAGAAATCGGCTGACCGCTCCTGCAACTGCCGGGTGTCACGGTCATCGGGGCGCAGTAAATCGGCGACCGTCGGATAGTCGTCATGATGCTTCAGGATTTTCAGGTGATATCCGGAAAGCCTTTCCAGTACCCGCCCTGACGCGTCCAGGGAATCGACAACCGTTTCGATATCCTGGTCCTGAATACGTTGAAGCCGGTTGCGGACGAATACCCGCTCCTTCTCAGGTGAAACGTGAGTCTGAGCGTAGATATCCCAGTTGTGTATGGAAACGGGAAGCGATGTATCCTGCGGAACCAGCAATGCTGCGGATTGGAGCAGACAGTCACGCAGAAAAGGATCGCCGAGGATAAAGAACTGGTTCTCCGGTGATGCAAATGCACGTGCTGCAGAATTCGGATCAGGCGGCGCGGTGGACAGCACTACCATCCCCGATGCATCCCCTTCCCGATCGAGCTGATGGACGTTACGGATACGCTGGAAGCGCGGTCCCTGAAAAAGCAGCGTTTCCCGGTACAAGTCTGTTGATGGATTCATTTCCAGCGTTTCCGATGGAATATCGATCTGTTTCTCATCGGAAGGATCCATTGCATCCATGATAAATGTGGCCGAAAAGGACGCAGCGTCTGAATCTGCCCCCACCCTGAATATGCCGGTTTTGACCGCCAGCTTATCGTCGATGACAGCCCTTTCCTCTGACTGGGCCCAGATGATGATATCCGCGCCTTTCTCAGGATCCACGATGATTGGCCGCCTCAGCAGAAGGTCTTCTATCCGGACACCATTGAGTTCGCTGATACCGGTCAGACTGGCGGCGACCTGGGCCATGGCTTCCAGGCCGAAGACCGTTGGGAACAGATATGAATCGTTAAAGCAATGATCCTGTAGATAAAGATCCTCATCCGGCGTCAGGTGGACGAGAAAAGCGGATTCGAAACCGGGAATAAAATGCACCCGTTTTTCAAGAAAGCGGGCCCCTTTGAACGGAAGCATGGCCGGTTTTCCCAAGGTATCCAATTGCAGGATACGAGCGGTAACCAGCACTTGATGGGTCCCCGGTTTTGAAAGAAAAAGGCGGACAAATCGCTGAACGCCTTCGTCGGTCGGAATGGCGTCGATTCCCTTTTTGCTCAAGGCCTTGACACTGCCCAGTCTGGCGCCCATGCCTTCGTCGCGCCAGATACTGTATGCCACTGAAAGGGTTCTGGTCTCCGGATGACGGGCCGCAAATCGCCTGAGGATGAGATCCAGGGCTTCATTTGAAAAGGCATACCAGCCATTGCCCTGCATGCCGGTAATGCCGATAATAGATGTCAATCCAACGATTCGCTTGGGCGGCTGCTTACCCAGTTCGGCAAGCAGATTCAGCATACCGACGACTTTGGGGCCCACTTCTTTGAGCGCATCCTCGGGCGAGACCTGATAGAAACGGCGAGGCAGATTGTGGCCGGCACCATGGATAACGCCTGTGATCGGTCCCATCTCATTTTGAATTAGCTTGACTGTTCGCGCGACCGCATTTCTGTCACAGACATCGCAGCTATAGTATCGGGCCGTCAGCCCCTGCTTATCGTATTCTCGAAGCAGTTGATGAATCGAATCATGGTCGCGGTCATCAGATTCAAAAACCTTTAGCGGCGTACTGCCAAGCAGCGCCATTTTCGCGCCTACCGCCCAGGCCAGGGCCAACGCGCACTTTGCGGTAATCCCCTTCGCCCCGCCGGTGACCAGGATAACATCCTCAGCGGACCAGGATAACAGGTCCGGTGTGTATTGAACGGGTTCGATGACGTTGGCGACGGCTGTACGTCGGATAAGATGCCGATCATACCCGACCTCGACAAAATTTTGAGGGCCTTGGATCTCCAAAATGGTTTTTCCCGCGATCAGGGCTGTATCGGTTCTGGAATCAAAATCGATCACCCGCATTTTCAAGTCGTCGCGTTCCAGATAGACGCTTTTTGCCAGGGCGGTGGCACAGCATTGATCGAGAAAGGCAGCATCGGAATGCGTTCCGAAATACCCGCCCCCGAACTGGACAAATACGATGCAATTTCGCCGTCGGGGACCATGGCTGGCCGGTGGTGGGACCGCTGCGAAGGACAGGCGCCGGATGATGTGCATCAGGCGCTTTTCGGTAATTGTCCTCTCGATAGCCAGACGAGGCAAAAGAGCGATAAAATGTGAGAACCTGTCTATTGTATCACTGAAAGCCTTTTCTTGAACCAGGCCAAATGTTGCCACACGTACGTTGGCGCCCAGCCCGAGGAGTTGATCCCGCAGATCCTGAGCCAACGTATCATCGAGCTTGTCGGCGATAATCAGCACCCTGGCGTTGGCCCACTTATCCTCTGCACGCTTACCGAACCAGGCCGGCAATTCCGGCCGCTCACTTTCAATGATGTCGACACGCATTTCCCGTACCGCCGTCTGGGGCAGCTTTATTTTCGACAGCGGACTGGTCATTGTGCCGACATCGATCATGCGTGAAAAGATATCCGCAATCTGGGTCGCACTTCGGCCCAGCAGTTGGGGCAGATCTAAATTAAGATCCAGTTCAAGTGCCTTTGACGCCGAGGCCAGAATCTGCTGCAGTTGCTCTACATCAAACTGCAGATCCGGCCCCATCAGTGCATCAACCGGGATATCCGCAGGCTGGCGATGGGTTGCCGAAGCGATCTGGTCGATAAGCACCTTTAGTATATCAGACGGACTTAAATGGTCATCTTTGTTGTCCGGCAGTGCGTTGTCCAGATGCCTGCGCGCGGCCAGATCGATAATTTCTCCCAGCGATGCATTGGTCCATTTGGCCGTGTCGATATCACTGGAAAGACCGTATTTTTCCAGGTATCTGACAATAAGATCCCCGGATTTGATCGAATCCAGATTCAAGTCGTCCAATAGACGCAGCGCACGCGTCAAGGTCTCTTTGGGAAACCCTGTGGTTTCTTCAACCATGGCGTACAGGATTTCCTCGTCTGATCCATCCGTCCGGTTGTCAGCGGCCGCATGGGGCACGGAAGAAGCGTCATCGGACAGCAATGGCGACGAAGTGTCCTGCTTTTCAGGGCTACCATCTGAGAGGGAATGCTGCATGTCGATTTTAATCAAATCGCTTAAGAATTGCCCCCTGGTCTGCAAATAGGATTGAAGCGCTGCCTGTGACAACCCGGGCAGATCAAGCGGCGGCGCTGCCGCTTGCAGCGGCCCCGTTGTCCGGTAGCCGGAAGATGCGGCCGCGTCCACAACCGGCAGGTTTTCACATGGATTGGAAATAAAGACCCGATCAGCCGGCGGAATAAATGGTTCCACCTGCCGATTGGCGTAAAGCACCTCCCAGTCGATTGTCTGGCCACTGACGTAAAGCTGCGCAAGCAAGCGATTCAAATCGTCACTGGTAAAAGGAGATGACTCTACCGGCAGGCATGAAATTCGGCCGTCTGGAATAATCGCATCGACCAGACCGCACAGTACCCGGCCCGGTCCAACCTCGATGAGAATATCTGAATGCTCCGCAATATTTTCTACCAATCCCACAAAATTCACCTGGGTCGTTACCTGCCGCACGAAATGGATGTGCAGATCATGTCCGGCTGAAATTTCCGACTGTCCATTAACGCTGCTGAATATGCGGACCGGGGAATCCGACAAGGATGCCGGCAGGATCGTCAGCCGGGACAGCTTTTGCGCAGCGCGAGATGTTAACCGGCAATGGAACGCATTGGAAACGGGCAACCGCTGCGCGGGCACCGTTGCTGTTTTTGCCAGGTCGGTCAATTGCTCAATGGCGTTCAATTCACCGGCGACGACCATTTGACTGGGGGCATTGATATTGGCCAGGGCAGCGTACCCATCGGTTATTTTTTCCAGTAAATCTTCAACCTGGGAACGCGTGCATCGCATGCTGAGCATGGCACCGGAGTCTTTCTGACGGGTACGCATGGCTTTTCCCCGTTGATAGGCAAAGCGCAGAAGGGTTTGTTCATCCAAAGCACCGGCAGCATAAAAAGCCGTTGCCTCCCCAAGGCTGTGACCGCCGACAACCGATGGGATGACACCCAATTCTCTTAAAAACCGGCACCACAGGATCGATGCCAGGCAGATGGCCGGCTGAGCGTTTGCGGTCAGCGCAAGCGCGTGGGACCATGAATTGACCTGGTCGGCGTCACGGGCCTGATCGGTCGGGGGAAACATGATCCGGCTGAGCTTTTCCGCACCGAATTCATCGGACAGGCGGTCTGCCAGCTGGACGAGTTCACGGGCCCACTCAAAACGCTCAACCAATACCCGGCCCATATTCAGTTTCTGGGAGCCCTGGCCGGGAAAGAGAAACCCGATTCGCGGCTCGCTGTCCACACGGGCCAGCCAGATTTGAGCCGCCGGGTCCATGTAGGTCTGCCCGGCTTCGGGCGGGTGGGTTTCAAGTATCGTTCTCAGTTTTCCGAGTTTTTCAACCAGCTCATCCGGCTTGCCGGCGATAAACGCGGCCCGCAATGGTTGTTTTGAATCCGCTTGACGTCCAAGGGCTGCGGCCAGGTCTGTCATTTCCGCATAACTGATACCGTCAACCGATTTTTCAAGAGTTTGACATTCCAGGAGCAATGTGGAGACGGTCTCGGCGGCAAAAACAAACAGTTCATTTTCCTGAGCAGAGGCCATTAACGCGCGTTCATCGATTGCCGGCTTGAATCTGGAATCGGGTTGACCAACGGATTCCAATGTCATGTGGGTGTTGATGCCACCAAACCCCATTGCCGATACCCCCGCCCGTATGACTTCAGCGTCCGGCAAAAGGCGGCCGATCTGAACAGGGAAAAGATGACGTGCAGACGCCTCGAAGGCCTGATTGGGATAGCGGCAGTTTGCTATTGGTGGACAGATGCGGCGGTTGACCGAGATCACGGTCTTGATGAACCCCCCGACGCCGCTCGCGGCCTTGGTGTGACCAAGAATTGACTTCAACGATGTAATCCCACACAACCGGTGAGAACTGGATTCCTCGTTGCGGTCGCCATTCTGAACAGCGCCGATCGCCTCCAACTCGACCCGATCACCTACGGATGTCCCGGTTCCGTGGCCTTCGATGAAATGCAGGCGGTCCACCCCATATGCTGTATGCTCATAGGCACGTCTGAGCGCCAGGGATTGGCCCTGGACACTGGGGGCGGTAATGGCCGCATGGCTGCCGTCCGATGAGATCCCCCAGCCGCGTATCACTGCGTAGATGGAATTACCGTCTTTTTTTGCATCATCAAAACGCTTTAAAACAACAAAACCGCACCCCTCACCCGGTAGGAACCCGCTTGCCCGGTTGTCGTAGACCGTCATTTCTCCTGATGTCAACGCACCTGTCTTCGAAAATCCGACCATCTCAAATGGATCGAGGCTGATATCGACCCCGCCTGCCAGTGCCAGATCCAACGTGCCGGTAGCCAGCTTCGTAGCGGCGGTTGCAATGGCCAGCAAGGAGGATGAACAGGCACCGTCAACGGTATAGCCACCGCCATCAAGATCCAGATAATTGCATATCCGCCCGGCAATCGTGTTGGATAGACCGCCGGCCAATGTATCCTCATTCGTCGGTGGGAATGCTGATTTGAAGCTGGCTTCCAGTTCATTTTCCATCGCCTGGATCTCATCAAACGCCATTTTCCGCTGGTGGGCGATTGTCAGAAAGGCTTTGCGGATGTATGGCCACCTGAGCCGCAGATTGTATGATCGGGATTGTTCACCCGTAAGGCTGTTTCCGACGATCACCCCGGTGCGCCGGCCAGGAAGCGTTTCCTTTTTAAAACCGGCATCGGCAACTGCCTGCAAAGCCGTTTCGAGAGCCAGCCAGTGGGCAATATCCGTGCTCTGATAAGCAAGGCGGGGAATCCTTCTGGCGGCCCAGTCAAACGTGAAACAATCGATTACCGAAGCCATTCGGGCATAGGTTCTATCGATCGATTTTCTGTCTTCATGATAGTACTCTTCAAGGGGAAGACGGCATGTTGGAATCCGCCTGAACTGACGGCGGCGACTGAGAACATTGACCCACAACTTCGCCGGTGAATCTGCTCCCGGGTAATGGCATCCCATTCCAATTACAGCAATAGGGATCGTGGTTTTATTCAGTTTCATGATGGATTATCCGATCTAATTAGAAATTAAGTAGTTAATTATCCAAAGCGCTTTTGACAGCCATGCCGATTTTTTCCAATGTATATGGTTTGCGAACATATTCACCTGCACCCAACTGCAGCATTTCCTCCACACGCGACGTTTCTGAAAATCCACTGGCAACGATTGCTTTTTGCATGGGATGGTATTCGAGAATTTGCCGATATGTTTCAAGGCCATCGATCCCGGGATCCATGATCATATCCAGGATGACAAGATCGGCCGTGTGCTGCCGCATATAGTTAACCGCATCTTCTCCACTGGAAGTGGTCGTAACCGAATAGCCCAGCTTGGTCAGGATTTGACGGGCGATATCCCTTTGTTCATTCACATCGTCGACGACCAATATGGACTCACCATTGCCATGGATTTGTTTTAAGGAAATACTTTCTTTTGCACCGGATTGCTGCCGATCGGTTTTTGGAAGATAAAGCATAAACGTTGATCCCTTTCCCAGTTTACTTTTGATTTCAATATATCCGTTATGATCATGAACGGTCCCCCATACCACTGCCATACCCAGACCCGTTCCGCTGCGTCCCATGACTTTTTTGGTGTAAAACGGTTCAAAGATACGGTCCATCTCCTCCATGGCGATACCAACACCCGTATCGGATACGGTAACAAGGTTGTAGCTTCCGTATCGTGTGTCTTCATAACCGCTTATCGGGCTGTTTATCTCAACGTTTTTAGTCGTCACTTCAATGGTCCCACCACTCGGCATTGATTCGGCTGCATTTGAAACAAGATTCATTATCGCTTTGGAAAGATGAATGCCGGATCCCATGATATTTTTAAGATCGCAAGAAAGGTCGATCTTATATTCGACATTTGGATGAAAGGATTGTAATTTTAGAAATTCCGGGCTTTTAAAATAATCTTCAATGATGGAATTCAGATTAACGACAGTGGAGATCGCCACACCACGCCTTGCCAGGGTCAACAAATCCTGAACGATGGCTGCCGCTTTTTCTCCTGAATTTTTTATGGTCAATAAAGCATCCCTGAAAGAGCTGTCTTTTGGCACGTCCGTTAATAACAAATCCGGGTAACTGACAACGCCGGTAAGTATATTATTGAGGTCGTGGGCCACACCGCCAGCCATCGTTCCAAGCGATTCCATTTTTTGGGCACGGCTCAGGCTTGCCTCAAGCTCTTCTTTTTGTTGTTGGGCAATGCGGTGCGCTTTTATCTCTTCCTTTAAGCGTTGATTGGTTTGTGTCAAATCCATCGTTCGTGTATTGACACGCTCTTCCAGGTCACGATTCGCTGCTGCAACTTTTTCCTTTTCGTCCTTATATAGATGAACGAGGATAAAATCTCTGCGTGCTGTGTATTCTATTGAGCAGCAAATGATCATTCCCAGAAAATTGGCAATGAACATGTACATCATGTTGAAAAGGAGGATTTTCGGTGGTGTATCGACGATGAAAACAGAGGATAAAAAGTAGATCGCCACCAATGAACACCCGGCAATGGTGGCATGTAAAAACCGTTCGCGCGCAAATGTATATCCGAAAAACAGACAGATGATGATTCCCACGTAATAGGCGTATATTTGTGGTTTTGGGCCCAGGATGATCATCAAAATGAATCCGCAGCCGGTGGCCAGAATGTATATTGCGGAAATCAAATACCAGCATTTTTCATAATACCTGGTGAAAGAAAACCCCAACCCTATAAAAAATATTGGAATAACGGCACAATACCGTATGGCCCATAATACCGGCAGCGCCTCGGGAAAAAGAATGTTTTCCGGAATGCCCGTTAGCCCATAAAATAAAATGGCGATTACATGGATAATTCTTAAAACGGTAAGGTTTGCCTTGAAATAGTGATGATGAAAGCGATCTTCGAGATGCTCGAATTCATCACAAAAGGAGAGTGTCAGTGGATTGACCTTAAGTCTAATTTCGCTGGATGAAATCTCTTGTTCAGGCTTGGTAACGATATCAATTGGCATTGAGATAACCATTTAAATTGTGAGCAAGCACCCCATTAAACAATCGTTTATTTTTTCCCTTTTGACTGACCTGTTTTTCTATATAGAGTAAAAATTTCTCATAAATTTGATTAAATTACGGCAGCGAGATATATTGAAATATTAAATGAGATATATTTGCTTTTTATAGAACTAAGCACAAACCATGCCATTATAAATCGCTTAATTTAATAGCGAACTACCTTATGCTAACGTTGACATCGTGCTGGGCGCATGATTTTTTTTGACAATTATCGGCATGCAGTTGACAATTTTTGTCAAAATTTTCATTTGTGTATTTTGCATGGAGACGATTTGGACAACCATACTCTCAATGCGGATTTCTCTACTCAAGAATCATGCAAAAAGATATTTTAATAAATAAATCCAGAGACAATAACAATTCAGTAACATTTCAAAGGCATGCATAGATAAATTATCTCTCAATACCCTCAAAAATAAGCTGTAGCAGATTGGCCATGCCTTTTCTTGCCTGTTTAAAATGTTTTTCTCTTAATTTTTTCTGGGTGGGGTCGATACTAATGTCGATGTATGAGATAAACCCTATCTTGGTTATACGAGGGAGAAAAATGCCATATATCTCTTTGTTTGTAATTTTTGCTGACGATTTCCAACGCGGAATCATCACCCAAAATAGCAATCCGATATTTATTAATGACGCATCTCCTGATTTGTATGAAAAATTGGAAAATGCAAATAGTGAAAACGAAATTTCAATTTTTGTTAACGGAATTTTTGATATTGTTGTTGATGACCCGAAAGTGATTCGCCGTGAAGCTCAAAAAACCGATGAGCAATCAGATGACTTTTCATACTTATATTCTTTTTATCAAGTTGGCCCAATGAGACGGTGAATTTCGAATGGTAGAATAAAAATTAGTCGAGGGGGTTTGGCTGGATTCAACGTTTATGATGCTTTCTCTTCAGCCCACAGTAAGTGGGCTCAGATAGCTATCCAGGCGTTTGAAAACAAAAAACGACGTTGGCCGAAATCATCAGCAACCTGAGCCTGGCTATTCTGAGCGTGTTGGTCTCTATGCCAGTCAATGTCTGATTGTCACTTGACGTAGCCGCTGACGGGGCATTCAACTCGGCAAGCATTTTTATATAACGGTGATGAAATTATGCGTTTTTTATCTCTCGTCGAAGAAACGCATAATTTCATCACCCAAAATTCCCCGTGTTTTGATTTATATCGCCGTAAAACCACCTTTGTTGGCAAACGCTTTTTTAGGATAGTGTAGCCGGTGGTAGCACGTCAAAGCCTCTTCCCAGAAAACGGCTTATTCTGGAAGTTTAGAGCATGTGCTTAACCAACTAATTGATCACAGTTGGACCACTCACAAAGACTATCCAACCGGCAGATTATTGTCTTCAAGCTTACTCACCATATTGGCGGGCCAAATGGGTCAAGCAGTGGCGGGAAACCAAAGCCGATAAATTGGATAAAAAAATAAATGTCATCATTAAAGACATTAAGAAAGCAGCGCCGAAGGTCGCAGAACTTGTCGCAGAAGGAGAGCGGCAGGCTGAGATAGAGCGTCGGGAGTGGGAGGCGCAAAAAGAGCAATGGCGAAAAGAGAAGGAAGAGCGCAGGATTGCCAAAGCCCTCAAGGATAGTACGGACGAGCTATTTAGCCTGATGTCATTATGTCTTCTACTAATTGATATTGCACTCATTGAACCTTTCGCTTGGATTTTAGAGAATCCTAAACTGGATAAGTCTATAAAAGTTGGAAGTCTAACATGTCTTGCTATTGGTTTCCACTTCGATCTTTTGTGTTCTTGAGAAAAAGATAGCTATGAAGCTCACCCCCCTCTATGTTTGCATAATTTTACACTATTTTTTTAATAACGGCTGCTGTATTCCATCTGCAGCCACTACCATTTTTGTAAATAAGGCTATAAGAAAAACAACCCATCGACTGACGAATCCCCCCATTTATTTGACCGCCAAATAAGTAAGAGAACTGGCCGGCCGTCTGTATTTTTCATCGGCCACAAAGGCTCCAGCATTGCTAATGAACCAATACACAAGGGGAAACGAAAGATGGGAAAACGAAAAAAGAAATGGCCGAAGGGAATGAAGCCCAAGCTCCATCAAGGTGGCGTCCTCAACGACAGAGGCATCAATATTGATAACGTAATTCCAAAGATTGAACGGGATGGAAGAACATTTACCACCAGGTTAGTGGACAAAAACGATCCATATAATTTACGTGGAAGGTATTGACGGTGGGATGAAGGCGGGGCGAAATATCAGCCGATCTCCGAATACATTCGGCTGATAATGCCCTGCTCAGCAAAACTGTAATACCGGTCATCGTCCATGTTGATGATCAAGTGCTCGTGAACCTGAATGCCAACAATTCTCGCTGCCTGGATTTTTTTCCTGGTAATGTGGATGTCATCGGGAGACGGTTCCAGGTCATTGGAAGGATGGTTGTGGGCCAGAATCATTGCTGCAGAATTGGCCAAGATCGCCGGCTTCAGGACTTCACGAGGTGAGACAGGAGCCGAGGAGAGCATTCCCACCGACACGATATTGAGCCCGATCATTTCGTTCTTAGCATTGAGCAGGGCAACCACGAATTGCTCTCTATCGGCCTGTCCTTTCGTTTGGATGAGGTTCTGAATCAGAGCTTGAGCCTGTTTGGAATTAAACAACCGGACATTTCCAAAAAATACGGATTCTTCTTTGACCAGCGATATCCGATAAACGGCAATGAATTTCGTTTTGGGTGGGTCCAAGGCTGCAGGGAATAGTTGCAGTTGAACATACGGATTGTTAGTATGGTTGGGATTGAATGTTTTCATATAGGGGCCTCCATAGACGCAAAAGAGGCAGCGGCCGGCGGAAAAAATCGGCAACTGCCTTCTATGCTTGTTTCAGATGGTTCAAGAACGCTTCCAGTACTTCAACCGGTAATGCTGGTAATACAGGTGCTCGTGGCACTGCTCCTTGGCGTCGGTGAGGTCGGTATTCCATCCACACGCCTCCATAATTTGCTTTGCTCGGTAAATAGCGTCTTCGTAATGATCGTGTCCATTGAGATGGAACTGGTTTTCGACCAGATGGGCATTGTTAATGTTCCGCCACTGATCACCATCACGAATGCGGGGAATATCCCAGTTAGTGTGACTTATGGAACAGGCTACGAGTTGGCAGAGTTCTACGGACTTTGGCATGATGGAATTCCTTTCGTTTGGACATAAAAAAGGCGACCTGTTGGGGTGATGAGGTCGCCTGAAAATTGTGATACGATTTGGATTGGTTTTTAACTATATCTACAGAGCAGGTTCTATCCAGATATAAATTTGAAATCTTTGAAGATTTAGAAACTTTCCAGCTGTTAATTGACAGTTCCCTTCTTTTCGAGATATCAGATAGGGCTTATATGTGGCTGGTGGATAGTGATTTGTGGCTTATTTCTGTCAAAAGAGGATTGGTTAAGGATGATCATAGAATTGAATGGGAAACGACCAATAATCGGGAATGACGTTTATTTGGCTCCTAACGCAGTGATCGCAGGGGATATCATAATCGGTGAAAAAGCAAGTATTTGGTTTGGAGCTGTTATTCGCGGTGATGAAGGCAAAATCTCGATCGGTCCGCGAACCAGTGTCCAAGATAATGTAGTGATCCATGTCAATGCTGGTTCCAATACGATCGTGGAAGCGGATGTAACGCTTGCTCATGGAGTAGTGATTGAAGGCTGTCACATAGAAAAGGGGGCGTTTATCGGGATGAATGCGACAGTGTTGAGTGGTGCCCGTATTGGTCAATATGCTTTTGTGGCGGCTGGTTCAGTTGTCCTTGAAAACCAGAAGATACCGGCCAACTACCTGGCTGCTGGAGTTCCAAGCAAGATTATAAAGCCAATTTCTGAATCTCTAAAGGATAGAATCGCCCAAGCACCAAGTGATTACATGGCAATGAGCAATCTTTATTCCAGCGGTGCTAAAATAATTTCTCATTAATACAGTGCCATGAAATACGATTTCTGTCTTTCTTTCCAACCCCATGCAAATTGCATCCTATACAAAATCCGCACTTCCCACTATTTATGCCCAAACTACATCAGGGGAGTCGGGGACGGTTTAAAGAATGCATAATTTCATCCCCAAATTCATATTTTTCCGTAGGGGAATGTGTTTTTTAACTTGCCCCCCACTTTAATGGGCGACCAAAAAATGCAATAACAACAGACTCTTGCCTCCTTCATTTTTTATTCGGTAACCTGACGACCCCCTTCACCATGACGCATAATCACCAAACGATCTCCCGGATGCAGAGTCGCATTAAGAGAGATTCTGTTCCAGATTAACAGTGCGGCCAGCGGCACCTCAAAACGCTCGGCAATAAGCGACAAGTTATCCCCAGCCTGAACCACATAGACACGTTCACGCCGATATTGTTGCCAGGCCTTGTGCAGAGCCTCAAAACGACCTGCGAAATCGGTCGGGGCAGTTTCGGGAATATTAATCGTATGGGTTCCCGCTTCCAGATAATGTCCACGTAGTTCAGGATTGAGATCCTTAATATGCTTAAAATCGCTTTTCGCCGCCTTGGCCACAACGGTGAGGCTGGTTTCCTCAAACAGGGTCAGACTGACGCTGGTATACTGACGGGGCGCGTAATAATCGTCTTCAGACAGGTAAAAACCGAAACGTTCAGGGGCCGATATAATTTGCTTTGCCGCCAGAATGCGGAACAGATAACGCTGGCTTTCAAGGGACAGGTAAAGGCGATAAAAGTTATCCACCTCCTGCGCCAGAATTTCAGCACGCAGCCCTTCCTCCCCCATATTGAAAGCCGTCGCAGCCAAGCTCCAACTGCCAAATTCCTGATGGAGTTCTTTCATATAGGCGATAGCTGCCGTGCTAGATGCAGTAAGATTACGCCGCTGATCAATCTTGTCATTGACCAGCAGCCCGTAACGCCTGGCGGTTTCCGGTATAAATTGCCAGAACCCCATCGCGCCCTTAGGCGATCCGACATGGGGGCGCATGGCACTTTCTGCAATAACCATATATTTCAGATCATCAGGGACTCCGGCCTCTGCAAGTTGCTTTTCAATAGCAGGCAGGTAGCGACGGGACCGTTTCAACCACAATATAACCTGATCACGATCCCATAGGGACAACAACAACTCCTTCTCCATCCGTTCGCGCACATCGGCATCATCAATGGGGACAGGTTCACCACAGAAATTCAGATCAGCGCTCAAGCGAAGCTGACTGATCAGCGTGGAATCGGACCGAGGTTGCTCAGCTATTGCCGCAAAAGGGAAAAGGAACAAACATATAACAAGCCCCATAAAATATTTTTCGGTTCGAATCATACCAAACTCCTTTAAAAATTTGCTTCCCGAGTTTATCAATCTAGAACACATCTTTAATTTCTGTCAAACTCACCAAGCCATAATACGCGGACCAAAATAAAGGATTTAGAGGATCTGTTCCGACATGAAGTGTTTAAGCGCGAAAAATGCGCGTCAAAATTGGGATCGCATTTTAGGAAGACGGATCAGCTGCGGCCCAAACTTGTCATCGACCGGTTTAAAGCCGACAATCCCGAGTGGTGGAAAACAGCCGATCTGTTGGAACAAAATATTTGCTGGGGTGGAGAGGTCGCTGCGGCAAAACTCACAAAGCAGCTCAAGCCCACCAAAGTGATCATTTACGGTGGTGAAATGCCCGGCAAATTAATTATTCAACATAAATTGCGAAAAACCACAGAGGGCAATATCGAATTGATAAAACAATTCTGGAAAATGGAGATTCCCTTTTTTGTCGTTGGTGCCACGGCAAGGGATCTTTTACTTCAGCATGCCCAGTAGAGGACCTTTCCTCAGAGAGGTGTTTTTTAATGGACAAGCCCTTTAATGGGCGCCCCGGAAATAGCGTCTGGGATGAGGCATATAAAAACACGATGCGGTTTGAAGGCTTCCAAGACATGTCGAAAACGACATACAACAAAAATATAGCGTTTTCGACTTATACTGATATTATGTCGTTTACGACATAATTATCTGGAGGATGATATGCGACAGATCGTGGTCTCCCCCGAGGGGCTGGGGGCCGTGTTAAGGGAGCTGAGAAAGAAAAAGGGCATCACCCAGGCGGCGCTGGGCGCCAGGGTCGGACTTGACCAGAAACGGGTCTCACTGATTGAAAATGGCAATCCCAACATCCGGGTGGACAGCCTGTCCAGGCTTTTTTCCGCCTTGGAGGTCGGCATGATTCTTGAGCCCAAAGCCCTGGACGATAAGGCTTGCGGCAATGCGGGCCAGGACGCGGGAGATGAGTGGTGACGACAAAGGTAGCCCGACTTCAGGTCCTGATGAATGGTTCTCCCGTGGGCTGGCTCAGCCGCAGGGCAAACGGGATCATCTCTTTCCGCTATGATGCGGCATGGCTTGCCAGTGGCAACACAAGGCCTCTGTCCCTGTCCCTGCCCCTGATAACCCGGGCCTACTCCGGGAATCGTGTCGAAAATTTTCAGCATTTTTCTTCGTCCCGGCGGCCGCTTTCATCTGACCCCGATTTACGACGTGATTTCCATCTATCCGATGGTGGCATCCCACCAGATTGCCTTGCCCAAGGTGAAGATGGCCATGGCGGTATTGGGGAAAAACCGCCATTACCGGTGGGATACGATTACTCGGAGACACTGGCAGGGTAAAGACAGGGATTTCATCTCAGTATGGTAAAGGTTGGTACCATTATCAAAATGGCGCGATAAAAAGATGGTTGGATCATGAAAAATACCAGGGACAAGCTGGGGCGTATACTTGGGCTGGTGGTCAAAGCATTCATCCTGGCTTCCGTTGTAGCTGTTATCCTGCCGGTGGCGCAATACGCGCATAGCCTCAGCGATGAGGAGTATATTGTCTGGCTGGTACGGTTGATATGGGTGCTAATGCTGACCGTCGGTGTCCTTGCCGTTCAGCTGTTGGTTGGTTTTCTGATCAAAAAACGGCATGATTAAAACGTGAAAAACAGGCTATGGGATCGCAGGCTTTTGTAATCGCCACAAAACCAATCTGCTCTTTAATGATTTCCCGAGCATCCATGTCATCATAACCCCGTTTCTGTTATGGCAAGAGAGCATTAAGCAAGGGCAAGTCGTATTAGATCAGATCCGAACGATAGATAAAAAACGACTTATCAAAAAGATTGGGGCTATTGATTCGAAAGTCCAATTGAATGTTATTTCAATCCTGCAGAAATTATCCGCATTTTAAGAGCGTCCAAAGGTCCAATAAAATTGGGGTTGTCAAAAAAAGAGTCAGAAATTGTACTGAAAAAACCGGCAGTCGATGCTGGTACTGCGGATGCGTGGGTTAGCGCATCGAATGACCCCCAAAAAATGCAGTTTTTATACGCATCAGCCAGTGGCGTGGGCTGCGCAGGTCCCTCCAGGCGGCCTGGGCAGCCCTGAAATGCTCAATGTTGATGCTGGACGCAGCATAAACGTCTTTGTGATAAGCCTCTACGATGAGGTCAAACTGCCGGTGGAGCAATGGAAACGCACGGATCAGGCGCTGGCTGTATTCCAGGGGGGTTTCACCGGACAACTGCGGGATGCCGCTGCGGCGCCCCCATCCCACAAGGGCATCGAACAGCCTGATGTTACTGTTAGATCCGCTAAAATAGTCCAGCAGACGCTCAGCCATCCGGCACAGACTTAGCCAGACCTGAAAAAGGCGTTGAATAAAGGTCTCTTGCCGCGGCTCGCATTCCGGCGTCCGGGAAAAATGATGCCATAACCGACGCCACAAATACCATAGTCCCATGCATACGCCGATCAGCAACAGCAAGCCGATGGCACTGGTCAGTCCCCAGGCCATCAGGTTGTGGAGGAAGCCGTGGGAAGCGCCGGTTTCGATGATTCCGCTCACGGAACCGTTGTCTGTCGGCGCTGACTGGCCCGGCGGATCCACCTGCATGCTACGGGGGCTGAAAAGAAAACGCAAGATGGATACAATCACCGGGCCTAACGGACCGGCGGCTGTTTTCAGGGCGGAATAACCTGCCTCTGCAGCCACGGTGAAAAAGGGCAACGCCAAAAAAAAGCCGGCTGCAACCAGGCAGACTGCAAAAAGCGAGAAACTGAAGATGACACCGACCCAGTGAAAGCCCGGCAAAAAAATCGTTGACGCGCTGCTGCGCTGATTGACGATTCCAATGGACAGCAGGCTGAAAATGAAAAAGGGAACGATGAGCATTTCACTGTACGGATCGTCGACATGGATGTCTCCCCGGTAAACCAGAAGGAGATGGAAAATAAAAAGGACCAGAAAGGCGGTGATGCCGAAATCGAACCGCCTGCCGATGCCCAGAGAAGTCGCAGGCCTGCGTACAAAGCAAAGTCCGCCGATCCAAAATCCGCCCCCCAAACAACCAATCATGCCCAGCCTCAACCATTCCACAACCCCCTGGGTCTGTTGGATGGTAGCCGCCAACCAGCCCACGCCCAGAAAGGGGTGCCGGCCGTCGGTAAACGCGTAGACAATGATTGCCGCAGACAACAAGAGGCCGGCCAGATGAAGCAAGGGAATAAAAAGAATCCGCCATTTTCCAAGGCCAGGCCATCGCGTGCGCATGATTATGGCGGCCAGAAAAAAGGTAAAAACCGACTCGAGCAACGGAAATCCACGGTTCAATACCGCTGCCGCGACAAAGGCAACCCACCCGTAAAGCCAGCAGAGCTCCATACCGGCACGTGTAACCGTCAACACGATCGTCCCTTTTTCCTTCACTGACATCCGGCTCCGATGGTAAGTTCATCCAGGACAAAGGTCCTGCCGTTTTTGGCGCCAATGTCACCTTGGCGATGGCACACCACTGCGTCCATGGGGATTCTGCGTTGGCTGAAAAAGTCCCGGACAGCCTGAATGTCGGCGTTGTCCTGGTATGCGAAACACACCGCGCTACCCGCCCGGCGAATGGCGCCATCGATGCACAAGGACTCACTCAGCGAAAGGGTGCCTTCCATGCGGAGGCGAGCTAAAACCGTTAGAACAGCAGACAGTTTACGGTTGCCGTGGGATACGGACAGCCGTACGGCACTTTTGCCAACGTGGCCATTGGTCGAAAACCCAAAAGCGTAGCCGTTGCGTTCACATTGAACGGCCAGGGATGCCAGGACTTCAATGCTGTGTTCAAAGGCTTCATGAGCATGTTGATCGGCAAAGGAAGCCACATCCAGCAGCAGCAGGACCTTGGTCTGGGCAGAAGGCTCGAACACTTTTTCCTGAAGCCGCATATGGCGTGCACTGGCTTTCCAGTGAATATAGCGTGCGGGCTGCATGCACTGATAATCACGGGTACCGAGGATATAAATGGGATCCTGGACAGGGGTATTGGCACCGGGAAGGCCGAAATAATCCTTTCTGACAAAGGAAAAGGGCTTTAAAGGAACAATCCTTGGATAGACGACAATCTCAATGGGCGAATACGCCCTTTTTTGGGCACTTAGAAAAAAGCCAAAAAAATCCCCCGCGGTCAAACGGGTCGACCCTAGTTGAAAAACACCCCGCCGGCTGACTTTCCGTTTCCACTGAAAGTTTACCTGCTGATACCAGAGCAGCCCGCATTCGATTTTCAAATCAGAAAGGGTCTCAATGGATGGTGAATCGCCATGCACCAATATTTCCATGTGCAGACGAACCGGCAACCATTTTTTATTCCTGGCCCAGACGCGCACCCGAAGTTCATCGCCGGGGAAAAGCGTTGTGCGATCGACGCTGGTGCGGATCGAAAGGCCTCTCAGACTGGCACGGCTCCAGAGTCTGGCACAGGTCATCACCACCAGGACAATCAGCGTCAGCAGGGCCAGGTCCCGCTGACCGTTCAACAGAGCGATAAAAAAAAACAACCCGACAAAAAACTGGATAAATAAGGTCGTATAAATGGACGGTGGTTGATATTCCTGTAAAGACATGCAGCGCCCCCGCAAGACCCTAACGTGGCAACGGATCTGGAATCGGACACTGCGCCACGATCTCTTTCAGAAGATGGACAGGACTGCTCCCGCGCAGGCGTTCATCTTCCCGAAGCATCAGTCGATGCGCCAGGACCGGAACGGCCAGATATTTGATGTCGTCAGGCAACACGTAATCACGCCCCCTTAGTGCCGCCAGGGCCTGTCCGGCACGCATCAATGCCAGGGTTCCGCGGGGGCTGGCCCCGAAGCGCAAGGCCGGACTTTCTCGCGTGGCCCTGACCATATCGGTGATGTATTCCCGCACCGGTCCGGAAATATGGACCTTACGGCATGCGGCCTGCAACCCGCAGATGATGTCCGGCCTGGCGACGGCTTCCAGTGTAAGCAATGGATCGGTCTCCTGAAAGCGCTGGAGGATGGCAATTTCCTCATCTTTATCTGGATATCCCAACTCGACCTTTATCAGAAAGCGATCGAGTTGAGCTTCGGGCAGATGGAAGGTGCCTTCCAGTTCAATTGGATTTTGGGTGGCCATAACGAAAAAAGGTCTGGGCAAATGGTGGGTTTGCCCATCCACGGTAACCTGGCGCTCCTCCATGCTCTCCAGCAAACTGGACTGGGTTCTGGGAATGGTGCGGTTGATTTCGTCCGCCAGCAGCACATGGGTGATCACAGGACCGGCCTGATAGCGGAAATTTCCGTTTCGATGATCGTATATGTTAAAGCCGGTGATATCAGAAGGCAGCAGATCCGGCGTAAATTGCACCCGCTTGAAATCACCGCCCATGCTGCAGGCCAGCGCCTTTGCAAGCAGGGTCTTGCCGAGGCCGGGGACATCCTCCATCAAAACGTGGCCCTCGCCCAGCAGCGCCACCAATAGCAATTCAATGGTCTTCTGCTTGCCAATGACAACCTTTGAGATATTCTCAATTATCTGTTTGCATATACTGAAATCCGACATTGCCTCTCCGAATTCTTGTAGCGTTGTCATACCGTTTAAGGCATTGTGTGCCCCTTGCCCCTCCGTTTTTGGAAGGTGGGGCCCATTGTTTGGGCAGCCTGAAGGGTCGGATAAACTTATACGACGGTAGAAAATATTTTGAGATAAAAGCATCAGGCAGCCTTCTGCAAACGGACGAGGCAAAGCGCAATAAACCTCATCAATGGTTTTTTCGTCAAGAGAAGAATGCCCTGGACCCAATTATAAAACTGAATCTAATCGGCCGGGCCCCACCGCAGCGCCTTGCCGGTGTCAAATGAATGCGGGTAAATAGATCGATGCTTAAGCGTTCACCATTACCGTTCGATTTTCAACGGTTGGCGGAGGAAGGCAACAGGTAGGGAAATAAGGTGTAAGTAACTATAATTCCCAAGAAGTGGGTATTTCAATTCACAACCGCTATCACCGGTAATTCGCCACTACCTCCTGGCATCCAGATAACCATCTAAAAATTGGGCAAAAAGATAAAAACTCAATGAATATTTTATATATGGCATGGTACTTGCTGTATTATTCAGTATGTGAAGAAGCAGCGGGCCTTGAACGGAACAGAAGATGATGTTGGCCTGGAAGTCTAAGGCGTTTGGCGACAAAGAATTGTTTTGATGTTCTTGCCTCTTCACATTTTCCTTTTCCTACTACCATCAAGGACACTAGGTCGTAGTGAGATGGGCATTAAAGCGAGCTGAATAAAGTACAAAAGACCACTGCACAATTCAAATTTTCAAAATAAAGTTAATAATTCACTTGCTAAAAATAGGACATGCTATATAGTGCAATCATCATAAAGGGCTGCCGTTGTTGGTGGCCCTGTTTCATATTTAAGGTTTGTCTATTTGTTAATATAGCACCTTGAGTTTGAAACAATTTTTTTATTTTTTTAGGAGATAGTTAGTATGGCAAGTGGTATCGTAAAGTGGTTTAATGACAGCAAGGGTTTTGGTTTTATCGAGCAGGAAGATGGACCTGATGTATTTGTACATCATTCAGCAATAAACGCCACCGGATTCAAGTCTCTCAGCGAAGGCGACCGGGTCACCTTTGACATTGAGCAGGGCCCTAAGGGGCTTGCTGCAGCGAATGTGACAGTGGTTTAGCGCTTCGTTTTTTATTTTAGATTAAAAGGGATTCCTTCAGACGTTTGAGGGAATCCTTTTTTATTTGGGAAGGCGGATTGACAGTCTCCACCATGTGCTAAGGGCGCAGAAAAATAATATCCATGCCGATTGGACGCTGGAATATCCAGGCCAACCGATCCCTGGATCCCTTTATAACCAGCTGTTTTATAATGATTATTTTTTTGTTTACATAAAAATCATAAAATATCCCGCCATTCTTTTTCCTTCCTGAAATCATTTGCTTTTGCCCCATGGCGGTGGCATGATGCATGCTTTCGGTTTAAAACTTCAAGAGAGAGAACGGCATTGACGGTCTGCATCGAAAAAAACGTGCTGCAGGAACTGATTACACTCCTCGAACTCGAAGAGATCGAGGAGAATATCTATCGGGGGCAGAGCCAGGATCTGGGATGGGGAACGGTGTTTGGCGGACAGGTGATCGGTCAGGCGCTGTCGGCCGCATACCGGACCGTTCCCCCCGGCCGCCGCGCCCACAGCCTCCACGGCTATTTCCTGCGCATGGGGGACGTCAACAAACCCATCGTCTACACCGTGGACTGCATTCGGGACGGAAAAAGCTTCAACACCCGGCGGGTCGTGGCCGTTCAATATGGAAAGGCAATCTTCAACATGGCCGCATCTTTCCAGGAGCCGGAGGAAGGCTTCGAGCACCAGATTGACTCGCCATCCTTTCCCGGCCCCGAAGGCCTGGCCTCGGAAATGGAGCTGGCCGAAGCCAATGCGGACCGGATTCCGGAATCCATTCGGAAAATCGTCCTGTGCAGGAAACCCATCGAAATCCGCCCCGTGAAAACCATGAACCCTTTTGCTCCGAAAAAGATTCCTCCCGCTCGTCAGGTGTGGTTCAAAACCATTGATCGGCTTCCCAACGATCCGGCCGTCCACCAGTACATGCTGGCTTACGCATCGGATTACGGGCTAATCCCGACAGCCCTCTACCCCCACGGATACAGTTTCTGGCAGCCTGAAATCCAGATCGCAAGCCTGGACCATGCCATGTGGTTTCACCGTGAATTCCGTATGGACGACTGGCTTTTTTATGTAATGCACAGCCCCGTCGCCCAGGGCGCCCGCGCGCTGTGCCGCGGCGACATCTACACCCGGGACGGCCTGCTGGTCGCCTCGGTGGCACAGGAAGGTCTGATCCGCTACAGAGGCAAGGCTTCGTGAGGTGCCATAAATAGTTACCTATAACGGAGGTTGGAGGTGAAAGATCGTTTTCGCTTCAATCGGTTTATCGGCAATGTAACAATGCTGGCAGTACCTGTCTGGTTGTTGCTATCCGGAAGTGGCCTCTGTCAGGACGTTTCAGACACGTTGAGAAACCATAAAGAGATGAAAACTCGAGGATTGATCGAGAAATATCGAAAACGTGCTTTTGCCGACGGAGGTGGCGAGTGAGGATCTTTGAATTTTATGGATCAGTGCGACTTTGTAACGGCTTATGGGGCTTGGCTTTTAAAACGGCCCCTGTCGTTTTTCCAGGGGCCGCTGTAAGATCGCCTGTTGTGGTTGTTTCCAATCTTATCTGCTGTTATGCCGCAGGGAGCGTCAATTGAACCTTCTCAAACAGGCTCTAAGTACTCCCCCTGATCAAACGGACAGATACTCGTCTACTTTCTTGAAATTGTCATCAATTATTGTTTTGAAACTGTCAATATTGCTTTTATAGGCCTCTACCATGCCGTCAATCGTCTTCTTCCCTTCGTCAGGAATCCAGGTGGCCTGATCAAGCATTGTTTTTGACATTTGCTCAACCTGTTCCTGAAACAGAGCGATCCCTTTGAATGAATTTTCAAAGGTGGCTTTGTTGAATTCTACCATCTGTTTGATCATTTTTTTGGGGGCCATCATGTTTGTAAAATCCATCATTTCATTTTTCTCCTTTGAGGTTGCATTGATAGGTTTAACGATAAATTTTGTTCTGTTGCTAATTTCACGGATCTCTACTCATAGAGTTGCTCAAGAGTTATTTTGCGACTGGTCCTTTTTTTTAGCAGGCGCGGCCTTTTTTGCTACAGCAACCGGCTTTGGAGATTTTGCCGGAGCGGCCTTTTTTTCTTCGGTAAGCAGCTTCAAGGATCTGTCGGGTGTGGCCTTTACCTCCGGTACAAAGTTTTTTTCAATGCTGGAAAAGCTGCTTTCAATAAAAGCGTGAAAGCGTTTGAATCCCTCCTGATAGGCATTTACCCAACTTTTAAACGCCTTATGGGCCGCTTCCGACATTGGCAGTCTGGCCTGGCTCATCATCGCGTCCATGGCCATGGCGGACTGGTCTTGGATGATTGTCACGGCGTTGTACCAGTTGGCAAAAGCGGTTTTTTGGAAAGTAACGGTCTGTTTCGCGATTTGGCTGTAAATCATTTCAGCGCGCCTTTCATTTGAAAAATTTGATATATATTTCGCGTTGCAATAAAACACAACAATCGTTTTAGCTATCTGATAATAATCACCAGATATGATATGTCAATAGAAAAATTGTGCAATGCAACATTTTATCAAACAAAGCCCCGGATACGATCCTTTATGGTACCCAGGCAAGGTCGAGGTGAAATTGGAAGACTGAGCAGTCAATCATCAAAATGCTTTTTTATAAATGCGCCAAACTCAGCGATAGCGTTTTTTGCCTCAGGCATGGCTTTTACTTGTAAATGAAAAACGTGCCACATTTTCTCATAAATCTTTAATTCAACATTGACTCCCGATTCTTCAGCCTTCTGCGCAATGCGTTTTGAATCGTCTAATAACATGTCGTCAGTGCCCACATGAATCAGCAATGGCGGGAAAATATTTAGATCCGCATATAACGGGGAAATGCGTGGATCACTGGGATCATTATCACCGATATAGTTTTTTGCCCAGATTTTTGCGGAATGAATCTTTACTAAAGGGTCTATTTTTGACTTTGTTTGGATTGAATCGCCCGTCATGCATAAATCTGTCCATGGGGCAATACATGCTATTGATGATGGTAGCGGATCTCCCGCATCACGTATCGAAATTGCTGTAGCCAAGGTCAATCCACCGCCTGCTGAGTCGCCGGCAATGGCAATATTTTTTCCGCTCAGTCCATTGCCAAGTAGCCAGTGGTATGCAGAGACAGCGTCTTCCAAAGCAGCCGGGAAAGGATGTTCCGGGGAAAGGCGATAATCTATGAGCAGTACTTTTGCACCACTTTCCCGTGCAATGTATGATGCCAATTCTCTATGCGTATTAATGGAGCAAAGGTTATAGCCGCCACCATGTAAAAATAAGACAACCCTTTCTTCATGTGCCGTATTTGTATAAATCCATTCAGCAGCGATCCCATTTAGCGTGATTTTTTCGATTTGTGTGCCTGGTGGAAGTTTCGAATATTTGGCCATCTTTTCCATGAAATTTCTGGTTTCATCGATGGATTGCAAATTGTTCAGTTTTGGTGAAATCACTTTTTTAATTATTAAACGGCAAAACCAGCTCCGCAAACTTGGCATTGTTGTCCTTTCGCCAGAAAGAGTACTCAAACTTTATTAAAAAAGGGGTTTAATCGGTGGGCTTCTCAGACGGTGAGCCCCATATCCAGCCTTCTGACCGCTCCAATTCAAGAAATACATCGCCGAATTTTTTCCCGTGGAGGGCCATGGCCGTTGCGGCGGCTTCCGGATCACCTTTCAAAACCGCCTCAACAATGTCGTCATGCTCTCCGACACCGTGAAGTCTCAACAAATCTGCCAACAGCGTTTTGACGATTCGGTGGGTCAGATAGATAATGGATTTAATTATACCCTCAAAAAGACGATTACCACACACTTCGGCGAGAATAAAATGAACCGCTGTCAATTTATCCATGAAAACGCCAACCCGATCGCCCTTGGCCAATCCCCTGTCAATCAGAGCATTGGCAAATTGGTCTATCAGTTTGTTCAGTTCGCCGTAGCGGATCTCATACCCATAGAAATCAAGAGCCACGGCATCCGGCTGCTCGGATACCCGATCCCAAAAATACTCGGTAAATGGTTTTTTCACATCATTGTGACGCGGCACTCCTTCCGGCCAAATTTGTTGCCAGCATGCATGTCTTTCCATAATATTTTCTGCCTCCTTGCGATGATGATATGTAGATAAACCGACATGACCGTCCGACCGGTCAGCATTTATACATACAAAATGATGTCCCGATGTGATGCGGTTTGCGGGTTACGGGTTACGGCTAATAGGGCATTCCTTTTCGCCGCTGTTAGCTTTCAATATCAACAGAGGGCAGAACGTTCAGGTCAATCGATTGTCGGATCCTCGCGCGAGTCGTCGAACGGATAGCAGGGCCATTTGCACATTTAATAACCGCAACAGTTTAAAACCCTTTTTCAGGGTGTTGCTATTTCTTTGGGGGTTTATCCGTGTGTTTCATTGTTGCACCATTGAGTTCGTCGAACGATTTTTGAATACAATCCGCAAAAAAGTCCGGATCCGGCATCATCTCAGGGCAGCTCAATGCCGAGAAGACCAATTCGTCGCCATAACTACCCGCAGCCAGTAAAAGCCCCATTCCATCCATTAGAAATCCCCAATTGAAGCATCGGATCTGTTGTGCCCCGCAAAAATAAAGCGGTACACGAGAACCAGGGACGTTGCTGATGCCCACACCGCTGTATAACGGTGCATTGTAGTTCGCCAGTTTAATGCCTTGAGAAAATTGAATGCTGTAATCAATCATCGACAGAGGCGCCAACTCAAGCATTTCATTCATCGCTCTGCCTCAGATGGCATTGGTGAACGTTTTTGAATCATTGGTTGCCTCGTGTATTTTTGCAAGGCGTTCGACCGGATCATCCACTTCGGTATGGGTAACGGTAACCATAGAAAAGACCTTGTTTCCCGCGGTCCCAATCTCCTTTTCTTTTCGGACTGCGATGGAAACAAGTCCGCGAAGCGACGCCTTCGGAAGTTCATTGTGATGCATGAGGTATTTCCTAAGCGCCCCGGAGAAAATTGTTATGACAACATCATTGACTGTCGTTCCAGGTACGAGTTTCCGAAACTGTTGAATATCTTACATGGAGTAAGTTTTGGCCTCGACAACGCGGGACAACGATGGGATTGCTTTTGAGAATCTTGTTCGGACCGCCGTGCCCATTTTCAGTGCATTTGAAATGGCTGCGCTCATTGCTTCCTGAAGGTTGGGCAGTACCCGACAGAAAAAATTCATCCGTTCAAGAGGCTTAATCATCGTGTTTCTGAGAATGGTTTGCCAGAAAAGATCCAATTGATCAGGCGTTTTATCTGCAGCGATGGGTTGCTTGGGTGGGAGTTCCGTCGTTGCCGGATCAAGTGTATGGATCACACTCTGATGATCCATCAAACTGACCGTGATGCTTCTTATGAATCATGGCAAAGCAACCCTTTGGAACACCGTCTATCTTGTTTAATCCTTTGATTACGTGCATTTCCCAAAGAGGCCGGGACATATCTAATGGTATCGAAATGATGCGCTCAACCTCAGAACAAAATTGCTTCCATGTTCCTGGTTTGGAAAGCGTACTGAAATGAATGTGGTTTTTCAAATCGAACGTTTCATCCTCTACCCAATATGAGTAGTCGGCGAGAAAAGGCACGGGATATCGTTTCTCGCGCATCGGCAGGCAATCTGAGCGTTCCTTTATGTAGTTTAAAATGTCTTTTTGGGATACGCTATTCCCAGGGGCTGCAGCTGGATTATAGATATGAACATCACTGATAAGCATGGGGGTGTTAGATGATTCCAATGAGAACCACATCTCGTCTGCCCCGGTGAGCTGTTTCATCTTCTACCATTCCTCCCTAATGAAAGCTGTATTTTAAAAAAAAGTAATGGAAATATTCCTGTCCCTTCGCCGTTTCCTGAATGAAATGGCGAACTTCATTACGGCTGAAAAAAGAGGCGCCTTTTCTCAAACAGGCTCTCAGCGCAACAGAACTATATGTGAATTAAGATAGTCAAATGTCGATTGGAACAAAAAAATACTGCAGCATAATCCTCGGGACATCACAGGTTCGCAACAGGTCACATGGGAAAAGGAAAAAGCTTAGAGAAATTTATATAAACATATAGGGTTATGCGATTGCCGACAAATCGGTATAACGCCATTTAGCGTTGATTCGGCTGCACTCCAAGTTATTGTGTTTTCGAAAAAATAAATTCATACTCCCAGAGCAATAAAATAATTCGTCACGAAACGGAAAGATGCTCCATACTATTTATATACGAGATAAAACTTCCAGATTTGATGTAGTATAGCTGGACTTGATCAAAAGCAATGGAACGAATTACTTTGGTCCTACATTTTTGGTCCTACATATTATGTACTTATAGCCTTGTCAATATCTTTTTTGATTTACGGAATTGGGATCAAAAAAATAATCTGCGCTCCTTTCCTAATCAGCAAGACGTTTCGTGTGTTTCTGCCACAATACGTGCTGCACCGCAACAACTATAATTAAATAAATTAAATGGGTGCCCCCGCCGCAAGCGATCGGTTTATCGGCATAAAATTGATTTTTTTAAGGGTCACAAACAACGGAACCTGCGATCAATACGTTGCTGTGCTTCTATTGTGCATTGCAAAAAAAACCGCTTGACAGGCAAATTAATAAGTCTATATTGGTTTGCCATACGGCCGATAACGCCGGACACACAGATACCATACCATTCGGACTTGAGGTTAAAGGATTCCCAAAGCGTTGTTTTGCGATTGTTCAACAAAACCATCACAGCTCTATTTGATTCAAAAACCAGTGCTGAAGCAATGGTCAATCCGAGTGATCACGCGGGATAGAGGTGTAAGGCATGACTCAACAAATAATCATTGTAGATGACGAACCGAGCATCGTCGTTCCTCTGGAGTTCTTAATGCAGCAAAATGGTTATGATGTTTTGGCTGCACGAACGGGAGAAGATGCGGTTGAGTTGATCCGAAAAAATATTCCTGACTTAGTCCTCCTGGATGTCATGCTTCCTGGCATCAGTGGTTTTGAGGTGTGTAAAATTATACGGTTGAATCCTGAATGGGAAAAAATAAAAGTGATTTTTCTAACAGATCGGAAAAGTGAAATGGACATTGCCAAGGGATTAACGTTGGGTGCCGATGACTACCTAACCAAGCCCTTTTCCAATGCGACCCTGGTTAATAAAGTCAAAAATTTGCTCTCGGGCCCTTCTATTAGAGAAGAAACACAAGAAGCGAAAACGATATCACCGTTCCTGTCGGTTAAGCCCCCCATTTCGAATTGACTGAATCGACCGTTTTAAAACGGACACTCCGACTGGTGGCAAACAATCGATCTGTTGGCGCATATCAATTTTCCAGGTTATGAAGGTGACGTCTTTGCCCAACTTCGTCTGCAGATGGAAGATGATGGTTCTCTTCGTGCTATAGCTATGGTGAAACAATCACCTATGACATAGCCACTGAACAATATACGCCGCATGGTGAACATCGAGCCTTGCGCTCAAGACTCTATCTTGATCCGGGCGAATCAGGCTATTTTAAAGCAAATGTTGATGAAGTTTATGTAGAAGGCTCCGCTGGTGACCACAATAGCGACGATAATGCCGACGATAGTGGCGGCGGTGGTGGTTGCTTTATCACCACAATGAAATAAAAAATGGTCAAAATCCAACCTGAAGTGAAGAAAGTTACCAAAAAAATAACTTGCTATCATTAAATCATGTTGTATTATGGACCAATTACAAAGGGCCTCCGGTGTTGGCGGCCTTGTTTCCGATCAGGGGTTTGTCTAATTGCCGATATAACACCTTGAGTTTGAAACATTTTTTTATTTTTTTAAGGAGAACTTTAGTATGGCAAGTGGTATCGTGAAATGGTTCAATGACAGCAAGGGTTTTGGTTTTATCGAGCAAGAAGATGGGCCTGATGTTTTTGTTCATCATTCGGCAATCAATTCTACAGGATTCAGATCTCTTTCCGAAGGTGACCGGGTTACGTTTGACATTGAGCAGGGCCCCAAGGGGCCTGCAGCAGCCAACGTGACAAAGGTCTAACGCCTCGTTATTTAACTTATAAAGGGATTCCTTCAGAAAGTTGAGGGGGTCCCTTTTTTATTCCATGCCGATGGGAAATATTTTCAACATCGATCTGCTTGAACATGGGATTGAAAGCGACCGTACCAAGTACCATCAGACCTTATGATTGCCCTACAGATCATACCAGCCGTTGTTATTTAGTGCCCATCCAGAAATGCCCAATTTGCCCGATATCGGCGTTACGCGAAAAATTTAATCCTCGGAATATCAACCATATGCCTGTGGTTAAATTTTTCGGGCGCCTTGATCTCGACCAAATTTGCCTATTTCTCGATGGGCACTATTTAGGATCGGAGATGAAATAAAATCGAGCGAACGTTTTATTATTTTTTTCATCTCTTTGTGTATCGGTTGATAACGTCCTGCCACATGGAAGGTGGCTTGGCACCCATACCGCTATGTTTGATCGATTCGATCAACCGCAACAATCGCCACCGATCTTAAGTGCGAACCAGACATTATCACCCAACATTCTGGCATCAAGCCCGCAAGGCCCTGCGGCCAGCCCGCTGTCCGACATTGCCGTTTCTGAATCCGGCGCGATCTATTTCACCAGCCCATTGGCAAACAATGTTTATCAGGTTGTGGAAGAGTAACCAATAATTGGCGGTAGGCTGATTCGTAGGGTGGGCGGTTGGAAAAAGGCAAGAATGCTGCTAAAAGAGGCAGAGAAATTCCAAGGGAACCAAAACTCTCTATCGAGGATTTTCTACATGACTTATATATTGACAACGAATCAGGAGTGATCGCATGTTTGAACAAGGTGCTATACGACCGCCCAATGAAGCGTCGAGTTTGCTTGTCCGGGTGACGCGGAATTGTCCATGGAACCGGTGCCATATTTGTCCGCCTTTCAAAGGCAAGAAGTTTTCCAGAAGACCGGTCGAGGAGGTGAAGCGAGACATTGACATGATGGCGCAAGCTTATAAAAGTTATGCCCACCGGTTTACCGCTGCCTTTCTTCAAGACGCCGACACATTGATTCTACCGGCGGACGAGCTGGTAGAAATTATGACCTATATCAAAAAAATTTTTCCAAACGTTGAAAGAATCACCACCTATGCCCGTGCAAAGTCGATGAAACTGAAAAGTCAGGATGACTACCGGCGGTTAACCAAGGCTGGCCTGCGCCGGATCCATTCGGGCATGGAGAGCGGCTCGGCGGCAGTTCTCAAGCTCATCAATAAAGGAAATCAGCCGGAGGATATCCTTGAGGGAGGACGCAAGGTGGTGGCGTCCGACATTTCCTTGTCCGAATACATTATGCCGGGGGTTGGGGGAAAAGAGTTAAGCCGGGAGCACGCATTAGAAACAGCACGGCTGCTAAATCAAATCCGTCCGGAATACATTCGGGTGCGAACCTTTGCCGCGCATCCCCTATCGCCGATGCAAAAGATGATCGATAACGGCACATTTGCACCCATGAACGACGAGGAAGTGGTCGAAGAGATTCGCCTGCTCCTGGAAAACCTGGATGAAATGCCGACCCATTTCCGGTGCGGGGATTTTAGTATGAACCTCCTGATGCAAGTGGATGGGCGTCTTGATCAGAAAAAAGCGGCGATGATCGAAGAGATCGACCGGTATCTTTCCTTGAGCCGGGAGCAAAAGCAGGCATTTTCACTGATCCAACGGTCCTACCCCCGGGAAACGCCGTTGGATGTTGTACTAAATAGGGATATCGTCGAGAAGATAAGACAGGAGGTCCAAAAACTCGAGGACCAGGAGGAAGGCGGGTTTGACAGACATATTCGGACGCTATTGAGCTATCAATTGCCACAACCGCAGACGGATTGCTGGGAGACTTGACCCGGCGTCACCCATTAAAGTGCGGGTCACCAGATTAACCAACTGACAAAAATTGAAAAAAGTCCCCAACGTGCCTTGGACGGGCACGTTGGGGGCTCAACAACAAGTCTGACCGACGATCATCCGAGCTGCATCATTGACCATTGGTCGCTTCCTGTGGCCTGGTGGCATTTTTCGAGATCGGCGAATAGAGCGCTTCATATAACCCGCCTTCGCCGTTAAGCTTAATTTCGAGACAAACTTCGGCATATCCTTCGTCGGCATGGTATGTTGAGCCGCATGAAAATGCGCCGACGATTACGCCTTGAACACGGGTTCGAATGGTTTCTTCGATAATTTCATCGCCCTTCGATTGTACAATGCGATCGATATACGTCGATTGTATCCTGCTTAATAAATTTGCCTGGGCAATCGCTTTAGCCGACGTAATCGCATTAAATTTATTCTGATTTGGCGCTGATACCCCGAACGCTCTGATCACGCCGCTGTCCGATGGTGACTTTTCCGTCAACAGCTTGTCTGCTGTAACGGCCTGGTGCGTTGGAAGAATGATCAGCGAAGATGCAATAAGAATAATTGTCGTTAGGGCCTTGATATAATGTGTTTTCATTTGAAATCTCCCACAAAAGAGCAGACAAATCATCGGCACATTGATTTACCTGATTATCCCATTACTATCGTAGCGCCTTGCTCGCCTCATCCCGAGGTTAAGCTCATTTTCTTTTCGTATTTTATCTACCCTGTCAAGTAAGATTTTCTTACCTTACAGGTCGGTACCGGTGAGATCGATTCCACTTCGACTAATCTTCTTTTTGCCTTTGTTGCCATAATCTAATAAAGAACCAGCTCTCCAACCACTGCAGGGCTTACTATCGGCGTGTGGTCGAGAAACCCTTTCACATGCCCTCTACGGAATCTTGTCCCGTAGGAGCCAAACCACTGACGAACAACCGGAAATTCAGGGACTTGTGCAATATATGCTGCATTGGGATTCCCTACTGTACAGGACTCCAACGCATCAGCAGGGGTTAAATTGGGGTCGAGAAAATCTGAGTAGCTGAATATGGGGCAATTTCCATCGTAACATTCTGGATCAGGATCATCATAGCCCCAAAAGGCACCTACGGTGCCATCAGCTGGTCCAACCAGAACTAACCGCCCACCATCATAGAAATTCATCACAATCTTTATTCTTATCAGAGTAGTTGTTTTTCCGCATTCCTCAATCCCGAGACCATCATGGTTCCAGGATATATTGACCCAACCAGCGTTGTTGCCGTCACTGTCAAAAAAATTTCCAGAAGCCAAAGCACCGACTGTCATACCTCCAGTCTTAATTCCCGGAAACCATTCTCGGAGTTTAATCGTAAAAACGCTGCCTTCTTCAATGGAATAAACAGTTGATGAAACAGAAATGGCCAGACACACTGCAATAAAAATGTATACCAGTTTTTTCATAGGACCATCCTCCTTTTTGGGTTTATTTCATCTTAATGAAATGAAAAGGCATGACACCGAAATTTTGCCCGGCTTCCAGAATGGCATCGTCTCCGGCACGATCTCAGTCAACCTGTTGTCTTTTTCAGCATCTGCAGCGGGAAATGCGTTTTTCGACGGTTTTATCTATGAACAATTCGTTAGATCGGATTTGAACATGTGGATTGGTCGAGCATGTATCAATATTAAGTCTATCTTTGTTTATGCACAAGAGATATGAAGTCTTATTGGGAATCGGGTGCACAGATAAAATCCTTACCTTGCCACCGTTAAAAAAGATTATTATAAATATTATCAATATATTACCATACAATTAAAGGACTCCCGTTTTTTTAGGAATGGGAGTAAGGTATGTCTGAATCAGACCAGGAGGAGGATGGACGATTTGCCGTTGGTCAAAAAGGTAGGGATACGTTATAGAAGGCCGATCGGTTGGAGCGAAAAATAATGGCGAACAATCTCGATTTTTCTCCTTACTGAAATCGGGTGATTATAAGGGCGCAGGAAAAAAATTCGACTATCCTGCACGATTCAGCAAAATGGTCCGCACAATATTGTATATATCCGCCTTTCTTCGCCCTTGGCGCCTTGGTCCTGTCGTCCTTAAGGGGCAGGCAACATTGAGTTTACTGGATCCACGGTCTGGAAAGTCGCCGCCGATGATCGCCAAGAAAAACAAGGTTCTGGGAACCACCGCGCATAACAGGCAGATTGCGATAGAGCACAACCTGACCAAAAGGATGGACCGATGTCAATCCATTGGTATTAATGAAAACCTGGTGAACTTCCGCGCCGTATGACTGCAATGTGTTGATCAGCTCGTGGGCCGAGCTACCGTCAAAGTCTCCATTGAGGCTAAGATGAACGCTGTACTTGCTTTTAAGCTGAAAAATCTTAAAGTTCATGGCCATCGGCTACCATCCTTTCTGCCTCCTGTATGCGGTGGGTCATCCGTTTACCACAAATTGCGGTACGATTTGGCTATTCCTCAGAGCCTGATCCAGACTTCTCAATCGGACTCTCAGATCTTTCCTAAAGCTTTATCCGGAAAAGCGTTCGAACCCATTGAATGGAATCATGTCAAAACGATTAATGCCTGCCTTACGCGATTTGAAACCGGACCTGATAGGGAATCGTATGGATCGCCCGGTAGGCAAGGCATCTAAAATTTTGAAACTTCACTCCCCATAGACATGCATGGTAAAGCCATTGATAATACCAAAACGGCATGACACACACGGCATGCAACTCATACAACTTTCGATCGGCCCAATAATACAAACGAACACGATTCAAACGATAGGCGATAATCCTTACCGGAAACAGTACAGCTTTCGTTAATCGTTTCATTTTGTTTACCTCCGTAACCTCTGTCGCATGGAATGCCAGAAGTTGAATGACTGCTCTTAGCAGCTTAACAAGCAATCCACATGCCATTAGAATTATTTCTATTCATTCATGACGGTTAGTATTTTTCACAAAAATGGTTTACCGGAACAATGCAGGAAAGCATCGAATCAAAATGAAGCATAAAGGAATGCTGTTGGGATATAACCACCTTATATCATTTTACAATTAATTTATTGCATCAAAACAAGGCAAACACCTCCACCATACACAATGAAGCAGCCGAACAGGAGATTTGTGGTTTCGTGGTTGCCGATCTAATTGGGGGATTCTCAGCCATTGTCAATGGAACAATTTTTCTCTTTATCCTAAAAAGGTGCAATTTGCCCGGCAATCCCCTTGAAATACCATCCCGGGTGACGTTATACGCATAGTGCTGCACACATAGGAACGGGAATCGTATAAATTAACCAAAATCGCTTTGCAACTGCTGGAAGGAGAGGAAATGCTTGGTGCGTTGATCAAGTCGGCCAGAGCCGCAGGAGCCAGTGACCTGCATCTGGAGGCCGGCTTGCCACCGATGATGCGTATTGGTGGAGAGTTGATTCGGCGTGGTGATCCTGTAAATGCAAACATGATAGAAAGCATCGGGCGTAAGCTGATCGGTGAGGCCGGGTGGCCCCGGTTTGTGGATCAAGGCTCTTTTGACCTGTCCGCCAATATTGCCGGCATACGCTGTCGCATCAATATCTTTAAAACGTTTCGCGGTTTGAGTATGGCCATACGCGTTTTCTCAACGGTTGAGCCGACGTTGAAAAGATTGAATCTCCATCCGGATCTGATGGCGATTACAGAATGCTCCCATGGCCTGGTTTTAATCAGCGGTCCCACGGGAAGCGGCAAATCGTCCACCATGGCGGCCTTGATTCAGGAAATCAACAAGAAACAATCCAAGCACATCCTCACCATTGAAAGCCCCATTGAATATCTTTTTAGGATGCAGCGCGCCTTTATCCGGCAGCGCGAGGTCGGGCGCGACACCCCCTCTTTTTATCAGGGGCTGATCGATGCCCTGCGTGAGGATCCGGATGTTCTGATGGTGGGTGAGATGCGGGAGCCTGATGTGATGCATCAGACGTTAGGTGCCGCAGAGACGGGTCACCTGGTTTTTGCCACGGTTCACTCGGGAACCGTGGCCGAGGCATTGCAGCGTATTGTCTGCGCCTTTCCGGCTGAAATTCAGGACAGCATCCGCGCGCAGTTGGCCGATACGCTGCAAGCCGTTGTCTGCCAGCGGCTCGTTTTTATGCCTGAACGAAATCTGCGGGTGCCTGAATGCGAAATTCTATTGGGCAATTTAACGGCCAAATCGGTTGTCAGAGAGGGCAAATACCATAAATTGGGTGATGTCATTCAAACCGGCGCCCAGGAGCGAATGTGGTCATTTGGCCGTTATCGCACATGGATGGACAATCGGACCGATTGGTACACCGGTCAGGAAAAAAATGACCCAGACCTTCCGGTAGATGGTGGCGCTGCCGACCCGACCGCGCTCCTGCGCACGCTAAAGCCCGAAAATAGAGTGCGGGTGACGAACCCACCGACACGAAAAATCCAGAAACGTCCTGCATCATCACCGGCGATAAAGAAAATTTCTTTTCCTGATCCTCAAGCGCCTGTCAAAGAGACCAAAGCGTACTATGAGATTAGCGATCTCGGGGACGAAAGCACGGAAGACATTCTGGAAGAGCTGAAGAATATGAAAAAGAACAAATGAATAGCATTGGTTGTGGCGCCTGCGGGCCAGATTAAGCTGGATGTACAAATAATAGGATTCAGTGCCCCTTAGATCCCTCATTGTCCCTCGCCAGTTAATGATGTCCCCGCAGTCACCACAGACCGGACACTACCACACGCATCCCATATTGATAGTATCTACCTACCACCACACGCTCAACCGGCTCACATTGCACTTTTCTCTTGATGCTGTACCTTTTATTCAAGCAAAAAGGGAATACCACAACGATAAAACCAATGAGGTGATACCATGGCCGAAAATAAAACTCAGGATTACTGGACAGACGATAGTGAAGGACACGTTGACACCCGGGAAAAGAATTTCGACTGTGAAAACAAAGATGAACATTTAGGATGTGACATGGGAATCGATGTAGCGGGATAGCTGTTGTCACACCGGGGGGTGGACTATGAAACGTCTAAAAAAAGCCATATTGTTGCCAGTAAGAAACATAGCATACCGATTGAACAGGTTACATCTGTATTACTGGGCCGAAGCAGAACTTTTTGAACTTAGAACTGTGAATGTGATGCCGTCAATCTATTATCAATGGCTGTACAAGTTGAGCATGAGTCTGGTCAGGTCCAACAGGTTTCGGCGACTGGCGGATCGGGCGATTCATACGATACCCTACAACATCCGATTCAACATGGCATGAAATCAGCTTGTCACTATAACAGACGGCGGTGCTTGGATCACGGGAATTCGATATCGTCTGATTGTAAAAAATGCTAAAGATCGGAGATGAAAACTAACCCCCCAGCGTTGCAACCTGGGGGGAAAGCAAGCACGACCTGAGGGCGCAGGCAAAAGACAATTAAAAATATCTTCTCGCCCCTCGATAGTGTTTTTTAAAATAAGCATTGGACAAAGAAGCATTTCGAATATACTTGCCACGACCGGGAGCATGGATGAACTTGCCCTTACCACTATAAATTCCTACATGGGAAATCTGATCATCTCCATTTGTGGCAAAAAAAATCAAATCCGCTGGTTTGAGCGCATGATTGGATACAGGCTTTCCTGTCCGATATTGGGACGAGGCTTTACGGGGCAGTTCCAATCCGTTCAAGCGATATACCGTCATGGTCAATCCGCTGCAATCGAAACCATTTTTGGCCGTTGTTCCTCCCCAGCGGTATGGCACTCCAATAAACCCTTTAGCGGTTTCAACCAACCTTTTTTCCAATCCTTTACGATAAGATTCTTTGAGAGACTGCTTATGCGTTGGTTTGGACTTTTTGAAGGGTTTGAGAATGTAGAAGGTGTCGATGACGCCTTCGGCTTTCAGTGCACGCGCACGCTCATATGCGTCTGCTCTTGAATTGAAGCGTCCAAAGCGCACCTTGCTGAAACCGCTTTTATCCTCATAAAAATAGGCGTCCAGTCCTTTTTCCTGCAATCCATTGGTCATGCGTTCTGCGCGTAGTGAGCTTCGAAATGCTCCCGACTGAATGGTAAACGGGATGGAAGGGATTACAGTGTTGAGGAAATCATCTTTTTGCGGGGCTGGCGTGTTCCCGGAGATCGTACTCTCTTTTGCACAGGCCGTAATCACGATGGTTATGATCACAATTAAAAAAGAACGCCAGCAAATTACCAAGTATCTGTTTCCGCCTCTAATACCAAACATAAAAACAACCTTATCATTCAAGCTCTCTTTTTATTCACGTTTAAAAGTATACTTTTACCAGAAATAGAGATATTTTGGGAGCAAAAACATAAATCCGCTTAATTGATCAGATAGCAGTCTATTTCACATTTTACCACATCCAACTATGTAAATTACTACATAGTCACTATCACAGAATAGCATTATCCCCTGCTCCACGTTTCGTCAAAATTCATTTATAGCCATAGGTTACCAGACTTTTTACATGTTGGCATACAAAATGCTTATTTCATTAGCTATACAGTTTGTAAATCAAAACGCATTTACAAACGGCCATTGGAAAACTGGAGGTGTGATAAAAAATAGTTTGATTGATTAATTCAGCCAGTGTCATTCGTATTACCGACTTGGTAAAGATAAATATCAAGGAGAAACTCATGAAAAACGATCTTCTCAGAATAATAGGATTTCTTTTTTTTCTATTAGCCTGTCAATCCGACTATTTGCTTAATGCTGAATTCGATGATCAAAGCTTATTTCAACTGCCTTTCCCAACAGTATCCACTCAGCCGGTACCAGCTTCTGATTCAACAATCACACCGAATGCCAATGGTCAAGAGACAAATGATTTACAAAGTGTCAACACGCAGGCTGGAAAAGACATACAAGTCGTAAAACTGCTATCTATTGTTTTGATTGGATTTTTCTTGATTTATAGAAGAAAAAATGGGGGTGTCAATGCAGATTTCAAAAGCCCCCCGGACACGACTAAAATACTTCGGCCAGCACCCCCCAACCCATCGTTTTTCTAATCTTACGCTGATTCTGAAAAATGTATTCGGTAGAGCCGAAGTGGTGGATCCTTGAGCGGTGGAATGAACGAAGAAGTTGGAAGAGTAGTCCAGCGGGGCATTCACACGCATGCCCATACATAGCGCCTTTTGTACAGTGACCTATTCTTTCGAGCTTATGTTCCGTAATATTACATTTGGCTATCATGCCCCCTGTACATTCCAGAGCTCATCAGCACCTGCTCCATGCCGACCAGTCCAGATGAAAGGACTTTTAAATCATACAACATATCAATAGACCCATTGAGGAATTTACGGTCTTCCTCAGTGGATACCTTTATGGAAAACTCCTTTAAAAAACCTTGTAAATCATCGGCTTGCTCGAATAGATTGTGCATTGCCGCTTTTAAATTCTTGACCCTGTCAATCATTACCTTTTTGTCATCGCTTTCCTGCATATTGGACAGGAAATGATCGATTTCTTTTATTTTTTCAATAAATAGATCATACATTTAATCCACCTTGGTTCTTGGGTTGAAAAAATCTTTGGCGAACTAAAATTAAGCAAGCGCGTAAAAATCATAAAATTTCAAGGAGCACAGGCGTGAGTGTCGAGCGGTATATGGGTAGCGCGGGCTATTTCTGCAAAAATATGAATTATTTTTTGAAATATTTTGCCACGTTTTCGATCGTTTGGCAAGTTGCGATAAAAAACAGGCCTTTGCCCTTGGCACCTTGGCGCTGTCACCCTTAAGGCTGTTGCAAAAAAAAGGGGGGGCATAGTGCCGCCAGGGTACAGGCGCCCCAGCAATTGAAGCGCTGCAATTTTCAGAAAGTTCTCTATTTTTCTCTCGGCTTTATCTGTTCATCTCATCCTTGTACCCCACCGCTGCATAAAAAAGACTGAGAAAAATCGCCAATGGCCATGCCCACCTTCTATGAGACATATCTGGTTATCACTTTTGGTTTCAACCTCCGGTGCAGTCCACTACAAAATAGATCATATTCTTATGATTTAATTATAAATCATTATTCTCTCATCGCCATCGTGCTGTCATTTTGGAAATTTTTCAGCCACCCTCTATCAGCATGATTTTCATAAACATTTTGGACGACAACATTGACTATCGCTTTTTATTTGGTTAAGAGTTAGGCCGTTTCATTTAGGGTTCGCGCAAAAATAAATTCGCAAATTGTCAGTGTTCAGGCGCCCGCTCAGCAAGGCGCGAAGACAAAGGAATATCAGGCATATTCCGTGTTTTCGCAACACCGCTGAGCGGGATGGATGGGCGCTGAAAATGTGAAGTTATTTTTGCGCGAGCCCTTACCCAAGCTGATACCACCAGAACATTTGAGCAATTACTCATCACTATTTTTTCAACCTTAAAAAAGGAGCTGAAGATGCGGAGAGGTCGTGTAGGATGGACAGGGATGTTATTGGTTTGCCTTTATTTTTGCTCAACTGTATCGGCTAATGATTCAGACAGGTTACCGGGCGTTCAAGTCAAAACAGATGGATCCGTTGCCGCTCCCGGTGTTAACGTAGATGCCAATGGGGGCGTTTCGGTCCCAGGCACCAAAGCTATTTCCGGTGGCAGTGGGGCTGCAGGTCTGTTGGCAAAAAGTTCAGCTGAGAAAGAGCATGTTATCAACGACAATGATAAGACCTTTAATCTGTCTTGTAATGGCGAAAATGTGGTCATTAATGGAAGTGAAAATACCATCACATGCCAGGGAGAAAGCACCGAACTAAGTATCAATGGCAGTGGCAATACCGTTCGTTTTAAAGGTACCTGCGATACACTAATTATAATCGGTGCAGACAACCATGCCAAAATAGAACGGGTCGGTGCCATCAGTGCCCTTGGTAGCGGAAACCGGGTAACGTGGACGGTTGCGTCCAGAGGAGAAAAACCGGACATTGTTTCGACCGGGTCAAATAATCTGATTACAAAAAAGAAGTAGCGCAACCGATTCGCAATCGTTTTCAGTACAACGGCGCTTTTAGAGTGCCCCAAAAGCGCTTATAAAAAATCATGTGGGGAAAGCCCACTGGTTGAGACTATGGAGGGTGGGTCGAGTGAGAAGGTGCATCCATTTTGGAAAGACCTTCTCCCTACCCACCGCATCCAAGACACGGTCTACGAACCTTTCCCTTAATAATACTATTTTCTGTCTTGATCCCACGGTTGCAACACTAGGGTTGAGATAGCAAATCCGTCCGCAACGCTAATCAATCAGCTCATACCTGATTTCATCACCGTTTTGTATCATCGTGATTTTCGTGGTCCGATCCCTTGAGACTTGGATGGATAATAATTCTTGCGGGGGATCCAGGTCGATGATCACCGTATAGGTTCCGATTTTCAATTGATGCTGTTGACTGCCCACAACGCTTTTCAATACGGTTTTTTTGCGGCTGTCGACAACCCGGAAATCGATGGTTGCGGCTTCCACAATGGCATCTGCCAGCTCAGCGCCCGAGGATGCTGTGAAAAAAGCCCCGCCGCCGGCTCGGGCGATACTCGTCAGCGTGGCACGGTCGGCGTCGCTGCCCACATCGTAACCGATGACATGCAGTCGGACTTTGATGCCATTTTTTTTCAGCATGGCGGCGGCTGCAACCGGATCACCGTCGCAGCTTTCGATGCCATCGGTAATCAGTAGCACGACGCAGGCACCGTAGGCGTCAGCCAGATCTTTTGGTGCCTGGTTGATGCTGTAAGCAATGGGGGTTTTACCTTTGGGCAGGATGGACCGGATCTGTTTCAACAGTTTTTCACGATTCAATGGTGAAAGGGACATCAGAAGCTGCGAGTCCTTACAGTCCCCCCGCTTGACCGGCGACCCACTGCCATACACCCGAAGGGCAACCTGGGTCTTCGAGGGAATCATGGGCACAATGTTGGCCAGCACCTGTTTGACGATATCGATTTTGGACCCTTCGGCAAGCTGGCCCCACATGCTGTTGGACGCATCCAGGATGATTTCCACATTACGGGGGGCAAAGAAGAACCTGGCCTTGGCGCTCGTATCGGCGGTCTCAGAGTCTTCCCCCCGCCGGCCGACCACCAGATAGCCCGTACTCACCGTTCCGCGCACCGTGGCGTGGGCGACTTTTCCGCTCCTGGTTTCGGCTTCAGCCCGGATCGTATAGTTTCCCGGCGCCAGGCCGCTGGCATCCATTTGATAATCAAACGGGTACTGCCCCGCGTGACCCAGGGCTTGATCATTTAGGGTGTAACACACCTGGGCGACCGGATCTTCAGGATCTTCGTTATAGATCGTTAGCGCCAGCGGTACGTTGCCGCCAAGCTCCTGCCAGTTGTCTGGATTAGCAAAAGCAATGCTCATTTCCTTGACCACCATAACCCTGAGGGTATCCTGCACAGCGGTGCCATCGGCCAATATGCTATGGGCCATAATTTCATGCTCCCCCGCAAAAAAAGAGCGAGTCTCCCAGCTGACGGCGTAAGGCGTTGCAGCCACCGTGCCGATCTCTTGACCATCCACGGTAAAACGGACCGAGGCCGGTGGATGATCACTGCGTATAATCAGATCAGCTTCGATGGCCGCTGTTTCCCCGACACGGGCTTCGGCTCTTGGAGAGACAAGGGTCAATTCCACTGCCGGTTGAATATCGATTTCAATGCTGTCCTGCGCCTGTTGCCCGCTTTGGGCCCGGGCCACGACCTTGAGACTGTGAAGCCCTGGTTCGAAGCGGGCGGGTTCGAAGGGAACCGAGTAGCTGCGCGGGTCTGACGTGTGTTGTTCGGCAATCACGGTCTCATCCACATAAAACGTCAGTGTCTCGACGCCGGCCGGCTCGAGATTAGGGACCTGGGCCGTGAAAGGGGTTGAAGAAATAACCAGGCCGCCGTCGTCAGGCGCAGTGATATTGACCTCCGGTGGCGGTATTTGAGGCTAGTAAGCCAATGTGTATTTGGATTGCATTTCGGCGCCAATGCTCTGGTAAATGCGTTTTAACTGGCTGGCATCATCGGTTTGAAAATATTTTCCCCCACCTTCTTTGGCCATATTTTTCAGAAAATTCTCATCGATTTTTTGAGATTCTCCCAGTCCCACGGAATAGATCCGGATTTGCTGCCGTTTCAGGCAATCCATCAATGCATCCATGTTTTTCCTGCTTTTGTCACCGGCCTTGCCATCTGTCATCACAACCATGGTGGTCGGCCCTTTCAACTGCTCGCTGAGCCGGAAACCCTCAAGGATCGATGTCAGCAGATTGGTGCCGCCACCATTGGGCATGGTATCGATTTGATCTTTGAGCACCTGTTTGTCGCTCGATACCGGTTGTGGCTCGGGGCTGCTACCAAAGGGAATCAATAAAATCTTGTCCCGATGGCTTTTCAAGTCGATGAAGGCCTTGGCCGCCAGTTTGAGTTGATCCATCACCGGTCCCTTGGAAATGCTGTGATCCAGAATCAAAATCACGTTCTGACCGGTTTTGACACCGCCGATTTCAAAATCCAGTGTGTAATTTTCCTGTTGGACGCCGTTTTGAAACAGGTCAAAGTCGGTGGGTGAGAGAAACAGGACGTCCTTGCCCTGATCGTCCTTGACGGAAAGATTGAGCCGATATGAACGATCGATCTTTTTATCGCTGTCATTCTTGTCCGTTGACGGCGGGATATAAGGCAGCGCCATGGTATAGAAACTCGCCGTCTCGCTGCTTTTTTGGGCGTTAAATTGTTTTGTAGTGATTCGCGTGGTCAACGAATGGCCGGATGGATCGGTGAATGTCGTTTGGGCTTCACCGAGGCCCAGCTCTTGAGTGAAGAAGCAAGAGAAAAGGTTGGGTACACGATTTCTGTACATGGCGGTAAAACCGGTGGCTTCGACAAGAAAGAGAACAATGGCCAACCCAAGGAACCCCCTGGCCACCATAGGCGCGGCTTTCCGCTGAAAAACAAATTCTATAAACAAGAAATACAGAGAGTATAAACGCGATAACGGTGATTCCCAATGTCACCCATTTCATGTAGGATGCATTGTCGAAAGCCTCAATGGCTGCCTTTACAAGCGGGGTGAAGGCCAGCAGCGCAAGAAGGTAACCGAGTATAATCAACGACCAGTGGATGGTGAATGGTTTAATTGTTCCAATGTCAATTTCTTTATCGGTTCCCGGTATTTTCAGAAGCGATGCCTGCCCGCCGGTTTGAGTTTTCGACTTCGACGTTTCACTTTCAGCCTGCGGCACACCATTCACATGCTCTTCCATCGCGTTTTCCTCACTTTTTTCTCTGCAAGAATTATTACTTTATGATTATTACGAGAGAGAAAACTGTTTTTTATACCGGAAATCGATGCAAAAAGCGAATAAGTGAAAAATATGCGTTTTTCGTTCCTTGGATTGATTTGGTAATTTACCTAATTTTAATGACTATAATTTAGGCAAAATGCACCAACACGGCAATACCGGTGGATTGGCGGTTCACTGAGGGGTCAAGCCTACCACTAAAGGACACCAAGAATCCATCCTTCAACCCGGGCCACGGTTTGCATGGGCGGGGTCAGGGGCGGATGGAGGAATTCGTCCAGCCCCCCCGCCTGGTCGGTTTGGCGCAGCCAGGCGGCAACACAATAGGCATCATGCTGATCCGCGGTGCGACCCTCACGGGGATAATCCCGGCTCCACAGGGATGGATAGACCTCAGCCACCGCCGACCGCCCGGAAGGAATTGCCCACCCGTCAAAGGGCCAGAAATGAACCTGCATGCCCAGATTGCGGCGTATGAAGCGCAGCCAGGGCAGTCCGGCATGGGTGGATTTGGCCACCGACCCGGGCACGTCAAAGTGAAACACCGATTTGGCCTTTCCCGTGCGTTCTTCGCAAAGCCGGCGCCAGCGCGCGTTTCCCATTCGCGACGCCCCGTCACCACAGACGCTATCACGAACAAAATCAACATACGTGCTGTCTTCATCGGTGGGCCAATGCTGATGAAAATCTTCAAGAAAGGCCGGCCAGTCGGGTGGTAGATGGTGAACCTCGAAATAGCGTAAGGGGAAAGAAAAGCCGTGATCAATGCCCACCAGGGTCGGCGGGTCCTGACCGAGCTGATCAACCAGCCAATCGGCGAGCCCGCGCCTTGTCCAGTACTTGCGCGGGCTGGGCGGCGGTTCGATTTCGACAGGTAATGTCTGCCGGTCAGCCATATAGACCCGCAGGCCCTTGAGGCTGGCCTCGGGGGTTTCGGCACCCGAGTAGTCGATTCCGATATAGCGGGAAAAAGCGGCCATGTTATCTCCTTCGGATTTTCTGATTTCTTACCGTTTGGCTTTTATCCGGTGAGTGCTTTTGATGCAACGGGTAATATCCGTTTCCATCAGGCGCCGCTGGCGTTTAATGAATTCAATTTTATCCATAAGACCGATCCATACGGTCCGCTGCTGCCGCTCAAGGATTGTACGCTGGGCCGGACACAGATACTGGATACACATCCATGGTCGATTGCGGGGGGGCTGGCTGCACCCGTGGTGGCCCAGAAACGGACAGGCCTCTTTTGGCTCTGAAACAGCCTGACAATCGGGGATGGGTGCACCCGTGAGGTGAAAAAACAACAAATCCTGAAAATCGAACCAAACCGTGTTGGTGATGCAGCAGGGCTCTGGACAGAACCGGCAGGTTCGCCGACACAGAGCAACCATCAGGGGCGTCAGTTCATCGATACTGCGACCGATTGTCTCGGCCGTGGCGATAGCCCCTTTAAGTGCATGTCGATGTCTGGCCAAAAGCTGGGCCAGGGCGCAGTTGGATTCCCGCCACGTGCACAATTCGCCGGGCGATGCGGCGGGTTCGGAATCACGGTATGAATCGTTCTTCAATTGCTTACATCATCCAATGGGGCCGTTGGGCCGCCCATGCACTGACGGTTTCGCGCAGCCACCCCTCAAGCCCTCGGGCAATATAAAAGGCGGGGCGGAGCAGGTCATTATCAGGCTGAATAACGCCTTCGTGCGCAGCAATGCGAGCCAATTGCGTATAAGGATAAATCCGCAGACCGATCGTCACCTTGAGGGCATCCAGTTTCAGCCGATCGGCAAATTCCAGGCTCTCCAGCACCGTCTGGCGCGTCTCCCCCGGTCCCCCCAGCAATAAGAAACCCATGCGATGGATGCCGGCATCGGTCAGCCATCGATTCACCTTGCGGATATCATCCAATGAGAAACGTTTGTTCATGCGGCGCAGGATCGGCGCCGATCCACTTTCAAATCCCAGGGAAATGTCCTGGCAGCCGGCCCGTGCCATGGACCGGACCAGGCTTGCGGTCACACGGCCGGGATAGAGGATCGCCCGCCAACGGATGTCCAGGTGCGCCTTTGCGATGCTCTGGCACAGGTCTTGAGCATATCGTGTGGGCAGGTTGAAAACATTGTCAACGAAATATACGCGGGAATATCCCGCTCTGCACCAGCGACGGAGGGTTTCGATAACCGCTGCCGGCGAGCGTTTGCGGATCAGGCGTCCCTCAATGGTTGACGTCGAGCAGTAGCTGCAATTCAGCGGGCAGCCGCGCCGGGTCTGGATGGGCAGATAGTAGTCCGGATTGCGGGCAAACCGGGGATCGAACCACTGCGGTCCGGGAAACGCAAACCGGTCCAGATCACGCACCCCTTCCGGCGGAGCCTGGGGTCCCTTGTCCCGAATGACCAGACCGGGCACATCCATGGACGGGGTCGATCGTTCAAGCCGCTTAAGCAGCATGACCGCCGCGGCTTCACCATCCCCCTGGATGCCCATGTCCGCACCGGTGTAGTCCAACACCGCCTGGGGAAAAATGCTGTAGCCGGCGCCCCCCAGCACAATGGGCACCTGGGTATGGGTTCGGCAACATCCCACGACCGCTCGGACCGGTTCCAGCAAAAAGCGGGGCGAGGCACTGGCCTGATCATCTATATTGCGGATGGAAATACCGATGACTCCGGGTGCCGCCTCGTCCAGGGTCCTGCGGAGCAGGACCTGCCAGTCCGCCTTGCCCATCAGGTCGAGAAACCGAACCGTATGGCCGGCCTCAACCAAGGCCGTTGCCACGCTACCCAGTCCCATGGGCAGGGTGGGCATATTGATTTTTTCTGTGTTGGCTGAAATCAGCAGGACACGCATCGGTATCTTTCATGATGGTTTGTAAGTTTATGCTGCGGGAAGCCTGACAATTCACCCCCACTGCTATATAGTAATGAAATAGTGGACACGTAAAAAGCCGAATCTTTGAACGGCCCGAAAAATAACCATGAAAAACCATTTACCGGCTACAAAAAGGCAAAGGTCAATTCCCATGCAAATCGTTGAGGTCGGCCCACGCGATGGGCTGCAAAATGAAACCGCACCGATTCCCACGGCAGCTAAGATTACCTTCATCAATGCCCTTTCCGTAAGCGGTGTGGGAGAAATTGAGGTAAGCGCCTTTGTGTCGCCGCGTTGGGTACCCCAACTGAGCGACGCTACCGAGGTACTAGCGGGTATCACCCGCCAACCGGGTGTGGTCTACTCGGTCCTGGTGCCCAACCGGCAAGGGCTGGAGCAGGCCCTGGCCGCACGGGTAGACAAGGTGTCGGTATTCACGGCCGCCAGCGAAACCTTCAACCGCAAAAATATCAACACCACCATTGAAGGATCCATCCGGCGTTTCCAACCAGTGGTAGCGCAGGCCCGCGATGCCGGCCTGCCCGTACGTGGCTACGTGTCCACCGCCTTCTGGTGCGCGTTTGAAGGCAAGATTGAACCACAGGCCGTGCTTGACGTGGTGGACCGTCTGGTGGACATCGGCATTGACGAAGTGGCTATTTCAGACACCATCGGCAAAGCCACCCCGGATGAAGTCAAGCGCCTTCTGGATCTGCTCGCAGGCCGCCTGCCGGTATCGCGCATTGCAGGGCACTTTCACGACACCTACGGCCGGGGCGTGGACAATGTTCTGGCTGCCTGGTCGGCCGGTATCCGAACCATTGACGCCAGTGTGGGCGGCCTGGGCGGTTGCCCCTACGCCCCGGGCGCCAGCGGTAATGTGGCCACCGACGATGTGGTGGCCGCCCTGGAAAAACAGGGTATCGCCACCGGTGTTGACCGGCAGCGGCTGGCCGAGGCCTTTGATATTTTACGTCCCTTTCGAGTCGATGATCGCCGCACCCTGCCCGCGGACGGGTCTCCGGCCTGCGCTGCCTGCCAGTTCTCCACCGGCAAGGTCTGCTGCAAGCGCTATCAGGCTGGCAATTAAACTGGTGTCCATCCAGAAACTGGATGGGCACAGACTAAAGGCGATGCACCCGGGCCTGCAAACGGATAAAATTCCCGCCCAACACCGCCGCCTCCACCGCCGGGACCAGGTTCAGGCGACGGATTTTATCCAGTTCCGCATATGGATCACCAAAGGGAAAATCCGAGCCGAACATCAGTCGGTGGTGGCCGTAGGATCGGATATATTCCTGAATTTCTTCCCGGTCGGCCAGGGCTGTATCGGCCCACACGTTCTCCTGGTTCCACAGGCCGGCTGCGGCAATAAGCTGGAAGCCACCGTTGAGCAGTCCCAGATGCGGAATGATCACTGTAATGCCTACCGCCAGATCACGGATAAAACGAATCGTGTTCTCAAGTTCCTCTTCCAGCACCACCGGCAACCGACGGCGCCGAATCTCATCCAGGGCCAAGCGGCACCGGGGATCATCATAAGCATAGACCGGCTCACCATGATGGCGGTGCCACTTGATCCCGCAGTGGGCACTTGTAAGCTGGTCCACGGCAAAATCGTTCCAGATGAAAAAATAGGGATAAATCGTCATTGGCTCAGACGCCAGGGAAAGCAGGTGGGCGTTGCTCTCCCTGCGGCGCTGTTGCCAGGCCGGCGTATCGACGAAGGCGTAGTCATGGCGGTCGTAGATTTCCATCACCGGCGAGAATACGGCCACGCCCTTAATATCCGTGCCGGCGGCCTGCCGCGCATAGTCCGCAAAAGACTGGGGCCAGCTGCGATCGATGACGCCGCAATGGGCATGGGCATCGATAACCGATTGGGATGGTTTTTCCATATTAATCTCTCTTATGGGCATTAAGCGGTTATCATCGCCGTCTCGTCCCGATCCATAGGCCATTGACCAGGGCATCCACCGCCTCGGACAGGCTGTCCTGGCGCTGGATTGCCAAAGCAATCCGCCCAGCGTGCTGCCGGTAGCGTGGCGTTTTCAGGCAGCGGTCCACGGCAGCGGCCAGCCGGTTGGACGTCAGGTGGGAACGCGGGATCGGCTTGGGCCCCACTCCCGCTTTCCAAATCCGGTATCCCCAAAAGAACTGATCCAGCGTATGGGGCACGATAATCTGGGGCACGCCGCTGACGGCGGCCGTGGCCGTTGTCCCGGCCCCGCCATGGTGGATGATCGCGGCCATGCGGGGGAAAAGATCCAGATGGGGATATTTTCGGATATAAAACAGATCGTCTGCAGCGTCCACGGGTAAGGGATCATCCCAGAACCGGGCCAGAACCATCCGTTGGCCGGCCCGCCTGATCGCCTTGACGATGCTCGGCACCAGACGGACCTGATCCTTTATTGGCATACTGCCGAATCCGCAATACACCGGCGAGGGACCGCCAGCCAGGAACTGGTCGAGGGCCGGCAATGTTTTTTTGGGTTGGGTTAAATGCAAATACCCCGTTTGAACAGCAGATTGGGTGACATCTGGGGCAATGGGGGCAATGGATTGGTCCGAAGCCACGATCACGGATGGCCCAAGGATGTGACGCTGAAAATTTTTCAACGGTGCCAGTCCCAAACGGCGACGATGGACGTTTACCAGCGCGCCGAAATTGAACCGATCCAGAACCCTCACCAGATGCCAGCCGGCGCGGTTCCACCATGCGGGCATGCCCTGCCGCCTGAAAGCCGGGTGGGGATGATGCGCCGATGGCAGTAACTGCGGCGTGAAAGCAATGTAACGGTAAGTTATCTTTTTATGTTCAGCAATACTGGAAAGGGCGAAGATCGCGGATGAGCCGACCACCAGGTCCGCACCGCCAATGATCTCCGGTATGGTTTTGAACTGCGCGTTCACCTCCCCGCGGAACTGCCGGTTAAGGCGCAGCACATCAAGCGGCGCCTGAACGCCGTCCAGGGTGTCGGTAAAAGCGGTCAGATCACTGCCCAGCGGGACATAGGGGCATCCCAGGTGATCGGCCCATGTCGCTTTCTCGGGCGGTCCGGCCAGCAGGGCATCATGTCCAGCAGCCTTTATTGCCAACGTCAGGGCGATCATGGGTTGCACATCACCCCTGGAGCCACAGGTCATCAATACGATTTTCATTCAGCCCCTTTTATCGAAAATGAGATGCTTTGAAAACAATTTTACAAGTCAACGACTGATCTATTTTGCGGATCATTCCAATGAAGTGAAGCCGGGACCCATTGGGTAGGCCCCGACTTCAAGGAGGAGGATAAAAGATGGAAAGTTTGTTTTTCCCATCACTATACATTTTTGTCACTCCTTTGGTGAATGTCAACCATTTAATGAAAGCTTATTCATCCAGGTGGTGGTTCAGGACTCGGTTTGCAAAAAATTGCCGGCACCGGAAACAGGTCCAGGCCGTAACAACCGACTGGGTTACTACCAATTGACAATTCGCCTGTTTTTATTTGACGAAACAAATCAAAACCGGATAAGCTTCAAAATACATAAACACTTCAATTCTTTAGTGCTTGGTATATTATCTTCTCTCTCATCAATATCAGTATCGCGCTGTCTTTACAGATTCACCGGTCATGCCGGTACAACGAAATCAGGAAAAAAGGAGGCGGCGATGGCAATCATAACGGTTTCAAGGCAATGCTACAGCTTTGGTGATGAAATCGCGAAAAAGGTAGCCGATGACCTGGGGTACAACTTCATTGACAAGCAAAAGATTGGCAATGCGCTTGCAGGGTTAGGCCTTCCAGCCAATCAAATAGAGCGGTTTGATGAAAAAAAGCCGTCCATCTGGGATTTGCTGGCTATCGAGCACGAAAAGTTTTCATGCATGATGAAGGCCGTAATCTACGGTTTTGCCGCAGCGGACAATACGCTCATTCTCGGCAGAGGCGCTCAGATCCTGCTACAGCATTTTAAAGGAGTGCTGCATCTGAGAATCGTTGCCCCCTTCGATATTCGGTTGAAGCGGCTGATGGAACGCGACGGAGATAATGAGAAAAACGGTGAAAAAATGCTCAGGCATAAGGATCGGGACTCCTCAGGGTACATCCAGTCCTTTTTCCATGCGGATTGGAATGATCCGGACTATTATGACTTTATCATCAACACCACCACCTTATCCATTGCCTCGGCGGCACAGATGATCATGCATGCCGTCGCTTTTGAGGAATTCAAAAACGTTCCCGGCGAACGATCCGGCAAGCTCGCAGCCCTTTCCCTGCAATACCAGACGGAAGCAGTCCTGATGGAATTGCAGCGGGGAAGCAATAGCTATATCGTGGTAACCCATGTCGACAAAGGCGTTGTCACCTTAGGCGGGACATGCGATTCAGAAACACTCAAAAGCAATTGTGGAATGGTAATTTCAGAAATAGATGGCGTACGGGGGGTAAAAAACGAAATTGTAGTCGTAAAGGCCACTGCTGGCTGATCAATAATGGCAAGTTAGACTTGCGCACCCTATCCGGACAACTGAATTTGAGCACAAATCCCAATTGGTTACCGACGGTGTCAAGCCCCCCCAATGTCAATTGAACACGGTCAGGCCGCAGCCCGGATGTCTCACTTGAAAATGAGATCGTCATACGCCTGCTGAATTTCTTTAAAACGCTTTTCGGCCAGTTCCTGGAATTCCTTGCCCAGGTGCTGCACCTTGTCCGGGTGATACTGGCCGGCAAGTCGGCGGTAAGCCGCTTTGATTTCTTCTTGCGTGGCACCGGGCGTGATCCCCAGGATTGTATAGGGGTCTTTCGGGGACCGCGTTTCAGAATCGGCGGCACGGGATTGTTCATCTCCGGCAGTCTTGCTGTGTGGTCGGTCAGACCGATTCCCCGTCTGTTGCAGTAGCTTAATACGACGATAATAGCGCCAGAGCACGTACAACACTGCCAGATCGTCGATCCATCCCCACCCGATCAAGAAATCCGGAATCAGATCGCGGGGAAAAACAAGATACAGCAGCGCCCCGATAATGATCAAAATGATGATAACGTTATTCATTTGGATGTAAAAAATCGCCTGATGCGGCTTAAAAGCGTATCCGGCATCTCGAAAATGGTTGCGAGTACATTCCGGCGATCCCGGTTGCCGGAATGATTGAACCTGAAGTCGGAATACATTTTTTGACCGCATGAGGGGCAGGCCATCAGCATCCCACCAAGATTATTGGGAATGCGTAGCTTCTGGCCGCATTTTGGGCACGTTTTGACCGTGTGATTGTTCATAGATTTATCTCCCTCCTCCCCCACTACATTTTGACGGTTTCATTGTCCATGGATTTTTAGTATTTTCCCATCCCGATTGCATCATCGCACCGTCAACGATCGTGGAGTGACCCTTTATCAGGAATGCAACAATTCAATGCCTAAAAATAAACGTGAAAAATACCAGCGTGTTAAAAGTCTGCCCAATGTGACCATCACAGAGCGCAATTTTAATCCATCCTCCGACGCGTTTCCCTGGCTCGAACGCCGTTATGATGGGATGAGGCGGGTACTGGAGCTGGGTTGCGGCAAAGGCGAACACAGCCTTGCATTCGCTGCCGCCAGCCCGGACACCCTTTGCGTGGGTGTCGATCGCAAGAGCCACCGGATTTGCGTCGGTGCTGAAACAGCCATTGCCATGGGGATCGAAAATGTGCAATTTCTTCGGGCCCGCATTGAAATGATTGAAGCGTTTTTCACCAAACAGTCCATTGACGAAATCTGGTTGACCTTTCCCGACCCGCACCCGAAGCTTCGCACCCGCCACCTGCGGCTGTCCGCCCCCGGATTTCTTTATACCTACGCCCGGTTACTGGCGCCCGGGGGCAAAGTGCACCTGAAAACGGACAGCAACCTGCTTTTCGATTACACGTGTGAATCGGTTGATCGTTGGGGGGGACGTGTGGTGGTGGCGTTGGACAATCTCCATGCAACGGATAATGGCCGCATCGGCGCCAGGGAGGTGGCGTCCGCCTTTGAGCAGGCTGCGCGCTCACAAGGAGAGACGATTAAATATGTGGCATTTGAACTGAACGGATAAAACGATGAGATTTTATTTGGGCCATAGGAATCTTTACCTTGACACCAAAACAAAAAAGCTATACTCAGTGCCTCTTTGTTTTGAAATCAATCTGAAACGTGCCGAAGTGGCGGAATTGGTAGACGCGCTAGGTTCAGGGTCTAGTTGGGGTTCCCCAGTGGGAGTTCGAGTCTCCCCTTCGGCACCATATAAAAATAAAAGGCTGCAACCTTGAAAGGTTGCGGCCTTTTTTAGTTTGCCTGCTTATCCATGCCGTCGAACGGACTGGATCATGTCATCAAGCTTCTGCAAGAAACGGGATCGATCCCGCTGGGTCATGGGCGCCGGGCCACCGGTTTGTTCACCGGGGCCACGAAGATTGGCCAGAAGGTCCCGAACCGCAATGGCGTCACCGATATTGTCCTCAGTAAACGGCTTGCCCGTTGTCCCCAACACCAGCGCCCCTTTTTCCAGGCATCGGCCGGCAAGCAGGATGTCGGCGGTGACAACAATATCATGGGCCTGCACCTGTTCCACGATCCAATCGTCGGCCGCGTCAAAGTCGTCTTTCACAACCTGGAGAGTAATCCGCGAATCTTTGGGCGTCCGCATCCAATTGTTCGCCACCAGGGTGACCTTCAGCCCATATCGCCCGGCAACGCGATAGACCTCGTTTTTTACCGGACATGCGTCGGCGTCAACAAAAATATGTAGCATACCAATTCAATCTCCATCAGAGAACAATTACAATGAGGTACGAAATCATCTAATTTGTCGAAAGACTGAGGTGGCTCCGCCTCGCTCCCATGCTCGGCGTGGGCGCGCTTATTGCTCTCCACCTAATCAGGCAGGAATTCCCACGCTGGAGTGTATACCCGTCAACTTAAGGAGTTCAACATAGATGACGAGAAATCTATTTTACTATTCGATCACTTCCCAATGTCCCCCTTTGGCCGGGCCGACTCGTCGAAGCAGACCCTGGTCCTGCAGTTTACGGATATTTCTTTCGATGGAACGTTCGGTCACGCCGATCAAGCGAGCCAGTTCCGGTATGGTTAAATTTTTGTCTTGCACTAAAGCATCAAGAATTTTCCCCGACGTTTTCCCCGACGTTTTTTTTGGTATTGAATCCGGCGCCATCTTCTCGACCGGTTTCCGGTGAACTTTGACAATAAAGAGACAACCGTCACGGTCATCAATGAAATCAACTTGCGGCCAGGCATCCAAAGCGCGTTTGATGCCGGACCCCAAGCCGTGGTAAGGCAACAAGCCTTTGGCGACATAGGAAACAAGGATCGGATTGCGGATGTTCGAATTACCGGCCAGGATCTTTTCCACCGTCAGATTGTTCGGCAGATGGCCGGGGCTGACGATCTCGATGCGGTTGTCAAAAAGGTTTGTCGATCCCCTTAGGGATAGTGACAACAATCACCACTTTTCCCCGGCCTACAGATACGTTTTCTGTCTGGGGTGAAATGGGGCTTCGTACGTGTTGACTAGCCGCATTGCTGATCAACTGGTTCATCCGACCAACCTCGGCTCGGGAAAGGCCGGAAAAACAGGCCCCTATTATTCAGTCATCGCTGAAACCGTATTTATCCAAGAATTCATTAAATCAAAGATGGATCACTGATTATGGCACCGCGTTTTCAACAATGGCGTCGGCCAGTTGAACTTGGGTGGTTTGGTTTTCGTTCAGATGCGTGTTAAACCGGCAATAATCCAGCAAGTGGGCATCAGGCAACCTCTGTGTCATTTTTCTGGGTTTTAGACTCAACCCCACAACAATCTCTCTGACTGCCCCAATAAATAGCACAGAATATACGCCGGAATTTTCAAGACAGTCGTATCCATTCCCGTCAATGTTGCCACAGCAAAATCCGCCTCGCGCTGCGTAACCAGATACGCCTGCCTCGGATTCTCAGACGCACAATAAATGCCGAGTCCGCTTTTCGCATCCAACTGCGGCTTTGCTTTATACTTGACTTCAAACGGCAACACATAGGCCGGGCTGCGCACGATGATATCCACTTCTTTCTGAGTGGCCGCATCCCTCCAATAGACGATTTCCGGTGTATCCCGATAATAGTAGGCAAACAGGTGGCGCAGCACCGTTGTCTCCACGATGGTTCCCATCTCCTCGGGGTTGGTGTAGATCTCCTCACCTCGCAGGAGCACGGCATTGTGCAGGGCCGCATCCACCAGATAGTATTTGTTACGGGCCTTGAGCACCCGCTTCCCACCCAGTCCGGAGGGCGGCAGGCGATAGATGAGATTGGCCTGTTCCAGCAAGGTCAGATGGTTGGCCACGGTAGTGGTGGTGGTTCCCAGATCCCGGGCGCAGGCCTGGTGGGCCAGAATCCCACCGGAGTGTAGACATAGATAAATGAAAAGCTTTTCGAGGTCGTTGATATTCCTGACACCGAAGAGCGCGGTCATGTCCCGTTTAAGCACCCGTTCCACCACATCCTCGCGAAGCAACCGCTGACAAAGATCAATGTTTTCCTGGTTGGCGGTTTCCGGGAATCCACCAACCAACAGATAGCGTTGAAAAAGCGGTTGCAGGGGGCGCATTTGGGCTGCCAGGGCTGAAAGATCGCCGGTTGAAAATGAAAAGATGCTGCTGACACGCAGATCCGGGGCGATGCCTTCAGGCTGCTGGCCTCGCATGCTGACGAATTCAAAAAAAGATAGTGTTGGGATCGGAACCGTTATCCAGCGGCCGACTCCGCTCTCGGCCAGACGGTCCCGATGAACCACCGATGCGGAACCGGTGGCCAAGATCCGGTACTGGGGCTTGTGGTCGACCAGCAGTTTGACCTCGGTTTCCCACTGCGGTGCGTACTGGATTTCATCCAAAAGCAGGGTGGCTGGCTGGCCGTCTGGATATGTGCTTTCATGAAATAAGGACAGGATTTCCCTTAAAGAGAGCAATTTCAAAAGGGGATGGTCCAAACTCAGGTACAGGATGCTCTTTGGATCGTTGCCCTGCTGGACCAAGGCCAGGGCCATCTGCTGAAGCACGGTGGTTTTACCTACCCGGCGCGGTCCAGACAGGAGCACGGCTCTTTTCAGGCTTTGGTCTTCCAGATAGCCTCGGCAGGCCTCAAATGCCAGGCGTCGAAAAGGCGGCACGAAACATTGGCGCTCACTCCACCAGGGATTGAATCCAGTGAGTACATTAACGATTTCGCTGCGATCTAAAAAATCTTTCAAATAATGCCCCAATTGTTATTATTTTGTATTTTTTACATACTATACTATGTATTTTTACAAAATAAAAATCAGAATTGTATGGATTCCAATGTTTTTTAGGAGTGGTGCCCTGTCGTTGACAGCTCTTTTTTGGCCATCTTAAGCGACCAAATCGGTATTTAACATGTCCAGGATTTCAGCGTACTGGTCTCCGAACATATCATAGAAACCGCCCAAACCGCCATTTTGAATAAAAGGCGGGTATTCGAAATCCTCGGATCCGATGCTGTGATTGCCGGCAATGTGATCACGGATCATTTTCAACCATTTCAGCTGATCTACAGTAAATTCCCTGCCTGCATTGGCCTGCTGGGCCAACCATGCTTTGAAATTGGCTTCCACGCGCTCGGCAAACGGAACCAACTCGTTATCCTGATCAAGGGCAAACCGAACCAGGGAAATCAGGTCGGTCAAAATATGCTTGGCGCCGACCCCGCGAACCTTGTCCTTTTCAACAGCGGCGTATGCTTGCCACAGACGGTCCTCGGATAAATGGTGGGGCGGTTTGCGAATGGCATCGGCCAGGGCCTGGAGTTCCTCAGCGCTCAATTGGGCTTTATATGGCCGATTATAGAGGATTTGCAGGGCGGTGATCTCATCTTTGTTGGCGTCGATAAAATCCTTGAAGGAATTCACCATCCCCTTGGCCTTTTCCAGTGCATCGGCATCAAATCCGGCGTCGATCACCTGATCCTGGCTGACTTCATCGATGACCTGTTCAGTCTTTTTAAAGAACTGCTCCAATCCTTGTGTAGAACGTTCATCGTCCTCTTCGGCCAATTCCTGTCCTTTGAGCATGGAATACAGACGCTGGATGGTACTGATGAAAACCCGGGCAGTTGTATCGAGGGTATTGCTGGTCAGCCGCTGAACAATATACTCTTCCGTAAACTTGAAATTATTGTAGGGTGAAACAAGCTAGGGAGTCCGTTTTTGTACTTATCAGATTGGGATTCAACACCCGATAGGGTGGCGCCTTCTTTTTTAGCCTCAATTACGCCAGCGGCCTTGCCATCAACATAAAGGAGATAGTCCGCAACTGCGTGTCCGCTTTCCAACTGAAATTCTCTTATCGCCACGCCTTGCTTAGCCTGAATATTGGCCTTGCTGAAATCTTGTACATCCCAACCGGCTTTATCGAGCATTTCATCGATTTTAACTCGTGCTTCCTGCTCTGGCGTAGGTGACATCCAGTCCTCCATGTTGAGAGATTCAGCAACTTGCTGATTTCAGACAGTAAATATAATCGCAAAACGAGTTTGGTTGTCTTAGAGCCTGTTTGGTAAATCCGTCTAAGACCCGCTAACGGCGTTGGAAAATGTCTCAAAATGCTCACATATTACATATATGCTCCGCTTTTGAGCCACTTTCCGCCTTGTTATCGGGCCTGATCCAGACTTCCAAAACAGGCTCTTAGGGCCGTGGCAAAAAATAAAGAGAACTATCTTAAAAACAATTTTTAGGTGGGGTTTATAGAAAGGTCAATAATTTTAGTATATTTTAGTGAAGAAACAAAATTGGTCGATATTCTTCCGGTTATTTCAAGTGGACACAAGTTATGCCTGCAACAACCGACTCTGCAATAGCGTTTGCATGTCACGGCGCCCATCGGCAATCAAGAGCACATAGACGTTGTTTTCAATGACACGGTAGATGATACGGTATGGTTTGAAGAAAATTTGACGGAACTCCCGCAATCCCAGGGCGATTAGTTCCTTCGGGTAGGCACCGCGAAGGGGATTTTCGGACAAACTGCGAAAGGCCTTCTCGATCTGGTCCAGAACATGAGCCGCTCTGCCTCGCCCATCATGCTGGTCGATATAATCGTAAATATCTTCCAGATCAAGCGCAGCATCATCGGTCAAAAAAACCGAGAATCCCATCAGCCGGGCTCCCGCCGATTTCGAAGACGATCGATGACATCGGCAGCGGATTGGACTTTACCTTCTTCAATCTGGCGCGCACCAAGCGATAGAATCTTAAGCAACGCCATGGTTTCCTGGGTCTTTTCGTAACTTGCGATATCCTGGACAACCGCCTTGGCCTCACCGTTTTGGGTGATAATCATAGGCCCCTGCTGTTTTGCCAGATTGCGCACGATTTCCGATGCGTGGGTCTTCAGATAGCTGATTGGTTTGATTTGATCGGCCAATGTCATAAGCCACCTCCTTAGAGATTCTGTCCGAATTTAGTCCATAAACAAGTCGAGTGTCAATAATTCGTTTGTTACATCCAAGCCGTTAGGCTGGACCTGTTTACGCTTCTCACCCCAAAACCGCTCACGGCTGATGCGGTTGCAGAAACGATCGATGCCGACCTGCGCGGCATCACCATCTTGCTCGATGCCCTGTGCGCGCTGGGATTTATAAAGCAAAGGCATGTTTTCTCTGGTTGAAGGGTGTAAATCCTGAAAAAGTAAAAATAGATGCACACGGCTGGAGCCGGGGCTTGCGGATGGGACCGTTTTCTGACGGATGAATGCCACCGATCATCCGTCAGCCGCAATGATGCCGGGGCGAGGAAGGGGCAAAGAAAAACGATTGAGAAGATAGGTGTGAAAAGACGATATTATGTTGCGATGACACCTTAGACCGCCTTCAGCATTGACGCTTCCTAGTCATGAAAAACGGGATCGCCCAGCTCGGACAGAGAGAAATTGTGAAATACATGATGGCCGTCATAGTCCAGCACACGCAGATCGTCGGTTTGTTTCAAATCCCCCATGATGACATTAAAATGCATGCCATACTTTTCCTTGACTACCGCTTCGGGGACTTCATAGGCAATAAACTTTTTGATTCCTTTTTGCTCCAGTTTGCTGATCAGCATCGGATCGTTTAATTCATTGTAAGTGGTCAGGAGCAAAATCGGTCCAGTCCCGGTAAAATAGATCCCTGCTTTCATGGCACGCCTCCTTTGTTCAGGATTACGGTCTATTCCGAAGCCATCCCAGTCCCGGTATTCGTATGCACGTTGTCGCCAACGAATGTCCGGAAGGTGAAAAGCTTACTGGAATGGGCAGGTACCCGCACGCACAGAGACGAAGCAATTGCTGTTGGCAACCCGCTTACAGCCACCCGCTTCGGACAAGTGCGCCTGACGGTTCGCCGGTGTGCGAGTACCGCCCATATTGAATCATGAACAAAACCGATCAGTTCAAATTTTGGGAATAAATAAACGACAACGATCGGGTAGCAATCTTGATAAAATCAAAAAGTAAGATGGTACAGTTTGCGGTCGCATAAATGGCTTGCGCAACCAAGTGGGAGGATACACGCCAGAAAGAACGGTAGCGTTTAACTGTTTCTACTTTTATTCTAATCCTGTCATGGAGAATGTCAATGCCTTTTCATCGGCCCGGAGCCCCAAATAACCGGGTCCGGAATCTGCCCATCAAACCAGGCCGGCATAACGGCGTTTGAGAAAATGAACCAGTCCGCCGGCAGTCTCGGTGGTCAGCACCGGTTTTGACCGACGGATGTAATCGGGCAATTCCCGATCGGTGACAATGGCGATACCATCGTATTCACAAGGCCCGCCCTGCTGGTGATCGACCAACAGCACCGGCTGGGGCAAATGATCGATCTTGAACCATTTTTTCAGGATGATCGACAACAGATGGCAAAGCCGCCAGGCGTTGCCGGAAAGCCGTTCCAGGCGCTTGTCGCCGGCGAACAGAATATTATCCTCAATGCGCAAAGGCCCGTTTTGACGCACTTTGCTGATCACAAAGATGCCGCGGGTAGACACCACCAGATGCTCTACACTGAGAAGTTCGATAATCAGGTTGTTGAACACCACGCAATCGTTGCCCAGCCGGGTCAGACTGTCGATCACCGCGTTATCACGGGCAATGTGCCGTTTGAAGACCGCCGGCCTGAAGATGCGCTGCATGACCAGGGGATTGAGACGCCAGTAGGCCACGAGCGTCAACAAGAGCAGCGCGGTACCGACACTGGCGGCCATGGCGGGAGAATCACTGCCACCGGTCCATTCCAGCATCAGGACTGCCACCAGAAGTGGCGCGGCCAGCAGCAGCATGAGGGTGATCAATTCTTTACGTAACGGTTTTTGAGCCAGGTGCCCGATTACGATTGCCATGGGAGTCCTTTGACGTCTGTGGGCTGTCCCCGCCATGCACGATAAGCAGCAACGGGGACAGCCGATAAAAAAATAAACGAAACAATCCGGTTAACCGATCGCCGGTTCCTGCGCCACCCGAGGAGACCGCGATCTTTCGGGCTCATCATTTGCCGTCAGGGCCGCTTCGACCTCACGCTGGATCTTCTCCGGCGAGTTACCCGGGAACACCGGTTCTTCGCTGATGTAGGCATTTTCTTTTCTGCCGCCCAGGTAGATCATCAGGCAAAGCAGGATGGCCGCCCCCAGCCCCCAGGCCGCACCACGGGTGGCCAGGATCGCACCGGAAATGCCGGCGATGCCCAGGTCGTTGAACGACCGCGACTTGAGCACACCCACACGCACACTCACATACCCCTGGATCAGCATGGTGGACGCCAAACCCACCCCCAGAATCGGCTTGACCGTGGACGTGATCGGCGCCAGGAAATAACCGGTCCAGGTGCCCATACGAAAGGACCCCGCGCCACCGAATACGGAATCCATGGCCCGGGGACCGTGTTTGTAACGCTCGCAGATGACCACCTGCATGGCCGCCCACAAGGGACCGCACATGGAAATGTCCGGACCGATGACGCTCATGATGGCGTTGCGCCCGCCAAAAATCATGTGTGACCGGTTGGGATTGTAGTCGATCATCTCGTCCGGACGGTACTTCTGGGCATCCTCCAACAGAGCCTGGGTCTGGATCACATCGCCGAAAATCACGATATAGGCACTGATGACCATGGGCAGGCTGGTAATAAACATTTTCAGCGGGGGAATGGGAATCGTGCCCAGAATCGTGTACTGGCTGAAAAGCGCGCCGAAATCCGGCTCGGTGAAAATACTGCCATCGTAGGTGGGCCAGGAAAGCTCGCCGGTCAGGGGCCCGACGAAAATGGCCAGTGCCAGGGCCGGCATCATGCCCAGATTGGAAAGGTAGTAAAGCAATTTGTTCTTGTGCCGGATCTTCTTGAAATGCTCACTGAACAGCAGATAAAAGGCCAGCCCCATGCAGATAACCACCGTCCAGGGAAAATTATCGAAGCTTTTTAATCCTTTACCGGGCTTGAACACTAGCATGATTGCAGCAAACCCGGCGCCGATCAGGATCCCCGACTGCACGGCATTGGGAATCAGCCGGATCACCTTGCGGGCCAGTCCGCTGGCGCCGATGGCCACGCAAAACAAACCAAAGGTCAATTCGAATGATATCAGGGCCTGCATCCGCTCGACCCCAGGCGCAAAGGCCTCCACGTAGGCGATCAACAAGGGTACAGCGGGTGTGACCCAGCCGGGCACCACCGGATCACCAAAGGTAACATGGGCCAGGTACAGGGTTCCGTTGAGGATCACGATGGCCAGGGCCACCTCGAAAGACATCCCCAGTTTACCGGTCAGCACCGGAATGATCGCCAGGCAGACCGTACACATTAACAGCCCCTGAAGGTAATCGGCAAATTCAAATCGATAATGCAGAAAAGGAAGTCGCAGGGTAAAGGGCCCCATGTTAATGCCAGGCTGGACGCCGCCGTGTTGTCGTTTCAGGCTCATCGTTCTCCTCCCAAAGGTAGTAACAGGTTATGTCCCATCATGCTCGGCAATCATTTCCAACCCAGCAAAATAGAACAGACAGACGCACATGTTCAATCCATTTTTCAGACAGCCAGCTGTTTCAGATAATCCCCGTCATGCTCATGGGGCCAGTAACCGGACCGTCGGCCCTCGGGCATGGGCCGCAGGAACGGGTTGTCTTTCAGGTACAGGTTTTCGAACTCACGCCGCAGGTCTTCCCGGAAATTCGGGTGAGCGATGTCGATCAGGGCCTTGGCCCGCTGGGACACGCTTTTGCCGCGCAGATCAGCAACACCGTATTCCGTGACGATATAGTGCACATCGGCCCGCGGGGTGGTGACCGACGCCCCGCGGTCGATGCAGGGCACGATGCGGCTGATACTGCCCCTGGCCGCCGTGGAGTGAAAGGCCAGAATGGAGCGGCCGCCTCTGGACCAGGTGGCCCCGCGCACGAAATCAAGCTGCCCGCCGGTGCCGCTGTACTGGTTGAAACCAATGGTGTCGCTGACCACCTGCCCGGAAAAGTCCACCTGCAGGGCGCTGTTGATGGAGACCAGGTTGTCGTTCTGGGCGATTACCCGCGGGTCATTGGTGTAGTCCACGCTGTACATGGCCACGCGCGGATTGTTGTGGACAAAACTGTAGAGTTTCTCGGTGCCCATGAAAAAGGTGGCCACCATTTTGCCCGGGTGCAGGTTCTTTCGACTACAGGTGATCACCCCGGCCTCCACCAGATCCACCACCCCGTCAGAAAACATCTCGGTATGCACCCCCAGGTCCTTCTTGTCACCGAGGAACCCGAGGATCGAATCGGGCATGGCGCCAATGCCCAGCTGCAGGCAATCCCCATCGCGGATCAGTTCGGCACAATGCCCGCCCACGGCTTCGTCGGTGGGCGTGATGGTCGGCGGATTCAAGATGGTGGGCCGGGCATCGGTTTCGACGATCCAGTCGATCTGATCCACATGGATAAAACTGTCGCCCAGGGTGCGCGGCATGTGCGGGGTCACTTCGGCAATCACCAGTCGCGAACTTTCGGCCGCCGGCTTGGTGTAATCCACCGAGATGCCGAACGAGCACATGCCGTGTTCATCGGGCGGCGAAACCATGCACAGGGTGACATCCACCGGCAGGATCCTGTCGGTGAACAGCTTAGGGATCTGGCTGAAATGACAGGGGGTGAATATCGCCCGGCCCTGGTTGATGGCCTGCCGGCTGGTGGGCCCGGCAAAGATAGAGTTGTGAATGAAATGGGGATTGTTTTCCGGCAGACAGTAGGCGGAGGCCCCCATGGAAACCATGTGCACAATCTCCACGTCCCGGTATTGATCCTTGTTTTCCACCATCGCCGAGAGCAGGGCTTCCGGAGAGGCACAGGCATGGCCCACCACGACCCGATTGCCGGATTGAATGTGACCCACCGCTTCCTCGGCGGTGACGATTTTATGTTTGTATGATGATTGCCAACTCATTGATTAGATCCTCTTGCTGTATCGGTTAACTTACTGATCAACGGTTCAAGATCCGCAGCATCGGAGATCAGGTGAACCCGCCGCCCGGCAAAGGGAGCCAGGTCCACGCAGGCGCTCCGGCAGCCGGCCACGATCAGGATATCCCGGGCCGACGGGTCACTGAAAGGAACTAGACAGACCCGACCGGCCAGGCGGGCGGCCAGGGCTTTCACCAGGGCCACCCGATCATAGGCGGGGTTGCAGCCGCCGCAGTACTTGAGCCCTATCCGAAAAACCGGCTTCACGCCTCGTCGATGCCGGCCAGTTTCTTGGCAACCTGCTGTTTATGGGCCATGTTCACCTGGCGGGCGATCATGATGCGTTGGGCCTGGGGCGAGCCGGCCCCGTGCATGGACTCGGTCAGATACCCGACGGCCGCCGTGCCCAGGGTCAGATTTTCAATCAACCGCAGGATACGCATGCGCTGCGCGGTGGTGACCGCACCGTTGGCCTTGAAGTATTTGGCCACCAGATGGCCCACCTCGGGCGAGTTCAGATCCGCTTCGGAAGGCAGGGTCACCATCAGGCCGCCGGCGATATCCTGGGCCAGACGGGCGATTTCATAAGGGAAACGGGTGACATTCTGTTTGCAGACATTGGCCAGCAGGGTATTGACCAGATAGGTGCCGGACGGCTCCGGGTGCCCTTCGCAGGCACAGGCCACCGAGCCGCAGAAAAGGGTCTCGTTGAGGTGGTTCATCTCGATGATTTTGTCCTTGATGTGGCTGGCTCGGGCCGCCCCATTGTATTCGGCCGCGGTCTGGGTGGCACCGATGAGCACGTCCCCCACCCCGGCCTTGCAGGCGTAGCTCTGACGATGGTAGGAGGCAAAGTGCTCCACCAGCCGGCCGGCAAAGGTGTATTCCTTGTACATGAAGACCCGCTCCCAGGGGACGAACACGTCTTCAAAAACCACTAAGGACTCGTGGCCGCCGTAAAGCCCGTTGCCACGGTCGATGGTGCCTTTCTCGAGCTTGCGGGTGTCGCAGCTCTGACGGCCCATGATGTAGGTGATGCCCTCGGCATCAGCCGGCAGGGCGAAGCTGATGGCATAATCGGCGTCTTCTTCACGCATGCTGATGGTGGGCATGACGATGATCTCGTGGGAGTTGACCGCGCCGGTCTGGTGGGCCTTGGCGCCGCGCACCACGATGCCGTCCTCGCGTTCTTCGACCACGTGCATAAACATGTCCGGGTCCGGCTGCTTGTGGGGTGGCAGGCTGCGGTCGCCCTTGGGATCGGTCATGGCCCCGTCACAGGTCAGATCGTTTTCCTGAACAAAAGCCAGGTAGTCCAGGAACCGGCGGTTGTACCCGGTGCCGCATTCCTGATCGATGTCATAGGTGACAATCGACAGGGCATTCATGGCGTCCATGCCCACACAGCGCTGAAAGCAGCAGCCGGTCAAAGAGCCCAGCAGACGCCCCATTTTGGTCTTTTTGACCAGGTCGTCCGTGCTTTGGTGAATATGGGTAAAGCGATTGATGGTCTTGCCGCTGATATGCGAGGTGGCCGTCATCAGATCCTCGTATTCCGGCTGATGGGCCAGGTCATAGGTCAGTTTGACCGCATTCATGGACGGCCGGATAATGGGATCATCGACTAGGTTATCGACACGCTTGCCAAACATATAGACGTTGAGATTGAGTTTGCGCAGGCTCTCTTCATACTGCTCGCCAGTCATCATCGGCATGGTGTTCCTCCGTTTTGCATACAAGGTAATGGATCTAACGATATGGCAACCGTCGCCGGCTAAGAATGTGTTTGAGACCCCATCCAGAGTTCTCAAACACGCCCTTAAGGGTCACCGAAAAAATCAAACAGTGTTGGAGGGGAGCTTAGCATCAGCAGTGCCAATTTTTTTGTGGCGCGCATTCAACCGGTTGGAAGAGTATCCGCAGTAAGCACCGCGTCGATGTTCAACGCATTGAAATAAAAGAAATTACCTAATAGAAAAAAAATGCCAAATAGAGGAGAAAATCCTATCAAACGAGAGGCAAAGCGCATTTGTGGATTTTTTTAGGAAGGCTAAATTCGATGCTTTTTCGCATCGATTTTAGACCAATAGAATGATAACCTTTTTATATCAATGGATAATATAAAAAACGATGCAAAAAAGCATTGATGCAATTTTTCATCATTTTTTCCAATGTTGACAAGCTGGAGGGCGATATAGCCAAAGCACCAGAGGTGAAGACTGTGGACTTCTACCGCGATCCTTGGTGCCTGTCACCGCTTTTACCAGGGGATAGGTTGTAGCGCTGCAGTTTGCGCACCACCGTGGACTGGTTCAACCCAAGGGCCCGGGCCATTTTATGCGTGCTGCCGTGAAGGGCCAGAGCATCGGCCAACAGCTTACGTTCGACCTCGTTCAACGTGGCTTTGAGTGTACCCTGAAGCATCACCGGGGCTTCCCCCATAGTGTCGGGTGTCTTGAATTTATCAGGCAGGTCGGCCGGGGTAATGATGTCACCGCTGGTGGTCACCACCAACCGCTCAACGGTATTGCCCAGCTCGCGCACATTGCCGGGCCAATCATAATCATAGAGTCGGCGCAGGACGGTGGGATCAATTTGTTTGCCGAACCCATACTTTTGGTTGTAGCGATCCAGGAAGTGATAGATCAGATTGGGGATGGCATCCTTACGCTCGCGTAAGGGGGGAATGGTTACCGGCACCACGCTGAGCCGGAAAAACAGGTCCGATCGATACTCACCGCGCTGGACCATGTCCCGCAGATCCCGGTTGGTGGCGGCGATAATTCGTACATCCACAGGAATGGGGGTGCTGCTGCCCAGGCGCACCACCTCCTTGCTTTGCAGGACGCGCAGCAGTTTGGCCTGCAACCCCAACGGCATTTCACCGATCTCGTCGAGAAAAATGGTACCGCCTGCGGCTGCTTCAAACACGCCGGTCTTGCCCTGGGGACTGGCCCCGGTAAATGCGGCCGGCGTGTACCCGAACAGCTCGGATTCAAGAAGCTGCTCCGGGATGGCCGCGCAGCTGATTTTCACCAACGGCCGCCCGCGGCGCTGGTTGTTGGCATGCACCATGTCGGCGAATACCTCTTTGCCCACCCCGGATTCGCCCTGCACCAGGATGGTCGTGTCGACATTGGCCAGCCGCAGGGCCATTTTATGCACCGCCTGCATCTTTTTGGAACGGACCACGATAGATGCAGCATTGTCCGTTCCCTGGCGAAGCTGCTCCAGCTCGTTTTCATACATGCTGCGCAGTTTTTCGGCACGCATCAGCTTGTTCTGCAAGTTGTGCAGTTCAGTCACGTCACGCACGCTGGTCACCACCAGGCGAACCTGCCGGTCATCGTCGAATATGGGGGTTCCGGTAACCATCACGGTCTTACCGGTTTTGATCGTCTGTACCAGGGACTCGGGCTTTTGGCTGGACAGCACCTTAAGTGTCACCGATTGGTTGTAAACCCCCTCATCCACCAGTTCCTGCATGGTGCGACCAACCACATCATGGCGACTGATACCGGTGATACGCTCGTAGGCTTTGTTCAGTCGGATCACCTTCCCCTGACCATCGGTAACAAAGATACCGTCAAAAGAGGATTCGATAATCGCCTGGAACTCTTCACTCAGCTGTCTGGTCGCCTCCAGTTCGTCAGCCACACTGGCCAGCTCGGAGATATCCTGCAGGACCGCCACGGCACCAGCCAAGGCGTCGGCCACCATCAGTGGCGAGCGGTTGGAAATGTAGATCCGGCCGGCGATTTCGATCTTCTGCACCGACTCGGCCCGGCCGGTCTCGATAATGCGCCTCAGCCGGGAGTGGGTCACCACATCTTCCACCCGGCGGCCGATGATATTCTTCAGGGTACCTCCGGCGATGGTGGCCATGGCCGGATTGCAGAAAATGATGGTCCCTTGGGTATCGATGGCCAGGATGGGGTTGTAAATGGAATCGAGCAACCCGTGCAGATCGGAAAAACGCTTTACGCTGAAGGGTTCCATGACACATTCTCTATAATCAGTGACTGATCAGGCGATTTAATTGCCAATCAGTTTTCAATAACGCAACTACAATCGAAAAGGATTAACTAAAAGAGATATCCAATACCTGTCAAACCAAATGTGATTAAAAATCATAGCCAACCTTTCCAGTGAATGCAATCGTTCCAACATCGCTGGAATACCCATTATCTTCGGCATCCCCATAAAGGCCAGCGATGCCCACTTCACATGTCATCCCTTCTAAAAGCGTAGCGGTTCCAACGGTAAAATCCAATAAGAGCCATTTGTATTCAAGGTCCTCATCTCTATATAGTTAGCGTTTAAGGTAAAAAACAGCTGTAAACAAAGCCACCACCCCCAGAATAAAAAGGGTAATGCTCATCAAATGGCAAAGTGATAAAATATGCTCCATGATAAAAGCAGCCACCAGACCATTTTTCAGAAAAATGACTTGCTTTGCAAAGAAAGTTGCCCAAATAAAAGCTGAATGGTGGTCTGGCGGGCGAGACTGTCCAATTGCGCATCAATATCCAGATCATAATTGATTATCTTCTCTGTGTTCATGGCACGTTTGGCAAAGCGGGGTTTCGGCATTGGAGAGGCACATCCAGCGATCATTGCAGTCATTACAAAAATTACAATAATTTTCATTCGACTTTTCCTCTACAAGATTGATGAGCAACCTTCTTCGCATAAGGTTTTATTTAATAATGCATCAAAACGAACCGGCAACAATTTCCTCATTTAGGATCAAACAGGGAAAATTTTACCAATGTCGACAATGATCCATCATCTTTGAAACGCCTATTTAAAGACCTTAATAGAAGATGCCTGCTCTGTTTAAAAAGAAACATCGTGTGAGAATAAAAAATCACATTCTGTCTGAGCAAAGGACATGCCATTAACGAAATTATGAATGTAACTCCACAATTACAAACATCTGTGAATACATTCAATATTAACGAATCGTTGGTTTTCTTGAAGGGACTGTTCAAACGGGTAAATAAAGAGAAAAGAAGTTGAGAAATAGTGTTTTAACATGAATCGAGGCAGGAACTTGATTGTATAGGGGGAGCGGCATGACTTATTCGTCCCCCATTTGATTGTAGTGTCACTATTTATTAACGCGGCCCGAACTGCTAAGAGCCTGTTTGGTAAATCCGTCTAAGGCCCGCTAACGGCGTTGAAAAGTGTCTCAAAATGCTCACATATTCCATATATGCTCCGCTTTTGAGCCACTTTCTGCCTTGTTATCGGGCCTGATCCAGACTTCCAAAACAGGCTCTAAGAAGCTTGACCAGTGTTGCTGCTTTGCTCCCATCCCCCACCAAGGGTTTTGTAGAGCGTAATCAAATTGGTCGTTACAGTCCCCTCACTCTGAGCCAGTGCATCCTGAAAAGACAGCAGACTGCGCTGGGCGTCGAGAACATTGGAGAAATCCACCAGGCCGGCGGCATACCGATCCTGGGCCAGGTCCGCGGCGCTTTGGGCAGCGGCCACCGCCTGTTTGAGATGGCTGCGGCGAACCTGCTCTTCAGCATACGTGGTCAAGGCATTTTCGACTTCTTCCAGGGCACCGAGCACGGCACCCTCATAGGCGGCCAGATACTGTTCCTGTATCGCATTCTGGACCTCGATGTTGCGGCGGATGGCACCAGCATCGAAAATCCGCCAGGATACGGACGGCCCTAGACTCCAGAACCGGCTGGCCTTGTCGAAAAAGTCTCCGGATTGGATGGATTCCAGGCCGATGGTGCCCAGCAGTTGGAATTTCGGATACAGGTCGGCCGTGGCCACACCGATGCGGGCGCTCTGGGCTGCCAGCTGACGCTCGGCGCTGCGGATATCCGGACGCCGGCGCAGGGCGTTGGCCGGCACGCCCACGGCCACGGTCAACGGCGGTACCGGGATGGGCTGCCGCGCCTCGAGCTTTCCATGCAGGCTGCCCGGGGTCTGGCCAGCCAGCACGGCCAGACGGTTCTTTGCCGCCGCCAGCCCGCTGCGCAGGGTGGGCAGCTGACTGCGGGTATCTTCCAGGTTGTAACGGGCCTGCTGGATATCGAGCTCATTGCTCAGGCCGGCCTCAAATCGGGACTCGATCAGATCGACCGTTTCCTCCTGGGCCCTGATATTGGCCAGGGCCACGTCCAGGCGGTACTGGTAAGTTCGTGCCTCGATGTAGTTGCGCGCCACCTCGGCGGCCAAGGTTACCCGGACATTGTCCAGGTCGGCCTGCACGGCCTGCAGATCCGCATCAGCCGCCTCCACGCTGCGGCGCACACCACCGAACACGTCGATTTCCCAGCCGGCATCAAACCCCGCTTCATACCAGTCCCGCTCAACGCCCGACGCCGTATTGCTGCTGTCCCTGCTGACCCGGTTGGTCGTCACCGACCCGCCCACATCCAGGGAGGGGAAGCGGTCCGCACCGGTCATCGCCCGGCTGGCCCGGGACTGGCGGACCCTGGCAAGAGCCTGTTTGAGATCCGGGTTAGCGGTCATGGCCTTGTTGATCAGGTCGGTCAACAGGGAGTCCCCAAGGGTTTCCCACCAGCGGGCAAGCTGGGCAGAATCCACCGGCTCGGCCCGCAGTCCGTCCTCTAACTGGGTCTGCCAATCGTCCGGCAATGGCGGTTGAGGTGCCACATAATCGGGACCGACGGCGGCACAACCGGCGACCAGGCCAACCAGCGATAAAATGGCGATGGCCCGCAGCCACCGGTTTGTGGGGTAATGGATCAAATTATTCATTGGGTACCTCCTGGGTACAGGGATCAGCAGAATACTGTTTTTTGAATCGCCGGGTGGTGGCCTCGCGCATGGTCTGAAACCCTGCGTAAAGCGCCGGGATCAGGAAAATTCCAATCAGCGTACCCGCCAGCATCCCGTAAAACACCGTGGTACCGATGGCGCGCCGGCTGGCCGCACCGGCCCCGGTGGCAATGATCATGGGAAAAACCCCAAGGATGAACGAAAAGGCCGTCATCAATACGGCGCGGAACCGCATGCGCGCACCGGTTACCGCCGCTTCATAAATGGTCAAGCCTCCTTCCCGCTGTTCCCGGGCAAACTCCACGATGAGGATCGCGTTCTTGGCTGCCAAGCCCACCAGCAGCACCAGCCCGATCTGGGCGTAGATGGAAAGCGCCAGACCACTGATCAAAAGGCCGAGCAGGGCCCCCATCACGGCAACCACGATGGAGATGATGACCGGCAGGGGCTGGGTCCAGCTTTCATACTGGGCCACCAGAAACAGATAGCCGAAAAGCAGCGCCAGCACCATCAGGACGGTCGCTTCATTGCCGATTTTCTTCTCCTGATAGCTCATGCCGGACCAATCAAAACCATACCCCTTGGGCAGGGTTTGACTGGCGATACGCTCGACCGTGGCCAGTGCCTCACCGGAACTGATCGTAGGCAGGGCCGCACCGAGGAAGCTGGCCGAGGAGAACTGGTTGAAGCGGGCCACCGACTGGGGACCGAGAACCGTGGACACGGTCATCAGGCTGGACAGGGGCACCATGTTGCCGTCGTCACTGCGCACATACAAGCGGGTGATATCCTCGGCGGTGTCGCGGAAAGCGGTATCGGCCTGCACCTTTACCTGAAAAACCCGGTCGGTGAGGTTGATGTCATTGACATAGCGCGAGCCCAGGTTGGCCTGCAGCACCCCAAAAACCCGGCTGACCGGCACCTTGAGCATACGCGCCTTGGTACGGTCCAGGTTCACGGCCAGTTGGGGTACGTTGGCCGAATAGGAAGTAAACGCATAGGCAATGGCCGGATCTTGATTAAGGGCCACCATCAGCCCCTTGGCCACGCCGTCGATCTCCTGGGGCGTTTGCCCCTCCAGGGCCTGCAGCTCCAGGTTGAAGCCACCGGACATGCCCAGGCCCTGGATGGCCGGGGGCACGAACACGTTGATGTTGGCACCGGCAATGGTTGCCGCCATGCCGCGGATCCGATTCTGCACGCTCTTGATCTGCAATTCGGGCGTGGTCCGCTCGTCCCAGGGGGTCAGGCCCACAAAGGCGATACCGGCATTTTCACCGGCGCCGCTGATCAGGCTGAAGCCCCGCACGCCGATCACGAAATCGACGCCGTCGATGGATTTGATACGCCGGGACAGATCGTCCACCAGTTCGGTGGTGCGGGCAAAGGCGGCGCCGTCGGGCAACTGGACGTCCACGATCATGAAGCCCTTGTCCTCCTCGGGCAGAAAGCTGGTGGGTACGATGCCGAAAAGTCGCCACACGCCCACGCCGATAATGGCCAGGATCAGCAGAGCGACGACGACCTTGCGCACCAGCCAGCCGGAAACGGCCACATAAACGTTGCGTGAGCCGTTGAGCGCCCGGTTGAACCAGGCCAGAGGACCGCGTCGGGCCATTTTGGGCTTGCCCAGCAGCAGGCTGCACAGGGCCGGGCTCAGGCTCAAGGCGTTGACCGCCGACAGCAGCACGGCCACGCAGATGGTAACGGCGAACTGCCGGTAAATCTGGCCGGTAATACCGGGCAAAAAGCCCACCGGCACGAACACGGCCAGCAGCACCAGGGTGGTGGCAATGATCGGGCCTGTCACCTGCTCCATGCTGCGTTCGGCTGCGCAGCGTGCGTCCAGGCCTTCATCATCCATGACCCGCTGGACATTTTCCACCACCACAATGGCATCGTCGACCACCAGACCGATGGCCAGAATCAGGGCAAACAGAGTGATAGTGTTGGCCGAAAAGCCCATAGCAATAAGCAGGGCAAAGGTACCGATCAGTGACACCGGAATCGTCAGCGTCGGAATCAGGGTGGCCCGCCAGTCCTGGAGGAAGATGTAGGTCACCCCCACCACCAGCACGAAGGTGATAAACAGGGTCAGTACGATCTCTTCAATGGCGGCGGAAACGAATTTGGTCGAGTCATAGACCACATCATAGCCGACCCCTTCGGGCAGCCTCGATTCCAGCGCCTTCAATGCATCGCGCACGTTTTCCATGGTCTGCAGGGCATTGCTGCCCGGTGTCTGATAAACGGCCAGGGGAACACCGGGCTGGCCGTTAAGGGTATCCTCGGAGGCATAGCTCTCGCTGCCCAGTTCGACCCGGGCCACGTCACCCAGCCGCACGATGCCCCCCTTGGCGTTGGTCTGCACTACGATGTCGCGGAACTCCGCTTCATCGGTCAGGCGCCCCTTGACTTTCAGGGTGTACTGAACCTGCTGCCCCTTGGCCATGGGTGCGGTACCGATGGAGCCGGCGGCAGCCAGCAGGTTCTGCTCCTGGATGGCGCTGATCACGTCATCGGCAGTCAACCCCAGTGCAGTCAGCCGGGTGGGATCCAGCCAGATGCGCATACTGTAATCATGGGACCCAAAGGGGCTGGCCTCACTAACTCCCTCCACCCGCTTGAGGGTATCGCTGACGTTGATCGAGACCCAGTTGGCCAGGGGCAGTACATCGCGGCTGGTATCCTTGTAATAGAAGTACAGCACACCCAGCATATCCGATGAGCGCTGGCGCACGGAAATGCCCTGTTCGATGACCTCACTGGGCAGGCTGGACTGGGCCTCCTGAACACGGTTGAGCACGTTGACCTGGGCGATATCCGGATCGGTGCCCACGGCAAAATAGATTGACAGGGAATAGCTGCCGCTGTTGGTGGCCGTGGAGGACATGTAAAGCATGTCGTCTACCCCGTTAATGCGGGCTTCTAATGGAGAGGCCACCGAGGCGGCCACCTCTTCGGCGTTGGCACCGGGATAGACCGCAGTGACCTGGATTTCAGGAGGCACGATCTTGTTCGGATACTCGGACACCGGAATATTGAAGATGGCCAGGAGCCCGGCAAAAATGATGATCAAAGAGACCACCATGGCCAGGCGCGGGCGCTGGATGAATATCTTGGAAAGCATGATCAGACCTCCGGCTTATTGCTGGATAGCAGGCTGGGGATTAACGGTCTGGCCGCTACGGACTTTCTGAACACCCGATACGACCACGGTTTCACCGGCCATCAGACCGCTCTTGACGGCCCAGGTTGTTCCCACGGTCACCCCCGTGGTGATGTTGCGCCGCTGGGCCCGGTTGTCGGCATCGACCACGAACACATATTGGCCCTGACGGTCCTCGAGGACGGCGCGCTGGGGCACCATGGGCATTTTTTGCGGGTCGGCCAGGCTCAGCTCCACGGTAACGAACTGGCCCGGCAGGAGCAGTTCGTCAGGGTTTGCAAAAACCGCGCGCACCGCAACCGTACCGGTGTTGCGATCCACCTCGTTGTCGGCAAATTCGATCCGGCCGGGAATCGTGTACAGGGTACCGTTGGGCAGGCGCAGGCGCGGTACGATATCTGTTTTGGCATCGTTGAAACTTTTGCCCTGGTCCTGGATGCTCAGCAACACATCCACGCGGTCGGTTTCACTGACCGAATAGACCACCCGGATCGGGTTCAACTGGACAATGCGCGCCAAAGCCCCCGACTCCTGACTCACCAGATTGCCCTGGGTAAAATTGGAGACACCGATACGACCGCTGATTGGTGCTTTGATGGTGGTGTAGTCCAGGTTGAGGCGCGACACATCAAGGGTGGCAATGGCCTGGTCCACCTGGGCCTGGGCTTCCTCTTCATCGGCCAGGGCGGTTTCCAGATCGGTTTTGGAAACCCCACCGGATCTCACGTTCTGGAGCCGTTCACGGTATTGGCGGGCCTTGTTCAATGCGGCCTGGGCCTGGGCGGTCTTGGCCTTATCGGCATTGACCTGAGCCATGTAAGGTGCCTGTTCGATGACATAAAGTAAATCACCGGCTTTGACCCGGCCGCCTTCGCTAAACTTGACCTGTTCCAGGTAGCCCTGCACTCGGGCCTGGACATCCACCGATTGAATCGCCTCGACTCGGCCTACATGGGTCATGGGCGGGTTGACGGCCGCCTCGCTGATCACGGCCACTTCCACCAATGGTGGTGGCACCTGCCCTGGGACTTGAGCGCCGACAGGACAGGCGCCATTCAGGATGAGGATGATCAATCCACTAAGAATCAGTTTCCTGCATCTTCGTATGTGTTGCGCTGTTATCATTTCATTTTCTCCATGTTCTATTGACGGGCTGGCAGTTAACAAAAGTGCAATGCCACGGTCCTTCACAAAAACAGCAAATCTCGAAATCAAGTTCCGCCTACTATAACAATGTGCCTTGTTATTTCAAACATTTTTTTTAAAATATTTTTTAAAATTTGTATTTTAATTAAAACCACAAAATTACCCGCCGTTCCTCAGCAGAACGGCGGGCAAATCAGCCTATCAAAAATGGGCTCTAATTCGTAGCCGGTCCGGCCACAGGCGCCTTTCTTCCATGCCCCGCAGACTGGACGTCGGTGCCACGCCGCCGCACCAATCGGGTCACATCCTCGACAATCAGATACAGCGAGGGCACCATCACCAGGGTAATCAGGGTGGCGAAGACCACGCCGAATCCCAAGGATATTGCCATGGGAATCATCATCCGCGCCTGAAAAGAGGTTTCCGTAATCATGGGCATCAGGCCGCCGAAAGTGGTGACCGTGGTCAGCAGGATCGGCCGAAAGCGTTGAATGCCGGCGGCATGCACGGCGTCTTTATGCCCCATGCCGGATTTGACATTGCGGTTGGCCAGATCGATCAACACCAGCGAGTCGTTGACCACCACCCCGGACAGGGCCACCACGCCGAAAATACTGTTCAGCGACAGGGCATACCCCATCAGAATATGGCCCAAAATGGCACCGATGATTCCGAAGGGGATGCTGAACATGATGATCAGCGGCTGACTGTAGCTTCTAAACGGTATGGCCAGCAGCGCGTAGATACCGAACAAGGCCAGCAGCGAACCGGTCACCAGCGAGCCGAGGCTCTCACGGATATGGGCCTGGTGGCCTTCGTAACTGTAAGCCAGTCCGGGGTAACGCCCGACCAGATCAGGCAGAATGGTGGCACGCAGTTCGCGCATGACATTTTCCGCCTGGGCCGGCGGGGTGACGTTGGCGGTCACCTCGATGTCCCGGCGCCCGTTGGTGCGCCCAATCGAGGTATAAGCCCGGCCCGCGGTCATCGTCACTGCATCGCGCAGCAGGACCTCGCCCTCGGGCGCCTGCAGGATCAGATCCTCTAAAGTGGCCTCGGTGGTCCGCTCACGTTCCGGCAGACTGACCCGCACGGTGACCTCATTGCGGCCGCGCTGCTGATGCAAGGCCTCGGCCCCTTGGAAGGCAGAACGCACCTGCTGGGCCACGGCCTGGGAGGTCAGGCCCATGCGCTCGCCCAGGGGCTTTAGCTGGATATCGAACTGCCGTTTGCCCCGCGCCGACCCGTCGTCGATATCATGCACAATGGAAAACTGGGCCAGTTGGGCGGCCAGTTCTTCACCGGCCGCATCCAAAATATCCGTATCGCTGTGATTGAGCATTACCGTGAGGTTTTTGCCTGATCCGGGTCCGCCCATGTTGGATTCGAAACGCAGGCTCTCCAATCCGGTCATGGTCCCGGCACGCTGACGCCAAAGGGCGATCACCCGGGATGTTGCAAGGGGACGCCGGTCCGCAGCCGTCAGGAAAATCCGCACGGTCACCGTATTGTCGGTGACCGTGCTGAGCACCCCCTTGGCCAGATCGACACCGCCATTTTCGGCGATTACCGCCCGGGCGGAGTCCACCAGGTGGGCTTCAACGCTTTTCAAGCGTGCCCCTGCGCTACCGTATGGCAGGGTGGCGGACCCATAGGCAAAATCCGATTCACTGCGCGGGAATATCTCCATGCCCATGCGCCCCGAGGTCACATACCCGACCAGGGCCAGCATCAGGGCCAGACCCAGGGCCAGCACCGCATAGCGCTGCCGGATCATCAGATCCAGAAATGCCCCGTAACGCCGGCGCACAAACCGTTCAAAGGCCTCACTGAAGCGAGCCTGCCAGCGTTCCAGGTGATTCAACGGCCATATCGCTCCCTGCCTGCGGCTGTGTCCCAGATGGGCCGGCAGGATAAACAGGCTCTCGATCAGGGAAACGCCGAACACGGCGATCACCACAAGGGGAATGACCTTGAAAATCTTACCGATGAAACCGGGCACGAACATGATCGGCAAAAACGCCACCAGGTTGGTCAATACGGAAAAGACCACCGGCAGGGCCACCTCCCGGGCACCAGCCACGGCGGCCGATAGTGGCGAAAGCCCCTTGCGGCGCCAGTGGTATATATTTTCGCCGACCACAATGGCATCGTCGACCACGATCCCCAGGGTTACGATAAAGGCGAACATACTGATGATATTGATGGTAAAATTCGTTGCCGACAAAAATACAAATGACCCCAGAAATGAAATCGGAATTCCCAAGCTGACCCAGAAGGCCAGCCGGGTTTCCAAAAACAGAGCCAGAAAAATAAAAACCAGAATCAACCCCTGAAAGGCGTTTTTGACCAGCAGTTCGGCGCGCTGGCTAAACACCTCCGAATGGTCTTCCAAAACGGTCAGCGCAAGTCCCTCGGGCAGGATCTGGTTAAGATCGGCCAGGACCGCCCGGCCGGCATCAGCCACCTCGGTGGGCGTCTGGTCCCCCACCCGGTAAATATCGATCATGACCGCCGGATGGCCGTCAAATTCAGCCCAAGTGTTGGCGTCCTCGAGCCCCTCACGCACCGTGGCCACGTCGCCGAGCAGCAATTGCGATCCGTCGGCCTGGGTCAACAGGGGCAGCCGGGCATACTGGCCGGCATAATCGCGCCGGTCCTTGACCCGCACCAGGATATCGCCGCCCTCGGTTTTCAGGCTTCCGCCCCCCAGCTCCACCGAGGCCGCGGCAATGGCATCCGCCGCATCGGCCAGGGTGATGCCGAAGCGCCGCAGAGTAGCCTGGGAAATCTCCACCTGGATTTCGTAATCCTTGACCCCGGTCAGTTCCACCTGGGTGATATGATCATTGGTCAGGAGCGCGTCACGCACCGTATCCGCCGCCGTGCGCAGGGTCAATTCATCCACCTGGCCGTGAAGGGCCAGGGTCAGCACCCCGCGCTTGTGATCGGCAATGGCCACCTGGGGCTGCTCGGCCTCGTCGGGAAAGGTATCGATGCGATCCACTTCGGCCTTGATCTCCTGCCACAGGCGAGTCACATCGGCACCCTCGAGCACATCCACTGTGATGCTGGCGTTGCCTTCGGTGGCTGTGGAGCTGATTTCATCGATCCCCTCCAGGCCCTGGATGGCCTCCTCGATGGCCAGCACGATACCGTTTTCGACCTCCTCCGGGCTCGCTCCGGGATAGGCCACGGTAATCTCCACCTTATCGATGACAAAATCGGGAAAGACCTCCTGCTTGATATGCCAGCCCATAATCAGCCCGCCAACCAGAAACACGAACATCAACAGGTTGGCGACCACTGAGTTGCCCGCCATCCAGGCCAGGGGGCCGTGGTTCAGGCGGGTGTTGGATTCTGTTTTCATTGGATATCCCCCTTCCCGGCCATGTTACTTTTCGGCTCGTGCACATCAGCACCGGCAATCTTCAACGCCATTCCCTGAACCGGCGTGGACAGGGCCGACATCACCACGGCTTCGCCCGGCTGCACCCCACTTTTTAAGTAGACCTTGTCAACACTTTTCCAGGCCAGGCTGACCGGGCGGATATCCAGGGTGTTGTGCGTATTGACCCATACGGTATTGCCGTCCTGCAAAACGGACCGGGGAAGCTCGATCACCCCCTCAAGCTGTCGGCCGGTGATATCCACATTCACGTAATCATCGATCATCAACCGGCCCGCCGCAAGATTCGCGCCTGCGCCCAATGGATCCTTGATAGCAATGATCACCGTGGCCATGTGACTGGTGGCATTGAGTTTACCGGCGATTTGAATCACCCGGCCCTGCCACTGTCCCTGACCGGCCTGGGAACGCACGAGGGCCGGGCAACCGCCTGGATGGTCCATATCGATCAGGGAAAGCTGATCCAGGGAGACGACCGCTTCAATCCAGTATTCATCGGTTCCCACCAGGGCCACCAGGCTCTCCTGGGCCCCCACAGAGGTACCCACGTTAACGTCCCGGGTAATGATCATGGCGTTGAAGGGTGCCTTGACCACCGTGCGGTTCAGATCCAGCATGGCCTGGCGCAGGTCGGCCTCAGCGCTGGTCACGGCAGCCTGGGCCTGCTGCAGCTGGGGTTTTCTCAAGGCCAGGTCGGTCTGCGCCACGCCGTCGGTGGACAGATCGGAAATCAGACGCAGCTCCTCGCGGGCAATGGTCTGGCTGCCCTGCTCAATGGCCAGGGACGCCTTGGCATCGGATAGGGCGCTACGGGCCTTTTGCACCGCCACCTCGTAATCGGATGGATCGATGGAGAGCAGCTCGGCTCCTTGGGGAATCAACCCGCCGGGGATGAACCGGGATGAAACCGACATAATGGTGCCGGCCACCTGGGCCTTGAGGGTCACTTGGCGGGCGGCGACAACGCTGCCCATGGCCGAAACGACCGTGCGCACGTCCTGCTTTTGAACGGTCTGCACATCAACAGCAGTCACCTGCCGCTGGGGCGTGGCGCGCCGCATCACCGGCGCCGTGGCCTTGAAGTAGGAATAGGCCGCACCACCGGCCACGAGCAGCAGCAGCGGGATCAGGAATTTGCCGACTTTGATGAAAAAGGATGCTTTGGTTTTGGTCTCTGTCATATCAACTGACTCCATGGGGTCGTCTTTATCCGTTTGAAGATGATTTTGAGGATGATGTCGTCGACGGCGTCTTTTGCGGTGCGCGCTCACCGAGCAACGTGCCGGTCCAATCACCGCCCAGCGTGCGGTACAGGGTCACCCGGTTCTTGATCAAGGTGGCATTTTCATCCACCAGCTGGCGCTGCAGGTCCTGGACACTGGTCCAGGCGGTCAGGTAATCCAGATAATTGTCCTGTCCGTTCATGTATTGCAAATGGGCGGCCCGCAAGGTGGTCTGTGAGGCGCCCAACTGTTCTTGCAAAAGCACTATGTATTCAGTCTGCCGGGTCTCGGTGACGAGGCTGTCCTCAACTTCCCCGATGGCCTCGGCCACGATCTGGGCATAGGCGGCCAGGGCTTCATCGGCTGCTGCCCGGGTGCGGTCCGCCTCGGCGGCCCGATTGCCCCCGTCAAAAATGGGACCGGTAATACTGCCCGCCAGGGTGGTGATCCAGTTGCTGAACAAAAGATCCAGGGCATCGCTGGAAAACGCCGCATCGGCCGACAGAACGATGGCCGGCAGGCGATCAGCACGAGCGGCGCTGACCTGCCAGTCAGCCGCCTTGAGCCGCAGGCCGGCGGCACGGATATCTGGGCGGGCGGCCAAGAGATCGACCGGCAGGCCGGCCTTTGGCAGTGGAATCAGATCCGGCAGCGTGGCCTCATCAACGGCCAGATTGTGGCTGTCGGCCCGACCCAGCAATATCGCCAGAGCGTTGCGCTGCACCTGTTCATCGAGCTGCAGCATGGGCAGCTTGGCCTTGGCCGCGGCCAGGGCTTCTTTCTGTTGGGAGACGTCCAGGGCATTGGCCTGGCCATTGACAAAACGCAGCTCCTGCAATTTCAGCATGCGCTGGTTGATATCGATCTGTTCGGTCAGAATATCGATCTGACGACGTAAAGAAAGGATGTCGATCCAGGCGCCCACCACCGCTGCCGATACAGTCACGGCAGCGGCGTCCAGGTCTTCGCGAACCGCTTCAAATTCCAGCACCTCGGACTGGCGCAGGGCGTCCAGCCGTCCCCACAGGTCGAGCTCGTAGGCGGCGGTCAGTCCGGCACTGAAGGTTTTGGTCTGTGTGTGGGTGGTACCGGCATCGTCGGTCCTGGTCTGCTGCCAATTTTTGTCGGCACCGGCCACACCGTCAATGGTCGGTTTAAGGTCAGCACCGGCCTGGCGAGCCACGGCCTCGGCCTGCTGCAACCGCGCCCAGGCTGTGCGTACGTCAAAATTACCAGTCAAGGCCTCTTCCACTAAACGGTTGAGGCTGTCGCTGCCAAAGGCTTCCCACCATCGGCCGGGGCCGGGATCATCGGTGGTGTATAACGCGTAGTGATCCGGCAGGGCAATGGGCGTGTCCGGCCGGACTGCCGGCTGAAACAGGGTGCAACCGGCAACGCTAAAAGCGGTAATGATGATAACAAGCAATCGAATCATGGTCTCTCCGTCAGGTATTCTTGGCCGCCTTGTATCGCGACTTGCCATCTATAACGACCGGCACACCAAAAACCTGCGCAAAAAAATGTTACAAAGCTGATTTTTCATTCCTGAAGGTCGGCCAGACGCTGTTTCAGTGTTCGGCGGGCACGCACCAATAAAGACTCGACGGCACCAATAGATACGTCCATGACCTCGGCGATCCGGCTGTACGAAAGCTGCTCGGTGTGGCGCAAGAGCAATGCGGTGCGTTGATTGACCGGTAACCGGTCGATGGCTTTTTCCAAGTATTTTGTGGTGACGGCCCCCTCGAGAAGGTCCTGGGGGGTTTGGGGGGTGGCGGGATCGGGAAGGTCATCCATCAATTCAGGACGCTTTTTTCGGAAATGATCGATGCATATATTTTTTGTTATTCTTAATAGGTATGCCCTCAAGGAAGCTGTCGGTCGATAGCGCCTTGATGTTTGATACAGTCGTAAAAAGGTTTCCTGGGTCACATCTTCGGCTTCCTGGGGGTCTTGCAGCATGCGGCAGGCGAATGCATAAACGGCATTCTGATGGCGATGCAGTAACTCAGCAAAGGCGCGTTCATCCCCCTGGGCGACATCGGCGACCAGATCGGCGTCGCTCAGGCGGCGGTGACTGGAACGAAAGATCATGGATGATGAGTCTTGTCCTTGGTGTCAAAATGCGCCAGCAGCAGGCTAAAAAACTCAGCGCCCTTTTCATTGCCCAGTTGGTTTCTAAGGTCCATAAAGTGGGCTTCAAAAGCCTCATTTTTAAGCTTTTCCTCAGCCCCTATGGCATTGGTCAACGGGTGAAGCTGGCTGCGGTCCACAGGGCCGCGCACCGCCAACCGGCGAACAATGTTGCTACGGGCCGCTTTCAGATTCTGATTATGCTGATCCAATGTCTCTCTGAACTGCTCAATTGTCTTCAAGACGGTGCGCTGCTGGTCCTCGGGCAAGTTCAATTGCTGTACAATATCAACTATCGCGCGATAGGAGCGGTTGCGAGATGCCCCATGGTGCTGAGCCATCATCACGATGGCCATGATCACGAACCCGATATTAAGCGCCACCGAAAACAAAATCAACAGACGTTTATGGAAGAGTCTCACGGGTAGAATCCTTCGCTGGCGTTAAGCATTTGATAGGGGCCGGCACTGCCGGTGGGCGCAAGTGTGACAAGGCTGGTGCCCAGCACCGCACCGCAAAGCAGGCCGCCTAAGGCCACACCGCAAACCGCACTGCGCATGACCAGGTTCAGGCTTTGCCACCAATCGGCCATGCCCGGTCTTTCCATGGCCATCCGGTAAGCCTTGAGTGTCCGTCGCGACAAGGCGGACGGCGCCCTTAGGGACGGCAAGCGGTCCAAGGCGGCGCTCATCTCCCGTAATTCTGAAGCATGTTGCCTGCAAGCCGGACAAGCCTTAAGATGACGGGTGATCCGCTCAGCCTCGGATACGGATAATTCACCGTCCACCCAGGCACTCAACCGGTTCGTACAGTTTTTACAGTTCACGCGTTCCTCCTGATCCATGTAACTTGGTGTTTGCCAATCAAGCGGCTTTTTTTTAATAAACGCATGAGCCTGTATTTTCCTGCGCTTTTGGGGGTCATTTTTTAAGAAGTTTTTTTAAAACCCCCAATGTAGAATCATCGGGAGTAACGCTGCAGATGGCACATTGGATTGAGCAGATCCACAAATGGGCAAAAAACTGAATTGGGCGGACATAAACAAAGATTTCATGACTATTTTTTGAATTATTCCCTGGTTGGCCGATGGACAACGATGGGGCGACAGTGTATGGTGTCGCGGCTATAATTAGAAATGGAGAGAAGCGTTGAATACTGTCGAAGCGATCGTTTTAGGTGTTGTTCAGGGGTTGACCGAATTTCTGCCGGTAAGCAGTTCAGGCCATCTGGTTTTGTTTCAGAATCTGTTTGGGCTCCAGGAACCAGAGCTGCTTTTTGATATCTGTCTGCATGTTGGTACCCTAGCAGCTGTACTGGTTGTTTTTTTCCGCGAGATTGTCGAGATTCTGATTGCCCTGGTCCGGATTCCCGGCCAGATTAAACCGGCCGGCGGCCTCTTGCGGCTGTTCCGGACCGATCCGCAGGTACGCATGGCGCTGTTGATCGTGGTCGGCAGTATCCCCACGGCGATCATCGGTTTGCTGTTCAAAGAAATCACGGATCAGCTTTTCGGGTCTACAGCCATCGTCGGATGCATGCTGATCGTCACCGGTTCAGTGCTCTGGCTGACCCGCCTGGTCCGCAAAAAAGGACGCTCAATCACAGACGCCACGTTCATGGATGCCCTGATTATCGGAGTGGTTCAGGGATTGGCGATTCTACCCGGAATCTCCCGTTCCGGATCGACCATCTCAGCGGCATTATTCCTCGGTCTGGACCGCAAGGTCGCCGGCCGCTATTCGTTTCTGCTGTCCATTCCCGCCATTGTCGGCGCGCTGGTTCTGGGAATGGATGAGCCGGAACTGCAAACCAGCATCCCTTTGGGAACCATCGTTGTGGGTTCGGTGGCATCGGCACTTGTGGGTTGGTTAGCCCTGGTGATTCTTCTGCGTGTGGTGGATCGGGGGCAATTACACCGTTTTACCCCCTACTGCTGGTTGGTGGGGGTCATTACCATCGGATTGTATCTTATCGGATGATCGCCAACGGCGACATCATATATATGGAGGCACCATGCCCAATGATGAAGCCGCTCTTCGTTATCATCGTGAACCCCGCCCCGGCAAAACCGAAGTGGTTCCGACCAAAGCCTTTTTCAGCCAAAGCGATCTCAGCCTTGCCTACAGCCCCGGGGTGGCGGCACCCTGCCGGGCCATCCAGGCCAACCCGGACGCGTCTTACGATTACACCAATCGTGGCAACCTGATTGCCGTCATCTCCAACGGCACAGCCGTACTGGGCTTGGGACACATCGGCCCTCTGGCCGGTAAACCGGTCATGGAAGGCAAAGCCGTGCTATTCAAACGCTTTGCCGATATCGACGTGTTTGACATGGAAGTCGACACCACCGATCCGGATGAGTTTATCCGCACGGTACGTCTGCTGGAGCCCACCTTTGGCGGAATCAATCTGGAAGACATCAAGGCACCGGACTGTTTCTATATCGAAGAAACCCTCAAAGTCCAGATGGGTATTCCTGTGTTTCACGACGATCAGCACGGTACGGCGATCATCTCCGCGGCGGCCATGCTCAATGCGGCGGCCCTCACTCACCGGCGCCTTGAGGAGCTACGCGTGGTGGTCAACGGCGCCGGGGCGGCCGGCATCGCCTGCAGCCGACTCTACATCCAAATGGGCATCCGACCGGAAAACCTGATCCTCTGCGATACCCGGGGGCCTGTTTACCATGGCCGGGCCGCCGGTATGAATCCATACAAAGCGGCCCTGGCCAGCCAGACGGATGCACGCACACTGGCAGAGGCGGCTATCGGCGCGGACATGATTGTAGGGTTGTCGGTAAAGGGTGCCTTTACCCCCAACCTGCTCAAACGAATGAACGCCAATCCCATTGTATTCGCCCTGGCCAACCCTGATCCGGAAATCGATTACCATGCCGCCAAAGCAGCCCGGCCCGATGCCATCGTGGCCACCGGCCGATCGGATTTTCCCAACCAAGTCAACAACGTGCTGGGGTTTCCCTACATTTTCAGGGGGGCACTGGACGTTCGCGCCACACAGATCAACGAGGCCATGAAAGAGGCCGCCGTCCACGCGCTGGCCGAGCTGGCCCGCGAAGACGTTCCCGATGCGGTGATCCGGGCTTACGGCGGACAGCCGATCCATTTTGGATCGGACTACATTATCCCCAAACCCCTGGACACCCGCGTGCTGCTTAAGGTGGTGCCGGCCGTGGCCGAAGCCGCCGTGGCCACCGGTGTGGCACGGGCGGCTCTGCCCGAGCGTTCGGCCTACATCCAGCAGTTGGAAGCCAGCCTGGGACCGGAGCGTGAGATCATGCGCAAAATTATCTTTCGCGCCCAGCGCCGCCCAATGCGCATTGTGCTGCCCGAAGGGGATCACCCGGTAATCATCCGTGCCGCCTACCATGTGGCCAAGGAAGGCATCGCCCAGCCGCTGCTTTTGGGTGATGCCGCCCGTATCAACGAAATGGCCGCATCCCTTCGAATCCCCCTTTCCGGCATCGAGACTCTGGACCATCGCAATAATGATCAGACAAAGCATTTCACCGACACCCTTTACCGGCTACGCCGGCGTAAAGGGTGGTCCCTTGACGAAACCCGGTGGCAACTGAACAATCCGTATATTTTCGGCGCCATGTTGGTCAGCCAGGGCCTGGTGGACGGTCAGGTCCACGGCATCGCCCAGACCTATCCCAACGCCATCCGGCCGGTACTCCAGGTGATTCCGCGGCGTAACGGCATCCGACGTGTTTCCGGACTTTACCTGGTCATCCAGAAAAACCGCACCCTGCTTTTTGCCGATACGACGGTCAATGTTCATCCCGATGCGGCGGACCTGGCCGAAATTGCCATCCTGGCCAGTGAAATGGCGATTTTTTTCGACATGCAGCCCCGGGTGGCGATGCTCTCCTACTCCAATTTCGGCAGTGTCCGCAATGCACAGACCCAGCTTGTGGCCCAGGCCGTTGAACAGGTGCGCAAAATTAAGCCGGACCTTTTGGTGGATGGTGAAATGCAGGCCGACACAGCCGTGATGGACAGTATCCTCAATACAGACTTTGCCTTCAATCAATTGGGACAGGCAGCCAATATACTTATTTTTCCAGACCTTACTTCAGGCAATATCGCTTACAAGCTGATGAACCGGCTGGCCGGGGCCAAGGTTGTCGGCCCGCTGTTGATGGGCATTGATCGCCCCTTCAACGTCCTTCAGCGCAACGCCGATGTGGAAAACGTGGTGGATCTGATTGCTATTACCGCCGTACAAGCGCAGATGGTCGATGCCAATCCAGGATAGGATCGGGGAGCAACATCAGCTCAACCCATTTTTTCCCATTTTCAAAAGATTTCCCGTAAAAATGGAAATCTGGTCTTGGTTTTTTCTTTTTTGCATCTTTGACGATCAGCCTTTTTTGCCCCCGGGTCATCATTGCCGAAAACACCCAATGCTTCTTACCCCAATGTGCAGCGCCCGGTTCTGCAACCGATCTTTCCAGCCCCGCAGCACCCTCTAATCAACAATAAAAAACCAATATTTTTTAATGGTTACAAATGTTCACCACCAAGTTCAAAAGCATTTTTAACAACCCTGGCAGATGGAATAAAAATCGTCCCAGGGCCATCTATCGATTGCGTCCATCGCCTTCCATCGTTGGGTAAACCAATCCGAAATAAATAAAATGGCATGAAAATTGTGTAACTTTTTTTGGTCCAATATCATTTGGGCAGGGAAACCGTATTTGATCGGTTGTATATGTGGTTACCCTGATCATTTGGGGAGTGGACGTTGACCCCAGGAAATTGCCATTGTTTAGCAGCAGTCGACTGTAGCAATTGTGAAATGCCAACACCGGATGTGACAAGAAGACGCGCGCAGGCCAGTGAACCAAGCCGCGGACGCTAGATGGAAAAGGAAAATGACTCTACAAACCGCAATGCGAATCCCCGAGACCCAGTCCTATTTTTATGAAGAAGATGACCATTGGCTGTCGGCCAAAGAGCTGATCGACGCCACCGGCATATCCAAAAATGATCTGCTCCAGTTCATTCAAATGGATATGCTGCCGAAATCCTTGATGCGGGTCAAGCCGACCCTTCATGATGCAAACCGAAAAAAAAGCTATTTTTCCAAAAGCATCCTGGGACATGTGACCATGTTGAAATTGCTTCGGGATGAGGGTGAATCTGTCGAAACCATTGCCAGGCGATTCGGACGGGCCGATGAGCCTGAGTATGTTCCGGTGGAACCGTTTCCCGTCTCGACGGTGCAATCAACTGAACCGGTAATCGAGGAAAGCGTCACCGACATATCTCCACCTGATTTTTCCATTCCTGCTGATGCCATCACAGGATCTGCTCTTTTTGTGGATCAGGAAATGCGCATCGGATGGGTCACCATTGCCGAAGATGACGACCTGTTTGAAACCATCCGCGATGAAATGGACATTGATCCGTCTGGTAGCGTGTTCGACATTCTGCTCAGGGCCTCTCTGAAAGAACTAGTATTCAATTGGCAGCCCTTGTTTTCCTTTATCTATCGGTTTTTGGAAGACATGACACCGGCGACAATTTTCAAACGCATGGCCCCTTCGGTATCACTGAATCTGGAAGGGCTCCAACATCCAAAATTTTTCATGGAACGTCCCCAAAACGGTCGTCCCCGCATCGACAGCTGCCCGATTCGCTTCGAAGATGAAAAGGGCCGCATGCAAAACATGCGCTTATATGCCATCACACTGTCAACGGGCGCCCTTTTTGTTTTTGAAAAAGAATACTGGCAGACTTTTTTTTATGACCTGGTCGACAAACCGTTTTCCAATACCCCGTCAACTGCAAAATCCATTGAAGAAAAAACACCCTTCAGCGTCATTTCGGCAAGGCTCGAGAATTCCCAGAGACTGGTGCATGCGCTTTTACCGGAAACCTATTATCAGTTGATCAACCGCATCTGGAATGAGAGCGACCGCATCGTCAATTCTTACGGTGGACAGCGTGCCAAACGCAGCGGCACAGAAGTTCAGTATATCATTCCTCAGCGTGCGGGTACGGATCCGGCCTATGATGCCATCCGCTGTGCTATTGATCTGAGAAAAACAGTTCGCACAATCGAGGCGTCGCTGAAAGGCAATGATGGATGGTTTGCCGACATTCGCCTTAACATGGGGATCAGCAGTGGTAAGGATTTTCTCCCGCACGAGGATATTACCGCCAGCATGGCCTTTATGCTACCCGGCGGGGCGGCGGATCAGGCGTATCATCTCTCGGCCATTGCCCAGGGCGGCGGCATTCTGATCACCAAATCGGCGTTTGGCCATTTTTCACAACAACAGGTGCAAGGGATTACCTTCGGCATTTATCGTGACAGACGGCTAATTCCCAAAATTTTTGCTCAACTATCGGAACTGCCTCAGAATTCTGATGCACCCCCCATGGCACAGGAAATCCGGTCCCTGTTTGTCACCGGTATTGTCGATTTGCAGACCGAGCAGGAACAAGCCGAAAACTGAATGTTTTGTTTTGGGAAAAATCGGGACTTCGGGACTAGTGAAGCTGACGCATCATTGCTTTGGCTGTGGTACACATCCCACAGCCCAGTGAATGAATATAGCGGTGGTAGAAACGGCTGGCCTGTCCGCCGATAATGATCGAACAACGGCTGTCGATCATCTCGCACAACCGCTTGAGTTCGCTGGTGGTGAACGCATCATCCACACGACTGGTGATACTCAGGGCAATCAGCCGGGGCTTTATGATGGTGTAGGCGGCAGCGATTTCTTCGGCCGGCAGGTTAAACCCCAGCATGGTCGGCTTCCAGCCATGATCCTGGGCAATGATCGCCACGGCCAGGGCCCCCAGGTAGCAGCGCTGACCTGCCGGGGTCGCGACAAGCATGCAAGGCTTTTCATCACCTTCACCCAGACAAGTGGTCAGCATCCCATTGAGCAGCGCATGAACCACCACTGCAGCCAGGTGGCCATGAACAATACGCAGCGTCCCCTCAACCCACTCGTGCCCCACTTGTTTCATTAGCGGCCCGACAACGGTTTCCAAAAGGGCCTGACGACTTAACTGAAGCACCCCCTCCTGCAACCGTTGAAACAGCCGATTCCCGTCCAACTGACGCACGGCATCCAGACACCCATCCACCAGCTCAGCCGGATCGCTGACGGCCGGCGATGCGCCCGCGCCAAAACGGGATGACGGCGATGATTGATTTTGCATCGCAGTTCCGGTCAGTTCGACCAGCGTACCTTGATCCAGGCCGGCAATGGACGAGATTCTGTGTCCCTGTTCCAACAATTGCTTGAACAGATTCAGCCGCTCGATGTCCGATTGGGTAAAGATGCGCCTTCCACTGTTGGTTCGTTTGGGTCTCACTGCCGCATAGCGACGTTCCCAGGCCCGAATAACATGGGAGGACAGGCCTGTTTGCTGGCTCACATACCCGATTGAAAATCCCCCCGGTGTCACCCCCACCCCATTGATCCTTTCCATTTGAGTCAGCCGCCAGGATATACAGCCCACCACCGTTTGAAGCGCAAGGAGAAAAAAGTGTTAAAAATATGTCCGGTATCTATTTTGTCAAACTTGGTTGCCTTTGTAAATATTGTGTTTAAGATTTGTCTAAGATCCTGTTTGAAAAACGAACGCTGAGCACGACCCAAACGATAGGATAAGATTATGAATAAAGACGTTGAAATGAAAGACAGCAACACGGTGAATCCGGAAGATCATGGTTCCGGTGAGGAATTCAGCGGCAAGGTACCGATTCTTCCCGTTCGCAATATGGTGGCGTTTCCCCAAATGCAGGTTCCATTCATGATTTCTTTCAAATCCGCGCCAATGATTGAATCGGTAATGGAGGCCGACCGCTTTGTGGGCCTTCTAACCGTCAAGGATCCGGAGGTAGAGGACCCGGTTCCCGGCCAGCTTTACGAGATAGGCACCATGGCCAGGGTTCTGCATGTCAAGAAGAACGAAGAAGGCGTCATGATGGCACTGATGAGCGGCCTGCATCGGTTCAAAGTGGACACATGGCATCCGGATGGACCTCATTTAACGGCCAGTGTCAACTACGCGCCGGAAACCTTGGAAACCGGTCTGGAGATGGAGGCGTTGCAGCGGCAACTGGTGGATATGGTCAAATCCGTATTGAAAATGACCGCCAAGGCGTCCAAAGAGGTCATTGAATCGATTGATCAGATCAAGAATCCACTCCAATTGGCCTATGTGACGGCACTGAACGTGGACATCCCCATGGAAAAACGTCAGGCCATTCTCGAGATGGACAGCGTGAGCGAGAAGATGCGGGAACTGCTCTTGCATTTGTCTCAAGAAAAGGAAGTACTGGACATTGGCCGGCGAATCCAATCCGAAGTCAAAGAAAAAATGAACAAATCCCAGCGGGATTTTGTTCTTAGGCAACAGCTCAAGGCCATTAAAGAGGAATTGGGTGAAAGCGATGAGAATGAAAAGCCGGGTTCGGAAGCCGATGAATACGCCCAGCGGCTGAACGCATCCAAGATGCCCGATGAAGCCCGCGAAGAAGCCACCCGGGAACTTGAGCGGATGCAAAACATGCCGCCCCAGTCAGCCGAGTATCCGATGATTAAAACCTACCTGGACTGGCTGATCGATCTGCCCTGGCAGACCCTGAGCGAGGAAAGCGGCGATATTGCCGCTGCACGCAGGATTCTGGATGAAGACCACTACGGCCTGGAGGATGTCAAGTCCCGCTTGATCGAGTACATGGCGGTGCGCCACCTGGTTCAAGGCCGTCAGCCGGATTCCACCGAGCAGGATGATAACAGTGCCACAGGCGTTATTCTCTGCCTGGCCGGCCCCCCGGGGGTGGGTAAAACCAGCCTGGGCCGAAGCGTGGCCCGGGCCCTGGGCAGAGAATTCACGCGCATGAGCCTGGGGGGTGTCCGGGATGAGGCTGAAATTCGTGGCCATCGCCGCACCTACATCGGCGCCATGCCCGGGCGGATCATCCAGGCCGTCAAACGCGCCGGTACACGTAACCCGGTGTTCATGCTCGATGAAATCGATAAAGTCGGTATGGACTGGCGGGGTGATCCCAGCAGTGCCCTCCTGGAAGTGCTGGATCCGGCCCAGAACAACAGTTTCCGCGACCATTACCTGGATGTTGACTTTGATCTGAGCGAAGTCATTTTCATTGCCACGGCCAATCAGCTGGACACCATTCCGGGGCCTTTGCGCGACCGCATGGAGATCATCAACCTGGACGGCTATACCGCCCTGGAAAAACTTCAGATCGCCAAACGGCATCTGGTTCCGCGCCAGCTGGCCGCCCATCGTCTGAAAGACGAAGAAGTGACGTTCATGCAGGATGCGCTACTCAAGATCATCCACGACTACACCCGCGAGGCCGGTGTACGCAACCTGGAACGTCATATCGCCGCCATCTGCCGCAAGGGCATTGTTCAATTAACCGAAAACGGATGGTCCCACGTGGTGGTGACCGAAAAAATGGTCCGTGACTACCTGAAAAAAGAGCGGTTCGAAGCCGAGCAAACCGAAGCCATTACCCTGCCGGGCATCGCCACGGGGTTGGCGGTGACCGCCGTTGGCGGGGATATCCTTTACATCGAAGCCACCCGCATGCCCGGCAAGGGACGTCTGTCCTTGACCGGCCAGCTGGGCGATGTGATGAAGGAAAGCGTCGAAATCGCCTTCAGCTATGTGCGCAGCAAAGCCGTGCCCTTGGGCATCGATCCGCAAGCCTTTGAAAATACGGATGTGCACGTGCACGTCCCCGCCGGTGCCCTGCCCAAGGACGGTCCGTCAGCGGGTGTGGCCATGGTCATGGCCCTGGTCAGTCTGTTCCGGGGTGAGCCGGTGCGCAGTGATGTGGGCATCACGGGGGAAATCACCCTGCGTGGCCGGGTGCTGCCGGTGGGCGGTATAAAGATGAAGGCCCTGGCGGCCCATCGTGCCGGTCTGAAAAAAATCGTGCTGCCCAAGCGAAACCAAAAAGACCTCGATGAACTGCCCGAAGAGGTTGTCAAGGATGTTGAGATTGTGATGGTGGACCAGATCGATGAAGCCATTGCCGCCGCATTTACGGGCCAGGCAGTGGTTGATGAAACCATTGAAACCGAGATGGACGGATTATCCCCATCGCATAACGAAGACTGCGACGTCGACCTGGTGACCGTGGTGTAGTACTTGGTGAAAGATGCCCCGGCTCGCCCCGTACCTTCAGCATATAGGGATTACGGTTGGCTGACTGCCTTTGCCGGCCTGCCATGAGTAGCGTGGCAGGCCGGCTTCGTTATTATCCGGTGAATGATGATGCCCGCCCTGTTCTAATCGGCATCAAAGGATTTAAGCTCCGAATGGCTGCCGATGAAACGGACACACGAATTCCACCGTAATACCGCATCCTGATGTTCCGCAACGCCACCATTCATGGCCTGATTATATTCTTTCATGGCCTTATCGAACCAGGCATAGGCCGTGGCCTTTGCATCGGGGTCGCCCTGGCGAAAATGGTATTTGGCCCGCCGCTCGTAGATCAGCCCGGTATAGTAGGCTCTGTCATTTGCCGATTTCAACCGGGTCGTGGCATCCATGGCCTGATCGAATGACGGCTCCAACCCGACGTAGGCAAACTTGTCCGTCAATGACAGTATCAAGGTATACAAGGCTTCCTGGTGATCGGGCTCAACGGCCAGAATGTCCATGCAAATGCTTTCCGACTCATACGGTTCACTAAGCAGTCGATACTGATGGGCTTTCTCAAGAGCAGCGGGTAAGGCTTCAGGGGTGAGGGTCTTTAGTTCACGCATGTTCACCTCCATTGTTGGGGTTGATCGCTGTAACGGCAATTTCAATATACCTTAATTTGAGATTTTTTTCATCAATATCAAGTGACTACCCGGAATTTTTTACAACATCCGCAATTTGGGCAAATTCGCCATTTCTGAATAATAACGACATGGTGTCCATCCAGAAATAGGAAAATTTGTTCGAGATCAAGGCGCACCAAAAATTTTACCACAGGTATATGAGTGATATTCCGAGGATAAAATTTTTGGTGTAACGCCGATATCGGGCAAATTAGCCATTTCTGGATGGACACTACCTGGATTCAGGGAAAATCAGCCCATACCCGTTTTCACTGTGCAGGGATTTGTCCAGGCCGTCGTATTCACCCTGCTCATCAATTCGAAAACCGATACTCTTCTCGATCAACAGGCAAATGATCAACGTTCCCACGGCCGCCAGGGTGATTGTAACCCCCATGCCTTTCAATTGGACCAACAGTTGATCCCAGCTGGACCATCCAGCGATGTTTTCCCTGGCCGCCGCCATCCAGCTGTCACGGATAAAAAAGCTGAGCAGCAACACCCCCAATCCGCTGCCGACGCCATGAATACCGAAACAATCCAGACTGTCGTCATACCCCAGCTTGAGTTTGGCGTTGAGCGCCAGGTAGCAGATGACCGAGGACAGCGCACCCAAAATGATGGCGCCACCGGGCTGCACGACCCCGGCGGCAGGCGTAATCACCACCAGGCCGGCCAGAATTCCGGAGACAAAGCCCAGAGAGGTGACTTTTTGGAAGGCAAAGGCCTCGATCAGCATCCAGGTCAAGGCGCCACTGGCCGCGGACACCTGGGTCATGGTCAAGGCTCTGGCCGTGTCCAGACCGCTCTGGACCGTGGATCCGGCATTGAAACCGAACCACCCCACCCACAACAGGCCGGCCCCCATCATGGTCATCACCAGGTTGTTGGGTGCCATGGAGGATTTCGGATACCCCTTGCGCGGTCCCAGGTAAATAGCCACCACCAGGGCGCTGATCCCGGCGGAAACATGGATCACCAGTCCGCCGGCCAAATCGATCACACCACTGGCGCCGCTGTTGAACAGCCAGCCGTCGGCCGCCCAGATCCAGTGACACAGCGGGCAGTATATGAAAAGAAACCAGAGAACAATGAAAAGGGTATAGCCCTTGAAATAGACGCGTTCGGCCAGGGCCCCGCTGATCAGTGCCGGTGTGATGATGGCAAATTTGCCTTGAAACATGGCCAGCACGTATTCAGGTACGCCGTTGGTGATGGTCTCATCGATCCCCCGAAGCAGAAAGTAATCGCCACTCCAGCCCACGAATCCACCCAGAATACTGTCGCCAAAGGTCAGAGCGTACCCGCAAACCACCCACAGTACACCGATAATCGAAATGGAGACAAAACTGTGCATCATGGTCCCCAAAACATTTTTTGTCCGCACCAGGCCACCGTAGAACATGGCCAGTCCGGGCACCATGAGCAGCACCAGTGCCGTGGAGATGAGCATCCAGGCCGTCGTTCCCGTGTCCACGACAGTTGGATCGGCGGCCAAGGCAACGCCGGCGGAAAGAAAAACCGAAAATGCCAAAATTGCAATTTTTAACAAAAACCTCATCAATCCTCCTCTTTTCCTTTTCGACTGTTAAAAATGAGTATGGCGGGGGGAGATGACACAACACACCGCAAAAACCGGCGGATCAGTTAAAAATCCGCAACAATTGTGTCAACCGGGCACTGACATGCACACTACATACCTTTTTGTAGGTCGTTGTTAACATACTAATTCGACAATGAATTTTCGATAATTGAGCATGGACGGCAGATTAAATATTACAAATTTGAAAATTTTTGGCCATTTACGAGACAAATTTGTATTTAATTATAATAACTTAGCATAATGGCAAAAAGTAATTACAACTGATCACCGTCCATCTTGATTGGATTCGGCGGGGCATGTCAGGACAAAACAGCGCCACCCAGACCGGCAGAGGGAGGCAAGAAAAGGAGTGATAATCGGGTGCCCGGGAATAAGCGTAGGATGGCCACGCTGGTTGTCAACATATTGTCTAATACTGTTCCAGTGACGCCCACCGGTTATGTAATTCCATACAATTGTAGCCAGTTATCATTATTGACAAACCCTTTTCGGCAATTACTGTAGGAGTGTTAAATATTAGACAAAAAATAGACAAATATCCCTGGCCATTGACGGATAAAGGGATGAATGACCCGTACAGCCAAAACGGTAGGATGGGCCCAGCAATGAATACCAATCGGAACCGAAACGTTTCCCCAAAACCCCGAATTACGTTATCGGGAACAGACCTTGAACGTCTTTTCCAGGTCAACGGCACTCAATCGGTGCCGGTTCTGGCCAAGCGTACGGGCGTGTCCTACATGCTGATCTATAATATTATTCACCGGCGGGTGCGCTCGGTCAGTTATCGCCACTATACGAGACTTTTTGGCGGCCCGCCGCCCGCCCAGGCCCCCTTGAAAGTCGATGGCCGGATGTTCAGAAACATGGTCGACTTATGGCTCTATCTCAATGACGGGTTAACGCGCGCAGATCTTTTTCGAGAGCTTCATGGACTGCCGGCATCCCATAAAGTCGACCATCGCCTTTTCAACGGCAAAATCAAGGCCGTCAACGGCAAACTCGTACACACCATGCAGCAAAAATTCGCCCAGGCAGGCATTGATGAACCACTTCTGAAACAGTGGCTGGATGAATTTTCGGCACTGTCTCCCGCCAGCCGCGTGCCCTATACCCAGATTCGACCGACGCTGGTTTATCTGCAAGAAAAACTGGACCTGCACCCCACATCGGTACTCAAGCAGTCCGTTACCCGGTATGAATCCGGAGCACTCAAAAGCGTGCCGATACACATCGCCGAGCATGCCGAAGCGCTGAGAAAGGCCACTGAAAACGTTCTCCAAACGGACAGCAGGATGGATATGGACCGGTTGCGGGCGTCTGTGCTCGGCGGAAAAAACGGTTACACCCTGTATGCAGACATTCGAGAAGCGTTGAAGTTTGTCATCGACAATGGCGGACGCGGCGCCAAATACTTTCTCGGCCGAAGCCTGTGGACATACGAGCAGGGCAACGCCAAGTACATTGCCAACTGGCGGGTCCGCAAAATTCTTGATGCTTGTGATGCAATAATCCGGCAAAAACCGACCCTGGCGCTGTCGGTTCTACCCCGATCCCGGCAGGGTCTGCATGTCCGGCCCTTGCTTGATGTGCTGAACGGCCGGACCAGCCAGTTGCTTTGCCAAAAAGACGGTATCGATCTTGAAAAACAGATCCTGCGACCGTCCCACCGGCGCGATGAGTACGGCAACCCCTACCACGGTTTTACGCCATTCGAGATGGCTTCACAGGTATTGGGCATGCGACGCAGGGCCTTTGACCTGATGGTCACCGAAAATCGTGAGATTTTCAGATCCGTGGGCCGATTTTCTCAGCGTTGGTACCTCTCGGATCTGTACTTGCGTGAGCTTTCCGGGAAGGAAAACTTCAAATTGGTCCTGGCCAAATATGAATGGATGGCCCGACACCGCCACCGCCGGCAGCCACCGCCCGGCACCTGCTTCAATTAAAATCGCAATCAAGGGGGGGGTGTTGCACGCAACGCCGGTTTCGATTATAGTCAGGGCTCAGTCGGCGGCATTCCATCATCAACCTCAACGACACCCGCTTGATGCGACAGCTTTTCCATGGAATCAAACCCTTCTATCAAACCCCATGTACCAACGGCCACGGCCCTGCCCCATGAAAATCCCGAGTCGATTCAGGCACGCGGCCTGACCCGTATTTACCAGATCGGCACGGTGCAGGTCACCGGGATCAGGGACATCGACCTGACGGTTCCCAGCGGCCAGCTGGTGGTGCTTAAAGGTGACAGCGGATCAGGTAAAAGCACTCTGCTGTCCCTGCTGGCGGGACTGGACCGGTTGACGGCCGGACAGTTGACCGTGGCCGGCCATGACCTTGAGCGCTGCAGCGAAACCGAATTGACCGAATTCAGAAGAAACACGGTGGGCGTGATCTTTCAGGCCTTCAACCTTTTGCCCACCCTCAGCGTGCTGGAAAATGTCTGCCTGCCGGCGCTGTTGGCCGGCCGGGCTTACTATCAGGTTCGCCCTAAAGCCAAAGCGCTTTTGGAATGGCTTGGTCTCACCAAACGCATCGATCACCAGCCCCATCAGCTGTCAGGCGGTGAAATGCAGCGCACGGCCATTGCCCGGGCCTTGATCAATGATCCGGCCATGGTGCTGGCCGACGAACCCACCGGGAACCTGGACTCGGGTAATGCCGGCAAGGTCATGGCGCTTTTGGCCGATCTCAACCGCCGGTTCAGGCGGACCGTCGTGGTGGCCACCCACAGCAACCTGGCCGATGCCCACGCCACCATGATGCTGCGGCTGAAAGACGGGCGAGTTGTCTCGTGAAAGTAAGTGGCAGGCAGATACGGGAAACGGTGCGTCTGTTTGTCTGGTTCAGCCTGCGGCACCTGCGCAGCCACCCGATCCGGGCCATTGCGGTGCTTTTGGGCATCGCCCTGGGAGCGGCCGTATTCACCAGCGTGCGGCTATCCGTGCATGCCACCCTGGACGCCTTCTCAAGCAGTATGGATCGAATCACCGGCAGCAGCGATATCTGCCTGGTGCAGCCCGGCGGCCGGGTACCCGACACGCTGGTGGCCAAGCTGATGCGTCACCCGGCGGTGCATCGCGCATCGCCGATTCTGACCACCTACGTCCAGCCGGCAGGCCGTGAAGCACCGTTTCTTTTGATCGGCTTAGACCCGGTTTTGGACCGCGGCCTGCGTGACTGGCAAACCACATCGACGGGTAAAGACCAAACCGCCGACTGGACCGGATTGATCACAAGGCCGTATAGCCTGCTGATCGGGAAAAAATTAAGCGAGACATTTGGCTGGCGGACCAACGCGCAGATTCGCCTGACGCACCCGACTCGTACGGCAACATTCAACGTGCTGGGCATTCTGGATTCAAAGGGCCTGGCCCTGGTGGAAGGCGGACGTATCGCCCTGTGTGACATCGCCACCTTCCAGGAATTCACCGGCCTTTTCGGCCAGGCCGACCGCATCGATCTGAAGCTAGTGCCGAATCCACCAGCCGGGACCCGCACCCAATTACAATCGCTTTTGCCCGCCAACGTGGTCATGCAGGCCCCCACGCAGACCCGTGAAACCGGTCAGGGCATGATCCGGGCCTACCAATTCAGTCTGACCTTCCTTAGTTTTATCTCGCTTTTCGTGGGCATGTTTCTCGTTTATAGTCTGGTGGCCCTGGGCGCTGCCGCCCGTCGGCGCGAGTTGGCGGCCATGCGCGCCACCGGTGCGGCCAAAGGCCTTGTTTTCAGTCTCTTCATGGGCGAAGGCGCCCTGGTCGGCCTTATCGGCTGGCTATTGTCCCTGCCCATCAACAGCCTGCTGGTGCCATACCTGCTGCCGGGTGTAAGCCGCACGGTTTCCGAGCTTTTTGTGCACGTGCATGTGGATCGCCTGACCTTGAGCGCGTGGGAAATCCTGCTCTCTTTTGGCGTGACCCTTGCCGCAGCAACACTGGCCGCCCTGCAGCCGGCCCGGGAAGCCATGCGGGTGGCGCCCCGCGAAGCCCTGGAGGTGGCGCCCACGTCACTTCTTCAGCCACAGTCAGTCCGGCGCATGGCCGTCATCGGAACCGGTTTGCTGGCCATTGCTTATCCTGTTTCCCGGCTGCCCAGCCTCCCGGCGGTCTCGCTGCCCGGTTATCTGGCAGCACTGCTGCTTTTTGTGGGATTCTCCCTGCTGGCGCCAGGGCTGCTGCGGCAATTCGGCCGCCTGCTGGCCCGGCGACTTTTGCACCGCCGCGACCCATCAGCCTTTCTTGCCGCAAGCTACCTCAGACAAAGCGGTGTGCAGACGGCTGTGAGCGTCGGCGCCCTGATCACGGCCGTGGCCCTGTTCACCTCCCTGGTGGTGATGATTCACAGCTTCCGCAGCACCGTGGCCCTGTGGGTAGAGCAAAGTCTTGCCGGCGATCTTTACATCCGGCCCAGACTCGACGCCCTCAACCATCACCGCAACCTGTTGCCCCAAAAAGCTGCAGACGCGGTTCGAGGGCTTCCGGGGCCCGTTGCACGATCTCCCATGCGCCGCATGGAACTTCGCGTGGCCGGCCATCTGCATCTTTTCGAGGCCATCGATCATGCGGCCTATACAATTCGCAACCATTACATCTGGATGGGGGGTGACATCCCGCGGATCGAAGCTGATCTGATCGACGGAAAAGGGGTGGCCGTCTCGGAGGTCTTCTCCAATCAGACCGGCCTGGGCCCAGGGGATCGCTATGTCGTCACCATTGCCGGGAAGCGTCTGGATGTACCGATCCTGGGCGTTTTTCGAGACTACCGCACCCAGGGAGGCATTGTCGTCTACTCGCTGAGTCATTACCAACAGCGCTTCGACGACCGATCATGGAGCGGGGTGCAGGTCAATTTTAGTGGCCCTGACGCTGATTTGCGAAAAAATCTGGATCACGTAAAATCAATGCTTTTGGCCTGTTGCGGGGATACCCTTGACATGACCGAAGGCGTCAACCTGCGCCGGGAGATTCTGCAGATTTTCGATGAAACCTTTGCCATCACGACGGTGCTGCTGTTGATTGCTCTGGTGGTGGCCGCCCTGGGGATTGCCACCACCCTGGTCGTATTGGTCCTCCAGCGCCAGGTGCAGATCAACACGATCCGTGCCATGGGCGCCGGCATAGGCCAGCTGCGGCGCATGATCGTCTGGGAAGCCAGCCTGATCGTCATAACAGGTCAGGCCGCCGGTCTAGCCTGCGGGTTTATCCTCTCGGTCCTGTTGATCTTCGTTGTCAACCGGCAATCCTTCGGCTGGACCTTTCTTTACCGGATCGACTGGTCGTCCCTTTTCTGGGCCCTGCCGCTGATTTTCGTGACGGCCCTGTTGGCAGCCCTGCCCGCGGTGAATCTGGCGTTGAGCAGCTCACCGGCCATGTTGCTGCGAGGAGGCAGCCGTTAGTGGTTTGATTGTTTCTGTTTCAGACTTTTTCATTCTGACCGTAGAAAACAGAATCCCTGCCACGCTCAACCCACAAAAGATCAGGAAGGCATAATGCATGCAGTATAAAAACAATTCCTGGCTTTGGGCCGACACTGGTTGTTGCCCCATGTTCACAGAAAAAATGATGGTAATAATGGTCATACTGGAAAGCATTCCCATGGTTCTCATGGTCGATACAAAACTGGATGCGATCCCATAATGCCGCGGGTGGACGCTTCCCATCACGGTGGTCATGTTGGGTGAAGAGAAAAAAGCGAATCCAGTTCCCAACAGGAAAAGCATGCCGATAATCAAGGGAATACCTGTGAAGCGGTCAACCGACGCTGCCACGGCCAAGCCGATGGCAGTAATGATCATACCGGCTGTGGCAATGATTGCCGGCGAAATTTTATCGGCCAGCCGTCCTGCAATGGGTGAAAGCACGGCTTGGACGACGGGCTGGCAGACAAGAATCCATCCCGTGTGCTGAGGGGAAAGCCCTTTTACCACCTGAAGATACAAGCTGAAAAAGAAAATGACACCAAATGATGCGGCATAGTTAATCATGGTGGCAATATTGCTGAATGCAAATACCTTGTTAGACACCAGCAGGCTTACATCCAGCACGGGTGACGAACAATAATATTCCACAATCAAAAAGACGCCGATGCCGGCACCGCCTGCCAGCATGTGAATTTTTCCCCAGGCATCGGCTTCCAGCCTGGCCGCACCATAAATTAAGAAAAACAGAGCAACGATGTAAATGACGGATCCCATCCAGTCAAATGCCTCGCCCCTGGCGTCGGCCCATTCCCCTTTTAATTTGATGAGTGTGATGCATAGGGCAACCAGCTGCACCGGTACGGTAACATAGAAAATCCACCGCCAGCCAAAGTGGGAAATGATCAATCCACTGGTCGTGGGCCCAAAAGAAAGGCCGCAATAGACACAGGCAACGACGATCCCCAGAATCCGGCCCCTTTTGTGGGCGGGAAAAACCGATGTGACAATGGCCAGTCCGGCTCCGGAAACGAGCGCAGATCCGACCCCTTGCAAAAACCGCATCAGGATCAGGGCGTTGATCGACGCGGTATTTGCCGCCAGAGCGGTGGCTGCGGTAAAAACCACAAACCCGGTGACAAAAACCTTTTTTCGGCCATAGATATCTCCGAATCTTCCCGAGGGCAAAAGAAACAGGCAAGTGCCCAGCACATAGACGGTTTCGATCAACCCTATCTGCACAGCGGTCGCTGCAAATTCACGGCCGATGGCCGGCAGCGCCACCCCCACGGAGGACATCATGAAGGGGGTTAAAAACTGAGCAACGCAAACCGCAAAAAGGATGGCATTCTCGTTTGATACGGTTGTCGTTTTATTTTCTTGCATATTTTTCTTTCCTTGCATTTTTTATGCATCCTGTCGGATGTAAATGGGTCGAAAAGTCAGTTGTCAACACCTGTTTTCCGGGTAGCGTATTCTGGAAAACTTCGCTTGCAAGACCGAATTCGATTTGATGTATTCATCAATTGGAATGAAACGCCATTCATTTTTCATTGCATAGGATATTGGAGCGTATGGTCACCCTTCCCCCACAACCACGACATCGCCTGTTGGGAATCATCCTGCTTACTATGCTCATCACTGTTTGCGCAGCCACGGCTGACGACGGATACCAGCAGATTACCGGTCCCTGCCATCTGGCTTTTCCCAAAGATCACGGCCCTCACCCGGCCTACCGGACCGAGTGGTGGTATTACACTGGCAATCTGACTGACGCCGATGGGCATCGGTTCGGTTTCCAGCTCACGTTTTTCCGCAGCGCCCTGAAGCCACCCGCAAACCGAGGCAAATGGCCCAACCCCGCCTCGGATTGGCGTACCGATCAAATCTATCTGGCCCATGCCGCCCTCACCGACATCGACGACGGTCGTCACCTGCAGGCCGAACAAACAGCCCGCGCCGCCCTCGCTCTTGCCGGTGCCGAACAATCAGATGCGACCACCACCATCCATCTCAACACTTGGCAGGCGGTTATTAAACCAAATGGTCATCACCTCATGGCCGACACAATGAATTTTTCGTTTGACCTGAACCTGACACCGGTCAAGCCGCCGGTCACCCATGGTGACAAGGGATACAGCCGCAAGGGACGGTCACCGGAACAGTCCAGTTGCTACTACTCTTTCACCCGCCTTGACGCCACCGGCCACCTGACCGTCTCGGATAAGCAATACACAACCCAAGGAACGGCCTGGATGGATCACGAGTTCAGCTCCGCCCCCCTGGCACCGGGCATCGCCGGCTGGGACTGGTTCAGCATTCAGCTGGACGACCAACGCGAAATCATGCTTTACCTGATGCGGCAGACCGATGGAACAATGAATCCTGTCTCCAGTGGCACCATCGTCCTGCCATCGGGACAGGCCCGGCACCTGAAACTTGAAGAATTGCAAATCAAACCAATCGCCTATTGGACCAGCCCCAAAAGTGGTGCACGTTACCCGGTAAAATGGCGGGTATCCATCACTTGCCTGGCAATGGACCTGACCATTGAGGCCAGCCTTGAAAACCAGGAAATGCGCACACCGCAAAGTACGGATGTAATCTATTGGGAGGGCAGCGTAAAGGCAAAGGGGACACAAGGGGATGCAACTGTCAGTGGTGCCGGATATGTGGAACTGACCGGTTATGCCAAACCGTTTGATGCCCCCATGTAACGCCCAAAGTTACATAAAAAAGACGGCCAAACGAATGGACAGGCCACATTCCACTTGGCCCAGCAACCAATCAATACTATGATATGTGGAAGTTTGCCATATTCATATTGCAAGTGTTTGCCAGACATTGCCCCAGGTCGGCCACACGCAGCGGAGAATCCAATTGTATGACACTTCAATTTTGGTTTCGTAGAAGCACCTTGAAAAAAGAAACGCTGATCGGCACTGCACGCACCTTCATCGTGGTGATGTGATGGCGGATCAATACAAGCAAAAGCCCCCTTTGCACACGGAGGCGTCGAATTTGCTGGATGTCGACCGGGCCGTGACGCGCCTGGCGGGAAAACTATGGATATATTTAAGGATACTTGAGCAGTTTGTTACCGATTGCAGCGGCTTTACAGAATCGATGGGCCAGTGCCTGGCCAAGCAGGACCGTAAAGGGGCCATGCGGCTGGCCCACAAAATGAAGGGTGCGGCGGGACAGACTGGTGCAAAAGCCCTGTATGAAATGGCGCCCGAATTGCAGAGGGTCGTGGGCACACAGCCAATCGACATCGCATTGGAAAAACTCGCCGAGTTTGAAAAACGTATTCAACAGACCGTTGCCGCCATAAACGTTTTTTTGTTATCACAAGGTGTTCAGACAGCTCCCGATCCCCAACCATTGAGTGAACCGCAAAAAATACCACCGGATGATTTTCTGGAGAGCATCCGGCACCACGCCTTAAAGGGACGATTTTCCCAGCTCGAACGCATCATCAACGACCTGGAAGGTAAAGACCGAGATTTCGCGGTGTTTTGCGAGGTGATCCGCAAGCATATTCGCAGTTATGACGAAGCGGCCATTGCCGCCGATATCGATCAATGGAGATGACCATGGGTGCAAGACCTTCAAAGGGAACGATCCTGGTTGTCGACGATGACCTGTTGATCATTGACATGCTACGCTCCTGCATTGAGGATAAAGGCTATGACACGATCATCGCCACCTCCGGGGAAACGGCCATCGCCCGTGCGGAACAGAACACCACCGATCTGATTTTATTGGACGTTGTCATGACGGGCATGGATGGTTTTGAAGCCTGCCGACGCCTCAAAGCCAGAAAGAAAACCCGTTCCATTCCAGTTATTTTTATGACCGTCTTGGCTGACACGGAAAATATCGTCAATGGTTTCAAGGCCGGCGCTGCGGATTATGTCACCAAACCGATTCGAATCCCGGAGCTCTTGGCGCGGATTCAGACCCAGATTGAATTGCGGCGCTTTCAGGCAGCGCTGAGCGCCAAGAATCGAAAGCTCAAGCAGGAAGTGGGAAAACGCCTGCAGATGGAAAAACAAATCCGGTTCCTCAACCAGGAACTGATGCGCACCCAGGAGCGGGAAAGGCACAAAATTGCCTACGAACTGCATGAAAAGGTCGCGCAGGACCTGGTTGCCCTGAAAATCATCGCCTCCGACATCTTTGACCACGAGCCGCCCCTGCCCGAAGAAAGGCACGAAAAAACCGCCGCCTTCACCAAAGGCTTGGAGACCATACTGCACAATATCCGAACCATGACCCATCAATTGCACCCACAGATGTTGGATATTTTCGGCATTGAGCGGTCGGTGGCCGCGTACTGCCAGGATTTTTCGGCCCAGCATGCGCTGCCGGTGGATGTGGATTGCGCCGGTTTTACCGATCGTCGGTTCGACATGGATACGGAAATCAATTTGTACCGGATCGTTCAGGAAGGACTCGATCATCTCGTCCAGTACGCAATCCCCGAGCGGGCCAAAGTTCGCTTGAATTTCGATGATGAACGGATTCTGCTGCAAATGGAAAATGAGGGGGGAGATGTTGCCTTTGATGACCGCGCCATTGAGATCACACCCGCCAACAGCCTGGGGCTCAGGCGCATGCAGGAACGCGCCCGCTTGCTCGGTGGCCGCCTGACCATCGAAACCCGTTCGGTACCGGGCAACCGGGTCGTCATCGATATCCCCGTCGGCAAGAAGAACTTCCAGGAGCCGGCAGAGTACTTATAGGGGCCTCTGTTTTGTTAGACAACAATTTCAGGTCTTCAATCCCGGACAGACAAAAAAACAGGGACCATTTTGTCAGTGGTCCCTGTCGTTTAGATGGAACAATTAACCTTTGTTAACATTCAATATGTAAATGGGTGATGGGGCAACCCAACCCCCTTTTTCTTTGTCGGTAACTGGCCTTTTTCCCTATCCAACGTTACCGTCCCTGCAAAGTGGTCACAAAACACCCCCCACCGCCGCCACCACCGTCGTCGTCGTCATCATCCGAGGCGGTGGTGAAGGTTTCATCGGTGCCGGTTACGGAACCCGCCTCATTCGTAGCAACGACACGGAAATGATAGGTGGTGCTATCGCTCAGCCCGGAAAGACTGGCCGTTACATTAACATCCGAGTTACCGCTGCCGGCATCGGTGGTATCAGTCGTCGACCCATAGTTTGTATCCGTTCCATACTCAAAATAATAGTTTGTCGTGCTGCCATTCGGGTTGATGGCAGCACTGATCGTTGCGGAGCCAGAGCCAATATCCGACGCTGCCCCGGTGGTCACACTAGGGGGAGACGCAGCGCTGTGGTCGCTGGAAAGGGCAGGCCCCGCACTGATTTCATAACTTCCCGCTGCCGCCGTGCCATCAAGATGATTTACGCTGACAACCATTTCACCGGTCGGATCAATGTCTGCATTGCCGACAACGACAAACAGATATCCGGTCTTGCTTGCTGCCGTCGTCGTCAGATCGGCACTCGTTACCAAGGTTGAGCCATCCGACATGTAAACGCTGATTTCCGGTTCCATATCCAAGCCGATATTGAAAACCCGGACCACCAAATCCGCGCTTGTATCAATCTGTTTAATCTCAAATAGGTCCACGTCTCCGGCGAAATCGATCATACCCGGCGTGCTCGTGTTGTCGGCTTGTATCTCCGTTCCTGGTAGGGTGTCGGAATGATCATCGCTTTGCACACTATCTACCGTTACCTGAAGCGTTGCATTTCGAACAAATTTTTCAGTGATCGACGTTGCCGCCGGTGCTTCTGGCATATCCCCATTCAAGTCGGGAGAAAAGAAGTGAGTTGGCTGGAAGCTTGTTGTTGTGGTCGTTGCCTGTCCGGCCGTATTGTCGATACTCACTCTAAAGGAATAGATTCCATTCCCTTCTGGATATCCAACCACTGCAGAGTAGACTCCGTCCCCTGCATCGGCATCACCGCCTTCTCCTTCGTCGTTCATATTGATGCTGGTTTCCGCCCCCGATGGAGCCTCCATAATGGCCGTCATATTGACACCGGTAATGGGCGTCCCTTGACTGACCGTGGCGGTCAGCACGATGGGATTCGGATAGCTCACCCTTCCCCCGTCTATTGAACTTACGGTAACATCATAGGTTCTGCCGGTTGATGGGATAGCGATTATATTAACCGTGGATTCGATATCTAAACCAGTGGTACTAATCATTTCCAATGTCCAGGTACCGTTTCCTTCCGTGGAGACGGTCATCTCGTCGATAGTCGCCACGGCACTGGTCGCCCCAGATTCTGCTGTGGCTGAAAATGTAGTTTCCACATCGGAGCCTGAGGGGCCCTTCAATGCCATCGTGAGGTCGCTGACATTGCCGGTGTAGCTGACGACAATGGTAAAGGACGACAGGGTGCTGTCGACTTCAAAATCGAAGGTTTGGATCGTTCCATCCGAAGGCACTGCCGAGGTCTCTCCCGCAATACTAACTGAATCGGAAACAGCTGTATTGGCAGCAAGGAATGCAGACTGAATATCGCTCAATGAGGTTGGCGAAAAGAAAAAGAGACCGTTGGTGTTTGACGCAAACCGTTGGAGTGTTTGAATACCGCTTGCCGTCAATCCGGACCCATAGCCAAAAGTTACCACAGGAACATCCGCTGCCAAATATTCTTCGGTGACCGATGTCTCCATGGAAGTGTCATACGTATCGCCATCGGACAAAACAAATACAACCTGGTTGGCATTGGTCCCATTGTTGCTTTGATAGGCCTTTAAATTGGTCAGCGCCTGACTGGCGGCGGAGAACATATATGTTGTCCCCCCGGCAGATATCCCATCGATTGCTGCCTTGATCGTGCTTTTTACCGTATCGCCCGGATCAGGTATCGCCGTGATCGCCTGCAGTTGGTTATAAGAACTGGCAAACGTCATCACCCCCAAGGCAGTATGGCCGTCTTCGACCACGTCAACCAATGCACTGGCAGCTTGCTTGGCGTTGCTGATTTTCGTTCCTATCATACTCCCTGATCTGTCGATCACCACATTCATCTCGATATCTTCCTGCATCCAGATGATTTTGAGATTGGCCCGCGCTTGATCCTGTTGAGCAGGAAGCTCGGTTTTGATCCATCCATCGGCAGCCGTCGGCTCAAATCCGACCAGTGATGTGTAATGGGTTCTCTCGGGGAGCAATAACCGTAACAATCCCTTGGGATCGTCTGTTGTCTCCCTGACCAGAACCTCCCAACAGCTGGCTTCATATGTCCGCCCTTGCGCGGTGTCTGCTGAATAGTTATCAGATGTGCTGTGGTTCAGCCAGTCCATATCCCCATTGACCGCATTCCATTGCCTATTCATTATGGCGGGGATGACCGGCGAATCTCCCTTGCGGGGGCTGGTAAACCAGGTAATATAGGATTTCCCTTCATACTCATCGTAAAGTCCATAAACGTAATGGCCCCACTCATGGCCCAATGTGTACCCCGCGCCCTTTGGATTGGCGAGCATGTCGTAGTCCTGGCCCTGTCCTCTGCCTTCTGGAAAAATATCACCGAACATGATGCGTTTACCATCTACGCCAAAGCCGGAAATATTGGCCCTGGGCCATTCGCTTGCATTCCAAACAACATCCGCTCTGGCGCCCTGCTTGCCGTTGCGGAATATCCGGACCTTACCTAAATTATGACTGCCATTGGTCTGTTCATAGATAGCATCGGCCCATAGCCGGATTATCGCTTCATAATCCGACTGTTCTTCACTGCCGGTATCGTTATCCGGGTCATCATCTCCACTGGGATCATTGTAGAGCGATATAACGACATCGAAAACCGTTGTTGCACTGGTTGCGGCGATAGAATAATCAAGCGGTCCATAGCTGGGTACATTCCTTGATTTCGAATAGGGAGATGAAGCTGCCATTGCTCCAACGCCAAGCATCAAAATCAAAACGCAACCGCCAATACAAATGCACCACTTTCTAAAAACTGAGCTAAACGGTTTCAATCCCTGCATGACTAATCCTCCTTTGCTGCATTTCATTGTGATTTGGTTATTGATAAACAAAAAAGAGTGTCTTGTAGGGTTTTTTACCAATTTTAAAAAAAAATTCGGCTTTCCCGATAACATCCGGTCCAAACAGGTTTCGGACTATCATCAAATCTTCTTCTTCCAAGCGAAATAATTGATATGGGTGTTTGACGATTTTTCTTAAAAGTCTGTCTCGGTAAAGGCGATTTATATTAAATTGACCCTCAGAAATTTCATTTGCATACTCGTCAAAGCCGATTTCTCTTAACTGTATGTAAGTCCCACTTTCCAAGTCAGCCATGGCAGTATTCGCTACTTTCTCGGAGATTTTATTGATCAGTTGGTCGGGATCCGCGTTGTGCAGACCCTCAGGGTATTGCTTGCAGATGATTTTCTCCGTGTAAGGAATAGAGAGGCAAAAAAGATTCACCGGTGGGGCGGTGGTTGGGTTGTCCGCTTCAGCCAATCCACTACTGGTAGAATGCTGGCGTAGCGTTTGGACCCATTTCGAGCGCGCAATGAATTCGAACAGATCTCTGGTGTGGACTTGAGCGCCCCGCATTCTCTGAATCATAAGGCTTTCATCAAATTCGAACGTCTGCACGGTACCATTCTGGTTGATATATGTACATCGACGAATTCCGGAGATGCCGCCATCCAGCTTATCCCTTCGCTCAATATAAATAAATTGGGCGATTTCCTCGGGAGTATCAAGGCCGGGTTCGACCGATATATCCTTTTTATCAGAGTTTTCATCGAGGCAAGCCATACATAATGATACCGTACAAACAAAAAAGCAGTAAAAAAAGATAGACTTTGCAATTTGCAAGTAAAAGCGCATCTTGTCACTATTGACTCTTGATAGAAACCTGAATAAATCTAGAATAGGGAGGTTGATCCGAGGATCATTGATAATTTGTGCCTTAATGATTTAGACACAATAACAACTGGCTCTTACATTTTATTTCGGATCAATATGGTTGTTACAATTCCGCAACATACCGATTATAGTTCGAGATATTCGTTAACAAGGGGGATATTTTTTGTATAGTACCCAAACGGGTACCTTTTTAATGTAATCGTATCAGCAATGATGAAGATGCCTTTTCCCCCATTGCCCGGACTCAGCCGGCAATAATTTGTAGCTTTTGTTTCAGGGTCAAAGCTCGATAAAGCAGCTCGGCCCGACCGGCGGCGTTCAGTTTCCGGGACAACCGCTTGAGGTGCTGCTTGACGCCGTTTTCGCCGATCCCCATGGCCATGGCGATCTGACGATTGGTGTAGCCCAGTGGCAAATAATTCAGCACCTGACCTTCGCGATGGGTTAATCCGGCCCGTTCCAGGAGGGAAAAATCTTCGGTCTCGCCGTGGGGTTGAAAACTGATCAACACCATTGGCCTGTCCGACGGCCCCTTGACGGCAAAAGCCGTGCAAGCCAGCGTGCCTTTGATTCCGGGAAAGCGTTGGTTCCAGGGCCCCACCAACTGACCGGGTTTCCAGGAAGGTGCGATGTCTGTTTCGATCCATCGCATCAAAGAGTCGGGCAATGGATCGCATGCCATGGGGCCAAAATAATCACGCAATAACCGTCGAGTCTCGGGCAGAAAGTCCAGCACGATAAGATGCTCGTTCATGATGACGGCAAACCGGTTTTCGCCAATCAGTTTCTCGTAGGCGACCCGCCGCATGGCATGCTGCTGACAGATCAGAATATGCTTTGACGCCAGGCCAAGAACTGGCGCGACAGCCTGATAAAAGTATTTCTCTTCCCCGGTGAAAGTCTTTCGCATCTCATGCCGGTTTAGGTTGATAGCCGCCACCATCTGATTATTCCTGATCGCCGTCAGGCTCATGACGTGGGCGGTATCCGCATATCGCCTGGCGAAATCATAGCAATAGGTTTCGATTTCATCGTCCGGATTCCGGTCTTCACTGGAAATGATCACATCGCCGGTCCGGGTCAACATTCCGCGCTTGCGAAACGGATCGAGATGGGCGATTTCCATGTACTTTTCATTCCAGTCGAACGGCAAATGCGGATTGGTGGTGACCGATGTCGCCGTGCCGTACACCGATGCGGTATAGAATCCCACCCAGTCCACGTACAGGTACTTGCCCAGGATTTCTTCGACAACCAGAGGGAATTCATTGTAATCTTTCAGGTTCACGGCGGCAGCACTCAGTTCGACAACGGCTTCGGGGATCTTGGCTTTCAGGTTCATGGTCGCTGCACTTTTGCGTTGGTTGTACTAATGGTGGTGTATAAAGGCAGGTCGATGATGCGCAGCCGGCGGTCCAGGAAAACCACCCGGATTTTTTTAATAGTGGACTGGAAGATCTGCCATAAGTCGCGATAATCGGAAATATCGCTAAGTGAATGGCTTAGTTCCAGCGTCGCTTGGTTCTTTTTGGTTTCCACACTCTCAATTCCGTAACTACGCGCTTCAACAGTGAAAAATCAATGAACCAATTAAATATGATTGGCAAGAACATGTCAATATTTTGATGTTGCTGCCGGGGCAACCGCATTTGGATCTATTTCTTTTTTTCGCGGGCATGGCCCACTCTTACAAGTGCTAAGGAAAATTTCTTCTTAAAGCCAGAAGGTTTTTACCGGGTATTTTGCAATCTCACCGTCTTTTGTGACGATTAAAAAACCTCTTTGATTTGCCTGGGCAATTAAAAGGCGATCAAAGGGATCTTTATGGAAATCCGGCAAAAGGGTTGCGTCGATCATTTCATTCACCGAGGGTTCAATCAATTGAAGGTTTGTGTAATTTAGGACCTCATTCTTCCAAGCATGGATATCATTCAGGCCGAGTCTTCCCTTTTTCACCAACAGTGCAATCTCCCAAAAGGATATGGAGGAGATGAACAACCGGCCAATCTGTGCCTGTTTATCAAAAAATTTGACAAATTTCGGTGAGACAGATTCCTTGTTAGCCCAAAAAACCAACGCGTGGGTATCAAGCAAATAGGCGTCTTTATTCACACGTAATCTTCCCAAATCTCTTCAACCGGTTTTATAAATTCCTGAGATTCAACTAAAATCTTTGGTTTAATGGTCATCTTGTCCCGCCAATCGGGCTGCAGGGTGGAAACGATTCGAACGATTTCCTTATTATTTCGGTGAACTAAGATAATCTCTCCCTTTGCCGCCAAATCCAGGTACGTGAACAGGTTATTTCTTAATTTGGTTGCAGATACTTTGATCATATTCGCCCCCCCCCTTATGGAAAGCACATGTTCATCTTTTTATGTACATGAACTTAATAGCGATATCAGGATGTGTCAATACAATTCAGCATTGGATCCAGGGTAATCGCATGTAACTTTGGAGATGCTTAATTATTGCATGCTGGCAGCGCGTCCCCACCCAATAAAAAGCCCCATGAACCGCTGGCTGTATGCAAACAGCGTATTAACATATTGGTGGGCAGCAAGGGCATGCAGGTCCTGGTTGGAAACCAGGCTCATGTAGTTTTCGGGCCTGTCGGCCAGGGGAAAGAACAGGTTGCCCAGCCGTAAGGGAAACTCCTGTTGGACGAGGGCCATCATATGCCGGGCAACGGCAGCGTTCATGTCAAACGCCGGCCACAGGTCGTGCAGTACACCCTCCAAGGTAAAAATCGCCTTTCGAAACAGCATCAGATCGGCAGGAAACACCAGCCCTTCCATGGACAGGAATTCCAGAAGCCGGAAGGCCTGTTTGATCAGTGGCAGGCGCTCATTTGCCGGTTCGTGCATCCATCCAAGGACCAGATCACGCAGTTGCCGGCGGGGCATCAAGGTGGGCTGAGACGCGCCGGCGGTCAGAGCACGGATGGCATTGACCATCCCGGTCAAATCCTTTTTGAGAATCGCCTGGATCAGGCGCACGGTTTTAACCCGGTCCAGACGGTCCAGATGACCGGCCAGACTCCAGTCGACCAGCCCGATGGCCGGATCCATGGAATCGGGAATGAACACCGCCAGGATGTTGCCGGCATGGGGGTCGCCGTGAAAAAGGGCCGCATCACGCCGTGAAAACAGCGGTTTCAAAACGACTGCCGTAAACAGTGCCTCGGCCATCCGTTTTCGCTGCGGCTCGGTCAGGTCGGCGTCGGCAAGCTTGGGACCGTCCAGAAAATCCATGGCGGTCATGGCATGGGTGGACAGGGGCAACCGCCGTGGAATACGGATTTCCGGCATATCCGCATAAAACCGTCCAGCCGCCTCCAACAAACGCTGTTCGGTCGCCAGATCGATCTCGTGGATCATCATATCGCGTACATCATCAAAGATTTCCAGGAAACGAAAATCCTTGAGCGGGTAACGTGTCCGATGGGCGTGGAAATATGCAGCGGTTTTTTGCAGCACATCCAGCTCTTCGTTCAGATGGCGCCGTATGCCGGGGCGCAGCACCTTGAATACGCCCTTCTGGGGGTTGCGATCCGCCAATGGTTGCCACTGAAAAGGAATCACGGCGCCTACGCTGGCCTCGCAAAGAATAATCGGTGCCACTTGAACATCAGCCGTTTCAGCGGCGGGTCCCAGCTGCTCGTGAATCCGCCCCATCAGCTCAGCCGGATCAGTTCCGTAAAGACCATTTTCCAGACCGATCAGCCACTGCCGGACAGCCGGATCAATGTCGGGATGGCGGGCAATCAGCTGGCCCAGTTTGTGAAGGGTGGGAAACGCTTGCGCCAGGGCCAATAGTCGCTGCTGGCAGCAGGTTTCTATATCCATGGACAACTGGCTGACCACCAGGTCAAGCAGCCGCTCACGATTAATCTGGCTGAGAAAAAATTCGATGCCATCGCGGACCAGGGACCGGTAATGGGCATATGTCTCGGGGATGGCCTGCTCTGGCCGGGTGCGCGCCACGATCTGTTGGGCCATGCGGGTACCAAAGGCCGCGTCCCCCATGGAATCGGCCATCTGGGCCAGTTGCCCGCGCAGCGCTTCCGGTGACATGGTGGAAACGATCTGTTTTAACATGGACTCCGGCAGATCAAAGGGATTCAAAGCCATCCCGACTCCTTTTGGTTTCATCTTGCCAAGACGATAGCCAGGGCAGTTTTATTGATTTAGTCACATTGGCAGCGATCAATACTGAATCGCGCCTTGAGCCCGATCCGGCATCACCGGTCGAGGGTATTATCGGACCCCAATGGAAAAAACAAAACGGTTAAATTGTACTGCGACTTCCGTTTTTTCTTTTACCATCTCCCACAGGTGGTGTATCGTACTCACCGATACCAAATGAATCAACCGGATAAATTGCTCCTAAACTGGGCGATTCAAATTTTGGTATACATGAAAATGGGTAAGCAGGGTAATACGATAGGTCATTATTACCCCCTACAATTTGAATCGCCCAGTTTAGGTTGTTGTCAGATCGAGTAAGTTTCATGTTTAAAAAAAGAACGCGTGTTTCCTCGGGTGTAAGTCAGCTTGACCGGCAGTTAGGCGGGCTGTTTATCGGTGACAACGTCGTCTGGTACGACGATGCCGGCTCTCTGGCGTCGATTTTCAGCCTGAATTTCATCCAGGAATCCCAGAATCAAAACAAGCCCCTGATTTACATCACCTTTGATCGATCCCCCCGCACCCTTTTGGAAGACCTCGGTCCCCTGGCGGAGAATCAGCACCTGACCATCCTGGACTGCTTTACCCATGGCAAGGGCGATGGCAGCGAGGTGTTCAGCAAGTTTTACGAAAAAGACGGCGCCCAGTGGCCGTACCAGATCGTGCGCATCAACGAGCCCGGGGACCCGGAGGTGGTATCCGATGCATTCTACCACCTGCACAGCACCATGAGCGGCGATGTGCGTTTCGTCTTTGATTCCCTGACCGGCATGCAGGACCTGTGGGGCGGGGAAGACGCCATCTTGAAATTTTATTCCCATGCCTGTCCGCGCCTGTATGAACTGGATACCATCGCCTACTGGATCATGGAAAAAGGCGCCCATTCGGACCGACTGCGGGCCAATATCAATCACATCGCCCAGGTGGCCATTGATCTTTCCGTGCGCCGGGGCAAGTCAGCCCTGACCATCCTGAAAGCACATAAACGCAAGCCCGATGCATTGAATATCCCCCTGGTCTACTGGAACGATGGGATGGCCATTTCCTTTGAGGTGGAAACCGGCAAAGGGGGTACCATCGATTTGGGCGGACGGGTAAAACAAATTCGCAGCCGGCAGGAAATGGCCCAGAAAGAACTGGCTGCGCTGGTGGGGGTCACGCCCAGCACCATCTCGCAGATCGAAAGCGGCACCATCTATCCGTCACTGCCGGCCCTGTTCAAAATCGCCCAGGTGCTGGGCGTTCCGGTGGCGACGTTTTTCCAGGACCAATCCGACACGACCAGCCAGGTCATTTTTTCCGGTGCCGGGACCCGGGTCAGTTTGGCGGACTTGCCCAAACGGGACGTGGAGGGCCACCGTCTGAGCCCGGCAGATTTTGATGCCGACGCCGAACCCTACCTGATCGAAATCCCGGCAGAGAAGAAACTCCCCTCCCATTTCTTTGTTCACAAGGGACAGGAGATGGGATATCTGCTCGACGGCAGCCTTGAAATGAAAATCGGCAACCGGACCTACAAGGCAGGCACCGGTGACGTAGTTTATCTGACCAATGAAATCCCCTCGCAATGGAAAAATATTGGTGAATCGACCGCCAGGATGTTGTGGGTGAAAATAAACAGGTAACGGTCGCACGGCGGCGCTTGGTATGGTTTAAGGTATAAGCTGTGAGCTGTGAGCTTATCAGCTATGCGCTATCAGCTGCCATCCACGGTCATCAGCTGATCCGCCCAGTCCACGGCGGCATTGAACGCCGCGATCACTTTTTCAGGGTTCAGGTTCAATTGCTGCATCATGCCCCTGGCATCTTCCCATCTGGCTTCTTCTACATATTGGGCCAGGCGCAGCAGCGGTTGATATTCATTATCGGGTTCCCGGGTCAGCGCCCCTTTGAGTTTGTTCTCAATGGGCAAAAAAGTCACGATTTCGCTCATGGGGGTCCCCAGCATGGTATCCAAAAGCGAAAACAACCCCAACAGATGCAGACTCTCCGGATCAAATCCCCAGAAATCATGGTCGATCGCCACCCGTTCCAAAAATTTGCCCCGCTGGGCAGAGAGCTGGAGCAGGTCCGCCGCGCTGTCCGATTCACTCATATCGTTGATCAGAACCACCCGCATCCAGTTTTTCAGCTTTGGCCACCCCAACAGGCGGATGGCATGCTGAATGGATTTGATCTTCTGGGAAAGTCCGAACGCCGCTGAGTTCAGATAGGTGAGCAGACGAAAACTGACGGCGGCATCCGCCTGGATGGTTTCCGCCAGATCATCGATGTCTGGATCACGCGCCTCGATCCGTTTTAAAAGCTGAAGGCGAGCCGCTTTATTCGAGGTCATTTTGTGGATCGTAATCGTGTCCGGTTGCTTGAAAAAGGCCCCTTCAAAGAGTGTCACGCCCACCTCCCGGCACATATCGAATTGGGCGGCATTATCCACCCGTCGGGCCAGCAGGCGGGCATTGACCCCCTGAATGCTGGTCAGAAGCTCGGAAACATCCGCTTTTTCCCGACCAACCACCGGAACGCCAATGATGTCGGCCAGCCGATACAGCGCGTCGAATTGCCGTTTGCCACTGAATCCGCACACGGCAATCAGATACCCATCGGCGTTAAGACGCGTCAGTATCTGCGCAATGGTCGGTCTCAAGTACAGTTGTTCATCGACCTGCACCACAGCCCGTTCCGGCGGCAGTGCATAAGCCATATTATCGATGATTTCCATCTCATCGAAATTGAGCAGGATCTTTTGACCCTGCGTGAGGATCTGCTGAAGGGCCATATATGCACTGGCGGCGACCTCGACGGCAGCGGATTCGAATTTCGTCGTCACGCCGTCGCCCACGCAAAACAGCTCATAGCCCCACAGCGAGCGGTCCGCATTGAATATGGGCTGGCGGGCGATTGAAACCGCGGTGGCGGCCGACAATGGGGTTGAATCGTTTGGCATCGGGTCACCTCCTGAAAAAAAAGCGTCAACAACAAACCATAAACTATTCAATTGCCAGTTTACTGCTCCAGCGGTTTCAGGCCCCAGATGTTGTTGGCATATTCCGTGACCGATCGATCGCTGGAAAATTTTCCCATACGGGCGGTATTGAGAATTGATTTTACGGCCCACGCCGCTTTATCCTCGAAAAGCCGGTTGACACGTTCCTGAGCGCTTACGTAAGGGCGAAAATCGGCCAGCAGCATATAAAAATCCCCTTTTTGCAGCAGCGATTCCACGATCGGATCAAACAAGTGGGGATCTTGCGGAGAAAAATCTCCACGGCTGATGCTGTCAAGGGTTTGGCGCAGTTCGGCATCGCTGTCATAATAGGCTCGCGGGTCGTAGCCATCGCTGCGCAGGGTCGCGACCTGGTCCGCGGTCAGGCCGAAGATGAAGATGTTTTCCTTGCCGACCTCCTCCATGATTTCCACATTGGCCCCGTCCAGGGTGCCGATGGTCAGGGCCCCATTGAGACTCATCTTCATGTTACCCGTACCCGAGGCCTCCATGCCGGCCGTGGATATCTGCTCGGAAAGGTCGGCCGCAGGAATGATTTTCTCCGCCTGGGACACGCAGTAATTGGGCAGAAACAGCACCCGCAGCTTCCCTTTCACATCCGGATCCGTGTTGGTTTTCGCGGCAACGGCATTGATCAGCTTGATGATGCGTTTGGCCTGATGATAGGCCGGCGCCGCTTTACCCGCAAAAATGACCGTGCGCGGTACCACCGGTGCGTCAGGATTGGCCCGGATGCGATGGTACAAGGTAATAACGTGCAGCACATTGAGCAGTTGCCGCTTGTATTCATGGATACGTTTGACCTGAACCGAAAACAGCGTATCCGGATCGACGCCCAAACCAATTTTACGCAGGATGTAACGGGCCAGCCGTTTTTTGTTGTCCCGTTTGGTTTTGATCCAGCGCCGTCGGAATTCGGCATCCTCTGCCAGGGGTTCCAGTTTTTTCAGCTGCGCCAGATCGGTAATCCAATCCGGGCCAATGGCGTCGTTGATCAGATCGGCCAGCGTCGGGTTGGCCTGGGCCAGCCACTGCCGGGGGGTAATGCCATTGGTGACATTGGTCAGGCGCTTGGGAAAAAGCGTGTTAAAATCCTTAAACAGGTAATCTTTGAGGATCTGGCTGTGGAGCTGGGCAACACCGTTGACCGTATGACTACCCACAATGGCCAGGTTGGCCATACGCACCCGCTGCCCGTTAGATTCGTCAATCAGTGATACACGACTTACCAGCTCGTGGTCCTTTTTTTGTTTGGCGGGCAATCCATCCAGAAAACGTCGATTGATTTCAAAAATAATATCCGTGTGTCGCGGCAAAATCCGGCGAATGAGCGCTACCGGCCAGGTCTCCAGCGCTTCGGGCAAGACCGTGTGGTTGGTGTAGGCAAAGGTTTTTTCACAGATCGGCCAGGCCTCGTCCCAAGTCAGCCCCTCGTCGTCCATGAGCAGCCGCATCAGTTCGGGGATGGCGATGGCCGGGTGGGTATCATTGAGTTGAATGGCAACGAAATCGGGCAATTCCGAAAAATGCCGGCCCAGCTTACGGTATCGCCGCAGAATATCGGCCAGGGTGGCGGCCACAAAAAAATATTGCTGCTTCAGGCGCAGCTCCCGGCCCTGTTCCAATTCATCGCTGGGGTAGAGCACGCTGGAGATGGTTTCGCTTTGCACCTTGGCCTCCACGGCGCCGACATAATCCCCCTGGTTGAATTCATCCAGGTTGAATTCCCGACTGGACTGCGCTTTCCACAATCGCATGTTGGTTACAAATTCATCACCAAACCCCGGCACAAGGATATCACAGCCCATGGCCATGACCACTTCACCCTCCATCCAGCGATAGCATTGCCGGCCGGCGGCATCGGTATAGGTTTCAGTATGCCCGTAAAAGCGTACCGGAATCAGATATTCCCCACGGCGAATTTCCCATGGGGTTCCCCTGCGGGCCCAGTTATCGCATTGTTCACGCTGCCAACCGTCCTCAATGGTCTGATGGAAGATGCCGTAATCGTATCGGATACCATATCCGTAGCCAGGGTAGTTCAGGCAGGCGAGTGAATCCATGTAGCAGGAGGCCAGCCGCCCCAGGCCGCCATTGCCAAGGCCCGCGTCCCACTCTTCATCCTCCAGTTCATCCAGGTCAAAGCCCATTTCCTCAACCGCCTGACGCGCTTGATCCACCATTTGCAGACTGATCAGGTAATTCATCAAAAAACGGCCGGGCAGGAATTCAAGGGACAGAAAATAGACCCGTTTGGCCAGGGTATCGTATTGGGACCGCTGGGTACGAATCCAGCGTTCGATGAGCTGATCGCGAACACTGTGCGCCAGGCCCATGAAACAGGCATGACGATTGGGTTTAACCGGATCACGGCCCATGGTGAAGCGGATATGGCGCTGAATGTCGGATTTGAGCGTTGATGCGGATATGACGGATTTGCCTTCACGATCGCTGATTGGATGGGGATTGTTAACCATGCTAAAATGCTCCTTGATAATGAAAAACAGATGGGCTATCGGCTTTAAAATCGCACGGCCAGGGTCTTCCCATGATGTGTCGAAAAGGAGAACGGGTCAGTCGGGCAACACTAGCCGGCCACCGGTGCTGGGACGGCTATCCATGGAACGGGCCAAAAGAAAAGGTTATAAGGGAAGACTGGCTAACGAAATCGACTTTATCCCAATGCGATTTTCAAATCAACGATAAGCCTTAGGGCGGGTGGTTTTAAAGACGGTTTTTCTTTATTTCTCGTTGTAACCGAAGACATGGGACAAAAGCGCCTGTTTCCAATGCTCTTCACGGCCCAAAACATAATCCCTGCTGCTGTTCAGGTCACAGATTTCGAGAATTGAAAACTGGAAATTGAACTGGTAATCCCCCTCTTCATGGCTTAGCAGACGGCGAAGGGGCCGTATCTCCGCGTGGCCGTTGATGGCAAAGGACACCCACTGGTGCCAGATCGACTCCCCGGTACCGGTGCTGCCCACAAACATCTTACCGGTATGGGTATCCGTGATCAAATAAATCCCGCCAACATTGCTCAAGGCATCTTTCCATTGAGGGATGTTTTTTCTGACAAGGGTTCTGAGGATGCGAAACGAAATGTTAACGCTGTTGTAACCGGTAAAATCGGAAACCACCATCCGTTTATCACGAATTCCGGCAACCAGCAGCTTGTCGATATATTTCGGGCCGATCAGGTAAGCAGCGCTAAATCGTTTGCGGAACTGAACGATCACCCGACCCACCAGGTGGTCCAGGCCGGGAAACGGCTTGGTACCATATTCATACCAGCTTTTATCGCCATGTTTTCTGTGCTTGACCCCAAGCACCTGATAGATACCAACGAACAGCCAGTGGTCCTCCTTTAATTGGATCAGCGAAATGATTTCGTCACATTTGAAATTCTGCTGGGTCTGGTACTCCTGCCAGGCCTTGAACCGGCCTTCGAAAAAAGCCTGCAAAGGTGGGTCTTCCTTGCTTGTCGCGCAATGAATTTTATAGCTGTTTAGTTGCGCACCGGCAACCGTGAGTATATCGATGAGTTTGATCATGCTGAAACTCCCCTATTAGAAAAATTGAAACCATGCTCGCCACGGATTGTGGTTATGTATCGGTGCTTTCTGATTAATCCTTTAGGTGAAGCCAACAATCCCCTCCTAAAAATAACAATCCCCGATTGAGACGCTCAATCGGGGACGATAACACAGGGGTATGACGAAACGATCAAGGCTCATACTTGACTTCCATCTGATTCAAATACGCTGGATCAAACGCCTCAATGCCCTGGGTTCGTTCCAAAAATGTACCAATGGTGTTTGCGGCAACCGCGTAGGCATCCATCACCGATGCCAGTTTGGCAACAATCGGGTCATCTTCTCCCAGCTGGTCCGCCATTTTGTCCAACATCTGCCGCCCCTTCTCTAAATGATTTTGGATACCGGCAAAGGCGGCCTTGCGCATTTCGTATTTTTTCTGCTCGTTGTCGATCACCGGCAGTAACCGCCGCACCGACAGCTCGACCAGCGCATCACGGGGTGCATTAAACGCCCTTGAAATTTCATCCAGCAGCACAAGGGACTGCCTGCTGATCACATAGGTCTTTTGCACTCGATTTTCTGCCATGATCCTGGCGTTTTGGACTTCTTTGGCAATGGCATTCAGGGAGTCGCTATCCTGGGCCAGATGGTCGAACAATGATTTTTGTTTGATGCCCAGTTGAGCGGCGACAATGCTGATCGCCTCAATACAACCGGCGGATAGTTTGAAAGTGGCACGTACGGATTGTCTGCCCCGCAATCCCGAACTGGTGATGAAGGTCAACGAATTCTTTCTGTTTTCAAATTTGCTGTCAGCCATGGGAAATCTCCATTCGTGCGGTTCAATATAATTACCCATACTCTATTTATTCAAAAAAATAATGCAATAAAAAAATATTTCCACAATATTGACATCGGAGAATCCATTAATATCGTTTGGTCAAATCAGAAATGCACGATCGCCCACAAGAAAGCGATAACGACCCGCAACCAAGGAGGTTTGACCATGATCTACAAAGCACTTTTCGGTTCCCCTACCCGTCGCTTCGGATCACCATTTTCCGAACTGGATAACATGCGGCGCCAGATGGACCGGCTTATGGAGGCATATCGTAAGCAGCCGGCCGGCCATGCCAGCGCGGGTGTGTTTCCATCGATCAATATCAATGAAGACAAGGACGCTTACTATGTCAGCGCAGAATTGCCCGGTGTAAAATCAGCAGACCTTGATCTTAGTGTCACCGACAATCAGTTGACCCTGGCCGGTGAGCGGAAAATCACTGAACAGGCCACCGATGTTCGTTATCACCGTCGTGAACGCGAAGCCGGACACTTCTCGCGTGCAATCGCCCTGCCTGGCGACGTGAATGCGGAAGGGGTAAAGGCCAAACTGGCAGACGGTGTGCTGACTGTTACCGTACCCAAAGCGGAAAAAGCCAAACCCAGACAGATCAATATTCAATAAGGCCCTTATGATGAAGGAGGAAAAGATCATGTCAGACACCAAAGAATTGAAACTCAAAGAAAAACAGGAAGTCACCGCATCTGCCGAACAGACCAAGCCAGGTCCGGTGTTTACCCCCAATGTGGATATTTTTGAGACCGATCAGGCCATTACCCTGATGGTGGACATGCCGGGGGTAAAAGCCCACAACCTGAACGTGGACCTGCGTGACGATACCCTGACCCTGACCGGAGAAGTCGATCCCCAGGCAACGCCTCCTGGCGAGCCGGTGTACGAAGAATACGAAATCGGTCGCTACTATCGCCAGTTCTCTCTTTCTGAAGTGATTGCCCAGGATAAGATCGATGCCAAGCTCAGTGATGGTGTACTGCGGTTGACCCTGCCCAAAGTCGAAAAAGCAGCCCCGCGGCGCATCGAGGTTCAAATGGCATAGTTATAAAAAACCGGTAGGCCAATTTTTTTTACGATATACGGTGATGATCAGACTTTGAAACTGCCCACGATGGTGTTCAGTTCCGCGGCCATGCGTTTAAGATCTTCGGCGCTGACTTTAACCTGATCACTGCTATTGGCGATTTCTCCCGAACTTTGATTGACCACGGTAATATCTTGCGTGATTTCAGCAGCTACTGTTGAACTCTGGTTGACGTTTTGATTGACTTCCTGAATGCCCTGTGAGGCCTGGGCGATGTTGGTGGCGATCTCCCGGGTAGCTGCGGACTGTTCTTCCACCGCCGTTGCCATGGTCGCCACGATCTCATTGACACTGTTGATCACCGTGGAAATTTCATCGATCCCTTTCACCGTGACATCGGTACGTCCTTGAATATGCTCGATCTTATCTTTAATCTCGAGCGTTGCCGATGAGGTTTGATTGGCCAGTTCCTTGATCTCATTGGCCACCACGGCAAATCCCTTGCCCGCTTCACCAGCCCGGGCCGCCTCGATCGTGGCGTTGAGGGCAAGCAGGTTGACCTGCTCGGAAATTTCGGTGATGGTCTCGACGACCTTGCCGATGCCCATGGCGGCCTTGCCCAACTCGTCCATCTGACCGGAGGCCTCTCCCGCCTTGTGCACAGCCTGGTCGGCAATCGTCCTGGCCTTTTCAGCGTTCTGGGCGATTTCGTTGATTGTCGCGGTCATCTCTTCGGAGGCAGTGGCTACCATGGATGTATTGGTGGAAGACTCTTCCATGGCCGCGGCCACGTTGTTCAGGTTGGCGCTCATTTCCTCGGCTGCGGCAGCCACGTTATCGGCACGGGTGGACGTGTCGCTGGCACGTTCAGACATCATGTTGGCAATTTCTGCCAATTCCGTTGAGGAACCATCAACATGAACCGAGTTGGCGGCAATTTTTTTGATCATGGTTTGCAACTTTTCCAGGAAGGTATTGAACCATCCGGCCAACTCGGCAATTTCATCCCTGGATTGAATCTGAATGCGTTTGGTGAGGTCCCCTTCACCCTCGGCGATATCCTGGAAACTGACAATCATCTCTTTAAGTGAGCGCACAATGCCGAAAGCAATGAATAGACACAAGGCAATGATGGCCACGAAAATCACCCCGGAGACAACAACCATCGATGTGGTCCGTTTGGCTACCAATGCGTCGATCTCTCCGGCCATTGTTTGTTGGTAAGCGGCGATGTTGTCGAGGTAGACACCGGTACCGATCCACATCTGAGTTCCCGGAATCATTTCAGCGAAGGAAATTTTGGGTTGATCGCCGGCGCCGGGTTTGGGCCACGTGTACTCGACGAATCCCCCCCCGCCCCTGGCCGCATCCCGCAGCTCCTGGATCACCCTGACCCCATTCTTATCGGTCAGTTGGCTTAGGTCCTTGCCAACCGATTCTTTTTTAACAGGGAAAGCCACGTTAACCGTTCCCTCGTATACGAAAAAATAGCCGGAGCGGTCTTTCTCAAAAATAATGGCGTCCACCATATTACGGATGGTGGACGTCTGCTGATTGTGGTCATTGATGCCGGCGATCGCCGAGGCGATCATCAGGGCAGCGGAATGGGTCGCCAGCTGAATGCGGGCCTTCTGGTCTTCGAGCATCACCTCACCGGTTTTGTGAATACCCAATTCCTTGACTGCATTTTTGTTGTAGATGGCAAACATGATCATGGTGATGAATAGCACCAGGATCGCGACATTGATGATGTACATCCGACCTTTTACAGTTAACCGGTTAAGCATTTCAGTTCCTCCCTGTGCAGATTGAGTTCAGTATCATTCCAGATTCTAATTTAACTATAGACCTGGATTTGAAAAACTTTAATAAAATTATAAATTCAATTCATTATCTAACACATGGTCATTCTTCCTGTTTATCGCCATCCCGGAAACACGGGCGAACATGGCCATGGGAACTTGTAATGACTGTTCTACGCGGATGTCAGCTGCATTTAACGGGCACAATAGCGCTTGAAAAGAAATGGGATTGTATGTATCCGTTCTTGTGCATGGTCAAAATACACTTATCGAAGCGACAGCAACCTATCGATTTGTACGGCCATTTCCATTTATTCAAAAGTGGGAACAGGTTGATACAAACCAAGCGAGGAAAACATGATGCAGCAGCTAACATACGGATTGGAGGACAACGTCGTTGTGGTGACCGGTGGAAGCCGGGGGATTGGGCTGGACCTGGCAAAACATCTGCTCGCTCAAGGCGCCAACGTGGCGATCTGCGGCCGAAAACAGGAAGGACTCGATGCAGCCAGGGCCGAACTGGATGGCGGTAATCGGTTGCTGGCCATTGCTGCACACATTGCCAGGGAGGCCGATGTCAAACGTCTGTTTGACCAAGTGGTCGAACGATTCGGATGCATTCACGCCCTGGTCAACAACGTGGGCATGAACCTGGCCACCGGTGTCGTGGATACCGAACCGGCATTGTTCAAGAAAATCGTCGACTCCAACCTGACCGGCACGTGGCTTTGCTCGCGCGAGGCGGCCAGGATCATGCAGCAGCAGAAATCAGGCCGGATCGTGAATATCACCTCCCTTGCTGCTCACCGTGCCGCGCCACTGATGGGCATATACGGAATCGCCAAGGCGGCCGTCGAGATGATGACCAAAACCCTGGCCCAGGAATTGGGCCCTTTTAACATTCAGGTGAACGCGGTTGCGCCGTGTATGGTGCGCACCCAGTTTTCCCGGCCATTCTGGTCCAATGCCAAGCTTCTCGATCAAATCGTCAAAGACATTCCCATGGGCCGGATCGCTGAAACCGAGGATGTGGTTCATCCGGTATTGTTCCTGTGCTCCAAAGGGGCTGCGTTCATCACCGGCCAGACACTGTTGGTGGATGGCGGAGCCAGTGCCGTTTAAAAGGTGAGAATATGATTGAAATCTATTTGATTCGGCACGGTCAGGCATCATTCGGCCAACCGGCCTACGACTGCCTTTCACCCTTGGGGGAGCGGCAGGCCGAATTTCTAGGCCAATATTTTCATAACCACGGCATTCGGTTTGATGCCGTTTATTCCGGTACGCTTAGACGGCAGGTGCAGACGGCGACCATTGCCCTGCAGCAAATGAATGGGTATGGCGCGCATGACATTACCATTGATGCGGATTTTAATGAATTAGGCCATTCTGATCAGTTGATGAATCGCCTTTATGCGGTGATCAAGGAAGACCCTGACCTGTCCGAGCAGATGAAACAGATTCACACCCACCATGGCGCGATCTCACGCATTTTCGATATTGCCCAGAAAATGGAAATGCTTCCCGCTGATCAAAGCGAGCGTGAAGCACAAGCCCGGCAGTTCAGGCAGCGCATCAAACAGGCCATCGACAACCTGGTGCGCAGCGTCGGGGAGAACCAAAAAGTGGCGGTGTTTACCTCCGGCGGTCCCACCGCCGTTGCCCTGCGCCACACCTTGGATACCAGCCGCGAGCAGACGATCCGTTTGAGCTATGAGCTGCGCAACACGTCGATTACGGTTCTGCGCTACGAACAGGAGCGACTGTGGCTGGTGCTGTTCAATTGTGTGGCACACCTGGAAGCGCGAAATGATCCGTCTTTGATCACCTATATCTAAAGTGGATATCACTGCACAGCGCCCCAGGATTCACGGTCCGCTTGAGGGGCGCCGCGCGGCGTATCACTTTTCGAACAACTTACGATACTGACCATATCCCTCTTGCTCAAGATTACCGGCCGGGATAAACCGCAAGGAAGCCGAATTGATGCAGTAGCGCAGTCCCGTGGGCTGGGGGCCGTCATCAAACACATGCCCCAAATGCGAATCGGCAAATTTGCTGCGGACCTCGGTACGCACCATAAAAAATGTGGTGTCCTTATTTTTCACGATGTTGCCCGGTTCCAGGGGGCGGGTAAAACTGGGCCAACCGGTGCCTGAGTCAAACTTATCCGTCGAGCTGAACAAGGGTTCACCGGAAACAATGTCCACATAGATGCCGGCCTCGTGGTTGTTCCAGTATGGGTTATCAAACGGCGGTTCAGTGCCGCTTTCACGGGCCACGTGGTACTGCATGTCGGTAAGCTTTTCCTTGAGCTGGGCGTCGCTGGGGATGGTGTACGGCCCCTTTTTTTTCTCGTCCACCATGGACGGGTCCATAACGGCCTGCTTGGTCATTTTTTCCACATCGGCCCAGGTTTGCTCGATGAAACGGTCACGGCCCGAGCCGGAACGATACCATTTGTAACGCAGCGGATTTTTTTTATAGTAATCCTGGTGATACTCCTCAGCCTCGAAAAATTCGCCCAGGGGCAGGATATCGGTCGCAATGGATTGCTCAAAACGGCCCGAGGCGGCCAGGGCCTTTTTGGAGGATTCGGCCAGTTGGCGCTCTTCATCGTTGGCGTAAAAAATCACACTGCGGTACTGGCTGCCGCGATCTACGAACTGACCGCCTGCATCCGTGGGATCCACGTGCCGCCAGAAGACGTCCAGAAGCTCGGCGTAAGATATCTTCTGCGGGTCGTAAATCACCTGAACAGCCTCCACATGGCCGGTGCCGCCGGCCGAAACCTGTTTATAGGTCGGGTTGTGTAGCGTACCGCCGGTGTAACCGGATATGGCCTCGATCACACCGTCGACTTTCTCGAAATCCGATTCCGTGCACCAGAAACAGCCGCCGGCAAATACGGCGCTGCGCGTGTTAACCGTTGTATTGTTCATGGGGCGCTCCATTTTATCGTCCATGCTGCTGCCCTGTTGGCAACTGAAAAAGAAAAAAAATACTGTCAGTGCCAGGATGGCAATTATTGTCATTTTCATTGTACACCTCCTTTTGGGGGTTGATCATGAGCAGATAATAAGGTACCCGCTTAAGGAATGTGTAAGAGAAAAATAAAGATTCAGTAAAGATTTTCAAGCATGCAGATGTCATTTTAGATCTTACCCAAATCGGGCAACAAACCATCAGGCGGCCATGAAATCCATTGTCAAGCGCTTTCAGGATCTACCGATTCGGCTGAAAATGTTTTACGTGTATTCGTTCATGGCCTTTGTCATGGTTGTGCTGGTGGGGGTGGTCGTCTACTATCAGGTCAGCCAGACCATCGAACGTAATATCGAAAACGAGCTCTCCAATGCAACGGCAGCCATTCTCAACATGGTCAAAACCACGGCCAAGGCGTCCATTAAAAACTACCTGCGGGCCGTGGCGGAAAAAAACCTGGACATTGTGGCCGACTATTATGCCGCGGTTCAGGCCGGGGAAATGACCGAGGTCAAGGCCAAAAAAGCCCTCAGGCAGATTCTTTTCAGCCAGACCATCGGTAAAACCGGTTATATTTACTGCGTGGATTCCAGCGGCCTGGCCGTCGAGCATCCCAAGCCGGCCGTGGCAGGCGTTAATTTCTCGGAATTCAAATTCATCCAGGAGCAGATCCGGCGCAAGGAGGGCTACTTAGAGTATGAGTGGAAAAATCCCGGTGAGGCAATCCCCCGGCCAAAGGCCTTGTACATGACCTTTTTCGCCCCGTGGGACTGGATTATTTCGGTTTCCACTTATCGGGAAGAATTTCGGGAACTGATCGACATCTCGGAATTCAAGGACAGCATTCTCTCGCTCAATTTCGGCAAAACCGGCTACAGTTACGTGATCGACAGTCAGGGGGAGGTGGTGGTTCACCCGGTATTGTCCGGAAATCTGTGGGACGCCCGGGATGCCGACGGCCTTTATCTGGTACGCCACCAGAGTGAAACCAAAAACGGCAAACTGGTGTACGGCTGGCGTAATCCAGGCGAAACCCGATTTCGGGATAAAATCGTGATCTACAACTATATCCCGGATTACGACTGGATCGTGGCCTCCACCTGCTACCTGGAAGAGTTTTACGCACCGCTCAAATCGGTCCGCAATATTGTGTTTACCACGGTGTTTCTCATCCTGGCCCTGGTCCTGCCGACCACTTTTTCCATCGCCGGCGGCATCACCCGCCCCTTGAGGCAACTGGAAAACCGGCTGGCGCGGGCTACGGACGGCGATTTTGCCGGCCGTATGGACGTGGTCAGCCGGGATGAAATCGGCAACCTGGCCGTCTATTACAACCGCTTCATGGACCGGCTTGAATCCTACAGCCACGAAATCCAGGAGGAAGTCGCCCACAGGCGCCAGACCGCCGAATTATTGAAAAAAAGTGAGGAACTCTTCTCCAAGGCCTTCCACGCCAGTCCCAGCGGGATGTTTATTGTCGACCGCCAGACCGGTCGGCTGATCGACGCCAACCCGAGCTTTCTGTCGTTGATCGGTTGTGACGCCGCCGCGGTCAAGGACAGCCGCATCACCGCCTTGCCCATATTCAACATCCCTACCACCCTGGAACGACTGACCGGACTGATCGACCACGCCGGCCGGGTACGCGATATGAACATTGATTTCGTCAACACCGATGGCCGGATGCGCACCGGCGTGATCAATGCCGAAACAGTCTATATCTGGGGGCGCCGATGCGTATTGTTTGCCGTGGATGATAGAACCGAGACCAACCGCCTGGAGCTGGAAGTAATCGAAATCAGTGAGCGCGAGCGCCGCCAGCTGGGCCAGTATCTGCACGATGATCTGTGTTCCCACCTGTTGGGCATCGAAGTCATGCAAAAGGTGATGCGCCAGCGACTCAACGGATTGGCGGGCGTGGACCTGGCCGCCTTTGACAAAATTCGGGACCTGGTTCAGGATGCCATCCGCAAGGCAAGCCGCATCAGCCACGGCCTGTGCCCGATCAATATCGCCGAGCAGGGACTAGAGCTGACCCTGGAGGAGCTTTGCCGTGACATTCAGGAAATTTACGGGGTATCCTGCAGCCTCGCCTATGATGAGGAGATCTTCTTGCGGGATCACAAGGTGGCCACGCATATTTACTACATTGCCCGGGAAGCGGCCTATAACGCCGTCAAGCACGGTAATGCGCAGCAGATCACCCTCAGCCTGACCCGCACCGGCGCCTCGGCCAAACTCACCATCCGCGATAACGGCCAGGGGCTGCCCAAAAGTCTGAAGCGAACGGGCATGGGCATCCGCATCATGCATTATCGGGCCCGGCGAATCGGTGCCGTGCTGGATGCCCGGCCAGACGGTAATGCCGGTTGTGTGGTGAGCCTGACCTTCAACCCCAATGTCGCCAAAACCGGTGAGCACCAGGGCCAGGATTTGATGAGCGAAATGGAATCCAGCGGCCTTAATCTGGATCGTGCCCATCCGGAAATGGTCAACAGGCAGGACACATGAAACCATCATTTGACAATAAAATGGATTCTCCCAAACGTATTCTGATCGTCGAGGATCATCCTATTTTCCAGATGGGCCTGGTCGATTTGATCCAGCAGGAGGCGGATCTTCAGGTGTGCGGCGCGGTGGAAGACGTGAGCGATGCCTGCCAGGCCATTGATACCCTCAAACCGGATCTGGTAATCGTGGACCTGTCTCTCAAACAGAGCAACGGGTTCGATCTTTTGCAGTGTATTAAAACCCAGCACAGGTCTCTGCCCGTTTTGGTCCTTTCCATGCATGATGAACAGATCCATGCCGAGCGGTGTCTGCGGTCCGGCGCTCGGGGTTACATCAATAAAAAAGAGACATCCGAATCGGTGATCACCGCCATCCGCCACATTCTGGCCGGCAATATTTTTCTCAGCGATAGTATGACCGCCACCATCCTCAACAAATTCCAGAAAAGCCCCACCAAGCTGGCCGGCTCGCCCCTCGGTTGCCTGACCCGCCGTGAACTGGATGTATTCTACCTGATCGGCCGTGGCAAGACCTCAGCCGAAATTGCCGATCGCCTGCACCTTAGCGTCAAGACCATCGGGACGCATAAGGAGCGCATCAAAGAGAAGCTGGGATTGAAGAATGCCGCTGAATTGGTGCGCTATGCAGTCTTGTGGGTGGAGAAGGAAGGGGTTAAGGCCCCCCTGCATCCCCAATAAATAGGTAGATTACCTACCCTCAACAGACGCAAACCCCCTATCTGAAAATGGGAGCTTCCCTTCCGCTTATTTCAAGTCTGATCCGATTACGCTTTCAGTTGGCATTGGCTATAGATGGCTCATAGTAAGATTCGTGCAATCACCCCGAATAGGAGAGGAGAAAAACCATGGATCATCCGTCCGTCAATTATGAAATGTTGACCCCGGTGAATTTTATCCGGCGCAGCGTGGAGGTTTACCCTGATAAAACAGCCGTCGTTCATCGGGAAAAGCGCTATACCTATCGCCAGTTTTACGAGCGCGTCAACCGGCTGGCCAGCGCCCTTAAAGGCATCGGCGTCAAACGCGGCGACAAGGTGGCTTTCATTTCACCCAACATTCCGCCCATGCTGGAAGCCCATTTCGCGGTCCCGCTGATCGGGGCGGCCCTGGTGTCGGTGAACATCCGTTTGTCTGCGGCGGAGGTGGCCTATATTCTCAACCATTCGGACAGCATTGTCTGTTTCGTGGACAACGAGTTTGCCGACCTGGTACTACCGGTACAAAATGACATCACCAGTGTCCAGACATACGTCAACATCTGCGATGTAGATCAGGCCTGCCCCCTTGACGGAATGGACTACGAGGGTTTTCTTGAAACCGGAAGCCACGCGGACGTGCCCATGGACATCGAAAATGAAACCGCCGTAGCCACCATCAACTACACCAGCGGAACCACCGGCAAACCCAAGGGGGTCATGTATCATCACCGCGGGGCCTATCTCAACAGCCTGGGCGACTGTTTGGAAATGGGCCTTAACAGCGAGTCGGTCTACCTGTGGACCCTGCCCATGTTTCACTGCAACGGCTGGTGCTTTCCCTGGGCGGTCACCGCCGCCGGCGCCACCCATGTTTGCCTGCGCAAGGTCGACCCCGAGGAAATCCTGAACCAGTTCGAAGCTGAAAACATCTCGCACATGTGCGCCGCACCGATCGTACTGATCGGTATCGTCAACCACCCGGCGTTTAAATCGGTCAAATTGAAACGTCCGCTGGAAATCGCCGTGGGCGGTGCACCACCGTCACCGACCATCATCAGCCAGATGGAGGACATGGGCGCCCATATCAATCATGTTTATGGGCTTACCGAAGTCTACGGTCCCTATACCATTTGTGCCTGGCAGGCGCCCTGGAACGACCTGCCGCCGGCCGAGCGGGCGGCCATCCGCTCGCGTCAAGGCGTGGCCTACACGGTTTGCCAGTTTCTGGATGTGGTGGATATCAATACCGGCGTACCGGTGCCGCGCGACGGCCGGACCATCGGCGAGGTGGTCATGCGCGGCAACGTGGTTATGCTGGGATATTACAAAGATGAGCAAGCCACGGAAAAAGCCTTTCGGGGCGGCTGGTTTCATTCCGGCGATCTGGCCGTCATGCACCCGGATAATTACATCCAAATCATGGATCGTCAGAAGGACATCATCATCTCCGGCGGGGAAAACATTTCCACCGTGGAAGTCGAAAACGTCATCTACCGGCACCCGGCGGTGATGGAGGTAGCCGTGGTGGCCATGCCGGACGATAAATGGGGCGAGGTGCCCAAGGCCTTCATTACCCCCAAGCCCGGCGAAGCACCCACGGCTGAAGAGATTATTGCCTTCTGCAAAGAGAATTTGGCCCGCTTCAAGGCGCCCAAGGCAGTGGAATTCATCGAACTGCCCAAAACCTCCACCGGCAAAATCCAAAAGTACGTGCTGCGCGAAAAGGAGTGGGGCAGTCGGGATAAGCGGGTAAACTGAGAATTATTTGCGAGAATCCATGCCTTACCATTGTAAGTTGGGTTGAGGGACGAAACCCAACAGATTTCAGGCGGGATACGATCTGTCTGTTATCGGGTGTCGCTACGCTCAACCCGACCTACGATACTGAACATGAGCAATTCATATTTAGGCCGTGTTGTCTCAGGGTAACCGCATGAAAGTCAGGTTCATCGGGATCGGAATCGCTATCGGTATCGGAATCGAAAGCAGTTACAGTGTGCACTTGTTTATTGATTGGAAGTTGGTGTCCATCAGGTCTGTGGGTCCATGTATCGTTTATTCTCGATAGCGATACCGATACCGATTTTGGTGTTTCTTTGCATCCTTTTAATTCAACCATAAGAGGGCTTCTTTGGAAACGCTCGAACAAAAAATCGCCCGGGTGCTGAAAGAGGAAAAAGGACCCACCATATTCACATGATCAAAGCGGATTTTGAGCACTGGGACAGGTTACTGTTCCGGGACTACCTGATCGATCATCCCCCCATTGCCAATGAGTACGGCCGGCTTAAACAAAAGCTGTCCAGGCAGCATCCAAAAGATCGTGTCGCTTACACCGAAGCCAAAACCGCCTTCATCGCCAGGATTACTCAAACGGCGAAACAATATTATAAAAAACAACTTTCTTTGTAACCTTTTCTCCGATCAAGCGTTAACCAAGCATAAAGTCTAATTGCCAGGTCCATGTCGGTTTGAAAATGCCGTATTCTCCTGACAGACGCGCAGCGGTGTTTCTCTCTGCGCGACTCCCTTTGCTATTCGTCCGGATCCGCAGCTTGAATTGGCCAGGCATGGTAAGTTTCCATGCGGTTTAACATATCCACCAACCAACCGTTGGCCGTTGTGGATAAATGTTCAATTAAACACAAGGAGGAAAAAAAATGTCACTTGCACGGCTTAACAAAATCGCTCTGGGCATGGTGTTTTTGGCGGTTGTGTTCATGGCGGCCGATGGCAACGCCTTTGACATCACCATTGACGTGGCCCCCAATGTGCTGAATATGCAGAACAACGGGCAGGTGGTGACGGTGCATACAGACATTGCCTATGGAGTGGTTCAGGCATCGACGGTTTACCTCAACGACATCGCCATCAATAGCTGGAAATCCGATCTGCGAGGTAACTTCGTGGCCAAGTTCGTCATGAACCAGGTAAAAAAACTCCAGCTGGATATCGATGAATACAATACGCTCACACTTGTCGGATTGGCCACTAACGGCGACACCTTTGCAGGCAGCCAGGACATCCTGGTGGTGGATAATGGTGGCATATAGCTGCCGGTTTGAAAGCTGCGTTTAACATCATAGGTTAGGTTGAGGCACGAAACCCAATAGGTTTATAATGGCGGCACTTGTGAAACGCCAAGCGCCCAAGCTGTCTATTATCGGGTATCGCTGCGCTCGACCCGACCTACGATATCCACCTCAATTCATAAAGATCTTGCATTTTTTCAGTTACCACCAGCGTTCACGACCCCCCTACTTCACGCTTTACCCCAACAGCGATCTTGAGCAAAACGGTCATCAGCAACCCGCCGATTCCGTATACCCCGGCAGAGATGACCAATTCCGGTCTGGTAGGCACATATTCGGTTATCTCGTGCAACGGAGATGGAATGAATCCGCCGGCAATCAGCCCCAGCCCTTTGTCGATCCAGGTGCCGATAAAAACCATAACGCAGGATACACATAAAATGTCAAATCGGTTTCGGGTTGCGGGAATCACCAAAAGGACTGCCGCCACGATCATCAGCACCAGTGAGGCCTGCAGAAAGGGCACCAACCCGCCATGGCCCTTGAACCCGGCGTAAAGGTAAACGAAATGGTCCATGTGCGCCGGGATCTTTGAATAAAACACCACAAACACTTCACATCCGAGAAAAAACAGGTTGGCCAGGAGACCGTAGGTAACAATCTTGCCAAGGGCCCTGATGGCCTCCCGGCCGGCGTCGAATCCGGTGCTTTTTTTTAACAGCAGGCAGAGCAGAATTAACAGCGCAGGACCCGAGGCAAAAGCAGAGGCCAGAAAACGTGGGGCCAGAATAGCGGTCAGCCACAGCCCCCGGCCGGGCAGCCCGCAATATATAAACGCTGTTACCGTATGAATGGCAAAGGCCCAGGGAATGGAGATGAAAATCAGCGGCTTCAGCCATGCCGGTGGTGCCACGCCGTTGCGCTCGGCTTCCAGAACGTTCCACCCCACGATGATATTCAAGACAAGATACCCTACCAGTACGTTCGCATCCCAGAAAAGGATCGAGTTCGGTGTGGGATAGAGAAATACGTTCAATGCGCGCATGGGTTGCCCGAGATCGACCAACAGAAACAGCATGCACATGCAGATGGCGGCGGCGGCCACGAATTCACCGATGATGGTGATGCGGCCAAACACTTTGTAATTGTGCACATAATAAGGCAGCACCAGCATTACCGCCGAGGCAGCCACGCCGACCAGGAAAGTCAGCTGGGCCACATAAAACCCCCAGGTGACGTCCCGCGACAGTCCTGTAAGGCCCAGGCCAACATCCAGCTGCCACGAATAAAACCAGAAACCGGCCAGAATAACGATCCCCAGAACCCCCAACCACTGCCAATACCCCCTGCCGCCCTTTAACGCCAGTTCAAGCATGATCGCCTCCTTTGGTTATTTGCGCCTTGCGAAAAAAGAACCAGTAGCGTTTGAACGGCTATTCATAGCGGAGATGAATTAATCAGGAATTAATGGGGATCAATCCGACCTGCCTCCAACAGGCAATGATAATGCGGGCCTTAATCCATGTCTCTGGGACGAAAAAGCACCGTGCAATGGAGGTTCCTTATGCCAAACCGATCCAGCGGAATGACCACCGAGTGGTCTTTCATCAGGCCCGGCGGAAACGCGACAGATATTGCCGCTTCAAAGGAAGGCGAGAATGTCTCAAATGAACGAACCGGCGAAATGTCTCCCATATGGACAGGCTCTTTCTCAGGAATCAGGGGCTCCGGTTTAACGGTTGGTCCGATGTCCGGTGCTTTTCTGACCCGGACATTGACGAGTGTCTTTTCATATGCTTTTCGTCTGGCTGGATTTCCCAATACCGAATAAGCTTCCTGGATCTGTTGAAACGGTTCGCTGCCTCCGTCATAATGGTCCGGGTGGTATGCTTTGGCCAGCCGGCGATAGGCAGAATGGATCTCACTTGGGGTTGCATTCGATGTAATCTCGAGAATTGCAAAATAACTTTTGGCCACTTTAAACCTCCTTTCCTTTTGCAATGGACAGGAAAAATCAAGCCTGACCGCTTGGCCATGACCAGCCTTGTCTGCTATCCAGTCAAATTGGCGATTCGATTCGGCCACCCGTAAAAGCCCAATGCCGCTTCATGGCGATGATACGGAATTGATCGATCTATCGGTGTATTTTGCCCAAGCGCAATCAATCGGTTAACACGACCCCGGGTCGCCGGATGCGTATTCAAGATCGAGTCATAGGGACCACTGCGGCCCAACCAGCGCAGCCTTCCCATCCACCCTTGCTGATATCGTTCAATTTTGAGCAGTGCCGAGGCCAGCCCCTGTGGGTCTCCCGTCAGTGCTGCAGCACCCAGGTCGGCATCAAACTCCCGGGTCCGTGACAGGGCCAGATGCAACATCATGGCCAGTGTCGGTGCAACCATCAGAACCAGTATTCCGACCCAGGGAAAATGATGACCGGAAAGCAGAATCAATGGGAGATTCAAAATCAACAGAAGCTGACCAACGGACGAAAGAATCGACGTCATCTGGCTAAATGGTATGCAAACCATTTTTGAGCTTCTGTTTGTTCCACCTATGATTAATGCTGTATTTATTCATGAGTCAATCACCTTTCATTTTTATATCAGGGCGTTAACATCTGAATTCAATGCTCCGGTGGCCCCTGTTTCAACGCATCAACAGAGAGCGTCGATATCCGCTTGCCTTTCTCAACCCATTTTTTGATATCAGCGAATGCTTTTGCGTATTGGGCCATTACCGGCTCAAGCAGCGAATACAGGATGTCGTCCTTACCTATCTTCTGCTCTATTTCACCAAGTAGAAAATTCGCCTGTTTAAAATGGTTCTCGATACGATTAAAAGCGTCTTCGCGCCTGTCCTGTCGCTCGTGTTCTTTTTCAAAAACAGGCAACAACCGTTGAATCGACTGTTCGATAAGGTCATTACGTGATGCTGCAGCGTGTTTGGTAACAACCTCCAGCGTGCTTAAGGACCGCTTGCTGACCACAAACGTTTTTTGAATACGGTTGTCATTTTCAGCGGTGTCAGACGGCAGCGACTGGGCAATGGCGTGCAGCGCATCCTCATCTTCCATCAGGTAATCAAACAAGGATTTTTGCTTAATACCCAACTGGGCCGCCAGGATGCTCAACATCTCGATGGCCTCCGGGCGCAGTTTGAACGTGGCCCGAACCGATTTTTTTCCCAACAGATCATTTAGGTTACCTGATCGCGGAAGTGAATTGCGTTCCTTTTCAATATTCATTTCTTCCATAAGCCACACCTTATATATTACTTTTAGATTATATGATTATTTAGTAATTATTATATTATTACATAAATGGTAAAATTCAAGAACTTTCATTTCCAAGAAGCCTATCAAAAATTTTATATCTAAATGATTATGTTAATAAATCGATCTTTATAGGAGAAATTGCTCAATTTGACACCAGATGGGTTACGGGCTCTTCAAAGTTCACCTACAAAGTTTCTTAATATTAAATTTTATATCAATAATTACAGAATTTTAAATGGTTATTAAAAAAATCATCATCCCCCCTTGACAGCTTTTATTATAACATTACTATTTAGTCAAAATTAATTAAATAATTTGTTTTTCAGGAATCAGAATCAGGGCCATTGGTTTGATCGTAAAAACCCATCAACAAAGGAGGAACGAGCCATGTTTGCAAGAAGACTGTTTGGTTATCCGTCAATGAATTGGGAGCATCCGTTTGCTGAGCTGGATCGCATGTCCCGCCAGATGGACCGCTTGTCCACCGCCGTTCTCGGCCGGCCGGCGATGCCCTGGATGTCCGCCAAGGTCTTCCCGGCGATCAACCTCACCGAAGACACGGACAAGTACTATGTCCGTGCCGAGCTTCCCGGCATCAAGGCCGATGGGCTGGACATTCAGGTCCAGAACCGGAACCTGACCATCACGGGCGAACGCACCATTGAATCGGAAGGCGAAAGTGTCAGGTATCACCGCCGGGAGCGTGAGGCGGGCAAGTTTTCGCGAATTATCAGCCTGCCCGGAGACATCGATGCCGACAAGGTTGAAGCCAAAATGCTAAATGGTATGTTGACGGTGGCCATTGCCAAAGCGGAAGCGTCCAAACCAAGGCAGATTGCAGTCAATTAACCATTACCCATAACCCATAACCCATTACCCATTACCCATAACCCATTACTTATGGTTTCACTTTTTCATTGAAGGAGGAATGAAAAATGGCTGATTCCAAAGCACTTCAGGTCAAGGAGAAACACGAGGTGGCCAGCCCTGCCGAGCAAACCCGGCCCGGCCTGGTCTTCACACCGGATGTGGATATTTTCGAAGACGAGCGGCAGATCACCCTGCTGGCGGATATGCCAGGTGTAAGCCCCGATGATGTCACGATTGATCTTAGCGACAATGTGCTGAGCATTTCCGGTGAAGTCAAACCGTTTGAAGAGGCAAATGAAGCCGACGTTCTCATCGAATTTGAAATCGGCAGGTACTACCGGCAATTCACGCTGTCCGAAGTGATCGATCAGAGCAGGATCGAAGCCAGGCTCGAGGACGGGGTGCTGCGCCTGACCCTACCCAAGGCGGAAAAGGCAATTCCCCGACAGATCACGGTAACCGCCGGATAAGGATGGTCGTGTGGAGACCCGGGCCGACCGGCATCGGGTCTCCGATTGGTATCTATAGTATTCAAGATAATGTTTTTGATAAACGCTTAGAAAGTCGCCGTTCAGACGAATCCGTCAATTTTGAGTCATGGCGATTAGATTTCGGTAAAGCGCCGTGGTTCTGGGGTTGAGCGGGCAATCCAGATCCGTAGTAATCATTTGCTCGCAGCGCTCAAAGGTGGAGATCGAGCGGGCCATGTCGCCCAGATAAAAATGGCATCGCATGAGAACCCGATAAATGGGTTCGGCATACCGGTCGATGGCCAGATGGCTGTTGGCCCATGGGATACAGGCCTCCCAGTCTTCTCTTTCCTCGTATGCCCGTACGATGGTGGCGATCAATTCCAGGTATTGTGCCTGAACCCATTCCCGATCCTCGATAAACCAGTCAACGTAGGGTTCTTCCTGAAATACAGGCCCGTCGTACAGCGCCGCGATGCTGAGCAGAAACGCCAGGCCATCGTCATCTGGCGGATGGGCAGCCGCCTGCGCATGTCGGCATTGTTCCAGAAAGTCGATGAAATCGATCCGACCGTTCTGGCCACAATTCAGGCGGTAAGCATCGCTTTGCCTCAGAAGATAGCCTGAGGCCTCCCCCCGCTTCAGATCCGGCTCTAGGACTTTGCGCAGGCTCGTCATGGTCACATGGAAACGCCGGTTGGTTTTTTGCGGATCTTCTCCGGGCCAAAGCAGTTCCAAAAGAACATCCTTGGGGATGAAGCCCTGCTGGTTTTTGAGGGCCAGATATTGAAACAGCCGCCTGACATTGACGCTACGCCAGGATTTGTCAGGAATTTCACGATTTCCCAAAAACACCTTGAACGGCCCCAGGCAGCGGATGTCCAGCGGCATGACATCGGCTGCCACATCGATCCGTGCCCGCGACCGCGTATGTTCCACAAATTGCTGCTGAATGCCGGAATCCGCCGCGGCAACTATTTTTTCAATATAAGGCCTCATGACGTCTTTCCCATGGCAGTCCGCCAGGATCGCCAGCACCCGGTCGTTTCCCTGCAACACCCAAACATCGTATTGATTTTCATGGGCGATCCCCAGCGCCTCGGCCAAGTGATCGGCGGCCGCACCGTGGCGGTTCTCAGCGGCGGCGATCTGCGCCCGGAGCCGGTGTACAAGAAATTGATGAAACCGGTTGATCGAAAAGCGGCACCCCTGATCGTCGATGAGTCGGCAGGCAGCGACATGGTCGTCCTGGTCGACATAGAGCTGGGCCAGCCTGAGGGTCAGCGCGGCCCGGGTGACGACCAGACCGCGTCCGTCAATGATGTCCAGCCCCTTTAGCAAATAGGATTTCACCCGTGCGACATCATTTTGGATCTGGTAAACCATGGCCATTATTTCATACACCGACGCCTGGCCCCATGAATTGCCATGGCTGCTGAAGATGTGAAGCGCCTGACGGGCGTCATCCATGGCTCGCTGCGCATCACCGCCGGCCAATGCGTTGAGCGCGCGGCTGTAAAGCAGCCAGGCATAGACACTGTCGTTAAAGCCCACCTGACGAGCCACGTGCAGTCCTTTTTCTGCATAGTCGGTGCCGGTCTGGTGATGATTCCGGTAAAATGAAGTCAGCGCGGCCTGAAAATATGCAAGCGGTAAAAAAACAACAAATCCGCTGTGATTGAAACCGTCCAAGGCATTGGCATTGATGCGATAGGCTTTTTCAAACTTCCCGGCGTAGTACCACCGGTAAGCGTAGCACAGATTCAACCAATATTCAGCGAGGGCTTTTTGCACCGGAGGCGCGCCTGCCGTAAAGCGCTGAACCTTATCATAGTAATCGTCTGCCGCGTCGAAATCACCGAGAATGGCGCAAAAGAGAATCAACTGGCCGGCCACTTCCAGAGGAAAGAAGGGATCCGGGTGGGGCCGGCCCCAGAGCATGGCCATCTGTTTGCGGGCCCGCCTGATATCACCGGTGAGATAGTAGTGAAACCCGAGATCTTTCAGGCAATTGGATATGCCTGTGGCATCTTTTTGCACCCGAAATTGTACAAGGGCCTGCTTCAGCCCGCCGATGGCCGGCTGAACACGCCCCTGCACCGAGGCCAACTTGGCCTGAAAATAGACCAACCGGGGATTTTTACGCAGTAAATCCGCCGGCAGTTTTTCCAGCACACGGGCCATATACAAAAATGAACACGCCATGACGTCCTGCATCATCATGTTGTCGGCCAGACGGCAGATGTCATTTAGCTGATTGCCTTTCAGATAATGATGCATGGCGCCAGGCAGATCGCCGATTTCTTCCATGGCCCGTCCGGCATCCACGTGAATCTGCCTAATCTCATCTGCGCTGACAGTCTCTCCCAACTGGTGACGCAAAAATTCCAGAAGCAGATGATGGTAGCGGTATGGTGCCTTTTCATCCTCGATTTTAAAGGTCAGCAGGTGGTCCCGGCACAAGGTCTCTAGAATCTGCCGGGAATTCCGGCGCCCAAAGATGATATCGCACAAGTCGGGGGAAAGCCGGTCGAAAGTAGCAGACTTGATCATAAAGTCCCGCTGATCCTTCTCGATCCGGTCGAAAATGTTCTCTTTGAGGTAGCTGAAAATATAATCCTTGGAGTTGCCAAGGGCGAGCAAGTCGCTTCCGATGGCATTGGCGGATCGTCCCCGGGCCGCATGATGGAACAAAACCAGTCCGGCGGCCCAGCCGCCGGTGGTTTCATGAAGCGTGGCCATATCTCGCCGGCTGATGGATGTCTTCAACTGGGTCTGGTAAAGGCGGGCAATTTCCTCCAGGTCAAAAGCCAGATCCGCTTCACCGACATCCACCACCGCCAGCATGGCACGCAGACGGGTGATGGAAAGGGGCGGCTCGCTGCGGCTGATGATGACCACGTGCAACCCCGCAGCGGATCGATTGAGCAAAAAACTCAAAGCCGCATGAACGGGACTATCGGCATCCAAAAGGTGATAATCGTCCAGAACCACTACCAATGCATCACTGGTGGTCCGTTCAATCTCGGTCAGAAATACAGTTAGAAAGGTGTCCAGATGAGCCGGCGAAAGATGCTGTTCGAACCCGTCCCGTAGAATCCCGCTGGCAAAATCCGGATAATGAAGGCGGATGCCCTCGATCAGATAACGCAAAAACATGGGCAGGTCGCTGTCGGTTTCATCGAGACTGTACCAGACGACCGGAGTTTTAATCTCGGTGATGCACTGGGCGACCAGGGTGGTCTTGCCGTACCCGGCACCGGCAACCACAAGGGTCAGTTTCTTTTGCAAGATGGCCGACATTTTCCGGGTCAGGCGCGCTCTGTCCAGCGTATGGGCCGCTGTCGATACCATGAGCTTCGAATGCCTGACGGATAACTGAAGTTTCACGCACGCCTTTCGTATTTTATCGGTTAAATATATATATTTATTACGAGAATTTATAGATTGTCTTGAAAATATGCTTTCAATAAATTAAATGTCAATAATGGCCAAGTGGTCCTTTGGCTGCCTGATACGGGTTAATCCATGTGAAAACGCATTGTAAAGTGGAACTGCATTGGAATAGAGAACTGACAATTTCTGGCGAAGAGGCGAATCATGATAGTGACCTGTAAAGAATGTGGAAAGATGTATCAGATTGACCCTTCAAAACTCAAGGGCAAAATTGTTACCTCCAAGTGTGTTGCCTGCGGCAACAAAATGATTCTCAGCCAACCCAAAAACAAGGACAAAATCAAGAAAGAAGCTGACAAAAAGGAACCCGGCAAGCCCCGGATTTTGGGTTTGAGGCGGAAATTAATTGCATTGTTTTTCGTCTTTCCAATTACGCTAATCATCATCTCCGGATACCTGTTTATCGACCAACTCAACCAGATGGCTACCCTGACCGGTGATGAAGGCTCGAAAATGGTTACCCAAATGGCGGAAGAGATGATCTTGGAGAAATGTTTATCGGTGGCACGGGAAACAAAACTGTACCTGGACTCCCATTTCGAATTACAAAAAGAAGATTTCAACAGAATCCCTGAATTTGTCAATATCGTTATGCAGAAAGTCGGTATAACCGGCTATACCATCATTGTTGAGAGAGAAACAGAATTCCAGCCGGAGTATATCTGGATCCATCCCAACAAAAATTTGATTGGAGTGGACATCACCGACGCCATGAAGACCAGACTGGGGGACAAATGGGAACGCTGGAATGCAGTCCGGTCCAAGCCGCATATTACTCAAGGATATTACCTATGGTTCGACAATCGGGAAAAATATTGCGTCGGTGTTCCTATCGAAGGAACGCCATACAATATCGTTGCCTCAACCTATATTGATGAATTCACCCAACCGGTAGCCAGGCTGCAAGAAATAACGTCTGAAGCCACAGATTCCACTCGCCAAACCGTTATCATCATCATTGTGGTTAGTACGTTGCTGGTAGGCTCGATCTCAACTTTCTACGGCCATTATCTGACATCAAGAATTATCAGGCTGACCAAATTGGCCAACCGGATCAGCTTAGGAGAGATCAATGTTCACATTGTCGATCCGGTCAATGACGAGGTGGGAGATCTGGCGCAGGCGATCTCCCGTATGCAAAGCAGCATCCGTATGGCGATTGAGCGGTTGAGCCGCAGCAACTGATTTTTTTCCAAACGCCCTGGCAAGTCGTGTCAACTTGCCACGGCGGGTTGCCCCGATCCTTAGGGTTCGCGCAAAAAAGGGACCACGCATCCAGGGGATTTCCTTTTTTGCCTGATTGTACTATGCTACTGGTTACCGTTTTGTACCGTTGACGGCTCAGTCAAAAAGATCATTCAAGAGGAATGCAATATGACACACACGTCCCCGATGGTTTTCGGCTGGTCTCGAATTATCATTTTTCTCATTTGTTCGTTTTTGCTCCTGTTCCAGGATCCTTGCGTGGCAACAACCAGGCCAGAAGCGGGGATCGACCTGTTTTTCGTGGTCGATAATTCCGGTAGCATGCGTAAAAATGATCCCCAGTTCATGATGCCCCAAACCGTCAAGGCTTTTTTGGAGGGGCTGCCCACGGCCACTAGGGTGGGCCTGGTGATGTTCGATCAACAGGCCCACCTTCTGGCCCCATTGGAGCCGGTGGCGGACTATGCAACGCGCCAACGGATGATACAAAGTTTGGAACAAATCGACTACCGGGGACAATTCACCGACAGCGCCGCCGGGATCGCATGGGCGTTGCAGGAATTGGAAGCATCAAAAGATCCAGCCTCTCAACGCGGTATCATTTTTATAACCGATGGCATTGTGGATACAGGCGATAAGAAGAAAGACCGGCGACTTTCACAATGGTTGAAAAATGATCTCACGGTAAAATGTCGTGACGAAAAGGTACGGATCTATGGCATTGCTTTCACGGAAAACGCCGACCATAACCTGACCCAGACCCTGTCCAGGCAAACCGGGGGAAACCATTACCAGATAGCCCGTCCCGAGGACATCGACAGTGTTCTTGAGGATATCAAGTCGCAGTTCATCACCCAGCAGCCGCTTGTGACGCCGACTGCGCCCCCCCAATCTGTGCCAAAGCCCCCCTCACCTTCCGCAGCCACGCCGCCCAAGCCCAAGGCAACCGTAAAAACCAGTGCTGCAAAACAACCGGCGCCTGCCGCCAAGCCCCCCGCAACGTCTGCGCCAGTGACCGGGGATCAAAGCCGATCCAAGCCGTCTTTATCCTGGATACTCATTCTCGTCGGGTTGATTGTGATTCTGGCCTTCCTGGTTTTAAAATTCTTCGGACGATTGCCGGGCAAAAAACAAGATACCCGCAGATCGATAAAAACGTCTCAGGCCAGGCCTGAAGCATCGCCCCCCCCCGCTGCAGTGGCGGTGGATTCGGAGCAGGAGATTCCTCAATGGCAGTTGCAAGATCTGGATCACCCTGGAAATCTGATCAAGGATTTCAACCAATCCCGGGTCACCATAGGCCGGGACAAACACAATGATTTTGTGGTGTCGCAATCAACGGTTTCAACGATGCACGCAAAAATTGAGTATCGCAATAAGTTCTTTTTTTTAGAGGATCTGCGCAGCACAAACGGAACACGTCTCAACGACCGCAAAATAGAACCAGGACAACCCACATTAATAAAAAGCGGCGACCGCATAAGATTTGCCGATCGAGAGTTTAAATTCGAACGACCGGATTATCTGATCAGTGGGAATACAATATCCCTTACGGTCACCAACCTTTCCTTGAGGCAAGAGGACTTGGATCCCTCTGTTGTCATCCGCGCGGACGATGAAACGCGCCTGAACGAGGCGCTGATGGAACACCTCGACCAGATCAAAATCCTGGGCGCCCGATACAATGCGTTTGTCGATCAGCATTTTACGCCTGAAGTCATCCGTTCCTTAATTACCTTCGCTCAGGAAAACATGCGGCAGACTACACAAGACAATGATCAACACTGCCGAACGATGGTAAACGATAAAACCTATTATATTGTCTGCACCCTGCCGGTACCGATCGCACACGCTTCAGCGTGGTTCAACAAACGATTCAAGGGTTTCTCTAAGTTTGTTTACCAATGGATTCGTTCCGATGCCTATGAAGTGACGGCCTGCGATGTTTTAATCATCGTCACCCTCGGTTTCGACAAGGGGCATTGGGTAAGTGTAACCATCGTTCCCACCAACGGTAATGACGACGAGCCGGTTGAGATCGTGTCGATCGAATTTATGACCGAATCGGAAAAAGCCGAAATGGGGATTGAATTTGACGAAATGGGCCGCGTTTTGTAGTAATTCTAAAGCATCAATTGATCAACGGCCGTTCCAGCATCTTCTCATATAGATCGATATACTGCCGGGCCGTATTGGCGTGGTTGAAGGAAGCGGCACTTTGCTGCATGATCCTCTCGATCTGGATCCGTTTCTGCGTTTCCGGAAGCCTAAAAAAATCCATGGCTTGGGCCACCGCCCAATAGAGGCCGGCCGCATCAAAGGTTTCGAAAAGAAAGCCGTTGCCGGTGTCTTGGTGGGCGTTCAGATGGACAATCGTATCATGGATGCCGCCGGTATCGTGGGCCACCGGCAAGGCCCCGTAAATCGGCGCGATCATCTGAGGCAGACCGCAGGGTTCGAACAAGGACGGCATCAGAATGAAATCAGCCGCCGCATAGGTTTGATGTTCCAAATTCTCATTGAAATCGCAGACCGCCACCCGGCTTTGGAATCCATGGTGATTGACGATATCACGAAACACCTGTTGATAATCGCCGTTGGCGACAAAAACCACCTGCAGATTCTGATCCCAGTAATCAGAAATGATGCCGTAAAAAGCCTCGGCCAGAAGCTGGCAACCCTTTTGGATCGGGTCCAGGCGCGACGGCCAGAAAAACAGCGGTGCGTTCATGTCCCGGGTCAGGCCTAACGTCTCCTGCAGGTGAAGCTTGTTCTCCCGTTTCCCATCCGGGTGGTCGTCACGTGTGTAATTGCGGTAGATCATTTTGTCGGTTTGGGGGTTGAAGCCCGGATCCGGGGCATTGAGAATACCGGTTCCGCATCCGGCATAAAACTTATTGCTCAGCTGCTGACGCAGCGGCCACTCCACGAATCCATGGCGGCCCTCGACAATCTCCTCCAAAAACCGGGGACTGACGGTGTTGACAAAGTGGGCGGCAAACACACCGCTGCTCAAAAAATCAACCGCATTGGATTCCCAGGCCTCTTCATAGGAGGCGGAAAATCTTTCGAAGAAGAGATGGTCCCAGAAATAGGCCGCATCAATACCGCGGTCCTCGATATGGGCCAGGGTGGCTTTGACCGTATGGATGTTGTGGATCGTAAACAGACAGGGAATCCCCATCTGGCGTGACATGGCCGGGATGAGTCCGGTCATCCAGTCGTTGCAGTGGATCAGATCCGGCCGAACCCGGGGCACGATATTGTTGATCACTTCGCGCTGAAAAGCCAGTGAGAGCTTGGTATTCTCACCTCCGTGGGCCGAATAAACCCGGTTGAGGTAAAAAAACGCCCGGTCCTGGGCCAGATGCACGCGGTCGTCGGGCATGACACTACGAATCGTCAGATGCTCCCGTTCCAGAAACGGGGCCAATCGATCGTGAAAAATCGCCCGGTAGTCCGGAAGGGCCACGTGCACATCAGCCCCTTCGTTGAACAGGGCGCTGACCAGGGCGGCGGACACGTCCGCCAATCCACCGGCCTTGGCCGTGAGATACCGAGAGAAGTTTCCCATGCGGTCAGGCAGATAGGTGACTTCCGGTGTAATGATCAACACGCGTGGGTTCCGTTTGGCCGATGGCATAGACACCTCCTAAATTATACTACCCAAACTGAATTATCCGGTTCTCCACGAAGCTCAAGTTGAAGAACTGAATGAGCACTCTTCACCCCAATGCTGAAAAAGCCGGAGGGCGACAGAGTCAAGGCGCCAAGGGTGAAGGCTGTAGTCGTCTACCGCGATCCCTTGGCAACGCCGGATCTGGTGGCCTCCGGCTTTTTCAGCATTGAGGGTCATGCCCATGTGAGAAGTTCTGGCCGATATCGAATCCAGGCGTCGGCATTGGGCGTCACCCGGACCGTGAATCCATATCGCCCGGAATCCGTGCATGGCAGATTACAGCTGTAAAGATACGTACCGGCCGAGCGCTCCTCTTTGACCTGCATCATCTTCACCCGTGGCTCGTCGATGCGGTCCAGATGCCGCATTTTGCCATAATACAGCTCGATGTTCAACTCTTCAGGCAGCAGTTCTCCGGTCTGCACCATGGCGGTCACCTCAAAAGACTGGTTGACCCGAAAAGGCCCCTTTGAACTGCGGACCGGTGCGGACACCCGGATTTGCTGCCATTTATCCAGATAGCGCCGGTGCTGATCGCTGAGCTTGCGCGCCTGGGCACCGTCTTTTGCCACCAGTTCCTCAAAGCGCCGGCTGGCGGGCAGGTAAAACCGCTCTTCATATTCTGAAATCATACGCAAGCTGCAGAAATCGGCCATGGCCATTTTCATGGACGCTTTCATCATCTTCAGCCAGGACGATGGTGTGCCCCCCGGAGAACGATCGTAGTAAATCGGGGCCACCTCATTTTCGATGATGTTGTAAAGTGCCTGACTCTCAATCGTATCCTGGTAGTTATGGTCCTGATATTCCTCACCGTTGCCGATCCGAAAACCGCGCTCCGAACTATAGCCTTCGCACCACCAGCCGTCCATGATACTGACGTTGAGCACACCGTTGAGTGCCGCTTTCATGCCCGATGTGCCGCATGCTTCCATGGGGCGCCGAGGGGTGTTGAGCCATACATCGGCCCCCTGAACCAGGAAACGGGCGATATGCATGTCATAGTCTTCGAGAAAGATAAACCGGTGGCGCAGATTGGTGCGTCGTCCAAAATCCACCAGAGAGCGGATGATCCCTTTGCCCTCGTTGTCCTTGGGATGCGCCTTGCCGGCAAAAACAAACTGCACCGGCCGGTCCTTGGAGTTGATAATGGCTTCGAGCCGGTCGGGATCCTGGAACAGCAAGTGCGCCCGCTTGTAAGTGGCAAAGCGACGGGCAAAGGCAATGGTCAGGGTATCCTGATCGAGCACCGATTCCACGGCCTTCATGATGTTCAGCGGGGCGTTACGACGCCCGTACTGTTTGTGCATCAGTTCCCGCACGGTCCGGATCAGGCGCGAACGGCACATCTCATGGGCCTGCCACAACTCTTCGTCGAAAATATGGTCGATACGAGCAACATTTTCCGGAATCGTGGACCCCATATTCCATTGGGGCCCCAAATGACGCTCGAAGAGCAGCTTGATCTCAGGCGCCAGCACAGTGGGAATGTGAACCCCGTTGGTCACGTGCGTAATGGGGGTCTCATCATCCGACCGGGTGGGCCATATATGGGACCACATGTGGCGGGCCACTTTCCCGTGCAGCTTGCTTACGCCATTGATGTACTGGGCGCTGCGCAGCCCCAGAATGAACATGGAAAACGGCGAGTCAGGCGCAGCGCCATCGGATTGGCCCAGGGCCACCAATTCATCGGCCGACATACTAAAAACGGGTTCGAAGGATTTCAGGTAAGGCTTGACCATGGCCGGCGGGAATTCATCGTGGCCGGCGGCCACCGGCGTATGGGTGGTAAACACGGTGGTCCGCGGCACCACCGCCTGGGCTGTTTTCAGATCGATAGAATAGTGATCCATGATCTGCCGCAATCGTTCAATGCCCACGAAGGCACAATGGCCTTCGTTGAGGTGGCATACCGTGGGCAGGATATCGAGCATCTCCAATGCACGCATCCCACCAATGCCAAGCAGCACTTCCTGGGCCAGGCGAATATGCTGCTCACCGGAATACAGCCGTGCGGTAATGTCTCGAATCTCCGGTGAATTCTCCGGCAGGTTGGTGTCCAATAGGTATAGCGGTATCCGCCCGATACGCACCTTCCAGACCTGGGCGAGAATATCCCGGCCGATACCATTGAGCTGCACAACCAGGTCGTTGCCCTTTTTATCTTTTTGCTTGGACAACGGCAAATGATACAAATCTGTTTCCGGATAGGCCTCCTGCTGCCAGCCATCCTTGTCCAGGTACTGACGGAAATACCCTTCGCGGTACAACAGGCCGACGCCTACCAGGGGCATTTTCATTCCCGAAGCGGCCTTTAAATGGTCACCGGCAAGGATGCCCAGCCCACCGGCAAACAGGGGCAGGGTCTCGTGGATGCCGAATTCCATTGAAAAATAGGCCACAAGTTCTCCATCATCCCAGGGGCTTTCACCGTTGGACTCGGATATTACGCGATTCTCATAACGCTCCCGCACCTTTGCCAGATGCGCCAGATAGCTGTCGTCATAGGCCAGTTCCTCAAACCGGTCCTGAGAAACATGGGTGGCGAAAACAATGGGATTTCGGCCACAGGCCTCCCATTCTTTGGGATTGACGCGCCGAAACAGTTCTATGGCGTCCTGGTTCCAGCTCCACCACAGATTGCGTGAAAGCGTCTCGAGGAAAGTGAGCGGCTGGGGAATATCCGGAAAAACTTGAAATGTCTGTATTGATCTCATTGATCGAACTCCTTGGCAAAGTCACAGGCAGCGTTGCCTCAGAGCCTGTTTGATAAATCCGTCTAAGGCCCGCTAACGGCGTTGGAAAGTGTCTCAAAATGCTCACATATACCATATATGCTCCGCTTTTGAGCCATTTTCCGCCTTGTTATCGGGCCTGATCCAGACTTCTCAAACAGGCTCTCAATTGTCGCATCGCCTGGATAGGTTACTCAACCATTGCCACCGGGTGTGTACAAAACAGCATGGAAGCGGGCAATCCCAAATCGGCTTGCGAGGCTACACGGTGACCACAGAGTTCTCACAGTCTCCATAATCACTTTTCACGTAATTATCCGCCTTCCAGTCGTTTTCCCAGATGGTCTGGTCAATCAGGTAACGAAACTGATAATCACGACCCGGCGTCAAGGCAACCACAACCTTGAATTCACCGCTTTTCAGCCGCTGCATGGGGGTTTTAACGGTGCTCCAGTTGTTGAACTCGCCCACCACATGAACGGTTTTTGCCTCCGGTGCCGCTAGTTTGGGAAGCCGGAAGGTCACTTTACACTGCCCATTTTTTTTTAGATACTGTTTTTTTAAACTCATGGAGCGCCTCCTCGATCAAGGGGTTATTCAGTCAGGCGCGCATCTGTTCGAGCTTCATCCACACCCGCAAAAGCTCACTCACGCCCCAGGCCTGGGCATCACAACCGCGACGCACATGGGGGGCATCGCCATCCACAATCTCCGGCACATGGCCCACACACCCGTTGTTGATCAACCGGCTGCTGCTGGCCAGCCAGGCCAATGCGGTTTCACCCTCGGTCACACCGAAGCAGTCGGCCCAGGCTTCGCAGAAGCTGGGAAACACCCAGGTCCAGGCCGTACCGTTATGGTAGGCCGGCTTGCGCTTTGTATCCTCATCTCCACCATACACACCCACATAAGGCGCCTGGGGGTCATTGACCAGGTCGCCGTTGTGGTAAATCAACAGGGGCGGCTGGACCGGCCGGTCGGCCAGGCTGCGGATGGCGCCGGGGACGAGCAGTTCCTGGCAGGCGAAAAGCACCTGCTCGACAATGCGTTTCTCCGTCACCGCCCCCAGGGTCAGGGCAAACAATTGGTTGGGTCGCAGGGCGTCATCGGCGGTTGCCGCCGTTGCCGGCACCCCTGCATCGGCGTGCAGGCAATCGGCAAAATAGCCCAGCTCCTCACGGAAGAACAGGCGGGTAATGGACTCCCGCACGGTGACGGCCCGGGCCTTCCATGCCTTTCGGGCCGCCGGCTTGTCCACACGGGCCAGGTAGGCCAGGGCAGCCTGCCACAGGGCCTGGATCTCGATGGGATAGCCCTGGCGCGGCGTACCGGCCGGAAAATTGGTGTCCATCCAGGTAAAATGCGCGGGGCTGAAAAGCAGGCCGCTGTCCGGATCCATGACAATGCCATTGGGGGTACCGTCCATCAGCCCTTTTGCAATGGCCAGCAGCACCGCTTTCAAGGACCGTCCACCGCAGTCGGTGGCCAGCATCAATTCCTGCCCCATTACCGCTCCCAGTTCGTCACATACGCGAAACAGCCATAAGGGGGCATCGGAGGTATCGCGGTTGCCGGTGTCCATGCCGCGAATCATGTTGGGGATGGTACCGTCCTTTTCAAAGGCGGCGAATTGCTGAATGATGGTCAGGGCGTCCTGGTGCCGACCGGCGGCGATGATGCCGCGCACCACAATCAGGGTGTCCCGCCCCCAGTCCAGGAACCAGGGGTAACCGGCAATGACCGTTTTGTACTGGTCGCGTTTGACGATGTATTGGTCCAGGGCCTTTTTAAGGGCCGTGACCGGCGTCTCCCACGCGGCCGTGGTTTCAAAAAACCGGCTCACCCGCTGTTGCAGCCCATCATCTTGCAGCCCATCATTTTGTAACCCATCGTCCTTCTTATCCGGTGCGGTGCCCGCCTTTTCCACAACCCGGGCGCTGAAGACCTCGTCCTGTCCGCCGGCCAGCGATACGGAAAAATAGCCGGGACTGAACAGATCCGAAGCCGGGTCCTGGCCCCGCTGGGCCTCCTGGGGACGATGGACCATGTAATGCCATTCCGGCTCGACTGCAAAATCAGCCCGCCGGGCCGATACCGCCAGCGCATGGTTCGCATGGGGATGGAAAATAAATCCCTTCTCCTGGGGGTTCACGGCGGACGGGAACAGATGTTCGGCCCCAGTATAGGCTTTGGTGGCCTCGTGAAAATTGCGGTCTTCCACGTCCGGTCGCAGAATCAGGGTCACCAGCCGATCATCGGCCAGCCGGTCCTGCTGACCGCCTGCCGTGTGGCGGTAACATACCATTTGGATGGCATTTTCCCCGGCAATCATGCGGATGCCCACGCTGAGCACCACATGTTGCCCCTGCCCCGATGGGATGTGGTATTGCCAGCATCCGAACCCGTCAAAATCAAACCCGAACGCATCCAGGCAATCTCGACCAATTTCCTGGGAAAAGCCCTGGAACACCACCCACCCGCGCATGCGGGTCAGCAGAATACGCCGATCCTCGGGCACCGAGGGACTCAAATTGGCCGCCAGCAGAGCATCGTAGCGGCTGGGCAGCCGGTCCCAATGGGCATGCATACGGGCCATGGCCCCGCGGCCGTTGGTGCCCAGCATATGGATGCTGGCCAGGCTGCGGCGTGGCCGGGTAAAGATTTTTCTGACCTGCACGCGATCCGCCGAGGTCAGATAATAAAGCGGCGCATCATAATGCACGCACCCGTCGGGATCATAACAGGACAGTTTGAGTGTCCGCGGCTTGTGGCGGCCGGCCACCGGCAGCGGACAAAAAAGCACAAATGGATTGCCCGCCGCATCCACCATGCTCTCCTCTACCGCCATGGCGGTCTGGTTTTCATCGATGGATGCCCGGAACGGATGGCTGGCGCGGATCAGCAGAAAATGCTGGGGCGGAATCATCACATCCCGCCGAAGGTCAACGGGAAATTGCCAGACAACGGTTCTCGGGGCTGTACCGGCAGGATTCATCTGGCGGCAAAAATCCATGGGTGAGGTCAACAGCTGGGCGCAGGCCTGGTCCACATCCCAGCCGCCCAAATCGCCGATGCCGTGGTAAAAGCGTCTGACCTGCAATACCTTGGCCCGCAACCGTTGACGCACGGCCTGATCCGGTAGGCGTGGGAAATGACGCTCGGTTCGGACAATGCGGGGCATGGCCGCTTTATCATCGGTCAGACAGCGCACCTGCCCGGGGGCCAGCAACAGGCGCCCGGTCTGATCGTCGCCATCCAGATCCACGGTCTCGCCGCTGATCAGATCGATCAATCCCGACCGCCCCACCGGCGACCGATCCAGCGCCCAGACCGCCTCGGTGGCCGCTTCGGCGTCCAGGTTGACCAGCACCAACACATCCTGTCCATCCGGCTCGCATCGACGGGCCACGACCAGGCAATTGCCCGCCCCCGTCTGAATCATCTCCACCCGGGCAGAATGAAAAAACGCCGGATGGGCAACCAGCAGGGCATTAAGGCGCCTGAGATGATCCACCAGGTTGTCCGCCGCGCCCCAGTTGAGCGACGGGGAGCCGTGAACGTCGATTTTCTCGGTGGCCAGCCACTCCACGCCGTTGGCAAATGCAAACCCGCCCTGGCAGGAAAGCAGAGCACACAGCGCCGTGCGCATACGCGCATACGTCGGGGAGGTGGCGGCCAGGCGCTGGTTGTCGTGGGTCTCGGCAAAATGGACGGCGGTCCCCTCGGTCCGGGATATCTCCAGGGGTTCGGGCAGGTAGTACTCGATCTGCCCCCGATCGTAATTTTGGAACAATTCGCTGTAGGCCCAGTTGAAATCGGCCCAGCCCAGCAGCTCACGGGTCACCGAAATCTTGCCCCCCAACCCTTCGAGGAGGAAAATCACATCCGGAAACTGCTCGCGGACCTTGGCGATGATATAGCGCCAGGCCGGGGTCGGAATCATGTAGCCGGCATCGCAGCGGAACCCGTCCACACCCCGGCGGCACCAGGTGAGAAAAACATCGGCCATATACTGCCACAGGTCCTGGTGGTGGTAGTCCAGGCGGGTCAGGTCGGCCCAGACCACCCCCCAGGCACCGGGGGTTTCAATCTGGCCGTCCGGCTCCCGGGCGAGCCATTGGGGGTTGGTTTCATGCAGACTGGCGGCCCAGCCGGTGTGATTGATGGCAATATCGATAAAAAGGCGCGCGCCCCGGGCATGAACGGCATCGATCAGTTCGATGAACTGCTCCATGGGCGTGGCTTTGGGGTCGAATTCAGCCAGGGCCGGATCCACGGCGGTAAAACTCAGGGCGGCGTAGGGGCTGCCAAAACGCCCCATGCGGGCATAGGTGGTCGGGGTGGGATGGATAGGCAAGAGCTGAAGAATGCGACAGCCCAGATGGCCGATGATAAAATCCAGCTCGCCGATCAGGTCCCGAAAGGTCCCCGAGGGCGGGATAACCGTATAGCGGGCCTCGTCCAGCGTTTTGATCACCGCATCGGCCATGGCCATGCCGCCGTTTTTGTTGGGACCGAATTGGCGCACAAAGGCATTGTAGATGATGTTGGCACAACAGGCATCCGCCGGGGCCACATTGATGGCGGTGTTGGTTCCCGGCGGCCACAGCGGATCGGCGCTGCCCGGGCTCAGGAAATACCCCTTGGCCTCAAAATGGCCCACCTCGGTAAGTCCCACGGTCAGGCTGTAACGCCCCTGGCCGTGGGCCGCCATGGGGATGTCGTACCAGCAGCGACCCAATGGGTTTTCACGATGCTCCACCTGACGAAGGATTTCTCTGCGCAGTGACCGGGCATGTCCCAGGGTGGTACGCAGCCAGGCCTGCCCCTTCCATGACGCCGGCACCTTCAGGTGAAAGGTGAGTGTATCGCCGGTGAAATGCAACTCCTGGGTGCCGGGTGCGGGCAACTGCGATATGGCCTCGGATTGAACCATGCAATGACCTTTGACTTATTTATGGGCGGATAAGCGTTAATGTGACAATGCGATCGATCGGTTATTGACAGCGGCCCTGTTGTGCTTTTCTGTGCAAGATGAACACCATGCGCCTTACGGTCAGCCTCCAGCGGGATCATACGATGAATAAAATGGAAAGGTCGGCATCAAACCGATAACAGGCAGAATAAAGGAAATACTTTTCCAATGTCAATACGGACTTTTCGGGACTTGGGGAAATGATTCGCACACATTCCCGCCTGCCCGCCTGAGAATAAACAGGTTACTGGCCACGACCACACCGGTTCCCAGTATTACCGGCAGGGTGATGATTTCCCTCCACAACAGCCAGCCGATCAGGGGGGCCCAAACCATGGACGTGTAGGTATACGGCGCCAGAAAAGAGGCTTCACAATAGCGAAAGGCCGCGGTTTTGGCCAGTTGCTGGATGGCGGTGAAGACCCCGATGCCGAGAATCCAGGGCAGCAACCGGCCCTCGGGCAGGTGCCCGTAGATCAGGGTATACGGGGCCGACAGAATCACCCCGCCCAGGATGAAATAAAATACCGTGGTCAACGGATTCTCGGAGCTTCCCAGATTGCGCAGGGCCATGTCCACTAACGCCATGCACAGCGCCCCCCCAAGCCCCACCAGGGATGCCGGATCGGCCAGCAATCCCGCCGATGGCCTGGCAATCAGCAAAATCCCGCCAAATCCGACGATAACGGCAATCCATCGCCCGGCATCCACATGCTCCTTGAGCAGCAGGGGCGACAGGGCGGTGACAAAAAGCGGGGCGGCAAACAAAAGGGCCGTGGTGTTGGCCATGGGCATCAGGGCGTAAGCCCAGAAAACCAGCCCCACACCGATGTTGCCCACGGCGGAACGATAAAGATGGGCGCCGATCCGACGCGTCTTGAAGATCGACAGCGGGTGGGTGGTCAGCATATAGGGAACCAACAGACAAAGGGCCACGACACCGCGATAAAAGATCATTTCCACCGGGCTGTGCACGGCGCTGCTCATTTTGGCGCAGGCGTTCATCAGCACAATGCACAATGTGGCCAAAAGGGTCAGCAATACGCCCTTGAGCATTCCTTTTTGGGGAACCGGAGGCCCGCCACCGGTGCTCATCGATCCCTCCTGCGCCGGATCATCACGGCTGCGGCCATCACCACCAGGCCAATACCCAGGGAAATGGGAAACCAGTCAAAGGTATTCATGAAAACACAATTCTCCACATCTTCAGTGAGCCCATCGATACCCTGGAGGCCGCGTTTTTTTAATTCCAGAAGCGCGGCGTAAATGATCCCGATGCCGCCATAGGACAGGTTGTAGGCCAGCCCCTTGAAACTCAGTACGGTGGCCCGCCGTGATGATACGGTCTGTTGGTTGACGAAATAGCTGACATAAAAACCGACCATGTAAAGGGCTGAAAACGCCACCAGCGCCGGCACCAACCCTAAAATGGGCCAGAAAAAAGTCATCCCGGTCAATCCGGCCAGGGCCGTGGCGGCGGTGGTCCACAGGCAGGTGGCAGGCGATCGATTCTCCGCGATCCAGCGCGCCAGACGCGGGATGAACATACCGGTGACGGCCATCACCGATCCGATCACACCATAACTCGACTCGGGCAGTTGCACCATGCGATAGTATTGACTGGCCAGGGTGATTACCATGCGCAAAATACCGTCGAAAAGCATCCCAAAAAGAATGACCGCCAATACAAACGGTGTTTTGAGGATCCAGCGCCCGCTGTCCAATGTGAGTCTGAACGCCTCGATGACCGACCCCGCAGGCGCCCTGTCGTCGGCCACAGAGGTCGCGGCCGGCGGGCGGACTTCGTCCAGACGAAGGGTGGACACCAGGGTCAGCACCGCCAGGACAAGGGTCAAATATATGGGATAACGCAATGTGTCGGACTGGGCAAAGGTGATTGCCGATCCACAAAAACCGGCGATGCGCGTCATCAAATCCGGATCGTAAACCACGGCGCCCAGGGTCATGGTAAAAATAAACATCCCCGACCGCAGGCGCATCTGAACATCCAGCACATGCCCCCATTGGTCGGCCAGCCCCAGGTCCTGTAAGGCGTCATAGGCAATGGCCTCATCGGCGCCGCTAGCAGCGGCCTCGGCCAGGCCGCTGAGCACCCGGTTGACCACAAAAAAGCCGAACAGCAGGTTAACATTGCCCTGCGGGGCAGCGCACAATATCACCATTTCGACCAGCATCGAGCAGGCAGCGAACACCAGCAAGCGCTTACGTCCCACAATGTCGGCCAGGGCCCCGGAGGGCACTTCGGCTAGCACGATGGTAGCGGCCCACACGGCATTCAAGATGGAAAATTGAGCCACGCTGAGCCCGAAATCAAGAAACAGCACGGTAAACACCGGATAATAAAACCGGCAGTTGAAAAACACCCGAAACGCAATGAACTGGCGTACGTTGTTCACCTGAAAGGGCGAGGATATGGCAGTCTGGGATGAGTCGGCGTTCAGTGTGTTATCTCCTCTGAAAAATAAAATGGCGCTATTAAAAACATGCCTGGAAAGGTAATGCAACTTTTTCTATCTTAAACCAGCAATTGTAATTTTTAGAGGTGTTCAGCGAGAATTCCATCGGTCGATTACGATTACGAGCACGAAAAAATGCCAATCCCCGTCGGTCGTGCTCGTGCTTAAGCTATGCGGTGCTCGTAATCGGAAAATTCGACATGGCATAATTATAATTGCGGATGATCAACCCCATATGTTGCGACAATGTGGCAGCCCACCTGAAAAAATTGACAACAATATCAAAGGCCATTAAATTTAGGTATTACAAACAAAACAGTGTATGTTCTTCTTCCGCCCCCGACAACCCTCACCCCATGAGGCCCTTATGACCAAGGAAGCAGTCGCCATTTATTGGGATTTTGAGAACCTGCATGCCAGCATTTTCGACACCCTGCACGGCAGCGGCAGCTACCCGAGACCGGGCAACCGAAACCGGCAACAGGATATCCTGGTTGATGTGCAAGGCGTTTACGACTTTGCCACCACCTACGGCAATGTGGCCATCAACAAAGCCTATTGCAACTGGCATTGGTTCAGCAATTATCGCCAAAGCCTGCTCAAATGCGCAGTCGAGCTGATTCAGCTCTTTCCGCCGGGTCCGTTGGCCAAAAACGGAGCGGACATCAAGTTGTCCCTGGACGCAGTGGAGGACATTTTGCGCTTTCCCCATATCTCCTCCATCGTGGTGGTCGGTGGAGACAGTGATTTTATTCCCCTGGCCCAGAAACTGAAAGCCGCCGGTAAGGATCTGATCGGTGTGGGGTGCAGGAACGCCACAAACCGCCACTGGGCCAACAGCTGTTCGGATTTCAAATATTACGAGACATTTGCTCTGGAACCGCAATGTGACACGTGCGAAGACGATGAGGCCGCCACCATCAAGGATGCCGCGGAACTGATCAGCAAGGCGATCAAACAGATATCCCTTCGCAACGGCGACAAGTGGGTACTCAAAGCCGCCATCCGGCCGGTCGTCAAACGACTGGACCCCACGTTCGACGAATCCAATTACGGCTGCCGCAGTTTCGCCGATCTATTGAAAAAACATCATGACCAGTTCCAGATCGAACGGGGCGAGCACGATCACCTGGTCTGCCTGATTGAATGAGTTTTGGTTGTTGTTTGTCACCTGTGGTTTGTGGGGATTGGAGCAGCATTATAGGGTCCGCATCAGGAAAAGATAAAACCTCCCGTAATTTCTTCCCAAAGAATTTAATATAATACCGAAAAATAGAAAGATTTTTCTTATTCTTGGCTTAAGAATATTTCGAGATGGTAGATAATAGAACTCAGGCCACATGCATGGTGATATCGGGTTCATCAAACTGCCAACGGCACCAAACCAAACGTCATAGTAAAATCAGTACAAGAGGGGCAAAAGGAGAATCTATATATGAAATTTAAATCGGTTAGAACTAAAATCGCTGGAATTGCGGGTATCTGCCTGATTCTTTCATCCGCCTTCCTGGTAGGGTACAGCATCTTTTCCGCCAGGTCGACCCAGGAGATGGTCAACACCCGGGTCTCGGACCTAATCAAAAACCAGACCCTGGAAGCCATGAAGAGCCTGGCCGGAGACAACGCGGGAAAAATCCGCAGTGAGTTTTATGTGGCCCTGGACGCGGCCCGAACCATGGCCGACGTGTTCACGGTGTCAAAATCACGTGATAGCGGCGGACTGGAACTGGGCCGGGATCAGATCAACGCCATTCTGCTCAAGGTACTCAAGACCTACCCGAACTTTAACGGCACCTATTCCTGCTGGGAACCCAATGCCCTGGATGGAATGGACGATTCCTTCAAAACCGGCATGGACGGCAACAATGCGGCCACCGGCCGCTTCACGCCCTACTGGAACCGCGACGAAAGCGGCAACATCGCCGTCCAGCCTCTGGTCGAATACGACACGCGCGATCGTCATCCCAATGGCGTGCTCAAGGGCGGCTGGTACATCGGCCCCCAGGAAAACCACAAGGAAAGCGTGCTGGATCCATTCCCCTACATTGTCCAGGGCAAACAGGTCTGGCTGACCACCCTTTCGGTCCCCATTCTGGTGGACGGTAAATTCTACGGTGTGGCCGGCACGGACTTTAATCTGGACTATGTGCAGAAACTATCGGAGGACGTGGACAAGCAGTTATACGGCGGCCAGGGTGAAATCACCATCGTCAGTTATGACGGCCTGGTGGTTGCCGACAGCGAAAAGCCTGAAATGGTCGGCAAGCATTTTAAAAGCCTGATGGAAGGTTTTTGGGAACAAGTCCTGAAAGAAATTCAGGCGGGTCATGCTAACGCCAGACTGAATACCGAGGAAAAGCAGTTCGAAGTGATCGCGCCCATCGAGCTGGGCCGCACGGGAAGGCCCTGGTCCATATTGATCCGAGTCAAGGAAGACGCGGTGCTCGCCGATGCCATCGCCCTGGACAAAGACATCGCCGCCCAGGGTAGCCGCAATATGTACATGCAAATTCTGGCCGGCCTGATCACCTGCGTCCTGGCCGTCGCGCTGTTGTGGTACGCTTCGGGCAGCATCTCCCGTCCAATCAAGGGAACCGTGGACATGCTCAAGGACATCGCCGAAGGTGAAGGCGACCTGACCAAACGCCTGGAAGTTGCTACCCAGGATGAAATCGGAGACATGGGCCGCTGGTTCAATGTGTTCATGGACAAGCTCCAGGGCGTGATCAAGGATGTGGCCCACAATACAGGTACCCTCAATGAGGCGTCGTCCAATCTTTCCGAAATCGCCACCCAGCTGTCCGACAGCGCGGAATCCATGTCCGGCCGGTCCAGCGGTGTCGCGGCGGCAGCCGAGGAGATGAGTGCCAACATGAACAGTGTTGCCGCGGCCAGTGAACAGGCGGCCACCAATGTCAACATGGTTGCCGCGGCCACCGAAGAAATGACATCCACGGTTCAGGAAATCGCCCAGAACTCGGAGAAGGCCCGCGTGATTACGGATTCGGCCGTCACCCAGACCAATGAGGCCTCCGAGGAAGTCGGACAGCTCGGTCGGGCGGCCAAGGAGATCAGCAAGGTCACCGAAGTAATCACCGATATTTCCGAGCAGATCAACCTGCTGGCCCTGAATGCAACCATTGAAGCGGCCCGCGCCGGTGAAGCAGGCAAGGGATTCGCCGTCGTGGCCAACGAGATCAAGGAACTGGCCAAACAGACGTCCGAGGCCACCCAGGAGATCAAATCCCAGATCGACGGTATCCAGGGCTCGACCAAGTCGACGGTGGATCAGATCGGCCAGATCACCAGCGTAATCAATGAGGTCAACGAAATTGTCGGCACCATTGCCACGGCCGTGGAAGAACAGGCGGCCACCAGCCAGGAGGTCGCCGGCAATGTCGCCCAGGCATCCAAGGGGATTCAGGATGTCAATGAAAATGTCGGTCAGAGCTCGACCGTGGCCGGCTCCATATCCTCAGACATCGCCGAAGTCAACCAGTCTGTTCAGGAAATCACCAACTCCTCCGGCCAGGTCAACATCAACGTGGAAGAACTGTCCAAGATGGCTGAAAATCTGCAAGCGTTGGTGGGCCGCTTCCGAGTGTAATCCACTTTATAGCAATAGCCGGATAAAAGGCCCTGCAACCGTTGCCATTACGGTTGCAGGGCTTTTTTTGTGGGCTGGCCTTAACGATTCACTGCAGAATGGATGGGTAACCGAACCATCCAGGCCGTGGGTTTGCCCTTGGGGCAATAGCATTTAACCCAATTTATCTGCCTTATGCCTGTTGCGAAAAAATTCAAGATACTTCATTCCGTGAATCTTTGCTTCGAATCCTGACATTAGCAGTAGACCGCATAAGATCGATTGGTTTATATTGCCAGAGAACATCTGAAATCTTTTTCTTTATCGCTATGGATGTCGTGTAGAACACAGTCGGATTATACAAAAGCTGTTTAATCCGCTTCTCTGCTAACCCCGAAAGTTAGGTTAGACCTTAAACCGCCCCCCTGAAAGGACTTCCAGATGCCAACCAAAATCAGCCATCCCAGCGTCATCGAGGCCGCCGGCACCAAGCCCAAACGCATCGAGGAATACATCGGACGGGTCAATTCCAATACCGATGCGGTGAGTGTGGCCCGAATGGTGGCCCCCGCCGGATGGAAGGAACCGGGGCAATGCCCGGAATTCGACGAATACACCGTGGTGCTCAATGGCATGCTGCGGGTGGAATCGGCGAACGGGATTCTGGAAATTCGGGCTGGCGAGGCGGTGATTGCCCCTGCCGGTAAGTGGGTGCGCTACAGCACACCGGAAGCGGGGGGTGCCGAATACATTGCCGTCTGTCTGCCGGCGTTTTCTTCTGATACCGTCCACAGGGATGGTGAAGAGCCGCCCCTGATGGCTTGATCACCGGTGGAGATATCCCCGCCGAACGCGATACGCTTTGCATTTTAAGCCAACAGCCCTGCCAATCCCCTCTTAACACCAATCAGTGAGAAAACCGGTTTTGGTTTTTCATTGAATAAGCGGATCGTTTCAGATTTTGAAAGGTAATGATTGTGTAATAGATTGTCTATATAGGGAATCTCAACATTACCGAAGGTTGAAACGGTCCGTTCAGCTAAAGTAACCCGCCCAATGGACGATAATATCATCTTACGTTCAATAACATATTAACTATTAATAAATTACAGCCATTCCCTTTAAGGTCCTGGCAATTATGATCGGTAACACATGTTTCAATTTCCATTACTAACCGTTTTTTAAATATCCATGGGAGCTTTCTGAAATGAACGACAAGCTGAAAACGATCGCATCAAAACTGATTGTTGGTGGTGTCATTGCCGTAGTGATTCCACTGGTTATTGTGGGCTATCTGTCTTTCTCTAAATCACATACCGCGCTGCTGGGAATGTCAAAAAACCAAGTCCAGGGCATTGCATCAGACTTGGCTCGGATGACCCGAAGTATCCTTGAAATGGAGATGGACCGTGCCAAATCCATAGCTGTCCAACAAGCCATCGTCGATGCCGCGACTGCGGTGAAAACATCCGGGATTGAAGCCTCCAAAAAGATTTCTGACCAGGCTTTCCGATCCTTGAAAAGACAATTTTCTGTGATGGGTGATCAGTATCAGGGTATATTCGTTGCCGATACCAGGGGCATGATCTATACGGGCGTGCTGTCCGGCGGCGGTGTATACAAAGCGATTGATCTTTCGAAAAATCCTGCTTTCCAGGCAGCAAAAACCTCCGGCAACAGCATCATCAGTGAGATGATTATGTCCAAAGCCACGGGAAAACCGGCAACTGCAGCGTTCGCCCCGATCAAGTCAGCGGGAGGAGAATTCATAGGTGTCTTGGGAACCGTGATCAGCGCCGAATATTTCACCGGCCTGATCTCCAATCGCAAAATCGGTGAGACGGGATATGGGTATATGATCGATAAGAATGGTCTGGTACTTGCCCATCCCAAAACAGAACTGGTCCTGAAGCTCAACGGGTCGAGCATTAAAGAGATGCAGACGGTCAACAGACGCATGCAGGCCGGCGAGACCGGGGTGGAAGAATACGTCTTTAAAGGCGTGCCCAAAATCGGCGGGTTCGCACCCGTGGGCATCAATGGCTGGTCCATCGGCGCCACCCAGGACCAGGATGAATTCCTGGTCGCCTCCCACTCCATCCGCAACGCCAATATCATCGTCACCATTGTGGCCGTCCTGATCGTCGGGGTCATCGTCCTGTTTGCCGCCCGGTCCATCGTACGCCCCATCAACGCCGCCGTGGCCGGCCTCAAGGACATCGCCCAGGGTGAAGGCGATCTGACCATGCGCCTTACGGTCAAAAGCCGCGACGAGGTGGGTGAGCTGGCCAAGTGGTTCAACGTCTTCATCGAAAAATTGCAGGGCATCATCAGAGATATCGCCGGCGGCGTGGACACCCTGTCTTCATCGTCCACCGAGCTGTCCGCCATCAGCGAGCAGATGACCCAGGGCATCACCACTGTCTCGGATAAATCCAACACCGTCTCGGCCGCCGCCGAGGAGATGAGTGCCAACATGACCAATGTGGCCGCGGCCATGGAAGAGTCCGCCACCAACACCAACATGGTGGCCACCGCCGCCGAACAGATGTCCGCCACCATCGGCGAAATCGCCCAGAACGCCGAAAAGGCCCGCAGCATCTCCGACGACGCCGCCCACAAGTCAGCCAGCGCGTCCACCAACATGGATCAACTGGGCGAGGCGGCCAACGACATCGGCAAAGTCATCGAAACCATCACCGACATCAGTGAGCAGGTCAACCTGCTGGCCCTCAACGCCACCATCGAGGCCGCACGGGCCGGTGAGGCCGGCAAGGGCTTTGCCGTGGTGGCCAACGAAATCAAGGAGCTGGCCAAGCAGACCGCCGCCGCCACCGGAGATATCAAGGAAAAGATCGAAGGCATTCAGGGCACCACATCCATGACCGTGGGCCAGATCAGTGAGATCACCCAGGTGATTACCGATGTCAACGATGTGGTAGCCACCATCGCCACCGCTGTGGAAGAGCAGTCCGCGGCCACCAGGGATATCGCCAGCAACGTGGCCCAGGCCTCCCAGGGTATCCAGGAAGTTAATGAGAACGTCAACCAGAGTTCGACGGTGTCGGACGAGATTTCCAAGGATATCGCCGGTGTGAGTGTTTCCATGAACGAGATGTCCACCAGCAGCAGCCAGGTCAACCTGTCCGCCCAGGAACTGTCCAAGCTGTCCGAAAGCCTCAAGCAGATGGTGGATCAGTTCAAGGTTTAAGCTATCGGATAACCACCCCCAGCGGCGCCTATGGTACCACCTGGACCAGCTCGGTATTTTTCAAGAGGATGGGTTTGGGCTTGATGCCAAACGCTTTCATCACTGTCACATTGATGATTGGCTTGCCCTGTCGGTTGCGGGTGACGGGAATCTCGGATACCGGGGTCCCGCCCATGGCCTTGAGCAGCATTTTAGCCGCGGTGAATCCCTGCTCCTGAGTGTTTTGGGCCATCCCGCACAACATCCCGCATCGAATATTATACTTGTGGTCACCAACAACTGGTTTGGCAAACGTGCCGACAAGAACGGGCACAACTTGTTTATCGGAAAGGAAGGTGCCGTTGTCGTCCGTTGTTCCGTGCATGGTCGGCACAAACAGAACATCGCACATCGAGCTCAGTTCCCTGGCCATCGCTTTGGCTTCGGCAAGGGTTTTCGGAAACCGGGCAGCGGCCAGTTCCACCGGCAACGTATATTCCTCATGTTGAAAATATTCCAGAATCGATCGGCCCGTAGGGCTGTCGTAGGTCATATAGCCAAAGGTTCTGATGGAAGGGACCAACTGTTTGGCAAAGGCCAGGCTCTGGCTGATGGTAATTCGTTCAGGATACCGGATACATTGGAGGCCGGGTACCCGTATTTATCGGGTGACTCAGTGACTCCGCAGAACATCACCGGTGTTGTCACCTTGTCTTTCAGATAGGGGACCACAAACATGGATTGGGCATTGTCATCGGCGGTAATCACACAGTCGGAACGCGTTTTTTTAAGAAGGCGTATGCCGCTTTGGCTTTTTGTGGGCCGCCGCCCAGATTCTTTCTGGTGTCCATGTAGAAATACTCGATCCGGCAGGTATCGGACAGCACCAACTCTATACCCTCCCGGACTTTCTGAACGAATTCATAATCCGGCCCGTAGCTCATGACCACCAGCACGTTGTACCTGGCCTTGTCGGCCGCCGCCGCCAGCCCTGGGAGCAGAAGCAGCAGGGCCAGGCCAACAATCACGCCACCCACGTTTTTTATTTTCATGGTTTCTCCTGTTTTCACACAATCGAACCGCTCACCGACCACCCAGTCTCCCAGTCTTTACTCTCCCCTACTACCTCCTACCGATCACCCTGTCTCCCTGTCACCCCGTCACCCCATCTCTACTCCCCGCTCACCCTGTTCCCCGATGACCCATTACTGATCACCGATCACCGATTCCCCGCCCCGCCCTTAGGCAGCCGGACCACAAAGCAGGTGCCACCCCCCTCAGCCGCATGCGCACTCATCTGGCCGCCGTGATCCTCCGTAATGATGAAGTAGGACACCGACAGGCCCAGACCCGTGCCCTTGCCCAGCGCTTTGGTGGTAAAGAAAGGTTCAAAAATCCGCCGGCGGGTCTGCTCGTCCATACCCGGTCCGTTGTCTTCGATCTCCACCCGCACCCAGGTGTCGTCGTCCTGCACCCGCAGTATAAACGCCGGAGGGGCGGTTGCATCCGTCGCTTCGGCCATGGCCTCGGCGCCGTTTTTCAGGATGTTCATGAATACCTGCTGAAGCTTCCCGGCCTCGCAGGGTACCGGAGCTGCCGCCGGGTCGTACTCCCGCTGGATGCGGATCTGTTTGAAGTCGAAATGCTTTCTCATGTCGTAGTCGGTCTTGAGTAATTCGAGGGTTTGATCGAGCAGTGCGCCGAGGTCGTTACTGGAAATCACTTTTTCGCTCTTGCGCGCAAAACTGAGCATGTTTCTGACGATGGCAGCGGCACGACTCCCGGACTCGCGGATATTGCCGATCAGGTCGGGCAGCTTGCGCAGCGCAAGGTATGCCTTGATGGCCGCCAGGGTCGTGCCGGCGGTTTCGGCGGCTTTATGATTGGCCGGCAGATCGCCCAGCAGGCGGTTCTCTATAACCGACGCGCTTTGCACGATGCCGGCCAGAGGGTTGTTGATCTCGTGCGCCATGCCCGCGGCCAGACCGCCGATGGAAAGCATTTTCTCGCTCTGGATCATCATCTCCTCCAGACGTACCTGCTGAGTGATGTCATCCACCCGGATCACCGCGCCTTCCAAGCCACTTCCTACCAGCGGGAATATGGTGATATCCTCATAGCGGATTTCATGCTCCATCTTGCGGGGTACCTTGGGGGAGCTGATCACCCGGCACTCCGCGATTGATGTCTGAATGCGCTCCATTTTATCGGCCAGGCGGGGGAATACCTTGGCCAGCGGCCGGGCCCGAGCATCTTCAAAATCCAATCCGGTCGCCTTTTCCGCCTGACGGTTCCACTGGGTCACCCGACCCTGACGGTCCACCGCCAAAAGAATCGAAGGCATGGAGTCGATAATATTGGCGAGGTAGTTACGTAGCCGGCGAAGTTCTTCTTCATCCTGCTTTTGCCGGGTGATGTCGGTATTGGTACCGACAAAACGGGTGGAAGCCCCCTTTTCGTCCCAGTCGACGATTTTGCCTTTTGCCTGAATCCACATATACTCGCCGTCCTTGCGCAGAAACCGGAACTCCACCTCAAAAGCATCCCGTTTTCCGGCCAGATATTGGTCTTTGAACGATTTTACCCCTGCCAGATCATCCGGGTGAACACGCTTCAGGATCTCATTGAAGTCACATGGGAACTCGTTGGGTCGATAACCGGCCATCGTGTAATAGCGCGAATCCAGATAAAGAATATCTTCATCGATACGCCAGTCCCAGATGCCTTCATTGGCACTTGACAGGGCCATTTCCAAACGCTGTTCGCTCTCCCTTAATGCATCTTCCATTCGCTTGCGCTCGGTGATGTCCTGAACAAAGGCCACGTGGAGTTCCTGGTCCTCAAAACGCACCAGGTCCTGGATGACCTCAATCGGAAAAATCTCACCACTTTTGCGCCTGTGTTGGGATTCGATGGTCGTGGTCCCGAGCTTTTCCAGGGCCTCTCTATTGCGGGTCCAGACATCCTCGGTGTCAAAATGGGGATCGAAGTCAAGGACAGTCATGCGGCATAGATCTTCTTTCGAATAACCGAGACTGGCGCAGCCCTGTTCATTGACGTCGAGAACTTCTCCCGCCGCCCCCATTCTCCAGATACCGATGGGCGCCTTGTCAAAAATAAACTGGGTCAGGCGCAGAGATTCCTCGGCTTTTTTGCGTTCCGTGATGTCCAACAAAACGCCGTAGTAAACAATAGTGTCCCCCTCGACTTGGGGAAGGGCGCGCCCGGAAAACCAGATAGTCTCTCCGCTGGGTTTGTTGAAGCGGCCCTCGTAATTCCAGGGGCCGACAGTATCGATGGCCTCGCGCATAGATGCGGCGTAAGCCTCTTTTTCCGTATCGGGAATACAGGCATAAAATTGGTCCAGGACGGTCTCTGAATCCTGTTCGATCCCAAAAATATCGGTAATCTTGGCGTTGAGGAACTCGTTGGTGTAGATGTAGTCCCGGGTGGTGCGAAACTGGATCACCACCCCAGGAACATTAGCGGTGAGATTGTTAAGCCGCGCTTCACCTGCTTTTAACGCCTGCGCCATTCGTTTGCGTTCGGCAATTTCCAGTTCCAAAACCTGGCTACGTTCCGCCTCCCCGTTCAGCATGAGCCCCAATTGCCGGGTCATCTGGTTGAATGCCGCCGACAGTTGGATCACCTCGGCAGGTCCGCTCATTTGCGCCTTTACATCCAATTTCCCGTCGGTAATACAAGTGGCCGTTCGGGTCAGATCAACAATGGGGGTGGCCAGCCGACGGGCCAGAAAAATGCCCAACCAGCCGGCCAGGGCCGATATACAAAGTAAAACGATAATGGATATCAAGCCATTACGGATGACCGGCCGGTACGCTTCCATCACCGGCAGTTCAGTCATGACGGCCCAATCCGGATCACCTAAGGGGACATAGGTACCCACCACCTTTTTGCCGGTAATGCCAACAAAGGTATGGACGTCGATATTTTCTTTTTTTTCAGGTTGATCGATAAAAGCCGCAACATCGCTGAGGTGGTCCAACGTTTCACCGCGCAGCACACGGCCCGTCTCACCGAAGGCGATCAGACGCCCTTTGCGGTCCACCACATAGGCGTGGCCGGTCTCCCCCACCCGGAGCCGATCCACCAACTCCCAGATGAACTTCAAATTAACCTCGGCCAATAAGGCCCCCAACCGATCACCCAAAAGGGTGGTCACCGGCACGGACAAAATGACCAGGGGCTCACTGGTTACCTGATCCACATAGACCGCACCGATATGCCGCTGGCCGGCGGATACCCTTCTGAAGGGATCAGCCCCCAGTTGTTGGTCAAGCCTTCCGGATTCAATCTGGGACATGCGGGATGCTCTGAACAGCGCTTCATTTTCTGTATTTAAAAGCAGCAGTTGGCGGAAAGCCGGTTCCATGCCGAGCAGCGCCTGCAGAGCGTTTTCCCGCTCCCGGTCCGAGCCGGTCAATCGGACGGCCGCCTCCATGACGATAAATTTATCCTGAATAAAACCGGCAACCGCGTCGGCGGCCTGACGGGCAACCACATGCTGCTTGCCGGCGACGGCCTCCTTCTGGGTTTGGATGAGAAAAAGAATACCGACAACGCCGGAAACGAGCAGTGCGGCGACACTCATAGCGACGAATGCCAACGTCAATGTCGTCCCCAGATTTCTTGAAACGGTGGTACGTGTTGGTTCCATTTTTTTGACCTGTGCGGCCAGATTTCGGCCCGCACCTTTTATGTGTTCCTTCAGATTATCGAATGATCTGCGAAGCCATGCTCAACATCCCCTTGGGCACATCCACCCCCAGCTGCCGGGCAACCGTGTAGTTGATGGTAAGCACCTGCTCGGGGCTCACCACCGGGATCGTCCCCGCCGGTGTGCCACTCAGCACCCCGCTCTGCCGTGAAGAAAAATGATCCCCATCACCCCATCTCCACTCCCTGCTCCCTGCTCCCTGCCCCCTGCTCACCGTCCCCCTCCTTGGGCAACCGGATCACAAAGCGAGTACCGCCATAATCCGTTGCATGCACACTCATCTCTCCCCCATGATCTTCGGTGACAATAAAGTAAGAAACCGACAACCCCAGCCCCGTGCCCTTACCCACCGCTTTGGTGGTAAAGAAAGGTTCGAAAATACGCCGACGGACCTTTTCATCCATGCCCGGTCCGTTGTCCTCGATCTCCACTTTGACCCAGGCGTCGTCATTTTTCACCCGCAAGGTAAATTTTGAGGGAGCAGAGGCATTCACCGCCTCAGCCATGGCCTCGGCCCCATTTTTCAGGATATTCATAAACACCTGCTGAATCTTGCTGGCTTCGCAGGAGACGGGGCCAGCCGATTCGTCGTACTGGCGATCAATTTCGATCCGTTTGAAATCGTAGTTTCTTTTCATGTCATAATCGGTTTTAAGCAACTCAATGGTTTGGTCCATCAGGGCGCCCAGATCATGACTTGAAGCGGCCTTTTCGCTCTTGCGCGCGAAGCTGAGCATGTTCCTGACGATGGCGGCGGCCAGGCTGCCGGAGGTGCGTATGTTCTCTATCATCCCCGGCAGTTTACGTATGCCCAGATATTGACGGATAGCTGCCAGTGTCGTACCGGCGGCCTCGGCAGCATTGTGATTGGCCGGCAGGTCTCCCAGTAGTCGTTTTTCCAAAACCGACACGCTTTGCAAAATACCGGCCAAGGGGTTGTTTATCTCGTGGGCCATGCCGGCCGCAAGACCGCCAATGGAGAGCATCTTCTCACTTTGGATCATCATCTCTTCCAGACGTACCCGATCGGTCACATCGTCTACCCGGATCACCGCGCCTTCAACACCATTGGCAATCAAGGGAAAGATCGTCACGTCTTCATAACGCATCTCATGCTGACGTTCATGAGGGATTTTCAAGTCACGAAGCACCCGGCGTTCCCGGATGGCCGTTTTTATATTTTCCATTTCTCCCATCAACCGGGGAAAGACATCCACAAGCGGCCGGGATTGGGCCTTGGCAATACTTACCCCGGTCACCTGCTCCGCCTGGTGATTCCATTGGGTAACCTGGCCGCCACGGTCCACGGCTACCATAATGGATGGCATGGAGTTGATAATATTGGAAAGGTAGTTCCGCAATTGTTGCAATTCTTGTTCAGCTTGCCTGCGCTGAGCGATAAACCGTGCCTGTTGAACGTTTTGATAGGCTGACATGGAAAGCTGCTCAGACACTGCAAAAAGAACATGGGCCACTTTCTCGAACTGTTCCTCCGACATCGTGGGCACCTGACGATAAGCATTGCGAAAGGCGGTTTCGTCTGCACCAATCTCACGGGCGTAGACCATGATGTCTTCTTCTTTTTGGGTTTCGTTGCGAACCTGGCCGATCAGCCAGTTGGCAATATGACGCCCGCCGACGGTGATACTGGCGCCTGCGTTACACAAGCCGGCGCTCAGGCACGGCTGGATGTTGGGGCCATCGGGATTGTGTCGCCCGATCATCGCATCGGAATAATTACAGTTTTTACGTCCTTTCTCGGTATTGCGAATGATCTCGCCACATAGAATTGTAAAGTTGCTTGGCTTGGTGATCGGCGTGCCGTCAGGATAAGTAATCAGGGCGCCAACACCAAAAGCCTCGGCATACAGGTCCTGAAGACGCTGAATGTCAGACAGATTGAACAGATCTTCAAATACAATCCCTTCCACATCCTCCAGGGGTTGTGTCAAGGCCACAATCCGTTTTTCGAGTGCTTCCTCCATCCGTTTGCGATCGGTGATGTCCGCGTGGGTTCCAATAAAGCGCACCGGCTCACCCGCATCGTTATGCTCAACGATCTTCCCTCTTCCCTGAAGCCACATATAGCTGCCGTCTTTACGTAGAAACCGGAACTCCACTTTATAGAGTTCCAGATCCCCTGCCATATATTGGTCGATGACCGATTTAACCCTCTTGACATCGTCCCTGTGAACACGTTTTTCCCACTCCTCGAATACACTGGGAAATTCGTTGGGTCGGTACCCAGCCATGGTGTAATAGCGGGAATCGAAGAATACGGTGCCTTCGTTCACGTTCCAGTCCCAAATGCCTTCGTTGGCCCCCGCCAAGGCCAGGTCCAGACGTTCCTGGCTTTCCTTGATCTTCGCCGCCATCACATTGAAGGCCCGGGCCAATTGGCCGATTTCATCCTGAGCGCTGATCGGGGCCGTAACATCAAATCGTCCGCCTTCAAAATGTTTCATGGCGTTCATTAAATTGGCAATGGGGCCCACAATGGTCGTATTCAGACCGAAAATACCCAGGGCTATTAAAAATAACGGAACGATAAAAAGAAAAACAACAACTGTTACCAGGCTGCGCTGGCTGGCCCGCGCCAGCTTCTGGTTGGCACGATCCAGATCGGACTGAACGCCCATGACAATGGCATCCGTTTCGGTACTGCTGACGGCCAGATCAAAATCATCCTTAGCTTGTGAGATCTGTTTTTCAAAGCGGGAAAGGGTCTCGTCTGATTCGATAATCAATCTGTCGAGGGATTGGATTTGGGCAAACAGCTCGGCGAAAAGGGTTTCAATACTGCCGTCCGGGTCGATCAATTGCAGTTGAGATGCGACGAATCGTTGATTTTTCGCAACCAGGCGTTTGCCTTCCTCCGGCAAACGCCTGGATATGAGGCCGTTCATGGCAATCAGGGTCAACTGATTGAGGTTTTTCAGAACATACGGTGCCAACGCACGCTTTTCAGAGGTGTCCACGCCAAGGACCTGATCCATTTGGGCAAGGGCCAGTACGGTTGCAATTTTTTCATCCAGTTTATAGTAATGGTCATTGATTTGCGTTCTGATGGCATTGAAAGCCTGATCGATGTCTTTGGATGCTTGTTCTTTCTTTGCAATCAGGTCGACTAATCGTTGTCCGGATGTTGCCAGGCTCTCGTGTTCGGCCCTTAGCGGAACGGATGGCGGATTCAATTGTTCCCGGATAAAAGCCGGGACATGGCCGGAAGCCACAACGTCGGAAATGAATCGGATCAAACTGTTCTTCCACTTTGCGAACTCCCGGATATCGGCCAGTTTTTCATCCACCGCGTCACGAAAATGTAGATTGGAAGAAACCTCCCGGTGGGTCCAGATACTCATCGAGGCCAGTATTACGAAGATAAAAAATACCACCGTCCCCGTTGCAAAAATCTTTTTTCGTATCGTCATGTCGGAAGCCTTCCCTCTATCTAAGCGCTTAGAGCCGAAAGCTAATGGCTAACTGCTCAAGTTAGTTTTCTTTCCAAAACCCACATCCAACCCAGGCTTTCTGCCCGTCTTTCAAAAAAATGCCCTTCACGTAAGAGACCTTTGTCTGTAAGCTGTTTGTATATGGGTTCAACCAATCATACTCGATCCAGCCTTCTCCATCTCTCTCGATCATGTGGGCAATCTCGTGGAAAAGCAGCCTGCCATTGGGCGTCCTCAGATGCCACATGTTCTTGCCCAGCAGTTCGGAACGAATCCCATGCCCACAGCAAATCGCTTCTCTTTTTATGAAATTGTAGCAGTGAATGAAAACGTAAAGGTTTTTGTCGGGGTTGATGAATTCCGGATTGGTTTGAAGGGCATGTTGGACGGTGGCCATATCGTCTGAATGGCCCCGGACATAAGCATGGGCCGCCTCGACCATGGCTTTTACCTTTGATGCAACAGGCTGCATTGTCGCTTTTTCCTCAGCAGTTGTCGAAGACGCTGCCATTGTGACCAACACAATCATGACTGCTAAAAAACCGATCGATAATTTCATTATGGTTCCTCTTTCTCTGGGATGGTTAGCCTCGTTGCACACTCACGATATCAGCTGTTAGCGATTAGCTGTTGGATAAAGCGGCCTCCACCTTTGGATGCAAAAAGCCAATTGCAAACAGCTGAACCTGACCGATGAACCGGCTGTTCACCGACTACGGATTACCGATCACCGACCACCGTTCATCCAGCGTCCGTTTCTCCCCCCATCCCCCCATCCCCCCATCCCCCCATCTCTACTCTCTACTCCCCAACTACCGATCACCGACCACTGATCACTGGTCACCCTTGGGCAGCCGGATCACAAAGCGGGTGCCACCACTACCCCCTGCATGCACGCTCATCTCTCCTCCGTGATCGTCGGTGACGATAAAGTAGGAAACCGACAGGCCTAGTCCTGTACCCTTGCCCACCGGCTTGGTCGTAAAGAAGGGCTCGAAAATACGCCGGCGGGTCTTCTCATCCATGCCCGGGCCGTTGTCTTCGATCTCCACGCGCATCCACGCACCGTCATCTTGGACCCTCAAAATAAATCTCGGCGGTTTGGGTGAATCGGCCACCTCGGCCATGGCTTCAGCACCGTTTTTCAGGATATTAATAAAGACTTGTTGGATCTTGCTGGCTTCGCAAGCGACCGGTTCGGCCGTTTTATCATACTGGCGGATGATCTCGATCTGTTTGAAATCGTAGTGTTTCTTCATGTCGTAATCGGTCTTGAGCAGATCGATGGTTTGGTCCAGCAAGCGTCCCAAGTCATGGCTGGAAACAACTTTTTCACTTTTTCGGGCAAAGCTGAGCATATTCTTGACGATAGTGGCGGCACGGTTTCCGGAATCACGGATGCTCCCGATCATTTCGGGCAGATTGCGAAGTGCCAGGTATTGCCGGATGGTTTCCAGGGTCGTACCGACGGCTTCAGCAGCGTTTTGATTGGCCGGCAAATCTCCGAATAGACGGTTCTCCAGGACCGACGTGTTCTGAAGAATTCCGGCCAGGGGGTTATTGATCTCATGGGCCATGCCCGCCGCCAGGCCGCCTACGGATAGCATCTTCTCATTTTGGATCATCATCTCATGCAGACGCACCTGTTGGGTCACGTCATCGACACGAATTACGGCGCCCTCCACCCCGTTGGCCACCAGGGGAAAAATGGTTATATCTTCAAAGCGGGTTTCATTTTCCACCTTATGGGAGACTTTGGGGGAGCTGATCACCCGACGCTCCCGGATGGAGGTGTGCACACGCTCCATTTCGCCCGCCAGGCGGGGGAACACGTTGGTCAGTGGTTGGAAGCGAACTGTTTCGAAACTCAAACCGGTGGATTGCTCCGCCCGGTGATTCCACTGGGTTACGTGTCCGTCACGGTCCACCGTCACAAGGATCGAGGGCATGGAGTCAATAATATTGGATAAGTAGTTTCGCAAACGGCGCAGTTTCTCTTCGTCATCCTTTTGCCGGGTGATTTCGGTTAGCACGCCCACCACGCCAATAACCCGGCCATCGGTATCCTTGAGGGGGGAAAAACTGTCACGGGACCAAACCGTGGGATTATGTGGATGGGTTACCTCAACTGCTATTCCCACCTCACCTTTCATCACATTTCGAATTTTTTCTTCAATTGGTGAATTCTTAATATGTGGAAACGCTTCCCAGGGACGTTTGCCGATCACCGCCTCCCGTGGCACATTGGTTATGATTTCCATGCTTTTATTGTAGATCTTATTTTTAAATTCACTGTCGAGCACAAAAACACCTTCATTCATTGATTCAAGAATATTGCCAAGCAGTTGCTCGTTTTCACGCAGATTTTTTTCCGCCTGCTTCCGTTCGGTGATGTCCTGGACAAAGGCCACATGAAATTCCTGGTCCTCGAAGGTCATGACATTGTCGATCACCTGAACCGGAAATACCTTCCCGTTTTTATGCCGAATCAGGGTCTCAATTGTCTTGACCCCATGGATGCGCAGGTCTGCCATGTGCAAGGTCCATTCCTCGGGCATGAATTGTGTGTCGATGTCAAAAACACTCATTTTGCAGAGTTCTTCCCGTGAATAACCGAGGAAACGGCCAGCTTCTTCGTTGACATTTAAAAATTCACCATTCTTCCCCAGCAAAAAAATACCGATGGCGGCCTTGTCGAATATAAACTGGGAAAACCGCAGACTGGATTCCATCTCCTTGCGCCGTGTGATGTCCGTGAGCATACCGTAGAAAACAATCTCGCCCTTGATCCGACGGGGTATCGAGCGCCCTTCGAACCAGATTTTTTCTCCCGACGGTTTGGTGAATCGCCCTTCATAGTACCATGGGCTGACCGCTTTGAACGCATCTTTCACGGATTTGACAAACCGAGGCTGATCCTCCTCGGGAAGACAAGCAACAAAATGGTTAAAGAATTCTTCTTTTTCGCTATCCAGTCCCAAAATCTCAACGGTCCGTTCCCGCACCACGCTGGTAAGTGAATTGGTCCTAAGTGCATTGGGATCCGCTTTGTATTGATACACGACACCGGGAACGTTAGAGACGAGATCTTTCAGGTGCTCTTCGTTATCCTTGATCGCCTGTTCCATCTGCTTGCGTTCGCTGATGTTTTGAACAAAAGCGATAGCATATTGCCGGTCTTCGTATTCCAAAAGGTTGCTATATATTTCAACCGGAATCAGGGTCCCATCCTTACGGCGGTGTTGTCTCTCATAGAAGAACGTCCCCGCATCCACTAATTCCCGCCATATCAAGTCCCAGTTTTCAGGGGTAACCAACGTGTCGATGTCACAGATGGAAAGGGTCCTTAACTCTTCCCTGGTATAGCCAAGAAGGTCAGCAGCTTTCGGATTTACTTCTAAAATGCGGCCGTCCGAAGCGATCCGGTAGATTCCGATATTGGCATGATCAAAGCTGAATTGGGTGATGCGCATGAATTTCTCGGTTCGCCGGCGTTTGGAAATTTCCCGTTCCAGGGTTCGGGTTCGTTCGGCCTCCTGGTCCAACATCCCCCTCAATTGCCGGGTCATCTGGTTGAATGCCGCCGACAGATGGATCACCTCGGTGGGGCCGTTCATTTGTGCCCTGACATCCAATTCACCATCGGCGACGCGGTCGGCTGTTCGAGTCAAATCGACAATGGGAGTGGCCAGCCGACGGGCCAGAAGAATGCCCAACCAACCGGCCAGGGCGGATATGCACAGCAATACGATAATGGATATCAACCCATTACGGATGACCGGCCGGTACGCTTCCATCACCGGCAGCTCTGTCATCACGGCCCAATCCGGATCGCCCAAGGGGACATAGGTACCCACCACCTTTTTGCCGGTAATGCCAACAAAGGTATGGACGTCGATATTTTCTTTTTTTTCAGGTTGATCGATAAAAGCCGCAACATCGCTGAGGTGGTCCAACGTTTCACCGCGCAGCACACGGCCCGTCTCACCGAAGGCGATCAGACGCCCTTTGCGGTCCACCACATAGGCGTGGCCGGTCTCCCCCACCCGGAGCCGATCCACCAACTCCCAGATGAACTTCAAATTAACCTCGGCCAATAAGGCCCCCAACCGATCACCCAAAAGGGTGGTCACCGGCACGGACAAAATGACCAGGGGCTCACTGGTTACCTGATCCACATAGACCGCACCGATATGCCGCTGTCCGGCGGATACCCTTCTGAAGGGATCAGCCCCCAGTTGTTGGTCAAGCCTTCCGGATTCAATCTGGGACATGCGGGATGCTCTGAACAGCGCTTCATTTTCTGTATTTAAAAGCAGCAGTTGGCGGAAAGCCGGTTCCATGCCGAGCAGCGCCTGCAGAGCGTTTTCCCGCTCCCGGGCCGAGCCGGTCAATCGGACGGCCGCCTCCATGACGATAAATTTATCCTGAATAAAACCGGCAACCGCGTCGGCGGCCTGACGGGCAACCACATGCTGCTTGCCGGCGACGGCCTCCTTCTGGGTTTGGATCAGAAAAATGATACCGACGAAACCGGAGAAAAGCAGTGCAGCGACACTCATTGTAACGAATGCCAGTGTCAATGTCGTCCCCAGATTTCTGGAAGATGCGGCGTTCTTTGATTCCATGTTCTTGACCTGTACAATTAGATAGACAATAGATCATCGTATGATCTGTGAGGCCATGCTCAACAACCCCCTGGGCACCTCCACCCCAAGCTCCCGGGCAACCGTGAGGTTGATGGTGAGTACTTGCTCAGGGCTCACGACCGGTATCATCCCCGCCGGTGTGCCGTTCAGTACTTTGCTGACCAGGGGGGCGGTCAACTCGCCGACCGTCACCATCTCATTGCCATTGCAATAAAGAGCGCCCTGCTCGGCCGTGTAGAAAAATGACCCCCCAATGGGAATTTTGTGCTTTTTGGCAACGGTACGGATCACCTCCCAACCGGCGGATGAGTGGTTGAAGGTATCCGGCATGAGAATGATGGCGTCCAAACCCGGGTCCGCTTCACGAGCTCTTCGTTCGAGATCCCACTCCAGTTCTCTAAGCGTGGTTACCGGAGCCTCGACAAGTGTGATCCCCATGGACGCGGATAGGATACGCAAGGCCTGCAGTGCTGGGCCGATCGTGGGGTAGTTCTGATTATAGCCGATCCATACCCGCCTGACCTTCGGCAAAAACGCCTGCATCAATTCCAGCCGTTTACAGATTTGCTCGGGGCCGGGAAACCTGACCCCGGTAACATTTCCACCGGGACGGGGCACGCTCTCCACCAAACCGATTCCCTCGATACCTGCGTAAGAGAACACCAGAGGAATATCCGTGCCTTGAATGGCCCGATGGGCCTTGACCGACGGTTGGGTGGGTACGGTGACGATCAGATCGACCTTTTCGGCGACAAGCGTTTCAGCGGCCCGGCGCTCACCCTCCGGATCATTGTTAAAGCTGTAAATCTCGTAAACGATGGTCTCGCCCTCCTTGAAGCCAAGCTCTGCCATCTTCGATTTCAAGCCATCAATCACGGGAAGGAACAGGTCCGCACCGCATACCACGCCCACCCGATAGACCTTAGGTTCCGGATCCGTGCAGCCATTGATCAGAAACCCCACAATGATGACGATCAGCAGCATCCGCCATTCAGAGCGCAATTGATCCGGTATCGGTCTTTTTTTAGCTTTTACGCTTTCCATGGGTTCTTCTCCTTTCCCCGGATGCTTGCCATTAGCGCGATAGGCTATGGCGTGCAGGTGTCGATGTTGATGGTGGGCAATGCCCACTCATCACGATCCACAGATTACGCAGATTTTCGCAGATTATTTTTCTGACCTCTGACCTCCGACCTCCGACCTCCCATCACCCATCACCCATCACCCCATCACCCCATCACCCCATCACCCCATCACCGACCACCGATTACCGATCACCGATCACCGATCACCGATCACCGCCCCCCTTGGGCAACCGGATCACAAAGCGGGTGCCACCGCCCTTGGCGGCATGCGCACTCATCTCTCCCCCGTGATCCTCGGTGACGATGAAGTAAGAAACCGAAAGCCCTAATCCCGTGCCCTTACCCACCGGCTTAGTGGTGAAAAACGGCTCAAAAATGCGCCGGCGGGTTTTTTCGTCCATGCCCGGGCCATTGTCCTCGATCTCCACCCGCACCCACACATCTTCGTTCCGGACCCGCAGGATAAACGCCGGTGGAGCCGTTTTATCCTTCACCTCGGCCATGGCCTCGGCGCCGTTTTTCAGGATGTTCATGAATACCTGCTGGAGTTTGCTGGCCTCGCAAGGGATCGGCAGCGCAACCGGGTCGTACTCCCGGGTAATCCGGATCTGTTTGACATCGTAACACTTCTTCATGTCGTAATCGGTACGCACCAGTTCCAGGGCCTGGTCCAGGAGTACGCACAAATCATGAGTCGAAACACGCCGATCACTCTTGCGGGCAAAGCTGAGCATGTTCCTGACAATGGCGGCGGCACGACTCCCTGATTCTCGGATATTCTCAAGCATGCCGGGCAGATTACGCATTTCCAGGTATTGCCGTATGGCAGAAAGGGTGATGCCAGCCGCTTCAGCAGCCTTATGATTGGCCGGCAGGTCACCCAACAGGCGGTTCTCAAGGACCGAGGCATTTTGCAGGATGCCGGCCAGGGGATTGTTGACCTCGTGGGCCATGCCCGCCGCCAGGCCGCCCACGCTAAGCATCTTCTCGCTCTGAATCATCATCTCTTCCAGGCGTATTCGTTCGGTCACATCATCCACCCGGATGACCGCGCCCTCCACGCCGTTGGCTACTAGCGGAAAAATGGTGATATCTTCGAAACGGGTTCCCTGCGCGATCTTGCGCGAAACTTTCGGCGTATAGATCGTCCGGCGCTCCCGGATGGCGGTCCTGATGCGCTCCATCTCACCGGCCAGGAGGGGGAAAACATCGGGTAGGGGTTGATTCCAAGCCTTTTCGAAACTCAACCCGGTTATCTGCTCCGTTTTATTGTTCCACTGGGTCACGTTGCCGTCACGGTCCACCGCCACGAGGGCCGACGGCATGGAATCGATAATGTTGGAAAGATAGTTGCGTAGCCGCCGCAGTTCCTGTTCGTTCTGCTTACGCTCGGTAATATCCAGAACAAAGGCCACATGAAACTCCTGGTCCTCGAACCGCACCAGGTTTTGTATGACCTGAATCGGAAAGATCTCACCATTTTTGCACTGGTGCAGGGTTTCGATGGTAGTGATTCCAGCTGCTTTTAGTGTAGAAATGTTGTCCGCCCAAATCTTGGTGTCAAAATTAGGATCGAAATCGAAGACCTTCATGCGGCAGAGTTCATCACGGCTGTAACCGAGGCTGTTGCATCCCTGCTCATTGACATCGAGAACCTCGCCTCCCGTCCCCATTTTCCAGATACCGATAGGGGCCTTGTCAAAAATGAACTGGGTGAGGCGCAGGGATTCCTCCAGTTGCTTACGCGGGGTGATATCCTGGCAGGCCACGAGGATATTGACATTTTCTTTGGGCCCGCGGACTGACCGCACGAATGCCTCAATCCACATCGGGCTGCCATTTTTACCGATCATTCGTAACTGCCGGTGAAAAATCAGCCACGGCGTCTGCAGGCAACTTGCGATCCCGTCCCACGCGCTATCTTTGTCGTCTTCGTAAAAGAGATTCGAGAAAAAGTTTCCCAACAATTCGTTTTTGGCATAGCCAAGTTGATTGGCGCCGAAATCATTGACGGCGGTGATGATCCCCTCATCATCGATGGTAAAAAACATGGATGGCGTTTCATTGTAAAAGGCCCGGTAGCGTTCCTCACTGGCCCGAAGCTTTTCTTCCGCCTTTTTTTGTTCAGTAATATCGATCAATGTGCCAATGACACCGACTTTGCCTTTGTATTTGATGCGTCGGCCGTAGACTTCCACATGAAAAATTGAACCATTCTTGCGAAGAGCACGAAATGCGTAGCGCATCGATTGCACTTCGCCGGCCTGGCGTCGACGGATGTTTTCGGCTACCAGCCGACGATCTTCCGGAGCGACCAGATCTGTCACGCCAAGCTTGCCAATGATCTCACTGACGCTGAGGCCAAATATATGTGCAAACGCATCGTTGACATAACTGAATCGGCCCGATAGAATAAGATAGATCCCGGTCAGTGAAGACTCGGCCAGCAACCGGAACCGTTTTTCGCTCTCCCTTAACTGCGCCTCAATCTGGTTCGTCATCAAGCGCTGGTGAGTGTCTGCCGCCCTCAACGTGTCTCCCAGTTCATTGAGCCCATCGAACACCGTTGCCATGATTGGATCCATTCCGGTTGCATCAAGCCGGCTCCCGTACCGGTTTGCTTTAAAATCCTCTATCTGACGAACCACAATTTGAGACAGACCATTCAATTTGGCGATCTGGCGTTTCAGAAAAAAGGCCTTGAATTCTCCAAGGTTGAAAATAAAATTGTCAACATAGCGATCCTTGAACGGTTTCCCTTCGGTTACCCGGAAAAAGAAGATTCCGGTCAAGGTTTGATTGAGGAAAAGACCAAGTATTTCACCGAAGGTGGAAAAGCCTGCAATGGCACTCCCCGTCAGGACGTTTCCCATTTCTGGGAGTTGACTCTCGTTTAACAATCGTCTCTGGATGCAGTCATTCAGAATACCGGCAATCGGAGCACCGGGCTTTTCTTCCATAAACTGCTTGAAATCACGAATCGTGCTTTGAACAAGGTCTCCCTTCCTGATAAGCAGCAACTCCTCGCCGGGTGAAATATCGCAGTAAAAATGGACTGTATCCATTTCAATATCGACCCCCGATACCGACCGGACAAATAACTCCTCACCAACCGAGATGGCAAAGGAATACTCATCCATCAGCGCCTCAAGTGCTGAGGGTTGACATTCAAATGTGTCGCAAAGGGCGGCAACCAGACTGACGATCCGCCCCTTGTTATCTATAACCTGACTGACATAGCGATGTTCAACGGATGCCGACAATATGGAGAATGAGACTTCCATAGGAACAAAATTCTGGCTCTTCATGATGCCAAAACGGATTCCCGGAGCTGTTTTGAGAAAGGCGATCAATGCATGATTTTCAAACCGATTCCGGCCGTCGTGCAGCCAGGTATTCTGAAAGTCAAGCTTGCCGCCGGCAGATCCACCGACAAACAAACATGGGAACCGCCCGGAGTCATACAACGCCTCCATAAAAAAGGATTCGGATGCGGACAGGCCATCAAAAAGGATATAAGCCAGTGTATCACGATAGTCGATCTGCATGGCAACATTCAGGTTGCGAATTTGATGTTTCAGTCGTTTTACGCGTTCATGCAGACTGATTTCGATTTTCCCCTGGCGAAGATCCTCGCAGTCCAGAGGAAGGCTTACCACTTCAGCTTGCGCAATGATGGAGGCATCAAAGCACTGGACTACAACCCGATCCCAATAGCGTCCGGCCTCGCAATACAAGCTCCCTTTTCGGGCAACGAGCTCCCCTGCCGTGGAACAGATCATTTTGGGAACATCGGGAAAGCGGCTGAAAATTAAAGCCGCGACATGGCCGACATCCAAATACGGTGAGACATAAGCGATGATGAAGGTTGGCGCCATACCGATGGTTGCCAGATCATCCGGCAGTTGATTCACATTGCTTTCAACGACAGTTACGCCTGGATCGTTATTTCTGCCTTGTTTACTGCTGAAATCTGATAAGCCCATGGTGATCCCTTCTTAATTCGCCTCATCGTGGCGCTGTTTGAAATGTCACGATAAAGAGTAACCGCATTTAGACCGATTCTTGTTCTTCGGTTCCTCGTCCTTCCCCCTTCCCCCTTCCCTCCACCTCCCCTCCTCCGCTCCCCGATTACCAATTACCGACTACCGATCACTCCCCCCCTTGGGCAGCCGGATCACAAAACAGGTGCCGCCACCCTCCGCAGCCCGCACATGCATCTCACCGCCGTGGTCCTCGGTAATGATGAAGTAGGAGACCGACAAACCGAGCCCCGTCCCCTGACCCACCGGCTTGGTGGTAAAAAAGGGTTCGAAAATCCGCCTGCGGGTCGCTTCGTCAATGCCCGGCCCGTTGTCCTCGATCTCCACCCGCACCCAGGCGCCATCGTCTTGCACCCGCAACGCAAACAAAGGGTGCCTTTCGTCATCCGTCACCTCGGCCATGGCCTCGGCGCCGTTTTTCAGGATATTCATGAACACCTGCTGGAGTTTGCTGCCCTCGCAGGGCACGGGCGGCACTGAAGGGTCGTACGCCCGCTCGATGCGGATCTGTTTAACGTCGTAGTGTTTTTTCATGTCGTAGTCGGTCCGGACCAGCTCCAGGGTCTGGTCCAGGAGTTCGCCCACATCATAATCCGAAACAAGCCGGTCGCTTTTGCGGGAGAAACTGAGCATGTTTCTGACAATAGCGGCGGCGCGGCTCCCGGATTCGCGGATGTTCTCGATCATGACGGGCAGCTTGCGCAGGGCCATGTACTGATGAACGGCCGCCAGCGTCGTACCGGCATCTTCAGCGGCCTTTTGGTTGGCCGGTAGATCGCCCAGCAGACGATTCTTCAGAACCGCTGCGTTTTGCAGGATGCCCGCCAGGGGGTTGTTGACCTCGTGGGCCATGCCCGCCGCCAGGCCGCCCACGCTGAGCATTTTCTCACTTTGAATCATCATTTCTTCCAGGCGCACCTGCCCGGTCACATCGTCTACCCGGATCACGGCGCCCTCGACGCCATTGGCAATCAAGGGAAAAATGGTCACGTCTTCATAGCGCGTTTCATGCTGCTTTTCCCTGGGGACCTTTAAATCCTGAAGCACCCGGCGTTCCCGGATAGCCGCTTTGATGTTGTCCAGTTGCCCCTTCAATCTGGGGAATACATCCACCAGATATCGTGATTGGGCATCGTTCACACTGACCCCGGTCACCACCTCGGCCTGGCGGTTCCATTGGGTCACCCGGCCATCACCGTCCACACCCACCAGAACCGAGGGCATGGAATCGATAATGTTGGAAAGGTAATTTTTCAGGTGACGAAGCTCTTCTTCCGCTTTTTTCTGCTCGGTAATATCCCTGAATTCCACCGTTCTGGCTTGTTTGCCTTTGTATGGAATATTGCGAGCTTCCAGGCGCACGGGAAATTCTTCTCCGTTTTTGCGCAAGCCGACGACCTCATATGGTTTTTCGTAGCCGGAATCGATCTTTTCTATCACCACTTTTCTGGATTTCTCAGGGAACAGTAACAACCCATTCATGCCAATCAACTCATCCACTGAATAACCAGTAATTTCCGACAGTCCCTGATTGCATTCGAGGATGAGTCCTTTGTCATGAATCGTAATGCCGCCAAAAGAAGCATTGTGAAGCGCTTTAAAACGGGCTTCGCTATCTTGTAGTTGGTGAATAAGACTGCGCATTTCCGCTTCGTCATGCTTTCGCTGGGTAATATCGCTGACCACCCCGACCACGCCGACAATATGGCCATCGGCATTATTAAGGCACGAAAAGCTATCCCGAAACCATGCCATTTTGCCGCTGGGCAATGGAAGCTGGATTTCAAGGGTTCCGGCGGGTTCACCGGCCATTGTTTTGCGGATATTTTCTTCCACGGGCGTGTGTTTGAGCACCGGAAAGGATTCCCATGGAATTTTTCCGATGGCGTCCGATTTTTTCGACTCAACCATTTTCCCCAATGCGCGGTTGAAAATCGTACATTTGAAATCCTTGCCCAGCACCAGGAGGCCTTCATTCATCGATTCCAGAATATTATTCAGCAACTGCTCGTTTTCCCGCAGTGCTTCTTCGCTGCGTTTGCGCTCGGTGATGTCCTGAACAAAGGCCACATTATACTCCTGCCCTTCGAACTGCATCAGGTTGCTGATTACCTGGACCGGAAAAATCTCGCCATTTTTGCGCTGGTGCAGGCCTTCAACGGTCACGGTTCCAGCCTCAACCAGTTGGGCCTTATTGTTTATGTACCCTTCAAGATCAGATCCGGGAGCAAAATCGAAAACGGTCATCTGGCAAAGTTCTTCCCTTGAATAACCGAGGCTGTCGCAGGCCTGTTCATTGACGTCAAGAATCTCGGCATCCACCCCCATCTTCCAGATGCCGATGGGCGCTTTGTCGAAAATAAACTGGGTCAGACGCAAGGATTTCTGGCTCTCTTTGAGCGTCTCCCGGCTTTCCTGCAAATCTTTTACAAAATGGATGACGTCCCTGGCGAGCAGCGCACCGACGACACCGATTCCACTCAGGATAAAGACCAACAGCGCCCAACTCAGCCGCCGGTTGAGTCTGTCAGTCGATGAAATGGCGACGATTATTTTGGTGGTCAGCGCCTTGCTGGCCTGGAGCAGAAGGTCGCCTGTGGCGATCAGACCACCGTTGAGGCCGGTGAGGGTTGTAAAATACCCGATGATAATCTTCTCCTGTTCAACCAGTTGATCCATTTTTTTATCGAGGGAGGCAACGGTTGTATCGAACCCGGGTTGGCCGCCCATGAGCACACGCATGTATTTCAATTGAGTCTTGTGCCGGTCCATGGCCCTGGCGATGACCTCTTTTTTACGCTGGTATGCGCCAAGGTCCCAATTTGCCATCAGCTCAAGTAAAATCATTTGCTGCTGGAGGTGAAGCCGAATCATTTCGTTGGCGACATCCTTGACTCTGTTTTTAAACGGATCGATCTGATGGCCAGCATAAAGCCGTAGGCCCGCCTCTTCCTGATAGGGCGTAAGAATCTGAGACTCCATCTCTTTTGTAAAAGAAAGGCCGATGCGTTGAAGTTTCAATTTCTCATCGTTGAGCGCCAGTGCCGGTTCGTGAACCTGATTGAGAAGCCGACGATAGGTGGCAAGGTGGGTTTTAAGCGTCTGAATCTCTTTCTGCCACTGAAGAAAAGCATGGGACCCGGCGGCGATGTCGACGCTCAAGGACTGCAGATTGTCTGTAATTTCCTGCCACTGGCGCGCATCCCCGTTCTGAACGAATGCCTTACTGAGCAAACGCAGATGTTCGACGCGGGGCGCCAGGGATTGAATCTGGGTTAACAGTCGCAGGTCGCTATGGGTTCTGCCGGCAAAGTACTGGCTGATGAGAAAGCTCAACAGGCCGGCAGCGGCACCCAGTGCCACAAGCAGGATTATTTTTCGGTTTGTACGCATTTTTTTTCCATACTGGTAGTTGGCGTCTTTATACTGACGGCGGACGCCATTGCCTCACGGACTATCGGACGCGCTGTCCGGTATCGCAACTTCTGACATCCAGGTCTTGCTCGCCGGAATTTCGATCACCGATTCGATCACCGCAACGGGGTACTCGGAACGATACACCAGGCGGCCAAAAAAAACCGGGCAATTCATCTGGCCGTCCGCGGCCCGGATGAAACTGTCGCCTCTGAGCCCTTTGAAACGCAACCCCTTGAGAGCCTTGGCCGTGGCGTCCGGTACGGCCGACCCCGCATTCAACACCGCCTGGTGCCATGCCAGAAAAGAATCATAACAGCAAACGGTAAAATCCAGGGGATAGTGCTGGTATCGATGGGAAAAGTGTTCCAGGAAACGACTGGCCTGTGAATATTTCTCAGCCAGGTAGTTGCACGGTCCGCGGGAAATATTCCAGATTCCCTCGGGAAGTGTGCGCTCCGACGCATCCGAAATCAGGGAAAACCACCCAAACGCCGGCATTTTGTCAAAAAGTTTCCGGGATTTGGCTGCACGCAGAAAATGTCGCAAATCTTCTCCCCAAGTGGCCACCACCAGCGCATCCGGTTTGGATGCAATCAACTGTGCGACATGCTGGTCATATGCGACCTCTCCAAAGGGATGCCAGATTTCCACCGTCCACTCGATGGGAGCACCGATCTGTTGGACGTGCGCCTTAAAAAAGCCCAGAATCCCCCGCCCCCAGCTATAGTCCGCACCGATCCAGGCGTACCGTTTCCAGGGCATCAGGGTGGCAAAGATGGTAAATCCCAAAGACTCCATCCGTGAATTGGGCTCGAACAGGAAAACGAATGGATGGCCGCTCTCTCCCACGATGGACTGGGCATTGCCGATGGACACGAGATAGGGAACCCCCTTTTCCCGGCAGGCCGCCGACGCCTTTAACACGCAGGGGCTGGACGCCCCGCCGAAGACGGCCACGATGCCCTCGTCACCCGCGAGTTCAATCACATGACGGTAATGGCGCTCAGGATCATTGCCGCCGTCGCGGTGAACCATTTCCACAGGCCGGCCAAGAAGCCCCCCGGCAGCGTTCCAATCACTGACCGCCATGCGGGCAGCCAGGAAAGCATTGTCGGTGTATGCTTCAGACACCGAGGAGAAGTCACCCACAAAGCCAATCTTGATGGGACCTGACCCTCCGCAGGTGATTCCACCCAGACTGAAGAAAACGATCCAGATCACCAAAAATACCCGACAGATGGTAAAATGACGCTTCATGAGGCACTCCTCCTTTGTCTGCTCAGGATTCGATCGTTTTACCGATTACTGACTACTGATCACTGATTACTGATCACCGATCACCGCCCCCCTTGGGCAGCCGGATCACAAAGCAGGTGCCACCGCCCTTGGCGGCTGCATACACCGCCATTTCACCGCCATGATCCTCAGCGATAATAAAGTAGGAGACCGACAGGCCGAGTCCAGTGCCCTTGTCCACCGGTTTGGTAGTAAAAAAGGGCTCGAAAATGCGTCGGCGAGTCTTCTCATTCATACCCGGCCCGTTGTCTTCGATCTCTACCCGTACCCATATGCCGTCATCTCGGACCCGCAGGATAAATATCGGCGGGTCGGAAGCATCGGTCACCTCGGCCATGGCCTCGGCACCGTTTTTCAGGATATTCATAAATACCTGCTGAATCTTGCTGGATTCGCAAGGAACCGGCGGGGCGGTGGTATCGTACTGGCGAACAATCTCGATGCGTTTGAAATCATAATGCTTTTTCATGTCGTAATCGGTCTTGAGCAGATCAACGGACTGGTCCAGCAAGGTACCAAGATCATGGTTGACAAGGACTTTTTCGCTCTTGCGGGCAAAGCTGAGCATGTTCTTGACGATGTCAGCGGCCATGCCGCCGGACATGCGGATGCTTTCGATCATGCTGGGCAGCTTGCGCAGTTGGAGGTAGTGCCGGATTGCGGAAAGGGTGATGCCGGCGTCCTCGGCAGCCTTGCGATTGGCGGGGAGATCCTTCAGGAGTCGGTTCTCGAGGACCGCCGCGTTCTGCAGAATGCCGGCCAGCGGGTTGTTGATCTCGTGGGCCATGCCCGCCGCCAGCCCACCTACGCTGAGCATCTTCTCACTCTGAACCATCATCTCTTCCATACGCACCTGCCCGGTCACGTCATCCACCCGGATCACGGCCCCTTCCACCCCATTGGCCACCAGGGGAAAAATGGTGATATCTTCAAAACGCGTTTCATTGTTCAGCTTGTAGGAAACTTTGGGAGAGCTGATCACCCGGCGTTCACGGATGGAGGCGTTAATTCGCTGGGTTTCACCGGCCAGGCGGGGAAAGACCTTGGCCAGGGGCCGGCGTCGGGCCTCGTCAACGCTCAAACCGGTGGCTTGCTCTGTCTGATGATTCCACTGGGTCACATTGCCGTCAAGGTCCACGGCGACTAGTATGGAGGGCATGGAGTCAATGATATTGGAAAGGTAGTTCTGCAACCGGCGCAGGGCTTCTTCAGCATGTTTTCGCGCGGTGATATCGGCGTTCGTACCGCTAATGCGGGTGGGCGCTCCCTTTTCATTCCGTTCGACAACCTTTCCTTTGGTGTGAATCCACATGTAGCTGCCGTCTTGACGCAGAAACCTGAATTCCACTTCAAACACGTCCCGATTACCGGATAGATTTTGTTCATGGATCCGCTTCACCTGCTCAGCATCGTCTTCGTGAATGCGCTTCATGACCTCGTCGAATGTGCTTGGAAACGCGTTGGGTAGGTATCCGGCCATGGTATAGTAGCGGGGGTCAAGGTAGAGGTCATTTTTTAGAACGCGCAAATCCCAGATGCCTTCATTGGCCCCCGACAGAGCCAAATCCAACCGCTGTTCGCTCTCCTTCAACGCATGCTCCATGCGTTTGCGTTCGGTGATATCGTGAACAAAAGCAACATGATACGCCTGTCCTTTGAAGCGCATGAGCTTACTGATGACCTGGATCGGGAAGATGTCGCCACGTTTGGGCTGGTGCTGGGCTTCGATGTCCATGGTTCCCATCTCATGCAGCTGGGCAGTGTAGATTTCCCAATCCTCGGTGCCGAATCCAGGCGCGAAGTCGAAGACGGTCATGCGGCAGAGTTCTTCCCGGGAATAGTCAAGACTGGCGCAGCCCTGTTCATTGACATCGAGGACCTCGCCCACCGACCCCATTCTCCAGATGCCGATGGGGGCCTTGTCGAAAATGAACTGGGTCAGGCGCAGGGATTCCTCGATGCGTTTGCGTTCACTGATATCCTGGACAAAGGCGATGGCATACTGCCGACCCTCATATTCCAAAAGGTTGCTGTGAACCTCGACGGGAATTACGGCCCCATCCTTCCTGCGGTGTTGTGCTTCGAGATTTCGCATCCCCAGTGCAGTTAATTTCCGCCAATTCTCCCCCCCCCAGGATTTCCGGGCCACCAAGGTGTCGATATCAGCCATGCTCAGGGCTTCCAGCTCTTTTTTGGTGTAGCCAAGAAGCTCGGCGGCTTTTTGGTTGACTTCTATGATACGGCCATCCGGATCGATGCGATAGATGCCGACATTGGCCTTGTCGATGATAAATTGGGCCAGCCGCAGACTGGATTCCATCTCCTTGCGCCGGGTGACGTCCGTTAGCACACCGTAGTAGACAAGCTCGCCCTCGATGCGCCGGGGCACGCTACGGCCTTCAAACCAGATTGTTGCTCCGGAAGGTTTGGTGAACCGACCTTCGTAGTACCAGGGACTGGCTGCTTCAAGGGCGTTTTTCACGGACAGGACAAAACGGGACTGATCCGCTTCGGGAAGGCAGGTGACAAAATGGTTGAAGAAATTTTCTTCTTCGGCATTCAGGCCAAATATCTCAACGCTCCGTTCCCGCACCACGCTGGTCAGCGAACTGGATCCGAGCGCATTGGGATCCGCTTTGTACTGATACACCAGACCAGGAACATTGGTAACGAGGTCTCTGAGCCGCTTTTCATTGTCTACCAGCAATTTTTCACGCCGGTTGATCTTTTCGGCCATGCGCTGCAGGCTCTGGCTCAACTCAAAAAACTCCCGTGTCTTGGCCACCGGCCATTGCAGGTGGTAGTGTCCGTTGGCAATGGCTTGTGCCTTGTGGGCATAAGATGCAAAAAGGTCGGTTAGATTGCCGGCCAGCAGCCAGGCGATGAACAAGGCCAGCCCCAGTGCAATGGCCAGGCCGAAACCAATCAGGACAAATGTGTCCCGAAGCGGTTGAAAGGCCTTTTTGACCGGCTGAGCAAACAGGACTTTCCAACCCACCGCATCTATCTGTACTACCGTTCCCAACATTTCAACGCTATCCATTTTAAACGTCGAGGAGGCCGATAGGGTATCGCCGGCGGGTTTAGTTGCGGCAGGATACTCGGCATTCAACACCTGTCCCGCCCGCCGTCGTTGAGAGTCGGCCACGATCAACCCCCCTGCATCGATCACCAGGGTAACCAATTCGGATTCCAGGGGCAAAAGGCTGATAAATTCGGACAGGTTGCCCAGGGTGATCTCCCCGACGATAACCCCATCATCCAGCGGCACGATCAGCGCGACTGCCACGCGGCTGCTGACGGTGGAGAGAAACGTTTGCGACCAGACGGCCGTCTTTATCAATTTCACGGCGCTGATAAAACGGCGACCGGAAAAATCCAGACCGATATAGTCTACACGGTTGGCACGCTTCGATTTGGCAAGGCCCACCATTTTGACAACAACATCTTTCTTGTCGACGATAAACAAGGCCTCGAAAATCGATCCATCCCCGCACTGGGCGTCCAGCAGGTCAACCACACGCTGATCTGAATCCCCCCGCCGGTTCTTAATATATCCGGCCAGGGCGGTAAGCTGACGCGCGCCGCCCTCCAGATAGGCCGAGATGTGCCCTGAAATAGAGTGGGCCATGGCCTGATGCTGGATGGTGGTGCGCATCTGTATGGCCGGCATCATAAAAAACCAGGCCAGGATGAATATGGTAATCACCGGCAAAACCGCCACCGCGCCGAGATTCAAAGACAGATAGCCTTTCAAAGGGATGCGGGATTTCATGGGATTACTCCAAAACCACAAATGTCTGGTTACAGATGATCCGGATAGAGATATTCAAGGGTTTGACATCGCCGTACGCATCAAAGCTGATTTTACCCTGCAGCCCGTCAAACTCACCAATTGAAAGAATGGTGTCTTTGAGCAGTTGGCCGGATGTTTGGGATTTCAGGGCCGTTAAGACCACCTGGGCCCCATTATAGGCATAAAACCCCGGGAAATCGGGTTCCCGCTTGAATCGCTCAAGATAGATTTTCCGAAATGCTTGATACGGCTGACTTGGGCTATTCCAGTCAAAAGCAATGGGCAAGGTCACGCCTTCCACGGCCTTGCCGCCCATCTCGAGGAAACGCTGAGTCGCGGCCCAGTTTGACGATGTAATGTTTACAGACGAGTTGGATTTGCGGATCTGCTGGCACAACAAGGCCGAATCCATGGGGTTGGCAATGATCAGAATACCATCCGGTTCCACCGCCAGCAGACCATGGGCGATTTTTGAAAAAGAACGCCCGTCTTCTGTTTGAAAATCAATCTCGGCCAGAATTTCTCCGCCATCGGTAGTAAATGGTTTTTTAAAACTTTCCAGCCAGTTTTCAGAAAACGAACGGTTGCTGCCGTCATACGCCACGGCGATGCGCCGCATGGTTTTGGAATCGATCTGGTAACGGGCGCTTCGATGGGCATGTTCTCCGGCGGTTATGCAAACACGGAAGAAATAGTCATCCAGGCCGGACAGGTCCGGGGTGGTGACGGTGCCCCCGACGGCAACCACCTGGGATGCATTCAACAATGGCACAATGGCCTTGGCAATAAAACTTGACATGGGGCCGACAATGGCAGCGACGTCCTTTTCAATCAGTTCCTCAACGGCTTTCACGGCGGGTTCAGCATGCGCTTGATCGTCTTTAATGATGAGTTCTACCGTCTGGCCGTGGATACCGCCGGCCGCGTTGCATTGCGCCACGGCGAGTTGAACCCCATCCCGACTAGCAATACCGATATCCGCCGTGCGCCCCGATAGGCTGCTTAAGAAGCCGATTCGTACCGGCTGATTGGAATGACAAGCGCCAAAAAAAATACCATATATCATCGTGACAACCGCAAGGATGTGAATGGGGGAGAAAAGAACGCATCGTCGGTTCATTGAGAGCCCTCCTTGAAGGATCGGTAGACGTTAACCGTGCTCTGATGGGAGATTAAGGGTAACCGTATGTTTAGTATATGACGACCGTTAACCATGAATCCAGCTATTTTTCCAGGGTTATGGGGTGCCGGCCAACCGCCGACATTTTATTAAAATCCGGTTATCCGGAAAGCTCCAGCTGATATCTGTTCCAACATAGGAGAATGAATTCAACTGATATATGGACCAGTGTTAAGGAAAGGCATCCTATCGATTCCTATATAAAATCAGATCCGATCCACCACTTAACACTTGAAACTTAACACTTTCACAAAACAACATTGTCGGGAGCTTTTCGTCTCTAACTTGAGCTTTCCAGATAACCGGATTATTAAAAAGCCATTCGACACTATTTTTTCAGCGATGTCTGCTTTTAGCATTACGGTTGTTCAAGAAAACCACACGGCAACCGAAGAACGTGTTAGAATTACTTTGTTAAATAATTGAAATTAGATACCAGTGAGTTGATAAAATATGCCTTTGGAATTAAATAAAATAATTGATTTGAAGCGCCTGACCCGACTCTTCGAGGCTTTTTATTCGGCAACCGGGATCGCCGTGTCCATTGTTTCGCTAAATGGAAAAATCTGTGCCGATGTCGGTTACCAAAAAATCTGCACTGATTTTTATTTACGGCATTCTCAATCGGCCTCGGTCTGTCTTAAAAATCAAGCCCGCCTCCGTGCCAAATTGATGGACGGGCAGAATCCCATTGTTCACCGTTGCCCCTTTGGACTATTCAATGGCGCCACCCCAATGATCATCGATCATACCCATGTTGCCAGCCTGTTCACCGGCCAATTTCTTCTCGAGCCACCCGATGCGGAGGCCATGGCAGGCTTTAAACAGCAAGCGGCCAAATGGGACTTTAATGAAGCGGCCTTTACCAGGGCAGCAAAGGATATCCCTATTTTTTCCGAAGACCGGGTCAAAGCGTTTTTGCACTATCTAAAACAACTATCCGAAATGATAGGCGAAATGGGACACACCCGCCTAAAATTGGAGGCGGGTAAGCAGGACCTTCGCGTCAATGAGACCCGTTATCGTCAGCTTTTCGAATCAGCCAATGACGGCATTTTTGTCCTCAAAGACGGCATCCTGATCGACTGCAACCAAAAGGCATTGGATCTGTTCCACGCCTCCCGCGAAGAGATGATCGGCGAGTCGCCCATAGCGCATTCACCGGAAATCCAACCCGACGGACGCTCGTCCATGGATGAAATTCAAAAACGGGAAGAACTCGCTCGGCAGGGCAAACGTCAGTGCTTTGATTGGCATTTCGTCCGCAAAGACGGCACGTCGTTCGATGCCGATATCAGCCTGACCCAGTTCATGATCGGTGACATGTTCCATATCCTGGCCATTGTTCGTGACGTCACCGAGCGGAAAAAGATGATCCAGGCCCTTCAGGAACGCGAAAAAGAACTGGACGAAAAGAGCCGCTACCTGGAAAAGGTCAACCAGGCACTAAAAGCCTCCCTGGATCATCGGGAGATCGAAAAACGGGCCGTGGAAGAGAACATGCTGGTCAACCTGAAACGGTTTGTCTTTCCCTACATCGAAGCGCTTGGGAATTGCAAAATCAACACGGATGCCAGCGCTTACCTGAACATCATTGAAACCAATCTGAAAGATGTTGTCTCCCGCTTTTCCAAAACCGTGTTCTGGAAATACCAGGATTTGACCCCTACCGAGGTTCAAGTCGCCGACCTGATCCGCAGCGGCAAAGATACCAAGGCCATCGCCCAAATGCTGGGATTGTCCCCTAGTTCTGTTCAGTGGCACCGTAAAAACATTCGCGAAAAGTTCGGGTTAACCAATAAAAAGATCAACCTTCAAACCTACCTGGCATCCCTTTCCGGATAAGCCCACTTCAAACAGGGGGTTCCCCCCCCCATTTTGCACCATTTTTTCCATTGTTAAGCACAATCCCTTACCGTCGATAACGGAATCAGACACAACGATTGTGGCTGAACGCTGGCTGCAAAAGACAGCTGCCGTCCCCAAAACCTGCCAGGAGGGAACATTGATGCACATCCAGGAAAATCCCGATGCCATCGGAAAAGTGATTTTGGATGACCTTCATGCCATCGACAAACACCTGGCAATCATCAACAGCCGACTCGAAATGCTGTTGCACACGAATCTGCCCGACTATGTCAAGTCCGACCTGGTCAACATGGCCAAGGCCGAACAAGCCGCTAGTCAGATCCTTCGCAATCTGAGCCTGTTTTGCCATAAACAACGTTAACGTTATCAATGTACAAGGAGCATGAACATGAAAATAAACCTGCAGTCCATTTCTTCCAAGCTCATTTTCGGGGGTGTCGCCGCCGTGATGATTCCGTTGATCGTGGTCGGATACATTTCGTTTTCCAAGGCCCAAACCGCGTTGATGGGCATATCCAAGCAGCAGGCCCATGGAATTGCCACGGATCTGGCCCGACTGACCCGCAATGTCATCCAGGCTGAAATGGAAAAAGCCCGTGTTCTGGCCAACCAGAAAGAAATTCTTGAGCTAAGTGAAGCCGTCGACCATTCCGGCGCCCAGGCCAGCAAATCGATGGTGGAAGACGTATTTGCCGATCTGGCTGTTGAATTTCGCAACATGGGCAATCACTACCAGGGACTTTTCATCACCAATGCCGACGGTGAGCTGTATACCGGGGTTCTGGAAGGCGGCGGAGAATATAAAGGCATCAATGTCAGTAATACGGATTATTTTCAGGCAGCACGACAGGAAGGCAAATCAGTGCTGAGCAACATGGTTCTCTCGAAACGCACCGGCAAGCCGATCGTCGTGGCATGTACGGCCATCAAAGCCGAAAACGGTAAATTCCTGGGTATATTCGGTTTGGTGATCAATGCGGACTATTTTAGCGAAGTGGTAGCAAATCGCAAAATCGGCGAAACCGGCTATGGCTGGATGGCCGATGCCACCGGCCTTTGCATTGCCCATCCCAAGCCTGAAAACATTCTCAAAACAAATTTTTCCAGCATCACGGAAATGGACGCCATCATTCGGAAGATGAAAGCCGGCGAAACCGGTGTGGAAGCTTATGAATTCCAGGGCATCCGCAAAATCGCCGGGTTCGCGCCCGTGGGCATCAACGGCTGGGCCATCGGCGCCACCCAGGATCAGAATGAGTTCCTGGCCGCCTCCCATGCCATCCGCAACGCCAACATCATCGTCACCCTAGTGGCCGCGCTGATCGTCGGCGTGATCGTCCTGTTTTCCGCCCGCGCCATCGTACGCCCCATCAACGCCGCCGTGGACGGCCTCAAGGACATCGCCCAGGGCGAAGGCGATCTGACCATGCGCCTTGAAGTCAAAAGCCGTGACGAGGTGGGCGAGCTGGCCAAGTGGTTCAACGTCTTCATCGAAAAGCTGCAGGGCATCATCAAGGATATCGCCGGCGGTGTGGAAACCCTTTCTTCATCATCCACAGAACTGTCCGCCATCAGCGAGCAGATGACCCAGGGCATCACCACTGTCTCGGATAAATCCAACACCGTCTCGGCCGCCGCCGAGGAGATGACCACCAACATGACCAACGTGGCCGCGGCCATGGAAGAGTCCGCCACCAACACCAACATGGTGGCCACCGCCGCCGAACAGATGTCCGCCACCATCGGCGAAATCGCCCAGAATGCCGAAAAAGCCCGCGGCATCTCCGACGAAGCCGCCCACAAGGCATCCAACGCCTCCACCAACATGGATCAGTTGGGCGAGGCGGCCAACGACATCGGCAAGGTCATCGAGACCATCACCGACATCAGTGAGCAGGTCAACCTGCTGGCCCTCAACGCCACCATCGAGGCGGCCAGGGCCGGCGAGGCCGGCAAGGGCTTTGCCGTGGTGGCCAACGAAATCAAGGAGCTGGCCAAGCAGACCGCCGCCGCCACCGGAGATATCAAGGAAAAAGTCGAAGGCATTCAGGGCACCACATCCACCACCGTGGGGCAGATCAGCGAGATCACCCAGGTGATCACCGACGTCAATGACGTGGTGGCCACCATCGCCACGGCCGTGGAGGAGCAGTCCGCCGCCACCCGGGACATCGCCACCAACGTAGCCCAGGCCTCCCAAGGCATCCAGGAAGTCAACGAAAACGTCAACCAGAGCTCGTCCGTATCTGGTGAGATATCCAAAGACATCGCCGATGTCAGCGTCTCCATGAACGAGATGTCCACCAGCAGCAGCCAAGTCAACCTGAGTGCCCAGGAACTGTCCAAGTTGTCCGAAAGCCTCAAGCAGATGGTGGATCAGTTCAAGGTCTAACCAATTGAGCGATTAGCGGTTAGCAATTAACTGCTAACCGCTAATCGCTAACAAATGAACCTGACCTACAAACCGACTGTTGACCGACTACCAACTACTGATCACTGATCACCGATCACCCCATCACCCATCACCACCCCCCTTTGGCAACCGAATAACAAAACAGGTACCCCCACCCTCCGCCGCCTGCACACGCATCTCACCACCGTGATCCTCGGCGATAATGAAGTAGGAGACCGACAGCCCCAGCCCTGTGCCCTGGCCCACCGGCTTGGTCGTGAAAAAGGGTTCGAAAATGCGCCGGCGAATCGATTCATCCATGCCCGGGCCGTTGTCTTCGATCTCCACCCGCACCCAGTCTCCGTCATCACTTACCCGCAGCACGAAACTAGGCGGGGCCGAAGTATCCGTGCTCCCGGCCATGGCCTGGGCACCGTTTTTGAGGATATTCATGAACACTTGCTGAATCTTGCTGGCCTCGCAGGGAACGACCGGCACCGCCGGGTCGTACTCCCGCCGGATGTGGATCTGTTTAACGTCATAGTGCGTTTTCATATCGTAATCGGTACGGACCAGTTCCAGGGTCTGGTCCAGGAGCGCGCTCAGGTCATGACTCGAAACGCGCCGATCACTCTTACGGGCGAAGCTGAGCATGTTTTTAACGATGTCGGCGGCACGGATCCCGGATTCGCGGATGTTTCCGATCAGGTTGGGCAGCCGGCGCAGTTCCAGGTAGTGCCGGATGGCATCCATGGCGATACCGGCGGATTGAGCGGCCTTCTGGTTGGCCGGCAAATCCCCAAGCAGACGATTCTCCAGAACCAACGCGCTTTGCAGGATACCGGCCAGGGGATTGTTGACCTCGTGGGCCATGCCCGCCGCCAGGCCGCCGACAGAAAGCATCTTCTCACTTTGGATCATCATTTCCTCCATCTTTTTGCGCTCGGTAATATCCTGGACAAAGGCCACAAGAAACGCCTGGTCCTCGAAACGTATCATGTTTTCCACGACCTGAATCGATAAAATGTCGCCGCTTTTGGTCCTGTGCAACACTTCGCTGGTCTTGGTGCCAACCTCATTTAGGATGGCCGTACCGTTTGTCCAATCCTCGGGTCCGAATCCAGGAGAAAAATCAAAGATCGTCATACGGCAAAGCTCCTCCCGGGTGTAACCGAGGCTGGCGCAGCCATGTTCGTTCACGTCGAGGACCTCACCTTTTCTTCCCATTCGCCAGATACCGATAGGGGCCTTGTCGAAAATGAACTGGGTCAGGCGCAACCTTGATTCCATTTTCTTACGCTCGGTTATGTCCGTAAGCATCCCGTAAAAAACGATCGTGTCGCCAACCTGCCGGGGCACGCTGCGGCCCTCGAACCAAATGGTTTGGCCGCAGGGTTTGATAAAACGTCCTTCATAATACCAGGGCGTCAAGGCGTCTCCCGACGCTTTCACGGACCTGACAAAGCCAGCCCGGTCATCCTCGGGCAGGTGGGTCACAAACGCCTTGAAGAAATTTTCTTGTCCGGAGTCCAACCCGAAGATCTCGATGGTCTTTTCCCGCACCACGCTGAATAGCGAGCGGGATTCAGGGGCCTCGGGGATCGGCACGTATCGGTACACCACACCGGGAACGTTGGAAATGAGTTCTTTGAGCTGTTCTTCACTGTCGACCAGTGCCTTTTCGCGCTTGCTGATTTTTTCAGCCATGCGCTTGAGGCTTTTGCCCAATCGGGCAAACTCCTTGACCCTGGCCGGCGGCCATTGAAGGTCATAGCGCCCACCGGCAACGGCCTCCGCCCGATCGGCATAGGCCGTAAAAAGCACAGTGACCTTATCGGCGATAAGCACGGCGACGGACAAGACCAGGCCCAGTGCAACGGCCAGCCCCAGACCAATCAAACCAAATGTTTCCCGTAGCGGTTGAAAGGCGTTGCGAAGCGGCTGGGCGACAAGCACTTTCCAGCCGATGGCGTCCATTTCCACCAGCGTACCCAACATATGCTGGCCATCCAGCTCAAAATCCATGGGAAACGCTTGCCTTTCCATGGCCCCGTCAGAAAAATTGACATTCAACGTCTCTCCCCAGCGTCGCTTTTGGGAGTCGGCCACAATCATTCCCTGACCGTCGATCACCAGGGTGCGAAATCCGGATTCCACCGGCAGATGGCTGATGATCTCGGACAGGTTGTCCAGGGTGATCTCACCGGTAATAAAGCTGTCGGCCAGGGGAACCGTCAGCGCCACCGCCATGCGGCTGCTGACGGTGGACAAAAACGTTTCCGACCAGGTCGTCCGCCTTGCCCCTTTGGCTTTGTTGATAAAACTGCGGGCGGAAAGATCCAAACCGATAAAATCGATACGACTCGGGCGGCGCGATTGGGCCAGGCCGATCGTTTGAATGGCGGCATCCGTACGGTCAGCGATAAACAGGGTTTCAAAAAACTCACCATTGCCGCACTGGGCATCCAGCAGGCGAACTGTCTGGGTATCCGTCGCAACCATGTGACGGGGAAGATACCCGGCCAGGGCGGTCAGCTGACGCTGCCCGCCTTCCAGATAGGCCGATATTTGACCGGCAATGCAGCGCGCCATGGCCTGATGCTGGATTCTCGTCCGCGCCTGGATGGTCGGCATCACAAAAAACCATAGCAGTGTAGCAATCGTAATCATTGGCAGAACCGCTACGGCAGCAAAATTCAGGGATAAAAAGCCTTTCAGCGGATAGAGCGATTTCATGAGACTACTCCACAACAACAAATTTCTGGTTACGGACCACACTGATGAAGGTATTGGAACGTTTTACGTCGCCGTAGGCATCGAAGATGATTTTGCCTTGCAGCCCATTGAACTCGCCGATGGAAAGAATACTCACTTTTAGATGCTGGCCTTTTTTTCGGTTATCCAGCGCCGTTAAGACGACCTGGGCCGCATCGTAAGCATAAACGCCGGGGAATCCCGGCTCCTGCCGGAAACGTTCAAGATAGTGCTTTCGAAACCGTTGATAAGCCGGATCAAGGCTGTCACGATTAAAATTTTGGACCACTGTCACGCCTTCCACCGCCCTGCCCCCCAGTTCGATAAAGCGTTCGGTGGCGCCCCAGGCCGCCAGCGTGATAATGGTGTCTGGATCACTTTTGCGGATCTGATGGCAAATCAGGGCGCAGTCCATGGCATTGGCAATAATCAAAATACCGTCGAAATCATTGACCAACGCTGCGTGAACGATTTCCGAAAAGGATTGATGCTCGCCTTTTCCAAATGCAACGGTAGCCGTGATTTGCCCCCCACCGGCAACGAACCGCTTTTTAAAAATTTTCAACCAGCCTTCACTGTAAGCGCGGTTACCCTTGCCGTAGATGACAAGAAATTTACGCACGCCTTCGGATCGGAGCTGATACTCGGCACTATGAATTGCCGTTTCGTCAGTCGCCGGATTAACTCGCAAAAAATAATCATCCTTGCCGGACAGCCGTCCGGTGGAAACGGTGGGACTGACGGCGATAGTCCGGGATTCATTTAAGAAAGGGGTAATGACCATGGCCATATTGCTGGTCATGGGGCCGATAACGGCCTCAACATCCGCCTGGATCAACGCCTGCACGGCCTCCACTACAATATCTTCATTTTGTTGATCATCCTGGATGATCAGCTCTACCCGGCGGCCGTGAATTCCTCCCCTTGCATTGCATTGATCCACGGCCAGTTGAACGGCATCGCGACCGGCGAGGCCCAGATAGGCCACACGACCGGATATCGTCGCAACAAAGCCGATTCGAAAGGGGCGCTTGGCATCACAACTGATCCAAAGGATCCCCAAAACGATCATGGCAATCAGAAATAGCCGGATGGCGCCGAAAAAAAAGGGCCCGGTTGAGTGGTAAAGCTGTTCCAAACCACGCTTATCAGGTGTGTTGAACAGCCCGTTGCGATCACGGCCGACACCCTGTTGCCAATGATCCAACTGATTTTCACAATGTATTATTTTTTTCATCACCGGCCTTATGGTGCAAAAACAGTGAGAATTGATGTGCGCGACGATTAATTTTCTCACGTATCCTTTGGCGGGTAAACCCTTTGCTGAAATCTTGCCTTGTACTCAAGGTGGGGGGGCAACAGTTATATTACCAGGCTTGCGGCCGTTAAAGTCTCAGGGTTATATCAAAGAATTTTTCATCAATCAGGATCCCAATGCGGTTTCCGAATATAAAAAACTTTATGACACCATGTACGGTGTATTGGAAACGGCTGAAAAACACCTGGTCGGCAATCGCGAGCGAACCGAAGTGGTGCACACATTCATGAAGAATCTTCGTGACTATGACGAAGCATTTACGAAGATTCAACAACATATCACCGAGAGTAGCGCACTTCTTGCAAACAACCTGAGCGCCGAAGGGACACAGATGGAAGCGGATCTCACCCAGATCATGCAATCCGCCAAGGAGGAGGGCAACCTGGAAGTGCCTTATGTGGCCGGATAGGCGCTGTGTAATCTGCTGCTCGGCAGGCTTCATGTTTCAAAGTATTTTAGAGACAACGCACAGGAAAATATAGATAAAGTCGAGGCTGAATTCGGTGAAGTCGCAAATAAGTATGCAACCATCAAAGACCGCCTGGTGCAAGAAGATCAACAAACGCTCAGCAAAAGGGTTTTTGAAACAGCGCAACGCTATCTGGCAGATTTCAAAACGGCTGTCGACCATGTCAAAGCAAGCAATAATCTGATAGAAACCACGCTCAACCCTGTTGGTAATACCATGAAGAGCGATCTGGTAGCGGTCTATAACATGGTTGTCAAAGAATCCGATTCCCTCGGTCAAAAAGTGCTATCCCAGAGCAGCGGCGTCGCTCGTACGATTGTCATTGTTGCGGTCCTTGCTCTCATCCTTGCCGCCACTGCCGGATTTTTTATATCCTGCGCCATTACCGTCCAAATTTCCCAGGACATCGCCGATGTGAGCGTTTCCATGAACGAGATGTCCACCAGCAGCAGCCAGGTCAACCTGTCCGCCCAGGAACTGTCCAAGTTGTCCGAAAGCCTCAAGCAGATGGTGGATCAGTTCAAAGTCTAACCAATTGAGCGATTAGCGGTTAGCAATTAGCTGATACTGATAAATTCTAACCGCTAATCGCCCATTTTAGGCGATTGGCGGAAAAGAATGTCCCCATATTGCGCAGGATTTTTTTTCGTCTTCAAGGCGGCGTCAAGGTTGCATACTTTACGTATTCGGCCTTGGCCGCCAACGCAGAAAACGGGAAAAAAGACAAGCAAGATGGGATATTCTTTTACAGAAATCGCCTTAGTTGATGGTGGGCAATGCCCACCCTACAAGCTTCACCTGATCACTAATCAACCCATCACGAATCATCATCCTCCTTGGGCAGCCGGATAACGAAACAGGTACCGCCCCCTTCGGCCGCATGCGCTCCCATCTCGCCGCCGTGATCCTCGGTGACAATGAAGTAGGACACCGACAGGCCCAGGCCAGTTCCCTTGCCTGCGGACTTGGTGGTAAAAAAGGGTTCAAAGATTCGCCGCCGGGTGTCCCCGGCCATGCCCGGGCCGTTGTCCTCGATTTCCACCCGTACCCATGTGTCGTCGTTTAGCACCCGCAACACAAACGTCGGCGGGTCGGGTGCATCGGCAACCGCTGCCATAGCTTCGGCGCCGTTTTTAAGTATGTTCATGAATACCTGCTGGATCTTTCCGGCTTCGCAGGGTACGGGAGGTGCCGCCGAGTCGTACTCCCGCTGGATGCGGCTCTTTTTGAAGTCGTAATGCTTTTTCATGTTGTAGTCGGTCCTGAGCAGGTCGAGGGTTTGATCGAGCAACGTGCCAAGGTCTTGACTGGAAGCCACTTTTTCGCTCTTGCGCGCGAAGCTGAGCATGTTTCTAACGATGGCCGCGGCACGGCTTCCGGACTCACGGATGTTGCCGATCAGGTCGGGCAGCTTGCGCTGCGTCAGGTAGGACTGGATGGCCGCCATGGTCGTACCGGCGGTGTCGGCGGCTTTATGATTGGCCGGCAGATCGCCCAGCAGGCGGTTTTCCAGAACCGACGCGCTCTGCACGATGCCGGCCAGGGGGTTGTTGATCTCGTGCGCCATGCCCGCCGCCAAGCCGCCTACACTAAGCATTTTCTCACTTTGGATCATCATCTCCTCCAGGCGCACCTGTTGGGTTACGTCGTCCACCCGGATTACCGCGCCTTCCACGCTGTTGGCCACCAGCGGAAAAATGGTGATATCTTCATAACGCGTTGTATTCTCCGACTTACGGGAACTGATCACCCGGCGTTCGAAGATGGCCGATTGAATGCGTGCCATCTCATCCGCCAGGCAGGGAAAGACCTTGGCCAACGGCTGGGAGCGGGCCGCTTCGAAACTCAAGCCGGTGACTTTCAGCGTCTGATGATTCCACTGGGTCACGTTGCCTTCACCGTCCACCGCAACAAGAATCGAGGGCATGGAGTCGATGATATTGGAAAGGTAGTTTCTTAAACGGCGCAATTCTTCTTCGTCCTTCTTGCGCTCGGTAATGTCCTGCACAAAGGCCACGTGAAACTCCTGGTCCTCGAACCGCATCAGGTTTTGGATGACCTGGATCGGAAAGATCTCACCATTTTTGCGCTGGTGCAGGGTTTCGATGGTAGTGGTGCCGGCCGCTTTTGGTGTAGCAATGTTGTCCACCCAGGCATTTGTGTCAAAATTGGGATCGACATCGAAGATCTTCATGCGGCAAATTTCATCATGGCTGTAACCGAGGCTGTTGCAGGCCTGTTCATTGACGTCGAGGACTTCACCGTTTTTTCCCATCCTCCAAATGCCGATGGGGGCCTTGTCGAAAATGAACTGGGTAAGATGCAGGGATTCTTCCAGTTGTTTGCGCTGGGTGATATCCAGGCAGACAACGAGGATATTTTCTTTTCCGTCAGGCCCGCTGACTGACCGTACGAATTCTTCAATCCACATCTGGCTGCCATTTTTGCGTATCATCCGTAGCTGCCAATGGAAAATCCGCTTCTGCGTCTGCAGGCAGCTTGTGATTCCGTCACGTGCAGCATCCTTGTCCGCTTCGCAAAAAAGATTCGAGAAAAAGTTTCCCAGCAATTCGTTTTTGCCATAGCCGAGTTGATCTGCGCCGAAATCATTGACGGCAGTAATGATCCCCTCGCCATTGATGGTGAAAAACATGGATGGCGTTTCGTTATAGAAGGCTCGGTAGCGCTCCTCACTGGCCCTTAGGTTTGCTTCCGCCTTCTTTTGCTCGGTAATATTGGCCAAACGCCGGTGGGCGTCTGCCTCGCTCAAGGCTTGGCTCAGATCATTCAGCCCATCAAACACCGTTGCCATGGTAGGATCCATTCCGGTTGAATCAAGCCGGCTCCCGTACTGATTCTTTTTAAAATCCTCGATCTGCCGAACCACAATTTGAGACAGACCGTTCAATTTGGCAATCTGGCGTTTCAAAAAAAACGCCTTGAATTCTCCGAAGTGGAAGGGATAATTGTCAACATATTCATCCCTAAACGGTTTCCCTTCTGGTACTTGGAAAAAGAAAATTCCGGTCAAGGTCTGATTGAGGAAAAGGCCAAGTATTTCACCAAAGGTGGAAAAGCCTGCAATGGCACTGCCCGTCAGGACATCCCCCATTTCCGAAAGCTGATTCTCGTTTAACAACCGTCTCTGGATGCAGTCATTGAGAATACCGGCAATCGGCGCACCGGGTTTGCCTTCCATAAACCGTTTGAAATCACGAATCGTACGTTGAACAAAGTCTCCTTTCTTGATCAGCAGCAACTCCTCGCCTGGGGAAATGTCACAGTAAAAGTGGAGCGTTTCCATATCAATATCGATCCCCGATACCGACCGGACAAACAACGCCTCACCAACCGAGATAGCAAAGGAATACTCATCCATCAATGCCTCAAGCGCTGAGGGTTGACATTGAAATGTGTCGCAAAGCGCGTCAACCAGACTGATGATCCGCCCCTTCTTATCTATAATCTGACTGACATAGCGATGTTCAACCGATGCAGACAAGATAGAAAAAGAGACCTTCTCAGGAACGAAATTCTGACCCTTCATGATGCCGAATCGTATCCCCGGAGGTGTTTTCAGAAAAGCAATCAACGCATGATTTTCAAACCTATTCCAGCCGTCGTGCAGCCAGGTATTCTGAAAATCAAGCTTGCCGCCGGCAGATCCACCGACAAATAAACACGGGAAACGCCCAGAGTCATACAGGGCCTCCATAAAAAAGGATTCGGATGCGGACAGGCCATCGAAAATGATATAGGCCAATGTATCACGATGGTCGATGTCCATGGAAATATCGAGGTTCCGGATCCGGTTTTTCAGCCGTTCGACCCGTTCACGCAAACTGATTTCAATTTTCCCCCGGCGAAGATCCTCGCAGCCAAGGGGAAGGCTCACCACTTCAGCTTGTGCGATGATGGAGGCATCAAAGCATTGGACGACGACCCGATCCCAATAGCTACCAATCTTGCAATACAAGCTCCCCTTTTGAGCGAAAAGTTCTCCTGCCGTAGAGCAAATTATTTTGGGAACATCGGGAAAACGGCTGAAGATTAACTTTCCGACCTGGTCGATATCCAAATAAGGTGAGATATAAGCGGCAATGAAGGTTGGCGTCAAACCGATGGCAGCCAACTGATCAGGCAGTTGGCCGACCTTGCTTTCGATGACGCATGCACCGGCAGCGCTCATTTTGCCTTGCTTCTTGCTGAAATCAGACAAGCTCATGGTAATCTCTTTTCAGCCTCTCTCGTTTATTACAGGCAGGCGATGGCGTACCGCATAGATGCCGACGTTTTGGGTTAACGATTGCCTTCCTCTGCGTTGGGCCAGCCACGCTCGCGCTGTTAGCTGTTAGCTGTTAGCTGTTAGCTGTTAGCTGTTAGCTGTTAGCTGTTAGCTGTTAGCTGTTAGCTGTTAGCTGTTAGCTGTTAGCTGTTAGCTGTTAGCTGTTAGCTGTTAGCTTAAGGTATTCTATCGATTTTAGCCCTCCCATGCAAAGCATGAGAGCGATAGGCGATGACGTGCAGGCATCAAGGTTGATGGTGGGCGATGCCCACCCTACACGCTTCACCGACCACCCTATCACCCTATCACCCTATCACCCTATCACTCCATCACCGACCACCGACCACCGATTACCGATTACCGATTACCGATTACCGATTACTGATCACCCATCCCCCCCACTTAGGCAACCGAATCACAAAACGAGTGCCACCGCCCTCTGCAGCATGCACACTCATCTCACCGCCGTGATCCTCGGTGACGATGAAGTAGGAGACCGACAATCCCAGGCCCGTGCCCTGGCCCACCGGCTTGGTGGTAAAGAAAGGTTCGAAGATCCGGCGCCGGGTGTTTTCGTTCATGCCCGGGCCGCTGTCCTGGATCTCCACTCGTACCCAGGCGTCGTCGTTTTGCACCCGAAACACGAACGCCGGCGGGGCTGGCGCATCTTTTACCTCGGCCATAGCCACGGCCCCCTTTTTGAGGATGTTCAGGAACACCTGCTGAATCTTGCTGGCCTCGCAAGGCACTGAAGGCACCAAAGGGTCGTAATCCCGCTCGATATGAATCTGTTTGACGTCGTAACGCTTCTTCATGTCGTAGTCGGTTCGGACCAGGTCAAGGGTCTGGTCCAGAAGCTTGCCCAGATTCTGGCTGGAAACCCGCCGGTCACTCTTGCGGGCGAAACCGAGCATGTTTTTGACGATGGCCGCGGCCCGGCTACCGGATTCGCGGATGCTCTCGATCATGCCGGGCAGCTTGCGCAGTTCCAGGTAGTGCCGGATCGCTGCAAGGCTGATACCGGCAGCCTCGGCGGCCTGCTGGTTGGCCGGCAGATCGCTCATCAGTCGATTTTCCAAGACCGACGCGTTCTGCAGGATACCGGCCAAAGGGTTGTTGACCTCGTGGGCCATGCCCGCCGCCAGGCCGCCCACGCTAAGCATCTTCTCACTCTGGATCATCATTTCCTCCAGGCGCACCCGTTCGGTCACGTCATCCACCCGGATCACCGCCCCTTCCCCCCCCATTGGCCACCAAGGGGTAGATGGTGACGTCTTCGTAGCGGATGCCGTGTTCAGATGGGCGGGAGATCTTTGAATCGTGGAGCACCTGTCGGTCGCGAATGGAGATCCGGATGCGGTCCATTTCGCCCTTCAACATGGGAAACACGTCGGCCAGCGGCCGCGATTGGGCCTGATTAACGCTCAGCCCGGTTATTTTCTCGGCCTGACGGTTCCACTGGGTCACCCGGCCTTCCTGATCCACCCCCACCAGCACCGACGGCATGGAATCGATGATGTTGGTGACCAGGCTTTGCGCCCTTTTAAGGTCCGCGTAGGATGTGGAAAGATCCGCAGCCATGACATTCAACGCGTCCTCGATAAGATGCCATTCGTCCCTGCGATTAAGATCGATGCGTGCGTCAAGATTGCCTTGACGAAATGCCTTGATGCCATCGCGGATATCGTCCATGGGTTTTTTGATAATGCTTTTAAAAAAGAGTGTGGTCAGCACAATCAAGGCGACAATAAGCACCAGGGAAATTGTTATCAGCGACGCTTCGGCAATCCGGAGGGTACGCAGGACCTTTGTATTGGCCGCGTTGATCGCCTGGACGACATCCCTGTCAAACTTTTCCAGTATGTCGGTTGCCTGGCGTTTGGCATGCTCAACATCGAATATGCGCTTTTTCAGTTCAACCATTACCGCATTCAGGGCCAACAGCCCTTTTTTGTATGTCTTAAGATCGCTGATGATGGCCAGCAGCTTGGTACGGATGCGCACATCGGAGAACTTGAATGAGGACCGTACGCCAGATTTTCCGATTGTTGAATTGCTCACGAACTGCCGGCTCCTATGGCACCGTCTGGACCAGCGTGGTGCCTTTCAAGAGGATTGGTTTGGTCTTGATGCCCATTTTCTTCATCACCGTCGCGTTGATATACCGTTTACCGTTTCAATGGACGGCACCAGTTGCCGGGCAAAGGCAATGGTTTCGGCAATATGCAGTCTTTCCAAAATTCCCGATACATTCGGCGCCGGATAGCCATATTTCTCGAGGTCGGCATTGACCCCACATAACATCACCGGTGTTTTTACCTTGTCTTTCAGATAGGGAACCACAAACATGGATTGAGCGTTGTCGTCGGCGGCAATCACGCCATCCGGCCGGAGCGTCTGGAACAACTCAAACGCTGCTTTGGCTTTTTGCGGACCGCCGGCGATATTCTTTTTAGTGTCCAGGTAGACGTACTCGATCCGGCAGGTATCGGACAGCGCCGACGCGATCCCATGCCGAACTTCCTGAACGAATTCATAATCCGGCCCGTAGCTCATCACCGCCAACACGTTGTACATGGCCTTGTCGGCCGCCGGCACGAGCTCCGCCAGAAAAAGCAGCAGGGCCAGGCCAACGATCACGCCGCCCACGTTTTTTATTTTCATGGTCACTCCTGTGTACGCACAAGCTGTGCGCCCTGCAAGATAAAGAGGACAAGTAAGATGCTGCAATTCTGTTTATCGGATCATTGTGGGATTGTGTGGAAGCGACGATGAGCAGGAATTCGCCATGAGCAAACAATTGTGCGACCTGTTCCAGGAAGACGAAGGGGTGGCTGTTTTCCACCACAATGAACTGGCGTTGCCAGTGGACACGAGATAGGGAACCTGTTGTTCCCGGCAGGCTGTGAAGGCCTTCAAACGCATGGTCTGGCAGCACAGCCGAAAACAGCGATACGCCCTCGTCGCGCACCAGCTCGACCCCATGATGGTAGTGTTGCCCGGAATCGTTGCCGCCGTCACGACGGATTATTTTAAAAGGACGGGTTTACCCTACGCAGATCCCGCGCCCTTGACAAGTCACCAGTTTGCTAAATAAGGCTGCCAGTCCTCGAAAGGACGATGAATCGTAGCGGTGATTTTCTGCAATTCCCCGTTTTGTTTTAATTTGCGTAAAGCGCTGGATAGGATCCGGTCGATTGTTACACTCTCGGGGCCTTTGCCAATGATGATTGAAGATTTCCAGTTGGCGTACAAGGTGCGGCGAATGTTTTTTATTTTGTTCTGCCGAATGAAAAGGTCGCAGGCATCCTGTTCCCCGATGAAGCCGTCCGATCGTCCCAGACTGACTCTTGAAATCCCTTGTCTGAAACTGTCGATTCCTGAAATCTTGAATGCGAAGTGGGGTTCAGCGCCCCTTAAGGTTTCAATGTGAAGTCTGCCTAAGCTGTCCATTGGCGGCACCTTTACATCAGACCGGGTATAGAGCACAAAGGCGACATCGACAACCGATTCCGAGGCGAAGATGAAGGGCAGGGTTTCTTCCGGAACACGGGGATTGGGGATGTAGGGAATATGAAAATCGATACGACCGTTGGCTAAACTTGCCAGAGATCTTTTTGTAGGCAGTACGCTAATGGAAATCGTACCCGCCGTATAAACCTTGTCGATCGCTTTGACGACATCGACGAACCCGCCTTTAGGCTGGCCGTTTTCATCCACCACGACATGGGGTAATAAATTGCCCACGCCGGCCACCAGATCCTTGGCCTCTAAATTTTCAGAATGGACAATGCAAAGCCAAATAGTTGATAGAAGCATCAAAATCGTTGTTCTTGTCATGGTTATCCCTTGCAGCTCTTCCAGGTGAATACTACCCAAGGATAATCGATCTCTTCTTCCGAGCTCAAGTGTTATTTACTTCATGCGCCCAACATGACGACAATCGAGAAACCGATCCATTCGAATGCTTGTTAAGGGCGCAGGCAAAAAAAATGCTCATCGTGCAATTGTGTCAAAGCGCACGATGAGCAGAAATTCGCCTTTAGCTGTGGGCTATCAGCTATCAGCTAAGGGCTAACCGCTAACCCCTAACAGCTAATCGCTCAATTCAGATTGACCGACTGATCTCCTCGGCCTCGCTCATAGCCAGCATCAAATTGCGCGGCTCCTTGGCATCGCCGATCATATGCACTTCCGCCTTACAGGTCGCCAGCATTTTTTTGGCATCACGGACCGGCGCCATGCCTTCGGCCACCACCACGGTATCGAATGCGTCCAGGGTCTCGGGCTTGCCGGCAGTGGTAAATTGAACCCCGTCGCCGGTAAAAGTCTTCACGCTGACCTGTTTGAACAGACGCACCCCCGCTTCATTCAAGCGTTCGCGCAGGTAGAACCGATCATTGCTGGACATTTCGTCGGCAAAGTGGCGCTTGCGATTTAAAACCACGACCTCGCGTCCCTTGTCGGCCAGAAAATCGGCGGTCACCAAACCGGCCTGGCCGCCGCCCAGAATGATCACCCGATCACCGGTGATCTTGCCATCCAGCACTTCAGTGACCGTGCAAAGGTCCATCCCGGTAGTAAACAAGCCTTTGATGATGGGCATGTCCGGCAGGCTTCCCGACGCCAGAATCACGACATCCGGGTTCAGTTCGTCCAGCAAGGCTTCATCGAAGGGGGTGTTAAGCCGCAGGGCAATCCCCAAACGCTCGATTTCAACGTTTAGAAAATTGATGATGTCCATGATCTCACCGCGCCCGGGCACACGCGCGGCCAACCGCAGCAGCCCGCCAACATGTCCTTTTTCCTCAACCAGGGTCACCATGTGCCCGCGCACGGCGGCCAGCCGCGACGCAGCCATACCGGCAGGCCCGGCCCCCACCACCAGCACCCGCTTTGCAGCCGGTGCCTTTTCATCGGCATCCATTAAATACTCGCGTCCCACATCGGGATTGACCACGCATCCGCCGGGCTCCAATGCCAGTACAGCGTGAATGCAGCCCAGGCAGCAGCCAATGCAGGGCCGGATGGTATTCAGCTGTCCGGTCTGGGCTTTTTGAGGCAGCATGGGGTCGGCAATCAGGCTGCGCCCCATGGCCACCACATCCGCCCGGTCTTCTTTAAGCAGACGATCGGCCATTTCAGGGCTTTTGATCCGACCCACCGCCACCACCGGAATGTCCACCACCTGTTTCACGGCCTCTGCCAGGTAGATGAAACACCCATGCGGAACATACATGGAGGGGATCGTCAACTGCTTGGACCCGTAAACACCGGCCGATACATGCAGGTAATCGGCGCCGTTTTGCTCTAAAATCGGCGCCAGGCGCAGGGCATCGTCAAGGGTCCACCCGCCATCCACGTAGTCCTCGCCATTGATGCGCAGCCCCACGGGAAAATCCGCACCGGCCTTGGCCTTGATGTCGGCCAACAGTTCCAGAAAAAACCGGATGCGGTTTTCAAAACTGCCGCCGTACTGGTCCGTGCGATGGTTGGAATTGGGGGCCATGAACTGATTGATCAGGTAACCGTGGGCCGCGTGGACCTCGACAAAATCAAAACCGGCTTCCCGGCATCGCCGGGCCGCATCACCGAAAGCTGCCACCAGTTCGGCAATTTCGGCCAGGCTCAATTCCTTGGGCACGCCTTTGACCACGGCCAGGGCCGGAATCGGTGAGGGCGCCACTTTTTGGTCATGGTAGGACTGCCGCCCGCCATGCATCAATTGAACCCCAAAACAGACGTCGTAGGATTTAACGCGTTCAACCATTTTCTGCATGGCCGGGATACAACCGTCCTCCCACAGGGCGGGCAGGCCGGGCAGTTCCAGCCCCGTAGGATGGACACCGGCCCCTCCCACGAGAATCATCCCGGCGCCCCCCTTGGCCCGGGCCGCCAGATATTCGGTCAACTGATCGGTAACGTAATTGTTCTCGTCCACGCCAAAATTGATACTCATGGCCGACATGAGCAGCCGGTTCTTGGCTTTCATCCGCCCGATTTCGATGGGGGAAAAAAGGTGCTTGAGGATCGTCATGGAAGCCTCCGCAGGTTTGGGTATAAAAAAGTAAAACCGGTCGGTTTTAATTGCGATACTCGGCTATACACCGTTTGTGTTCTGCCGTCAATGGTCGTCAGCGCGACGACCCGAGCGAAGAAAGGTATTGATGGCCTCCCAATAAACCGGAGATGTTTCAATGGTATTGTGATCGGTACCGGCCACCGTCACATTAGTGGTTGGCCCGCCCCACAGACGCTCAAGCTGGCTGGCCAAACGGGTCGGCACCACCTGGTCGTTGGCAGCGGTGACAAACAGTGCCGGGATGGTGATGGTTGGCGCGATCGACGCCGAATCGAACCGGTGCTTGAGCAGCAGCCGCACCGGAAAAATCGGGTAATGAATCTGAGCCACATGGGTCAGGGAATCGAACGGGGTGACCAGGATGATCCCGCCCACGTTGCGCCTGGCAGCCACATAAACCGCAACCCCCGATCCCAGGCTGCGGCCCATCAGAATCACATGGTCCGGATCGATGCCTTCCTTTTTTATCACCGTGTCCAGTATAAACAAGGCATCCTCGCATAGGTCCCGCTCGGTGGGACGCCCCCCACTGCCGCCGTATCCCCGGTAGTTCATGAACAGAAAGGAACCGGTGGCGAATCGATCGAGGCTATAAAAATTTAAAGTGATATCCTCGGCGTTGCCGCCATAGTAAACGATCAACGGTTGATCCGGACCAATCCGATCCTTGAACAACCATCCTTTGAGGTCGACCTCGCCGTGGCGCAGCGTCAACGCATGGGAGGCATAGGACTTTTCGATACCGGAAGCTGTCGGCTGGGGAAAGAAAATCATCCGCTCCTGAAAAAAGTAGAGCAGCAGACTGATACCGGAGAACAGGGCGAAAACAATGCCGATAAACTCGAGGGTTGTTTTCATGGCGAGACCCGATTAGGGTTCAAGAGGTCGAGGATTCGAGGATTCAAGGGGACGAGGGGAATGTTTTCCTTTGTCCTTCCCTTGACCCCTCGAATCCTTGAATCCTCGACCCCTTAAAAAAGGTACTTGATCAGCACAAACCCAGCCACCAGCAAAACCGTGAACGATACCGCCAACAGGTCGAAATAGCGGTCGATGAAGCGCTGAATACGTGGGCCGAACAGGTAAATCAACCCGCCCACAATAAAAAAACGAGCTGACCGGGATACCAGGGAGGCCAGAACGAAGACCACAAAGTTGATCTTGAACATGCCGGCGGTAATGGTGAACACCTTGTACGGAATGGGGGTAAAGCCGGCAATGCCCACGGCCCAGGCGTCGTAGGTCTGATAGAGTGTTTCGATGTAGGCCACTTTTCCCGTCAGCCCGTAAAAGGCCACAATCCGGTTGCCCACCCCGGTCATGAACTGCCAGCCGATCAGATATCCCAAACAGCCGCCCAGGATCGATCCGGCGGCACTGACCAGCGCGTATCGGAAAGATCGCTCCGGCCGCGCCACACAAAGGGCAATCAGTAAAACATCAGGGGGAATGGGAAAAAAAGAGGATTCGGCAAATGCCAGTAAAAACAGCGCCCACGTTCCATAAGGCGTATCGGCCCAATGCAGGACCCAGTCGTAAATCCGTCGCATCACTTACTGATCTCTCCATCCATGTTCACCGATAAGCTTGACGAACCGGCAGCCCCCCAGATTGGCCTGATGAATGCCATGCGGGTCACGGACCAGTTTGATCAGATCCTGGCTGTGCCGATCTCCCACCGGAATCACCATGCGTCCCCCCACGGCCAGCTGGCTGACCAGCACGGACGGGATCTCCGGCGCACCGGCGGTGACAATGATGGCATCAAAGGGACTTTCTTCCTTCCACCCCGTGGTACCGTCGGAATAGCGGGTAACGATGTTGTGGTAGCGCAATTGATCAAACAATTTGCGGGTTCTGACATAAAGGGAGTAAATGCGTTCTATGGTATACACCCGGAAGGCGATATGAGATAAAATGGCGGCCTGGTAACCGGAACCGGTTCCAATTTCAAGAACCCGGTCTTCCGGCGTAAGCTGAAGCGCCTGGGTCATTTCGGCAACAATGTAAGGTTGGGAAATGGTCTGTTGTTCCCCAATCGGCAACGGGTAATCGCCATAAGCTTGATCCATCATGGCTTCACTGACAAACAGATGTCGGGGCACCTTGCGCATGGCCGACAGCACACGCGGATCACTGATACCACGCGCAATAATCTGCTTGGTCACCATCTCATTTCTCAGTCGCTGGTATTTCATGGGCACTTTTCTCCTTGTTCACGTCTACCAAATGAAGACTTGCCAGGTCAAGAAGTTAGATACATCACAGCGAATTGAGAACAGCGTAAAGCGTTTAGCAATTAGCCGTTAGCCGTTAGGAACAAAAAAAGCGCCCCCAATAAAGGAAGCGCTGTTCACCGGTGCAATCGTGTCGCCGGCACTAGATCTTATAGATCACCCGTTTTTCGGTGATGATAATATCGACATGCTTGTCATGGGATTCCATAGGCACCTGGGGTATCAATTGGCCTTCGAACACCAGCCCGACCTTACGGGTAGTCATGGGCAAATCGGGAATGATCCGGTCATACATGCCGTCACCCGGCCCGATGCGTCCGCCTTTTTCGTCCATGGCAATACCAGGCACAACCGCAATATCGATACAATCCATGGGCACGGCTTTGCATTTATCCGGATTCGGCTCAAGCATTCCCCGGGTACCGGTAACCAGGTCCTTGTCCGGATTGTCGATCTTCATCAATTGAATTATCCCTTTAGCGGCGTCAAAAACGGGCAAGACCACGATTTTGCCGAATTCGAACGACCGTTTGATGATGTTATCGGTGGCGACTTCGTTTTCGGCATTCAAATAAAGCATGACAATCTTGGATTCGAGAAAGTTGGCGAATTCAAACAGCCTGCTCTCGATAATATGGGTATTCGCTTCGATCTGATCAGCGGGAAGCGAATCGAAGAAGGTTGATATTTCATTCCTGATTTCCTGTTTTTTCTGCCGGACTTCGTCCATTCCCATCTCCATCTTTCTGTTTCTTGCCACAGGTCACAATCCTGGTCGTTTATCATTGCCCTGTCTAAGCGTCCCTAAACGTGTTGTCAGCCGCTTACCGATGACCGTTCAACAGGCAATCATTATTGACTAATTGGACCACTTGGGGTAGAGTTTTGAATGATTTTTGCCTTCGGTGTTCGCTTTTTCATTGTGGTTTAGCCGTTCACCACGCCTAACAAAACAATACCACTACTTGATGTTTCGATGTATGGCCCCGTATAAACACGATTTTGAATAATAAGGATAGATATGCTGGAAATCAAGCGGGTCAGAGAAAATTTGGAATTGGCCCAACAAGCAATGCAAAACAGAGGCACTGATGTTGACTGGCTGCGCTTTCAGGACCTTGACAACGGGCGTAAAGCCGTTCTGGCCGAATTAGAAAAACTTCGCCATCAGCGCAATGCCGTTTCCGACCAGATTGCCAAGATGAAACGCAACGGCGAGAATGCCGACACCATTATCCAAGAGATGCAAGGCGTCTCCAAAATCATCAAAGAAATGGAAAAAGAGCTGGGGGCCAGCGAGGCGGCCATCAGCGAAATGATCATGGGCATGCCCAATTTTCCCCATGCCAGCGTGCCGGTGGGCAAGGATGAAACGGACAATCCGGTTGTCAAAACCGTGGGCACGCCCCCTGAGTTCGAAGGTGCCCCCCTTGACCACCAGACCATCGGCGAAAACTTGGGGATCCTCGACTTTAGCCGTGCCGCCAAAATTGCCGGTGCCCGCTTTCCGCTATATCTGGGAATGGGCGCCCGCCTGGAACGGGCACTGATCAATTTCATGCTGGATCTGCACACCACCGAGCATGGCTACAAGGAGGTTCTGCCGCCGTTTATCGTTAATCGCAAAACCATGACCGGTACGGGTCAGTTGCCCAAATTCGAGATGGATCTGTTCAAACTCGAGGGGCTGGACTATTATCTCATCCCCACGGCCGAAGTTCCGGTCACCAACATCCACCAGGACGAGGTTCTGGATGAAGCAGCGTTGCCGGTCTACTACACAGCCTACACACCCTGTTTTCGATCCGAAGCCGGATCCTACGGCAAAGATACCCGGGGACTGATCCGCCAGCACCAGTTTAATAAGGTGGAACTGGTCAAATTCGTCCGCCCGGAATCCTCCTACGATGAACTGGAAGCCCTGCTGGATAATGCGGAAACCGTCCTGCGCCGTCTTGAACTGCCATACCGGGTGATCACCCTGTGCACCGGCGACCTGGGCTTTTCGGCCGCCAAGACCTATGACATTGAAGTGTGGATGCCCGCCCAGAACGTCTATCGGGAAATCTCTTCGTGCAGCAATTTCGAAGATTTTCAGGCCCGCCGGGCAGGTATTCGGTATAAAGAAAAAGGCAAAAAAGGAACCCGGCTGGTCCATACCTTAAACGGCAGCGGACTGGCTGTGGGCCGCACCCTGGCGGCGATTTTGGAAAATTGTCAACAGGAAGACGGCTCGGTCGTCATTCCCAACGCACTCAGACCCTTTATGGGTGGAACGGATAAAATAGCCCCGTGAATATCGATCAATTTCCGGAAACCATCCGGCCGCATTTGATTCCCGAACCCGGCGGCGATATGATCTATCGCTGCCTGGGGTGTCAGGCTGAGCACGGTATTACCTCACTGCTTTACACCTGTCCGGATTGCGGCCAGGTACTGCTTTTACACGACCGTCAGTTTGACCGGCTCAAAGCCATTGATGGCGACACCTGGCGACAGATTCTCGACTATCGGCGCATGCTCAAAATCCCCGCGCTCAAGGGTATCTACCGCTACCATGAGTTCCTCGGGCCGGTGATCCCCCTGGATGCGGTGGTTTACCTGGGCGAGGGGCATACTCCCGTGGTCGAAGCCAGCCCGGTCCTCCAGGAAAAGGCCGGAATACGCTTTTTCTTTAAAAACGACGGCCAGAATCCCAGTGCGTCCTTCAAGGACCGGGGTATGGCCAGCGCCCTGAGTTACATCAATTTTTTAATCCAGAGCGGTCAGGTGGGCGAGGTACTCTCCATCTGCGCATCCACCGGGGATACGAGCGCGGCGGCCGCCCTTTACGCCGCCTATCTCAAACCCCATATTAAATCGGCGGTGCTGTTGCCCCACAAGAAGGTCACCCCGCAGCAACTCTCACAGCCGCTGGGCAGCGGCGCCGATGTATTCGAAATTCCCGGGGTCTTCGACGATTGCATGAAAGTCGTGGAGGCCCTTTCCGAAAGGTACAATGTTGCCCTGCTCAACTCCAAAAATGCATGGCGGATTCTGGGGCAAGAGTCCTATTCATATGAGATCGCTCAAGATTTCGACTATGCGATGAGCGATAAGATCGTGGTCGTGCCCATCGGCAATGCCGGCAACATCACCGCGGTAATGAACGGTTTTCTGAAGTTTTTTGAGATCGGCATCATCGACAGCCTGCCCGTAATCATCGGCGTGCAGTCCATCCATGCCAATCCGGTGTACCGGTACTACCGTCAGCCCGAGGGACCATCACGTCAATTCAAACCCGTCACCGTCAAACCCAGTGTGGCCCAGGCGGCCATGATCGGCAATCCGGTATCCATGCCCCGGGTCATCCAGTTGGTGGAACGTTACAACCAAACGGCCGGACAGCAGCGCGTCCATGTGGTTGAAGTCACCGAGCAGGACATCATGGACTGGCAGCTGACCGCCAACCGCAACGGCCATATTGCCTGCACCCATGGCGGTGAGTCCCTGGCCGGTCTGCAGGTGGCACTAACGCGCGGACTTGTGGATTCAAACGCAACGGCGATTGTGGATTCCACGGCCCATGCACTCAAGTTCTCCGGATTCCAGGATATGTACTTCCAAGGCAGTTTTCCGGATGAATTCAACGTTCGCTCCAAACCAGAGCTGGTCAACCATCCCCAATACGTTCACCCCAAGCATCTTGAAAAAGTACCGGCTCCGGGCAAGCCGTTGGACGAAGACGCATTCAGGATATTTGTGAATGCCGTATCCCAAGAAATTGCTGACACGCTAGGACTGAAAAAGAAAACCTGAACGCATTGCATTTAATGAGGGTCCGGTAAAATGGGCCTGAAACCGCTCAGACCGGCCCCCTCATCGCGACATCGCGTCCGTCCAAAAAAGCAAAGTGCTCATCTATGGATGGAAACTGCCGATAAAAAAAGTAGCTGCGGCGTCAGTTCTGGCGCCTTGGCTTGTAAATCTCTCCGGCTCTTGCAACATTCTCTTGCAACCTTAGGAGAAATTTAAAAACAGGCAGACAAAACATGCGAATGAAATCCGTTCTCGGTTGGCGTCATCCCAAGACGTATGGGATTTTCTGGTCGATACTGATGGCATATCTGTTTTTTGCCCATTCAGGCCCGCACGGCGCCATGCTGCTCAAGGATTATGTGGTGCGCTATGACCGCGGTTGGGACATTCTCTGTGACCCTTATCAGGTCCAAAAGGGTGATTGGGTGCTTAAAATCTTCCGTCAAAAAGGAGAAATCGCCCATGAAGACTTCAGAGAATTCCTAGGCATTTTTTCCCGCCTCAATCCCCACGTGAAGGACATCGATCGCATCCGTCCCGGCCAAATCGTTGATATTCCATTGAAAAAACTCGTCCAGGGCAATTTTCCAGGACAATCCACCGGCGTGGTCACGATTCCCTTCGTGATGATCAACAATCCAAGGGAAATGCTCGAAAAACACACCCAGACGTATACCATTAAACGGGGAGACACGGTCTCCCAGCTGATCGCCAAACAATTCGGCGGCCGTTACGGGAATCTGACCTACAATCAGGGGCTGAAACTGTTTCAGGCCATGAACCCGCACGTCAATGACATGAACCGTATTTATGCCGGTCAAAAAATTTACATGCCCGATCCATCCATCCGGGAAAAACAATGGTACGCGAATCTGTTCGATGCCGAGGGCAACCTGGCCCAGCGCCAGGAGCCCCCTCAAACCACTACCCGCCCCGCTCCGGCAGCGTCAGCAGGGGTCACAAGAACAGCGGTCCCGACACAAAATAGCCGCGGGCCGGCCGCAGAAGCCGCGACCACCATGGGCGGCCGCCTCTTGGAAAAAGGGACCTTTTTCCTGCCCATGAAACAGGGCCAGGATTTTGAGCTGGACCTGTCCCGCTTTCCCATGATCGATCTTCAAAATGGATCGAAAGTGATTTTATCCACCGAAAACCAAGTGATGAATGTGGATCTGCCCTTGATCCAGGAATACTGGGACAATGTCAAGGTGGTCAAGATACCCGAAAACGCCTCCGCCGGAGAAATCTTCGAGGCGGTCCTGTCATCCATATCCAATGGTGCGGGCACCAACCGGCTTGCCTTTGAAGATGGGGCCGCATCCATCGGCATCACCGCCAAATGGATTCAAAGTGGCGCATCCGGCGATGGCAGCGTGCCTCAACACGTCTGTATTACCCCCATCACATCAGCCGTCCAGCGAACCCATGCTGCCATTGTACGCTACCTGGACCAAAACCACATTATCATCAGAGAAATCCTCACCAATGCATCAGCGACCCCGGACAACCCGGCCGCTGACTTTTCAATGCATGCGTCGCCCAATGTGGTCCGCATTGATGGCAGTGATCAGCGGACGCTGGTAGAATCGTTCGCCCGGTCGATGGCGTTTCACTACTCACCCAACACCAGCATCAGTTTCCCTTATGCCGGCATTCAGGTCAAGGCCCTGTCAAATCTCTTTTCTTTCGGTAAAGGCAGAGAAATACTGATTGACTACGGAGACCTTTATGGTGATGCGATCAAGGCCATCAAGAAAACCGGCCTGAATATCATTCAGATTGACGCAAAAGCCCCATCCGTCGATATCCTCCAGCAATTACTGGCCGCCGCAGGGCTTGCCTATACCCGCTCGCCTGTTTTTTATGGCGCCAATCGGTCGGCTGAATTCAATGCGGCCATTACCATCAATGGCCTGCTTATCCCTACGTCAAGGGGGGCAAACCGGCTGTTTTTTGAAAAGCAAATTCCTGATTTGATCAAATACTTCATTCAAGATCAAGGGGTTCAGTTGGCGCAGATTGACACATCCGCCGACTCAAAAACCCCCTGACAGGTTTTAAAAAGGTCCCCAACACCACTTAAGATAAGTGGTAGTATCCAGCAAGGAGTATGATGCGATGACAAAATGGCAACTTCAAAGATCGTTTTCTTTATTGCTGGCCGCAGTGTTGGTCTATGGGTGTGCAAGCATGGGCGTTTCCCCCCAGGACAAAAAACGGGCCAATGCCTCAATCAAACTGGCCGAAATCTATCTCAGTGAGGGGAACACCGCCCTGGCCATGCAGGAGCTAGTCAAGGCACAGAAGCTGAATCCAGACGATCCCTTTATTTACAACAACTTTGGTATGATCTACATCGAAAAGGAGAACTATCAGCTGGCCATTGTAAACTTTGAAAAAGCCCTGGCGCTGAAACCCGATTATCCTGAGGCGCGCAACAATTTGGGCAGTGCGTACCTGGGGCTGGAACAATGGGACAAGGCCATCCCCATTTTCGAGGCGCTCATGGGCGATGTCTTGTATACCAAACCCCACTTTCCATTAACCAACTTAGGCTGGGCCTATTACAACAAAGGCGATTACAAAACAGCCGAATCCTATCTGAATCAAGCGCTGGAGATCCAGCCGGACTTTTCCCGGGCCCAGATGCACCTGGGCCGGGTTTATCTTGCCACCGGCCGCTTGCACCAAGCCCGAAAAATCTTCGAGCATGTCGCCGAGACCAATCCGAAAAATCCGTTTGTTTTGTACGAAATGGGCAAAACCTACCGACTGCTCGGCGATTACAAAAATGCCATTCTGGCTTTAAAAGGATCCATTGAATATGCCGTGGATTCGGATCTGTCCGTCAAGGCGGCCAACGAGCTGAAAAAGATCTATCAATAATTAGAGATTACGTTCCAGATTGATGGTCTTGGACGGATTAAATTCATTCTGGCTGAAAAAATGCATCATTTTGGCGTCGTCCAGATTGACCAGGGTATTCATCTTTTTCACCCCGATACGCTTGCAATGATCCAGAAATTCTTCGATGAGCAATTTGCCGATGCCCTTTTTCTGGTAATCGGGATCAATGCCGATGGTATCCAGTTTGGCTTCCTGCTGGAAAATGCCGTATTCTCCCATGAACAACTCTCCCATCACAAACCCGACAACGGTCCCTTCATCGTCCTCGGCAATGAGCGATGTGGGGAGATAATCAATGGATTTGAATAACTTCTCGAATTTTGCTTCGTAATAGTCCGGCCGCGACGCATTGAGGACTTTTGCGTCAATTTTCACCACGGCGTCAAAATCCTCGGCATTCATCAGTCTGATGTGAATGGCACTTTTATTCATGGGGGTCTCCTTTCATGTTAGATTCAACGATGGGGAGCCAAAGAACGGTCCATATTTTGATTGTCCATGGAATCATGAGGGAAGTCAATATTCGTTGTGTGGGAATTGGCATTATCGAAAAAATAGCTATAGCCCTGTACAACGATGGAAGGCGCGAAAACCCAAAAGCTTGAAACGGATTTTGGATTAGGCGGGCCCAATCTGGCAGGTGACCTTAAAATTTAATTAGGGTGTAGGCAGATCCTTGCAGACGCCACAGAGGCTGCATTTGGCCGGATCGGCCGGACACGGCGCCGAGTTTTTGCCGGCCATACCGCGCCGGTATTCCTTGAGCAGGTAGGCTTTATCGATTCCGTGATCGATGAAATCCCAGGGAAACAGCTCATCAAAATCCCGCTCACGGTGCACATAGAAGTGGGGATTGACCGCCGATTCCTTGAATGTCTGGGGCCAGTTGCCCTGGTTGTGGTGGGCCAGGTGTAGAATATCGGCCACGTTGCGGTCTCCCCGGGCGATCAGCGCCTGCACGTAGGCCCAACGGGGCACGTCGGCATGCACCCTGACATTGGCCGTGCGTTTAAGCCCTTTCTTGATCATGCTGATTTTGCGTTTCAGGGTCTTGACCTCGTCCATGGCCACCCATTGAAACGGGGTGAACGGTTTGGGAACAAAGGAACTGACACTCACGGTAATCTCTCCAATGCGCCCCTTGCCCCGGCTGGTTTTAAGAAAACGGTGCTTGATCCGCTTGACCAGATCGACAATGGCCGCCACATCGTCCTCGGTTTCGGTGGGCAGGCCGATCATGAAATAGACCTTCAAATTGGGGATGCCGGCCGCCACCAGCATCTCGGCGGCAGCCAGTACATGGGCCTCATCAACCCCTTTGTTGATCACCTGCCGCATGCGCTGGCTACCTGCATCCGGCGCAATGGTGGCGGTTTTGACCCGGCTTTTCTTGAGTGCCTCGATCAGGGGACCGTCCAGGGCATCGGCCCGCAGGCTGCTGAACCCAAAATGAATATCACGGCCTCGGTCTTTGCCGCACAGCTCACGGATGCCCGGCAGATCCGAAACCGCGGCCCCCACCAGACCGATGCGATCCGTCAGCGCGCACCCTTCATCCACCTGGCGATCCAGCAGGTCAAGGGGGCGGAAACGGGGGGGGCGGTACACAAATCCGGCACTGCAAAAGCGGCATCCATGCGGACAGCCGCGGGAGACCTCGATCAGATAGGTATCATCAAATGTGGTATCCGGGGTCAGAATCGTAGTGGCCGTGGGCAGCCTGGAAATGTCCGGCACCATGACCCGTTTAACGGTGGCAGGCACGTCGGCAGTGGGAGCCATGGCGGCCAGGGTGCCGTCGGCATGGTATCGCGGCTCGTAAAAAGCGGGGACATAGACGCCGGGAAGGCGCCTGGCCAGGCGGAGCAACATCTCCCGTTTGGGTCGGGATAGATCGATCTCATCGAAAAAACGGGGAATCAGCGCTTCGGCTTCACCCAACAGGAACAGGTCGATATACGGCGCCAGGGGTTCGGTATTGAGAAAACACAGAACTCCCCCTGCCAACACAAGGGGGAGGGAGGTGCCACGCTGGGCGGCCGACAAAGGGAGTCCTGCTGTCTCCAAGATAGAAAGAACAGCGGGTGCATCATTCTCATAAGAGATTGAAAATGCTATAACGTCAAAGTCTTGTATGGGCGTATGCGACTCGACGGTCAACACCCGATGTGTCTTACCACCGTCCGGCGGCGGTAAAAACGCCCGTTCACAAACAACCGAATCGATATTGTTGATCAAGCGATAAACAGTCTGAAAGCCAAGGTTGCTCATCCCAACATAGTAGTGATTGGGATAAATCAAAGCGACTTTCAATCCGGCGGCCGCGGTTTTGCGAATCACACCGCGCTCTCTCGGACCGCTTCTTCCGGCCATGGGGTAAGTTCTTTTTGCCATACATTAAAATATGGCCGGAGGACGCGCCATGCAATGGGTCCGTCTTAAAAATTAATTCAATCAAGACCGTACCCAGCAACACTGTTTAAGCGCCACCATTTTTAAGGGCCACCATCATTGCTTATCGTTGATACAGCAGTAATTTTGTCTTTTGGGATCTAACCGTTTAAGAGCGGATCAGTCAGCTTTGCGGCGCAGGAACGTGGGCACATCCAGATCATCGTTGTCAATTACAATCCCTTTGTATTCTCGGTAAAGCTCATTACCCGGCCTTTCGTTGACCGCCTGACGACGACGGATGAACGTCGGCTGCTCCAGATCGGGTGACTGGGTCAGATCCGCCGGGGTGATGTCACGGACCTTTCCGCCATAGGTCGGGTCATAGTTCTGATCAATAATTTTGGAAACCATGGGTTTTTGAATTTCTTTTTCGGTCTCACCAATGCCGGTGGCGATGACGGTGACACTCATCTCCTCACCGACACTGTCGTCGATCACCGCGCCCCAGATAATCTCGGCATCATCACCGACCTCATTATAAATGCGCTCGGATGCTTCGGTCATCTCTTCCATGGTCAGATCGCTGTTGGAGGTGATGTTCATCAGGACCCCCTTGGCGCCGGAAATATTGATGTCTTCCAGAAGGGGATGGGAGATGGCCCGCTCCGCCGCTTCCAGGGCACGATTTTCGCCACTGGAGATACCGATGCCCATGATGGCCATACCGGCCCGGCTCATGGTGGTTTTTACGTCGGCGAAATCCAGATTGACCAGACCGGGCATCATGATCAAATCGGTGATGCCCTTGACCGAATGCAGCAGAATCTCATCGGCTTTCTTGAACATATCCACCATTTTGGCATTTTTCGAAGCCAGTCCGCGCAGCCGGTCATTGGGGATGGTGATCACCGTGTCGGCAGACTTCCTCAGCTCCAGGATGCCCTCATCGGCCTGCTTGGCCCGTTTGCGGCCCTCGAAGGAGAACGGCCGGGTGACGACGGCCACGGTCAGGATGCCCATTTCCTTGCACAATCGGGCAATCACCGGTGCCGCACCGGTGCCGGTTCCCCCACCAAACCCGGCGGTAATAAAAACCATGTGCGAATCGGCCAGGATCTCCTTGATCATTTCCGCGTTTTCCAGGGCCGCATCCCGACCGACCTGGGGATTGGCTCCGGCCCCGAGGCCCTCAGTGATCTGTGCACCCAGCTGAATGCGTGACTCGGCCTGGGAAATGTCCAGGGCCTGGGCATCGGTATTGGCGCAAATAAATTTCACGCCCTGGAGGTTGCTGGCGATCATGTTGTTGATCGCATTGCCACCGGCCCCCCCGACACCAATCACCTTGATTTTGGCCGAACGGTCATTTTCTACATAGGTAAACATTTCAGTCATGGTCTCCCCCTTTGCTTAAGTTGCCTATATCGGCGCTTGCCGCTACGCCTTGATTGACGCGTATTTCCATTTCTTGTCTCCATGTTTGATTCATCCTTTGCCCCTTTTTAGATTCAGAGAATATCCTTGAACCATCGTTTCATCCGGCCAATCAGACTGTTGAAGATATTTTTGTCTCGGATACGAAATTTCTTTTGCGGCTCTTTTTTGGCCCCATAAATCACCAATCCCACACCGGTTGCGTACATGGGATTGTTGACCACATCGGTCAGCCCACCAATGCCGGAAGGGGTGCCTAGCCGCGTCGGTACACCGAAAATGGATTCGGCAACGTCGGTGGCCCCATCAAGCAGCGAGGTTCCACCGGAGAGCACCATCCCAGAGGCGATCATGTTCTCCATACCGGCGCGGTAAATCTCACGGTGAATCAGAGAAAAAATTTCCTCCATGCGCGGTTCCAGGATTTCACCCAATACCTGCCGGGGCAGCTTGCGGGGCTGGCGCCCCCCCATCCCCGGCACTTCAATGGTTTCCTCTGGATTGATGGTCGCCGCGATGCAGGTTCCGTATTTGCGTTTGATGCGCTCGGCTTCGTTCAGGGGGGCCCGTACTCCAATGGCGATATCATTGGTCAGGTTGTCTCCCCCCAGGGCGAGCACAAAGGTATGCCGAATATTTTTGCTCGAAAAAATCGCCAGGTCGCTGGTTCCGCCGCCAAGATCGAGCAGGCCGGTACCCAGTTGTTTTTCCTCCTCGGTCAGCACGGCTTCCCCCGAGGCCAGACTCTCCAGCACAATATCGCAAACATCCAGCCCGGCCCGGTTGGCGCACTTGACAATATTATGGGCCGAGGTCACCGCACCGGTAACAATGTGGATTTTGGCCTCCAGACGAACCCCGGCCATCCCCACCGGATTCTGGATACCGATCTGGTCATCAACAATATACTCTTGGGGCAATACATGGATAACCTCTCGATCCATGGGGATGGCCACTGCCCGTGCGGCGTCAATCACCCGCTCCACATCCTGCGGGGTGATCTCCGGCCCCTTGATGGCCACAATCCCCCGGCTGTTGAATCCGGTGATGTGGCCGCCGGCGATGCCGGCGTAGACCGACGATATTTCGCAACCGGCCATCAATTCGGCCTCTTCCACGGCTTTTTTGATCGAATCCACGGTGGATTCAATGTTGACCACAACCCCTTTGCGCAAACCGACGGAAGGATGCGTGCCGATGCCAATGATGTTGATCTCGCGGCCCAATACCTCACCCACCACGGCGCAGATCTTGGTGGTGCCGATATCCAGGCCAACGACGATATTGCTCTCTTTTGATCCGTGCAACTTACACCTCCTCCTGACCCGAGTCAGATGCACCGGTCGGCGCCAGGGTAATCACAATTCGATTGACATCATAAAGATCAATGACCTGGGAGTGGATCAACCGGCTGTCATTTTTCATCCGCGCCATCAGACGCCCAAGAGCATCGCACTTTTCCCGATATTGACCAAATCCCAGCTTAATGGTCCGGTCACCGGTGGCGGTATAAACGGTGGCGCCGATCTCACGGTCCATATGGATCCAGCGCAACCCCGCAAACGCCAGGGCACTGTCTTTCTCAAAGGTCAGGCGCAAAAGGCGCATCACCGCACTAAACGCTTCCGTGTCCGGTTTGCCGACAACGGGCAGGTCACCAAAAGTCAATCCCTGGACACGCGGCAGCCGGTCCCCATCCGTTTCGACCGCACGTTTGAATACCCGACCGTCGGTATTGAGTAAAAAGTCCCGGTCATCGTCCATCTCCAACAGAGCCAGGGGCTGTTCTTCGCGGATGGAGATGGTAATCTGCGAAGGAATCTTTCGGCTGACCGTGGCATCGGCGATCCACGCATCGGCCAACAAGCGCTTGCGTGTTGTCGTCAGATTGAGTGAAAGGATATTGGTTTGCGCGTCGATCTCGGCGATTTTCATCACCTGCTGTTGGCTCAGCCGCTGGTTGCCACGGACCTCGATGTCCTGAGCAAAAAATTGTGAACTTTGCACAAAAAAATCATGCACGAGAATAAACCCGGCACTGGCCGTAATCAGGGCCAGGCCGATTGCTACCGCCTTGACAAGCCAGCGCACGTTCCCCCGCAGGCGCGTCCGCCGGGCGGCATTCTCTTTCTTAAAGCGATTCTTGCGGGTTGATTTCAATGATTCATCCCGGGCTTTGGGTTCTTTTGGGTTACATGTTCCGGTCTCTATGTCTTTGGTTCTGTTTTTTTCTGAATAGGTGTACGCCTGTTGGGATTTCGAATTCGTGATCGTTGCTGTTTATCTGGATCGCCGCTTAAGGAGCATCTCACCGACGCGGTAAACATCACCGGCACCCAGGGTCAGCAACAAATCACCGGGGGCCAGGATCGTTTCCAGGTGCGCGACACAGGCGTCCAGGCTTTCCAGGCAATCCACGTTGCGGTGCCCATGGGCTCTGATCCCGTCACCCAGGGCTTTTGCGGTGACCCCCTCGATGGGGGATTCACTGGCCGCATAAATGGGCAGCACCACCAGAACGTCGCTGTTATTGAACGATCTCACAAAATCCGGCATCAGGGACTGGGTGCGGGTATAGCGATGGGGCTGAAAGACCACCACTTTGCGTCGGTCCGGCCAATTGTCCTTTACCGCCTGGAGGGTAACCTGAATCTCCGTGGGATGGTGGCCGTAATCGTCCACCACAACCAGGTCGTTGATCCGTCCCTTGATCTCCATACGCCGCTGCACGCCTTCGGCCGTGGACAGGGCTTCTTTGATCGCGGCCAGGGGAATGTCGAGTTCACGCCCCACGGCAATGGCGGCCAGGGCGTTGTAGACATTGTGCATGCCCGGCATGGAGAGGTTGAACTCCCCTAAATTGTCTTCGCGGTAGAGCACCGTGAAGTGGCTTTGCATATCACCAAAGCGGATATCGCGGGCCTGGTAATCCGCCTGCGCACTCCGGCCGTAGGTGGTAAAGCGCTTTTTGATCCGGGGCAACAGATCCTGGAGCGGTTCATTGTCCAGACACAGAACCGCCAGGCCGTAAAAGGGAATCCGGTCGATAAAATCAAGAAAGACATTTTTGATCGCAGTCAGATCAGCGTAGAAATCAAGATGTTCGCGATCAATATTGGTCACCACGGCAATCGCCGGAGAAAATTTGAGGAATGAGCCGTCACTTTCATCGGCCTCGGCCACGATAAAGTCTCCCTGGCCCAACACCGCGTTGCGGCCGATGCTTTTCAGCTTGCCGCCGATCACCACCGTGGGATCCAGACCGCCGCCAGCCAGCACATTGGCAACCAGGGAGGTGGTCGATGTTTTGCCATGGGCGCCGGCAACGGCCACGGAGTATTTGAGGCGCATCAGCTCGGCCAGCATTTCGGCCCGCGGGATCACCGGAATGGTCGCCTGCCGGGCGGCCGCCACTTCCGGGTTGGCCAGATCGATGGCCGAGGACACCACCACCACATCCGCACCGGCAATCTGCTCGGCCCGGTGGCCGATATGAATATCGCCCCCCAGCCGTGCCAGGTTGGCCGTGATATCCGAGGCCTTCACATCGGAACCGGAAACCTGATACCCCAGGTTGAGAAGCAGCTCAGCGATGCCGCTCATGCCGATACCGCCGATGCCAACGAAATGGATATGGTATTTTTTCAGATACATATTAATATGGTCCGCGTTCCATCGATCCTGAACATGGAAAGTGCTTGGGTTTAGGATGTGTTGTCCAGCAATTGATAACAGTCATCCGCAATGGCCTGGGCGGCATTGGGCTTGCCCAGCGCCCTGGCGTGATCCGCCATTTCTTCCAGCCGTTGCGGCGCGGCGGCCAGCGCGTCCAGTTGCCCGGCCAGCCACGGTCCGCTCAGGTCACGTTCCAGCACCAGCATGGCCGCCCCCTGGTCAACCAGGCGCTGTGCATTGTGCGCCTGATGATTGTCCGTGGCAAAGGGAAACGGGATAAACAATGCCGCCTTGCCCAAAGCCGTCAACTCGGCCACCGTAGTGGCCCCGGCCCGGCAGACCACCAGATCCGCCGCGTGGTAGCGGGACGCCATATCGTGGAAAAAGGCCTTGACCTCGGCATCCACGTCTGCTGCCTGATACGCTGCGGCAACCTTATCCTGGTCCGCCTCACCGGTCTGGTGGACAATCCGCATACGGTCTTTTCGTTTCAGATGCGGCAAGGCCTCCATAAACGCCAGATTGATAGCATGCGCCCCTTGGCTGCCCCCCACCACCAGGACGCTGAAACGGTCTTTTTCGCCTGCTGGCAGGCTGCGCGCATCCAGAATCTCCTGGCGGATTGGATTGCCGGTAAAGCGCTTTTTAGGCAGCCCGACCGTGCCTTTGGTATCATCGAAGCTCACATAAATCCGCTTGGCCAGCGGGATCAGCATCCGGTTGGTCATACCGGGAACACTGTTCTGTTCACACAGCACCACCGGAATGCCCTTGAGCCAGGCGGCCAGGGCCACCGGGCCAGCGGAATACCCGCCCAGGCCAACCACCAGATCGGCCTGGGTGTCGCCCAGGATGCCCAGCGAGTGCCAGACCGCGCCGGGAATTTTCAGCATGGCCCGCATCTTGGGCCAGATCCCCCGGCCCTTGATGCCTTCGATGGCGATGACGCGCTGGACAAAGCCCGCCCGGGCCAGGGCCGCTTTCTCCAGGGGTCTGCCGGCGCCCACAAACAAAATCCGGCTCTGGTCGTTGCGGTGGACAAAAACAGTGGCCACGGCAATGCCGGGGAACAGGTGTCCACCCGTGCCCCCACCGGCAACGACTATGCTTAGCGGCCGCCAGGCCGTATTGGCTTCAGTATCTGGCATCGCGCGCCCCGATGTTCATCATGATTCCCACCGCCGCCATGTTGATTAAAAGACTGGTGCCGCCGTAACTGAGAAACGGCAATGCCAACCCCTTGGTGGGCAAAAGCCCCAGGGTGACGCCCATGTTGATGCACACCTGCAGACCAATGGCCACCGTAATGCCCATGGCCAGGAAGGCGCCAAAAGGGTCCTGGGCATGCCGGGCAATGCGAATGCCCCGCATCAGCATAATGCCGTAAAGGATAATCACGATCATCACCCCGATCAGCCCCAACTCTTCTCCGATCACTGAAAAAATAAAATCCGTGTGCGGTTCGGGAAGGTAAAACAATTTCTGATACCCCTTGCCGATCCCCGCGCCGGTGATACCACCGGTACCAAAGGCCATGAACGAATGCACGATCTGATAGCCCGCATCGCTTGAATGCTCCCAGGGATGCAAAAAACTCATCAGCCGCTTGACCCGGTACTCGGCCTGGTTCATGAGAAGCCAGATCAGGGGGAGGAAAAGCAAAATCACGCCTAAAAGATGGCTGAGACGGCATCCGCCGACAAAAAGCATAATCCAGGTCAAGGCGGCAAAAATCACCACCGAGCCAAAATCCGGCTGGGCCATGAGCAGCAGGAGCAGCACCCCCAGAACAATCAGGTGAGGCAAAAAGCCCACATAAAAATCACGTAGCAGTTCGTCCTTTTTGCTCATGGAATAGGCCAGATAGATGACCAGCGCCATGCGAGCCAGCTCGGCCGGCTGAAAACGAAGCGGACCGAACTGCAGCCAGCGGGTGGAGCCACCGGCACTCACCCCCCATCCGCTGAAAATCACCGCCACCAGCATGCCGATCCCCAGCAAAAGGACCGGATAGGTCAACAGCCGGTAAAGCCGAAAAGGGATGTAACTGAAGCCCACCAGCACGACGATACCGGCAAGGGAAAACATGGCCTGGCGTTTGAGAAAATAGTAGTCACTGCCAAATCGTTGAAGCGCCAGGGCGGAACTGGCACTGTAAACCATAATAATGCCCATGCCCACCAAAAGCAGCACAGGAAACAACAACCCCAGGTCATAGGCCACGGGCTGGGTCGTATCCCGGTTGCGCTTGGCTGCCGTGTTCATCGCATTCGCTCCACAATTTGCCTAAATCGTTCGCCCCGCTGGGCGTAACTGGTAAACATGTCAAAGCTGGCACAGGCGGGTGAAAGCAATACCGTGTCACCGTCCACCGCCGCGTCAAAGGCCTTTTGCACCGCTTGCTCCATGGAATCGGCTTCGAGAATACCGTGGCCGGGATCACCGGCCAGGGCCGTGATGATCTCGTCTTTGGCCTGCCCCATGGCCACCAGGGTTTTCACCCGGTGATGGACCAGGGATTTAAGCCTGCTGAAATCGCCCTTTTTGTTCAAGCCCCCCATGATCAGCACCACCGGTCGGTCAAAACACTCCAGGGCGCGTTTCACGGCATCCACATTGGTCGCCTTGGAATCGTTGACGAACCGGATCCCGCGCACCGTCCCCACCGGCTCCAGCCGATGCGCCAGTCCCTTGAACGTATCGATGGTCTGCTGGATACCGCTATCCGTGGCCCCCTGCTCCCGAGCGGCCAGGCAGGCGGCGGCAATGTTCTCACGGTTATGGGGCCCGATGAGGGCGGTCTGATCCAACGCATAGGACCCCACCGGCCGGCCTTCTGCGAACAGCAGGATCTTGTCCTTTAAAATCTGCGCCCCATTAACCACCGCCTGGTCCGAAAACATCTGTCGCCGGGCTTTGGGCGGATGCTTTGCCAGCATCGCCGTCACCGTGGCATCCAGGGCACTGAAAATGGCCGCATCCGTGGGATGTTGATTCTCGAAAATCCGCCATTTGGACTCGGCGTAAGCCTCGAAAGAGGCATATCGATCCAGATGATCATCGGTAATGTTGAGCATCACAGCGGTTGACGGCCGGAAATCAACAATGGTGTCCAACTGGAAACTACTCGTCTCGGCCACCACTACATCGGCTTTTCCATGCAGCCCGTCGGCATAGTCGGTCAACGGGGTTCCGATATTGCCTCCCACGAACACTGTTTTTCCGCTGTTCTTCAACATTTGTCCCAGTAGCTCCGTTGTCGTGGTCTTTCCGTTGGTGCCGGTCACCGCAATAACCGGCTCAGTGATGTTAGCGGCCGCCAGTTCCATTTCTCCGATCACCGGCGTGCCGTTGGCCCAGGCCGGTTCCAGTACCGGCTGAATATGGGGAACCCCGGGGCTGAGCACCACCAGATCGGCGGTCTCAAAATCCGTTGGGTCATGCCCCCCCAGCTTCAGGGTCAGATTCAATCCGGCCAAGGCGGCGACACTGTCGGCCAGTGCGTCCGCTCCCTTGCGATCCGTTACCGTCACCCGGGCGCCCCGGTGGGTCAGAAAGCGTGCCGTGGCCACACCGGACCGTCCCAGTCCAACCACCACGATACGCTTGTTCGAATAATTCATGAATGTCCCCTACCGTTAGCGCAGTTTCAATGTACTCATGGAGATCAACGCCAGGGCAATGGCGATAATCCAGAAACGGACAATGACCTTGGGCTCCGGCCACCCCTTTAATTCAAAATGATGATGCAATGGCGCCATGCGGAAGATACGCCGTCCTTTGGTCATTTTGAAAAAGCCCACCTGAAAAATCACCGACAGCGCCTCGATCACAAACAAGCCGCCCACCAGGACCAGGAGAATTTCCTGCTTGGTGATCACGGCCACGGTGCCCAGTGAGGCCCCCATGGAAAGCGATCCCACATCGCCCATGAACACTTGCGCCGGATAGGCATTGAACCATAAAAATCCCATGCCCGCACCGACCAGGGCCCCGCAGTAAACGGTGATTTCTCCGCAACCCGCCACCGGTGTGATTTGCAAGTACTCGGCAATGCGCGCATGGCCGGCCGCATAGGCAAAAATCATGTAGGTTCCGGCAGCCACCGCGACCGGTCCGATGGCCAGGCCATCCAGACCATCGGTCAGATTGACAGCGTTGGACGCACCAACGATGACAAACGCCGCAAAAAAGATATATCCCCATCCCGGGTCAGGCGTCAGCCGTTTGAAAAAAGGGACACTGATCTGGGTTGAGAAATCAGGCACCCAAAAGGCCAAAGCCCCCACCAGAAGCGCCAGAATCACCTGCAGGAGCAGTTTCTGACGGGCGGTCAACCCTAAGTTGCGTTTTTTCACCTGCATCAGGTAGTCATCGACGAACCCGATCGTCCCGAATCCAAGGGTCGCCAAAAGGGTGATCCACACATAGGGATTGGTCAGATCGCCCCACAGCAAGGTGGATCCGACCACGGCAAAAATGATCAGTACACCGCCCATGGTCGGTGTGCCGGCCTTTTTTTGATGATCCTGAGGACCGTCCTCGCGGATATACTGCCCCACCTGCAACATGGAAAGCCGGCGGATCACCCAGGGCCCCAGGAAAAAACAGATCAAAAATGCCGTCAGACTGGCATAAATGGTCCGAAAAGTAATGTATCGGAACACATTGAACACCGCCACACTGGTATGCAGCGGGTATAAAAGGTGATAGATCATGAGGTATCGATGATTCCTTATTTATATATACGAACGCCATCGGCCAGTGTGCCTGCCGGCATGGAAAAAATTATTTGTCGTCCGCCCAATCGCAAACGGCCTCAACCACGGTCTCCATGGCCATTCCCCGCGAGCCTTTGACCAGCACGATATCGCCGGTCTCAAGATCCGCTGCGAGCTGATCGGTAAGGGCGGGTTTAGCGTCGCTGACGATTCGATCCGGGGCCATGCCGCCCTGCCGGGCCCCGTCGGCCACATCCTGTGCAAACGCACCGGTCACATAGAGCCGGTTAATCCGGTGATCACCCACGGCCCGGCCGATTTGTCGGTGCAGTGCCTCGGCCTGGTCGCCCAATTCCAGCATATCCCCCAAAACGGCAATGGTTCGGCGCTGGCCGCCCATGCGGGCCAGGGTCTCGATGGCGGCCGCCATGGAGGCGGGGTTGGCGTTGTAGCTGTCGTCCACGAGCCGGATGTCCCGGCCTAATGTGCGAATGCCCATGCGTCCGGCCTGGGGGACAAAGGCCTCCAACCCGGTCTTGATCCGATCCAGGGCAATCCCCACGACCTCACCGACGGCTGCCGCGGCCAGGGCATTGAATACCATCACGCGGGCCGGCGTGGCCAGGGTTACGGGAAGGCTGCCGGACGGTGTGATCAAGGTAAAAGCCGTTCCCGCATCGGTGAGCACGATATTCTCAGCTCGTACCTGAGCTTTTGCGGTGGTACCGTAATAGACCACCCGGTGCGCGAACCCATCGGCCATGGCCGCCACCAACGGATCATCGGCGTTTAAAACAGCCGTGCCGCCGGCCCGGATGGTGGCCAGCAGTTCTGCCTTGGCGCGGGCAACATTGGCAAGGCTGCCCAGCCCCTCCAGATGAGCCGGTCCCACATTGGTGATCACGCCCACATCCGGCTCGCAGATGCCGCCCAGGTAAAGGATCTCTCCCGGGTGATTCATGCCCAGTTCCAGTACCGCCGCCTGGTGATCCGGTGCAAGCCGGAACAGGGTCAGGGGCAGCCCGATGTGGTTGTTCAGGTTGCCGGTGGTGGCCAGGGTCGTCAACTGCTGACCGACAACCGTTTCCATCAGCGTACGGGTCGATGTTTTGCCATTGGACCCGGTCACGGCCAGAACCGCAAGCGCTCCCCGCCGGCGGTTGAAGCGTGCCATGTCTCCCAGCGCCCGTGTGGTATCGTTCACACTCACACATACCCGGCCGTGGGCCGTCATCTGATCCACGGGCAACCGCCCCAACTGGGCGGCATCCACCACCACGCCGGCCACCCCGCGACCCAGCACATCGGTCACAAAACGATGCCCGTCATGGGTTTCACCGGCAATGGCCACAAAAAGCTGACCCGCGACAATGCTGCGCGAATCAATGCCGATACTGCTAAATGCCGTCTCAGGCGCCCCGGATAAAAGGGTCCCGCCGGTGGCTTGCAAAATGTCCGCCGCTGTCCATGCATAAGGCGTCATGATGGCGGCCCTCCGGTGCTGTGCATATCGGCTAAAATCTCGCGAGCCACTTCCCGGTCGTCGAAGTGGATCGTCCGATCGGCCAGGATCTGATACGTCTCATGCCCCTTGCCGGCAATCAGCACGGCATCGCCTTCGTGGGCGGCCTTAATAGCCAGCCGGATGGCGGCCCGCCGGTCCGGTTCCACCAGGTATTCGCTGCCCTGACGGGAACGCTGTATTTCACCGATCTTTATTCGCTGCCCGCCGGCCTTGCGCACCCCGGCTTCCACCTGGTCGATAATGGCAAGCGGATCTTCCGAACGGGGATTGTCCGAGGTCACCACCGTCAGATCACTGAGCCGGGCGGCGATTTCTCCCATCACCGGCCGTTTACTGGGATCACGGTCCCCACCGCAGCCAAACACGGTAATCAGGCGGCCGCGGGTGAGTTTACGAAGGGCGCCCAGGGCATTGTCCAGGGCGTCCGGTTTGTGGGAGTAATCCACGAAAACGAAGCGCTCGCCGCCCTCCATGATCCGTTCCAGGCGCCCGGGCACGCACCCGCTGGCATGGATACCGGCGGCGATGGCGGCCGGCGCGATGCCAAGGGCCAGGGCCGCCCCCGTGGCACTGAGAATATTGTCCAGATTGAAATCCCCCACCAGCGGAGAATTAAATTCAATATCGCCCCGGGGTGTGCGAATAATACCGCGCAGCCCCGTTAAATCCCGTGTTGCCTGTTGGATGGTGATGTCACCAACGCCTTTGGCCGCACTGCGCAAAGCCGCCGCCCCCAATATCTCTGCCAGCAGCCTGCCCTTGGGATCATCCGCATTGACCACGGCACGCACCGCCTGCCGGCGGTCGGCCGGCTTGAGATAATCGACGAACAGCCGGCGCTTGCAGCGCCAATAGTCCTCAATATCCTTGTGATAATCCAAATGATCGTGACTCAGGTTGGTGAACACGGCCAGATCGAAACGGCATCCGTCAACCCGCGACAGATCCAGGGCATGCGAAGAGACCTCCATGACCGCATGGGTGGTGCCAAGATTGACCATCTGCCGGAAAATATGCTGCAAATCAGCGGATTCGGGCGTGGTCACCGGGTTGTCAAAAACCTTTCCGGCGTACCGGTAATTGATTGTTCCCACCACCCCGGGCCGGTAGCCGGCCTTTTCCAGGATACCTTCCAATAAATAGGTAACCGTGGTCTTGCCACTGGTACCGGTCACCCCCACCAGTGTCATCTGGTCGGCGGGGCGGAAGTAAAATTGTACGGCCAACCTGGCCAACGCGGCTCGCGGATCGCTGACCTGGACCACCGCCACATCGGCCTGGACCGGCTTGCCGCACACCACGGCCACAGCACCCCGGTCCACAGCATCGGGAATGAACCGGTGCCCATCCACGGAAAACCCCGCGACGGCCACAAACAAGGCGCCGGGAACGACCCGCCGCGAATCATAACACAGGGCGGTAACCTCCGGGTCGGCATCCGCATACCGCTGGTCGGTGACGATGCCGCTTAAGGTTTTCATGAGCACTGAAAGTTTCATCCGTTGGCTCGGTTTCCCCGGGACACGCGCAACCGGTCGGCGTCGGGTCCCGGTGGGATGTTGAGATAACTTAAGGTTTCCAGGGCGATCTGGCGGAACGCCGGTGCAGCCACAATGCCGCCGTAGTCCTTTTTTTTGGGCTCGTCCACAACCACCAGAATGGCCAATTCCGGCTGGTCCACCGGAGCAAACCCCAAAAAGGAGGCAAGGTATTTCCCTTTGGCATAGGTACCGCTTTTGTCAATTTTCTGGGCCGTGCCGGTTTTGCCCCCCACGGTGTATCCTTTGAGCGCGGCATTGACACCGGTCCCCCCTTCGCTGATCACGGATTTTAAAATTTGTCGCATGGTGGCCGCGGTTTGTGGGGAAATCACGCGCCGCACCGTTTCAGGAGAAAACGCTGCAACCGCCTGGCCGTTGCGATCAACGATGGCCTTGACCAAGAGCGGCTTCATGAGTACGCCGCCATTGGCGATGGCCGATGCCGCCGTGATCAGCTGGATGGCCGAAACAGAAACCCCCTGCCCAAAGGAAATGGCCCCGGTGTCGATGGTCGACCAGGTATTGAACGCGCTCAGACTACCGGACGTTTCTCCAGGACAGGAGATGCCGGAGCGCTGACCGAAACCGAAAGCGCTCAGGTAGGCATACAATTGCTGAGCCCCCAGCTTTTGAGCCATTTTGACCGAGCCGATATTGCTCGAGTACTTCACAATCTGCTGCAGGGACAGCCATCCATGGGACTTGGTGTCATGGATGATGTTGCGGCCGATACGATACTCACCGTTTTCACAATAAAAAATGGTCGACGGGGAACAGGTCCCGCTATCAATGGCAGCCGCCACACTGAACATCTTCATCGTCGAACCGGGTTCGAATGAATCGGTCATGGCCCGGTTGCGCCATAATTCTCGGTCGAACTGCCCGTAGCGATTGGGATTATAAAAAGGATAGTGCGCCAGGGCCAGCACCTCACCGGTCGCCGGCGCCATGACCACGGCCATACCGGATGCCGCTTCAAATTCAGAGACCGACGCTTCCAGCGCTTTCTGGGCAATATGCTGGATGGCGCGGTCGATCGTGAGTACGACGCTGTTGCCCTGTCCCAGATGGGCCGGTATTTCAGCCCCTTCAAAACGGCGTCCCAAGGCATCTTCAAGAACCGTGATTTCCTTTTGCGTGCCTTTCAAGGTGGCATCAAAGTAAAACTCCATGCCCTCCAATCCATGGCCGTCAATACCGGAAAACCCCACCAGTTGGGCGGCCAGGGTTTTGCCTGGATAGACACGGGTATGCTCGGGAATGAAATCGATACCGTCAAGGGCCAGGGCCTTCACTTGATCCGCCTGCTTGGGCGACGCCTGCCGCTTGATCCAGACAAACGATCGCTTGGGATTCAACTTTTCATCGATGCTGTCGGCGGGTTGCCCCAACACCTGGGCCAGCTGTGCCGCGGTCCCCTGACGATCCTTGATCCGACGGGGATAGGCGGCAATGGAAGGGCTTTCAATGCTGACGGCAAGGGGGTTACCGTTGCGATCGGTGATGGCCCCGCGTTTGCCTTCGACCACCATATTGCGTTCGTATTCCCTGGCGGCCCGTTCGGAAAGCCAGGCGCCCTCGAACACATGCAAGCGGATTGCCTGGGCACTGATAACGAGCAGCACAATCGTAAACAGAATGCCGACGATGCCAGCCCTTAGCCGTGTTCGATGAATGGAGGTAGTGGTCATGGTAACATTACCCTTTGATGAGAATCCGGCATCACCAGCCCCAGCCGTGTTCGGGCAATGGCTTCGATCCGTTCCGGCGACTTGAGCCGGGCCATTTCAATATTCAACGAATTACACTGCTTGAGCAGCGCCTCTTGTCTGCGCATTTCATGATCGATGCCGTAGCCGGCATTGACGCATTGCACCCGGCACCAGGCATACAGCAGGGCTTCAGCGAACAAGAAGACCATGAGTATGATCCAAAGACCGGTATGGGTTTTTCTGGGCGGCGGCACCTTTCTATTCTTCGCGCCCATGACCTTTTTTTCGCTCTGCCCGGCCCGCTGATGGGGCGGGGCACTGACCAATCCAATCATTATAATTTCTCCACCCCTCTCAGCCGCGTACTGCGTGCCATGGGGTTGCGCTGAATCTCTTTCGCTGATGGCCGGACCACTTTGCGGGTCAACACCTTGACCGTGGGACGCCGCCCACAGACACATTGGGGAAACGACGGTGGACAGGTACACGGTCGTTCCATGGTCCGGAACCGGCGTTTGACAATCCGGTCTTCCAGCGAATGAAAAGCCAGCACGCACAGGCGCCCACCGGGGTTAAGCAGATCCACGGCCGTTTCCAGGAAACGGTCGAGCACATCCAGCTCCCGGTTTACCGCAATGCGCAACGCCATAAACACCTTGGTGGCCGGGTGAATTTTCCGACGCCTTGCTGCGGCCGGAACCGCCTCGACCACCAGCCGGGCCAATTGACCGCTGGTGGTGATCGGTGTCACCTTACGTGTTGCCACCAAGTGGCGGGCGATGCGCATCGCCCAACGTTCTTCGCCATATCGGCTGAAGACCGTCGCCAGTTCCCGCTCACTCATGGATGCGACCATGTCGGCTGCGGTTGTCGCATTACGCGCATCCATGCGCATGTCTAACGGCTCGTCACGGTTAAAACTGAACCCGCGCCCACTGGCTTCTATCTGATGCAGGGAAAGTCCGATATCGATAAGAATGCCGTCCACGGCATCAATGCCTAGTTGTGAAAGATACAACGGAAGGTCCACAAAATTGCCGTGGACAATGTGGATCCAGGGAACACCGATGGGAAGCACGCGATGGGCTTGATCAATGGCATCCTGGTCCTGATCGATACCGATGAAGGTCCCGCCAGGGACAATTTGTTCACAGATCAGCCGGGCGTGACCGCATCCTCCCAAGGTGCCATCCACAATGATTTTGCCCGGCTGGCACGCCAGCATTGCCACCGCTTGGTCGCGCATGGCGGTGACATGATAGACTGACATGCGTTAAAGCCCCAGTTGGGCAATCTCCTGCCGTACCTGCTCATCGCCCAGATCAATATCCATTTGTTCGTTTTCGTGATCCCACTTTTGCTTGGACCAGATTTCGAAACGGTCGATCACGCCGACCAATACGATCTCTTTATCCAGTTCGGCGTATTTTTTCAGGGCTGGTGGAATCAGCACCCGCCCTTGGGCGTCACATTTGCATTCCTGGCAGCTTCCGATGAAAATGCGCTGAAAACGACGCATGAAGTCGCTTTTTTGGGGAAGATGAAGTATTTTATTTTCAATTTCGGTCCACTCATCCATACAATAGGCAAAAAGGCAGCTATCCATACGCGTAATCATGATCAAATCCTGGCCGGTATTTGCAATGATATCCCGAAAACGGGACGGTATAATAATCCGCCCTTTTTTATCAATGGTATGAAATGAGCTGCCTCGGAACATTGGTCACCATTTTCATCCACTTTGATCCACTTATAATAAATAAAAATATAAAATTTACAAGGTGTCAAGGGAAAATTAAAGCCTGAATACAAAATTTTACTAATAATTTTTGAAAGTTAAATACCAGCGAATGGGATGCCAATAATGGTGGAGGAAAGTGGAGGGTAGTCTCAAATCCGCCTGACCGCAGTCCTGGCCCATCACTGCCTCGCTCAGGGCCCCGACGATTTCTCAAGGCTGCCCGGTGATGCGCCTTACCTTTTAATATTATATTTGATTTTTCATTATTCACCTTGCCGTCCGGCCAATGTTGACCCAATCAATATCAAAGACATGCCAAAACGGGTCGACCAACTGTTGACTTGGCGACGGTGAACATTTAATCTAATCGCACGACTGGCAAACGCATCATGGACATGCCGATTGCAGCAAGTCGTATCATTCTTCCACTTGATCTGCGTAAAACAAACGAATGAAAATCAAACAATTTTTTTATGGTGGCGACAATCTGGGGTATCTGTTGGTTGCCAATGCAAAAGCGTTGGCCATCGACGGCGGCGCCGTGGATGAAATACTTGCCTATGTTACCCAACACGGCCTATCCCTTACCGCCGTGACCAATACCCATGGTCACGAAGATCACACGGCGGGCACCCAGCGATTGGTTGCGGCATCCGCTGCCACCTTTCTCGATCACCACCGGTTTGCCGACCAACAGACGATTGATCTGGGCGGTGAAGCGGTGATCGTCCGCCGCACACCGGGCCATACCGAAGATTCGGTCACCTTTGCCGCCGACGGTTTTCTGGTTACCGGCGACACCTTGTTCAACGGCACGGTGGGCTATTGTTTCTCGGAAGATCTGAACGCATTTTATCATTCCATCCGGATGCTGATGGGTTACCCCGGCTCCACGCGCATCTACGCCGGCCATGACTATGTCGAGGCGTCATTGGCCTTTGCGCGCCACCTGACACCGGACAATCCAGCCATTGATGCCGTTGCTGCCCGTTACGACAAACGTCATGTTTTCTCCACGTTGGATGATGAGCGAGCGGTCAACCCCTACCTGCGGTTCAACGACCCGGAGATTATCGCTTTGATCGCATCGCTTGGTCTGCCCACCGACACGGAGTATCAACGATGGGAAGGTGTCATGGCCTTTGAATGACCCAAAACGGCCAAGCAACCGGTAATTTTCGACCCAACATCAACGCAGTGATCCGCTGCGCCGGCTTTTGCCGGTAGACGATCAAAGGACGGTAAACCATTCATGACCCATCGCCCCTGCCGTACCTATGCCGCGGCCCCCTTGCCGGACGACGCTCTGCCCCTGTTGTCCCATATTCGCGAACAGGCCCGGGGCCACTTTTCTCAGGTTCGAGGAAGCCATGACTGGGACCATACCTTGCGCGTGCATCGCCTGTGTCGGCGCATCGGCATCGCCGAAGGCGCGGATTTGCTGGTCGTCGAAGCCGCCGCATACCTGCATGACATCGGCCGCGCCGATCAGGACCGCACTGACGGCAAACGCTGCCATGCCGAGACCGGTGCCATCATGGCCCGGGAAATACTATCCGAGATGCCCCTTGACGCCAACCGCCGGAAGAATATCATCCACTGCATTGCCGCCCATCGCTTCCGCCGGGGGGAAGGTCCCCGAACACTGGAAGCAAAAGTGCTCTTTGATGCGGACAAGTTGGATGCCATCGGCGCCATCGGGGTGGCCCGGGCCTTTTTGTTCGCCGGGGAACTGGGCGCCCGATTGCACAGCCCGGAGGTGGATGTTGCCCAATCACCGGCCTACTCCGTCAATGATACGGGATATCGTGAATACGTGGTCAAGCTGTCCAGAATCCGGGAACGCATCCTCACCCCCACCGGCCGCCGGTTGGCCGATACGCGACATCGATTCATGACCGATTTTTTCAACCGCTTTCTGGAAGAATATAAAGGAGAAAGGTAAAAACGAATGACAATGAACGTTGTAGAAAAAATTGACAATCAAGTCAAAATCAACCACGTGCTGATCAGTGTGTCTGATAAAAGCGGGCTCGAGACATTTGTTCCCCGGCTGCTGGCCGCCAATCCGGACACGCGGATTTTTTCCACCGGGGGCACCTTCGCCAAACTAAAAGAGATTCTGGGGGATCAGGCGGCAGGATGTCTCACCCAGGTTTCCGACTACACCGGTCAACCGGAAACCCAGGGCGGGCTGGTCAAAACCCTGGACTTTAAAATCTATCTTGGACTTCTCACCGAAACGTACAACGACGCACACCAGGCCGATCTGAAACGAACCGACAGCTTGCCCATCGATATGGTTGTAGTCAACCTCTACCCATTTCGGGAAACCATCGCCAAAGCCGGCATTACGCCGGAAAACGCCCGTGGCAACATCGATATCGGTGGCCCCTGTATGATCCGTGCGTCGGCCAAGAATTTCATCCGCGTGGCATCGGTCGTTGACCCGGACGACTATGGTCGCATTGCCGATGAGATGGCCGCCGGCAATGGCAGCATATCCCTCGACCTGCGCTACCGGCTGGCCTGCAAAGCCTTCGATCACACGGCCGCCTACGATACGGCCATCGCCAGATATCTGGCCGATACCGACGTTGAAGCGGTCAAAAACGCCTACACATTCTGAGAAATGCCTCTAACCAGAATGAACACCCCATGGGTAGATGCGTTTTTACTGTCAACGAACACTATCAAGCTTACTGTGCAGCGCGTGAAACCAGCGCTTTCACGCGTATTGATTTGCACCTTGAACTGACCAAAGGAGCAGTATTATGGCTGATGATCTGAAAAAGATGTACCGCACCATCATGGATGACCACTTCCCCCCCCAAATGGAGGTCAGTTTCGTAGACCAGGAGAAGCGCCAGACCCTGTTTTATGAAAAGGTGACCTGGACCATCGACGGCGTTCAAAAGGGCTTGCGTTACGGTGAGAATCCCGGTCAGGAAGCGGCCTTGTACCGGATGGTCAACGGCAATCTGATATTGGGTGAAACCGAAACGATTCAGCCCGGCCAGTATCTGGCCTCGGACATCGAACTGCTTCAGTCCGGCAAGCATCCGGGGAAAACCAACCTGACCGACGCCGACAATTCTCTCAACATCCTGCGCTATTTTACCAACCGGCCCACTGCAGTGATTGTCAAACACAACAACCCGTGCGGCGTCGCCCAGGCCGACAGCCTGGAAAACGCCTACGTCAAAGCCAACCTGGCGGATCGGGTGGCGGCCTTTGGCGGCTGTATCGCCCTCAACCGCAGCGTGGATAAAGCCACCGCCGAAGCCGTCTGCAACCAGTACGCAGAAGTGGTCGTGGCACCGGACTTCGAGTCAGGGGTAATGGACATCTTCTCCCGTAAAAAGAACCTGCGCATCATCCGTATCGGCAATATTGAGCGATTGCAGGAATTCGTCGGCAAACGCTGTGTTGAATTCAAGAGCCTGATCGACGGCGGCATCATCGCCCAGTGGTCCTTTGTCCCCCAGGCCCGGTCGCGCGCAGACCTTGAACCGGCCCGCTGTGAAGTTGACGGAAAAGTCTATGAAACCAAGCGTATGCCCACCGATAAGGAGTACGAGGATTTACTTTTCGGTTGGCTGGTCGAGTCAGGCGTCACGTCCAATTCGGTTCTTTATGTCAAGGACCTGGCCACCGTGGGTATCGGCACCGGTGAACAGGATCGTGTCGGCGTAGCGGAAATCGCCCGTGACAAGGCTTACCGTAAATTGGCCGACCGCTACTGTTTCGAGGCCTGGCAGATTCCCTACAACGATCTGACGGACAAGGATCGCAAGGCCGAAATCGATGCCCGCGTGGCGGATGAGAAAGGCGGGCTGATCGGCGCATCCATGGTCAGCGACGCCTTCTTTCCCTTCCGGGACGGGGTGGATGTGGGCATCCGCGAAGGCATCAGCGCAGTGGTTCAACCCGGTGGTTCGAACAATGACTACCAGTCGATTGAGGCCTGCAACGAGGCAAATGTGGCCATGGTCTACACCAAACAGCGTAGTTTTAAGCATTAAAATGCATTTTCTTCCCACAAACCCTTGTTTCATGCGGTTTCGCTGTTGACACGGTTTCAAAATTGCTGTAATGCCGAATTATAAGCGTAAGTATTTGGTCGACTGTTTACACCCATTTTACAAGGAGGAAATGATGACTAAGGCTGAATTGGTTGAGAAAATGGCTTTGGATGCCGGCATTACCAAAGTCGCGGCGTCCGCTGCATTGGACTCATTTACCACCAATGTGGGCAAGGCGCTGAAGAAAAAAGACGGTAAAGTGACCTTGGTAGGATTTGGCACCTTCATGAAAGTGCGGCGCAAAGCTCGCAAGGGACGCAATCCGCAAACCGGCGAAGCCATTAAGATCAAAGCTGCCAACGTTGTAAAGTTCAAACCGGGGAAGAAGTTAAGAGACGCTGTCTGATGATCCTCGTCATGATGTTGAAAAGGCAGCCGGTATGGTTCATGAGAACCCGCAGGCTGCCTTTTTCTGCCTGAGCCAACCCGAGACAGGACGTTAGCAAGAACACTACCTATTGTTATTTATACAAAAAAAAGCTTTTCAAAGAGACATTCTGGAAGTCACCAAGTGTTGAAAGCATCTTTTCTACCCATCTCGAAAAGGTCTGCAAAGTAGCAGGGTGGTGCAGAAGATCGTTTTCCCCGATTTCATCAACAAGGTATCAGTTCGACATGAGGCGGCTGAATATCGCCAATGCCCGATCTACCTGGGCACGGGTAATATGATAATGCAGCACGGCTCTGATCTGATGGGGTGCCGTGGGTAGTACACGTACGCCTTCGGCCTGAAGATCGGCAGCCAAGGCCGGGGCGGACAGGCCTTTTTTCTCCACCTCAACGTAAACGATATTGGTGGTGACCGCATCGGGATCAATCCGCAAGCCGGGTATCTGGGAAAGCCCTAAGGCCAGGGTCCGGGCATTGGCATGATCCTCGGCCAGCCGATCGACCATCTCGCTGAGCGCCACCAAACCAGCCGCGGCAATGATGCCGGCTTGGCGCATGCCGCCGCCAAGCGATTTGCGAACTCTCCTGGCCCGGGCGATAAATGCTTCATTCCCGCAGACGATCGACCCCACGGGGGCGGCCAGTCCTTTACTCAAACAAAAGGTCACCGAATCTGCCGCAGCCACCAGTTGGTCCGTATTCATGCCCAGCGCCACGGCCGCATTGAAAATGCGGGCCCCGTCAATGTGCAGTTTCAACCCATGCCGTCTGGCCAGGTCACCCACGGCCGCCGTGTAGTCCAGTGACAACGGCGTGCCCTGGCAACGATTGTGGGTATTTTCGAGAATAACCAGTCGCGATGAAGGAAAATGCACATCGTCGGGGCGAATGGCCGCCTCGATCTTCTCCAAAGCAATGGTGCCGTCCGGATTGTTGGCAAGGGTCCTGGGGTGAATGCCCCCCAGAGCGGATGCACTGCCCTGCTCGTAAAAGAAGACATGCGACTGGTCCCCCAACAAGGTTTCATCGCCGCGGCCGCAGTGGGCTAGCTGGGCCACCAAGTTTCCCATGGTTCCGGAAGCGACCAGTAGCGCGGCGGGTTTCCCCATGCGCTGGGCCGCCATTGCTTCCAGTCGATTGACCGTGGGGTCTTCCTTAAACACGTCATCCCCTACCTCGGCCTCGGCCATGGCTTTTCTCATGGCCGGCGTCGGCCGGGTAATGGTATCCGAACGCAAGTCGATCGTTTCCATATCCGTTTTCAGCCTTTTTGTGTGGAAGCGGTTTTATCCAAACGCACCTGGATGGCATTGGCGTGGGCACCCAGCCCTTCGACATTGGCCAGGCAGATGATATCCCGGGCCTCTTTTTTAAACGCCGCCGGTGAATATTGAATCAGGCTTGTCTTTTTCATGAAATTATCTACCGACAAGGCGGAAGAAAAACGCGCCGTACCGGCTGTGGGAAGCACATGGTTGGGACCGGCCACATAATCTCCTACCGGCTCCGGCGTATAGTGCCCTAAAAATATGGCCCCCGCGTTATGAAGCCGCGGGGCCAGGTCCATGGGATCGGCGACTTGCAGCTCCAGATGTTCAGGAGCGATTTGATTGGCCAGCGAAATGGCGGCATCCAGGTCGTCTACGACCATAATGGCGCCAAAGTCACGCCAGCTCTGGGATGCAATGTCCGCTCGGGACAAGGCCGCCAGCTGTGTCTTGACCGCCTCGGCTACCGCTTCGGCCAGTTGCGGGGAATCGGTGACCAGAACTGCCGAGGCCAGGGGATCGTGCTCGGCTTGGCTGAGAAGATCGGCGGCAGTAAAATCCGGATCGGCGGTGTTGTCGGCAATAACGAGAATTTCACTGGGCCCGGCGATCATATCGATGCCCACCGTACCGGCCACCATCTTTTTGGCCAGGGTCACAAAGATATTTCCGGGACCGACAATCACATTGACTTGGGGGATAGTCTGGGTGCCGTAGGCCAGCGCTGCAATGGCCCAGGCACTGCCCACTTTATATACGGCATCGACCCCGGCTTTGCTGGCGGCCACCAGAAGATGGGGCGCCACGGTCCCGTCCGCCGTGGGTGGTGTTACCATGACGATGTTGGACACACCGGCGATCTTGGCAGGAATCGCGCCCATCAGTACGGAGGAAACCAACGGGGTGGTGCCCCCCTTGGCGCCCGGCACGTAGATGCCGGCCGCATCCACCGGATGGACCATCTGCCCTACGAGCGTGCCGGGACGCCCGGTATCAATCCAGGATTTGGGCAACTGCTGGCGGTGAAAGCGTTCGACTTGCGCGGCGGCGCGATTGAGCGCCCGCGTGAAGGACCGGTCGACTTTTTGCTTGGCAGCCGCCATTTCTTCAGGTGTGACGGCCAGGGCATCCGTGGTCATCTGCGGTGCATCGAACTTCCGGCAGTATTCAACTAGGGCCTGATCACCATTTTTCCTGACCTCGCCCAGAATTTGGGTCACGGTCTGAACATCGGCTTTTCTGAAATCAATCGTGCGGTCGATGATGGATTTCATCTTTTTTTCGGCCGCAGGAGATGGATAGTGATAAATCTGCATGAAATCATGTCCTTTCTGCGTAATGGGTAGCCTTCATTATTGTGGCTGAGCACTATTTGTCAATAGAACCCGGATAAGATGCAGGGCAATCGCATGGAAGTCAGGTTCTTCGGCATCGCTATCGCTATCGGGTTCGGAATCGAAAACATATAACAGTGTGCCCTTGTTTATCGATTAAAAGTCGGCGACCATCAGGCCTGTCTGTCCATGTATCGTTTCATCTCGATAGCGATGCCGATCCAGATTGGGATTGGGATTATCAAAACAATCCAAATGCGATTGCCCTTCATTAATTCATTTTACCGGTTGACAGATGGGCTGCTATCTGTAGAAATAGGATGCTTTGTAATGGGTGTCCGCTTAAAAAAATGTGTGGCGGCACCATTTGGGACTTATTCACATGGAGGTTAGTAAAATGAAAGCGGACAGAATTTATAATTTCAACGCCGGGCCGGCGGCCCTTCCCCTGCCGGTATTGGAGGAAATTCAGGCGTCTTTTCTCAACTTTGCCGATTCCGGCATGTCGATCACCGAAATCAGTCACCGGTCCAAGTGGTTCGATGAGGTAATCAACGATGCCGTCGAACGGGTCAAACGGATTTTCAAACTGGACGATCGATATCGCGTACTTTTTGTTCAGGGCGGTGCCAGCCTGCAATTTTGCATGGTGCCCATGAACTTTCTGGGTGACGGCGACACGGCCGATTATGTGAACACCGGCACATGGTCGACCAAAGCCATCAAGGAAGCCGAGATTCAGGGCAAGTCCATCAAGGTTGTGGCCTCGTCCGAAGACCAGAATTTTTCCTATATTCCAGAATCGATTGCGTTCAACCCCAATGCCGTCTTTGCCCACATCACCTCCAACAACACCATCAAGGGCACCCAGTGGGCAGAGTTCCCGGATACAGGCGGGGTACCCATCGTCTCAGACATGAGTTCCGACATCTTCTCGCGGCCCCTGGACATGGAAAAGTTTGGGTTGATCTATGCTGGCGCACAAAAGAATATGGGGCCGGCCGGTGTCTGCCTGGTGATCATTCGTGAGGATTTGCTGTCCCGCGTCCCGCAAACCATTCCGACCATGCTGCGCTACACCACGTTTGCGGAAAAGAATTCCATGTTCAACACACCGCCTTGTTTTTCCATCTATACGGTGCAGCTGGTGCTGAAATGGCTCGAAGAAACCATCGGCGGGCTGGACAAAATGGCGGCATTGAACCGCCAGAAAGCCGACCTGCTTTACGATTATATGGATCAGAGCGAATTCTACCGCGGCACAGCGGAAAAGAACAGCCGCTCGTTGATGAATGTGACCTTCCGGTTGCCGTCGGAAGAACTGGAAAAAACCTTTGTGGCCGAAGCCATGCAAAACAAGCTGGGTGGACTCAAAGGTCACCGCAGTGTGGGCGGATGCCGGGCATCAATTTACAATCCGACCCCCCTGTCCGCGGTCGAAACCCTGGTGGACTTTATGAAAACATTCGAGCGCAACCACGGTTAGTCGTCCCCATTAAGGCCCCAAGGGTTAACGCGTGTTCATCCACGAAGTGGATGGGCACGAACGACCTCCAACCCGAAAACCGCTGTCATGATCTTCTTTCGGTGGTTTTCGGGTTGTTGTTTTTCATCGCTTATAGTTATTTTTGATCCATAGCTTCTTTGATATTTTAAAAATCAAATATGACCAACATAAAAGCATAAAAACCTACTTATATCAACAACATACCTCCTCCAAACAGATAACTTATTACTTTTTGTTTTTCTTGACATTACCCAGGATTCCCAATAATTACATCACATAATGTTTTAATTAACATAAGTGCACAAACAGATTTACTATGACCACCCAAAGGCATAAATCGCCTTAATGGGACAGGAGGAACACCATGGAAAAAATTTTGCGAATCAACATGAGCACGGCAGGAGGGCCGAGCTTTCAAACGGACAGCCTGGGGGCCTATGCCGGTTTAGGCGGGCGGGCCATGACATCGGCTGTTATTGCTGCGGAAATCCCTCCCACCTGCCATCCATTAGGAGACGCCAACAAACTGGTGATCGCTCCGGGTCTGCTCAGCGGATCTGCCGCCGCCATCTCCGGCCGGTTGTCCGTGGGTTGCAAGAGCCCGCTCACCGGCGGAATCAAAGAAGCCAACGCCGGCGGCCAGGCCGCCCAGGTGATGGGACGCTTGGGATATGCCGCGATCATTCTCGAAGGCAAACCCGCCGACGACAGTCTCTATAAGGTCCTTATTAATAAGGATGGCGTGAAGATCGAATCGGCCGCTGATATCAAGGGACAGGGCAACTATGCCACAGTGGAGAAACTGGCAGCCCAGTATGGTGAAAAGGTGGCCTTTATTACCATCGGACAGGCCGGTGAGATGAAAATGAGCGCCGCATCCATTGCGGTCACCGACATGGAACAGCGCCCGACCCGTCATGCCGGACGCGGGGGTGTCGGGGCGGTCATGGGCGCCAAAGGCATCAAGGCCATCGTGCTGGATGATGCGGGGTGTTCCATGCGCAAGCCGGCCGACCCGGAAAAGTTCAAGGCGGCCAACAAGGCCTTTGCCGAAGGGCTGCGCAAGCACGCCGTGACCGGCGAGGGATTGCCCACCTTCGGCACCAACGTTCTCACCAATGTGGTCAATGAAGCCGGTGGTTATCCCACGAACAACTTCCAAAAGGGACAGTTTGAGGGTGCGGCCAATCTCTCGGGCGAGGCCCAGGCAGCGCTGGAAAACGAACGCGGGGGCGAAGGATCAGCCACCCACGGTTGTCATCGGGGCTGTGTCATCCGGTGCTCAGGGACGTTCTATGACAAGGACGGCAACTACGTCACCAAACAGCCGGAGTACGAAACCGTTTGGGCCCACGGCGGCAACTGCGGTATCGACGACCTGGATGTCGTGGCCCAGCTGGATCGCATGGATGATGATTTCGGTCTGGACACCATTGAGATGGGCGCCACCATCGGCGTGGCCATGGAAGCCGGGCTGGCCGAATTCGGCGATGCCCAGGGCGCCATCCGCCTGCTTCAGGAAGTCGGTGACGGCACCCCCTTGGGAAGAATATTGGGCAATGGTGCCGCGGTAGCCGGCCAGGTTTTCGGCGTCGAGCGGGTTCCCGTGGTCAAACGCCAGTCCATGCCGGCCTATGATCCGCGGGCCGTACAGGGAATCGGCGTCACCTACGCCACCTCGACCATGGGCGCCGACCATACCGCCGGCTACGCCGTGGCCACCAACCTGCTGGGTGTGGGCGGCAGCGTTGACGCACTAAAGCCGGAAGGCCAAGTGGAACTGTCCCGCAACCTGCAAATCGCCACCGCAGCCATCGATGCCACCGGCATGTGCCTGTTCATCGCCTTTGCCATCCTCGACCAACCCGATACGTTCAATGCCCTGGTCGATCTGATCGGCGCTTTCACCGGCCAGCCGCTGACCGCCGATGATGTCACTGCCCTGGGCAAATCCATTCTGAAAAATGAGCGCGAGTTCAACATTGCCGCCGGGTTCACGGCCAAAGACGATCGGCTGCCCGAATACTTCAAGAAAGAAGCGCTGACACCGCACAATGTCACATTTGGCGTCAAGGACGAAGAGTTGGATACGCTGTACAACTGGTAGGGTATCGCACCTGTCCATTAGAAATCTGCGGGGAGATCCATTACGGATCTCCCCGGTTGTTTTGATGCCCACCATGGGCCATGGCCTCTGAGGAAGGAACGATTGTGTACGACATTAGACTGATAATCGAAGAACCCGGCGTATTGCTTTTTCTTCCACTTCTTGAAAAAGGTGTGATCATCCCGGTACGCACCGGTTGCAGTATCCGCGATTTCTTCTGCGGTCAATTGGGACTGCCCGAAACATATCTCGAGCAGCGCATCCAGACCTTGTTTCTCAATGCCAGGCCGGTCGACAATGTGGATACGGCCGTAATCCAGGACGGCGCGGTCCTGGCCCTGAGCGCCGCCATGCCCGGTCTTTTGGGAGCCACGATGCGCAAAGATGGGTGGTACGCCGCCTTTCGTAAGGATATTAGCCAGTCCGCACAAACTGGCAGCCATAGTCAGACAGACGGCCTGATCCGCGTGAAGCTGTTTAACATGGTGGCCAGGGAAATCGGTGGCCTCCTTCTGCAAAGAGGGGTTCGGATTGATGGAACAGACCTTGAGCGCATTGTCGGTCGCCATAACGATACGCTACTGCGTCATATCCAATCCATGCTGGTCGACGGCCATCCCACCCATCCTGATTCGCGCTTCTTCCTAACCCTTATCGACCAACCGGTAGACTTGGCCGTTACCGTTTGTTGACATGTTCCCGATTGTTGCAAACGACAGGGTCTATCCAGAAGGATCATTCAAGGTGTAGCGGTCAACCATGTCAGCGCATCCAAATCGATTGTATCGATGCAGTATCCCCCTGCGAAAAGTTGCGTGCAAATATTGACAACACGTGGGTCATACCATTTGCCGGCCTTTTGGTTGATCAGCGACAGGGCCTCTTCAATCTTATAGGCGGGGCGATACGGCCGATGGGCGGTCAATGATTCCACAACATCCGCCACGCAGACGATACGGGCCTCTAACAAGATCTCTCCGTTTTGCAACCCCTGCGGATACCCGGACCCGTCCAAATGCTCATGGTGCTGAAACGCGATTTCAGCCACGGGCCATGGAAAATTGACGGGCTTCAAGATCTCGTATCCCTTGCGGCAATGAATTTTCAGATATTTGACATCTTCATCGAGAAGTTTTCCGGGACGGGATAAAATTTCCGAAGGGACGGCGATTTTACCGATATCGTGAATCAAGGCGCCCAGAAAAATGCCTTCGATACGCTCCTGGGATAAGCGCAACGCCTGCGCCATGGTGGCGGCCAGATGGGCCACCCGACGCTGGTGGCCGGCAGTAAAAGGATCTCGTATTTCTACGGTCCGGGATATGGCAAGAATGGTCTGCACGAGCGTTTTTTTAATGGTCAGCGTGTATTGGCGAAGCTCCGTCTCAAACTTTTCCCGCTCGGAAATGTCACGGACATAGGCGATAAACACCGGCGCCGTCTGAGGACTGACGGAAATCACTTCAAGTTCAACAGGAAAAACAGATTTATCCGCCCGCATGGCGGTTAGCTTCAACCGGCGCCCGATAATCTTCTTGCGCCCAGTGGAAAGAAAATGAGCCAATCCCTTCTCATGGCTGCTGCGCAGATGCGGCGGGATGAGCTTCTCCGAAACCAGGTGCCCCGTGACCTGCTGACTGCGATAACCGAAAATGGTTTCCGCCGCCGGATTGAAGGCAATAATCCGTCCTTTGTCGTCCATGGTCACAATACCATCCAATGCGGATTCCACAAGTGCGCGGAACCACTCCGATGAGATATCCCTTTTTCGGTTTGGCGGGGCTGACGGATCCATAATCGATAGCCAATACCCAACAAGATAGAAGAACCATACCTTTATAGTATATCCAATGATGGTGGCCAAAACAACCGGAACGATTGACATTCATCACCATCGCATTCAGAAAAAATAGAAAAGAGATTCCAAATGCGGGCACCCTGTTACGGCCATCCACGATCAATCAGCCCCGAACCGCCCCGGAAAGCAGCACCGCATCGCTCTCGAAAGCCTTGTGCCGAACGTCGGCGAACATCTCGAGCAGCCGGGACACGCTGAGGCGCTGCTTTTCTTTTCCGGAAACATCGATGACTACGTCGCCGGCATCCATCATCAACAGGCGGGAACCGAAGGCGATGGCGTGGTTCATGTTGTGGGTGATCATCAGGGTCGTCAGCCGGTGTTCATCGACAAAACGCCGCGTCAGGTCCATCACAATGGCCGCATTACGAGGGTCCAGGGCGGCGGTGTGCTCGTCCAGGAGGGCGATGGCCGGTCTGGAGAGCACCATCATCAGGAGGGTCAGGGCCTGGCGCTGGCCGCCGGACAGGGTGCTGACGTTCTCCTTCATCCGCGATTCGAGGCCCATCTTCAAATCGACCAGCTGTTCGCGGAAATAGGCCCGCATCCGGCGGTTGAGACTGATCACCGGCCACTTGAACCCCTTGCGGCAGGTAATCATCATATTGTCTTCCAGGGTCATGTTGGACGCCGTACCGGCCAGGGGGTCCTGGAAAATCCGCCCGATGGTCCGGGCCCGCTTGTACTCGGGCTGGGCCGTGACATCCGCAGCGTCGATCCGCACGCGGCCTGCGGTCGGCATCAGGCTGCCGGCAATCAGGTTGAACAAGGTGGTCTTGCCGGCACCGTTGCTGCCGATGATGGTCACGAATTCTCCGGCGGCAACGGTTAGGTCCAGGTCACGGATGACGGTCTTGGCATTGGGCGTACCGGGAAAGAAGGTGCAATTCAATTTCTCCAGTTCAATCATGCGGCGGTCCCTCCCTTGCCACGGATACGGCGGTAGTTGGTGATCGCCAGGGAGGCGATGATCAAAATGCCGGCGATTAGCTTGAGGTCATTGGGCGTCATGTTGATGGTATAGCCGTAAAAGCGTCCCAGATACATGATGGCCTTGAAGAGGATCGCCCCCAGGATCACGCGCAGGGTCAGAAGGCCGATGCGGTTCGACTTGATGATGAACTCGCCCAGCATCACCGAAGCCAGCCCCGAGACCACGATGCCCTGCCCCAGGTTGACGTCGGCAAAGCCCTGGTACTGGGCCGCAAAGGCGCCGGACAGGGCCACCAGGCCGTTGGACAGCCCCACGCCGATCAGCTTCAGGGTAGCCGGATTGACGCCTTGGACGCGCACCATCTGCTCGTTGTTGCCCAGGGCACCGAACACCAAGCCCATGTCCGTGTGAAAAAAAAGGTCCAGGCCGAATTTGATCAAAAGAACGACCAGCAGGAAGAAAATCAGGGATGTCCAGTCCGCCGGAATGACGCCTCGGGTGGCGGCGGTCACCTGGGTGAGGATTGTATCCATGCGCAGCAGCGGCAGGTTGGCGCGGTTGTCCAGAATACGGATATTGACCGAGTAAAGCATGGTCATGGTGAGAATACCGGCCAGCAGATGCGGCACCTTGAGTTGGTTGTGGATGGTGGCGGTGACAAAGCCGGCCAGCAGCCCGCCGGTAAATGCCAGCAGCAGCCCCGTGACCGGATCGATTCCACCGCTCAGCGAGGCGGCCATGATCACGGCCCCCATGGGGAAACTGCCATCCACGGTAAGATCGGGAAAATCGAGAATTCGAAAGGTGAAAAACACGCCCAGGGCCATGATGGCGTAAATCAGTCCTTCAACAAAGATGCCTTCGAGCATGATGGATCCGTCTTCGGGTAAGCGCCTGTTTGATAAGTCTGGATCAGGCGCTAAGATGAGGGGTTACCGGCGGCGAAAAAGGCAAAAAGCCGACGCATGGCGGTTTTGCGCCTTTTTGCCGGATTGAACAGGGCTATTTTTTACTCAGCTTGCCGTTCTTGATGATCGTTTTGGCCGTGGCGATGATATCATCGGGAAACGTCAGCCCCAGCTGATCGGCCAAGTCCAGGTTGATCAACAGATCCACATCACTGGCATCGGTCATGAAGATCGTGGGGATGGCTTCCGGCTTCTCGCCCTTGAGGATACGAACCACCAACCGGCCCGTGGCACGTCCCATCTTGTAGTAATCAAATCCCCAGGCGGCCAGTACCGGCGTGGTCTGGGCGCTGCTGGGGTCGGCGGACATGACCGGTATCTTGTGCTTGGCAGCCACGCTGGCCACGGCGGCCAAGGCGGAAACCACGGTATTGTCGTTGGAAATATAAATGCCGTCCACCCGTCCGGCGATGGTTTGGGTGGCCTGTTTGACCTCGGCCGAGTTGGAGACCGTGGTTTCGACGAACCGGATGCCCATCTGTTTGCATACGTCCCGGGCAATGGTGGCCAGGCTCACGGCGTTGGCCTCACTGCTGGCATAAACGTGCCCGAGGGTTTTGATCGGTTTGATTCGATTCAGCATCTCGATCTGTGCCTTGACCGGGGTCATGTCGGAGATGCCGGTCACGTTGACTTCCCCCTTTTCGGTGGAGTGGACCAGTCCCGCCCCCACTGGATCGGTGACCGCACTGTAAATCACCGGGCAATCCTTGAGTGTGTTGACCAATGCCTGGGCCGTGGGTGTGGCGATACCCACCGCCAGGCTCACGCCCTCGGATTTGAACTTCTGGGCAATCGAGGATGCCGTGGACATTTCGCCATTGGCATTTTGCAGATCGAATCGGGCATCCGGGTAGGATTCACGGATCACCTCCTGAACGCCCTTTTCAATGGCGTCCAATGCCGGATGGGCAACAATCTTGGAAACGCCGATAAAAACCGTATCCGCGGCCAGGGCGGGTACCGCACCCCCACTCAAAACGGCGACAACCCATACGATCATTAGCGTTCGGCATAGCCTTTTCATTCACTTTTCCCTTTCCTTTGCAAACGTTTTTCTCTATGTTCCTATTCATAGTAACAGGTATAGAATATTAACCGTATAAAGGGGACCTGGCAAAATCAAGCCCTTTTTGCTTAAATCAGCAACGGGTGCAAAGCCGCTTCTCCAAAGGCCGCTTCATGGACAGCACCACCAAGGAACTAATCGATATTTTCGCCCGCACCCAGGACCCCCAGGAAATGGAAGTCCTGTTCCAGGAAATATTTACCCCTAGCGAAATCGGCACGCTCACTCTGCGCTGGCAGCTTTTAAAAGACCTATATGAAGGAAAAACCCAACGCAAAATTGCCGCCGAACACAAAATCAGCCTTTGCAAAATTACCCGGGGTTCAAAGATCCTTAAAACCCAGGGAAGCTATTTGAAAAAAGTGCTCGACGGCATATATGGGGAAAAAAAGAAATCATGAACACCCCTCATTTGACATTTCCCCTTGCATCGCCTGCTTGAACTACCAAGTCATGGAACATTGCAAACATGATATTGGATCTGACCAGAAAGTTCTGCTGCAACGGCTTGAGACTTGACGCCGACGCCGTGATAGTCAAATATGCGCAAGATTAACTGAACTGAATCTGGAAAGCGCTGATGAATAAAGATCTCTCCCTTAAAATGCCCAAAGAAATTAGCTGCCGACTCACCCAGACATTGCTCATGTATGTCAGGGAAAACAACAACGGTAATTTGGGCAACCTTCTGCATGGCCTGGCACTGGATGAAGGGTATTTATCCGATACGAACAATTGGGTATCCCATGCGTTTTTGCAAATTCTCTACAAGCGAATGATCAAGCTGCTGGGTGACGACAATGCAGTCTATCACATGGCGCTGGCTGCCGGTCGGTTTCAATCCCTGGGCATTCTTGATCGTATTGCCCGCCTGATCGGCAATCCCAAACTGGTTTACGCCCAGGCGCCGCGCTTTAATCGCTTCCTTAAAAATAATGGCAATGTTCGCATTCGAGAGATCGGCGAGTCATCGGTGGTCATAGAGGACCGGTACGATGAGAGCAATCAGAAGACGCGCTTTGACTGTGATTATACCCGGGCCGTGCTGGCAGGCATCCCCACGCTATTTGGTTTGCCCATGGCCAACGTCGAAGAAGTCAAATGCCAAGTAAAAAAGGAAAAATACGGTCATCGACGATGGCCGGATCATCCCCCTCAGAATTGCAACGCTTGTGTGTATCGCGTTCGTTGGATCCCTCAACGGAAATCATTTTTCAAACGGCTCTTCGGCAGGCGGAAAGAGTATCACCAGGCCATTGAAGAGTTGGCCCAGGCCAATGGGCTGATTCAGAATAAATATGATGAAATCAAGCGCCTGGCCAATGAGCTGGAAATCGCCAACCAACAACTCGTCGCGTCCAAACGCGCGCTGGAATCTCAGAAAGCGGTGTTGCTCGAATCGGAAAAAAAATATCGCAACCTGTTCGAAAATGGATCTGATCTATTATGTATCCATGATCTTAAGGGCAACATCTTAGAAACCAACATCCCCTTCAAACCGGAGTACGGCTGGGGGCAAAAGAATTTTAATGGTATCAATATCCGAGATTTGATTGCAGACAAGTATCACCCCGAATTCGATGAATACCTGAAACGCATCATTACCCATGGCTCGGATGAGGGGTACTTGAAATTGCAGACCCGCTCGAAAGAGACGGTGATTTTAGAGTACCGTAACAATCTGGTCCGCAATTCAAATGGACTTCCGATTGCGGTTCAAGGGGCGGCCAGGGATGTCACCCAGCGAATTAAATATGAAAAAGAAAAACAAAATCTTGAGACCAAGCTCCAGAATGCCCGCAAACTCGAATCCCTGGGCACCCTGGCAGGTGGGGTGGCCCACGATCTGAACAATATCCTAAGCGGTATTATCAGCTACCCGGACCTGCTGCTGCTGGACATCGAACCTGACAGTCCATTGTATGAACCGCTCTTGACGATTAAAAAATCCGGGATAAAAGCAGCTGAAATCGTACAAGATCTATTGACTATGGCCCGCCGCGGCGTAGCCGTTAAAAAACCGATCCGCCTCAATTCGATCATCAACGATTTCATTGCCTCACCTGAATACAGGCAGCTGATGGATCAGCGACCCAATCTTGATCTGAAAACAGATCTATCCGGAGGGATTTTCAACCTTGTCGGATCCGAAACCCACATCAGCAAAACCGTAATGAACCTGGTGACCAATGCGGTGGATGCCATGCCCGCGGGTGGAAGAATCACCATCTCCACCCGAGACGCCTATCTTGACAGCGTCCGCAACGGGTTTGAAGTAATCCCTGAAGGTGAGTACACCGTTTTGGAGGTGTCGGATACGGGCATTGGCATGCCGGCATCGGACCTGGATAAAATCTTCGAGCCATTTTATACAAAAAAAATACTGGGCCGCAGTGGCACTGGACTCGGCATGTCGGTGGTGTGGGGCACGGTCAAAGATCACAATGGGTTCATCAATGTCCAGACCGAAGAAGGATCAGGGACAACATTTACCCTTTACTTTCCCGCTTCCAGAACGGCGATTGAGTCTGAGACATCGGTGCGTGTCGAGGATTATCTCGGAAAAGGGGAGTCCATACTGGTGATTGACGATGCTGTTGAACAACGATCGCTGACCGCGCGCATGATGCAGCGCCTGGGGTATCGGGTAACCACGGCCACCAGCGGTGAGGAAGCGGTCGCGTTGATGAATACCGATACTTATGACCTGCTGATCCTGGATATGATCATGCCTCCCGGGATGGACGGGTTGGAGACCTATCGGGAAATTATCAAAATCGTCCCGAATCAACGCGCCGTGATCGCCAGCGGATACGCCGAAACCGAACGGGTTCACGAGACACAGCGTCTTGGCGCGGGTGATTACGTAAAAAAGCCGTTCACATTGGAAAAAATCGGACTGGCGGTACGCGCGGAATTGGATCGTAATGAGAAGCTATTGATCAGCAAATAAGAGTGGGCGACTTTTAATTCGGTTGCGTCCTTCGTCTTTGGCTTCATAGAGCAGGCTATCAACCATCTGGAGAATCAATTCCGGACTCATGGCGTGCTTCCAATCGGCGGCTGAAAAACCGGTCACACCAAAGCTGGCCGTAATCTGGATGGCATCACCGGACGTTTGGATAGGGGTCGTTTCAACGGTTTTGCGAATTCGTTCGGCAAGCACCATGGCCCCTTCCAGACCGGTTTCCGGAAGCACGACCAAAAATTCCTCCCCGCCGTAGCGTCCGGCCCAATCCACCTGTTGGCGAATGGAGCCGGTCAAGCTCTTGACAAACCCTTTGAGCACAATATCCCCTGACATATGCCCATAGGTATCGTTGACCGTCTTAAAATGATCAATGTCGCACATGACCAGCGAAAGTTCACGGTGGTATCGAATGGATCGGTTGATTTCCTGCGGCAATCGCTGATTGATATAGCCACGATTGTAGATACCGGTAAGTGGATCCGTGATGGACATCAAATGAATTTCATCCACCGCATCTTTAAGTGATTTTTCCAGTTCCAGAATCCGAATACCGGTTTTAAGACGCGCCACCAACTCGGCATGGTGGGCAGGCTTGGTCACGTAGTCGTCCGCACCGGCGCCAAGCCCGGAAATGATGTCGTCCTTGGACCCTTTGGAGGTGAGCATGACGATATAGACATACCGGCTCGGGTTCTCTTTACGGATGGCTTGGCACAGGTCGGGCCCTTCCATTTCCGGCATCTGCCAGTCTGTCAGCACAATCGGAAAAAACTGCTGGCGAAACAACTCCAACGCCTTACGGCCGTTTTCCACGGTCGTTACCTGAAAGCCTTCTTTGGTTAACGTCTTTTCGAAAAGTCGCCGTGAGATAGGATCATCTTCGGCCAAAAGGATGGGATAAGGCTGCCGGTTGTTTTCCATATGGATCACGATCCGTTGGATGTGTCTGCTTGGGCGTTGCTATGTCGTAAATGATCCGGTATCAAGTTTAACTTATAAATTTATCAAACTTTATACTGGACCACAACCATAGAAGATTGGTCCGACAATTGTAATTTTGGAGGTGTTCAGCGGGAATTTCATCGATCGATAGTAAAAAATGATGATCGATTACGAGCACCGCTGCGCTGAGCACGAGCACGACGGGCATTGGCGTTCTTCGTGCTCGTAATCAGAATCGAAATCGAAAAGGTCGACATGGCACAATTACAATTAATACGTCTTGGCAAGTGGGTCTTTGCCGTCCGGAAACATCGCTCCAAACGGTTCAAACGCATCGATATCCGTAACCGTGGAAAAATTCATGCCCGTGCGGGTTCCGGTCATCATCAGTGGCCGTGCCTTGGACACGTCCAGATCACCGCTGTCGGTCAGCATGGCATCCGCCACTTCCAAACGGACCACGCGCCCCATAATCAACGTGTATTGAGGCTCTTCGTAAAATTTGAACAGCTCGCATTCCATCCAGGCATAACTGCCGGCAATACCCGGCGCCGCGATCTTTTGCGACGGTTTTTCTTCAAGTCCGGCCAGGTCGAACTCGTCGGCTTCGGGCGGGGAAAACCGCGCCGTGGGAATCACTTTATCTGAAAAGTCAGTACCCACCAGGTTGACCACAAACTGTTTGGTATCACGAATGTTGGTCAGGGTGTCTCGTCTGGCCGCCGAGGCCAGACAGATCAAATCCAGTGGCCGCAGCACCGGCATAACACATGAATACGGAGCAATATTTCGGATCCCATTGGCGCTTACACTGGAGATCAAGGCCACCGGCAGGGGCATGAATCCTTCGCGCATGAATGGTTTGAATTCCATAGGACCAATCCTTTCCTGTTTAATCAAAAACAAAAAACCACCAAGGCCCGCCTCAAAAACAGGGGGTAGACCTTCGTGGCCTGAATTGATGCCCTTTAAGAAAGGGATGCTAATACAAATTATGGTGGATCAAAAAAAACTCGGCATCTTCTGCGATCTCAATGCGGTGCTCATGCAAGGCTTTGAAGCGAATGGCCATTGTCGGCGTCAGTTCATGGGATTCACCCTGCACACTCAACCGCAGCTTGCCCGCAACCACCAGACACACCTCCGCGGTGTTATCATGGTACCCGGCTTGCGAGACATGGCACTGTCCGGCCCTGGCCTTGAGATGAAAAATCTCAAAATGGGGAAACTGGGTGTGCGTCCCGTGAAGACCGGATTGAACGAACGGTCGGGTCTCGCCCGCCTCACAAGGGGATCCCTCGGCCATCCGAATCAGGTCGCTGGTGGATAGCTGAAAAACACGACTCAGCGCCCCCAGGGTTTCGATGGTCGGGTTGCCGTTTCCCGATTCGATCTTGGCCACCGTGGCCCGGGTGATCTTCGCTCTGGCGGCCAGTTCTTCGGCCGTCAGTCCCCACTTCATGCGGAGGGTTTTGATGATTGAAAAATCGAAGGTTTTCATTGGCAACATCCGAGCTAATTTCGACTTGAAGCCTTTTGTGTATTATAATTTAGCAGATGTCAATTAAAAAAGCTTCATCCCCAACCAAAGGGGATGAAGCTCTTTTTTAAGACCTGCAGAAAAAGAAGAAAGCGATTATTTCACGAAATTCGGCTTTCTTTTTTCCATGAAAGCGGAAACACCTTCTTTGGGTGCATCGATGCAGGAGATATCACCGCAGCGCTCGTAGGTCATCTCCATGGCTGCCTTGAGGCTGTCGGCAGCGGCGCCTTCATTGATCAAACGGGCGATGATGCCCAGGGCTTCTTTGCTCAGCGGCATCTTACCGGCCTTGGGTTCATCCGGAACCGTAAACTCAGGGATGCTCACAGCACCGGAAGCGGCGCGGGGGATCTGACCGGCCAGGCGGTCGACCTCGGCCATGGCGGCATCAATCAGCTCGGGGAAGCTGCTCGCAACCGTCTGGACCATGCCGATTTCCACAGCCTCCTGGCAGGTCAGGCGTTTGGCCTCACCGACCATACCGTGGAAGGTTTCCGCGGCCTGGGGCCACTTGCGGTAAGGCATCACCGCCCCGCCCATGCCGGGCAGGATGCCCAGGGTGATCTCGGGCAGCTGGAAAAAAGCCTTCTTGTCAGCCACACGGCTGTGGCAGCCCATGGCCACTTCCACACCGCCGCCCATGGCCAAGCCGTTGACGGCCGCCACCACAGGCTTATCCATCTGATCCATGTACTCGATCAATTTACTGTTGCGTCGCGCCAGAGCCGCGCCGGCCGCATGGTCACCCAGGGTGGCGATGAAGCCACCGATATCGGCACCGGCGCAAAAGGCCTTGGTGCCGTATCCGGTGATGATGAAACCCTTGACCGCCGGATCTGCTTCGCCCTTTTTCAGCTCGTCCAGAATTTCGTCGCAGCTGTAGGCGCTCAAGGCATTGGCCGCCTGGGGCCGGCGCATGGTGATGATGCGCACGCCGTCCTTGTCATCGACCAGGATGTCGCGGGGAAAATCGGTGTATTCGGCGATAGGACGCGTGGGCTGTGGGAATCCCGAACGCTCTTTGGCAAAGGCATCGGCGATACGCTGGACTTCTGTCTCGCCCAGGTCGGCCATCAGTTCAAATACGCCCTTTTTGAAGCCCAGGCCGATGACGCTGCCGAGGTTGAGGTCCGAACGCGTACCCACCTTTCGATCGGCGATGTCGAAGCACTGGGAGAAGATCAGCCCCAACAGGCGGTCTTTGATCCACCCGGCCTGCTCATCGGGTACGTCCACCTTGGTCCCCGGACGGTTGACCGTCCACTGGGCCACCGAATGCAAAAGGTGCGACGGCTGGTAGCAGGGGTTCTCACCCATACGCCGGGTCTGGGACTCAAAGATCAGGGGGTTGCCGCCGGTCAGGTTGAGCACGAAAAACGGTCCCGCGGCCACAAAGGCTTCAGCCACATGGTCGACTTCCTTGGCCGTGGCCCGGTCCACCAGAAAAGCCGCCTCACTGGTATAGCTTTCGAAAATGCGGTTGAGCAGGAACGAATAGACGTTGTCGGTCACCATCGGGGCCTTGCCGGTACTGGCAAAGAACCACAACAGGTTGTTGATCAGCTCGTCCGAGGCGCCTTCCCAGTTGATGACTTCCACGGGCAAAGAGCGCCAGGCCGGGGCGAAAAAGTGGGTGATGGTGCTGCGCTCCGGATGCTTCATGTCGCAGAAGATCTCATTGGCCGGGATACCGCTGGTGTTGGAGGTCAGGATTGCCGTCTCGCTGGTGGCGGCCTCCAGGTTGGCAAAAATTTTCTTTTTCAGCGCCAGGTTTTCGGTGGCCGCCTCGATGACCAGCCCGCAGTTTTTCAACTGATCGTAGTCCGTGGTGTAGACGATGTTGGCCAGCACCTTCTCGGCCACTTCGGGCTTCATCTTTTTCTTCGCCACCGCCTTGTCGGCGTAGCCTTTGAAGCGCGCCTCGGCCTTTTTCAGCGGCTCTTCAACCACATCGACCAGATAAAGTTTTTTATCCGGCAGACCGGAACGTAAGTAATAAGCGATATCCGGGCCGATATGACCGGCGCCGACCACGGCCATTTCATCGGGCAGGGAAATGGTCGGTTCGATCAGATACGGATTCAGAAAGGATGGATAGAGTTTCTTTTCTTGTGCCATAATCAATTCTCCTTAAATGTCAGACCATGAAAACACTAATTGACTTTAACGATCATTGACGCCCCGCTGTCACCGGCAGCGCAACCGGACAGAAGGCCGTATCCGCCGCCTAAAATCACCAGCTCTTCGATCAGCTCGACGAAAATGCGCATGGTTGTGGGTCCCTGAGGATGACCGAAAATCATGGAACTCCCATAGTTATTGAAAATCTTTTCGTCGACCCCGAGAATCTTTTGCATGGCCAGATCGTTGATGGTGAAGGGATTATGGGTTTTCACCGCTGCGATGTCGGAGATGGAAAGGCCGGCTGCTTTGAGTGCGTTTTGGGCGGCAAACGTGGCGGCTTCGGGCATATGGGCCTTTTCCGCCCGCGCGGCACCGTAGCAGATGATTTGAATGGTGACCCCTTTATCGGCGGAAAGTTCTTCGGCCTTCTCCTTGGTGGTAACGATCATACCGGCATTGCCGTCGGCCGGATGGGTCTGGGCGCCAAAGGTGATCACGTTGCCGGGTTTGGTCTTAAGCTTGGCCATACCCTCTTCGGTGCAGGGGGTAATGCCTTCGTCCTCTTCGAAGACGACGGTCTTTTTTCTGGAAATCTGGATATCCAGCGGCAGCATGTAGCGTTTCTGGAATTCGCGATCGTTTTTCAGCGCATCGGTGTATTTGTTGTAGCGGGCAATGGCCATGGCATCGGACTGCTCACGGGTGAAGCCGTGTTTCTTGGCCACGTTTTCGGCTGTGCCGGTGGGACTGGTTTCGGCCATGGGATCCATTGCAAACCCATCCATCACCCAGCTTTCAAACGCCGGCTGGCCACCGGGGCCGACCGGATTGGGCCAAAGGATATTGGGGCCATTGGACATACGGTCCGTCGTGGCCACGAGCATCGTTTCATAGCCGCCGGTTTCGATATTGTTGGCCGCATAATTGAGTGATACCGTGGAGGTGGCGCATGCCTGAGCCATCAACGGCCCACTGATTTTGGGGTTGCCCATCAGCGATGCAAAATGAGGAGAGCCATAGAACCAGCGTTTCTGAGGAATGGTGGTGCCAAAAACAATACCGTCGAAAAGCTCCGGCGAATATCCGCGCAGGTCAAAGAATTTTTTAGTGGCCGCTGCAGCCAGGTCAATCGAATCCTGGTTCGCCAACATTCCTTGCCAACGACTGAACGGTGAACTCCAGTACCCTTTGTACGGAACGAACGCTTTGGTGAACATGACTCCTCCTTTTACTGAACTTTAATGTAACTTATTGTAAACAAATAAAAAAAAACAGCACTCATACTAAAAATGATTGCATATGCTGGCAACCTGAAAGCGGCAACTTTTTGCAGATCAATCCCCCCTACAACACGATTGTACTTAACACACTTATTTTACGTGTCAACTATTAATATATTAATTGATTAGATATTCTTTAATGCAGGAAACAGACAACCAACAATGAATGAATCTTATTCAAAAGCCATATTTTTGTTGTCAAAACAAAATCACATGATTATTATTTGCAGTTTAATTGAAAATAGGGTGCCGTGGCGGTGGTTGATATAAACAAGCGGCAGATCGATACAACCATGAGGATGATTGAAATCCTCAACATCGAACAAATATTGTGGTTTGCGGTGCTTTCAGAAGGAAACGCTTTCCATTTGGGGATACATTTTAATCATGCTTAATCATCAGCAAACCATTACCAAATCGGTCAGTTGCTCCGGTATTGGCGTTCACTCCGGCAAAACGGTCAACTTGACGGTGCGGCCCGCCCCCGTCAATCATGGCATCCGTTTTGTCCGCGTTGATCTTCCCGGCCAGCCCGGGGTAACGGCCCATTTCAATAATGTCGTAGACACCAGCCTGGCCACGGTGATTGGAGCCGAAGGCTGCATCGTCTCAACCGTTGAACATTTAATGGCCGGACTGGCCGGCATGTCCATTGATAATGTCATCGTCGAAGTCGACGGCTATGAAATGCCAATCATGGATGGCAGCGCCGGCCCGTTTACCCGACTGATCGAATCTGCCGGCATCCGCTGCCAGGAGGGTCCCAAATGTTATTTCAAGGTCACCCGCCCCATCAGCCTGTCCGAAAACGGCAAATCCGTAGCCATCCATCCGGCCGATGAATTCAGGATCACCTGCACCATCGTTTTCGACCATCCGCTAATTGGCAGTCAAACCTGTGACTACGTCATCAATCGCGAAACCTTCGCCAAAGAAATCTGTTCAGCCCGCACCTTCGGTTTCCTTCAGGAAGCGGAAATGATGAAACGGTATGGGTTGGGCCGGGGAGGTTCTCTGGACAATGCCGTCATCATCGACGGCGACCGCGTACTCAATGAAGACGGCCTGCGCTGGCCGGATGAATTTGTGCGTCACAAATGTTTGGATTGTATTGGTGATTTTTCTCTGATTGGCATGCCCATCATGGGACACATCGTAACCAACAAATCGGGCCATGCATTCAACCATGCCTTCCTGGAAAAATTTTTCAAGGAAAAAGAATCCTGGGAGACCTATACCCTTGGCCCGAAATCGTCGGGAGCATCCTGACCTCAGCCTCTGTAAAACACCTTGCCATTTTCAGATCGGTTCGTTATATTAATTTTCTTATTGTTTTCCTTTATTTAGTCAACCTTACAACGTAAATGGCACACCGATGAACCGATCCGGTATTCGGATTATAGGTTTTTTTCTGTTGGGGCTGATGCTTGTGTTCGTCCATGGGATGGCCATGGCCAAGGATGCCAAGCTGACCAACATCATCGTCACCAATACCCGGGACGATCTGTTGATCTACCTGTCGGTTGACGGGGCCTTTACCCAAAAAATGGAGGATGCGATCAACCGCGGTTTGCCGGCCACCTTCCTTTTTTTCGTGAACTTGCATCGCAGCCGTACGATGTGGATCGACAAAGAAATGGCCGATTTGACCATCACCCATACCATCAAGTACAACAGCCTGAAAAAAGAATATGCCGTTTCCCGTTCGTGGGACAGTAACAGCCCGGTGGTGGTCCAATCTTTTGATGCGGCAAAAAAATTAATGAGTGAAATCGACAGTCTGAAGGTGATTGCACTCGATCAACTCGAAAAGGGCAAGCAATATCAGATTCAGGCCAAGGCCAAGCTCAGTCGGGTGACACTGCCGTATTACCTGCATTACGTCCTTTTTTTCCTCTCCCTCTGGGATTTCGAAACCGACTGGTATACCATTGACTTTATTTATTAACCATCTCGTGCTGACTTTTTGATGATATTCGGCAAACGTAGCTCAAAGCCCAAAACGATCCTCTCCAAGGAAGATTTCAAGCGTCGTAAACGCGAAGCGGTGATCGGTGTGATCGTGGTGGTGGTGGTGGCCCTGCTCACGCTGGTGGAGAACCGGATTATCACCTTTGGTGCCGACATCCCGGTATCCAACACCATTTTGATGTTCATTCTGATCAACATCAATTTGCTGCTCTTGATCCTTCTGATTTTTCTAGTCTTTCGCAATCTGGTGAAAATGCTCTATTCCCGACGCCGCAAAGTAATGGGCTCCCGGCTGCGAACCCGACTGGTTATGGCCTTTGTGGCCCTGTCGTTGTTGCCGACGATCATTCTTTTTTTCTTCTCCATCAACTTTATTACCAATAGCATCGAATTCTGGTTCAACGTGCCGGTTGAGCTGGCCCTGGAAAAATCGCTTCTCGTGGGACAAAAATTTTACCGGGAGAACGAAATCCGCCACCGCTTCTTCCTTGAACGGATCTCTTACCAGATAGAGCGTAAGAAGCTGTTTGAATCGGAAAAACACAAGGACCTCACCCATTATATTCAAATTGTTCAGCGTGAATTCGATATCGATGCGATTGAGGTCTATTCCGCCAATTACAACCGCATGGCCTATGCGCTTGGAAAAGATATCCGGAATCTGGCCATCAGTGCCGTACCGACCGGCGCATTCGTCAGGGAAGCCGGTGGATCGGCCGTACGCCGGCTCATCGATCCCCTGGACCGTGGCGAACTGCTGCGAACGATTGGTGCCGTCCCCTTTGGTGAGTCGCCGGAAAAGGCCACCGCCTATGTTGTTTTAGGGCACTATGTTCCCCCGGATCTGACCCAAAACATGGAGTCCATCTCACGGGGAATCGACGAATATCAACAGGTTAAACTGCTCAAAAAACCCATTCAGATTACATATTATATCACCCTTTCCATCGTGGCCCTGCTGGTTATTTTTTGCGCGGTGTGGTTTGGGTTTTACCTGGCCAAGACCATTACCATCCCCATCATGGACCTGGCCGACGGTGCCCGGCAGGTGGCCGGCGGGGACCTGACCGTTTCCATTGACGCCTCCATCGCCTCGGATGATGAAATCGGCAGTTTGGTGGAGGCATTCAACAAGATGACGCGGGACCTGCGCTCCGGCCGCCAGCAGCTGGAATTGTCCGCCAGAAAGCTCAGGGAGCAGAATCAGGAAATCGAATCGCGGCGCCAATATATGGAAATCGTGCTCAAAAATGTTTCCGCCGGGGTTATTTCAACCGATGAAGAGGGGTTGATTACCACTTTCAATAAATCGGCGGAACGCATGCTCAAGCTTGCTGCCGACGACATCCTGGGCAACCATTACCAGGCGCTGCTGACCACCGAGCATCTTCAGTTTGCCGAGGATATCATGGAACAGGTCCTGGCCGTGCGTGACCAGACCCTGGAGATTCCCATGCGGGTTACCGTTGACGGCCAGCCCCGCACATTTCTCGTTTATGTCAATGCACTCAAAGATGACCAGGCCAATACCATCGGGTTTGTGATGGTCTTCGATGATCTGACAGAGCTTGAAAAAGCCCAGCGCATGGCCGCCTGGCGGGAGGTTGCCCGGCGCATCGCCCATGAGGTGAAAAATCCGCTCACCCCCATCAGCCTGTCGGCCCAACGCCTCAAACGGCGCTATTCCGAGGATATCAATGAAGCCGTGTTCGATGAGTGCACGCAGATGATCATTGACCACGTCGAACTGATCCGCAATCTGGTGAACGAATTTTCCACGTTCGCCCGCTTTCCCACGGCCGACCCCAAACCCTGCCATCTGGCCCCCATTATCGAGGAAACGGTCTCGCTCTACCGGGAAGGCCATCCGGATGTGGTTTTCAACGTTGACGTTGCCGCAGACATTCCCCAGATGAGCCTGGACCGCCAACAATTCAAACAGGCCATGATCAACCTGGTAGACAATGCCGTGAGCGCGGTCCGCAACCAGGGCCATATTTCCATCAAAGCCGTCTATGATCCCATTTTAAAAATTGTTCGGCTGGAAGTAGCCGACGATGGCACCGGAATCACCGACACTCACAAAATCCGGCTTTTCGAACCCAACTTTTCCACGAAAAAAGCCGGCATGGGGCTGGGACTGACCATCGTCAACTCCATTGTCACCGATCATCACGGTATGATAAGGGTACAGGATAACCTGCCCAAGGGCGCCAAGTTTGTAATCGAGCTGCCCGTATGAGAAAGGAGATATGTGCATGTTCCCCTCCATCCTGATTGCCGACGACGAACCCTCCATACTGCAGTCCTTAGGCGGCCTGCTCACCGATGAAGGGTTCGAGGTACTGACCGCCGACAACGGTTACGAGGCATTAAAGATCATCGACGCCGAGGCACCGGATCTGGTCATACTGGACATTTGGATGCCGGGAATTGACGGCATTGAGACCTTAAAGGAAATCAAAAAGGCCCATCCCGTCCTGCCGGTCATTATCATCACGGGTCACGGCAATGTGGAAACCGCCGTCAAAGCGACCAAACTCGGTGCCTTTGACCTGATTGAAAAGCCGCTCAACATCGACAAAATCATTGTTGCCATTAACAACGCCCTCAACTTTCGTCGCCTGGAGGAAGAAAACCGCTACCTGCGCAAAAAAATCATCGAGCGCCACTCCATCAACGGTAACAGCAAACCGGTCCAGGCGCTGAAAATGCAAATCGCCACGGTGGCGCCGACCGATTCCTGGGTGCTGATCAAGGGTGAAAACGGTACCGGCAAGGAGCTTGTGGCCCGGACCCTGCATCAGCTTAGCCCCCGCGCCGAATCCCCGATGGTCAATGTCAACTGTGCCGCCGTACCCGAATCGCTGATCGAAAGCGAGTTGTTCGGCCATGAAAAAGGGGCGGTTCCCGGTTCCAGTGCCAGAAAGCGAGGAAAATTCGAGCTGGCCAACACCGGCACCATTTTTTTGGATGAAATCGGTGACATGAACCTGTCCACGCAGGCCAAGCTCTTGCGCATCCTTGATGAAAAAAAATATCAACGTGTGGGCGGTGGACGTGAGCTGACCTCGGACGTTCGCGTCATTGCCGCCACCAACAAGGATCTTGAACTGGAAATCAACAACGGCAACTTCAGGGAGGATCTGTATTACCGCCTCAATGTGGTTCCCATTGACGTTCCGCCCCTTCGCGACCGGACCGATGACATACCGATCCTGGTGGAAACGTTTCTGGCCGAAGCCGCCGCCAGCAACCGTGAAAAACAAAAAACCATCGCCGATGATGCAATGGATATTTTTAAAAAATATACCTGGCCGGGAAATGTGCGCGAACTGAAAAATCTGATCGAACGTCTGGTGATCATGGTTCAACATGATACCATCACCCGCAAGGATCTGCCGGCCAATCTGCTTGAAACCAAACATACCGGCAGCGCGCTGTTTTCCATCGACAGCTTTGATCAGGCCCGTATCGCTTTTGAAGCGGAATATGTGCGTAAAAAACTGGCGGCTCACGATGCGGATATCGAAAAAACAGCCGACGCCATTGGTGTAAAGCCGGCCTATATTCAGTCTCTGCTTGATGGAAAGGCCGAATGAGAGTGATCAGTGGTATGTTAAAAGGGCGCCGACTGGTGGCCCCGGCGGGCCTTTCCACCCGGCCCACCGCCGACCGGATCAAAGAATCGGTGTTCAATATTCTGGGCAACAGCATCCAATCCGCCATGGTGCTGGATCTTTTTGCCGGCACCGGCGCGCTTGGCATTGAGGCGCTTAGCCGCGGGGCAACCCACGCAGTTTTCATTGACCAGGCCAAAGCGGCCCTGACCGCCATTCGCACCAACATCCGCAATTTGGGCATCAGCGATCGCACCCGCGTTTTGCAGTGGAATATTTCCAACGGTCTTACGTGTCTGTTATCGATGCCGCAAGCGTTTGATTTGGTGTTCATGGATCCCCCCTACAAGTCCAACGCCGTTGTCCCGGCAATGACCGCTCTTCTGGCCTGTGGTGCCCTGGCGCCAACGGCTCGCATTGTCATTGAGCACAGTGTCCAGGAGCCCTTGGACATGTGCCCGGCGCCATTGACGCTCACCGATCAACGAAGATTCGGCAAGACCCTTGTTTCTTTTATGGATAAAATGGTATAGGACGGCGCGAAGAACAACTTGCTCATGTTCAATAGAATCGTCTTTAAGTTTCGCACCAACCTGATTTTTATCGCTGGGAGCTGTCATGCAACGAATCGCTATTTATCCTGGATCCTTTGATCCCGTTACCTTGGGCCATATTGACATCACCAAAAGAGGGTTGAAACTGTTTGACCGTATCATTGTCACTATTTTGATCAATCCCGGCAAAAAATCGCTCTTTACCATTGATGAGCGGCTGGAAATGCTCAATGAGTCCATGGCCGGCATGGACAATATCGAGTTTGACACCTATGATGGACTGCTTGTCGACTACGCCCATCAACGGGGCGCCCATGCGGTCCTGCGCGGTATGCGGGCGGTTTCCGACTTTGAATACGAATTTCAGCTGGCACTGATGAACAGAAAGCTCAATCGCGAGGTTGAAACCGTATTTTTCATGACGGGCCTGCGCTGGATTTTCACCAGTTCTTCGATTATCAAAGAAGCGGCCCGATTTGGAGGGGATATCTCGGACATGGTGCCGCCGTGCGTAGACAAACGGATTAAAGCCAAATTTGGAATTTAAGTCATGGATTTATGGCAACTGCAAATCTTTTGTAAAGTGGTGGACCTGAAAAGCTTTTCACGGGCTGGACGGGCAGTTCATCTGTCCCAACCCACCGTTTCCAGCCATATCAAGGATCTTGAAGATCATTTCGACTGTCGTCTGATTGATCGCCTGGCCAAAGAAGCCCTGCCGACCAAGGCCGGTCGCCTGCTCTATCGCTACGCCAAGCGCATGATGGCCCTTCGCGATGAAACGGAAAGCGCCATGGCCGAATTCAAAGGCAAAATAAAAGGCAGTTTGGATTTGGGCGGTAGTACGATCCCTGGCGCATTTGTTTTACCGGATATTGTCGGTGCCTTTACCTCACGGTTCCCGGAGGTAAAAATAAGCCTGACCATCGCTGATACGCAGCAGATTATCGATGCCATCTCATCTGGAGATCTGGAATTAGGCGTGGTCGGTGCCGTGGCCAACAGCACCAACGTGGTGCAAACCCGGCTGGTGGATGATGAGATGGGACTGGTCATTCCTGCCGATCACCGCTGGGCGGGAAAAAAGCGAATCACCGCCAGTCAGCTGTTCAGCGAGCCGTTTATCATCCGCGAATACGGCTCGGGCACCTTGAAATCGATTCAGAACAGCTTTTCTGAAGCCGGGTTTAACGTCAACGATTTGAACATCGTGGCCCGTATCGGAAGTACGGAGGCCATCCGGCAGGGCGTCAAAAGCGGAATCGGGGTCACGATTCTTTCATCGATCGCGGTCACCGAGGATGTGGCGGCCGGCAAACTAAAATCGCTTTCCATTGACGGCCTGAACCTGAAGCGCTCTTTTTATTTGACCTACCATCGCAACCGGAGTCTCTCGCCGCTGAGCAAAACATTTATCGATTTTATTAACAGCCAACTTTCGTCTTCTAACGACTGACAACCGTCATTATTGTGCGATCCCCTTCTCATTACTCACTTCTCATCTCTCCGCATTGTGAAGATGTGTGAATTTTTTTTCTCACATTGTATTTATTTACATACAAATTAGCAATTAAATTTCACAACCATCTCAACGAATTACCAGCCAAGGCCCATTACATGGGCAATTAAGAAACTTGCACGCTTCTTGCTATAGGAGTTTTTTCTCGTTCTCATACTGTTGCACATCTCTGCTCTCATATTGTAAAAACACCTGTTGACCTGCAATTACAAAGTGAGAACCACCGTTGCAAAAAAGAGATGGGAACTAACCATCTTCTGATTCCCAACAACATGATTGTTTAAAAAGGCAAAGGCTACTGCCGTTGCTGTTGGTTAGTTTTTGCCTAAATGACGGCTATCGGCTGTGGTGAATTGCTGCCCAGCGAGGCATGTTCTCAATCCATGACGGAGCTACCGGAGTTATAATGCTCAACACAGATATAACAATAATACTGTTTTTTGGCGCTCAACTTATTTTTGTCGTGTCAGCTTTTATATTTGCGATTTCAGCAATTGATGATTTTTTCATCGATATCTATTTCTATTTATTTCTTGGCATCAAAAGAAAAGAACATGGCCCTCAAATCGTGAATAGAAGAAAATTGTGCAGTTCTCCTCAAGGCTACCTTGCCATCATGCTTCCTGCTTGGCAAGAAAGTGGCGTACTCGAGAAGTCAGTATCAAATATTCTGCGCACGCTAGATTATCAGAATTATCATATCTTTATTGGCACGTATCCCAATGATCACGAGACCCAAGCGGAAGCAAAACGCTTGGCCCGGCAAAACAAGCGCGTTCACCCAGTTGTCACCCCACTTCCAGGGCCAACGTGCAAAGCCGATTGCCTGAACAGCATTGTCAAAGCGATATTTGATTTTGAAAAAAAAGCCTCCATTGCGTTTGCGGGGTTTATCCTTCAGGACGCGGAAGATATTGTTCACGAACTGAGTCTGAAAACCTTCAACCATTTCCTGAATGAGTATGATCTGGTTCAGATACCGGTTTTTTCATTAAAGCGAAAATGGCATGAACTGACGGCAAGCCATTATATGGATGAGTTTGCGGAATTTCAAAGTAAAGAGATTCGTGTCCGTGAAAAGCTGGCCGGCCTTGTTCCCGGCGCAGGTGTGGGAACGGCCTATTCGCGAAAAGCCGTTTTGGCTTTCAACGCCAAAGATGAAGTATTTCGGACAAACACCCTGACTGAGGATTATGAATTCTCTATTCGGTTGCACAAGATCGGACTCAAACAGATTTCCGCCAGCATCATTATAGAAGACGATCAGGCTGGCGAGCCGCCCAAATCAAAAAAAGCAACACGTTATTGGAATATCGATAAAATCATTTCAACACGTGAGTATTTCCCAAACCGGTTTTGGTCAGCGGTTCGACAAAAAACACGTTGGACGATTGGCATTTCGCTCCAAGGCTGGAAGAATTATCAGTGGCGCGGAAATTGGCGTATTCGCTATTTGTTCTGGCGTGATCGCAAAATGCTTTTCTTCGCCCAGGCCATTGCAGCGGGCTTTGTTTGCCTGCTTTTGTTCTCAACCCTGACAACTTATCATACCTTCATATTAGACGGCTACAAATTTGCGCCTTTGTTGGCGCACGACAGTTTAATCTGGCATCTTGTGTACTTTAATCTTTTCATAACCGGGATACGGATTATACAGCGGTATTATTGGACATATACGATATATGGGTGGTCCGCGCTGCCAATGCTACCCTTGCGCTATGTATGGGGCGCATTGATCAATTACCTGGCCATCACGCGAGCCATTAAAATATTTTTTTATCACGAGTTCAAGGGACAACCCATTGGTTGGGATAAGACCACGCATGATTTTCCGGAAGAGTTCTTTGTTCCTTCTGAAAGCGTCTCATTGGATCGTGTCCCTATTGATGGCAATGCCCAAACCGAATCAGCCCCAGCGAACCCGCATCGCCCCATTCACCCTGAGCTTTCGACAGAAAGTTACGGCTAACATCGACCCTTATTTGAAACAAGCATTAATATGAACACCCGTTATCGTTACCATTTTAATATCATAAATACCAACCTTCTCTTTTTTCCAATCGATGCATCCAGGATGACACTGGTTTTACTAATTATCAATCTGTTGCTGTTGTTGCACGGACATGCTGCTTGTTATGCATCACCCAATGAAGGGATCTATTATGGCAATGTGGAAATGGACGCATCGATCTTCCATGGCGACATCAAAGATGCCATCAACGTCCCTGCATCAATCCTGTATTGGCAGTATCGACAGCGCGTTAAAGAGATAACGCCGCCGGATCACTACTGGAAGGAGATATGGCGTTCCCGCCGCAGTTATCCATATGCCCAGCGCGCCATTGATTTATGCCATGAACACAAATTTGCCGAAGCGATAAGCATTTATGACACCTATCTGGAAAAGGATCCAGGCCACCTCTTGATGCAATGGGATCGCTTGGTGTTACTGGACGTCATGAAAAATAGCCAACGCATCGAAATCGCCGCGACTGAATTCCTCAGTCACGCGCCAGGTTTTGGTCCGGTCTTAATTCTTCGCGCGCTGGCCCGTAAAGACCTGAAACACAATATGCAGGCAGAGACCGATTGGAAGACGGCGCTTGAGGGGTCAGGTCTTACCGATAACGACCGCTGGCGGGCCATGGCTGAAATGATGTTTTCAACGTACCAACGCAAAGCGTATGCAGCATCTTTGAAATGGTGCGAACAGCTGATGCAAAGCAAGCCCCCCACAATAGCGGACATGATCTTTCGCGCTGGACTGCTTGAGAAACTGCAGCAATGGCAGGCGGCCTACACACAGTGGCAGATTGTAATGGATAGCCAACCAGGCATCAACGAACACCGCCAGGCAATCTTGGCCGGGGCTGTTCTACTTCAAAAAATGCAAGATGAAAAAGCAGCCTTTCAACTGCTGTCAGACACACAAAATAAAGCGCTGTTTGATCAGCCGGGTACGCCAGAACCAGACCATGAATCCTATTATTTGCAACGGGCCCAACTGGCCCAGCGATTAGGGTATGTTGATCTGGCTATCCAATGTTATGAAAAATTAGGGGCAAATAATCTAAACGATGATCGGCGTTTGTCTCTTGCTCGTCTTTATGCAAAAAGCAAACAGCATGACAAAATCATGCCCCTTCTTTTTGCCCCCCGACAAGTCACACTTGACCATACCCAGGCGTTGCAGCAGATGCTGGATTTGATCCACGACCTTGCCGGCCAGAAAGCATTCCAATTGGCCAGTACCCTGCTAGAACAATCATTTCCATTGGCCAGGGATAACTATCAAAGAAACAAGCATGACCAGAGTTCAAGATCCATGTGGGTGTACTACCTGGCGACAAGATCGACCCTTACCGGTTCCGGGAATGGTCAACAGCAAAAAGAGTCTTCGCTGGCCCAATTGGCCATCCTCACGGGAGATTTCCAACATCAAATGGCTTATGCCGTTTTTCTGGCCAGCCATGAAAAACCCCACGAGGCAATAGAGATCTTCAATCTAACGGTTGAACGCAGCGATCTTTCATTCAAACAACGATCAAAAGCGTATGCGGCGCTCGCCGCTGCTTTCGGACAAACCGGCCAGTTTACCAAGGAAGCCTTGGCCTGGAATCAGGCGTATCGATATGAGGATACGCCCATGTATCGCTTATACGAAATCCAGGCATGGAAAAAAGCGGGCAATTTCCAAGCTATTGAAAAAATCATCCATAATTTTCCAGTTCAACGATTAAGTGCCAAACATCAAGTCTCCTGGTATGAGACAACCGCTCATACCTGGCGGGAAATGGGAGAACTGAATAAAAGTAAAATGGCATGGCAAAAAGCTTCGGAAATACAACCCAGAGCATTCTATCACTGCCAGATCAGCGATATTTTGGTCGCCCAAGGCGATCTGAAAGGCGCCGAAACACATACCGAGAGAGTATTTCAAATCTGGCCCCAAAATCCACGCATCATCAAGCGCCTTGCTTACATCAATATCCAACTGGGGAATAACGAAAAAGCGACCATGCTCTTTGAGCGCCTTAAAAAAAATGGTTGGGATAGCTATGAGACATCGGCGGATCTCGGATTTGCCTATGCACGGATGGGAGAGAACGAATTGGCCTATCAAAACCTTGTCAACGGGGTGGATAAGGTGCTGTCCGACGGTAATGGCGATCCCCGAAAAAACGCACAACAACAATCCGTATTGGCCAGCATGCGTAGCCAGATCGCAGAAATCGATCGCCGATTTGAATTCTTGATCGCAGACAGCTTTTACTCATTAAACGATGAAGATGGTGTTTTAAAACTGCCATCATCATCGCAATGGTTCAATATGGGAATCGGAATGGTAGAGCTCGGATTTCGGCCTCCCCGGATAGGCTATGATGCCGGCCGCATCCTGACCCTCTTCGGACGCGTCATGTGGCCGAATCGATCCGATAGCATTCGTCCTGAAAAGGATACCCTGCAGGCCGGGTTAGGCGTGAAATATAAACCCTTGAAACAGACCAACGTCATCCTGTCCGCCGAACAAATATTTGGGTTGGGGGATGAAATTGATGATCACCTGCTGCTTCGCATCGCGCATTCAGCAACGCATATGCCGTCTAAGCACAGCCACGCAAAGGATGGGCCATCCATTCTCGATTATTTATCCTATCGACAGGTCTATACCGATATCGGCAAGGCGTTCGATAATGACGACTCCTGGTTTATCAGTCATGAAACACGGCTGGGGAATGACTTGTCCGGCAAGGATAATCGGTTTTATCTGTTGTTCGGATATCTGCAAGGCAACGCCATCCTGAGCAGTGATGAGGATTTTGCTCAAATTCAGACCGGCATCGGTTTTTCCTGGCAACGGCTTGGCGGATTGGATCATTACAGGGGATATCAGCGGGAAGCCGAGCTTTTGTTCCGCTTAGGGTACGTTGTGTATGAGGATAACGACAACCTGGGGTTGAGTACGCTTTTGGGCCTGCGCCTTTCTTTTTTCTAACCTTATATTTATTTGTGCTTACCGTCCCTTTTTGGATGCGGCACAGCCAAAAGGACATCGTATATGCAGACAAATCATGATTCCAAAAGATTTTCTATCTATCCACTGTTTTGCGTTCTTTTTCTGATGGAGGCGTTGATCGCCTGTACGCCCCCTTCTGCTTGCCTGACCGCCGATACAAATCGAACATTCGTTCAACTATGGAGAGATGATGCCAAACGAACGACCACAGACTGGGACCAATGGTTTTTACAAATCGAGCATTTGGGGTTCGATGAAATCATTGTTCAATGGAGTTCGTATGATGACATCAGTTTTCATGTTGATTCAAGGCCAGGATATGAAAATGCACCTTGCCTTGAAGCTTTTACAAGAGCCGCTTTGAAACATCAAAAACGAATTTGGCTGGGACTTGATTATGATCCCGGTTTCTGGGAAGCCATTGATGCATCACCCGGTGGCGTAAAGCAGTATTTGTCCATGCGCTTGTCCAAGATCAAACAAAGGCTTCCGTATTTGCTGCAGTCTTTGCAGGCCATCGACGCACAGGACAAAATCATACAGGGTTGGTATATCAGTGACGAGATCGATGACGTCAACTGGCGGGATCCGCTGCGCCAACAATTTCTGTTCGCCTACTTGAAAGATCTTCGCTTGGTTCTTCACAAGGCGCATAAAGACTGGCCGGTATTGATCTCTGGATTCTCCAATGGGGCCTGCCCCCCCGATGATTTGACCACATTTTGGAATACCGCGCTCAAATTCACCGGCATTGATGGGGTTCTGTTTCAAGATGGCGTTGGGGCGGGCAAACTGTCCCTTGATCAGTTAGAAACATATTTAAACCATTTTCACTCCCACCTTGAGGATGCTGATCATCGTTTCGGTGTCATCATCGAATTATTTGAATTCACAAAAAATAATTCAAAGCAGCCCCATGCGCTTCAGTCCGCCCAGTTTTCTCGGGTATCACAGCAGATCTTTCTGGCCCAACAATACAGCACCTTGCCCATTACTGTTTTTTCAGCACCCGATTATCTTAAATCAGACGGCGATCAACAGAGCCGCAAATTATACAGGGACTGGGAAATCGACAGAGCATTCTGCCAATAAGACATAATGAAAAAATCTCCCGTTCCTGGAATACACCAATAGAAAATAAAAAATGGAGGATAACTGTCGATGAAACAAGAGCAATCAAAAATTGCCATCCTGATTGGCACTCGGCCCGAGGCCATAAAAATGGCCCCTGTCGTAAAGGCATTGCGAAATTCTCAGCATTACGCGCCTCAGGTTCTTTTATCTGGTCAGCAGAAAGATCTCAGCCGATCCGCATTGAAGGCGTTTGGCCTTGAATCCAAAGACGTGCTGGTCCGGCATTTTGACGATTACAGTCTTTCCGGCCAGGCCAGCGGATATTTAGACGCGTTGAGCGCCTATTTAAAAGCACAGCCCGTTGAATTAATGCTGGTGCACGGTGATACCACCACCGGTTTCATCGGGGCACTGGCAGCGTTTTACCAACAAATTCCAGTCGGCCATGTCGAAGCCGGACTGAGAAGCAACGATCTTGAAAATCCATTTCCCGAAGAGGCCCATCGGCGGCTGATCGATCCATTATGCCGGCTGCTTTTCGCCCCCACGCAGCGAGCCAGACATAACCTGATCAACGAAAATGCAAATCCAAACCATATTATCGTGACCGGCAACACGGTGGTCGATGCGGTACACGAGTTGGCCACATCACCGGTGGATCTTCAAAAGCACTTGGCGGATTTCATTCAACCGGCTTGCCGATTGATCCTGCTGACCGCCCATCGTCGTGAGAATTGGGGGGCGCCTATGAAAGAAATCTGCGGTGCGACGCGGACATTGGCCGATCGGTACTCCAATTTGCGATTTATTGTTCCGGTGCATCCCAATCCGAATGTCAGTTCAACGGTCCATGCCATTTTAGGCGATCACCCCCACGTACTCTTGGTTCCGCCCCTTAACTACATGGATTTGATTGCCGTCATGCGTCGCGCCTATTTAATTCTTACGGATTCTGGTGGCATTCAGGAAGAAGCACCATGCGTCGGTACACCGGTGCTTATTTTGCGCAAAGTCACCGAAAGACCGGAAGTCGTTGAAGGCGGCTGCGGTCGTCTGATCGGGACCGGGCGAGATGATATTATCGCGCAAGCTTCCACCATCCTTGAAGATCCTGTATCACGCGAACGCATGATCCCCGAACGGAATCCGTTTGGCGACGGCAAAGCCGCACTCAGAATCGTCAGAGCCATCGACAATTGGCGGCACCACCGACCACTGGATATGGAAAACAATGATTTTACGTTTGATCCAGAAATACCCGGCAAGACAATCAGCCAATGATCTTAAGACCAGTCCGATATTCATGGTTTAGGCCGAAAAGTTCACTGCTGCCTGCATGCAGAACGTATTTCATTCAAACCGCAAAAGGAGAGAAAAGTAAATGACTATCGCAGATCGATTGTTACCCGGCCATTTCAGGATGTTGCCATTGTTTTGGTTGCTTGCTGTCATGACCATCGCTGTCAGTGCCCACGCCCGTCACCATCATCATGGAACCGACAATCAAATCTTAATTCTCTACGACAGTGCCGGCCCCTACGATCACATCGGAAAGGAACATGCTATTTTGCTGGAGAACCTGTTGGGTCACTTTAACCTGGAGATACAAAAAAAGCCGGTTTGTGAGTACTCCGCCGGTGATATCCAAAACCAGCAGGCAACTTTTTACATCGGTGCGACGTTTGATGAGCAAAGTTACTATGCCGCAGATTCTACAGAGTGGCAGAATTATGACGATTTCCTCGCCGATTGCGCCACGGCAACGGCCCCTGTGGTTTGGCTGAACTACAACCTTTTGTACCTCCAATCAAAAATGGATGCCCAAACGCCCAATGCGTTCGCCGAAAAATTCGGTTTCATCCCCATCGGCGTGGTCAACAATCAATACAATCGGGTTCTGTACAAAGACACGGAATTATACAAAGGCGTGGTGCCGTTTGCCAATCCAGGCGCCGATCTGACCGGCTGCGTGGAAGAAGGCGATGGTCGCTATGCCTGCAGCACGGAACTCAACGCCCTGTCGATTGTTGATAGCGAAGACACGACCGTTTTTGCCTGGGCCTATTCCACCCTCTCATCCGCGGAGAACACCCCATATATCACCCAAGGTAATAATTTTTGGTTCATCGGTGATTTGCCCTTCATGTATCTTTGTGAAGAGGATCGCTATCTGGCCTTTGCCGATGTCTTGCACGACGTGCTTGATACTAATCACGACACGTCACACCGGGCGCTGGTCAGACTGGAAGACGTCAGCAGTGATACCGATGCCGACGCACTGCAGGCGGTAACCGATTATTTAAGCGGGGCAGGCATTCCCTTTTCAGTGGCGACCATTGCCCAGTATCGAGACAATTTGATCTTTGACCCACCACTGGCTTTATCGGAAAACGGCCGGCTTCTAAAATCGCTGTACCGCAATCACAAGGCCTCGATTATTGCTCACGGCTATACCCACCAACGCGATTGTCTCGAGAACCCCTACAACGGGATCTCCGGTGATGATTTTGAATTTTATCGCGTGATCCTCAATGCTGACAACTCCCTTGACTATGTTTCACCCATTTCTCCTGACACAAAACTGCAAAACCGCCTTCGTATGCGCAAGGCCAAATCGGCACTCAAGCTTGCCGGTCTGTCCCCTTTTTGCTGGGAGGCCCCGCATTATCTGGCAAGCGAGAATGCTTACAAAGGTATCAGTGAGCTTTTTCCGATTCACTATGGCCGCCTGGTTTACTTTAATCAGGTTGGCGATCAAACCCACCCTATCGGCTTCAGTAAAAGCTTTTACAACACCTATCGGGGAGAAAAGCCCCATATACTGGGACAGTTTTTCCCATACCTGATCCACAAGGATGTGTATGGGTACAAAGTCATTCCTGAAAACATTTGCAATATCGAGCCCGATCCGTTTGAAGGCTATCGGCCGCTGTTTCCGGAGGACTTGATCCGCCACGCGGAAAAAGCACTTGTCGTTCGTGACGGCTTCGCCAGTTTTTTCTACCACCCGGATTATGGCGTCGACTATTTGCAAGAAGTGGTCGAAGGCATACAGGCATTGGGCTACACATTTGTTGCCGCGGACAGCCTTTTCAGCACCCGATAACGTGGGTGTGACCTGATCCATCGGTATTTCTCCTTAAGAATTCGATGGATCGGGTCGATGACCATGGCATCGCGACAAATTAATGTTGCTCACAGGAGGAACGTGATGCCACGAGGCTCGAATCAGGCCCGCATTTTTCTTCAGGAATTGTTTCAAGAACAAGGTGGCGAGCAGTTGCTGGAACGGCTCGCGCCCCAAACAGACGATCCGCCGGTCAGTGTGGCTGCAGGCATCAGCATCACCGACCGGGCGGTTGAGCGGCGCTGGAAGCGTATTACCTGCGCGCCGGGCATTCGGGACGTGCTGCTGCCGTCCGGCGGTGATGTCGACCACAGTGTTTATGAAGGCAATATCGAAAACTATATCGGCAGGGTCATGCTGCCGGTGGGCCTGGCCGGCCCGTTGCGGGTCAACGGGCTGTTTGCCAAAGGCGACTACTATCTGCCCCTGGCCACCACCGAGGCGGCCCTGGTGGCCTCCTACCACCGGGGCGCCACACTGCTCAACCGGGCCGGCGGCTGCAGCGCCCTGCTGCTGGCCGAGGGCGTTGTCCGGGCGCCAGGATTCGCCTTTGCCACGGCCCGGGAAAGCGGCCGGTTCGTTACCTGGGTGCTTGAAAACCAGGACCGCATCCGGGCTGCTGCCGAGGCCACCACGCGCCACGGCAGCTTGTCCGACCTGCGCATTCAGCTTACGGGCAACCATGTCTACCTGCTTTTCGAATACCAGACCGGCGACGCGTCCGGCCAGAACATGGCCACCATCGCCACCGAGGCCGCCTGCGCCCTGATTAACGAAGAGTCACCGGTGCATCCTGAGTACAGTTTCGTGGAAGCCAACATGTCCGGTGACAAAAAGGCCAGCGCGCTGAGTTTTCAGAACGTGCGCGGCCGGCATGTCACTGCCGAGGCCACCATTGCCGCCGATCTGATCGAACGCTACCTGCACACCACACCGCAGCACATGACCAATTACTGGCGGATGTCGGCCATGGGCGGGGTGCTGTCGGGCACCATTGGTGTGCAGGGTCATTATGCCAACGGCCTGGCGGCCCTTTATATCGCCTGCGGCCAGGATGCGGCCTGTATCTCCGAGTCGGCCGTGGGATTGACCCGTTTCGAAACCCGCTCTGACGGTCTCTACGCCAGCGTAACCTTGCCCAATCTGATGGTGGGTACGGTCGGGGGCGGCACCGGACTGCCCAGCCAGCAGGCGTGCCTGGCGCTCATGGGATTGTCCGGAAGCGGGAAGGCCCGTGCCCTGGCCGAGGTGTGCGCCGGGCTGGTCCTGGCCGGTGAACTGTCCATTATCGGTGCGCTGGCCGCCGGCCATTTCACCCGGGCCCACAAAAAGTTGGCTCGTAAGCGGGGGACCCCCCATGGCTAACCGGTGGTGGATTTACCAGCGGGAACGCTTTCCGGTTTTTGCCCATGGCCCCCTGATCCTGGCCTTCAGCCTGTCGGCCATGAGCTACTCGGCCCTTTTGCGTGGCCAGCATCGACTCGCCCCCACAGCTGCCCTGGTGGCCTTTATGACGGCCTTCCTTTTTTTTCTGCAACTGCGCATCGCCGATGAATTCAAGGACGCCGAAGATGACGCCCGCTGGCGGCCTTACCGGCCCGTGCCGCGGGGCCTGGTCAAGCTTGGCGAACTGGGTTGCATCGGTGCTTTTGCAGCGGCTATCCAGTTGATCGGTTCCCTTTTGCTCGACATCCGTCTGGCGCTCTGGTTGATGGTGGCCTGGACCTGGCTGGCCCTGATGAGCAAGGAGTTTTTTGTGCATGCCTGGCTGAAACGCCACCCGATCTTCTATATGCTCTCGCACATGGTCATCATGCCGGTCTTCGACATCTATGCCACGGCCTGCGACTGGCTGCCCCAAGGCGGGGGGTGGCACCGCGGCCTGGGCTGGTTTCTGGCTGTCAGCTACCTCAACGGCATCGTCATCGAGATCGGCCGCAAGATCCGGACGCCGGCGGATGAGGAAGAAGGCGTTGAAACCTACAGTGTTCTCTGGGGGCCTCCCAAGGCCTTGGCGGCCTGGCTGACCGCCATGGGGTTGACCGCCTTGTGCGCTTTTTGCGGGGCCCGGCTGATCAGTTTTGAAAAACCCGTGGCCGTGCTCCTGCTGCTGCTTCTGATCTGGGCCGGGCTGGAAACCGCAGGGATTCTTTCAAAACCTGATCCAGGCCGGGGCAGGCGCATCGAGCTCATCTCCGGCGTCTGGACCCTGGTCATGTACCTGAGCCTGGGGGCCCTGCCCCTGGTGCTACGGGCGATGGGCGGTGCAGGATGAAACAGATCCTTTTCCCGGAAGACGTGGGCGCTCACCCTTCCCGCGCCATGCTGGGCGGCAAGGCCGCGGCCCTGGCCGAAATGAGCGCGGCCGGCCTGCCCGTGCCGCCCTGGTTTGTGGTCACCCCGGACGCGTTCACGGCCAGTCTGCCGCCTGATGCCCAAAACCTGTTGACCGGCGCGGACGCTGCCCATATTGAGACGATTCTGGCCGATCTGAGGCCTGGCGATGGGGTTACGGCCAATGTTTCCAGGGCGCTCTCGCGGCTTTGCCCCAACGCTGAAGCCGTGGCGGTGCGTTCCTCGGCCGTGGATGAGGACGGCAGCCAGCACAGCTTTGCCGGCCAGCTTTCCTCTTATCTGTTCGTTGCATTGAATGATGTGCCGGAACGGATCGCGGATGTCTGGCGCTCGGGCTACAGCCCCCGGGTGCTGGCCTATCGCCGGGAGATGAACCTTACCCCCGCGCCTACGCCGCCGGCGGTGCTGGTGCAGCGGATGGTCGATGCCGATGCAGCCGGAGTGGCCTTCAGTGCCGATCCGGTTACCGGCCGGCGCGGCATTGCCGTGGTCAGCGCGGTGCCGGGTATTGGAGAGGCGCTGGTGTCCGGCGAAATCGACGCCGATACCTGGCGGGTGGATCGAAAGAGCCGGGTCATCGAACGGGCCCTGACCGGCTCGGATGAAAAAGAGGATGCAGCTGACGGTCATGACCCCCTGAAAAAACGCACCGGTTGCCTGACCGACCAACAGGCCCGCGCCGTTGCCGGACTGGCCCGCCGGGCGGCCCGCTATTTCGGCTGCCCCCAGGACATCGAATGGGCCATTCAAAATGATCAGGTGTACCTGCTCCAGGCCCGGCCCATTACCGGGCTGGCCGCCCTTTTCGATCCGGACGGCGGAATCAACATCTGGGACAACAGCAATATTGCTGAAAGCTACGGCGGGATCACCACCCCGTTGACCTTCAGCTTTGCCAGCCACATCTACAGTGAAGTCTACCGCCAGTTCTGCCTGATCATGGCCGTTCCGGCCCGGGCGGTCGAGGCCTGCCAGCAGATTTTTCCACGCATGCTGGGCCTGGTGCGCGGCCGGGTCTACTACAACCTGATCAACTGGTACCGGCTGCTGGCCCTTTTTCCGGGCTTTCGCCTCAATCAGGGGTTCATGGAACAGATGATGGGGGTAAGGGAAAAAATCCCTGAGGAGGTATTGGCCGATGCCCTGTCCCTTTACCGGGTCGGTCCGATTCAGGATGCCTTGAACCTGCTGCGCACCATTTCCGGTCTGCTGATCAATCTCTACCGGATGCCGCGCACCATCCGCGCCTTTTACCGGCGTCTGGAACGCGCCCTGGCGCCCTCTCATCCACCCCTATCAGACCTTCGCCCTGACGAGCTGTGCAGCGCTTACCGGATGCTGGAGTCGCAACTGCTCACCCGCTGGGATGCGCCGCTGATCAACGATTTTTTCGCCATGCTGTTTTACGGACTATTGCAGAAACTCACGGCCCGCTGGTGCTGCAAAAAGGGCCTGGAAAAACAGAGCGAGAGCCTGCAGAACGATCTGATCAGCGGCCAGGGTGGCATGATCAGTGCCGAGCCGGCCCAGCGGATTCTAGAGATGGCCCGCATGGCAGCCAAAGACCCGGCGCTCACCGAGGCCCTGGCCGCTGCCGACAGGCAGACTATCGAGAAAGCCCTGTCCGGCCACGGCCAACTGAAAAACCGGGTCGACGGGTACATGGCCCGCTTCGGCGATCGCTGTCTGGACGAACTCAAGCTGGAAAGCGCCACCCTGCACGACGACCCCATGATACTGTACCGCTCGGTGGGTGAATTCGCCCGCCGTATTGCCGGCGGGCATGACGCTAAAGGTATTGACGAACGCGCCATCCGCAGACGGGCCGAGCGCAACGTAGCCCGCCGATTATCCCGCCGGCCCCTCCACCGGATGCTGTACTACTGGGTGCTGGCCCAGGCCCGGGACCGGGTGCGCGACCGGGAGAACCTGCGTTTCGAGCGCACCCGCCTGTTCGGCCGGGTCCGGCGTATCTTCGTGGAACTGGGGCAACGCTTTCATGCCAACGGCATCCTGGACGATCCCCGGGATATTTTCTGGTTGGAAAAGAATGAGATTTTTGGCTTTATCGAAGGCACCGCCACCACCACCGATCTTAAAAAACTGGCCGCCCTGCGCCGGGAGGAATTTGGCCGCTGGCAGACGGCCGAAGCGCCGGCCGATCGCTTCGAGACCTTTGGCATGGTCAACCACGCCCACACCTATCAGGCCAGCGGCCAACCCGCCGAGACGGTGAGCGGTGATACAGCCCGGGGCCTGGGCTGCTGTCCTGGTAAGGTGCGCGGCCGGGTTCGGGTGATCCATGATCCCAAGGGGGCTCGGCTGCGCCAGGGTGAAATCCTGGTGGCCGAGCGCACCGACCCCGGCTGGGTCATGCTGTTTCCGGCCGCTGCGGGACTGCTTGTCCAGCGCGGCAGCCTGCTCTCCCATTCGGCCATCGTAGCCCGGGAAATGGGCATTCCGGCCATTGTCTCCCTGGCCGGGGTGACCACCTGGCTGAGCGACGGCGATCTGGTGGAGATGGACGGTGAAACCGGTGTTGTCAACCGACTGGAGGACATTCATGCAGACCAGTGAGGCGGCCCGCCACGCCGACTTTTCCGCGATCCGCTATGCCCAGTGCTGGGAGGACGCCGACATCCTGGTCGAAGGATTGAACGTTCAGCCCGGCGATACCTGCCTGTCCATCGGCTCGGCCGGGGACAATGCGCTGGCCCTTGTGGCGGCCGGCGCCGGCCGGGTAATCGTCCTGGATCTGAATCCGGCTCAGATGGCCTGCCTTGACTTGCGCATGGCCGCTTATCAGGCCCTTGATTACCCGGAACTGCTGGAGCTGATCGGTTCGCGCCCCAGCCGCCGGCGCCGTACACTTTACCGGCGTTGCCGGCCGATTCTCTCAATCGATGCCAGGCGCTTCTGGGATGCCCATGGGGCCAGTATCGATGCGGGCATTGGGGGCGCCGGCAAATTCGAGCATTACTTTGCCATTTTCAGCCGCAGGGTGCTGCCACTGGTCCACCGCCGCGCCACCATCCAAAGGCTGCTTCAGGGCGGAGGCCGGGCAACCCGGCTGCATTTTTATGAAAAAAAATGGAATACAATCGGCTGGCGGCTGCTGTTTCAGGTTTTCTTCTCCCGTTTTGTCATGGGCCGATTAGGCCGGGACCCGAGTTTTTTTCGCTATGTAGAAGGACGGGTGGCCGACCGGATTCTGTTCCGCACCCGCCATGCCCTGACCGAGTTGAATCCGGCAGACAATCCCTATCTGCACTGGATTCTCACCGGATGCCATGGCGCGGCCCTGCCACGTGCCTTGCGCAAAGAACACTTTCAGACGATCCGTGAAAATCTCCACCGCATCGAGTGTCATCTGCTCTCGGTCGAGCAGTACCTGGATCAGGCCGGTGAGAACGTCATCGACCGCTTCAACCTGAGCGATATTTTCGAGTACATGGCAGAGGAGAACTATCACCGACTGCTGGATCGAATCTGCCGGTCCGGGCGGCCGGGCGGCCGCCTGGCCTACTGGAACATGCTGGCCCCGCGTCACCGCCCGGCATCCATGGCAGACCGTCTGCAGCCCCTGGACGAACTGGCCCACAGGTTGTTTTTAAAGGACAAGGCCTTTTTCTATAACGCGTTTATTGTAGAAGCGATCCGATGAGCCATCCTCTTTTCGGCATCGTGCTGGTAATGGCGACCCTTCTGGCTTTGATGGCAGGGGTCCGGTGGGCGGGCACCCGCTTTGACCTCCATCCGGAACTGCAGCGCAAGTCGGTTCATATGGGCATGGGCCTGATCACCCTCGGGTTCCCATGGATTTTCAGCGATACGTGGCCGGTTGTACTGCTGGCCCTGCTTGCCGTAGTCGGCCTTTTGGCAATGAAATGGATCAGGCCCTTGAAGACAGGTTTCGGTGGGGCGCTCCACGGCGTTGCGCGCAGTTCCCTTGGAGAAATCTACTTTCCACTGGCCGTGGCCCTGCTTTTTATCCTGGCCGGAGAGATTCCAGTGCTTTACGTGGTGCCCATGCTGGTGCTGACCCTGGCCGATGCCGTGGCGGCCATCATCGGCGTGCGGTACGGCAGTCATCCCTATTCCACGTCCGAGGGTCACAAAAGTGCCGAGGGCTCGCTGGCTTTTTTTCTCACCGCCTTCGGCAGCACCCTGTTGCCGGTGCTGATGATGACCGATGTCCCGGCCGGCAAAGTCATCATCGGTGCTCTGGTGATCGGCCTTCTGGTCATGCTCTTCGAGGCGATCAGTGTCGGCGGACTGGACAACCTGTTCATCCCTGTAGGCTGCTACGGCTTGCTCGAGAGCTACCGGCAACTGGACGGGCAAAATCTGTTATACCGGCTGATCGCCCTGGGGCTGCTTGGCGTTTTCATCTACTGCTGGCGGCGGCAGACGACCCTTAAAGGCAGCGCGCTGCTGGCGGCCCTTTTAACGGGTTACATGAACTGGATGGTCGGCGGCTGGCCCTATCTGGCCGTTTCCCTGATCCTGCTGATAACCTATACCCGGCTGTGGCCCCAAAGCGAAGAAAACCGCTATCCCGTCCACTCGGTGCGGGCCATTGCTGCGGTGGCCGCGCCCGGCATCGTCTGGCTGCTGGCCGCCGCCCGTAGTGCCCGGCCTGAATTTCTGTTCTGCTTTATCCTTTGTTATGCGGTTCATTCGGTAATCATCGGCATGCTTCAACTGGGCTATACCAGCCCTTACCGGGATATCCGGCAGCAGGGCGGCAGGGCGGTACTTCGCAGCTGGCTGGTCTTTGCACCGGCCTATTTTCTGCCCTATCTGTCGCGCACCCTGCACGATTTGCCGCTTGCACAGACCTTGATCGCAGTTTTCACCGCGCTGCCTTTGCTGGCGCTGGCCGCCGGTGTACATCTGATTTTCAGTCCGTTTCTGGGGCAGGACCCCAAGGGGCGGATTCGCTGGCTGGGCTATGGGTCGATCGCACTGTTTATCTCTGTAGCCGGTGCAGTCGTTTATCTTTAACAAATGACAACAAAAAAGCGTTCTCCCATGCAACTGATTAACATCCAATCCCCGGAAGAGATGGCCCAATTCACGCTCCACCCGGCCGTCAGCCGGACTACGGCCACACAGCTGACCCTGCACCGACCGGACGCCCACTGGTTGGCGGTCGATGACGGCCGACAGGTGCTCGGCCGCTGTTCCCTGTGGTGGAAAGCGACTGCCACACACAACGATCACCGGCTGGGCTATATCGGCCATTATGCCGCTGCAAGCGATCCGGTGGCCGAAAAGCTCCTGAACCGTGCCAGCACCGATCTTTCCCAGAACGGCTGCACCCTGGCCGTCGGCCCCCTGGACGGCACCACCTGGCGCCGGTACCGATTTATCACCTGGCGGGGCAAGGCGCCGCCTTTTTTCCTGGAGCCGGACAACCCGGATGCATGGCCCGGTCAGTTCGAAAAAAACGGCTTCAGCATCCTGGCCGACTATATTTCTACACTGAACACCGATCTGAATTACCAGGATCCGCGCGCGGAAGAGATCTCCCGGCGCATGGAAGACCAGGGCGTTTGCATCCGCTGCATCGACCCGGATCACCTGGATCGGGAACTGGACGGGATTTTCGAGTTGAGTATTGAAAGTTTCCGTAAAAATTTTCTCTACTCGCCCATCGAACGGAAGGAATTCATGGCCATGTATGGCGGGATCAAGTCGTTTTTGCACGGGGAACTGACCCTGGTGGCCGAGCAGCAAGGTCGGACAGTGGGTTTCATGTTCGCCCTGCCCGATGCGCTCCAGGCCAAACGCGGCCAGCGTATCGATCAGGTGATCCTCAAAACCATCGCCATCAGGCCGGACAGGGCTTTGGCCGGGCTGGGCCGCCTGCTTTTTCAGACGGCGCTTTCCAACGCCCACAAGCTGGGCTACCGGCGTGCCGTCCACGCCCTGATGCACGCTGCCAACCGATCCACCAACCTGGGACAGGGAAGCACCGTCGTCATGCGGCGCTATGCGCTTTTCTCAAAGGAACTGGTATGAATATCGCCCGGATTCTCCTGGAACAGGCCGATGTCCGGCCGGATGCACCGGCCATCATCGATCGCGCCCACGCCGTGGATCGCGCCATGACCTTTGCCCAGTTAAACAGCGCATCGGGGCGCGGGTCGCGTCTTCTCACCGATCTGGGCCTTGGGGCCGGCGATGCCGCTCTCATCCTCCAGCCCATGTCGGCAGCGCTTTACGTGACCCTTCTGGCCCTGTTCCGGATCGGCATGGTGGCCATGTTTATCGATCCTTCTTCCGGAAGAAAACAGATCGAGCACTGCCTGGCCATTCATCCGCCCAAGGCCCTGATTGCCACCGGCAAGGCCCATCTGCTGCGGCTGGTATCACCCGGCCTGCGGCGTATCCCCTGCAAACTCTCCTTCAACCATTTTGTTCCCTGCGCCATCTCCTGGCAGCGATCAGACAACTTGCCGCCCTTGACGGACCTTTACTCCTGCACAGCCGACACCCCGGCCCTGATGACCTTTACCAGCGGCAGCACCGGAGCGCCCAAGGCGGCCGTACGCAGCCACGGATTTCTTCTGGATCAACACCGGGTGTTGGCCCGGACCCTTTCGCACCAGCCGGGGACCTGTGATCTGACCACCTTGCCGGTATTCGTGCTGGCCAATCTGGCCTCGGGTATTACTTCCCTGATTCCGGCGGCGGACTTAAGATACCCGGGGACCATCGATCCGCGGCCCGTGCTCGACCAGATCGATAGATGGAAACCCATCACCTCGGCTGCGTCCCCGGCTTTTTTCGAAAGGCTTTGTGACGGGTGTAGTGACAGGAAGCGCACTGTGACCGGATTCCAGCGGATCTTCACCGGCGGCGCCCCGGTGTTTCCCGACCAGATCGACCGCTTCGCCCGCTTTTTCTCAGGCGCCAGGATCATCACCGTCTACGGCTCCACCGAGGCCGAACCCATCGCCCACATCGGCCGCGACGAGCTGACCGATGCGGACCGCAAGGCCATGACCGAGGGCAAAGGGCTTCTGGCCGGCAAACCGGTGGTGGAAATCAAAGCCAGGGTCATCAGGGCCGATTGGAGCAGGCCCATCGAGCCCATGGACAGCGCGGCTTTTGAAAAGATCTGTCTTGGGCCGGAAGCGGCCGGAGAAATCGTGGTCAACGGCGGGCATGTGCTGCCCGGTTATCTCAACGGCGTGGGGGATGAAGAAACCAAATTCCGGGTGGATGACACCATCTGGCACCGCACCGGTGACGGCGGCATGTGGGACAAAGCAGGCCGCCTCTGGCTACTGGGCCGGGCCGGAGCTTTGATAGAAGATAAACACGGATCGCTCTATCCGTTCAGTGTGGAATGCGCCGCACGCAGCGATCCACAAGTAAAGGTAGCGGCTCTTGTCGGCAGACAGGACCGCCGGATTCTACTGGTCCAGGCAAGAGAAAGGGGTCGCATCGATACCCAAAAGCTTTCCGCCATGCTGGCCTGGGCCCATCTGGATGAAATCCGGCAGATTGAGCGGATACCCCTGGACCGGCGCCATAACGCCAAAGTGGATTATACAAAGCTTGAGATATGAGTAAAAAACTTAACTGCACTCATAAAAGGGGCTTGCTACTTTTTTTTCATATTTAATTACTTCAAAAGAGCATTCCGAAATATCGTATTCATCAGAAACGCTTTTGTTAAAACGGACCTTTCCATTTATCAATTCAATTTGAAGCGGAACGGTGACGGTTAACAGATCAGAACAAAGGCTTGCTTTTTCAGAAGGGGTATAGACGACCGTTTCACCGGATGCCTTTTTAACGGTTATGGTATTATGGGTAGTACTCAGTGAGGTCACTTCTCCGTCGCTGTCAAACTGCAGAGAATTGGTATCCCCGATGATGCCTTCGGGGTCATTGTCATAGGCCGATATTTTCCCTATCTTTGTTTCAACATCACAGGGCTCAGCCGGTTCAACTGATTTGACAGCCCCGTCTTCATAAAAAGCGATCCCAATTCTGACACGCATTGTTCCTGCGGGTGTTTTTACCTCAATCGTCTCCTGCGGCCAGAGGGTGATGCTTTTGATATTACCGTTTTTATAAAAAGCGATATTAATGACCTTGGCACGGATTGTCCCGCAGGACAGCGGTAGATCAATATCCTCAGCCAGGGCGTACTCGTCTTTTTCACCCCAGTAACCGCTCAGCTTACCATTCAGGGGAAAAATTTTTTTCAATGATTCATCATTGTAAAACATGACCAGTTCTGCGGATAATTTCCCGAATTTTGTTTCAATGGTTGCCGCATCCTGAAGGGGCGCTTTTCTGATGTTCCCATTATAGACTTCTTTCTTTTTTAATCGTCAAAGGATTTACGGCAAATGAACAACTTGCTTTTTCCTGAACGGGTATGGGACAAGGCAACATCTTCAAAAATATCTTGAAATGCAGCGCCGCCTTTTTTGATAAACTCGCGGGCGTCTTTCGGCCCCATCATCAGCATCCTCAAGTAAAACAGCAGTTTTATAAATCGCTTGCGTGGAACTTCATGCTCCATGATCAGCACCCTGCCGGCTGGTTTTACCACCCGCTTCATTTCCAAAAGGGCTTGTTTTCTGGCCGGCCCTTTCAACTCGTATAAGGCATGAGAACAACAGACAATATCGAAGCACCCATCGGCAAACGACAAGTCTGCGGCATCGCCTTTGATAAAAGCGACGTTGCCAAATGAGTCTTTCTCTTTTGCTTTTTTGAGCATGCCAAGCGAAAAATCATAGCCAATGACCAGACAATCAGAAAAGTGCGTTGCAAAAGAGAGCGCAACGGATCCGGTACCACAACAGATATCCAGCACTTTCGCTCGTCTTTTATTCTCCAACAGCGCTGAATCAACAAGAAACGTTCGCGTCTCATCTCTATCATTGGAAGAATGCAGGTTTATAAACAAATCATAGAAATGGGAAAAAAAATCATAATATTTTTGGCGTCCGGTTCTCAATTTTGCCATAATACTAATCCGTTTGCCGTTTGAATAATTGTGAATGCATCCGTTGTATCAGGAAATGAGGAAGGGGAGTCAATTCAAAAGCGAAAAACCGGGCCATTACCCTAAACGAAGGACGCGTGAACCGGTCGCCTGAGAAGCCACATGAAGTTTCGTATCGCTGTGGTTGATCACCATCTCCATTATCTTTTTGGCTTTATCAGGGGTGTTGTTCTCTTCACTCAGGTGGGCCAGAATCACATGGGCCAGGCGGTCGTGGCAAAGCGTTTCCAGAAGCGTTGCCGCATCATCGTTGGACAAATGCCCGCTGCGACCCCGGATGCGCTGTTTGAGCGGCCACGGGTAAGGGCCGTCGATCAGCATTTGCGGGTCGTGATTGGCCTCAAGGATGAGCGCATCACACGCCTCAAGGTGGTCTCGCACCACACCGGTAACAATTCCCAGATCGGTGGCCACGCCGACTTTGGTACCGTTGCAACTGATCGTGAAACCGGCAGGGTCGGCAGCATCGTGGGATATGGAGAACGGGTGAATGGCCAGATCGCCAATGGAAAACGGATGCCCGCAGGTAAACGGTCGCATATCGGCCAGTTTTCCCAGCGCGTTCCGTGATACCTGCCAGGTCCCATCACTGATGTAAACCGTCAGCCCGAAACGCCTGGACAGAACCCCCACCCCCTTAATATGATCGCTGTGCTCATGAGAAACCAGGATGGCATCCAGACCGGCAGGATCCAGACCCTTGGCAGCCATACGCTGTTGAAGCGCCTTTCCGGAAAGACCCGCATCGAGCAGGATGGCGGTATGGCCGTTGGAAATATAGGTGGCATTGCCCTTGCTGCCACTGGCCAGTACAGTGAGGGTGAGATCGCCTGCTCCGGAATCATACGAGTTCTCTGGGGCAAGCGAATCTTTCATTTCAGCGCCCTGTGTGACCGAACCCGCCCGTGCTGCGGTCGGTGTCATCGAGTCGTTCAACTAGTTGAATCTGCGCCTGATAGACTTTCTGGACAACCATTTGGGCAATCCGCTCTCCCCGCTTGATGGTCACCGGTTCGTGCCCCAGGTTGATCAAAGCGATCTTGACCTCCCCACGATAATCGGCATCGATGGTGCCCGGTGCATTGATAATCCCAATGCCGTGATTGACCGCGAGCCCGCTACGCGGACGGATCTGGGCTTCGAAGCCTTCGGGCAGGGCAATGGCAAAGCCGGTGGGTACCAGACAAATGCGCCCGGGATCCAGCACAAGGTCCGTTTCCAGGGCGGCACAAATGTCCATCCCGGCACTGTTGGCCGTCATGTAACGGGGAAGTGGCAAGTCCTTATTTTTTTCGGGGTCAAGCTTGACAAAATCGATACTGGGCGTCGAAAGCATTGAAGACTCCCACAGGTAAGGCGTTTTTAGGACAATAATTAGAAATCGATCAATCCGGCCAGATCGGTCTGATCCGCCTGGGAACCCAGAACCGTCAATGCAGGCCGTCCAGCTCCCCAGCAATCACTTGCCAGCTGGATCAGGTCATCAACGGTAACGCCGTCAATTTTGTCGATAACCGTCTGCATGGGAATGAAATGATCGAAATAAAATTCGTTCTGGGCCAGCCGCATCATCTGATTATCCGGGCTTTCCTCGGCCATGAGCAGGTTGCCCTTGGTATATTCCTTGGCCCCACTAAGCACCTCGGCGGCGACCGGCTCCTGCTTCAGACGCCTAAACTCCTTCATAATCAGATTGATGCATGCTTTAAGGTTCCGGGGGGCCACGGCCGTGTAAATGCCCAGCATGCCGGTATCGGCATAAGACGTTAAAAACGAATAAATCGCATAGGCCAGTCCATGCACTTCCCGGACCGTCTGAAATAGCCGTGAGCTCATGTTTCCGCCCAGAATCGTGTTCAGCAAGGAGCAGGCAAACCGACGGGGATCGGCCACCGAAATTCCGGGCATACCCAGACAAAGATGGGTTTGCTCAAGATCCCGGTGCATGGCGATAATCTCTGAGCCATCGACAGGTGTACTGCGAGGAGCAAACCCGTTGCCCGGTGCGATGGCGGAAAATACCGGGCCGATCATATCAACCAGCTGATCGTGAATCAGGTTGCCGGCCGCCGTGATGACAATACGCCCCGGCTGGTAAAGACGCTTGAAAAACCCCTTAACAGTCTGGCTGTCAAATGTCAGGATGTTTTCCCGGCTGCCCAGAATGGATCGCCCTAAAGGATGGCTCCCCCATAAGGCGGGCCCCATCAGGGTATGAACAAATTCCTCGGGGCTGTCTTCCACCATGCCGATCTCTTGAAAGATGACCGGCCGCTCACGCTCCAATTCCGCTTCATCGAAAACCGAGTTGAGGAAAATATCGGAGAGAATATCAACCATGGTGGCCAGCTGGGTATCCAGGACCCGGGCATGGTAGCAGGTATGTTCCATGGAGGTATAGGCATTGGTCTGACCACCGATGGCATCAAACTCTTTGGCGATCTGAAAGGCATTGCGCTTGACCGTGCCCTTAAAGATCATATGTTCGATGAAATGGGACAGGCCGCTTTCGGCCTCGGTCTCGTCACGGGCACCCACGTGAACCCAGACCCCCATGGAAACCGAGCGAACATGGGGCATCGCCATGGAAACGATACGGACACCGTTATCCAGAAGGGTTTTATTTACCGTTGGCTTTACGCTCATCTTCCAGAACGGCCTTATGACTGAGACGGATTTTGCCGTCCTTGGAAACCTCCAGGACCTTGACCTTGAGCATATCCCCTTCCTTGACCACATCGGTGACCTTGCCCACGCGCCGATCAGCCAGCTGGCTAATATGAACCAGCCCATCGGTCCCGGGCACGATCTGAACAAACGCCCCGAAATCTGTGGTTTTTACCACTTTCCCCTCGTAGGTGACGCCCACTTCGGGCTCCAGGGTCAAGGATTCAATCTGCAGTCGCGCTGCCTCGCCGTCCTCGGCGGATGTGGCGGCAATTTTCACAAGCCCGCTATCATCGATTTCTATTTTAGTATTGGTTTCGCTTTGAATGGCCCGGATCACCTTTCCCCCTGGACCAATGACATCGCGGATCTTGTCAGGGTTGATCTTAATCGAAACAATTTTGGGCGCAAACGGCGAAATGTCCTCCCGCGGTGTGGAAAGGGCTTCCAGCATTTTATCCAGGATGTGCATCCGCCCGACCTTGGCCTGGTCCAACGCCTTTTCCATAATGTCTCGGGAAAGTTCATGGATTTTGATATCCATTTGCAGCGCCGTGATACCTTCGGTGGTACCGGTGACTTTAAAGTCCATATCGCCGGTGTGGTCTTCATCGCCCAGGATATCGGACAGAATAACCACCTGATCGCCTTCTTTGACCAATCCCATGGCGATCCCCGACACCGGGGCCTTGATCGGCACGCCGCCGTCCATCATGGCCAATGTCCCCGAACAGACCGTTCCCATGGACGAAGAGCCGTTGGATTCCAGTACTTCCGAGACGATTCGGATCGTATAATCAAAATTTTCCTTATCCGGCAACACACGTTCCAGGGCCCGCGTGGACAATCCGCCATGGCCGATATCGCGCCGGCTGGGTGACCCCACACGTTTGACCTCACCCACGGAATAAGGGGGAAAATTGTAATGCAGCATAAAGGGCCGGTTCTCCTCCCCGCTGAGCGTTTCCACCCGTTGCTCGTCGCCACCGGACCCCAAAGTCAAAATACCGAGCACCTGGGTCTCACCACGGGTAAACAGAGCGCTCCCGTGGGGCCGGGGCAGCACCCCCACCTCACAGGTGATGGGGCGGATTTCATCGAACCGGCGGTTGTCAATACGCCGTCCCTCTTTGAGAATCATATCGCGGCAAATCTGCTTTTGCAGATCGCCAAGGATCGCAACAACCTCTTCCCGTCGATCGGCCATCGATTCATCCAATGCCTCGATGATCTGGGATTTGGCCGCCCGTACGGCTGCATACCGTTTCATTTTTTCGGGTACGCCCAGCGCTTCGCGCAAGGGGGCAGTGGCCTGCTGCGTAATCATTTCAACCAACGCCGGGTCTTTTTCAGGCGGAACAAAATCGCGTTTGGTTTTCCCCAGGGCGGACTTCAACTGTTCCTGAATATCGATCAATGGCTGAATGGCCTGGTGACCAAAGAAAATGGCCTCCAGCATGTCCGCCTCGCTGGCCACATCGGCACCGCCTTCCACCATGACCACACCGGTACGCGAACCGGCAATGATGATATTGATATCACTGTCGGCAATCTGAGCAAGGGTGGGGTTGGCAATGAACTGTCCATCAATGCGGGCCACACGAACGGCGGCGATCGGACCGGCAAAAGGAATGTCTGAAATCTCCAGCGCCGCCGACGCCCCGACCATGGCCAGCACATCCGGATCATTTTCCTGGTCCATGGACAGGACCGTGGCGATGACCTGGGTTTCAAAGCGATAGGCCTTGGGAAATAGCGGCCGGATGGGCCGGTCAATCAGGCGGGCGGTGAGGGTTTCTTTTTCGCTGGGCCTTCCGATTTCACGGCGAAAATAGTTGCCCGGAATGCGGCCGGCAGCATAGACTTTTTCCTGATATTCCACAGAAAGCGGCAGAAAATCCGTATCCCGCTCGTCATTTGCGGAAACCACCGTTACCAGGACGATCGTATCGCCGTACTGAACGACCACCGATCCGGAGGCCTGTTTGGCGACTTTTCCTGCCTGGATGCTAAAGGTATTGCCTCCCACATCCGCCTTAAATGTATATTCCATTCGTTGTTCTTCTCCTCAATAAATGCTGGCAATGGCATCCATCCACCAACCAAACGCAAACTACCGATATTACCTATCTTTTACCACACTTAAAATCTTACAAGAGGCAATGAACCTTAAAGAACAGCGGTGAACACCGGTATTGGAACAGCAATCGTATATTGCTGTTTGGCGAATCCCTCTAGCGCCGCAAGCCAAGAGTTTCGATGATGGATCGATAACGCTGTACATCGTTTCGTTTTACATAGTTGAGCAGCCGACGGCGCTTTCCGACCAGCATCAACAACCCCCGACGAGAGTGATGGTCCTTTTTGTGGACCTTCAGGTGCTCGGTCAGATAGGTGATTCGATGGGTCAACAGGCCGATTTGAACCTCCGGTGAACCGGTGTCACTATCGTGCTTTTTGTATTTTTCAATCAGTTCTTTTTTGGTTTCCGCGTTAAATGTCACTTTTCTGGTCCTCCTTGAATCAATTCCTGCATTGGAAATAGTTACCGGTTCGAAGGTTGATGGGTTCCTTACCGGATGAACCAATCGTCAAACGACGATTGGTTGGTTATCACCTTTATGCTGAAAAAACACAACAATAATTATAGCCACCCGGCGTCTGGGACTCACCCAGCACGGCAATCAAGCAGCCTTTTTCATCGACGACCTTAAATACGCCTTGATCCGCTTCTTGCAGCGGATTATCAAAGTCGGCCACGACCAACGGCATGCCGTGTTTTATTTTATTGGCCAGATCTTTATCCGCCACAACCGCCGGCATGAATGGCAATGCCGCATTCATGGGAATCACGGCTTGGGCAAGTCGGCCCGTTTCCCGCAGTTGGGCCAGCTGGTCCAGCTGCCAGGCATCCTGGACGCTGAACCCACTGCTAGCGGTTCTGCGCAATCGCTTCAAGTGCCCGCCACACCCCAAGGCCCTGCCAATGTCAGCACAAAGGGTGCGAACGTAAGTACCGGATGAGCAGCATACCACAAACCGTACCACCGGCAGATCAATGGCAAGAATTTCCAATCGCTTGATCCAAACCGACCGGCCTGGTTTTTCCACCGCTTTTCCTCGGCGGGCCAATTTGTATAGCGGCGTCCCCTTATGTTTCAACGCCGAATAAACGGGTGGGATTTGAGTGATCTTGCCCAAAAATCCTGCGGCTACCGTGCGAATGCCGTCCTCGGTGACATCTGCCCACGAATGCTGTTCGACAATGGTTCCGGTGGCATCCTGGGTATCGGTTACCGTGCCCAGAACCAAATCGGCTGCATAGGTTTTATCACCCTTTAGCAAAAACTGAGAAAGCCGCGTAGCACGATTCAGGCAACAAATCAATACACCGGTCGCAAGGGGATCCAACGTCCCCGCATGCCCAACCTTCCTGGCATTGGACAGTTTTTTAACCCGGGCTACAATCCCGGCTGACGAGATGCCCTCCGGTTTATCGACAACAACAATCCCGCTTAATTCAGATGGCATGACTCGCCAAAACCATCAGATAAATCATAAATCGTCTGCTTTAATTCCACCAGACTCGATTCCACGGAAAAACCGGCTGCGCCGGCATGCCCTCCCCCACCAAATTTCATGGCGATATTAGAAACGTCCACGCTACCATCCGACCGCAAACTCACATGGTACTGCTTTCGGGGAGGTGGTGCGGTATTGTTTTCCAACTCATGAATCAACGCAGCAACTTTCACATCACGAATTCGCCGCGCATAGTTGATCAGGCCGTCCGCGTCTTCTGGCTGGGTATCCGTGCACGCCAACATCTCCCGGGTCACCGTCATAATCGACAAATAGCCGTTATTGGATATTTCGATGGAATCGAGTGCTAGATTGAGCAATTTGATTCGTCCCAAGGAGTATGCACCATAAACATGTTGAGCCACTGTGGATGGTTTCACACCTGCCGCCACCATGGCTTCGCAAATGGAAAAAGCGGCCTGATTCGTATTGGAAAAACGAAAAGATCCGGTATCGGTCAGGATGCCGGTATAGATCGCCGTTGCCATGGCCACATCCACATCGAGCTTCATTTCCAGAATCAGCCGGTAGACAATTTCAGCCGTCGCACAGGCGTTCACATCCACCAGATGGAAATGCCCAAAGCGATTATTGGTGGTATGGTGGTCGATATTGATGATCACCGGTATGGTGGCAATATCATCCGCGGCCGATCCCACCCGACTGAGAACACCGCAATCCAGTATAACCGCGGTATCAAACCGCTGCCAGTCGGTCAATTTTTTTTGGATGCGCCCCACGGCAGGCAAAAATCGATATACCTCCGGGATGGAACTCTCGTTAAAGAGCACCACTTGGCACCCCTGCTTTTCCAATGCGATCCCCATGGCCAGCAGTGCACCGATGGCATCCCCGTCCGGCTTTATATGCGATGCCAGAAGGACGTGTTCACTTTTCGCCAGCTGTTGGATTATTTTTTTCATCATCGGTTGCTAATGATTTCAGTACCCGGTTGATATGGGCGCCATAATCAAAGGACCCATCGTGAAAGAACCTCAAATCCGGCATGTACCGAAGCCCCAATTCTCTTGCCAGCTCCCGCTTAATGAACCCTTTGGCGCTTTGAAACCCTTCCAGGATCGCCTCTTGGTCACCGCCGCCATGCATGGCAAAGTAGACTTTAGCGATGCGCAAATCCCGGCTCAAATCAACCCCGGTAATGGTTGCCTGAGCCAGTCGTGGATCGCGAACACCTTTCTGGATGAGCTTGGCCAGCACCCGCTGGATCTGCCCCGCCACACGATCCGCCCGATTAAATGATCGATTTACCAATATTTTAACCCGTCCTTAAACCCGATTGCAAAGCATCCCATTCACACTTAACCGGTAGAACGATCCTTCACATGGAGATTATTTCAAGCTGGCTGTCAATCATTTCCGCCAAGCCAAGATCTTCTGCAAAATTAAACAATTTGTCCAGTTTGGCATTGATCAGTTTCCGGTCATTACCCGTCAAACTGACACCAATCACAATTCGCTGATAGATGTCATTGTCCGCCACCTCAGCCACCGATGCATTGAACTGATTACGAATCCGCGCGACGATAGCCTTGACCACTTTGCGCTTCTCTTTCAGGGATCGACACTCATGAAGTCTGAAAATCATGCATCCCACACCGACAACCATTGCTTTTTCTTACTCCACTTCGGGCCGGATCTCTTCCAGATAGTAGCTTTCGATCACGTCGCCGACTTTAATGTCATTATAATTTTCAATGCCGATACCGCATTCGTAACCGGACTGCACTTCCTTGACATCATCCTTGAAGCGGCGCAGACTGCTGTTCTTTCCTTCGTATGTCACAATCCCATCCCGAAGCAACCGCATCAATTGTCCCCGCTGGATTTTGCCATCGGTTACATAACAGCCTGCAATAGTCCCCACCTTGGGCACGTGGAATGTCTGGCGCACTTCGGCACGTCCCAGCACCCGTTCTTCATAGGTGGATTCCATCATACCCACAATGGCATCCTTTACCTCTTTGATAACATTATAGATGACGTTGTGAAAACGCATATCTACATTTTCTTCAGCGGCCAATTCCTGAACCTTGGCATTGGGCCTTACGTTAAATCCGATAATGATGGCATTGGAATTAGCAGCCAGGAAAATATCCGATTCGGTTATCGTCCCTGTGGCCGCATGGACCACATTGATGCTGACCTCATCATTGGAAAGCTTGACCAAGGAATCCCGCAAGGCCTCAATGGAGCCATCCACATCGGCCTTGATGATCAGGTTGAGATCCTTGACCTCGCCCTGTTGCATCTTTTCGAACAGGCCTTCCAGGCTCAATCGGTTGGTCTTGGCCAACTCCTTGGAGCGTTGTTTCTGGATACGGTGCTGACTCACCTGGCGGGCATCCTTCTCATCGGCCAGGGCAACCAGTTCATCACCCGCCATGGGCACACCGGACAGCCCCACAATCTCAACCGGCATGGACGGCCCCGCCAATTCCACCACACGCCCCAGGTCGTCCTGAAGAACGCGGATTTTGCCGTAGTGCATACCGCAGACAACGGAATCCCCGGCCCGTAGTGTGCCGTCCTGCACAAGGACGGTCGCTACGGGTCCCCGGCCCGAATCCAGCTTGGCTTCGACAACATGGCCGCCGGCCAATTTGTCCGGATTGGCCTTTAACTCGAGAATTTCCGCCTGAAGCAAAATCATCTCGAGCAGTTCATCAATACCGGTCTTCTTTTTGGCCGACACCTGAACAAAGATCGCATCGCCCCCCCAAGCTTCCGGAACGAGACCGTGCTCACTGAGTTCACGTTGAACCCGATCCGGATCCGCATCCGGTTTGTCCATCTTGTTGATGGCCACGATGATCGGCACCTCGGAGGCCTTGGAGTGATTGATGGCTTCCACCGTCTGGGGCATCACCCCGTCATCGGCAGCCACCACCAGCACAACAATGTCCGTCACCTTGGCACCACGCGAACGCATGGCGGAAAAGGCCTCATGCCCAGGCGTATCCAAAAATGCGATCACGCCCTTTTCGGTCTTCACATGATAGGCCCCGATATGCTGGGTGATTCCACCCGCCTCACCTTCGGTCACCCGGGTCTGGCGAATCACGTCGAGCAATGACGTTTTACCATGATCCACATGCCCCATGATGGTCACCACCGGCGGTCGCGTGACGAGCTTGTCAGGATCGTCGGTCTCTGTTTTCTTGAGGATCACCTCTTCTTCAAAGGAGGCCTTTTCCACTTCATAACCGAATTCACCGGCTACCAATGCCGCCGTATCGTAGTCAATGGTCTGGTTGACGGTCGCCATGACCCCCATCCCCATGAGCTTGACGATCATTTCATTGGCCTTGATGCCCATTCGCTTGGCCAGTTCGGATAAAATGATGGTTTCGTCAACTTTAACCCGCCGTTTGATGGCCTTGGCCGTGGTGATTTGTGTTTTCTGGCCGACGGGCACAGACTTCTGTTTTCCACCTTTGCGCCCTTTGCGCCCCCGTTTTCCACTGTAAAGGGCAGCACCTTCGACGATCTCTTTTTTTCTGAAACCGCCTTTCTTTTTGGGAAAACGAGCCTCGTCGCCGTTTCCGTTTACCTCTTTCTTGCGCCAGCCTTTTTTCTTCTTGTCCTTGGTTGAAACAGGCGCATCACCATTTTCCGGTTTGGGTGGATACGGACGCCGCTGCTTATCCCCCTGTTCTGAAGATTTGATCAGTGATTTTATCGGTTTGGTTGGCAACTTGATAATCTTGGCAGGGGTGTCCTTTTTACTCTTTTTCGTCTTTGCCGCAGCAGCCTTGGGCGGTTTTTCAGCAACCGGTTCCGCAGGCGGAGGCTCAGAGGTCACGGCAGGCGGTTCATCAACGGCTGGCTCCGCTTCAGTTGTAGTTTCCACTTCAGTTTTGGTCTCCACTTCGGTTGTGGCCACCGCTTCAGTTGCAGTCTCCGCTTCGGTGATTTCTTCAACCGCTGGAGGGCTCTGTTCATCCACTGGCTGCGGTGCATTGCCATCAGGCGTGTCTACCGGCGGTTCAAGTTCCGTTGGCGCACTGGTTTCCGGTACGGTAACATCGGCCGCCTGCGCTTCTGCCGATATTTCCTCAGCAGCATCCACCGTTTCATCGGTCGCCGTAGCAGACGCTTCCACCTCGGGTTCTTCAGCGATCTCGGGCACCGTAGGCGGCTCCTGTTTGGGTTTGGGCTTTGAAATAATTTTGGCGGCGTCAGCCGGCTTACGTTTTTTCACAACAGGCTTTTCTTCAGGCAGCACGTCTTTTGCCTTCACAGCCGGAACGCTTTCTTCTGCATCAACCGGTGGGGGGGATTCCGGTTCTACAGGCGGTGCCAGTTCCACTTCCTCTTCTTTGGGTGGTTCCTCGACAGACTCCTTGACTGATTCCTGGGCTGATTCTTCGACGGGTTCCTGGATGGTTGTCTCTTGCGGCGTAGCAATCTTACGACGCCGAATAACTGTGGGCCGCACGCGTTTTTCTTCGAGCTGATCGTCTCTTTCACCGAAAAGCGCCGTTTTGATTTTTGCCACCACTTCTTCGTCCAAAGAGCTCATATGACTATTCACTTCGATATCAAGGTCTCGGATTTTGTCCAACAGTTCCCTGTTCGTCATGTTAAGATCTCTGGCAAACTCATATACTCTGATTTTTGCCATCCAGTCCCCCCCAAATCATGTGTTAAGCAGTTATTTCCCTTTTATCTGAGTCATGCCGGGATCCGCTACTGCTCTTCTATCGATTCGGCATCGGAGGCTGCAGGTGTATCGGTGTCATTCGCCGACGATACCACAGGCTGATCAGCCTCCTTTTCAGCTGGCGGTGACGCCGCATTCATGCTTTCCGCATCGTCTGCTTCTGCCTCCAAGTGCTTTGATTCTTCAGCCTCGGCAATGTACTGCCTTGCACTATCAATCAACACTTCAGCCTTTTCCTGCCCAATCCCTTTAATTTCAACCAACTCATCAACGCTGGCGTCGGCAAGTTCCTCGGCTGAATAGATGCCTTTTTCAAAAAAGGCATCCGCCAATCCTGCACCGACCCCTGGAACATTGACCAGCGATTCATATCCCAGTTCCATCATTTCATTGTATTTGGTCTCGGAGTTGACATCCAAATGCCATCCGGTAAGTTTGGACGCCAAACGAACATTCTGCCCTCTTTTGCCAATGGCAACGGAAAGAAATTCGTCGGGGACGATCACTTCCATGGACTTGTTTTCTTCATCAATGATGACCCTGGAAATCTCGGCCGGTGCCAACGCATTGCATACATATTTGGCAGCGTCAACATGCCAGGTGATGATATCAATCTTCTCCCCGCGAAGTTCCTGCACCACATTCTGCACCCGAGAGCCTTTCATACCGACACAGGCCCCAACCGGGTCGATATCCGAATCGTGGGAAGAAACGGCAAACTTGGCCCGGCTTCCTGGCTCACGGGCCGCCCCTTTGACCTCCACGATACCTTCGCTGATTTCGGGCACTTCCGTTTTGAATAAATTGATCAACAAATCCGGATGGGTGCGTGAAAGGACAATTTGGGGCCCACGTGTGTCATAAAGAACATCAAGAATCAGGGCCCGAATACGATCGCCGCGTCTGTAGCTTTCCCGTGGAATCTGTTCCCGCGTGGGCAAAATGGCTTCAGTCGTTCCCATGTTAACAATGATGTTCCCACGATCCACACGTTGAACGATACCATTGATCACCTCGCCCTTGCGGTCAATGTAACTGGAATAAACCGCGTCGCGTTCGGCATCCTTCATCTTTTGTATGATCACCTGTTTGGCAGACTGGGCAGCAATCCGCCCAAAGGTAGACGTGTCCATCTTGGTGCCCAAACTATCACCAACTTCACAGTCCGGGTCTAATTTACGCCCTTCTTTGATGCTGATCTGCAGATCCGGCTCGGTTACATCCTCGACGACCTCTTTGAATTGAAAGACTTCGATTTCACCCGTGTCGGGGCTGTATTGCGCTTCAATGTCGACTTTGCTACCGAATTTTTTTCTGGCAGCAGAACGCAACGCCTCTTCCAGGGCACGAATCAATATCTCCGCATCAATGCCCTTGTCCCGGCTTACCTGCTCCACCACACGTTTGATATCTGCTATAAACATCAGTGTTCTCCGTTATAATTGATCAGCCGTGCCCGTGTAATATCTTTGAAATTCAGACTGATTTTCTCTTTGTCGACCTGCAACTGGATCATTTCACCGATCACCCCGGATAACCTGCCGGTAAAATTTTTGCGACCGTTCACAGCCGTACTGACACGAATCTTTGCATGCTGCCCCTCAAAACGGATAAAATCTTCAAGTTTGCCCACGGGCCGATCAATGCCTGGTGAAGATACTTCCAGCCGGTAAGGTGGGACATCCTGCAGGTGGACATCCAGAATATCTTCCATTTGGCGACTGATATCGACACAGTCATCCAGCGTTACCCCCCCAGGTTTGTCGATAAAGAAACGCAAAGTCAACCCGCCAGGTTCACGTTGGTATTCAACATGCACCAGTTCCAGGCCCTCAAGATTGCAAAGGGGCTCTGCCAAACGGGTCACTGTTGCCACCAAGGCTTGCTGCCATTCTCGGTCTTGCTTAACCGATGGATGGACACCTTCCCGTTGGGGTCGCTTTTTGGGTTTTCCCGTACGTTTGACCATATTCTCGTCGAACAAAAAAAACAAAAACGGGCGAACAGCCCGTTTCCATTTTCAAACCGATTATGGATACCGTCTTCTACCAGTCCATAAAACCCGTCAGGCGAAAAAGCCTATATTCCAGCAGCATCACCGGAACAGACGAAACCGGACATGAAATGGAGCGGGCAACGAGATTCGAACTCGCGACACCAAGCTTGGGAAGCTTGTACTCTACCAACTGAGCTATGCCCGCTCACCAAGGCATAATCATTACGGCAAAAAACACGCGATGTCAATATCTTTCTAGTCAGGCAGCAGAATAACAGAAGCAATAAAAAAAATGAACGCCATTTCTGTAAACAAAATTCGTTTTGGCACGCCCATCAGACCCGGACGCCTGCATGTCAACCGCGGTAGTCATCGATCAGATCTCGGAGGCGAATCAGCTCAGCACGAATATCAGCGATATCCGTCAGGGCGGGTGCCCGGTTGATTTCATCCTCAAGATTGGATTGTTGTTTCAAATGCTGACGGGCACCCTCAATGGTAAATCGTCTATCGTAGAGCAGTTTTTTAATTTTCAGTACCAGCTTTACATCCTGCCGGCGATACAAACGCTGCCCAGACTCGGTCCGTTTGGGCTTGATCTGCCTGAACTCTCCTTCCCAAAATCGCAGGACATAGGCTGGAACACCGGCGAGGCGACTCACCTCGCCGATCTTGAAATAAAACTTGTCGGGTATCGCGACTGCACCGCGAGCATCTTCTTTCATCGGCATTATCTCTGTGACTGGAAGTGCTAACGGCGATTCAGCATCATTTATGCCGGAAGCGCCGCCCCGACGTCGGCAATCAGACGATGGGTGAGATCCTGGTGAATCGTGTTCACGCTTTCATCGTCCAAGGTCCGTTCGGCAGATCGATAGACGAACCGGAATGACAAACTCTTTTTGCCAGCCGGAATGGGGTCGCCAACAAACACATCGAACAGATAAACATCTTCCACCAAGGCTTCCTTGAAGCCAATCGCTGTCTCCAACACACGTCCGGATTCCACGTCCTGATCGACGATCATGGTGATATCCCGGGTTGTGGATGGATACCGGGGGATTGGTGCCATCTGGCGGGTACCGGGAAGCAGCCGAGCCAAGACTTCGACGTCCAGTTCGAAAACAAACACCGGCGGCTTGAGCCGAAACGCATCGACCACGGCGGGATTCAATTCACCCACCTGCCCCACGACATCATCATTGTGAAGGATCTGGGCTGTATGACCAGCGCGAAAAACGCTGCACCCGTCGTCAGGCAAGGCTTTGAACAAGAGCCCGCCAATCCCTAAAACAAGGCTCAGCCCTTCAACCGTTCCCTTGATATCAAAAAAATCACAGGGCCTTTCCTTGGCATGCCACGCCGCTTTGTCAGCCGCACCGATCCAACATGCCACAAGCATCTCTTTTTCCTGGGGCAGCAGTTCGCCCTCCCGGGGGAAAAAAACCTTGCCGATTTCAAACAGGCGCAGTTCGGTTTGCTGCCGGGAAATATTGCGCTGGGCAGCCTCGAGCACACCAGGAATCAGACTGGTGCGCATCACCGCCAGGTCCTCTGAGATGGGGTTGAGCAGGGGCACGTGCAGGCGGCGTGGATCATCTTCCACCAACTGCATTCGATCACAGGCATCGGCTCCGATAAAACTGTAATTGATCGCCTCGGAGAACCCAAACCCACTGAGGATGTCTCTGATCTGATTGCGCAGTGCCATCATTGGCAAAGGGGTCACGCCTTCGCTGGGCAGCGAAGGAAACGTAGTGGGAATCTGGTTGTAGCCGGAAAGCCGGGCCACTTCTTCCATGAGATCCTGAGGCCGGGCGACATCCACACGAAATGACGGTACCTTCACCGTCAGGCCAGCGTCACCATCCTTCTCGACACCAAATTCGATTGACGATAGCAAGGATCCCATGCGGTCACGGTCCAAATTTGTGCCCAGCAGGTTATTGGTGGCGTCCACATCCAGCGAAAGCACCGGTGGTTCGGATGATCGGTAATCCTCATCAATAATTCCATCCACCAGATTGCCCTGCCCCAATTCGGCCATCAGACTAGCGGCACGGTTGAGTGCGAAAAGGGTACCATCCGGGTCCACCCCCCGCTCGAACCGGTGAGATGCATCCGTGCTCAGTCCCAGGGCTTTGGATGTTCTGCGGATACTGATCGGATCAAAGCAGGCGCTTTCGATAAGGACGCGCGTGGTGGTATCCTCGATTTCCGAATTCAGCCCCCCCATAACGCCGCCCACGGCGACCGGTTTCTGGCCGTCGCAAATCATCAACATGTGATCGGCCAGCAGGCGCTCTTTCTGATCCAGAGTGGTGAACGGCTCTCCCTGACCGGCGGTACGGACGACAATGCGATGCTCGGCCAAATGGTCAAAATCAAAGGCATGCAGGGGCTGACCGGTTTCAAGCATCACAAAATTGGTGATGTCAACCAGATTGTTGATGGGACGCACATCCACCGATCGCAATCGTTCTTGAAGCCAGTAGGGTGAGGGGGCCACGGTGAGCCCATCCAACAAGCAGGCGGAATATCTGGGGCAGTGGTCCGGCGCCTGGATGGTCACCGATGTCATTGCAGTGATGTCGCCTTGTGCAGCGGGCATGTCAAAGGCAGGGAGAGTCATCTTCACCCCTTGAATGGCGGCAATTTCCCTGGCGACCCCCATCATGCTCAGGCAGTCGGGCCGGTTGGGTGTCAAACCGATTTCAAGCGTGAAATCATCAAGCCGAAGGGCCGACGCAATCGGCGTTCCCGGTTGCAAGTCCTCATCCATGAGCATCAATCCGGAGCCGTCCACGCCCAACGCCAATTCAATTTCACTGCACAGCATACCCTCGGAATGTTCCCCGCGAATAACGCTCGCTTCCAATTGCATTCCATTGGGCAGTGCGGTCCCGACCAAGGCCAGGGGCGCATTCATGCCGACCGTTACATTGGGTGCGCCGCAAACCACCTGAACGGTATCATTGCCACGATCCACCCGGCACAACTTCAGCCGGTCGGCATTTGGATGCGGCAAGACCGCTTTCACCTTACCGACGACGACCGTTTCCAGATAGGCATATCGGTCGATAACGGCCTCAACCTCAAACCCCGCCATGGTCAGCGCATCGGCAAGATCAGAAACCGTCATTTGAATGGGCACATATTCTTTCAGCCAGCTAAGACTTACTTTCATGGGTCTGCAAGCACTTTCGTTAAAATTGACGGATTCGTAAAAAGCCCGATATCGGCGTTACGCGTATCCTTCGTCACTGCGGAGTACCCTATGTACGCTGCCTTCGGCACCCGCGATAGCGGTATTCCTAAGGATTCGCAAGCCTTGATCTCGGGCTTTTTACGAATCCGTCCGAACGGCGACTTTTTACGAGTTCGTTAGAATTGGCTTAAAAATCGGTAATCATTGTCAAAATAGCGTCGAATGTCATCAATGCCGTATTTCAGCATGGCAATCCGCTCCACCCCCATGCCAAATGCGAAGCCGGTATACTGGCTGGTGTCATAACCGACATTTTCAAATACCGCCGGATGGACCATGCCGGACCCCAACACTTCCAACCACCCCGTGTGCGAACAGACGCGGCAGCCTTTTCCCCGGCAGATCACGCAGCGAATGTCAACTTCGGCACTGGGCTCGGTAAACGGGAAAAAACTGGGCCGGAAACGCAATGTCGTCTCCTCGTCAAACATCTGGTGCACGAAGGCGGCCAGTGTACCTTTGAGATCGGAGAAAGAGACATGACGATCCACCAAAAGCCCCTCGACCTGATGAAACATGGGCGTATGGGTCAAATCCGAATCGCATCGGTAAACCTTACCCGGTGCAATAATTCGAACGGGAGGCTTGCGTTTTTCCATCACCCGGGGCTGGGTCGGTGACGTATGGGTTCGCAACACCACATTGTCCGACACATAAAAGGTATCCTGCATGTCCCGCGCCGGATGATTCTTCGGAATATTGAGGGCTTCGAAATTGTAATAGTCGGTTTCGACCTCAGGCCCCTCGACCACATCAAACCCCATCTGAGAGAAAATATTACAGATGCGGTTGGTAATCTGAGTGATCGGATGAAGCGATCCTTTTTCCGGCACCCGTCCTGGCAAGGATACATCGATGCGATCGGTCACCGTTTGCGTGCTGCTGGTCAGGCGCTCCTCCGCCTTTTTGAACTCATTTTCCAGAGAACGCTTGATTTCGTTGGCCCGTTTACCTGCCAGGGGCCTTTCTTCGGCGGGGAGACTGGAAATATTTCGCAGAAAATGGGTGACCCGTCCTTTTCGACCAAGGTACTGGATGGACAACTCGTTTACGCCATCGACATCCGTTGCTGATGCCAATGCGTCCATGGCGTCCGCATAAATCCGTTCTATAGTGTTTTCCACAATCGTCGCTCTGTAATGGTTTGGATTGTTGCCGTTCCTATCGCCCCGCCGAAGCGGGACGACGACAACGGTAATTCTCGCGGTAACAGGGGAAGGGGTAGCGGTAGGTACCGACACAAAACGGCAAATCGCCGCGATAAGGATGCCCCGACTTACCCCTGCTGTGACGCCAGCGCGGCAATCTGGGCAAATCCGGAAGGATCGGATATTGCAAGATCGGCGAGCACCTTGCGGTCCAGGTTGACATCGGCCTTTTTCAATCCACTGATCAACCGGCTGTATGACATGTCGTTCATTCTTGCGGCCGCATTGATACGGGCAATCCACAGGCGGCGAAACTGACGTTTCCGCTGTTTACGGTCCCGGTATGCATAATTAAGGGCTTTGTCGACGGTGTCCGCCGCCGTTCGGAACAACTTGCTGTGCCCCCCACGGAAACCTTTGGCCAGTTTCAACACTTTATTGCGGCGTCTTCTCGCCTTGAATCCTCTTTTTACTCGCATGATTTCATCTCCTTAAGATAACAGGAGCGGCGCTTTATCGGCATATTAATAGTCGGCCGAATCGATGGAACCTGTCCTGTCGCATGTTGGTCAAACCATCGCTTACCCGTTGGGTAAAAGCAGCCGGACTTCCCGCATATCACTCTTTTTTATCAATTGCATCTTTTTTAATGACCGTTTTCGCTTACGGGTCTTGGAGGTCAAAATATGACTATGATGAGACTTTGAAAACGTGTATCGGCCGGAGCCAGTTTTTTTAAATCGTTTGGCCGCCGCCCGGTTGGTTTTGATTTTTGGCATTTTTTTCTCCTTGAACAAAAGATAAATCGTTTGGCAAAAATATTACGTGTTGACACACAAATCGCTCACCAGCCGGAGCAATTGAACGCCAGATTTCAAAAACCGATGGCGCGAACGAAACGCCTGCGTTCACGCCAGCATTATAATCAGCCCGTCACTTTTTAATTGTGGCCAATGAAGCCAACACCATACAGTGCGATGGGTATAGGCCAGAAGGAATTACCGGGGCGCTAGCACCATCATCATCGTACGTCCTTCAAATTTGGGGTATTGCTCTACGACGGCAATATCTTCCAATTCAGTGGCGATCTGTTGAAGCAATTCCCGCCCCCGGTTTGAAAGCGTAATTTCCCGCCCCCGAAACATCACCGTAACCTTCACTTTATCTTTACGGTCGATGAATTTCCGAATATGCCCCATCTTCGTTTCCAGATCATGCTCGCCGGTTTTTGGCCGGACCTTGATCTCTTTGATCTGAAAGGTGGTCTGCTTTTTTTTGGCTTCCTGCTGTTTTTTGGTCTGTTCGTACTTGAACCGACCGTAGTCCATGATCTTGCACACCGGCGGTTTGGCGTTGGGTGAAATTTCTACAAGATCAAGACCAAAATCATTGGCTTTGGCCAAGGCCTGATGAATCGGAAGAATGCCAACTTGATTGCCATCCGGATCAATCAAGCGCACTTCCCTCACTCGGATACTCTTGTTAATCCGGGTGGTGTCAGGCTGTCTTCTACTAAAGTTTGGTTTTCTGGGACCAGCTATACGTTCACCTCCTGCTGTGCAGCACGTTGGGTTAGATCATTCCAACGGCCATTTCGGTAAAGGCCGATGGTTGTGCCAGAAAAAAATATAAAACAGCTATACCATACTAAACTTTATTCCAATATCTAACACGACCATCAAATGCAAGAAAAAAAAATGGAAAATCAAAGAAAAACCGTTAGCAACAATCCAAGGCTCAGAAGGATAAGGGTTGATCAAGCGTATAACGGCTAAGCGGGCTATCTGCCCAGTAGGCATTGCCCGGTTCGGAAAAAAACTGCTGGAACAACGCCAAACTTTGCTCTCGACGGACACCGGCGGTCACCGTTATCGGATTGTCACGGTAAAGCGGCGACAGCATGGACCGATCGCACCCGGTTCCTCCGCCCATTACATCTTCATAAGCATAGACAACCCTACCGATTCCGCTGAGCATGATGGCGGAAAAACACATCAAACACGGCTCCATCGTACAATAAATGGTCAATCGCAAGCGGTCCATGTCCGGTGCATGCCGGTAAAGCCAGCGCAGGGTATTGATTTCAGCATGATCAATTTCATTGGCCGTCCGATCGGCCGTTCCCGTTCGCCTGCCCTTGGCAACGACCGCATTTTCATCGGCAATCACGCACCCCACCGGAAAATCACCGTTTTTCAAAGCAGCCTCGGCTAAATCAAGCGCAACAGCCATCAGTGCGTCATCGTTATCCACTACGCCATCCAAACTCATGCGATCTTACATGCGGTATCGTCACAGGGACATCCGCCATCAATTTCGAATGCATAAACGATTCTGGCTTCCATTTCGGCTCGTTTGGGTGAAATCGGCGAAAACGCATAGGCCGCCTGTTGTACGTTGTGCAACAGTTCAGCCCGGGATGGGATTTGATCAAAACCCGATGTACGCAAAATGCTGTTTTCCCCATCCAAGATGTCCGCCGTTTCTCCATTGGTCACAACAACCACCGGTATCTGGTAGGGCTCGACCAAGCGACTGATCGCCAGGGCCGGCCGATGGCGGGTGACCAGCGAACCTGGCGCATATTTAATCACCATTATCCGTCGATCGTCAACTGTAACCGTAAAATCTACCCATATGCGACCTTTGCGGGTATCTGCGGCCACAATCAATGGGCGACGGGATTGGATATCTTCTTTTGGATATCCTTTTTCCACCACTAAAAATCGCGCGATTTTCTGGCGATAACGTTCGTCGTGCGTATCATCCAGGGTTTCCCCGGTGAAAAAATCTTCTATTTTTCCCAATACGAGATGATGGCCACCCATTGTCCACCTTCCTTAAATCAAATCAACATAGCACTTTACAAAGCCTTTTGTCTGTGAATAGATATTTCTCCAGAATAATACATCGATACCAAAATAACAACCGGTGTACCATGAACATACGCGAGCAGTTTGAAAAACGCGAAAAAAACTTCATGTCCCCATTCGGCTGTCAAAGCGCCCAGAGCCAGGGAAGAAGGCGGGCGGAAACGCCTTGCCCGATTCGCACCGCATTTCAGGTGGACCGCGACCGAATTGTTTATTGTAATGCCTTTCGGCGGCTGAAGCACAAAACCCAGGTATTTCTGAACCCTCTCGGCGATGAATACCGCACGCGCCTGACCCACACGCTGGAGGTATCCCAAATCGCCAGGACCATCACCCGGGCGATGTTTCTAAACGAAGATCTGGCAGAAGCAATCGCCTTGGGACACGACTTGGGACACACCCCTTTTGGCCACGGTGGAGAAGCGGTACTGCAAGAGATTCATTCCCCGGAGTTTTTTCACCACAAACAAAGCCTGCGGGTGGTTGACATGATCGAGAACAATGGCCAGGGCCTGAACCTGACCTACGAAGTTCGCGACGGTATTGTCAAGCACTCCAAAGGGTATGGAAAAATTCTGCCCGATGACCCTGAAGAGCTGGCTTGCACCATGGAAGGCCGCATTGTGCGCATCGCCGACATCATGGCGTACCTGAACCATGATCTTGACGATGCCATCCGCAGCGGGGTGATCCGTGAAACGCAGGTACCTGAAGTCTGTACCCGGGTTATCGGCCGAACCCATCAGGAACGGGCCACAACCATGATTCGGGACCTGATCTTTTCCAGTCGAGCCAGCAGCGGGCAACTGCACCTGGCCATGAGCGACGAAGTCTTCGACGCCATGACCACCCTGCGAGCGTTTCTTTATGAAAACGTCTACCGGTCAAACAGTGTTCACCGGGAATTTATCAAGGCGAAAAAAATATTATCCGAGCTTTACGCCTACCTGCTAAAAGACGAAATGGTGTTGGAAGCGGAACTGACGCGTATGGGTATTGCCGGTTGCCTGAAAAACGGCGAACCCCGCGAACAAGTCGTTTGCGATTTCATCGCCAGCATGACCGATCGCCATGCGCTGAGCCTGTATGGAAAAATCTTTTTTCCGAACCCCACTGTGTGATACAAGCGGCTGATGATCTCGACACCGACCATTGAATCGATCGTTACCAACAAAAGCGCTTATCTTTCAGCGCTTGACCGGCTGGCGGCGCTTTTTCAGCAAATGGATCAAGCCTATGCGGCCGTGGCCGACCAATATGGGTTTCATTGTAAGGGGTGCCAGGACAATTGCTGCCAGACGCGCTTTTACCATCACACCCTGATCGAATACCTTTACCTGCTTGAAGGCGTACGCCAGCTGGGCCGTGCAACCTGGCAGGCCGTCCGCAGCCAGGCGTTGTCCGTTATCGATCAGATGGCCCAGGCGGACCGACAAGGTAAGGCGCCGCGAATCATGTGCCCCCTGAATCAAGATGGCCTGTGCCTTGTTTACGACCACCGCCCCATGATTTGCAGGCTGCACGGCATCCCCCACGAGTTGCATCGCCCCAATGGCAGTGTCCAAAAAAATCCGGGCTGCGACGCTTTTTTTGAACAATGTCGAGAACACGGCAAAAGCGATTATATTCCGTTTGACCGCACCCCCTTGTACCGCAGTATGGCCATGCTTGAACGAACACTGCGGTCGCAAACCGGTTTTCAAGAAAAAATCAAACTCACCATTGCCCAAATGCTGGCAGCCATCACGGATAAACAGTATGAAATCAATTGACCCGCAAACGATTGCGCAACTGCCGGGCAAACCGCTTAAGAAGAACGACACCTTTGCCTTTGCCTGCCATCAGGACCTGGCCTGTTTCAACCGATGCTGCCGGAACCTGAACCTGTTTCTTTATCCATATGATGTCATTCGTCTGAGGAAGGCATTAAACATGGATTCTGAACAGTTTCTGGATACCCATGTGGATGTGGTCATGCGTGAGGGAAACTTTTTTCCCGAGGTCCTTTTACGGATGGCTGACAATGAAGCCAAAACCTGCCCTTTTTTGAGTGATCAGGGATGCACGGTATATCCAGATCGCCCCGATACATGCCGCACGTTTCCGGTGGAACAGGGCATCTTGTTCAAGAGCCAATCATCCCCACCGGAGATCGTCAGTTTTTTTCGGCCACCAGATTTTTGTCTGGGCCGCCATGAGGATCAAACCTGGACCCTTGCAAGCTGGGCAGATGATCAGGATGCGGTCATGTTTAATCGCATGACGGCCCGTTGGGCGGCGGTCAAAGCGCTGTTCGCAAGAGATCCGTGGGGACCTGCGGGAATGAACAGCCCAAAGGGTAAAATGGCCTTCATGGCTGCCTACAACATCGACCGATTCAGGGAATTTGTTTTTCAGAGCAGTTTTCTGAAGCGCTATCGGGTAAAAAAAGCCCTGGTTAAAAAATGTCGCGCCAGCGACCGGGAATTGCTGCTTTTTGGGTTTGAATGGATTCGCTATTTTGTTTGGGGGATCCAATCGGACAGCATCCGCGGTTGAATCATTGACGGATTCGTAAAAAAGTTATTTCTTGCCTGCCACGGCTTCGGCAATGTTGAACAAATAGTCGCCGATCTTTTCCAGATTGGTCAGCAGATTGACATATAAAAGCCCTTGATTAATCCCGCATTCACATGATCGCAGTCGCTGAACATGATCATCGCGAAATTTTTCGCGCATGGCGTCAATGGTATTTTCCAATTTATCGGCCTGCACCATGAAATTTGACGGCCGCTGCCGCATGGCCGATGTAATCAGGTCCATGAACTCGGCCACCTTATCCACCAACGCATTCAGATCCACCATGGCCGTCTCTGTGAAAGCAAGATTACTCTCGATTAAATCTTCGATGGTTTGAGCGATATTTTCAACGGAATCACCGATGCGCTCAATGTTGTTGGTCATTCGCATCAGGCTGGAAATTTCCTTGGCTTCAGACTCGCTTACATCACTCTGGTAGATGCGGGTGAGGTAGGCCAAAATCTCCCGTTGCATATCATCCAGATGATTTTCGACTTTTCGCCATTTGGCCAGTTTTTTGTAATCCCTGTCCTTGAGTCGCTTCACTGTTTTTCGAAAGGTGTAACTGGCAGATTCCGCCATGCGCAGGATTTCACTACGGGTCTCCACAATGGCGGCGATGGGGGTGTTAATCAGCCGGTCACCAAAATTAGGCAGTCGGAAAAAATCGACCTCTTCATCTTCCTTGGGCGACAGCAAAATGGCAACCTTGATCAGCCAGGGCAGTACCAAGAGAAAAAACGAGGCGTTGAGGACATTGAACAAACTATGGCCGTTGGCGATATAGCGACCGACATTGACCAGATCCCCCTCGACCACCTGGTCCACAGGGCCAGCGCCGAGCTTCAGGGACACCAACTGGACTAAGTCGACAAAAAAGGGAAAGATACACAGCATCATGAACACACCGATCACATTGAACATGGTGTGGGCCCGTGCGGCTCGATGGGCGTTGATGTTGTTGGACCCAATCGTGGCCAGTTCGGCAGTGATGGTGGTACCGATATTTTCTCCCAGCACCAGGGCCATGGCACCCGGAAATGCAAGCAGCCCCTGGCTGGCCAGGGTCATGGTCAGGCCGATGGTGGCAGAGGAGGATTGCACGAGAATGGTCAGGACGGCACCCACCACCACACATAACAGCAGGCCGCCGGCACTGCTGGGATCAAAACGGGTGAAGAAATCCAGAAACGTGGGATCGCTCTTAATCGGTGCAAGTCCGTGTTTCATGACCGTCATGCCGTAAAAGAGCAACCCAAAGCCTAAAATCACCTCGCCGATGTAGCGGGTTTTCTTCTGTTGACTAAAGAATTTAAGCACAACACCAACGGTGATGGCGGGCAAGGCCAGTGCCGATAATTTAAAGGCGATCAACTGCGCCGTAACCGTGGTACCAATGTTTGCCCCAAGAATCATTCCCACAGCCTGCTGAAGCGTCATCAGACCGGCAGTCACAAAGCCGATCAGCATTACCGTGGTGGCGGAAGAAGACTGAACCATGGCAGTGACCACTGTTCCGGTCAAGCAACCCAGTATACGATTCGAAGACACCGCACTCAGAATCGCCTTGATCCGTTTGCCTGCCGTCATTTGGAGCCCTTCGGTCATCATCTTCATGCCCAGGATAAACATTCCAAGGCCACCGAGGGTCGTAATGAGCACACTCGTCATCGCCATCTCCATCCCTCAGATCGCTTTACTGTTTTGGCCGCGATCTGATCGCAATCCCACCCGTAAAAAATAAATATAAATATTTTCAATTAGTTAATTAAAAACCATGAAAAGTTGGCTTGGTTTTACCATAGGTCGCCCAGATGTCAAGCCCCAAGGTGAACGATACCAGGGTAATCGCACTTGGGATGACGGCTTTGGTCGGAAGCGATCGGTGACTTTTGAAAATGAAGAAAAAGTGCCAAAGACCAAAATCCAAATATCTATTAAAGGATCGCATCGGTTGAAAAATCGGATATCAAAGGCGGTAGCCGATGGCATAAAACGCCACGTCCTCCGGATGAACATACACCTCGGAGATGGCCTTGTCGCGCACCGATATCCCGGCCCGGTGGACGGAATCCGGGTCACCGGAAACCAGCGGATGCCATGCGGGCAGTTCTTTTCCTTCGGACAGTCGCCGGTAAGCGCAAGTTCTTGGCAGCCAGCGCAAACGGGGAATTTGTTCAGGGGTCAGCACCAGGCAATCCGGCACGAGCGTTGTGCGCTGATCATAGTTTGTGCAACGGCACGCCTGGGTATCCAGAAGATAACAGGAAACCCAGGTGTAGGTCACCTTGCCCGTTTTCGCATCCTGAAATTTTTGGAGACAGCAACGCCCGCAGCCATCGCACAATGATTCCCATTGTTCACGGCTCATCTGATCCAAGGACAGGGTTTTCCAGAATGGTTTGCGGACCGATGGATGACAAATTGGACCTTTCATGGGTTAAGTGCCTTACCACAGATTGGTGTGCCCATCAAACTCGGCCCAGAGCCAGTTGAGATGAGAGAGAAGCGGTTTCCATTTTAAATTGTCTGCGGAATTTCAAGACTTTTTTGACGTAACGGCGAGTCGCTTTGAAAGGCGGCACGCCCTCATAATTTCTAACGTGACGTGAACCGGCATTGTAGGCTGCCAGGGCAAATTGAACGTTGCCATCGAACCGGTCAAGCAGGGACTTGAAGTACCGCACACCGCCATCGATGTTCTGCACCGGATCATAGATGTCCTTGACCCCTAACGCTTTTGCCGTGGATGGCATTAACTGCATCAACCCACCGGCCCCTTTATTGGATGTCGCCCGGGGATTGAAACTCGATTCGGCAAAAATGATGGCCCGGATTAAAGCGGGATCAACATCATAGCGTTTTGCCGCATGGACAATAATGCCCTGAAACGGCCTTTTCTGTTTTCGGGTGAGACCATCGGGAATTACCGGGCCGGTTTCCACACAAGAGGCATCAGTCGTCGCCCATTGCGTCTTAGGCGCCATACACATCGCCTCGGGAACAAACACAATCGGCTCACTAGGCACATTGTGCACATCGAACAGCGTGTCCAAGGCCTGCTGGGCAGTGGGGGCACTGATGGTCAGGGGAAATCTTTCTAGTGGTTCGATATTTTTCAAAAAAACCGTACTAGCGGCAACGATTACCAAAAAAGCAATGGCTATTTTCAGCAGGCAAAACGGAGGATGATAGCAGCACTGGGTATTCATAATTTTTGTATCTTACTCACAGGTTTCCATTCAGGTTTTCTCAAGGCGCTCAAGTTTTTCTCAAAGACCTGACGCAACCAACTCAGAAGGGGAAAAGCAAACCAAGTGCCAGATTCAACTATTGCTTAAACAATACATTAAATTTCAGTCAGTTAAACAGAAACTAAAAGTAAGCAGGCGTCTATCCGTATGGTAGACACGCATTAATAACCATGACATTCATGCCATACTATGAAATTATTTTCCATTGAAAAGAGAAGACGATGAGTGTTTGAGAAGGGTTAAAGGAAGTGAATAAGGCTCAAAAAATGAGAGGCCGGGGACAATGAACATAATTTCTTGGTGGACGACAGCTATATCCCCAGGTATGCCTTTTTGACCGCTTCATTGGCTAGCAGATGGTCAGCCGAATCCGCCAGGGTAATTTCCCCATTTTCCATCACATATCCGCGGTGGGCAACCTTGAGCGCAAGGTTGGCATTCTGTTCCACCAAAAATATCGTTGTTTTATTTTCGCGGTTAATTTTTTTTATGATTTCAAATATCCGTTTAACCACCAAGGGCGCCAGCCCCAGAGACGGCTCATCAAGCAGCAGCAGCCGGGGCCTGGCCATCAGCGCCCGGGAAATGGCCAGCATCTGCTGCTCCCCACCGCTTAGGGTTCCACCGGCCTGGTTGCGCCTTTCGGCCAGGATGGGAAAAAGGTTGAACACATAGTCCAGATCCGATTTTATCCCCTCGGCATCGTTTCTTAAAAACGCGCCCATATCCAGGTTTTCCAGCACCGTCAGATAAGGAAAAATCCGACGTCCTTCCGGCACCTGACTGATCCCCATGGATACAATCTTGTTGGGATTGATGCGGGTAATGGGCTGCTCTAAAAACCGAATCTCACCGGTTCGGGGGGGGACGATCCCGGAAATGGACATCAAGGTGGTGGTCTTGCCCGCGCCGTTGGCCCCGATCAAGGTGATGATCTCGCCTTCCTTGACTTCCAGACTGACCCCTTTCAAGGCCTGAATATTGCCGTAATAGGTATGAACGTCTACGAGGCTAAGCATCGATTTCCTCCCCCAGATACGCCTTGATAACAGCAGGATTTTTACGAATTTCCATCGGTGTGCCCTGGGCGATTTTTTTGCCATAGTCAACCACAAAAATGTGGTCGGAAAGGTTCATGACCAGTTTCATATCGTGTTCAATCAGCAAAATGGAAATCTTTTCTTGACTGCGCAGCTGTTCAATCATCGCGTCCAGTTCTTTGGTTTCCTGGGCGTTCATGCCCGCCGCCGGTTCATCCAATAATAGCAACATAGGCTCGGTCGCCATGGCCCGGGCGATTTCAAGCCGCCTTTGGGCACCATAGGGAAGGTTTTTGGCAAATTCATTGACGTGTCGATCCAGAGCGAATTTTTCAAGAATTTGATAACTGTCGGCAATGACCTTTTTTTCCTCAGCTCTGGCCCGCGGCGGACGCAAAACAGCCCCCGGAATGCCGGTGCGCATGCGGCAGTGACGGCCGATCATGACATTTTCAAGCACCGTCATGTTTTGAAAAAGCCGGATGTTCTGGAAGGTTCGGGCCATCCCTTTGGCGGTCACCTGGTCCGGTTTGAGCCCGTTGAGGCGACTTTCCGACCCGTCTCTGGCGGTCAGCACCACATCGCCGCGGGTGGGCGTATAAATACCGGTAATACAGTTAAACAATGTTGTTTTGCCGGCGCCATTGGGACCGATCAAGGCGACGATTTCATTTTCGCTGATGGTCAGATCCACCTGGTCCAGGGCACACAAGCCGCCAAAATTCATCGTCAGTTGGGTCACCGTCAAGACCGGCTTCGTCGAAGGACTATTTTTCACTGTTCTTGTTTCCACCTTCAAAGAGATAAATTTTTCTGACATCACTGATGATGCCACCGGGGCGAAACACCATCATGATCACCAGAACCATACCGAAAACCAACATGCGGTATTCTGAAAAGGCGCGGAAATATTCGGGCAGCAGTTTCAAGGCAAAGGCGCCGCAAATCACCCCAACGATGGAACCCATGCCCCCCAGGACCACACAACACAAAATGATGACCGACTCCCAGATGGTAAAACTGGCCGGATTGATAAACGTCGTCTTCGCCGCAAACACCACGCCGCCCATACCGGCCCAGGTGGCCCCCAAGGCAAACGCACTCAATTTGGTACGGGTTTTGTTGATCCCCATGGCCTGACAGGCCACTTCGTCTTCCCTGAGTGCCATCCACGCCCGACCGATGCGGGAATCTTGCAACCGCCGAACGACGAAAATGGTGAATATGGCTAACCCGATCATCAAATAATAGATGTAGATGTGGTTCTGGTGCAAAGACAGGGTCATGCCAAAAAACCCGGGCCGCGGAATATTGGCGATGCCGCTGGGACCAAAGGAAAATTCATTCCAGTTTTCCAGAATCAAGCGGATGATTTCCCCGAATCCCAGGGTGACGATGGCCAGGTAATCCCCCCGCAAACGCAGTACGGGAAAGCCGAGCAGAACACCAAAAACGAAGCCCAGGGCCCCGCCGATGGGCAACGCCAACCAAAAACTGATGCCGAAATGATAGTTGAGCAGGGCGTAGGCATAGGCCCCCACCGCATAAAAGGCCACATATCCCAGATCCAGCAGACCGGCCAACCCAATCACAATATTGAGCCCCAAGGCAACCACCACATAGATGAGCGCCGTGGTCATGATATCAATTTGGTAAAGAGAAGAAATCAAGGGAAAAACCAGGAAAGCAATGGCGACAACAACAATTCCCGGCCTGACAAATCGGGGGTCTTTAATCAATCGCTGGGACAGGGTCAGCCGCTGGGTGTCACCCTCCTCGGCTTTTTTGATCCCCGCCTCCTTGCGCCTAATCAGAAACCGCCACAGAAAAGAGAGAAAAAACACGCCCACACCGACAAACACCATGCGATGCCAACGCCATTCAACGGTTTGGTAAATCGTGTTGACGCGAATGACTATGATGGGAAATGTCAGAAACATAAACCAAAGGCTGGTCAATAGTGACTTTTTAACTTCGTCCCAGTGAAACAGACTCGCGGCCATTGATTTAGTGGAAGTTGTCATAAGATCTTGTCAGTCTCCTTTTGACATCAAAACTACATCTTGCGTCCGTTGATGACAACATGTTCTGCACATCTTGACCATCATTAGATCCTGAACATCATACCTAAACGGGGCGATTGTCGAGCTTGCCGCATATACAAGGCAGATGTCTTTCCGCTATAGTCGCCTATGCGGGAAGGCATCTAACGCCGGAGATGCGGTGAGATCGGCAACCCCGCCAGGGGTTCAAATTTTGGGAGGCATTAATGACCGATCGTATTACCATGCTTACCGATATTCATGCATACCAAAATTTGAATCGGCCCGTTTAGGTCATACTTTGTCCGTTTCCTTGCGTCCCAACAACCCCGATGGACGAAAAATCAAAATCAGGACAAGAAACAGAAAAGCGAACACGTCTTCATAATCGCTGGAAATGTAGCCGGTGAAAAAACTTTCCGTCCAGCCAAGCACCAGGCTGCCCAGAACCGCACCGGGCATACTGCCGATACCGCCCAAAACGGCGGCGACAAATGCCTTGATACCGGCGATGAAACCAATGTAAAAATTGATCTGGCCGATATGGGAAGCGATCAATATCCCCCCCAGGGCGGCGGTAGCCGATCCGATGACAAAAGTGGTCGAGATCACCTTGTCAACATCCACACCGACCAGCATGGCCATTTCACGGTCCTGGGACGTGGCACGCATGGCCTTTCCCATCCGGGTGAATTTTATCAGCAATGTCAAAGAAACCATGACAATCGCCGTGGTGATGTAGATCACCAGCTCCGACGCCCGCACTATGTGTTCAACCGGTTTTAAAAATTCAAAATCGGGAATCAGGTTGGGAAAGGGAAGAAAGTCGGACGTCTGGGCCAACAAGACATAATTTTGCAGGAACAAGGACATACCGATGGCACTGATCAGTGCTGAAAGCCTGGGTGCTTTTCGAAGAGGCTTGTAGGCGATTTTCTCCATGGTCCAGCCGTAAGACGCCGCCCAGATCACCGCGGCAAAAGAGGCGATGACCAAAATGGCCACGGTGTTCCAACCGGCCAGGGTCAACAGCCCCACAACGATCAATCCGGTAAACGCACCGATCATATAAATCTCGCCATGGGCAAAATTGATCAGTTCGATAATACCGTAGACCATGGTATAGCCAAGGGCGATCATCGCATAAATACTCCCGCGGGTCAGCCCCCCCAAAAACATTTCAATAAAATAATCTACGTTCATCTTCCCGGTCATCTCCTTGCACTGGCTGCCCGGTATGTTTTCGTCATTGCCCCGGCCATCCGACCAAAGAAACAATTAGGGAACGGGCTACTGGCTCCCCGTTCCCTAATCTGGCTCTCGTGTAAAAGAACTATTTTATTTCGATATAAACGCCGCTTTGAACCTGATACATGGCAAACCCCACACCAATGGCATCGCCTTTTTCATCAAATTTGATAATTCCCAGGGGGGTGGCCACCCATTCGCTGCGCAGCACGTTGACAATGTCATTGTAATCCGTGGAACAGGATTTTTCCACGGCATTGATCAACGCCAGGGACGCCGCATAGGCGTTCAGGAAAAACGCCCCTGGATCATCACCGTATTTGGCTTTGTGCGCCTCGACCGCCTCAATGGCGATGGGGTTCTTGGACGTGTCCATGGGACCGGTGGCGTACACGCCTTCAGCATATTCACCGGCAACTTTGATGAAGGTATCATCCTTTACCCCGTCATCGGAAATAAAAAGGGTATCCATGGACTTTTTACGCATCTGGGAGACAATCTTGGATGCTTCAGGATGGTAGCCGCCGAAAATAACCGCTTCAGCCCCGGTCTGCTTGATCTTGTTGACCACCGCCGAATAGTCCACGGCACCGGGGGTGACGCCTTCATAGAGGACCACTTCGCCGCGGCTGTCTGCTTCAACAAATGTTTTTGCGAACTCGGCCAATCCCTTTCCGTAATCTCCCTTGTCATGGAGCACGGCAATTTTGCTGACCTTGAGCGTACCCAGCGCAAATTCAACTTCCAGTTTGGCCTGCGCGTCATCCGATGCAATGGTACGGAAAAAATTTGGATAATCACCACTTTGGGTCAAGTCGGGATTCGTGGCCGAGGGTGACATGGCCACAAGATTGGAGTCTTTATAGATGCCCAATGCCGCTTTGGTCGCGCCTGAACAAATGTGCCCCAACACCGCATGAACGCCTTCTCCGGTCACTTTTGTGGCGGAACTGGTTGCAATTTCAGGTTTGCAGACGTCGTCCTCGATGACCAGCTCAATTTTTCGCTCATTGATTCCACAAAGGGCATTCCGGCGCTCCACCACCAATTCAGCCGCTCGGGTCGTGGGAATTCCGTAGGATGCCAAGTCACCGCTGTGCGGGCCGACCACTGCGATTTTTACCGGTGGCAATTCGACTTTTTCTTCAACCTTGACCTGTTCTTCCTTTTGCCCACAGGCTACAACCATAAAAGCCGATAACATGACAACGATGAACAATCTCAACAAACGCCTTTGGTTTTGATGCATCATATCTCCTCCTGGTTTCTCCATCTGTTTAAATCCCCAACTGTTTAAATCCCCAACTGTTATAAATGACGGACAACTAACTCTTTTCTAAAAAGGGTCTTTGCCGTTGTCAAACATAATCACATCAACAGCAGTCACAAATCAACTTGTTTTGACAGCAAGAAAACCCTCTTTTGCTCGTCATGCGAATCTTTAGAGGGGTTATGTGTTGCTTTAAACAGTCATCGATCTTGCCCTTGGCACCAAACCCATGTATGAGAGTGGGAATGGAATTCCCTTGAAATCCTTTTCATTTTTATTACTACCGAAAAAAAAGGCAGGAAAAAAAGACCCGCGATGAAAAAACATATTGGTCTGGTGGTCAAGGATGAAGCCCATGCCATCCGGCAGGCGGATCGATTCGAGGGCTGGCTGGTTGAAAAAGGACTCACGGTCACGCGCCGCCAAAGCACAGACCCTGCAAAAAAGAAATCTCAAGCGACAACGGTCCATTTACCCACGGAACTGTTCTGTGTCTTTGTTCTGGGGGGTGATGGAACGTTTCTCAGTGCCGTTCGATGGATCGGCGACTGCCAGGTTCCGATTATCGGCGTCAAATTCGGCGAAGTCGGGTTTCTGGCCGAAACCACGGAGGATCGCCTGCTTGAGGTTGCCGAAACCATTTTAAACAACCAGTTCACCACCCGCCCACAGATGCGGCTGCAAGTTCAAGCCTACCGCAACGGTGAAGAAATCACTCGCGGGTCGGCCTTCAATGATGTGGTGATCAATAAGGGCGCCCTGGCCCGCCTGGCACGCATTCGCACCCACATTGACGGTCAGTTTCTGACCGATTACCGGGCCGACGGCCTCATCATCGCCACGCCCACCGGATCCACCGCCTATTCATTGGCTGCCGGGGGGCCGATCATCCATCCCTCGGTGCCCGGCATTCTCATCACTCCCATCTGCCCCTTCACGCTGACCAATCGACCGCTGATGGTTCCTGACGCGGTAACCATCAAAATCCAGCTGGCCGAAAGCACATCGGACATGATGCTCACCTGTGACGGCCAGGTGGGGCTCAAGATCGACCAGGGAGACACGATTGTCATCAGCAAAAGCGCCACGCCGGTACAAATGATCACCCTTCCCGACCAGAATTACTTTGATGTCCTCAAAGCCAAGCTCAGATGGAGCGGCAGTCGCGTCTGAACCGTTGGCGACCTCACAAAACAAATGAAATTCAGAAATAGAATGCTCTTTTCATTTTTTGCGGTCCATGTTAACAAGGTTCACAAGGCTGAAATATTACGATAAAGATTGTTGGCGTTGTTGAAGACGGCCCTTTGAACACTCATGCTGGAGCCTGAATGTGCAGCCTGGACAACTGCATCCGCGTACGATGAAAAGGAGGTGACCAAAAGCATTTTCGTGGGTTGAATCCGTTATTTAAAAGGCACCATGAATAACCAAAGGAGGAGGATTCATAATGAAAGGTCGTTTTGTCAAAGCAGCAGGGACGATTTTAGCCGTTTTATTGTCGTTAGTCGTGGTTGATGCTGTTATGGCCGGGGGGATCATCAACAAGAATAATCAGAGTGCCGACTACATGCGGACACTCAACCGTGCCGCGGCAACGGACTACGCCGATATCGCCGTTTACAATCCCGCCGGGTCCATGCAGATGGAGGACGGGTTTTACGGCAAAGTGGATGTCATGTACTACGACAAGGATTACACCAACACTGTGCCGGGCTATGGCGAACTGAGCCAGGACGAGCCGTCCATCACACCGGGCGTTTTTTCGATCTATAAAAAGAAAAAATGGGGTGGTTTTCTGGCCTTCACGGTTCCAGCCGGTGGTGGAAAACTTGATTACGAAGATGGTAATGCGAGAACTGTTGACATAGCTACAGGAGTTGCTGAAGGAGTTGCTCCAGGGGCAAATAGTAATGTAGATGATATGAAAATTGAAGTGAAAAAAAGCTCTGTTTACGGCTTTACACTTGGCGGCTCCTATTCCATCAATGACGCTTGGTCGGTTGCCTTGGGAGCTCGGTACGCCACCGGTAAACGTGAATTCGAAGGCGGGGCAACCATCACGATACCGGCAGTAAATGTCCAATTAAACCCGCAAATTCACCTGGAGGAAGACGCCGACGGCTGGGCCGGAATTGTAGGTGTCAATTTTGCCCCCAACGACAAGTTGAATGCCGCCTTGACTTACATTTCCAACACCAAAATGGATTACGAAATGGACGTCAAAGTGGATAACTACGGCGTCGCTGCGAGTAAGGGCTGGACAGACGGATCTACACGCCGCATTGACCTTCCCGCCCAACTGGGCACCGGGGTTTCCTATCGTTTCCTGCCCCCCCTCAAAGTCGATCTGACCTACACCTATTATTTTGAAAAAGACGCCGACATCGATACTTACGCGGATGAAGGCAACAGCTGGGATCTGGGGATTTCCGGGGAATATACATTCAATCCCCGCTGGAAGGCCAGCCTCGGGTACATGCTGACACGTGTCGACCTGGACGATGACGAGCAGATCAGCGAACCCGAAGAGCCGAAGCTTGGTGCCCATGCCGTTGCCGCGGGTGCGGTGTGGAGCCCGACCCAGAGATGGGCCATTACCCTTGGCGGCGCGTACATCATGTACGATGGGGTCGAGGACAGCCAGGGCAGAGAATACGACAAAACCATATGGAACGTGTCACTGGGGCTGCAGTATAAGTTTCTATAAAATTTCAATTGAAAGTCAAACAGACCGGCTTCCGGCGCTTTGCACTGGGAGCCGGTCTTTCTTAGATCACTGCCGCCCCCTGAACGTCTCCTTGATCATCAGCGTGCACCCCAAAGCAATGATCGACGAGATCAACAGCACCAGCAGCATGGTGGTATATCCTTCAAGGGCATAGGCATCGGACGCCGTGCGCGGGTATAGATCCAGAATCTTGCCGAGCATGGGCATGTAAATGGCGCCCCCCAGAAAAGGGAAAAGATTGACGGTTCCCACCGAGGTACCGGCAATCTCCACGGGAAAAAGTTCCTTGGTGGCGGTAAAGCCGATGGCAACGATGGCCGAGGCGCAGATGGAGAAAACGAAAAACACGCCATACAGAACAAGCTTGGGCAGGCTGTTGGGATACAGGTAAAGCAGCCCCATTTCCAGTACCAGGACCGTGGCACATCCGATGAACGGCTTTTTGCGGCTTTGCAGCAGACGATCCGAAACAAGGCCCAAAAACGGGCTGCCGATGATCATCCCCCAGGCGATCATACTCAATACGGCGCCCGTCTCCTCCCGTGAAAGCCCGTGCACATGCATCAGATAAGGCCCGCCCCACAACCCGCCGAACCCGAAAAAAATGCCACAATCAAAAAAATACCAGATCGCCAGGGGCCAGAAATACCGACTCCCCAGCACCTGGCGGACCCCCGCCAGCAAAGGGATGGTTTTGACCGGCGCGGCAACCCTGCCGGGCTTACTGGATAGTTCGGCAATGGGCGGCCAGCCTTTGTCCTGGGGACGGTCGCGCACGATCAACCAGACCAGCCCGACCAGCAAAAAGGTGCATCCACCGATCAGCTCAAAAGAAAGCCGCCAGCCGAACATCTCGGTCATGAGGGCAAGCAGCCAGGTAGCGGCCATGGCGCCGGCCCCACCGATGGCGTTCAATATACCGGCCATGGAAGCAAATTCAAAAGGCGCGTACCATTGGGAAAGAATCTTCATGGTCGGGATGAAAACCATGGAAACACCAAACCCCACCAGGATGCGCCCCACAACAGCGGTTGCAATATTCGATGCCAGACCAAACAGGATGCTGCCGGCCGCTGCCAGAATCAGAAAACAGGTGACTGTTCGCCGCGGCCCCACCGAATCCGAAAGCAGCCCGGCAGGCAACTGCATGAATGCATAACAATAAAAATAAATGGAACCCAACACGCCTAATGTGCCGGCCGTGGTGTTAAAATCCTTGATCAGGCTGTCCGCCACCACCGAAAGGGACAGCCGGTGAAAATAGACGAAAAAATAGGCCGAGGCCAGAATGAAAAAAATCAACCAACGAAATCGGAACAACGGGTGTGTGGCGGTCTCGCCCATTTAACGCTCCTTTTTGTTTCAGCTACCAGATTGGATCAGTCAGGGTTCTCCATCAGGCATGGCATCATGCCACAGGTAAAATATAGCATTCAAGATAATGTTTTTGAGCTGCGTTATCGGTCGTCGCAGTATGAAAATACGGCTTCCTTCCTCTGGCCTTGCCAAAAACATTATCTTAAACACGATACCTTGAAAAGCATCTTCTCTTTTTGATTGCAGCCGGCCGGGTTGCGAATTATATTTTTGCCAAAGGAATGTCATATGACCCGGAATGACGATACCCCATGCAAACTCTCGGCCATCGACAAGGCTCAAAAAGCGGTGGGCACCGACCGCCAGTGGATCACCGGCAAAGCCGCATCCCTGCTGTTGGTTGCCGGTGCCTATACACTGGGTGGCGGCGGCATGGCAGCCTGGCTGGTTTTTATCTTCTGGGGACCATGGATTCGGCTGACGCCCCATATTGGCACGGCCCCTGGCCTGCTGACGGATGCGCTTTTATGCCTGCTTTTTTTCATTCAGCACAGCATCATGGTCAGGCGCCGGTTTCGTCTCTGGCTGACCCGCAGCGTCCGTGCCGAATTCCATGGCGCCCTGTACGCCAGCGCCTCTGGGACCTGCCTATTGGTGCTTGTATTTTTCTGGCAGCCCATCGCCTCCCCCCTATGGTCACCGCCGGATTGGGTCCGATGGGCCATGGCAGGCATTTTTTTGCTGGCTGCCGGCGGCGCATGGTGGGGCACCCGGGCCCTGGATGAATTTGACGCTCTGGGAATCAAGCCGGCCCTTGGTGTTTTTAACCGTAACGCAACAATTGCACCGATGGTACTGACCATACGCGGCCCCTACCGATGGGTACGCCACCCGCTTTATTTTTTAAGCCTGATTATCATCTGGTCGGGGCCGGTGTACACCGTGGATCGTCTGCTGCACAACCTTATGTGGAGCATTTGGATCATCATCGGCGCCCATTATGAAGAACGCGACCTGGTGGCCTGTTTTGGCGATGCGTACCAGTCCTATCGCAAATCGGTGCCGATGCTGCTGCCGAAAAGTTTCCAGCCGCAGGTGCCTGACGGGTATCGCCCCCCGAAAAGCAACCGTTGAGCCGGATCCCTTCCCAATTGCGCCCAAAGCATGTATGATCAACACTCAAGTCCATCAGCCAAAATAACAAAATAAACCTGTGAAGAACATAAGAATGACTATCCAGGAAGGATACCGGCAACTTATGCAACGCATGATTATCGCTACGCTGGTTACCATCTCCATACTTTTTCTACCCCTATTGGCACAGGCCCTGACGCTTTCGGGCCAAGTCAAACAGGGCGGCATGGCCGTCGGCAAGGTACCGCAAGGGTCAACGGTCCATTTTGATGATAAACCGATCCGGGTCTCACCGGAAGGCGTGTTCGTCATTGGATTTTCTCGGGATGCAAAAGCAAAAGCGATGCTGACGGTGCACCATCCGTCGGGTGAGATTGAGACGCATCCGCTGTCCATTGAACAGCGTGAGTACCGGATTCAGCGGATCGACGGGCTGCCAGAGAGGAAAGTAACACCGTCGAAAAAAGATCTGGATCGCATCTGGGAAGATATCAAACTGGCGAAAAAGGTACGCCAAACGGATGATCCCCGAACCGACTTTACCCAATCCTTTATCTGGCCGGTCACCGGTCGTATCAGCGGTGTCTACGGCAGCCAACGCATTTTAAACGGAAAGCCCAAACGCCCCCATTTTGGCATCGATATCGCCGCCCCCACCGGCACCCCGGTCAAGGCGCCCATAGACGGCGTGGTGACCATGGTCCACAATGATATGTTCTACTCCGGCGGCACCCTGATCGTGGATCACGGTCACGGCATTTCCACGGTTTACATGCACCTGCATAAAATTCTGGTCAAGGAGGGCCAACGTGTCCGGCAGAAAGATGTAATCGCCCAGGTGGGCGCCACCGGCAGAGCCACCGGGCCACACCTGCACTGGGGCATGAACTGGTTCGAAACCCGCCTGGATCCGTCCCTGCTGGTCCCCCCAATGCCCAAGCCGCCAGCATCAGCGAAAAAATCAAAATAACAAAATACCTCAATACCCCCGTAACGATCCGCCAGGCGCCCCTATCCGGCGGCCTGGCGGCCTATTTCCGCCTGGAGGGCTTGGCGACCAGGCCAATCTGGATCGTAGCACCCAGAACCTCTACACCAGGGGTGACAGAGCCCATACTGGCACTTATAGTATTTCAAAAAAACCCGTGTTTCAAATGTTGAGAGGTTGATTATGCCTGCACCCAAAAATGTCATGGAAGTTTTCAAACTGCTGGACAAGTCCAATTGCCGTGAGTGTGGAGAAAAAACCTGTTTGGCTTTTGCCGGCGCCGTGTTCCGGGGACAAAAAAAAATCGACGACTGCCCCCGGCTTGACCCGGCGGTCATTGCGCAGTTCAGTGGCCATACGCCCGAGGCCAATCCCATCGAAGAGAACCGTGAAGCGTTTTTGGAAATGATGAAGCAACAGATTGCCGGCATCGATCTTCAGGCCCGGGCAGAAAAAATCGGGGGGCAGTTTAAAAACGATCGGCTGACATTGAAAATACTAGGCAAGGATTTCAGTGTTGACAAACAGGGTACCCTGTATACAGATATCCACGTCAACCCATGGGTCGCGGCGCCCTTTTTTGATTATGTGATCAACGGCCAGGGCATCGATCCCAGCGGGCAATGGGTCTCCTTCCGGGAACTGAAAAACGGCAAGGATCGTTATCCGCTGTTTCAAAAACGCTGCGAAGAGGCCATGAAGCAAATCGCCGACGTGTACACCGATCTGTTCGACGACGTGGTGCACCTTTTCTCCGCCAAGCAGGTTGACCGGCAGTTCCAATCCGATGTCTCGGTCGTGCTGCACCCCTTGCCCAAAGTGCCGGTCATGATCTGCTACTGGCGCCCGGAAGAGGGACTGGGGTCAAGCCTGAACATCTATTTCGATGATACCGCCGACCGGAATCTTGATATCGGCTCCGTCTTCTCCCTGGGTGCCGGACTGACCCAGATGTTTCACAAGCTTGCCCTGCGGCATGGAATTGCCGAAGCATCAATGCAATAGCACTTTCATTTTTCTCTGGAAACTTCCGGTGGTTGGGCCATCAGCCGGCCAGGGCTTTAAAAATTGCGACCTGTGCAGTTAGTTAGCTTTTAGCTAATAGCTAATTGCATAGATTGAAGAATTGTGAGAGCCTGCTCGAACGCATCAGCCGGGTCCAGGCAGGCCCGCTATGATCAATCAATCATTATTGAAGGGCGGATTTTAGCAGGTTGGAAATTGTGCTGCCCCCCTTGGACTTGGCATAATCCAGTACGATGGGGATAAACTTTCCGACCATATCACTGCTAAGCCCCAATTTGGAGAAGGTATCGCTCAGCCCGGCCAAAGACGATACTGCTCCACTGGCTTTTCCCACCATGGAGGTCAACCCGCCCAGGCTGCCTGATCCCGAGTCACTTGAGGAAGCACTGCTCATCAGCGATGTCACCTCAGGCAGTGCATCGGTAACCTTGGTGAAATCATCAGCACTCATCTTCTTGGACGCGGCACTGAATATCGCCCCAGCCCCCCCTTCGGCCTGTTCATTGGTGACCCCCAGCTTGTCGGTCAACAGCCCAACCAGACCCAGGTCAGCCGCACAAACGGGAGCAACTCCACCGATAAGCACACATCCCACGATTGCCAACAAACCGATCAGTATTACACCTTTTCTCATATCCCCTCCTCTTTTCGCATTGAATGAACGGTTAGAAAATAGAAATGCTATTTATTGAACAAGAAAAAAATCCAAGCGATTACTGATATCATATCTGTCTGAAACGTTTCAACACTGGCAGGGCCAACAGTAACACAAAATTACTATTAAGCAAGCGCCCCCATGAATTTTGACAAGGTCTGTGATATGCGTTGATCACTATGCAACGTCCACATTTTTCTGAAATCATCGATCAATTACCGGTTGCGTCGGTATTCGGGCAGCTGAAAGACCTGTTGGCCCGGCATCTGTCGGTCGTGCTGGTCGCACCGCCCGGCGCCGGCAAGACAACCGCCGTGCCATTGGTTTTACTGGACCAACCCTGGATGTCCGGCAAACGGATACTGATGCTGGCGCCACGGCGCCTGGCGGCACGGTCCGCGGCCCACCGGCTGGCGGCCCTGATCGGTGAAAAGGTCGGTCAAACCACCGGCTATCGGGTACGCCTGGAAAGCCGTGTGGGACCGCAGACCCGCATTGAAGTCATTACCGAAGGCATCCTCACCCGTATGCTGCAGCATGATCCGTCACTGGATGGTGTGGGGCTGGTGATCTTCGATGAATTTCACGAACGCAACCTGGATGCCGACCTTGGATTGGCCCTGTGCCGGGATGTTCAGGGCGTACTCAACGAAAACCTGCGCCTGCTGGTCATGTCGGCCACGCTTGATCCGGCACCGGTGGCGGATTTATTGGGTGGGACCCCCCTGGTCGAGTGCAAGGGCCGCATGTTTCCCGTGGCCACCCATTATGTGGAAGTATCGGCATCCTGTCCAGCGCAGCGAGCCGTGGCGGACGCCGTTCTCCATTCGGTGGCCAACCAGGAAGGCAGCCTGCTTGCATTTTTACCCGGCGCACCGGAAATCAGACGCACGGTGAAAATACTTGAAGCGGCCAATCTTCCTGATCTATGGATTCTGGCCCCCTTGTACGGCACCCTGCCCCGCAATCGACAGGATACCGCCCTGGCCCGCCCGCCAAAAGGTCGCTACAAAATTGTCCTGGCCACGGCCATTGCCGAAACCAGCCTGACCATCGATGGGATCCGGGTGGTGATCGACGCGGGACTGCAACGATCACCGCGTTTCGATCCGGTGAGCGGCATGAGCCAATTGGTCACCCGGCCGGTTTCCCGGGCATCGGCCGATCAACGCCGGGGACGGGCCGGCCGCCTGGGACCGGGCATCTGTTACCGCCTCTGGTCAGAGGCCGTCCATCGGACCCTGCCCGCCCATAACCGACCGGAAATCCTGGATGCGGACCTGTCCGGACTGGCGCTGGAACTGGCGGCCTGGGGAGTGGACAATCCGGCTGCACTGGGCTGGTTAGACCCGCCCCCCACCCCGGCCTTCGCTCAAGCCCGACAGTTGCTCACGGATCTGGGCGCCCTTGATAGACAAGGGAAAATCACCCGCCATGGTCGGCGCATGGCGACCCTGCCCCAGCATCCGCGCACGGCCCACATGGTCTTGACCGCCCAACAAAAAGGCATGGGTGCCCTGGCCTGCGACATCGCCGCCCTGATGGGTGAACGTGACCCGCTTCATTTTGTCAGCCACCAGCGGGACGCCGACCTGAGGCTTCGACTGGAGGCGCTGGCGGCGTATCGGGCCAAACAGCCATTTACCCATGCCGACACCCAGGTGGATCACAATGCCTTGCGGACCTTACAAATCATCGCCAAACAACTGCAACACCGGCTGGGCATCCGATCCGCGTCCCCTTCCCCTGCAAAACGGTCCAATGCAGGCCTGGTTCTGGCCTGGGCCTATCCGGACCGGATCGCCCAAAAGCGGCCCGGCAGTCAAGCGCGCTATCTGCTGACAAATGGACGGGGTGCCTTTTTTGGTTCACCCGAGCCCTTGAGCACAAGCCCATACCTGGTGACGGCCCATTTGGATGGCCAACGGCGGGAGGCCCGCATTTTTTTGGCCGCCGCCATTGACCGGCATGAATTGATGGATCAGTTCAGCGATCGAATCCACTGGCAGGAAACCATCGCCTGGGATTCAAAGCGGCAGGCCGTAACCGCCATACGCCTGCAACGGCTGGGCGCCTTGACCCTGGATACCGAGCCCCTGCCGGATCCGAATCCGGAAACCGTGTTAACAGCATTTATCGCCGGGATTCGTAAAGACGGAATCATGATTCTGCCCTGGCGTCGTTCGTTGCGGACCTGGCAGATGCGGGTGCAATTGCTGGCCCGCATGGATGCGCCGGGCGGGCCCTGGCCGGATGTCTCGGACCGCATGCTGACCGAGACCCTTGAGAAATGGCTGGCCCCTTTTGTTTATGGCATCAGCCGACTCAGCGATTTGTCTCCCCGGAATTTTGCCTTTGCCCTTAACAGTCTGCTCGACCGGCAGCAACAACAGGCATTGGAGGCCCAGGCGCCCACGCACATCACGGTTCCCAGCGGCTCTCGCCTGCCCATCGATTATTCGGGCCCCGTTCCGGTGCTGGCCGTAAGAATCCAGGAAATGTTCGGTGTATCGACCACTCCGACCATCGCCGGCGGTCGCCAGCCCCTGATGCTGCACCTGCTTTCCCCGGCCGGACGACCGGCTCAGATTACCCAAGACCTGGGCAGCTTCTGGGAAAACAGCTATCCGGAAGTAAAAAAAGAACTCAAGGGCCGTTATCCCAAACACGTATGGCCGGATGATCCCATGCAGGCCGCCCCCACGAATCGCACCAAGCACAAAAAAAAGACCACGGACGGCGTCAGCCGCAAAAACTGAACCATGGTCTCGGATCCAAAACTATGGTAGGTTATTAAAATTCACACGCAGACTGCTGGCAACAAACAGCGACCCAGTCAATCGACAAGGAGGCGATAACCATGAACTGGCTGGCAATCGGACTCATTGGCGCAATCGTTTTTACCCTCCATGCATTTCAGCAGATCAAGATCACGTTAAAGGAAAAAGGCTATCCCGTTGATCTGATGACCGGCTGGCTCGATGATTATCGCCGGTTTAAGAAACTGACCGCGGAAGAAACCGACGAGTCGACGCGCTACAAGTATCAGCGCATACTCAACGGCCTGCATCTGGCCCTGGCCGGTCTGGTGTTTATTCCCTTGTTGATGATCATGGGGAAATAAACTAGGCCAGAAAAAGGGGGCTTGATGCGCAGACGAAAAATCCTTTCGGTTTTATAGTCCGTTTCCATCAAGAAATGATAGATTGTGCCCGAGTTCAAGGCGGGCGGCAGATTTGAACCGGATGAATATGTTTAATATTTCGAGGATTCGAATCTGCCGCCTAACGCCGAAATCGGGTGCAAGATGCCGTTTCTTGATATTAAACTAATTCGTCCCGCCAAATATATCCAACACTTCCTTGACGATTTCTTCCGCGCAGTGACGGTCGCCTTCAAAATCCAGTTGGCCGGCATGGATGGTAAAATTGACACCGCAGTTATATTTTCCCGCCACACTGTTGAGAATTTTACGCCAGATTTCACTATTCCAGTTAATTGTATTGATTGCTATCATTTTTTCACCTCTGTGTAGTTGATCTGGAAATATCTATCATCAAACTTTGTGCCATCGACCTAAAATCCGATCAACCAACTGAAATATAATCATTTTTTTTAATTTTTCAATGATACGGAGCCATCCGATAATACATACAATATTGTAACATATACAACAATAGAATTCATTTTTGTATTTTATTTTTAAAATAAATAGAATGCCAATTTTCAATCAATACGACCCTTCAATTGATATTTGGATTTTGGTCTTTGGCATTTTTTCTTCATTTTCAAAGGGCCCCGATCGCTCCCGACCACAGCAGTCACCCCAAATGCGGTTACCCTGCCCTGGGGTGAATCCGTGCTTGACCTGAAATCATTGAAACGGTAGATTGAGATGAATTTTAGCGATTTGAACGCGTCCAGCCCCTGCTCACCCCGTTATCGGCGGGTCGCCCGAGGCTGAGCAACGCATAGCGGTAACGCCATCTGTCTTTGCTTATGGAAACATTTTATGCCCCGGCACAACGACTGGATCGCCAAGACCTGACCCCCGATATTAGAGTTGTATCCGTCAACCCGATCATCAAGGCGATGCTCAATACGGTCAGCGGCATGCTGGCCGTGCTCAACGAACACCGCCAGATCCTGGCCCTCAATGATGCGTTTCTGAAGCTTTTGGGCATTCACGACGCTGAAAACGCATTGGGTCTTCGGCCGGGAGAGGCCCTGCAATGTATCTATCGCGATGCCCACGAAGGGGGATGTGGGACATCGGCGTATTGCGCCACCTGTGGCGCCGCGATCGCCATGGTCACCTGTCTTGCCACCGACAGGCCCAGTGAGAAAGAGTGCGCCATGACGGTGGACCTTGATGGCAGCACCCGGGACCTTTTTCTAAAAGTCCGCGCCTGCCCCATTGCGGTTGATGATCGGCGGTTCATCTTATTGTTTGTTCAGGACATCACTCACCAGCAACAATGGGAAGCGTTGGGACGTGTTTTTTTTCATGATTTGAGCAATATCATTTACGGCCTGGTGGGAAACAGCGAAATTCTCCTCAACGAAGCCACGCATCCGAACCGCGATATCGTAGAGCGCATCCATCGGCTTTCCCTGCGTCTTTCAAGGGAAGTGCAAATGCAAAAACACCTCACCCAAATGGCAGATGCCGATTACCATCCCGATGCCCAACCCATCACCGTGGATCAGATATTCAACGAACTTAAAATTGCCTTTGAATCGCATCCCGCGGCGAAAAACCGGCAAATCGATTTTTCAGACAAACACCGCAAAATTGTTTTTAAATCGGATTTTTTCCTGGTTGTACGCGTCCTCACCAACATGGTCGTCAACGCCCTGGAAGCCACCACCAAAGGCAAGGCCATCAAGATATGGGCAGCGCCCGAAGACGCGGGGCTTTCCTTTTTTGTGTGGAACCATCAGATGATCGCCCCAGAGGTGATCGACCGTGTGTTTCAGCGCAATATCAGTACCAAAGCCTACTCCGGAAGAGGATTGGGCACTTATTCGATCAAGCTTTTCGGAGAGGCCTTCCTGAACGGCAAGGTTGGCTTTACTTCATCCGAAACTGAAGGCACGACATTTCGTTTGCAGCTGCCCCTGTCCCTTTAAACCGTAAACAAGCATACGGCGACAGACGGCCAATTCGGCAAACTGGATCGCCACATAAAAAAAAGAGGAATAAGATGTTTGACGATCGTTTTGTTGTCACCATTGAAGTCGTTCCCCCCAACGGGTCTGATCCATCAACGATACTGGACGCCCTGGCATCGGTGGCCAATCTTTCTGTTTATGGGTTCAGCGTGGCCACCAACCCGGTGGCCAAACCCCGCATGAGTGCCATGGCCATGTGCGCAATGATCCAGCAGCGGACCCAAAAACCGGCCATCTGCCATCTCACCACCCGGGACCACAACCGCTTGAGCCTCCAGGCAGAGCTATGGGGCGCCCAGGCGCTGGGAATCAAGACGGTAATGGTGGCCACAGGGGATTTCGTAGCGTTAAAGGACCGTGGGCAGACCACCACGGTCCGTGATCTGGATGTTTATGGACTGGTGCAATTGGCCCGTGAGACAGGCCTTCACACCGGTGTCGTTTTCGATGCCCATCCAGAAACCAATGGGTTGGCACAGGCGGTGGCGCATCTCAAACGCAAAGTGGATGCCGGAGCCCAGTTTGTCGTCACCCAGCCGGTCTACGACAGGGCCGGCGCGGACCAACTGGCTGGTGCCATTGGGGGACTGGGAATTCCTGTGATCATGGGCATCCTGCCCTTGCGCACCCCCCGGCACGCGGATTTTCTGCATACCAAGGTGGCCGGCATTGCCGTCCCGGAAGCCTTACGTCAACGCATGCATGCCGCCACTGATCCGGTGGCCGAAGGCGCGGCCAACGCAAGGGAAATGCTGGCCATTGCCCGCCAGGGGTTTGCCGGTGCCTGCGTCATGCCCCCCTTTGACCACTATGAAGTGCTGCACAGCATCCTTTAAGGGGCGCGGTCCCAATGCCCCTATAACCCAATTAATCGTCAGGAGGAGACAAATGGCAAACAAGTCAAAAGAAAAGCGAAGGGAAAAAGTCATTGAAGCGCTCAACAAAGCCCGGGCCATGGAATTGACCGCCATCTCTCAGTATATGAACCAGCACTATAACCTTGATGATATGGACTATGGCGAGCTGGCCGCCAAAGTCAAACTGATCGCCATTGATGAAATGCGGCACGCCGAAGCGTTTGCCGAACGGATCAAGGAGTTGGGCGGGGAACCGACCTCGGATCTCGATCAGAAAGTGGAAAAAGGTCAGGTGGTGGAAACCATTTTCCATTTTGATGCAGATCTTGAGGATGACACCATCGACATCTATAACCAGTTTCTGCTGGTATGTCGCGAAAACGGCGACAGTGTCAGCATGAAGCTTTTTGAACAAATCATCGATGAAGAACAACTGCACTACAACTACTTTGACAACATCAAAGACCATATCTTAAAATTGGGCGACGTGTATCTGGCGAAGATCGCCGGCACTTCTTCGGCGACAGGCATCGGCCCCAGCGGTTTTGCCGTCTCCGAAGGGGCTTGACCAACCCTCTGGATTAAGACAGAATCGTTTTTATCCATTGTAACCAATCCGACGCCAAAAGGGGCGATACGCTCCTTTTGGTAGGGTCCAATTCAAAGTGCCGACAGTCCTGATCGCCCTGACCGCTTACCACATCGCCGTTCGTTTTTCCTCCGCGAATAAAAAGGCACAAGCAAAACCTGTGTGCATCTTTGCCACCATCAACAAAAGGCTGGTTTATGATGAAAAATATTGTAGTCGTCGACAACGATGCAATCATGCTCCACACATTTGTCGGTTTGCTGAAAAGCCATGGCGGATTCCTGACCACCATCCCTGCGGCCAGCAGTAAAGCAGCCCTTGCCATCCTGGCCCGGGAGACCGTTCACATCTTGATTGCCGGTCTGCACATATCCGAAATGGACACGTTTGAACTTTTATCCAAGGTTACAAAAAGCCATCCACAACTCCGAGTCATTGTACTTACCAATAACGCCTCGGCCATGTTCCGCACCAATATCAAGCAGATGCCGTCGGTTGTTCATTTTGATCAGGCCCTGGACATCAGTTTGCTCACCAAACGCATTTTTACCGAATTGCAGATCGATTATGGCGGCCAGATTCGGGGAATCAGCTTATCTTCTTTTCTACAGATGATGGAGCTTGAAGGGCGTTCTTGCTGCCTGCAGGTGACCGCCAAAGGCAAAGTCGGAACCATCCATATTGTAGATGGCAAACCGGTGGCCGCCAGCATGGGATTACTGCGGGCCAAGCCTGCAGCCTTGAATATTCTCACATGGCAGAACGTATTGATCGATATCGACTATGCGCCCAGGGACGTCACACGGGAAATGACCACCCCGCTTATGAATCTGCTGCTGGAAAGCGGACGGATGGTGGATGAAAAGCAGAGCCAACGTGCCAATCTGCGCAAACACGACCGGTACGACTGCCTCGTCGGTGTGGACTATGATATCAGCGACTGGATCTATCAATGCTATATGCGCGACATCAGCGAAGGTGGCGCGTATATTGAGACGGAACAATCCGTCAAGGTCGGCCAACGGCTGGTCATGTCGCTTTCCTCGCCGGTGTTGGAGCGTTCCTGCGCCATCCATGGGACCGTGGTGCGCCGTGATCCGGCAGGCATCGGGGTACGCTTCGATGAACTAACGCTGCAGCAAAAGCAAGTCATTCGCTCCCTGATGGAGTCTCGTTGTTCACCCATTGTAACGCCTTCCCCATGACCGTTCAAAGGAAACCAGAAACATCGCAAGCCCGCCGGTCTGAACGGTTTAGGCAAAAGTAGGCATTGCCCCCCTTTGACTCAGAGCACGCCTTGGGCTAACAGTGCCGAAAATTCATCAGGCGGGATCGGATGTTTAAAAAGATATCCATGGCCCTCATCGCATCCTAATTCTTTCATCATTTCAAATTGGGTTTCGGTTTCAATCCCTTCGGCAACGATACGTTTGCCCATACTGTGCCCCATGGCAATAATCGCTTTGATGATGATCAAATTTTTCGGTTCGGTGGTACATCCCATAACAAAGGAGCGGTCGATCTTAATCGTATCCACGGGAAAGGACGTCAAATAGCTGAGCGAAGAATAGCCGGTCCCAAAATCGTCCAGAGCGATCCTGAGTTTCAAGTCCTTGAGTTCCTGCAGTGTAGCGATGGTGTCCTTATCATCCTGCATCAACACGTTTTCGGTGATCTCGATCTCGAGATTCAGGTTCTGATCCTGCAGGCCGGCAATAGCATCGCTGATCGTGTTGATGATATTCTGGTTGGACAACCGATATCCTGAAAGGTTGACGGCAATAATGATTTGGGTCTGTGTTGCGTATTCTTGATCATCAGGTGCCAATTTCTCCTTGCAATATCGTTTTCACCTGCTTGTACTCAGCCACGATGGCCGGTACTAAAACTTTCGCCGACGTACCGGCATGCTGCCTACAGTCCGCCTCCAGTTGACGACTGTACTCACTCAGCTGCATCGCTCCGACATTGGCACTGCTGGACTTGAATCGATGAGCGATAAAACGGATGTCCTCAATTTTGTTTTGGGCCAGCGCCCTCTCCAGCAGAACGATCTGTTCATCCCCTCCCCCCAGAAAGGTCGTCACCACTTTTTTTATAAAATCGGGTTCTCCTTCGATCTGGAGCTCCTTGAGTGCATATAAAACAGAGAGCTGCACCGCTTCACCCCCCTCGGCGGATGATTGCGCTGTTTTCTCGGTCCCGGGATCTGATGATGGTAATGCATCGGCCGGCACCCGATCCGCATCCGCGCCCCACCGCTCAATCATGGTCCGCATGGCAACAGCCTGGAAGGGTTTACTCATGTAATCATCCATTCCAGCAGCCAGGCATTTCTCTTTATCCCCTTTGAGCGCATTGGCCGTCAGTGCAATAATTGGAATATGCCGGCCCGTTTTGTTCTCTTTTTCCAGACCACGGATTTCCCGACAGGCCTGGTATCCATCCAAAACCGGCATCTGGCAGTCCATGAAAACAAGGTCATAATGCTGCGCCATGGCCGCCTCGACCGCTTCCCGTCCATTGGCCACCACGTCTACCCGGCAGCCGAGTTTTTTGAGCATGCCGCGCACAACTTCCTGATTGGTAGCATTGTCTTCGGCCACCAACACGTGGTAATCGAGTCCGGGGCATTGCTCTGCAATCGTATAGTGGGTGATCAACGGCTGCGGCTGGCGGTTTGATTTGCCGCTGATGACGTTCACCAGCGTGGCCATCAGGTCGGACTGGCGCACCGGTTTGGTCAGATAGGCGGAAATCCCGCATTTTCTGGCTTCTGACGCATCGCCACGCATCCCTACCGATGTCAGCATAATCATGGCCGTATCCGCGATCCCCGGCGTTTGTTTGATCTGCTTGGCCACGGCCATACCATCCATTTCGGGCATATCCATATCCAGAACGACCAAATCAAACGGGGTTTCATGCGCTTTGGCCGCTGCCAGTTTGGCAATCCCATCCATCCCCCCGTCCGCGCTTTCCCCCTTCATGGCCAACGATGCGGTCTGGTGCAGGAGGATATTCCGATTGGTTGCATTGTCATCAATAATCAGCACGCGTCGTCCCTCCAGGATGGCCACTTCCTTCGCGGGATTACGCTGTTTGTGTTTTTCGCTACGCGGCATCTCAACAGAGAAGAAAAAGGTGGAGCCTTCACCGGGCTGGCTCCGGCAGTCCATCTGGCCGCCCATGAGGGTGATGATTTCCGATGAAATCGCCAGCCCCAGGCCGGTTCCGCCATATTTGCGGGTGGTGGACCCATCCGCCTGGGAGAACGGTTTAAACAGCCGCTCAAGATCCGACTGGCTGATTCCGATCCCCGTATCACGGGTGGCCACATCCAACATCACCCGATCATCCGCTAAACGGGTCGTCGATATACTGACCACCACTTCACCGTTTTCGGTAAATTTGATCGCATTGGAAACCAGGTTGGTAAGCACTTGACGAATTCGCGTCGGATCACCCTTGAGGTAGGCATCCGCCTCTTCTGGAAACACCACGGCCAGCTCGATCCCCTTGGCATGGGCCCGCGACGCCTGCAGCTGGGTCACATCATCCACCAAAAGACGCAAATCGAAATCAATCGTTTCCAGTTCAAGCTTACCCGCCTCGATCTTGGAAAAATCCAGGATGTCATTGATGATGTTGAGCAGCAACTCACCCGATTTTTGAATCGTATTGGCAAATCGTTGCTGCTCTTCTGCAAGGGGAGTCTGCAGCAGCAACTCGGCCATACCCAGCACACCATTCATGGGCGTTCGGATTTCATGGCTCATGTTGGCCAAAAACTGGGATTTTGCCCGGTTGGCGTCTTCGGCGGCGGCTTTGGCCAATTCAAGAGAAACAACCATAGACTCCAATTCATTTTTTGCCGCAGAAAGATCCGCAGTGCGTACTTCAACCCGTTTTTCCAGATCAGCGCTGTAATCTTTGAGTTCCTGGTCCCGTTTGCGAATCTCGTTGATCATGTCGTTGAAACGGTCAATCAGAATACCAAATTCGTCATTGCTAGGTTTGGGGACCTGGACGGAATAGTTTTTCTCTTTTATCACCGTTTCGATGGAATCAACCAGGCTGTAAAGCGGTCGGGTAAATACTTTCTGCATCAGGGTGGACAACAGCAGCACAACCATTAACGTAACCAATACGGTATATTGCACCACCTGATAAAAGGAATTCAGCCGAGCATGCATCTGTTGCATGTTATCGATCAGATGGATCGCCCCCACGATTTTTTTGTTCACCGTCACGGGCCGAATCACATGCAAATACCCGTCGGCCATAAATGACAGTCCTGTTGGCGATAGCAGATGGCGAATTCGCGTGCGTTTATCCGGATAGCGATCCACCAAGGCGCCAACTTGAAATGAAGCATCCCTTGAAGGAGAATCGTATCGGCTAAAAGCCTGCCCATCCTTGTCGTATAAAATGGCGGCGACGATGGTTTCCCTGGCGGATAAGGTGGACAAATCCTCCTCGGCAGTCAGGGCGTCATTGAACAGCAAACTCGCCCCCACATTCAGGGCAAACACATCCGCCATTGAACGCATTTCAATAACAATGCTTTCCCTGGAACTGACCTTTTCGTTGATGACCAGCGCCGTGGTCACCAACAGGAGGGTCACCACGGCAGTCAGGCTGAGCAGAATCAGCAGCTTGTCCTTGATCGAAAAAAAAGGTTTTGACAGCTTGAAAAAACGTTCGGACATGATCAGTCATCCAATATGATCGCTAATTTGAGCAGCCGGGAGCTGATTCGAAGCCCCCCTCTTTTGGCCCGCGAAGGCTCGATCTCGAATTTCAAACGACCGCTCTTACTAAAAAGATTTATAATTCCACCAAGATTGATAAAGTTCGAGGTTTCACCAACGGTCAGCACCGGCTGAAGCTTTGTTGCCGCAAGTGCAGTGGTCAGGTCATCACGGTCCACATCATGATCAAAAAACATGATATGACATTTATCGACCATTTCGGTCGGTTTCATCAATCGAACGCGAATTTTACGGGTGCCGACCTGCTGTCCATCAATGTTGCGAAACGCTTGCCATGTTTTTTGGCCGCCATAGACGTGCAAATCGATTGGTGCGGTGTCATCCCTGAACGCATCATCCGGCCAAGTGGTAAACCGGGCAAAATTCAGAACAAACGCCGCCTTAAGCGCAGCGGGGTCCATGTTGCCGGCACTGGCGGGCACGGCGCCAAAAAAACAAAACAGGAGCAAAAATAAAAGCAGCCTCGAAAAACGGAGCCGGCCCACTATCCACACAGTATGCCCTCGTTTTTTCATCAACATGCTTAAAATCCGTAAGAAATTTTTGCGTAAACACTGCGGGGCACGTCAGTAGGCCTCGAATAGGCCTCCTGAACGAATTCCAGGTGGTTGCTGTCGAGTAAATTCTGTCCCACAATAGACAGTTCAAGCGATGGTATGGGCCGCCAGGCCAGCCTGAGGTCGAGGGTCAGATAATCATCGATGGCGTAGAAATAATCCGCATCGTCCACGTTGACCGTGGTCGCATCATCCATGTAACGCAGCCACACGTCCAGATCGACATCGGCGTGGAGCTTTACCGCCGAGCGAAGGGAAATCTGGTGTCTGGGCGCCCGACCCAATTGATTCGAGTCCTCAAAATTGCATTCCAGATAGCTGTAGGCCAGGTCCAGCTTCAGCCAGTTGCGCGCCTGCCATCCCACGGCTGCTTCACCGCCATACGTGTGGGTGGAATAGTTATTACCGAGATTCACGGGTTGTTTGATATATGTCCCTTGGAATGTCGGGGTGCCTGTCTCGGCGGATCGATGGTTGTCATAGTCATTGTAAAACAGGGCCAGGTCCAGGGAAAATACCGGATCGGGCAAGAATCGATATCCGAGTTCATAGGCAATCAACGCTTCCGCCTCGAAATTTTCATTGCCGACCAGTGTCAAGGCGATGGGTAAAGGCGAACTGCTGGAAGGCGGTACAACATCATTGACCAACGTTGAATCACTTTCTATGCGTGACGGCGTCCGTACGGCACGCGATACAGCAGCCCATAGTTTGTGTTCATCGGCAGCAGCCCAAAACAGGCGACCGCTGGGCTGCATCTCAAAGCCGGTGTAATCGTTATGCTCAAACTTGGACCCCAGTGTCAGCCACAGGCGGTCCCTGTAAAGGGTAATTTCATCCTGCAGGAAAACGCTGAACAGCTCGTCGGTCCGCGTCGTTGGATCAAGGGTAATGATCGAGGTATTGCCGAATTCGTCATTGGTCCAATAATAACGTGCGCCCCAGATGATGTTGTTCCGCTCACCCATCCTGAAGTGATGCTGAATGTCAAGGTCGAATGAATCCCGCTCCTGATCGGTCCACGCCTCCTTACGCCGGCTGCGGTCATAATAGGCCATAAGGGTTAGATCGGAGGTAGATGAGAATGTCCGCTGCCATCGACCCAGCAGGTTACCGCCGGACACATCCGTTTCATCGTCCACAGTCGATATAAAAGGAGGGGTTGTTGTGGGCAGGTATAACTTCTGGTCGATATCCCCATCGTAGACGTCTCCCTGTACCGTCAGGCCATCGCTGGCATTTAGCCTGGAATCGAACCGAAATCCGCCCTGCCGCATGCCCCATTCATCACCGGCGTCTTCACCGTCGATGAATTCAAATTCACCGCGTTCAAAGCCTTTGGCATATACCCGATAGTAGGAATCGGTTCCGATTCGCCCACCATAGCGTGCCTCGGCAAAGACTTTTTCAATGCTGCCGCCACCGGCCGACATGAACGCACCTTGGGTATCTGCCGCCGATTTGGTAATGATGTTGATGACGCCGTTGACCGCATTGGCCCCCCACAGGGTTGCCCCCGGTCCACGAATGACTTCGATCCGCTTGATATCCTGCAGCATGATATCCTGGACTTCCCAATACACACCCGAAAAATAGTGGGTGTAGACACTGCGGCCATCCATCAACACCAACAGCTTGTCGGAAAATCGACTCGTTGAACTCCGGCTGTTGATCGCCCATTTATTCGAATCGATACGGGTTACGTTGAGTCCCGGCACCATTCGCAACGCATCGGCTATGCTGGTCACCCCGGATTTACGCAGATCATCATTGGTGATGACAAAAATGGCTGCGGCACTGTCGGACAGATGCTGGGCTTTTTTGCTGACCGAGGTCACCTGGATGTTCATCAACTCCTCGATGCTCATCTCGGTTAGATCCTGGGTTTGAGCCATCCCCAGCCGGGATAGATAAAATAGCAAACTGAATGTGGTAAACAACATCATCAAGCCTTTGCCGATGATATCGAGAGTCCTATCGGATGCTGATTTCGTCATTGTTTATTCACCTTTGGGTGGATGGTAACGGTTGGATCTATTTGTGCGTATCGATCGCCCATCAAAAACCATTGGATTGGCCTATTCTGTGGACAAGCATGGTATAAAAAATTGCGAATATCAGATCGCGCCAAAGGGGGCATTTCAGTTTTAGGAAGCCTTATCCAACATGAAGCAGGCCGGAGGCCACTTGAGCAACAAAATCGCTGATCCGCCGGACAGCAATGGGCAACGCTTTAGTAGAAAAATATATCGGTAAAGGCAGGCAAGGACTTGAGTTGTGCGGAAATTCTTCAGCAGTGCAAGGGGCTACATTTTTCCAGATCGAATAATAGAAAAAAATAGCCACAGGCCCAGCACGGTCGCAATGATATACCCGCTAATGCCGAGCAGGTCGGTGAGCGAGATCGTTTGCGGCCCAAAAAAATCGACTTTAAAAACGAGGATTTTTCGGGTGGAGTTAAGGATCAAGGATGCAGCGATCAGCGAAGCGGCGGTCACAATACCAAGGGTCAGGCGATTGAGGCTGTTTTCAACTTTTTTGGAGGGGTCTTCCAGCCCGGCGTGGGAGATTTCGAACTGCGGTGCTTCGGTAGCCAGGCGCTTGAACAGACCGTGGGCCAAATGGGGTACCTGGCGCAAATAACCGCCGAACAGTTTGGCGTCCCGTCCCACGTTCTTGATCACTTTGTGGGCCTCGAGGCCTTTTTGCAGCAACCGCGTGGCATAGGGCTTGGTGACCTCCAACAAACTGGCATCCGATCCCAGAATCTTGCCCAGGGCCTCGGTCTGAATAAAGGTTTTAAAAAGCAGCAGTAAATTGCGGGGCAGCCGGATACGGTACTTGAACACCAGGCGCATCACCTGATCGTAGACATCCTTGACCGAAATGGTTTTCAGCGAGCGGCCGTAAAAGGGCTCGGCCATGTCTTTGAGATCCGTACGAAAATTCTTCATATCCATGGCACGTGGATTGACCAGACCGGCGGACTCGAAGGCTTCCATGACCATGTCGTAATCGTGCTCGGAAAACCCGAGAAACAGATGGGCAATCTGCATCATGGTTTCCTCGTCCAGGTAGCCGACGATACCGAAATCAACCAGGCTCACCCGGCCATCGGACATCACAAGGGTATTGCCCGGATGGGGATCGGCATGAAAGATACCGGCCTCCATGAGCTGACGGGAAAAAGACCGCAAACCGATCATGGCGACTTCCTTGGGATCAATCCCCTGGTCCTTGATCTCCTGCACACGGTCCATTTTGATGCCGTCAATATGCTCCATGACAAGGATCGAGCGGGATGTGTAATCCCAGTGGACTTTGGGGATGTATATTTCATCAACGTCCTGGAAGCTTTTCGAAAAACGTTCGATATTGCCGGCCTCGATAAGCATGTCCAGTTCGCGAAAAATGGTGCGCTCGAATTCCTTGACCAGATTTACCGCCCCCACCACACGGCCCAGGTCGAAAGTGCGCTCGAAGCGGGCGGCGAAGTAATACATCACCTGAATGTCTTTGCGAATGCGCTTTTCAATGCCGGGCCGGATCACTTTGACAGCCACCTTTTCACCGGTCTTGAGCCTTGCCGTGTGCACCTGTGCGACGGAAGCGGCAGCCAGCGCGGTTTCCTCAATGCTTGCAAACAACTCCGGCAAGGATTCGCCCAGTTCGGTCTCGATCAACTCGCGGATGCCATCAAAGGGCACTGGCGGCACCTGGTCCTGCAGCTTGATCAACTCGTCGATATATTCCGAAGGAAACAGGTCCGCGCGGGTGCTCATGAGTTGTCCGAGCTTGATAAAACTGGGACCTAACTCTTCCAATGTCCGCCTAATGCGGACGGGATCAGGGAGCCCGGATTTGATCCGGGTCGTGGTGCGTCCCTTCATCCGGTCGGCAATTTCTCCCATCCCATGTTTGATCAGCACCCGAGAAATGAGGCCGAAATGACGAATTCCGCGGATCCGATTGCTGGAGAAGGGAAAACGCATATGGGAAATCCTTTGTTTTAAAGGTAGACAACGATAAAAAAGCACTTTTTGGGCAAAAGCAAGCAGGCGGTTGGTATTACAATCTGCCTGCGGATTAGGACCTATTCAGCATCCTCATCGCTGCCAACCGGTTTCCATTTATCGGCAATTTTTTCAAGCATACTCTCGTCGGCCACATAGCTTTCAACCAAACCGCAGTCCACGCATACGTAGTTATCCAGGGCAGCCAGGGCTGTGAGGGTGACGGGAATCGAGTTGCTGCCAAAGGGACCGCTTTTAAGTGGCAGATCCTTCGCAAAATAAATATTCGTAGATCCGCATTTGGGGCATCGGCCCTGTTTCATGCTGGTTCCTCCATGATTTGCAATTAAGGTAAAATCGAAATGGGAATTGGTATATTCAGTTGTTATGCCGCAATCCATAGGGTGTGTCAACGTACAGAGATCATCCGGCCAGGGTGCCCGCATTTGAGTCACCTGATCTGGTCGGCAACGATCGAGTTGAAAATGAAAAAATGTCAAAGGCCAAAATCCAAATGCGGTGACCCTGATCATCCGGTATGGCTTCGGTTATTTTCAAAATTCAAGGGCCGGCAATAATCGCCCCCTTGCCTGCCACTGGGCCAGCACCTTGATCTGGTTCAGGATCTGGGGTTTGCGATCGATGACACGAGCGAGCGTTGCATCCGGTCCAAAAATATCGATCCGCTGCGAAACCGCTTGCCTGACAATCTTGTAAACCGGGCTTTTGGGGTTCAACTGAGCGTCTTCACACAAAATTGCCATGATCTGGGCCATGGCCTGGAATTTGTTCATGGTACTAGAACTCCTGAACCCGGACTTCAAAAAAAATACGACTGCATTCGCAGATGGGGCAACTAAATGGAGGTGATGTATCTGCTTTCACATAACCGCACAGCCTGCATTTCCATGTCACGGCCTGATCCCGTTGAAATATACGGCCCTTTTTTATCAGGTCCAGTAAGGAGTACATGTTTCTGTTGTTGGACTCCCCGGTGTAAGCCAGTAGCAGGTTCTTTTCGGTCTGAGATCCTTTCAGGTCCATGCATGGCTCCCTTCTAATCAGTGTCGATCCATAAATGGCCAATTCGCCTGATATCGGGCTTTTTACGAATCCGTCAATTGTGACTTATTATGATGGATCTGATCATATCAACCTTTTTTTGCCAATGCCCGATTTGTCGCAATCTTTGATCCATTCCTTTTTCCTTGGTTATTTTTGAATGGTTTTCAGATCGGATAAATTACGCTAAAATTAAGGGCACCTTCTGATTAACCTGAAGCTTGGATAACAGGGAGTCTGATCTTCGATGAAAGAATATTTAGCGCTTTGCAGGCGGGTCATCGACGAAGGCGTCTGGATCGAAAACACCCGTACCGGAAAACGATGTATAACGGTTATCAATGTAGATCTTGAATATGATGTCAGCGATGGCACCTTACCGGTATTGACCACCAAAAAATTGTTCTGGAAACCGGCCATTGCCGAAATGCTGGGCTATCTGCGCGGTTATCAGAGCGCCAAACAGTTTCGCGAGCTTGGATGCAATACATGGAATGCCAACGCCAATGAGAATGCCCAATGGCTGGCCAACCCGTTTCGCGAAGGCGACGATGACATGGGGCGCTGCTATGGGGTGCAGGGCCGGGGATGGCACAATCCAGAAGGCAAAAAAATCGACCAGTTACGTAAAATTGTCGATGATTTGTCCAAGGGCATCGATAACCGGTGCGAAATCATGACCTTTTACAATCCCGGTGAGCTGGACCGCGCCTGCCTGGCCCCTTGTATGCACACCCACACGTTCAGTTTGCTGGGAGAGCATTTGTATCTGACCAGCTATCAACGCTCGGACGATCTGCCCCTTGGGCACGGATTCAACCAGGTTCAGGTAGGCTGGTTGTTGATGATCATGGCCCAGATCACCGGCAAAAAAGCGGCCAAAGCCTATCACAAAATCGTCAATGCACACATCTATGAAGACCAGCTGGATCAGGTGAAAAACATTCAGCTCAAACGCACGCCCTACCCACTACCAAAATTGAAAATCAATCCGGACATAAATTCACTGGACGATCTGGAAACCTGGGTCACGCTGGATGATTTCGAATTGGAGGGATATCAACACCATCCGCCCATTCCTTATGCATTTTCCGTATAAAATGCTTCAAAGAAAGGTTTGCCTATGTTTTTGTCTTTTATTCTGTTAATGGATTCATCAGGTCAACATTACTTATATTGACATTACATATTAGATAAAGATCCGAGGTCTCGCTGATTATTGGGTTCTGTTTTCCGCTAAAGGCAACCATCTCCATAACCCCCTTCCTTATTGAAAGTGCCCAATCAGATCATTCACCCCAAGGATTAATCCTCACCATCTTCTTGTAATCATTAAACATTATATACAGCCATCACAATTTTGCCAAAAAGTTAAAACAAATGCCCCCACGCCCTTGACAAGACTATTTTTTATATTACTTTAATTTCAAAAATTTTTTAGTAATTAAAAACAGAAAAATAAGGGAGGTAAAGACCATGTTTGCAAGAAGACTTTTTGATTTTCCGTCCGTAGGCTGGAGACACCCGTTCGCCGATTTCGATCGGCTGTCCCGTCAAATGGATCAACTGACCCGACGTGCGATGGGAAGGCCGGGTTTGGCCTGGCAGCCGGCCAGGGTATTCCCTGCAATCAACCTGACCGAGGACAAGGACAATTTTTACGTGCGCGCAGAGCTTCCCGGATTCAAGGCCGATGCATTGGAGATCAGCGTTACGGGAAAAAACCTGACCATCACCGGTGAGCGGAAAACATCCGCTGAAGGAGAAAAGATCCGCTACCATCGCAAAGAACGCGATGCCGGTAAATTTTCCCGTGTCATCGGACTGCCCGCAGATGTCGATGCTGACAATGTGGCCGCCAAAATGGTCAATGGTATCCTTACCATAACCATCCCCAAGGCAGAAAAAGCCAAACCAAGGCAAATCACAATCAATTAAAGACTGTTTTATTGAAGGGAGGGATGAGAAATGACTGACCTTAAAGAACTTCAGGTAAAAAACAAGCAAGAGGTCGCCAGCCCGGCGGAGCAGACCAGACCCGGCATCATCTTTACACCGGAGGTAGACATTTTCGAAGATGAACGTCAAATCACGCTGCTTGCGGATATGCCTGGTGTGGCCCCCGAAGACATCACTATTGATCTGAATGACAGCGTGCTGAGTCTTACCGGAGAGGTTAAGCCTTTTAAGGATGACAACGAGAAGAATGTTATCGTTGAATTTGAAATCGGCAGGTATGCCAGGCAGTTTACACTTTCAGAGGCAATCGACCAATCGAAGATCGAGGCCAAGCTTGATGACGGTGTGCTTCGCTTGACGCTGCCCAAGGCTGAAAAAGCGATGCCACGCCAGATTGCGGTCACCGCAGGCTAAACCCCATACAAGGTGATTTGATTATCGTTTAAGAAAGCAGCATCGCATCACATGGATCGGCTCGTTTATCCCCGGCCTGGACATCGGGTCCATGCCGGGGAGGCCTGTTTCATCCCACACAAAATCGTTTTTTCTTCACCATCTCTTCCAGGTTTCGATTGGTGGCGGCAATAATCCGTATATTCAAGAGAATCGTCATTGTCCCGCCAACCCGTTCAATCTCCCTGATCTGCAGAACGCTCAGGAGTCTCAGTCTCACCTGCGCAGCCGGTGGCAGCCCACCGATTTCATTCAGCAAAATAGTCCCTTTGTCAGCGCGTTCAAAGCATACTCGTTTTTGCGCAAGCGCTCCAGTAAGCCCCCCCTATTGGAAAACGCTTCGGCACGCTTTACAAACCATACAGAAAGAATGGAAAATAAATTTAGAGCCTGTTTGGTAAATCCGTCTAAGGCCCGCTAACGGCGTTGGAAAAGGATGCTTTGGAAAAAAAGAGAAAGGAAATCGTAAAATGAGTGACGCACAAGAAAAAAGTGAAGACCGTAAAATGGGAATCAAAATGCAAATTGCCACATTATCAAGACTTCTGGGAATGATTCCATCACAGGATTCGATTCAAATCCACGAAGCGATGACCCAAAACAATATGGATTTATCAGATTGGCTCAATGCAACAAGGAAGTCATTCTTGGAATTATCGCTTTTGATCAGTGAGGAACTGGATATTGGGTTGCAATAGTTGTGGCGATATTGGGAAAATATAACGGTAAAAGACATCAGGCCAACAGCTACCCACTCCCACCAATGCTTTGCGAGTGCGCCGTCAGTTTTGAAGACACTGCGGTCAATGCCGATTGCCCCGACCGCAGTGCCCGTTAGGAAGTACACCAGGTAAAGCAATATCCGGCCAGCCTGTGCATGAAAGGGCCCGTGGCCAATCCACCGCAGCGGCCCGAAAATGATTGCAACAGGCAGGTACACAATTATTGAGATTCCAAGCAGTACACCAAAAAACGCTACGGGGCGACCAAGAATAATATTCAACTGACCTCTGAAAACACCTCCAAGGAGGGGAGTTACTCGGTACAAAAAGGTAGACAGGCAGTTGAATGCCAGTAGCAGCCACAAGAACCAGAGCGGGCCGGCAGTTCCAAAGCCGGATCGGACCATTCCGAGCCAAAATACACCATAGCTGGTGTCCTTTTCAGTAATCCGCCCCAATTCAAGCAGCGCGGGGTAGTATGCCAGGGGAATCAGGAAAAAAACACCGATGACAAAGGGAAGGCCAAGCCTTTTCAGGCGATCTCCAAAGTATTTCCGGCCACCCTTCCTTACCAAACTCTGCCAAACAAATATGCCGGAAACAAAAAACAGCAGCGACATGGAAAACGTTTCGTTTAACGCCACAATCATATCAAATCCGATCCAGCGCTGTTCGTCTACGACCGGATTGGAGTTCGCGATCGGATTCTCAAAATTGATGAAAGCAGATGTGGTGTAGGCGAGAGACGCATGAACGAACAACACGAGGATAATAACAAATGCACGTAGATAGTCGAACTCGACCTTCCGCCTAGATACGTCCGTCAAACCGTGTGTTGCACGTGCTTCAGCCTGTTTATCTTCAACCCTATGAATCGTCATGAAAGGGATACTGCAGGAAATGGAGAGCAAAATGATCATAGGATATATTTTCATGAAAAACCTCCCGACTGAGCTTCCACCTGTCGAATGGAATACTCGCTCTGGCTGATATCCGGTTGGTGCAGCTTTGAAATGGCCTCATTCAGTTTACGGTTCCGATTCCGGGCCGGCTCCACGGCAACCCGTCTGGGCCAGGTTCCGCGATGCAGCCGATACAACAGCAGCCGCAGATCATTTAAAATCGCCATCAGGCTGGGGATCAGCACCAGGGTCAGCACCGTGGCGAAAATGACCCCGGCCGCCAGAGATAAGGCCATGGGAATCAGGGACTTCGCCTGCAAGTCCTTTTCGGCAATCAGGGGCAGCAGACCTCCCGCAGTACTGATGGTGGTCAGAAAAATCGCCCGGAATCGCCTCGCCCCACCCTTGATGATGGATTCAAAAAACGCCATGCCGGCGGCAAGGTTTTCGTTGACCCTTTCGATGAGTACGATGGCATCGTTAACCACCACGCCGGCAAGCGCCACGATGCCGAAAAGGCTCATCATGGTAAGGTTATACCCCAGTAGGATATGCCCGAACACCGCACCAATGATGCCAAAGGGGACCGTGAACATGATGACAAACGTCTGGGCGTAGGACCGGAACATGCTGGCGATGATGATAAAAATACCTACCATGGCCAGGGGAAACCCGATGAAAAGACTCGCCAGGGCTTCGCGTGTTTTTTTCTGTTCCCCCTGCAGCGCCACACGCAGCCCGGGATAGCGGCTTTTCATCTCCTTGAGAAAATCGGTCTTGAACGCGGCGAAAATTTCATTGGCATTGGCTCGGCTGGTATCCACATCGGCGCTGACCGCTACCCGCCGCATACCGTCGGTACGAACAATGGTGGCGTAGCCTGGCGCAAACGTGATATCGGCAACTGACGTCAGCGGCACCTCATGGCCCTGGGATGTACGTATCCGCATCCGCCGCAAGAGAGGTGAGGCGTCGGCGCTCATTGGTAGTATAGCGCACTTTGACCCGGATATCATCCCGGCCACGCTGCAGACGCGCGGCTTCATCACCAAAATAGCCGGCGTACACCTGCCGTGCCAGGTCATCCACAGTGAGCCCAAGCGTGCGGGCCTCGGGTTTGAGCGTCAGTTGCACCTCATTTTTCCCCGGAGCATAATCCGAGCGGATCTGGTAAACACCGTCGATGCGGGACAGCCATTTTTTCAGATCGTCGACAGCGGCCAGGATGACATCCATTTCGTGACCCTGGATCCATACCTCGATGGGGGATCCCGGCGGACCGGCCTGATGGCCTTCTACGATCAACGATTTGACGCCCGGAATCGGTCCGATCTCTTTTTCCCACGCCACCATCAGGTCTTTGGAGTGAATGCCGCGGCGCTGGGAAGGCAGCAGTGTGGCCTGGGCCGATCCTAAATGCGGGCCTGTTCGCGGAATGTCCTCCAGCGTCTGGCCCACCAGAAATATGCGATCCTTAAGCAATGGCTCGCCGCTTCGGGTGTCGGTCTTTTCGGCCAGTCGCAGCAGGGCATCGTCCACCCGGCGCAGGGCGTCTTCGGTGACGTCCGCCGGGGTGCCTTCGGGAAATTCAAGGCTGGCCGTCATGATATACCCATCAACGCCTGGAAACACTTCAAACTTGACAAATCCACCGCGAACCAACCCAAAAGTCAAAAAGAGGATGGCAACAGCAGCGCAAAACGTAATGTAACGCCAGTATAGGGCTTTGCTTAAAAAGGGGGCGTAGATGCGGGCCACGAGCCATTCCATGCCCCGGTTGGTCAGGTCGTGGATCTGGCCCATGGCGCGACTGATCGGGCTCAATTTATGGTGATTGATATTGGGATCCGGCAGATGGCTCAAATGCGCAGGCAGCAGAAAGATGCATTCCAATAGAGAAATGGTCAGACAGGCGATGACCACCGCGGGCAGGATAGCGATGAATTTTCCCATGACGCCGCCCACATAGGCCAGGGGCAAAAAAGTCACAATGGTGGTGAGCACTGCGGCTGTCACCGGCATCCCCACCTCACAGGCCCCCTCCACCGCGGCTTTTAGCGGCGGCAGGCCGCTTTGGCGATGCACGTAGATGGTTCACCGTTGATCAGGGCTTTGATGGGGTCTTCGGTAAAACCGTCATTGATGACGGCCAGGCGGTCCAGGGTGATGATTTCGCCCCCGGGTCTGGCCATGACCACGATTTGAGACAATTCCTTGTCCGTATATTTACGACCGACGGTCCGTACGCGGATCTCTTCGCCCTGGCTGCGAATGGTGCCGCCGGCCAGGTTAAGATTACTGCGGCGCACAACGTTTACCACCTGGTCAAAGGTCAGGTTGTATTCTCGCAGCCGCGCTTCGGAGACCTCGATGGCAATCTCATAGTCGCGAGCCCCGAACACCGTGACTTGCGACAGCTCCGGGATCTGCTGAACGTCACTTTTAATCCGCTCGGCCCACTCCTTGATGCCACGTTCGCTCATATCGCCGGAAAGATACAGGATCACCACCGGCTCCTTGACGGTGAGCTCGGTGATAACCGGCTTTTCGGCATCCATTGGAAAGGTGGAAATCGCATCCACCCTGGCCCGCACCCGCTCCAGGACATCGCCTGTATCATAGTCCGCTTTTACCTCTACGATGGTCACGCCTGTATTTTCCCGGGACTCGGTGGTGGTCTGCTTGACCCCCTCCAATCCTTCAAGGGATTCCTCGATTGTGAGACTGATGCCTTCTTCAACTTCTTCGGGATCAGCGCCCGGATATGCTACGGAAATCGTGATGATGTCGACTGAGAATTCAGGAAAATTTTCCCGGACCATGGAAAGGGTCGCGATTGTTCCGGCCATGAGAATCAGCACCAGGAAGATGTTGGCAAAAACACGATTGCCGGCAAAAGCAGCCAGAATGCGCTTCATGACGACCTCCTTAATGTATCCACATTGGTAATTTCCAGGAGGATATTTTCCAAAGGATCGGCCAGCCGGGTGGAAACCACCAGATCTTCCGGCTGGAGCCCTTCCGATACAATCGCCGTGTCACCGTCAACGCGTGCCACCGTGACAGGTACAGTGGTAAGGCGGCTGTCCTGGATTTTGTAGACGGTATTTTTATAACTCACGGCCCAGCTGGGCAGACGGTAGATATTGTTGAGCGTCTTTCCGGGAATATCCACCGAGCAGAACATCCCCTCCACTACCGGCAAACCCTTTACGTCGTTTACGGCAGCATCATTCGAATCGATTCGAACGGCTACGGTGAGGGTGCGGGTTTGCTGGTCAAAACGCACCACACGGTGCAGGCGTCCCTGCCATGTGATGCGGCCATCCGCTTCGGTCCATCGGATGCTGCAGATCACAGGTACCAGCCCGTTGAACCAGGCTGTTTCCCCCCGTTTACGGCTGCCGGCAAACTGCAGCCACTGGCGGGCATCGCGGCTGTCCAGGGGGACATGGATCTCCAGTGTGGAATCATCGGCCAGGGTAAGCGCCTTCTGGCCAGGGGCCACATACTGCCCCTTCTCGATCGATACCGATTTCACCCGGGCATCGAAATCAGCCGCCACCGTGCAGCGCTCGAGATTGGCAACCGCCAGCGACGATCGGGCCCGGGCCGAGGCGAGACTGCTGAGTGCTTCCCTGATTTGAATGGGATACAGCGCCAGGGCCTGGTTCAGCTGATCAACCTGGTCCATGGCCGCGTTGAAGGCTTTTTCGGCTTTCTCCACATTGGAACGGGTACCGACCTTATCTTTGTGAAAAAGGTCCCGCAATCGGTGAAATTCCATTTCGGCCAGCTTTCGGTTGCGCTGCAATGTACAAAGGCGCTGCCGATCGATCGCAAACTGCTTCTTAAGGCGCCGAATGGTGTTTTCCCATTGGGTTTCCACTGCACGCGCTTCTTTCACAGCGGCCTCATAGTTACGGGGGTCGATCCGAAACAGGGTTTCCCCCATGGGGATGATCTCCCCCTCGTCCAAACGGGGATGAGTCTCTACGATCGTCCCGGAGACTGCCGGCGAGATGGGCACCACGGTAAGGGCGTGGACCTCTCCATATCCCGTGATGCGCACCGGCGCATCAGCCGGCTGCGCCCGGATGGCCTCCACCTGCAGGGCGTACTCCTCGTTTCTGGCTGTGGCGGGCGGTTTTTTCATGCCGGCCAGCCCTTTAATGCCGATAATACCGGCAGCCAGAATGAGTATGCACGTCAGGATGCGGAAGATAATGTTTTGCAAAGGTCGTTTGATATTTTCATGATTCATGTCTTTCATGAGGTCTCCTTTCTCATTCAACGCGCTTGACACAAATCAAAGGCAAGCCCAGATCCCGTATGCGAACGAGCAATCCGTGCAGCGCAGGCTGGTCCAGCACTTTTCCCGTTATGGTTGTGAAAGCCCCCTCAGGCTCAATTGTCATGCCGTCAAACCAATCGGACCACTGGCTTCCAAGGCATCCTTTTACCTTTATTTGATAGTCCGCCGGACCATGCCAAGCGTTGTCTGTTGACATCTAAAGGCCCCCTTCAAAGAAAAATACCGCTTGTTTGTATATGAACGTATAACGTCGGGCGGGAGATGTAATCGTCCGAAAGGATGATTTTCAGGGATGATTTTTCAGGTAAGGGTACAGGAGGGTAAAATGATCGGCACTATAATAATTCCAGTGTTTTCGCCTTAACGATGGCTTCGGTGCGACTATGCACGTTCAACTTGGCATAGATGTTCCTGAGGTGGGTTTTAACGGTGCTCAATGAAACAAAGAGTGCTTCTGTGATTTTTTTATTGGACAGGCCGGCCGCGATGAGCCGCAGCACCTCCAATTCCCGGTCACTTAAATTTTCAGCCAGTCCCTCTTCTGCTTCAATGATTTTTTCCGCCCGGAATGCGGACAGTAATTTTTTAACATATGCCCGTGAAACATCGGCTTTTCCATCGAGAATTTTTTCCAACAATTGGGCGATTGGGGGACCCTCATTTAAAAAAATGCGGATATAGCCTCCGGATTCGGCCAGAGATAAGGCTGTCCCAAGGGTGATTAAGCTTTCGTTTATGTTCTTTTGTTCTTTCAGAATCAGCGTTTCAATCTGTCTCAGAATACGACCGTCCTTTTCCTCCGCTTTGCTCAGACGTTCCAACAATTCCATCGCATCATTCAATTGGCCATCGGCGATAAGAATTCTTGCAAACATGATATATTCAGGTTCGCGCAAAGGATTCAGATCGTCATCCAGTTTTAATCCGCGTTCTTCCGCCCAACTGACGGCTCTGTCCAAGTTGCCACGCATCAGCCATATGCGTGCCTTCCAGGCTTCGGTCCAGGGAGTAATCCAGGGTGGCACATCAGATGTCTGCTCTAGTTTCTCTATTTCCCGAATTAATTCTTCGATGCCGGAAAAATCTTTTTTGGCGGTTAAAATTTTCAGCAGACACAAATAGGCCCAACCGCGGGCACCAACATGGTGTCCTTGCTCCAATAGAAGAAGACCTTTTTTTTCATAGCGCAGTGCCTCATCCAGTTCATTCAATTCGTATAAAACTTCTCCCCAGATGCTGATCAATCCGCCTTCCGCTGCAGTATTTGTCAGTTTTTCTTCAGCCAGGACTCCGAAGAGGTGCTTGCATATGTCAATCGCTCGCGGGAGTTGGCCATAATCTTTCAGGCGAACGGCTAACCAGATATTGGCGATCAGATAAAGAGAGCCGTTGCCTGCTGTTTTGCTTGCGGACACAGCTTCTGAAAGCGCTTTGACGGCCGAACCGTTATCGCCCTTGATCGTGTGCGCCATACCTAAGGACATCGCAACACCGGCACGCCATGTTGCATCGTTCTGATGGAGGAATTGAAGCGCCTTTTCAGAGAAGTTCACGATACGTTGCACGTCCCCCTGGCCGGTCGCCATGTATGCCCGAACGGCAGCGATTCTACCCTGCAAATCCCGAACCGTTAAGGAAGGCTGGCTTTTTGATTCAATTTGAGGGTTTGCTGTATTTCCAGTATTAATGGAATCAAGGATCCTTTCAGCCGTTTGTAATAGCCGTTCGGCGGCCTGGTATTGACCGTTATCACAAAGTATCCAAGCGTATATGATACAAAGCGTAGGGCTCGATAGGACATATTCATCAGGCAATGCTTTTAACCATCGAAACAGCCTTGCCGGTTTAGCGCGCTTCCACATGACTTCAGCAAGTCCCAAAACCAGACGCACTGCCCGTTTAAAATCCTTGGCCATTAACGCATGCTCTATGGCTTCCTCGCTAAACTCATTACGCTCATACCATTCACTGGCCCGGGTGTGCAGGTCATGTATACGAACGCGATGTGCCTGGTTCAATCGCTGGCGAAGCAAATCGGCAAAAAGGTGGTGATACCGATACCAGCAGCGTTTGTTGTCCAACGGCAAAATGAACAGATTAGCGCGTTCCAGGTCGTCCAATATTTTCTGACTGCCTTTTTGACCGGTAAGAAAATCACAGAGCGATCCTGATAATCGGTTGAGAATAGACGTTTGCAGGAGGAAATCCTGCACATGCGCCGGCTGAAGATTCAATACCTCCTCTGCCAAATAATCCACAATATGGCGTTCATCTCCCGCAAACGTTTTTATAAACGCCGATATGTCTTTGTGACCCTGCATGGATAACGCTGCCAGTTGCAGTCCTGCAATTCATCCTTCCGTGCGGGATTCGAGAATGGCGAGCTCCTGCTCGGTGAGCCCCAGTTTCATCATTTCATTTAAAAAGGCAGCCGTTTCGTCATGGGTAAAACTCAGATCAGTAACCCGCAACTCACTCATTTGATTGCGAGCGCGCAAACGGGCCAAAGTGGGGTATAAATAGCTTTGTTTGGATGAGTGGATGAGAGTTATATTGTTCTCTGGTTTTCGTTTGCACTTTTGACTCGGTATTATTCAGTTAAGTCAAAAAACTATGCCGTTAGAGAGGTACTCAACTAGCATATCAGTTTGGCAGCAATATTCAAGATGCTAAGAAATAAATCCCGTCTATCACAATATTTGACACGCCCGACCCACGCATTGTAGTATCTCTGCAAGCCGACGCGATATAGAATATGCAATTTAAACCGACATTCCTGCCTGGAAATTTGATTAACTGAAAATTGATACATCTGTATTCGCACTCGAACGAAAATTAATTGAGCCTATTCAGCGGATCTTCAAAGATTTTTTATCAATGGAGGATACTATGGAATCCAATTTGTTGGAAAATAGTTTGATTCATCTATTGGATGCAGTGGATCGGCTCGATGAAACAATACCAGATATAATATCCTTAAAATATTCTGTATTCCATCTATGGAGTGGAATAAGGCTGTTATTGGAAAAAAGGCTGTCTGACGAACATCGGTCCCATATCCATAGTAATAAAAAGGATACGCATCACCCAAAAATCAACGTTGACACAGGTTGGGACGCCCCCTTAGATTTTAAGGATTTAAAAGAGAAGTTATATGCATTTTGCGGAATGGATATTGATAAATACGATTATATTTTAAATAAAATTCGAAAAGATTACGATAAAATTGAACATTCTAAATTTAGGGGGTCAAAGGTTCAAATTACAAGCAATTTAGTTGAGGTTTGGCCATTTATCGTTGATTTTATTTCAAAACACATGAATCTTTCCAATGACTCGTATTCAACGAACCTGTTTGACCAAACTTGTGAAATAATGGATACGCATTTAAAATTTATTCGAGATAAAAAAAATGAAATCAACGACGTTTTGTTAAACCAATTGAAAAAATCTTTTTACGCCAAACCACTTAAGTGTCCTGTGTGTCTACAAGATGCAATCCCATTATTGCCGAATAGCGATCCAAAATACAGTTGTGCCTTTTGCAATAACACCACTCACTGGAAACAACTCGCACTAGAATGTGGGTCTGATTTGAATTATGTGGGACCATTTGATTGCCTCAATTGTTCTTCTCATGGCGTGCTTCAAACGAAGGACCAATGGATATGTCTTTCTTGTTGTCATACCTGGGAGTTTGAACAGATTAGCATCTGTAATATGTGTGGAGAAAGACTAGTTTGGTCTCAAAAAAATACACCATACTGCGAAGATTGTAAGCGCCCCGTTTAGGTTTACTATATAGATGATTTTCAGCAGCACCGGCCTCTATCAAAACGGCTTAGAAATGAAAATCGATGATCAAAGACCCAAATGAGACATCCTCGTCAGTCTTGTTTCTACCCGGCACAGGATCCGGAATGGCGTCCGTTTTAAGAAGATCGGAGGATTTCTGGATGGTCGCTCTGATAGACAGATAATCGTAATAATGATAGTAGATACCGAAACCAGCCGTTAAGAAGAATCCCCTCCGGTCCACATCTCTATCGTCCTCGGTTATCAGACTGCCATCGTAAATGACCGAATAGGCCAGGCCCGTGCCCCGCCCCCCCAATACGAATTCTATGGCATGGGGGGATGCCGATGTGGGTTTGGGAAGATAGGCGGCATGGAAAAACCCGCGACCGGGCGGGGCGGCATAGGTATTGAACCCCTCGAGCATATTCCACCCGAACCGCACCGCCAAAATAAGCTCAGCCGCGGTGAAAAGATTTCCTAAAGAGGCGCTCGGCGCCACGGCCAGCTGTCCCGCCCAGCCGTTCTCATATCGGCCGATTCTCGCCAGACAATAGGCATACTGATAGCCTAAATTCAGGATCGGTTCTGTGTCGCGTTGCGTATCCCATCCATTGGGGGGCTCACCAAAACCCAGATCATTGTGCATGAACTTTTGAAATTGCTCGGCAAAGGACTCCGGTCCGAGAACACCGACAGAGATCTGAAAATTCGAGGCTTTCTGCCGGTTAAAGTTCTGCCAGCCAAGCGTATACGTCAGGGTACCGGCATAGGGCAGATCACCATCTTGGGGGATTTCCGCTTGGATTTCTCCGGGGGTAATCATATTTTGACCGATCCCGTGACTGATGCGGACAATGGCATTTTCATCGTTGAGCGTTGGAAAATGGCGCCCCACCCATTTTACCGGCTCGACCGTATTGGTGTCCTCCCAACGGGCTGAACGATGTGAATGATACTGAAGGCTCCACCCATTGGTGAATCCACTGTCATCGTTCCAGACAATATCATTGTCAATCTCAAAGCGCAGGGTTCGGCTGTTGCGTTCACTATCCAGATAAAAATCATCAGCAAAGAGGACTTGGGCTGGCTGAATCAAAAAAAACGCGACAAGTGAGATCGTTAAGATTTTCAAATGTGTTTATATTTTTAGGGAATTCAGTACGACTGATGAAAGCATATCAAAAAATATGCAAAAATTGACCAAGTAGTAATGCCGGGTCAAAAAGATCTTTATTGAAAGGGAGTCTTCTTTTAAGCCGCCAGCCATCGGCCGTTTAGTCATGGCTGGCGGCCGGGCGTTTACCCTACCCGATGGTGTTCTTTACAATCCCCACCAGCTTTTCCGGATCAAAAGGCTTTTTGACAAAAGCGATGGCATCCTTGATGGCATGATCCCCATCGATGCCGCTGACCACAATCACCGGTGTTTCACGTAATTCCTTGTCCTTGCGCAGTTTGCGGTAAAAGCGGGGTCCCCATTCACCGGGCATCTGCAGGTCAAGGGTGATCAGGTCGGGTTTTTCCTTTTTCACCACGTCCAGACCTTCCATGGTGCTGCTGGCCGTGCAGGTCTCATAGCCGTTGTCGCTGAACACGGCCTCCAGATATTTCACGACAATGGGATCGTCGTCGATGATGAGAATTTTCTTGGGCATAGCCACCTTCCCTTGGATGCTGAATGGTTAGCATCATCGTTTTATAGTGTTTAAGATAATGTTTTTGGCAAGGCCAGAGGGAGAAAGCTGTATAATCAATACCGCGACGACCGATAACGCAGCCCAAAAACATTATCTTGAATGCTATATTCAATTAAAATATACGCAACACCCCGTATCCACGTCAAGCGATCGATCATCCGTCGATTCGTTATTTGATGTGACACTCTCCGCACATGATCGGTCCCTTGCCTTCTGCTTCATGGCAGCCCTTGCAATTGGCATGAAAGGCGCTCATCAGCGGCGGCTGGCCATCGGATGTTTCAAGGTCATGACAATCGGAACAGCTCATATCTTCAGAGGATTCATCCTCCACAAGCTGACCGTCTTCATAGACGTGGTGGCATACGTTGCATTCATCAATCCCGGCGGCTTCGTTGTGCAGGTCATGCTCAAACACGGAAACGGGACGTTGGGGATTGTCGAAGACCGAGTTATCTACAACGGTCATTTCGTCCTGGGACCAAGCCGTGGTCAGGATGAAAACGATTCCAACGATTAACGTTAGTGGCAAGGCAATCCGTTTGACGATATTCATGCTTCCTCCTGGCCTCACTCCGGCTTTTCCATGACTTCGTAGATGATGTCCCCAAAGAATTTGATATCCAGTCCGATTTCATAATGGTGGACGATGTCTTCCAGCCCGCTGTGGCAGTTGTGGCAAGGCGCCACGAGCACTTCGGCCCCATTGGTTTTGGCCCCGAAAAGCTGCTCGGCCTTGACCCGGTTGCCCTCGATACGGGTCATTTTGAATGGGGGGCCGGTATTGATCACCCCCCCACCGGCACAGCAGCAGTAGTTGTGCTCGCGGTTGGGATGCATCTCGACAACGGTTTCACAAATGGCATGGGCCACATAACGGGCTTTCTCGTGCAATCCGCCGCCCCGCACCACATTGCACGGATCGTGGAGGGTAATCGGCCGATCGAACTTTTTGGCGATTTTGATCCGCCCGGACTTGATCAGATCGTAATAGAACTCGATGGCGTGGACGATGGTAAACGGCGGCATGGCCCATCCCAGCCAGCGGTTGCCCATATCGTAAACACTGCGAAACGCATGGCCGCATTCGCCCATGACGATTTTTTTTACCTTGAGGCGCTCGGCAGTCTCAAAATGCGCCCGTTTGACCCGCCCCATGATTTCATTGTCACCGGTGTACATGGCCATGTCACTGTTGTCCCAGCCCACAGAGGCGGGCATGGTCCAGTCGACACCGGCCACGTTCATGATCACCGCGGTCTGATAAATCAGCTGGGCCTGAAACTTGGGTTCCGGGGCAATGACGCTGTACATAATGTCCGCGCCTTCCTTTTCCAAAGGAATCCGCAGGGTGGGAATCTCCGCCTGGGCTTCCTCCTCCTGCCACTGCAACGTATCGGGCCATTCATCGCCTTTGACCCACATCTGGTTCATGGTCACGCTATGGCTGTGGGCCGTGTCCTGAATGTAAAGTGGCGTGACTCCCAGACGGTGAATGATGCGTCTGACCACCAACATCATATAGGCGATATCAATGCCAAACGGGCAATACTGAGCACAGCGTTTGCAAAGATTACACTGGGTATGAGCGATAATGGCTGCCTGCCGGATAAATTCCGGACTCACGCGCCCCTTCTTTTTGATCATCACCCAGATGGTCTGCTTGACCTTGCCCACCGGTGAATAGTGGGGATCTTTGTCATGGGAGAGATAGTAGTGGCAGGCCTCCGAGCACAATCCGCAATGGATGCAGGTGTCCACATAGGTTTTCAACCGGGCACCGGTCTCGTCATTGATGACGCTGTTTATCACCGACTCGATTTTATCAACGGTAAGGCGCGAAATGCCGACGTCGATGCCATCATCCACGACGGTGGTGGGTTCCTTTTTTGACGGTTCCGCCATCTTGAAAACTCCTTTTTAGCTGAAGCCGATTACATTTACCGGCCCATCGTCTTTAGCATGCAATGCGGCTTACCAGTCCCGGGCGTGACGGACCGCGCCGAACTCCGATCCCATATAAGCCCGGGTGAAGGGCGAAAGAATCATATGGCTAAGGCGCGTAAAGGGAATGGCCGCCAGCATGATATCACCGGCCAGCACATGCAGGCTCATCATCAGCGGATATGAGAACCACTGGTGGTAGGCAAGAAAACCAGTGATAAACGGTGCGACCACAATGGCCAGAATAACGAAATCCGAGGCCGAGGTGACAAACTTTACTTCCGGCTGGGTCAATCTTCTCACCAGAAAGTAAATGGCCCCCAGAACAACGATGACGGTCATCCAATCGGCCACGGCATCCGGCAGGGTCCACCAGCTCAGGCCAAAGGATTCCTCCCAGAGCATGACGTGGGCCATCAGGAAAATCGGTGCGGCGAGCAAACAGATATGAAAGGCGAAGGTTACCACGGTGAGCACCGGCTGGCGACGCCAGTTGACCGTGGCAAAGGGGGTGATCCAGTGCAGGATCGACCGCAGACTGTAACGCCAGCTCATATACGTGAAAATAAAATTCTCTTTTTGAGCCACTAGCACCAGCATCCGGACAATCCGATAGACGCTGCCGCCAAAGAAAAGCAAAAAGGCCACCCAGGCCAGTGGTCCGCTTGCAAGGTTGTATAAGCTATGCATCAAATTATCTCCTCAGTGATCTGCTCTCCCAAGGTGATTGCCGATCATGATACGGATTCAAACCGGTTAACCGGTAATCTCAGAGACCGGCATGACCCGGCGCACGTACTCGCCGGATTCGATCGTACGCACCATCAAGTGCTTGCCGTCGGGGCTGAAAACCGGCTCCCAGGCGGCATCAACGGACCCCGACCAGACCCGGTCGTTGACAACAAAAGTATACTGACCGTTTTTCTCTACCTTGGCGGCCACATCCTTGCCGTCAGGGCTGAAAACCGGTTTCCAGACCATGTCCCATCGATCCGACCAGGGGCTGCCATCCACCACCACACGGAAGGTCTCGTCATCTTTGGCCAGGGCGGCGATGCGCCGGCTATCCGGGCTGAACACGACATCGGTGACCAGTTTGGTAAAGGTCGCCGGCCAGGCCACGCCGTCCACGGCAACGGTCCAGCGGCCGTATTTGGGCGCCACGATGGCGGCCAGGCGGCTGCCGTCGGGACTGAACATCTGGTGCCAAGCCTGAACGAATCGCTGGTCCCAGAGGGTGTTTCCATTTTCGGCCATGGTCCACTGGCCTTTTTCCCGCACCGGCGCGACCACCGCTCCGGTGGTGGGGTTGAACACCGGCTCCCAGACGGTGGTGTAACGCGTGGGCCAGGCAACCCCATCCACGGCAATGGTATATTCATACAGGTTCAGACGCACCTCAGCGGCCAGATGCTGCCCATCCGGACTGATGGCCAGGTTCCAGACGTTCACGAAACGGGCATCCCACGGGTTGCCATCCATGGCAGCCGTAAACGATCCCTCCTGGAATTTATGAATTTCACCCGAATCCACATTCTCCACCTGAACCGCCCCTGCGGTGTGCTGGCCATCCGGACTCAGGGCAAAATAGGTCATATTGCTGAACATCTGCTCCCATGGCGTGCCGTTGAGCACCATGGCATATTTCATGTCCTGCTGAATGGCCGCGGCGATGCTGGCACCATCACTGCTGAAGCGGGGCTCCCAGACATAGCCGAATTTGTTTTCCCATGCCACACCGTCCACAGCCATGGTCCATTCTCCCATTTCAGAGACAATGGCGGTCAGACGGCCATCTGGAGCAAAGCGCAGATGCCATATTTTATCAAAAACCGTTTCTCCCCAGGTCTGACCATTCACACAGACCGTGAATTCTCCTTCGTCAATATTGACAATGGCGGCGACTTTCTCGCCATCAGGGCTCACATACGGTTCTTCAACCCATTGATATTCGTCTTTCCAAGAACCTATTGAAATCTTCTTTTCACCAGGGTCCCAGTCCCAGCTTTGGGAATCAACCATAGTGCCTCCTCGTTGGTGCGCTACGACAAAAAAACGATTTGTATTAGAATGGATGTGAACGATGCTCTTGCTTGCTGAGATGATCTTGGTTTATATACTGATTCGAATTCAAAACCGCAAGCTTGTTTTTAGCTGACGCACAACAGCCACAAACAGGCAATCACGCTGATGACACTTTGTCAATGACCAATACCGCCGCTTCCAATGTCTTGACGCAGGGCGCAACTTTGGTGATCCCAACCATGTCGAAAATCGTCTCGACATTTTCCGACAGCCCGGCGATGGAAACCGGTATGGCAGCGGACTTTGCCTCGCTAATCAAGCGGGTGAGTAAAGCCAGGCCGGCACCGTTGACGGCTGCATGCTCGTCAAAGCAGACGACGATACCCTTGGCGCCGGCCGCCGTTACGCGCTCCGGCAGTGTCGCCAGCTCAGCTTTGTGCTCGCCTGACAGAGTGCCGTCAATGGTTAGAATTCCCACGTTGTCAGTAAACTGTAAAGTTAACGCGCAGGCATTCCGTCGGTCACCCGAAAGCCGCGATTCGGCCCGCTTGAGCGCCGCATCAAGTGCGCTTCGGCCAATGGGCTTATTGATAAAATCGGTGGCATCAAGGTTCAAGGCGTGGATGACGTGGTCCATATCGCCGTGGCCGGTGATGACAATGACCTCGGTTCGCGGAGCCATTTTTTTAATCTGCTTGAGCACCTCGAATCCGTCTGTGCCAGGCATTTTAAGGTCGGTAAAGACGATATCCGGGCGGTGCTCACGGACCAGACCAAGGCCGGTGTTTCCATCTTCAGCGATCATTACCGTGTAACCATAGGCATTGAGGAACAGGCGAAACATGGTCAGCGTAGCTGTTTCATCGTCAATGACCAGAACCGTTTTTGTCGCATTCATGGCAACCATCATTCCCCAGGGTGATTGAATCAAATATTGCTATAACACATCTTTAGGGTACAGGTAATAAACAATTACACCCGATTCATGCTGTTTGCACCAATCATACAAAGTGGTATATAGCCGATAATGACGAATCGATGTAAGTCCTTATGGAACCACTGACCTAAAATACCATGTCCAATACGCGCATCATCTCAAAAACCGTTCTTCCGGACCTTGCCCGGACGATTCCCCGTCCACGATTGATCGAGCAGGTCATAAGGGCGACAACGGCGCGGGTCATCCTGATTACCGGACAGGCAGCCCAGGGCAAATCGACGCTGGCCGCCAATATTGCTCGTTTAGACGGTTCGACCGGGGCATGGATGCATCTGGATGCGAGTGACAGTGATCCGGCAAATTTTTTCCGTTTGCTGGTTCAGGCCCTTAAAACCGCCCGCCCGGAATTGGACGTTTCGTCATTTCTAAAAACCCCGGGGATTTCTCTGGGACCGGAATCCGGTCCGGATCGGATTGTAGAACAGGCCGGCGTGTTCATCCAATCGGTCATCGCCAAAGCTCCGGTTCGACTTGTTCTGGATGGTCTGGACAGCCTTGCCAAAGACGCAGACAGCTTATCCCTGGTCCACCGGATTCGCGATGTCATTTATCCGCCCAGTTGCCTGATTCTCGTCTCCCGGGGACTACCGCCGCTGGAATTGGAAGATCAGCGCATGCGTCAGGAACTGCTGGTTCTGGATAATGCGGCGTTAATGTTTAGCAACGAGGAAATCACCCAGTTTTTTCTTGAGCTGCATGACCTGTGCCTGGCACCGGCCCAAGCGACCCGAATTCGACAAATTACGGACGGCTGGACGGGTGGTCTGGTCCTGGCATGGGAAGCCCTGAGCCAGATCCCTGAGGATCAGCGGCTGCCATTTATCGACAGCGGTCTCCCCGCCGCCATGCGCGGTGACCGTCTGACCTATTTTTCTGAAACGGTGTTTTCCGGTCTGGATGATCCCATACGCCATTTTCTGGTACATTCGGCGATTTTCGACACCATCGCCCCCAAATCGATTGCCCGCTACTTGGGAAACAAGCCGGTTGAACAAACCCAGGCAATCCTTGACACACTGGTGAGACGCAATCTGTTCATCCACCCGCTGTTTGACGCCCAAACCGGTTGGGGCTATCGCTACAACCAACTGTTTCGCGATTTTCTGCTCGATCAATTTCATACGACGATCGGCACGACGGAACAACAGACCCTCTTGATGCGGGCCGCTGATCTGGCCTGGAGGGAATCCGATTTTGAAAGCGCCATCCGCTTTTTCCTGCAGGCGCAAAGCTACGGCAAAGCGGCGGCGGGAATCAAAAAAATTGCCATGGGGCTCTGCGCCCAGGGGCGTTTCTCCGATTTGGCCGCATGGATCGACGTTCTACCCGATGCCATGGTTCAGAACGACCCCTGGCTGGCATTTTATCGATTGATGGGAAAGCGCATCCGCGGTGGACGGAAAAATATCCCGGCTTTTACCAACGCCTTTGATCAGTTCAACGCCATCGGCAATCAACGGGGCCAGTTGCTGGCCTTATCCTATCTCATCGAAGCGGCAATTTTCACCGGCCATCCGGCAACCGACCTGAAAGGCTGGTTGGAAACGGCCTGGACGCTGCTCGAAAAGGTCAGTGGAAATCATTACTATCCCTTTGCCAAAGCCACATTATGGATGCAGGTAGCCTTTGGATACATCACTGGTGCCGGCGATCTGCAAAAAGGGCTCTCCGCCTGCCGTAACGCCATGCTGCTGGCCAATACCCTGCAAGACGATATTCTTACGGTCAACGCCACCATTGTCCATGTTTTCGGACTCACGTTGAGTGGAGAATTTACCGCGGCTGAAAAATCGCTGGCCCATATCAGCCATCTGGTGGCTGCCGCATACCCGGAGTATCGTGCCCTGCGTAATATCGTGCGTATGAAACTGGCCCTGTCGCAGGGCAATCTGGAACAGGCCCAGCTCCTGCAGGGTGCCAATCAGGAAGCCATCGACCGCTTCGGCCTGCTTTTTCTCTACCCCATTCACGTGGATCTGTCGGGGCTATTACACATTCATCAACAGCGCTTCGAGATGCTGGGCCGCACGGCCAGCCATCTGATGGATGTGGCCACACTGGCCGCCAATCCCTTTTACAGCGGTCTTGCCTTTCGTCTGCGGGCGCTCAACGCTTATCATCAGGGGCGTTTTGAGCAGGCCCGCACATGGGCGGAGAAGGCCATTACGATAATCACCCAGAGCCTGGGGGAAGAAAGCGTTCACCTTTATCGCTGCCGCCTGATATTAGGCATGGTGGCCTACCATCTCAGCGACCTGCCTGCCGCCCGGCAGGCCTTGGAATCGGCTTGCCATTTCTTCGACCGCGTTTCCAGCTATTTGTCACTGGTCGAAGCACGGTTGGGCCTGTCATTGGTGGCAACGGTACTTGCCAATCAGTCGAGTGCCAAACGCGCCCGCGAATCGGCCCTGGACCTTGCCAGGGCAAAAGGATATGAAGCCTTTTCCATTCTATCTGCGGGTGACATCGCGGCCGCCTGCGAACCGGCCGTTCACAGCAAGAATCAGGAAACCGCGCTGCTGGCCCGCCGGTTGGTGTCTCGTTTACGCATCGGTTTTTCCACCAGGTCATCCGGTCAAACGGCCCCCATTTCCAATCCAGTCCAATCCGTCAATGCCCGGGCCTTTCCACCGCATCTCGACATCCGCACCCTGGGCGGATTCGAGGTCCGCAAGAACGGGCGGGTGGTAACCGACACCCAGTGGTCCGGCCTGCGCCAGAAGCTTCTGCTCAAAGCGATCGTTGTGAACGGCAGCCGGGAAATTCCCAAAGATATTCTCATGGATGCCCTGTGGCCGGAAAGCGGTTATGAGGCGGCATTGAAACGCTTTAAGATAACCCTTCACCGGTTGCGCAAAATTCTGGACCCGGACATCGACTCGCGTACGGGCGCATCCTGTATCCTGCTCAAGGAAAACCGCATCAGCCTGGACATGGACTGTTGCCGTGTGGATGTCAACGATTTCCTGGCGGCCTGCGACAAGGTCCGGCAGCTGAGAAATGACGACGATGATCCGCTGCGTCTGGCCGCCTGCCGCGACGCCATTGATATCTACCAGGGCGAATTCCTGCCGGAAGAGCCTTACCTGAGTGGCGCCGAAACCAGACGCGCCGCCCTTAAGGATCAATTCATCGCCGTTCTCATGGAGGCGGCCGGAATTCTTGAACAGGACGGCGAGCTGAGCCAGGCCACACGCTATTGTAAAACCGTCATCCAGGTGGATCCATTGACCGAGGCGGCGTATCAGCGGTTGATGCGCCTGCACGTCCGGCAGGGCCAACGCAGTGCGGCCCTGAAAGTCTACCACGCGCTGGCAAAAGTATTGGCAACAGAGCTGGACACTACCCCCGATCCGGCAACCACCCGGTTATATGAGAAAATCCTTCCCTCCGATTGACGTCCCCGCTCCTCGTAACCCCAGATAGTATCCATCTCGTATCTTTGGTGTAACCGCACCCATGCTAGCGTTTTCGGAAAAAGAAACCGGTTATCGAAAAGGAGAGGACCATGGATGTCAACCGCAGGCAGTTTATCCAGATCAGCAGTGCCACGGCTGCAGGACTGGCCGTAGGCGGACTGGGGTTTGACCTGGCACCGGTCAAAGCCCATGCCGGCATGCTGAAGACCAAGTATGCCAAGGAGACCACGACCATCTGTTGTTATTGCGCGGTGGGGTGCGGTGCCATCGTGCATACCAGCAAACGGGATGACGGCCGGGTGCTCAATATCGAGGGAGATCCGGATCACGTGATCAATCGGGGTGCGCTCTGCTCCAAAGGCGCCTCCTTGAAGCAGCTGGTTGAAAACGAGAACCGGCTCACCCAGCCCATGTACCGGGCCCCTTACGCGGATAAATGGCAATCGGTCTCCTGGGACTGGGCCCTGGAACACATTGCCGAGCGCGTCAAGAAGACCCGCGACGCCAGCTTTACCCTGCAAAACGAAAAGGGCCAGACCGTCAACCGAACCACGGCCATCGCCTCGGTGGGCAGTGCGGCCATGGACAATGAGGAGTGCTGGACCTATCAGGCGCTCATGCGGGCCCTGGGACTGGTGTATATCGAGCACCAGGCGCGCATTTGACACAGCGCCACGGTTGCGGCTCTGGCAGAGTCGTTCGGACGCGGTGCAATGACCAACCACTGGATCGATATCAAAAACAGCGACTGCATTCTTATCATGGGCAGCAACGCTGCGGAGAATCATCCGGTTTCCTTCAAGTACGTCACCCAGGCCATGGAAAACGGCGCCACACTGATCAGCGTGGATCCCCGTTTTACACGGACTTCAGCCAAGGCCGATATTTACACATCCTTGCGTTCGGGCACGGACATCGCCTTTCTGGGCGGCATGATCAAATACATCCTGGACAACGGGCGCTTCAACCAGGAATACATATCGCTTTACACCAATGCCCCCTTTATTGTGGGCAAATCGTACAATTTCAAAAACGGACTCTTCTCCGGCTATGAGAAAAGCGCCAAGGGCCCGGCCGCCGGAAAATACGACAAGAGCAAATGGGCCTTCGAGATGGACGAGAAGGGCGTGCCCCGGATGGACCGCCGCCTCAAACACAAGCGATGCGTATTCCAGCTGCTGAAGAAACATTATCAACGCTACGATCTGAAAACCGTCTCCAAAATCACCGGGACCGCCGTAGCGGACCTGAAACGGGTCTATGAAGTGTACAGCACCACCGGTGCACGCGGCAAGGCCGGGACGATCATGTACGCCATGGGCTGGACCCAGCACACCACCGGTACGCAAAATATTCGCACCATGTCGATTATTCAACTGCTCCTGGGCAACATGGGCGTGGCCGGCGGCGGCGTCAACGCCCTGCGCGGCGAATCCAATGTTCAGGGCTCCACGGATCACTGTCTGTTATGGCATATCTGGCCCGGCTACCTGAAGACCCCACGCGCCTCCAACACCACCCTGGCCGCCTACAACGAGAAATGGACCCCGTCCAGCAATGATCCCCTGTCGGCCAACTGGTGGCAAAACTATCCCAAATACAGTGTTTCCCTGCTAAAATCATTTTTCGGCGACAAGGCCGGTGCGGCGAACGATTTTGGTTACGAATGGCTGCCAAAGGTGGACGACGGGGCGATCTATTCATGGTTCGATCTGTTCGACGCCATGTACAAGGAGAAAATCAAGGGCTTTTTCGCCTGGGGCCAGAATCCGGCCTGCAGCGGTTCCAACGCCAACAAGATCCGCGAGGCCATGGGCAAGCTGGACTGGATGGTCAACGTCAACCTCTTTGACAACGAAACCGGATCCTTCTGGCAGGGGCCGGGAATGACGCCGGGCGACATCAAAACCGAAGTATTTATGCTGCCGGCCTGCGTATCCGTGGAAAAGGAGGGCAGCATCACCAACAGCGGCCGCTGGATGCAGTGGCGCTACCAGGGCCCCAACCCCATGGGCAACAGCCGGCCGGACGGCGACATCATCCTGGCCTTGGGAGAGAAGATAAAAGAAGTCTACCGGGACGGCGGCGTCTTTCCCGAGCCCATCGCCAACCTGAAATGGGACTACACTACAAACGGCGTGTACGATCCGCATAAAGTGGCCAGAGAGATCAACGGCTATTTTCTCAAGGATGTCACCATCAAGGACACAACCTATCCAAAAGGCAGCCTGGTACCCAGCTTTGCTTTTCTCCAGGCCGATGGATCCACCTCGTCGGGCAACTGGCTCTACTGCAACAGCTACACGGAAAAGGGCAACATGGCCGCCCGCCGCAAGCACAAAGACGCGGTCAACCAGATCGGCCTTTATCCCGAGTTCGCCTGGTGCTGGCCGGTCAACCGGCGCATCATCTACAACCGCGCCTCCGTGGATGCCAAGGGCGTGCCCTGGGACCGCAGGGATTGGGTGATTTACTTCAGGGGAGATGAAAAGGACGGCAAGTATGTCTCCAAAAAATGGCTGGGGGACGTGCCCGACGGTGGCTGGTATCCCATGCAGAACCCCGACGGCAGCTGGCGGGACGATACCAAATATCCGTTTATCATGCGCAAGCATGGCCATGGCCAGATTTTTGGGCCGGGACTGGCCGACGGTCCTTTCCCCGAACATTACGAGCCCCTGGAGTGCCCGGTAGAGAAGAACTACATGAACCCCCAGATGCTCAATCCCACGGCGGCGATTTACGCCACTGCGGCCGATGCGCATGCCACCTGCGATCCGCGCTTCCCTTACGTGGCCACAACCTACCGGGTCAGCGAACATTGGCAAACCGGACTGATGACCCGTACGCAAAGCTGGCTCATGGAGTTGCAACCCCAGATGTTCGTCGAAATAAGCGAGGAGCTGGCACGGCTCAAAGGCATCCAGAACGGCCAGCGCGTCATGGTCCGGTCGGCCCGCGGGCAGGTGGAGTGCAGCGCCATTGTCACCAAGCGTTTCAAGCCGTTCAGAATCGGCAGTCTGACAGTCCACCAGGTGGGCATTCCCTGGCATTATGGCTGGCGATGGCCGTCCAACGGCAAGGAGGAAAGCGCCAACCTGCTGACGCCGCCGGCCGGTGATCCCAATACCCGTATTCCGGAAACCAAAGCCTTCATGGTCAACGTGGCGAAACGCTAAAAGGAGGGACGGCATGAGTTACGCATTTTTTATCGACACCACCCGATGCACGGGCTGCCGGGCCTGCCAGGTGGCCTGCAAACAGTGGCACGACCTGCCGGCCGAAGCGACGACCAATCGGGGCACCTTTCAGAACCCAGAGGATCTCTCCTTCACCACCTATAAACTGGTCCGCATGGAGGAAGCCCAGATCGACGGCCGGCTGAAATGGCTGTTTTTCCCGGAGCAGTGCCGTCACTGCATTGAGCCGCCGTGTGTGGACACGGCCATGGATGAAAGCGCCATTTACAAGGATGAGAAAACCGGAGCGGTCATTTTTACGGCCAACACCAGCAAATTATTCATTGACGATGTCATCGAATCCTGTCCGTACAACATTCCGCGCCGGGCGGCCGACGGCACCCTGGCTAAATGCGACATGTGCAACGATCGCGTGAGCAACGGTCTGCTGCCGGCCTGCGTACAGACCTGTCCCACCGGCACCATGAACTTCGGTGAGCGGGACAAAATGCTCGAATTGGCCGAAAAGCGATTGGCTACGGTCGGTCAGAAGCATGCCGGCGCCCAGCTGGTGGATGCGGACAGTGTGGGCGTGATCTATCTGATCGCCGAAAAGCCAAGCGCATACTACGAGTACCTCATGGCGTCTACCGGCAATCATGGCATCACCCGGACCATGGCCCTGAAAAAAATGATACGTCCGTTTACCCGGGCAATGCAGCAGTTGGCATAGGTGTTATGGCATTTCGTTTTTCGACGGGGCAGGCCCTTCGTGCCTGCCCTGATAAATAGGGCACCCACAGGGGGGTGCCCCTACGGAGCCACCATGGCATCATCATCGTTTAACTCGCAACCGAGAACATCCGAAAAATGAAAAAGGGCTCTCTCGTATGACCAATTCCCGTCCAATTATCGATGTAGCCGCGATTGATGCGGCGGTCGCCCGTCTCTCCAAACAGCGGCCGGCCTATGCCGCCATCCTCGGTTTTTACGGTCCGGTCTACCGGGCCCAGCTTGAAGCAGCGGCAAAAACATCCCCGCCGGCAATGTGCATCGACGAATCCCACCTGGACATGCAATTCAACCAAGATTTTTCTCTTATCGACCCGGCCGCCTTTCCCATGGATCTTCCGGCGGCCGGGAAACTGCTGAGGATCATCTGCCGCATTGCGGTATCTTCCGGAGAAAAACTCAAAGATGCCGGTCTGGCCCTGCTGAAGGCAATGGATGACGGCGTGGTTGCCGATGGCAGCCTGGATCAATATCTTCTGAAGGACGCTCAAATCGCTTCGCTGGCCCTTGAGCTGGGCGTTTGTGCAGACATGCTGGGCCTTTTTTTTCAGCTGGCGGCCCGGCCCAGTGTGGAAAAGAGTGCCCGACAGCTCGCCGACCGCCTGGCCGACGACCAGACCGACAAAAGCAGCTGCCCGATCTGCGGCAAGCCGCCCCTCATCGGCGAACTGGATGATGAAGGCCGGCAATGGCTGCACTGCGGCCTGTGCGGGCATCGCTGGCCAGTCAGACGAATGGCCTGCCCGCTGTGCAGCAACAGCGACAGCGAAAATCTGTCGTATTTTTTCAGTGATGCCGAACCCGAATACCGGGTCAATCTTTGCGGCCAGTGCCGGCACTACCTGAAGGTGGTGGATGTCCGCAAAATGGACCGCTGTTTCTATGCACCATTGGAACAGGCGGCCTCCCTGCATCTGGATATGCTGGCGGCCGAGAAAGGTTACCACCACCTGATGGAAGCGGATCCCCCCACAACCGCATAGATCGGATGGATGGTACTACTCCTGGCGCTCGAAGAGAATCACACCCGTGCCGGGCATATCGATACGGATGCGCTCACCGTCGATGACACCCTGGATGATACCGCCGGCCTGGGTATGCAGTCGAATGGTCTTCTCGTGCAAGCTCCACCGGAATGGGGCGTTGTCCGTTTCGATGGACCAGAGTCCCTTTCCGCCTGCCTGCAGCTCCAGCGTGGCCGACGGCCGGTCCGGCTGGCCGGTGTCTACCGCCTGGTATTTGCCCACGATGGTCTCATGCCGGTCACAATGCAAACATAGAAATGACATGCATGTGATCAACAAAACAAGGCCCATCGCCACCGCTTGAGAGCGATTGGTTTTCATTCCATCTCCCTGGCAATCCTGTCGAGTTTATATTCCAAGTGAAAATAGCGGTCGTAGAAAAAGACATGCACGGCCATAACAACCCAAATCAGATCCCGCACCAGGGTTTTCCAGCTGATGCTATCCCCCAGGGTGTGAAAACAGCCGCAGTCAATGGGAGCCTTCCAGATCAGGTTGACGGCAATGCCGGCCGTAAACATGATCAGCAGCGTTCCGATCACCACGATCGCCGAGCGCACACGGATCCCACATAAGAGTAGAATGCCGCTGACCAGTTCGACCCATGGCATGGCGACGGCCATGGCGTTCACGGCCCAGTGGGGCACCATGCGATAGCTGGCGATGGTCTCGGCAAATTCGGCGGTATAGTTGATCTTCACCATGCCGGCATAAATGAACAGGCCGGCAAGATAAAGGCGCAGGATCAGCGCGACAAGGGGGTGGGTGAGCATCCGTTTGAAGGTCGCCATCATGGCCCCACCTCAAACCCGCTGGCCCGCCACGCCGTTAATCCGCCGCGCAGCACAAATACATGCGCGTGGCCGCGCTGGGCGAGCTGAAACGCCAGTTCCTCATCATAGTGGCGGCTGACGTTCCGGCCATAGATCACGATGGGCCGCTGAGGGTCGATCTTGCTGAAGCGCATCATATAGACAAAATCGAAAAGAGCCAGGGGCAGGTTCAGCGCACCCTGAATATGCCCCTGGTTGAAAAATTCCGTGGGCCGGGCGTCGACCATGAGTATTTCTCCAGCATCCATCCGCCTTCTGGCGTCATGAATGTCGATACTGGCCGGCTCCGGGTACTGCCAGACACGGGGCGCCAGGGGGATGCCCGACGGACTGGCATAATTGTAGATCACCCCCAGAATGGTACCGGCCACCACCATGAGAACAATATCGAAAACCGATACCCGGGTCGTTCGCCTGAGGGCCCGGGTGATGGCGGCCTTGATCCGCTCACCGGCTTTTTCCATGCCATCGATGGCCAGACGACATTCGGAAAGCGCCTGGACGGTTTTTTCCTGAACCATGGTCTTTTGCTGCTGCTCGGCATGCAGATGGGTAATCGTCTCAAAGGATCGGCTGTTTTTCAAAAACGCCAGAAAGGTGTGCGTAAACACCTGCAGCAGTTTCTGGTCATTGGCCTCGTAAGGATGTTCCACCAGCCGCTGGCCCAGGCATACCACCCCCTTTGCCTGTCCATCGATCTGAAAAAGCACCCCCAGCTTGATGCGCGGGATAAACCGATCAAGCCTCTTGAATTGCTCCGGTGGCATGGCAGCCGCCTGCGCCGTTTCGCCATGCAAGCCGAAACTCGACCCAAATATCGCCGCCAGCAGGTTGCTAACCTCGTCCGGCCCAGCGGGGCCAAGGCTATCGCCGGATCCCCGCAAGGCGGCATGGGTTTTCCCGGAAACAGGGTCGGCGTAGAAAATAGCGCCGCTCCGGGCACTGAAAATGCCCAGCATGACCAGCAAGAAGGCATCCATGATCTTGGTACTCTCGGTCAGGCCGCTGAGTTCGTGGAAGATATCGTTGAATCCGGAGAGCCTGAAGCCGGCCTCCTCCAATTCCGTCTTGAGGACGTCATTGCGCTGGTTGGCCTCGTCCGCCTTTTGCCTGGCCTGATTCAATTCGTTGGTCAGGGAATGCAGCAGGGCATTGTCCGCCATGGCGCGCATTTCCATCAGCATATGGTCCACCAGGTGGTAGAGAAAATCGATATCGCTGTCGCTAAATGGTGCGCCCTTCAAGCCTTCCCCAATGCCCATCAGACCGGCCAGATCGGTGGTCGATCGCCAACCGATCAGAATGCAAAGCGCCGGAGTAGACGACAGTAGGGGAAGATCAGGACTGACCGGCAATATCCGAACCCGGGTGCAATCGGCGTCAGGGGAATTGTCTCCGGCGGCAAAGCAGCAGGCCATCAGATCGTCCCACCGGCGGTCCACGGCCAGAAGGGTCTTGTCATCCAGCCCGCGGCCGACCACATGACGGCGTTCTGCTCCCGACCGGCACCAGCTGCTGAATCCGCACGCCGCCCCCAACGCACCCATGGCCGTGAGCAGGACGCTGTCGATGACCTTGGCGGGTGATTCCAGACGGCTGAACTCCACCTGGGCCTGGCGGACGACCTGGCGCAGGAAGCGCCGCCGGTCATCGGCCAGGGAAGTGGCGGTCATTGGCGCACAGGCGTCCATCGGTCTACTGACCAGCCAGGGATTTCAGGGTGGCATAAAAGGCATCCATATCCTTGATGATGCCCAGGTGGTCCCACACCACCTGTCCCGCTCTGGTGGCCACCAGATTGAAGGGGGTGCGCGGCTCGCCCAGCTGTTTATGCAGCGCAAAGGATTCATCGATGATGATGGGATAGGGAATGTGGGCATCGCGCACCAGATAGGCCGCCTCCATGGCCGAGGCCCCGACGGCGATCCCTATAAATTTGACCGTTGCCGCCAGCCGGGCATCCTTCTGAACGCGATGATACAGGCGGTTGATGTGCGGCCGCTGATGATGGCACTGGGGGCAATAGACACCAATGATCTCGATAACGAGAAAATCGGCCTTCACATCGGCCAGGGTAAAAGATTGTCCGGCATCAACGCCCAGGTAATCACAATCCTTCTGGGTTGCCGGTGCGCCAAGGGTAAGCGGGGGCAGCTGCCCGCCCTTGCGGGGGGTGGCGGTCGCCTCGCAAAACCCCGGGCCTCCCCATCCTGCAATCACCGCAACGATTCCAAACAGCCAGATGAGTCGTCTTGCTTGCATCATGGTTGCACCTCATTTGCATTCACCGTTCAAGTAGGTTTTGGCCTCCTGTTCATCGGCGGCAATCGCCGCCAGCTGGGTGATGCCCACCATGTCAAAAATCTGGGCAAAATTTCCGGTAATGCCGGTGATCGCCACCGCCTGGTGCTTTTTGCGACATTCCGACAGCAATTGAATCAAGACACCGAGTCCGGCGCCGTTGATGGTGGTATTCTGATCAAAGCGCAGCAGAATCTTGCTTTTAGGGCTGGGTTCCCCGCCGGCATAAGCATCCATCAGCTCCCGTTCGGATGCGGCGCTGACATGGCCCGTAATCTCGATGATGTGAAGATCGTTTTCCTGGCGGCTGTCGATGCCGGTAGTATCTGCCTTGGCCGCATGGATGCGTTCTTCGGCGCGGTGCAGGGCGGCGTCCAGGGCGGAGCGGTGAATGGGTTTGTTGATGAAATCGGTGGCTTCGTGATTCAGGGCCTTGACGGCCAGCTCCATGTCACCGTGGCCGGTAATGACGATCACTTCGGTTTGAGGCGCCTCGGCCTTGATGCGGTCCAACACGTCAAAACCGTCCATGCCGGGCATTTTGATGTCGGTGAAGACTATCGCCGGTCGCTCGGCGGCAAACATCTCCAATCCCTGAAGACCGTTTTCGGCCAGCAGCACGTCGTACCCATAGGCCTTGAGAAAAAGCTGGAACATGCTCAAGGTCGGTTTCTCGTCATCAATTACCAGAACTTTGTGCGCCTGCATCATACACTCCCTGCCCGTACATGTTCACGGGGCTAAAATGACCAATTGATTGTAAAATACTGGCCTGTAAGCGTTTACAGGGTGCCGCAGATGGGCGGCGCCGGGCACGCCGACGTACTAGTCGTACTTCAAGTGCCCGGGAACAAAGCAGATGTGGTGCCCTGTGAACGCTTACTCCTGCCCGGTTTCGCTTCAGGGAACCATCGGGAAACTCAAATGAAAGGTGGTCCCCCGGCCTTCAATGCTGTCGATTTGGATTTTTCCGCCGTAATCCTCAACGATCCCGTTGGTGATGGAAAGCCCCAGTCCCATTCCTTCGCCCATCTTTTTGGTGGTAAAAAAAGCTTCGAAAATCTGGTCCTTGACCGTCGGATCGATGCCGATGCCGGTATCTGAAACACAGACCACCACCCGGTCATTGTCGGTATAGCTTCTGATGACAATGGTGCGCTGGTTGTTGCGCAGGGTTGACTCTTCCTTCAGATTGATGGCATCCCGGGCGTTGGTTAAAAGGTTGAAGATCACCTGCTCCATGCGGTTGTGGTGGGCCAGTATGGCCGGCAGATTTTCCGTCAACTGCAGCTGGACATCGATATTCTGCAGGCGAAGCTGCCGGCCGATGATGTCCAGTACTGAGATGATGGGATCATTGATGAAAATCTTCTCCTTGGTAAAATCGGTTTTTCGGCCAAAATCCCTGAGCCGGCGGATAATCCCTTCCGCCCGGTCGACCTGGCTGCTCACTTCACGGACGATCTGGAAGAGCTGCTGCTCAGTCACAGGCATTTCCTTTTCGATCATCATCTCCAGAAAATCACTGCCCATTTTGATGGCGTTAAGGGGCTGGTTGAGTTCATGGGCGATACCGGCGGACATCTCCCCCAGGGTCGTCATCTTGCTGGCCTGAATCAACTGGCTGTCCTTTTCCACCATCTCGGAAATATCGGTGGTGGCCACGATCAGCGCCTGCTTGTTTTCGAAATGCACCGGGCAGGCATGTACGTTGACATAGATCGCCTCGCCGTTTTTCTTCAGATACTGCACCTTGGAACTGACGCTGGTGACGCGGCCGGTCGGCTGGGTGGAGAACGTCAGCAACTGATCGGCACTCAACTCAAACGGCCCCAGGTCGGTAAACGGACGCCCCACCAGTTCTTCCCGGGTATAGCCAAAAGTTTCCTCGGCGCTGGGGTTGGCGCTGAGAATGTTAAGGCTTTGGCGATCCAGCACGAAAATGGGGTTGGGACCGCTGGCAAACAGGGAGCGATACTTGTTGTCCGATTCTTTAAGCTTGGCCTGGGATTCCTTGATCCGGTTGGTCATGTTGATGAAAGAGCGTGACAGTTGACGGACCTCATCCTTGTCGCCGCTTCGCTCAAGCCCGCTTTCCATCTTCAGTTCGATATCGAAAATGCCGCGGCTGATCTCGTCGGACACCCGGGTCAGTTTAGCGATCGGGCGGGTGATCGTCTTGGCCAGATGATGACTGATGATGAAGAAGAAGAGAATCACCACCGACACAAACCCCAGAAAGGTCGTGCGCAGCTTGTTGATCAGCACATCAATGTGCTTTTTGTACAGTCCCACATGCACAGCGCCGATGCGATAGATCCCCTCGTTGACAGCCACGGCCACATCGTAGACCTTGTCGTTGTCCATCGTCATCAACTGAATCCGGTGGTCTTTTTCCGGGTCGATCCGATTGGCAGTGGCGATTTGTGCGGGGAAATCGCGGATAAACGTATGGGCCAGAATCCGGTCCTGCTTATCTATAATGAACACATAGCCGACCAGTTCCCGGCGCGCGCCCAGCCGGGCATCGAAAATAAGGCTGGTCAGCTGGGGGATGTCTTCGGTAAGCAGATCGCTTCTGCAGCTTTCAGCAATACTGTAACCGATGCCCAGGCCGCGCAGTTTGAGTTCCGATGTCAGCGTGGAGATTAGAATCCAGCGCGTGAACAGGGCGATCAGCACACTGATCAGCAAAATCACGACCGTGACCGAGAAGAATATCTTATTCTTCAGGCTGCGATTTTTAATGCTGTCGATCAGTGGTTGCGCCATACAAATTTTCCATCCTGAAGGTAGGTAAAGTAAACCCTTTCCAACCCTTGGTGATCACTGGCACTGAAAGACAAAAGGTTGTCAATGCCCAGATCCAGGTTATGGATCGATTCGATGCTGTTGATGAAGGTTTCGCGGTTCAGATCCCGCCCGGCCCGCTTGAGCCCTTCTACCAATACCTTGGCGTTGATGTAGCCTTCCAGGCTCACGAAATTGGGTCGATCCGCCGGATAGTAGCGCCGTAGCAGCTCGATATATTCCTGGGCACCCCAGAGCTGCTGCGTTTCGGACACCTCCGGCGGCGGCACCACCTGGGTAACGATAATTTTCTCATCAACGTCGCCGAGCAGCCGGGCCAACTCGTCGGCTCCCACAAAGGAAACATTATAGAAAACAGGAGAAAAACCCTTTTGGCTGGCCAGACGGATAAATTTGGCGCAGGGCTCATAGGTGCCGATCATCACCACAGCTTCGGCCCCGCTGGCCATGATTTTACGTAGGCCCTCCGCCACATCCAGGGTGCCGCGGATGTACGTACCCGTGGCTACCGGCACCAGTCCATAGGGGCGCAGGGCGATCTCCGTTCCTTTCAGGCCGTCGAATCCGTAGGCATCGTACTGATAAAAGACGGCGATCCGTTCAAGTTTGAGTTCTTCGACAAGATGTTTCACCGCCGCACCGGTCTCCTGGTAATAGGACGCACGAACATTGATCACATAACGGTTGTGGGGTTCCCGGAGTGCGTTGGCGCCGGTGAACATGCCGACCACGGGGATTCTGGCCTCGTCGACCAGGGGCAGAATTTTGACCGTTGTAGGTGTGCCCATATAGCAGAAAAGGGCAAACACCTTGTCTTCGATAATCAGCTTCTGGGTGTTGGTTACACAGCGGGGGGGATCATAGCCGTCATCATAGACCTTCACATGAATCCTGCGGCCATGGATGCCGCCCAAATCGTTGACGTGCTGAATATAGGCCAGGGCCCCATGCAGGGTTTGGGTTCCCAGGTATCCGGCGTGTCCGCCCAGGGCCAGGGAAGACCCGACCCGCACCTGGTCATCGGTAATCCCCGGGGACAAAATGGTGGACAGGGGATCTTCAGGGGTGTTGGTGCAGGCCATCATCATGCTGGTCAACACCCCCAGAATAATGATGATGGATCTTTTCATTTGATCAAGTCCTGAATTTTGGCTTCGAGAAATGTATAGGAACATGTTCCGGGTATTTTTTCAACCCGATGATCTTTTTTGATTAAAAAAATCATTGGAATACCGATCAACCTGAGCGCATCGACAGCGGATTCGCCCACCCAGTAAACGGGAAAATCCACCCGATGGTCGCTTAACACCCGCTGCATGGCCTGCGGTCCGCCGGCGTCGATACTGATGGCCACAAAGTGCAGTCCACTTTGGTGAAAATGCTGGTACAGGCGGTTGAGGGTCGGCAGCATGGTTTTACAGTGTCCGCACCAGGATGCGGTGAAGAACATCAGGTACATCCCCTGTCCGCCACCCATCAGCCGATTCAACTCGTCCATGGACATGGTTTCAATCCGGGAGGACGCGGCCCAGGCAGCCTGTCGCCCGGATAATGGATACAAAAGGAGGCCCATGCCGATGGTCAAGCACAGGCATGCTGCTCGGATTTGTTTTTCAACGCGCTGCATAGCGGGCCTTCAAATTAAATAATGACGGATATTCGCCCCAAATGATTGTCAAATAATTATAACAGAGGTGGGTTACGATAAGGTTACAAGTCTATCCCATGAACCCGGTGTAAAAATAGACCCCATAGGCAAGGGTCAGCGTGGCCCCCATGAACCGCGGCAGGCGGCCCATGACGGAAATAAAGAAAAGGTGCAGCAAACCGGCAGCCAAAATAATGACAATTCCGATCATCATCTGGGCCGGGACCTGAATCACGCAAAAAAGGGCAAACAGACCGATACACATGGGAATACAGATATGCCCGTCGCCGACCTGGGAGCTGTAAACAATGTCCGCGCGGCCGGCCCAGGCATAGTAAGCGGCCAGGGTCGCATTGGGCAAAACCATGAGGCAGCCGCTCAGCATCCCCAGCTGATCGTAGAGGATAAACCCAGGGCCAAGGGCCATGACCCAGGCCACGAGGCGGTCGACCCCATGCAACACGCCGGCACCCAGAAGCACAATCAGAAAGATATCGCCCCAAATGGTCCAGGGCAGGCTGCGCCGCTTATGAATATTGTACTTGAGCACGTCGAATACATGCAGCACCTGCCAGAAGATAAAAATACCCACCAACACCAGACCATCGCCAAAATCCAGCCGCCCGTCACGGCCCAACGCCCATAGGGCCCCCGTAAAGAAAAAAAGCGCGACAATGGTCAGCACTAAACTAAGGCTGTTCAGGCGCTGCAATTTGGATGGGGGACGGCGCCCGCCTTTGGCCGAACGGCGGGGGACGATATTGAGGGTCCACACCAGGGCCGGCAACCCAATCAGCAGGGTCAGATTGGTAACGTTATTGACAATACAGTTCTCTAAAATCACCGATCCGCTGCCTCCCTGGCGACCCAGGGAAAAGGCGAACATCAGGTTGGGGAATCCGGATGCATAGGGCATGACCAGGGTCCCCAGCACGGTACCTTCCAGCCCTTTGCGCTCCAGCACGTTGAGCCGATAAACCATCAGCATGGAGCATGCAATGAAAAGCAGCAGCGAAAACCAGGGATCCAGGGATTGAAGGAATCGATACCCCTGTGCCCCATGCATAAACGCGGCTTTACAAAAAGCGCTGAGATGACTAACGATGTCGAGAAAGAGAGACAATGGTGCCGTTACTCATGCGAATGATCGGCGACCAAATCGTTCCAGCGGTTTTCCAACGCCCGCATCTCTCCCACCAACACCTCCAGTTTATCCACATCGATCCGGGGAACGTCCAGTTTTTCGGCGTAGGTGTAAACTTTTTGTTTTTCAGGCAGGCTGAAGTTGCCATCCATGGATGCAATCATGATCGCATCTTTAAGAACGCGCAACGCGGTCAGGCGGGACACTTTTTGGGCCTCGACTTCAAATTGATTGTCGGTATCTCTGAGCACGAGTTCGTAGTCTACACCCATCTCGATGGCTTGTTTACGGATGTAGGCATATTCGGCAGGACCATTATCCTTGTCCGCCCGTGCGATCGTTACCAGTATCTTCAGGTATGTTTCACGATCAAAATCAGTGGAACGTTTTCCCTGGTTTGCGTCTTGCATCCGTCTTTCTCCCCCTTGGCGTTGCTTGATTAATACTTACGCATACATGATTCTTTTAATATCGGCATTATCATTTAATAGTTGAAAGAGTTGCTAAACGATTCGAATTGTGATTTGGAAGCGGTTTTTTACTAAGCTTAGACGCTGGCGCCTTTTTGGAATCTTTTTTATGGAAGTATAATACTAATTTTTCAACCCGGCGTTTCGATATGATCTATATGTGGTCCACAACATGTCAAAAAAAGAAAGAATCATCCCTTTTAATTACACGTCGGCCGATGATGGCCAGATCATTCGCCTTTTAATTGGCGACGACGCTTTTAACCGTCTTCAAAAAAGCCGCCTGCTTGACCGGGGCGGGCCCTTGCAGCGCCCCCTGGCACGTTTTTTGGGCGATATGTTCATGCTGCGGCGCAATCCGTTTTTACGTCACGACCTGATTGCCTCCACTCGTTTTCACCACCACTATTTTGGTACCATCGGGCAGGATCTGGACATGGTCCGACAAGCGGCAGCCGAGCACACCGATCTCGCACCGGTGGTCGACGACTGCCACCGGTGCCTGGCCGATAGCGATGCCGGCATCCGCAACATTCGCGACGGCCAACGTCGGATCGTTCGTCAATTGGCCCCCATCGTCGGCCGCGACAATGTCTTTATCGATCCGTTCACCATCAACGCCCATGTGACCGACGCCACCAACTGGCGGCTTTGCCTGCCGGTGGCCGTGGTCCGCCCCACCACCCAGGCTCAGGTACCGTTGGTGATCCAGGCCCTGGCCACGGCCGGTTTCAAGGTCATTCCCCGTGGTGGCGGAACAGGCCTAACCGGCGGCAGCGTGCCACTGGCGGGTGGCTGTGTAATCGTCAATACTGAACGGCTCAACCGCATCCACGGCATCGAGCAGAACAACAGCCAGGCATCGGATGAGGCTGAGGCCGTTTTGCACCTGGAAACCGGTGTAATCACCAATGCGGCCATGGACTATGCCAAAGGCCATGGATTTGTGTTTGCCACCGATCCCACCAGTTCCTGGGCCTGTACCATCGGCGGCAATATCGCCGAAAACGCCGGCGGTAAAAAAGCCGTGCTCTGGGGCACGGCCATCGACAATGTGCTGGATTTCACCATGGCCATGCCCGACGGCCATCTTTACACGATCCGCCGCGTGGCCCCTACCTGGCGGCGCATTCTGCCTGGGGACCGGTTGCGTTTCGAGGTGATCGATGACACGGGCGCCGTGGTCCGCGCCGTGGACCTGACCGGTCTGGACATTCGACAGCCCGGCCTGGGCAAAGACATCACCAACAAGGCCCTGGGCGGTGTACCCGGGCTTCAGAAAGAGGGCACCGACGGTATCATCACCTCGGCACGCTTTATTCTACATCGCCCCTATCCGGTTCAGGCCACCTGCTGCCTGGAATTTTTCGGCGAGGACATGGACGAGGCCAGCCGGGCCATTGCCGCCATGTGCGATGCGTTTCCCAACCGCGGTGAAGAAACCCTCATGGCCCTGGAGCATTTCGACGATGCCTATGTGCGCGCCATCGGCTACAAGGTCAAAGCCCCACGCCAGGACCTGCCCAAGGCCGTACTGTTGGTGGACATGGTGGGCCATGACGAGGCTCAGATCCAGCGCGGTCTTGACCGACTCGATACGCTCATGGCCGACTACCCCAATACGCACCTGTTTATCGCTGAAAATGATGCAGAAGCCGAGCGCTTCTGGCGGGACCGCAAACGGCTGGGGGCCATTGCCCGGCGGACCCAGTCCTTCAAGCTCAACGAGGATATCGTCCTGCCCATTTGTGCTCTGGCCGAGTTCGCCCAGTTCGCCGATGATATCAATGCCGAAGAGCAGCGCGAAAATCAGCTGGACCTGGTATTTCGCCTGGGCACGCACCTGGAAACCGCCACGCCGCTGGAAGATCCCGAATGGCTGGCCGCCAAGCTGCCGGCCGCCAAACAGCTGTTCATGGCGGCCCTGGAGCGGATCCGGCTGGCCGGCAAGCATCACCTGCAGGAGGAAACTCATATCCGCCAGCTCAAGACCGAGCTGGAAGACCTCTTCAGCGGATACGTAAAAATCAACCAGGAAATTGAAGAGATTTACGCCGATACCCGCTCGCGCCTGATCGTCATCGCCACCCACATGCACGCCGGCGACGGCAACATCCATGTCAACATTCCGGTTTTTTCCAATGACCGGGAGATGATGATCCGGGCCGCCGAAACCGCCGATGCGGTCATGGCCAAGGCCGTGGAACTGGACGGGTCGGTGAGCGGTGAACACGGCATCGGGTTCACCAAGTTCAAATACCTGGACAAGGCGCGCATCGAGGCCTTGCGGCAGTACCGCCAGCGCGTGGATCCGGAAGGGATCATGAATCCGGGCAAGTTGGCAGATGCGCGGGCGTCCGGTTTGGTGTACGCCCCGTCATTCAACCTGCTGGAACTGGAGGCGAGCATTCTGCGCCACGCGGAACTGGAGGCCCTGGCCGAGCAGATCTCCGGTTGTGTGCGCTGCGGACGCTGCAAAACACCCTGCTGCGTGTTCCATCCCCAGGAGAATCTGTTCTACCATCCGCGCAACAAGAACCTGGCCGTGGTGGCCCTGATCGAAGCCATCCTGTACCAAACCCAGCGTTTTCGTTCCACCGGGTTCGATGCCCTCAAATACCTGGGCCAGGTGGCCGATCACTGCACCATTTGCCACAAATGCCAGCCGCCCTGCCCGGTGGACATCGACAGCGGCGCTGTTTCCCTGCTTGAGCGGCAGATTCTCACCGACCGTCGCTACCGCAAGACCGCGCCAGCCACCCGTTTTGCCCTGGCATTTCTGGATACCCAATCCCGGGTGGTCAATGCCGTTTTACGGCCCACGGCCCTGTGGGCGGGCAGTCGCATGCAGCGCCTTGCAGCCTGGACCCTGAACCTGCTGCCCGGCAAGCGAAAAGCCAGCAGTCGCGGCGTAACATCCCTTTTACGATCGGCCATGCCGCCGGTGCCATCGGGCACCCTTTACAGTCGGCTGCCCGCCTGCGGTACCGGACAGGCAGTGATCATCGAGCCTGAAGAACCAGCCAAGGACACGATTTTCTACTTTCCCGGCTGCGGCTCCGAGCGCCTTTATTCACAAATCTCCCTGGCTGCAATCCACATTCTGACCCATGCCGGTTCTCGCGTAATTCTGCCCCCACCGTTTCAATGCTGCGGTTTTCCAGCCCAGGTCAACGCCAAAGCAGAACTGCACCGCAGCCAGGCCATGCGCGTGGCCATCATCCTCAGCCAGATTCGCGAGCGGTTCGGCCATTTTCAGTTCACTGCCGTGGCGGTGAGCTGCGGCACCTGCCGGGAAGCGCTGGTGGGTATGAATGCCCCGGCCATTTTCGATGCCCCCATGGCCGATGTCAGCCGTCTTTTCATCGACCGCGGCCTGACGGCAGACATTTCCCCCGACTGTCTCTATCATGCACCCTGCCACGACAGTCTGGACGGTGAAGGTCCTGCCCTTCTCAAGCGGCTGGGACAACCGGCCACTATTGTCCCGTATTGCTGCGGGGAGGCCGGGACCCTGGCCCTGAGCCGTCCGGATATCGCGGCAGCCATGCGCGCCCGCAAAAAAGATGCGTTTAAAGCGGCGATGGAGGAAACCGCAGGTAAAACGCTTGTGCTCACCAACTGCCCGGCCTGTATCTCCGGACTGGGGCGTAACCAGGGAATGGGGCTTAAAATCCGCCATCTGGCCGTGGAACTGGCGCGCGCTGTGGACGGTGACCAATGGCTGAAGAAGAGCCGGGTGTGGCAGCAAGGTGCAAAAGTAGTGCGTTTCTGATAAGAGCCTGTTTGAAAAGGAAAGCTATGAAAATCAAGCAAACCACAACAGTGCAATACGACGACGTGGATACGGATTTTCGGATGAAATTGCCGGTTTTGTTTCAACGGCTCCAGCGGGCGGCCCTGCACCATTCTGAATCAGTAGGATTGAGTAATGAGAAGATGGTGGCCGACGGTGCAGTCTGGATTCTAAACCGCATGCTCGTGAGAATTCAGCGATTGCCGGTCTACCGGGAACCGCTTACCGTGCGTACCTGGCACAAGGGATCGGTTGGATTTCGGGCCGGCAGGGATTATCAGCTCTTCTGCAATCAGGAGCAGGTGGCCGCGGCGACCAGCCAGTGGCTCTTTTTCGATCTCAACAAAAAACGAATCACCAAAATCCCCAAAGCGGTATCAGCGCCTTACACGGCCGAGGCAGAAGAAGTTCTCGGTGCGGGAGCCATTGATTTTGCCGTGGACAAAGCCGCACCCCTTAAGGAGACGATGACGATTACAACCCGCGCGGGGGATTTGGATCCCAACGGCCACGTCAATAACGCGGCCTATCTGGACTACCTGGACACCTTGATCAAGCGCTCGAGCATGCCTTCTGGCATGGTCACCCAGGTGGGCATTCAGTACTTCAAAGAAATCGGGCAGGATGTACACGACATCCAGGCCGGCCTGACCCACCAGACCGATACCGCGCATTTTCGTTTTTATGATTCATCCGCCGTATATGCCGCCGGATTTGTCACTTTTGGTGTCCCTTTAGGGTAGTCGCATTTTGATTGCTTCCCTTTTTCGGATGATAGCATCTACGGATTTTCCTCGTTTTCCGGAAACGGTCGCTGATGGCTTCCGATGGCGAGAACCTTTTCCTGATCGTCAATGGCCTTGACCGTAATCTTATACTGCCCGGGCGTCCAGGACGGGCACGGCCCCTGGATTTCTTTGAACCGATCCTGGGTAATGTTCCCGTCACCTGTAAACGGCATGACAACCGTTCCATGGTCATACTTATAGGCATGATCAAACATGCTGATGACGAGAAATTGGGTTTGGGAGGGTATGCCCTCCACATGAATTTCCGGATTGCCCCACCCGCAAGGCTTCATTCCCTCCCATGAGAATTCTACCACCAACGGGGTTGCCTTCGGATAAGGCTCGTTTTTTTCACATCCAGGCGCAAATAAAACGATCCCGAGTAGAAAACAGGGAATCATCCACTCCCTCATGACCACCTCCTTAAATGCTAAAATGGGTCAAGACAATGGAAAGTGACACGCCACATGCCGTTTTGCGTCAATCCGAGTCAACTGCGGTTTTCGCTCAGTACAAACACGTCGGGAACAGGGACAACGAGGATGGAATCGGCACCCCGGCGGTGGATCGAGCACCGACGGAACCCTGGCATCGCGTCGTGTCATTTGCCACCGTACCCGGTCTGCCGGAAATGATGAAACCGCCGCCATCAATGCGGCCGTATAGGGATGGGCGGGGGCGGCAAAAAGGGCTTCGTTGGGAGCAATTTCACACATCTCGCCCAGATACATCACCGCCACCCGGTCGGCCATGTGCTTCAAGACGGCTATATCATGCGTGATGAAGACCATGCTGAGCCCGAACCGAACGCGCATCTTTTCCAGAAGATTGATGATCTGGGCCTGGACCGAGACATCCAATGAGGATACCGGCTCGTCACAGATTAGAATCTCGGGCCGGGCCATCAAAGCCCTGGCCACTTGAATGCGTTGGCACTGTCCGCCGGAGAACTGAAAGGGGCGATGATCGATGGTATCCGGATCAAGCCCGACCGCGTCCATCATCTCATGCACTTTGGATCGACGATAAATGTTATTCCCTTCTTTCATGAGAACAAGCGGCATGGCAATGGTTTGCCCGACGTTTCGCCTGGGATTCAACGCCGCCATGGAATCCTGGAAAATCAATTGCAGGCGCGGCCTGACCTGTTTCAAGCGCCCTTTGCCGATCCGTGCCAAATCTTCTCCATTAAAAAGAACACGTCCGGCACTGGGCCGGGGAAGCTGGACCACGGCCCTGGCCAGAGAAGACTTCCCGCACCCGGATTCACCGACCAATCCAAGGGTCTCCCCCTTTTTCAGGTCAAACGAGACCGCGCACACGGCATCCAGCCGTTTTCTCCTGCCGACATCGAAACTGACGCTAAGGTCGACGACCTCTAAAATCGGTATTTTTGCTTTCATGCCCCACCTTTTGCCAGCGGATACCAGCAGGCGAACCAGTGATCCGGATGCCCGGCCGCCGGTAATAACGGCGGCGGTTTGCTGAAGCAGAGGGGGTGCGCAACCTCGCAGCGAGGTGAGAAGGCACACCCCTGGATGGGCCGTATCAGGTCCGGCGGCTGCCCCCGGATGGACCGCAGCGGGGAGTGAGGCGGGGCATCCAGACGCGGCATGCAATCCGTCAATGCTTGGCTATAGGGCATGCGCATGCCGCCAAAAAATCGATCGGCCGGCGCTTTCTCGACAATGCCGCCGGCATACATGACCGCGATCTCATGGGCCCGCCGGGCTGCCATGCTCAGATCGTGCGTCACCAGAATCATGGTCATCTGGCGCTGTTCCTGCAGCCGGCACAGCAAATTGAGAAGTTCCTCCTGAACCGTGGCGTCAAGGGCGGTGGTGGGCTCATCGGCAATCAACAACACCGGCTGGCAGGCAATGGCCATGGCAGTGGCCACCCGTTGACGCATGCCGCCGGAAAGCTGGTGAGGGTAGTAATCCACACGCTGTTTCGGATCCGGTACGTCGACCTGATCCAAAAGCGCCATGGCCTGGTCGCGGGCCGTGCGCGAGTCCATGTGAAGATGGACCCTCAGTGTTTCGGCAATCTGCCGGCCGATGGTCATGACCGGATTAAGGGAGGAAAGGCAGTCCTGAAACACCATGGCGATTTGCCGTCCGCGGATGTGGCGATAGGCCGATTCCGACAGCCCGGCCAGATCCTGGCCCTCAAAAACGATTTCCGCCTCGGGGGTGAGGGTTGCGCCATCCGGCAAAAGGCCCATCAGCGCCCGGCACAATACACTCTTTCCGCATCCGGATTCACCGACCAGCCCCAAAGTTCTGCCGCGCGCCAGGGTCAGGGACACCCCGTCAACGGCGCGCACATCGCCATGGCGGGTGGGCAGGCGGACGCCCAGTCCTTGGATGCTCAGTAAAGGCGGGTCGCTGGAAACATTGCGCGTGCTCATAACTGCCCCTGCCTGAAATCGATGATTGCGCGCAGCCGGTCGCCGATCAGGTTGAAGGACAGCACCGTCACAAACATGACCAGCGATGGCAGCAGGCTGACATGCGGTGCCAGCGACAGAACCTCCTTGCCCTCGGCGATCATGCCGCCCCAGCTCGGCGTCGGGGCCGGCACGCCGAGCCCGATGAAACTCAGCGCCCCCTCGGCAACGATCATGTAAGCAACGACGAGGAGTCCATAGACCACCAGGGGCAAAATGATATTGGGCAATATTTCCCGCAGCAAAATACTCATATCGCCCTGGCCGAGCATGCGCGCGCTGTGTACGAACGCCTGCTGGGAGAACTTCAGGGTACTGGCCCGGGCCACACGGATGAAGACCGGGATCGTCAACACCGCCAGGGCGATGATAATGTTGATCAGCCCCTGCCCCAGATAAAATGTGATCGCCAGGAGCAGCACAATCCCGGGAAATGCAAGAATAGCGTCGACCATCACCCCCACCACCGTTTCCAGCGCCCCCCGGTAGAATCCGGCCAGCATGCCCAGCGTTCCGCCGACGATCAGTCCGATCAGGGGCGTGAGCAGTCCCACAGCCAGGGACACCCGGGCACCGAAGATCAGTCGCGTCAGGATGTCCCGCCCCATGGTATCGGTCCCTAAGATGTGCACGAACTGGACCGGCCCTGCGGATTCATCACCACCCTGATCCGGCAGCAGACTCACCGTTCCCGGCGGTGCCGCCGGGTGGTCCCAGTGCATGCGATCATAGGGCGGCAAGGCCCAGCATCCCGCAGTCAGCGCCAAGGCAAAAACCACGGCCAGCCACAACAGGGCCAGCCAGAAGGATACCCCCAGGGCCTCGGACAGCGGCCGTTGACCATTGCGGCCAACCGGTATGTCTTTGCTTGCTTCAGCCAATGGCGTTCTTTCTGCGAATTCGTGGATCGAGCACTGCGTAACAAACGTCCACGATACCGTTTACCGCCACATAGGCGATGGCGATAAAAAGGATGCACCCCTGAACGATCATGAAATCCCTGCCGAAAATGGCCCCCACCATCAGGCGGCCGATTCCCGGCAGGGCAAAAACGATCTCGACGATCAGCGATCCGCCGATCAGATGACCGATGTGAAGGCCCAAGAGGGTAATCAGCGTGAACAGGGAAGAACGCAGGGCATGGCAAAGCAGGATTCGGGCCGGGGGCAACCCTTTGGATCGGGCCACTAAAATATAGTCTTCCTTGAGCGTCGTTATCATATCGCTTCTCAGGGTGCGCATGAGCGGTACCCACTCGATCAGGGCAATACTCATCGCCGGCAGAATCATGGATCGTAGGTTGTCGATCAGCCCCTGGGAAATGGGGATGTAGCCGGTGGCCGGCAGCCATCCAAGTGTCAGGGCAAACACGAGGACCAGCACCAGCGCCATGACAAACACCGGCACGGACATGGTGGCAAAGGCCATGCAGCCGCAAATTTTGTCGGTAATCGATCCGGGTCGGTAAGCCGTGTAAATGCCGATGGGAACGGCAAGACACAGGGAAATCATCTGGGCCAGCACCATCAACTCGATGGTCACCGGCAGCCGGGCTGAAATCGCATCCCACACCTTCTCGTGCGTCAGGTAGGAAACGCCGAGATCGCCGGTGAAGGCCCGGCCCAGCCAAGTAAGGTAACGCAGGGCGATGTTTTTATCGAGACCGAGCGACTGCCTGATGGCCTGCACGTCTTGCAGGGAGGCGTCCGGCCCGGCGATCTGGTAGGCCACATCGCCGGGCAGACGATCCACCATCAAAAACGTAATGGCACTGACCGTCAAAACGACGGCAACCAAGCGCAGTATTCGCTTTCCCATGGCCCCCCCACCGTTTTGTTTGGATCTTTGATGTGTTGATCATTATATTTTGGATATCCCCATGCTTTTCCCTTACCTGTCAACCAGAAAAACCATCCTCAGCGATTCAAACGAATCTGAGACAACGAGACAATACCGTTTCTGAAGTCTTCCACATCCTTTACACCGGGCTGGGCCAGTACATGGTAACGTCGTCCGCCACGGTAGATGACGGGAACGTCGTCGTTGATCAGCCGCGCAATCTCACAGAGCAATGCCGCGCGCCGATCAGGATCGGTCTCCATGCGCTGGGCCAGCAGCAGTTGATCCATTTGGGGGTTATTGTACCCGCATACATTGGTGCGGCTCTGGGAGTGAAAGGCCCGGAAGAGCAAGGGCCCCTGATCGACGGCCGGCGGCATGCGCCAGGTGGACACCTGGTAGTTCTTGGTGAGTACTTTCTTGATGACCGGCCCGAAGCTCAATCCCACCAGGTTGACCGTGATGCCGATCCGTTTGCCGAACTGCTGCAGCAATTCGCCCTGCTCCCGTCCGCGCTTGCTGTCCGAGTGCAGGCATTCGATGGTAACGGGCTGCCCGTACTCGGCGATCAGGGCCCTGGCTTTTGCTATATTATGGGCCGGATAGCCGGCATCGCCGCAATCGATGGTGCTGCCAAAAGGGGTGGCGGCCTCAGGAATGGCATCCTGATAACTCATCTTCACACAGGCCGTCTGGTTCCAGGCCATGGCCAGCGCCAGTCGTACGCGTTTGTCGTCCAGCGGCGGTATGGTGGTGTTGAGCGCGAAGATCTCCGCCCCGTCGCCGTCAGACTGGTAGTGTCTGACCGAGGGATCTGTGTCGGCCTGACGGATGATCGTTCCCCGGTCCATCCAGATCATCTGCATCTGGCCGGATTTGAGACTGGCGTAGCGGGTCTGCTCATCCGGAATGAACTTAAATACGATGGCATCCAGATTTCCCCGAACCTTGCCCCAGTAGTTCGGGTTGCGAACCACCTCGAAATGATCGCCGGCGGTCCATGTTTTGAACATGAACGGCCCGGTTCCCACCGGGGCACGCAATTGGGTACCTGCATCCACCGCCGTGGGCGACGGGATATAGGTTCCCAGCATTCGTGTTTCCGTCAGCACCCGTGGAAAGGGCAGCCAGGGGTGCTTGAGGTTGAATCGAACCGTAAACGCATCTTGTTTTTCAACGGACAACAGCGGGGCGAAGGTAGATCGGCCGCGGAAGCGATTGGCCGGATCCAGCAGCCGTTGCCAGTGAGCAACCACCGCATCGGCGTTGAACGGCGTTTTGTCATGGAAGAAGACGTCCTGCCGCAGTTTTACGGTCCAGACCGTCTGGTCTGCGGAAGCGATTGCCGACAACCCTAAAACCGGAACGAGGTTCCCGTTGTCGTCCGCATCGAACAGTCGCTCCTGGATGGCATGGTTGGCAATGGCATCGCAGATGGCAAAACCGCGCACCTGGATGGCATCAAACCCGGCAAATTCGTTTTCCGCACCGAAGGTCAGCGTGATAGGACCTTTCGCACCGGCTACCGACGGGCGGATTACCGAACCAATCATAACAATGATCGCCATGCAAACAATCACCCCAAGCATTGTCCCCTTGCCTTTTCTGAACCGGTCCGATGGATGTGTGTTCATCGAGGTCTCCTTGTCTGTCGGTGGTTGATGGATGGATCAGCCGGGAGACTGACCACCGCATGTACGAAATGAAATATTTCCGAAACCATTCGCTGCGGGCTGCCCCCCGTAAAATGCGTATCCTGATAGCGGGTCGCCGGTTGGTTGGTGATCAGATCAAAGCCGCGAGCGTTCAGAAAATCGCTGATCGTTTCAGGATAGATGCCGAATGTAATGGATTCCCCGAACCGTTTCAGTCCCGCCCTGAGCCTCGCGGCCTCGGTACGCCTGCAGGTGCCGTTCACCACCTCCGGCGAGAAATAGTCAAACACCAAGCCGCTGCCCGCACCGGACTGGTTAACGATGAAGGCAAGGGTGGCCTCGACGGCCGCGGCGGGAATATAATACGTGACGCCTTCCCAGATAAAAAACGACCGGGTCTTGGGGGTGTATCCGTTTTTCAGCAGTTTCTCGGAAAGGTGCTCGGTCTCGAAATCAATGCCGATGTAGGTAACATGACTGGGAATGCCTGTGGATAAACGACGAAGTTTGTCGATTTTTACGGACTGGGTGGCCGGATGATCAATTTCGAAAATCCGCCCCAGATTCCCGAGCGCCTTCAATCGAAGCGCCCGGGTATCAAAACCGGCGCCCAGGATTACCAATTGCTCGATCCCCGCCTCGATGGCGGCTTGCAGACAGCGGTCGATAAAATCGCTGCGCATCAGCACCGCGCCGCATACGCCTGGCGTGAATACCTCCCAGGTGGCCATCAACTGCGCCCGCAACACTGGCGAATCGACAATGGTGGCCAGCGCCTCCGACAGAAAATGCCGGGCCCACGGATCAAAGCAGATCCGGTCGCCGGCCGGGCGGGTCGATTCGATCGCCCGTACCAAGGCGATATTTTCAGCTGTCTGGCTGGATCGATGCGCTTTCATGGTGATCCCCGATGCCATGGCAATCAAACAACGAACGTTACATTACAGATGTTGTTTTAAATTCAAGTTTTATCTTTTTGGAGAGCCGACACTGTAGCTTTTTTATATCTTATTTAAATTCTTCGTAAAGGGCATGATTGATCCGTCGCAAAAAATCGGTCACGGTCATGCCCAGATAACTGAACAGCTTGCTATCCTCCCCTTCCGGCAGCTCCACCCATCCGCTGCTGACCAGAAAGGCCAGCCCATGCAGAACGATCCACCTGGCCGAGCGGATCCGGTTCATGGATTCTTCCGGCAGATCTTTAAAGCGGTCGTCACCCGCAAGCTGATCGCCTAACTGAGCCCAATGCTCCCGGGAAAATTTTCTCTGGGACGGGATATGTTTTTCGTCATTGATACACCGGAACAGATGTTTTTCCGCCTGGGCGAAGAGGACATAGCCTAGGGCCTGATCCAGCCACTGATCGCCGGTACGCTCAAGGGTGATAAAGGCCACAAAATCGGCCAGGGCTTTTTCCACGACCGCTTCCTCGATCTTCCGCATGGATTGCAGGTGGTCGTAAATCGGCCGGGTCGAGGCGTTCAGTTCCTTGGCGATGGTACGCGCGGAAAGCCCCTGCCATCCGTCTCTTCTGACGATCGCGTAGGCGGCATTAATGACGTCATCGGAGCTGAAGCGTTGCTTGGGAGGCATCGAATTGTCTTTCTATCTGTGTCTATCCATAAATCGTCAAATTGCCTGTTTCCAGGCAAACACGACTGTAGTCAGGAGGGTCTCGAAATCAAACAACAACATATGTAATGTAACGTGTGTTTTTTAATAAAGCAAGCGCGATTTTATCCCGCCACCATTTCCCATGGATGGCCCATGCATAAGCGCAACGTTTACAATAAAGCGGCAATTGGGTAAGCTGAATTTAATCTCTTTTATCTAATATAGGAGGCAACGATGGCCATCCATCTATTACCCCTTGCAAAACTGGCCCTCATGGCCGGAAAAACGGGAACCGCCAAAAGCGCCGGTGCAGCCATGGTCAAACAGGCGGCCGCCATTTCCTCCCGTGGAAAGACGCCCGGCTGGCTGATAAAGGGCGCCCTGGCCGGCCTGATCGGCTTCAAACTGCTTTTCGTGCTGGTGCTGGCCCACAAACGCCATGTATTCAAATCGCCCACCGAGGTCGGCAGCCTCTGCTCCCACTGCGGCCATTTCATCAATCTCAATGATATATCGCGTGGTTTCAATCCTCGCCTGATCGACAAGGAATTTGTTTTCAGTGGCAAATGCCCCGCATGCGGTGAGATACTCGCCATCGCCGACAGTTCGCTGAAACCCGTCTCATGACGCATTGCATTTAGTATTTATGTGTTTTTGCAAACAAGGAAATGGGGATGAAACGTCCAGATTTCATCGTCGGTCAAACCACGATCGGACAACTTGTGGACCAGGTCGCCGACCAGTTCGGCAGCACCCCTGCCGTGAGTTACCATGAACTGGGAATCCGTCACACCTACAAAGAATTTCGGGACATCTGCAACGATGTGGCCAAGGGGTTGATGGCCCTGGGGATCGCCAAGGGTGACAAGGTAGCGGTCTGGGCGAACAATGTCCCCCAGTGGATTTACTGTCAGTTTGCAACGGGAAAAATGGGCGCCGTGCTGGTCACCGTAAATACCAATTACCGCGCATTCGAGCTCGAATACCTGATGAAACAGTCCGATGCCACCACCCTGTTGATGATCGGCGGGGTGCGTGAAGCCGATGAATACCTGAAGGTAATCGATGAAGTCTGCCCGGAGTTAAAGGATTGCCGGCCGGGTCAACTGACATCCAAGACGCTGCCATTGCTGAAAAACGTGATCTATCTCGGCAAAGAACGCCAGCCCGGGATGGTCGGCTGGCAGGACCTGATGGAAATGGGCTGCTCGGTTAGCGATAAGGCCTTAAAAGATCGTCAGGCCTCACTGGACCCGGACGAGGTCATCAATATGCAGTTCACCTCCGGCACCACCGGCTTTCCCAAGGGAGTCATGCTCTCGCACACCAATCTCATCGGCAATGCCAAAAGCATTGCCGCGTGCATGCGCTTCTCGGCAACGGACAACCTGTGTATTCCGGTGCCCTTTTTCCATTGCTTCGGTTGTGTGCTGGGCACCCTGACCTGCCTGGTGTCGGCCGCCTGCATGTCGCCGGTGATTCAATTCAAGCCGGACGTGGTGCTGGAGACCATTGAAGCCGAGCGATGCACCGCCGTCCACGGCGTCCCCACCATGTTTATTGCCGAGTTGGAAGAAATGGAGAACACCCCTTATGACATGCAAAGCCTGCGCACGGGCATCATGGCCGGCGCCCCCTGCCCCATTGAAGTGATGAAAAAGGTGGTCGATCTGATGGGGGCCTCGCAGATGACGATTGTGTATGGGCAAACGGAAGCCTCGCCCGGCATTACCCAGACCCGGGCGGAAGACGCCCTTGAGCTTCGGGTGAGTACGGTCGGCCGCGCCCTGCCTGACGTTGAAGTCAAAATCGTCGGACCCAACGACAACGCCCCTTTGCCGGCAGACCATCAGGGGGAACTTTGCACACGCGGTTACCATGTCATGAAAGGCTACTACAAAATGCCGGAAGCCACCGCCGAGGCCATCGATGCGGAGGGTTGGCTCCATACCGGGGATCTGGCGATCATGGATGAGAACGGCTATTGTAAAATTACCGGCCGCATCAAGGACATGATCATCCGTGGCGGTGAGAATATCTATCCTCGCGAAATCGAGGAATTTCTCTATACCCACCCCCAGGTTCGCAACGTTCAGGTCGTGGGGGTGCCGAGCGTCAAGTATGGCGAGGAGGTGGTTGCTTATATTCAGTTAAAAAGCGGCCCTCCCCCCAGCCAGGAGGAGATGAAGGCCTTTTGCAAAGGAAAGATCGCCTTTCATAAGATACCCATCATTTTCTTTTTCGTTGACGATTATCCGACGACGGCATCGGGTAAAATCCAAAAATTCAGATTGCGCGAAAAGGCATCCGAAACGCTCCAACGGCATGTGGATGCAACGTCAAAAACAACGTAAAAGCGTACCCGTCACCTCTCTTCAGGCGGGCATGGCAGACACACCCGCCGATTCCGCCGCCCGATATCGATTCCGCCCCCGATTAAACCTGCAGGAAAAACAGCCGATATCTATAGAATATCGACCTGCGCCCGACAAGACGACGCGCCAACCAGGAGTACACCAATGTTCAGGGTTCCACTGTTTTTCCCCTTTCCTTTTTTTTTTAGCCTTAAAACCATTTAGAACGATTCAAAGACGATCGATTTTTTTAGGGATCATGATCCTTGTCATCCTTATGGTGGGGGGGCTTCCCGCACCAACCCAGGCCGCCTTCCAATTTGTCGAAGCCAATTACGGCGGCCCGATCCTGGACGAGGTCACCGGACTTGCCGGTAGCCCGGACGGCAAGCACCTTTATGCCGCCGGGTACTGGAATGGCGTTATCGCCGTGTATACCCGCGACAGCGCTACCGGACGGCTGACCTTGACGCAAACCCAGCGTGATGGGGCCGATGGCGTGGATGGTCTTGACTGCGTTATGGACGTTGCGGTCAGTCCCGACGGGCAAAGCCTGTATGCCGTCGGCGACTGGGATGACGGACTGGCCGTATTCAGCCGTGACAGCACCACCGGGCAGTTGACCTTTATCGACGTGCACAAGGAGGATGACGTTGTTGACGGACTTGAAGGCGCAGTGGACGCGGTGGTCAGCCCGGACAATCGCCATGTTTACGTGGCCAGCTATGTGGATGACAGTGTGGCCATTTTCAGCCGCGACACCACCACCGGCGCACTGACTTTTGTGGGACTCGTGCAGGACGAAATCGACGGCGTTGAAGGTATATATGGCGCCTTCCAGATCAGCATCAGCGCGGATGGCGGGTACCTGTATGTTGTCGGTTATTTCGGCACCCTGGCCGTGTTCTCCCGCGATAGTACCACCGGGGCGCTGACCTTCATCGAAAGCCACACTGACGGGGTCAATGGCATCGACGGTATTGACGGCGCCTGTGGGGTCGTCATCAGCCCGGACGGCAACCATCTGTATGTGGCCGGCACCGATGAGGACGCCGTGGCGCTGTTCAACCGGGACAGTGCCACCGGCCGGCTGACCTTTGTGCAGGCCTTTTTCGACGAAACGGACGGCATCAGTGGATTGGTCGGGCCAATGGGAATCGTCGTCAGCGCCGACGGCACCCGATTGATGGTGACCGGCTGGTATAGTGATACGCTGGTGGTGTTTTCACGGCAGACGGACACCGGTGCACTTGTTTTCCTGCAAACATTGATCGATGATACGGATGGCGTCGATGGCCTGCTGGGTGCGTTTTCCCTGGTGATCAGCCCCGATGATACCCATGTTTACGTTGCCGGTGAGTATGACAACGGCGTGGGAATATTTGCCTGGAACGATGCCTCGCAGCAGTTGGACTTCGTCGACATGCAGCAGGACCGCTATGCCGATGCCGATGGATTGTACGGGGTGATTGACGTCACGGTCAGCCCGGACGGCCGGCATGTCTATACCGCCGCCGGCTATTGGGACAGCAGTATCGCCGTGTTTGGCCGCGACAGCGCCACGGGCGGTTTGACCTTCATCGAATCCCTAACGGACGGAGAGGACGGTGTCGACGGACTTTATCGGGCTAGTGCGGTGGCGGTCAGCCCTGACGGCAACCATCTGTATGCCGCCGGGTATGGAGATGATGCCGTAGCCCTGTTCGACCGCGATGCGACCACCGGACAATTGCGTTTCATAGAGATTTACGAAGACGGAAACGACAGCATCGACGGCCTCGACGGGGCCATCGCGATTGCCATCACGACCGATGGATCCAATGTTTACGTTGCCGGGTACAGTGATCATGCCGTGGCGGTCTTCAGCCGTGATATTGATACCGGTCAGTTGACTTTCCTTGAAATGCAGCAGGACGGTGTCGGCGGCGTGGACGGGCTCAGTAATGTGCGGGCCGTCACGTTCAGCCCGGATGAAAAATACCTTTATACTGCGGCACGCTCCGACAGTGCTGTGGCGGTTTTCAGTCGCGATGCCGATACCGGCGCCCTGACCTTTGTGGAAATCCAAAAAGACGGCGTTGGTGGAGTTGACGGGCTCTACGGGGCAATGGACGTTACCGTAAGCGCTGACGGCAGGACGCTCTATGCAACCGGACGCTATGATGATGCCGTGGCGGTCTTCGGCCGCGATACCGATACCGGCCGGTTGACGTTCCTTGAAATGCAAGCAGACAATACCGATGGCGTGGACGGCATCAACGGCGCATATGGCCTTGTGGTCGCTCCGCTTGGCGACCACCTGTATGCAGCCGGCTGCTTTGACAACGCCGTCGTTGCCTTTGGACGCGACACGGATACCGGCCGCCTGACCTTCGCCCAGATGCACAAGGACGGCACCAACAATGTGGATGGCCTGAACGGGGTAGCGGGACTGGCCATGAGCCCGGATGGCTATCATCTGTATGCGGCTGGCGAGTATGACGGCGCCCTAGCCGTATTCAGTCTGGACAGCGATAATGACGGCCAGGTCAATGCCAATGATCCGTTTCCCCTGGACCCCACCGAAACCGATGATACGGACGGTGACGGTATCGGTGACAATGCCGACACCGACGATGACAGTGATGGTGTATCCGATGCCGTGGAAGATGCCGGCCCCAATTCCGGGGACGGCAACGGCGACGGCATCGCGGACAGCATCCAGGACAATGTGACCACCTTGCCCACTGTTGACAATACCGCCTATGTGACCCTGGCGGCGCCGTCTGGCACCACCTTGTCGGATTGCCAGGCCACCGGCAACCCGTCGCCGGCGGATGCCCCTTCCCAGACATCGTTTCCCTATGGATTTTTCAGTTTCACCATCACCGGTGTGCAGCCCGGCGGCAGTACGTCACTGACACTTTATCTTCCCGCTGACGCCAATGTGAATACCTACTACAAATACGGTCCCACCCCGGATAATACTGACGATCATTGGTATACATTCCTCTATGACGGCACGACCGGTGCGCAGATCAACCAGGCCGTCATTACCCTGCATTTTGTCGATGGTGGGCGTGGTGACGATGATCTTGCCGCCAATGGTCTGGTTGTTGACATTGGTGGCCCGGGATTGGAAAACGCCGAGTCGACACCTGAATCGGACTCGGGAGACAGCAGTGATGGTAATGCTGACGCTGATGGTGGCGATGATAGTGGCAGTAACGGCTGCTTCATTACCACAACATGGACGTTTGGTTGATCGATTGATCGACAACTGGTATGATAGTATCCAAGATCGTGTTCCAACAGGAGGGTACCATGCCATTTCGTCTCAACCAAGAAGGCAACACCACCCCACACCAATCACAGAATCCAACCGACCCTAACGCCCTATTAAAACAAGCATTAGCTGAACGTGAGCGCTTTCTTAAGCGCTGTCCACACTTAAATGCATACCAGCAGGAAATCGACAGGATACTGGACAAATCCGGTACCAGCAGCAACCGTATGGCCGTTTTGACAACCCTGATTCAGGGAAAACTGCTTGATATTCAAAAAGAGCTTTACAAAGCGGCACTTGTTTTGAAAGAGGCGGCATCCTGACCCTGTCCAGCGTTACCGGTGCTTTTTCAGAACTCAAACCACGATCGGTTTTTCTTGGCTAATCGGATTTATCTATTATACTTCCCAACACCATTAAAATCTGCGATGATCATCTTAGCTCTTTGAAATACTGCCAAAGGCAGGAAAAGACGTTCAGCGATCCTGACATATGTCACTGTCGCGGATACGGAAGTAGATTCGGAAGTTACACTTCAGCAAAAGGAGGCTGCCTATGTTTATGGATTCCTGGTTCAAATGGATGGCCGATTGGTCTGACTATTGTCAGGACGCTGCCCAGCGATCAATCCTCTTTACGGATATCGTTCGCATGCGCGGCAACACCTACTTGGAACATCTTCGTAAAAACCAGCCACCGGTTCTGGTTTTCGATTACGAAACGGTCTTGGACGGCCGGCAGTTCGAGCGTCCGGTCAACTATGTCCTGGTGCGCATATTGAGCCGCCGTGACGAAGGCAAGACGGATCGGCGCTGTTCATCAACCCCCGCCACCCAAGAACGTCGATGCACCGATGCGGACCGGCGCCATAAGACCAGTATCGCCACCCAGGCCCCGGAAGTCGTGAGCCGCCCCATCATCATCTTCGATCCCCGGGCCGGGCATGGTCCCGGCATTGGCGGATCAAAATTGGATTCACAGATCGGTATGGCCATGGATGCCGGCCATCCCGTCTACTTCCTGATCTTCTTTACTTCCCCCATGCCCGGCCAGACCCTGACGGATGTGCGCGACGCCCAGATCCGTTTCGTTGAAGAAGTGGGCCGGCGTCATCCCAATGCCCCCCGCCCCGCCATCATCGGCAATTGCCAGGGAGGGTGGGCCGCGGCCCTGGTCGGTGCGAAGCGCTCGGATCTGGTCGGTCCCATGGTATTCAACGGCTCGCCCCTATCCTACTGGGCCGGCGTGGAAGGCATCAATCCGCTGCGCTATCTGGGTGGCCTGCTGGGCGGCGTATGGATTACTTCACTGCTCAGCGATATGGGTGGCGGCATTTTCGACGGCGCCCACATCGTGGCCAATTTCGAAAACCTCAACCCGGCCAACACCCTGTGGACCAAACAGTACCACCTCTGGGCCAATATCGACACCGAAGCACAGCGCTATCTCGACTTCGAGAAATGGTGGGGCGGCTTTTTTCTTTTGACCGCCGAGGAAATTCATCAGATCGTCGACGGCCTTTTCATCGGCAATCGGCTGGAACGGGGAGAATTTCAGCTCGAAGACGGCAGCCACGTGGACCTTAGAACCAATACCAATCCAGTCGTTCTCTTTGCATCCTTCGGCGATAATATCACCCCGCCCCAGCAGGCCTTCAACTGGCTTGTCAAAACCTATGGCGATGTCGATGAAATCAAACGGCGCGGCCAGACGATCGTGTATGTCGTTCATTCAACCATCGGTCACCTGGGAATTTTCGTATCTGCCAAAATTGCCCGCAGGGAGCATAAAAGTATCATCGCCAGTTTCGATTTGCTTTACGACCTCAAACCGGGCCTATACGAGATGCGCATCGAGGAAGATCCGGACGAAAATGGAGAATATGCGTTTCACTATGTCGAGAAGACCATGGCGGATATTCTGGCCTTTGACGACGGCATAGAGGACGAAAAGGCGTTCCTGCCCGTCCGGCAGGTGTCCGAAGCCACGGACCGGGCCTACCGCACACTGGTTTCTCCCTGGATCCGCATGGCCGTCACGCCTGCGTCCGCCGAATCCTATCGCCAGCTTCATCCCTTGAGGGTCTCACGCTACTTTTTCTCAGACCTCAATCCCTGGATGTGGCCCTTCCAGTTCTGGGCCGATCAGATCCGGGAAAACCGGGCCGATGACATACCAGCCAGCCAGGACAATATCTTTTTGGGTTGGGAGAAAACCATGTCGACAATGATCGTCGATAGCCTCAATACGTTCCGGGACATCCGCGATGGCTGGGGAGAACTGGTCTTTAAGACGATTTATGAGAATCCGTGGATGAATTTGATGAGCGGATTTTTCACCGAAGCGGCCCCGGACAAGAAGATGGCGGCCTGACCGCAGATCATCTTTTTTGTGGTCAACGACTTGTTCCCTCCAATGTTGCAGTTGCAACATTGGAGGGGAAACATCTATAACACTTGTCCGTCCAGAAATAGGCAAATGGGTCATTTCTGAATAGGCACGATCAGGTGAATTTAGCCTTCCATGCCTTCACCTTCTCCGCCGGCCAACGCGCGCAATAGGCGGGTTTGCCTTGCATGACCATTTGCATGCAAGCATCCTTGCAATCCGGTGTGCAGTGCAGGATTTTATCCTCCCGGCCGTCGCGGACTTTCTGCGGCCACTGGGGGTCGGCCCAGAGCACACGGGCAAGTCCGATCAGATCGGTCTTGCCATCGGCAATGGCCTTGTCGGCAAAGGACCCGGTGGCCATCCGACCGGCGGCAATCACCGGCACGTCCACGGCCTTGCGCACGGTTGCGGCAAGATGCAGCATAAAGCCTTCCTGTTTTGATTTTTCCACGATCTCAGGCAGGAAAAAGGATTCATACGTCCCGCCCATCACCGAGATATAGGCAATATCGGTGGCGGTCAGGGTTTTGGCGAACTGGCAGGCCCCCTCCAGATGCCATCCGTCCGGCAGCCATTCATCGGCCAGAAACCGGTACCCAACCGGCATCGTGCCGACCCTGTCCTTGACCCGTTTGACAACCGCCAGGGGAAATCGGTAACGATTTTCCAGGTTGCCGCCATATTCATCGTTGCGCTGATTGGTACGCGGGCTTAAGAACTGGGCCAGCAGATAGCCGGTTCCACCGTGCAGCTCGACCATGTCAAATCCGGCGTTTTGCGCTCTTTTCGCAGCATCGGCATATTTTTCGATGATCCCTTCGATTTCAGTGATGGTAAGGGCCCTGGGCAGGCGACTGAACGTCTGCACGGCAGAAGGAGCCAGTGGCTCGGCGGCCGCATGGGCAAATCGACCGGCATGGTTGATCTGCAGACAGGCCAGCGCACCTTCCGCTTTGATGGTACGGGCCAGCGCTGTGAGCCCTTCCAGGTTGTCGTCCGTGTCAGCCCGAAGCGTACGGTCGGAGCCGCTGCCCGTCGGATAGTCCACCGTGGCGTTTTCCACCACCACCATGGCCACACCGCTTTGGGCCATGAGCCGGTAATGGTCTATGATCATGCTGCTGACCGTCCCTCCTTCACCGGCATAGCCAAGGTAAAGCGGGGCCATGGTTAAACGGTTTTTAAGGGTCAGGTGCTGAATGCTGAGTTCGGAAAAAAGATGGGAATACATGCAAGTCCCTCCTTTGCCCAAATATCGACTGATAAACAGTTTAGGTTTGAAAATATACTTGATTATTCATATTAGCGGCAAGCGTGCGGCTGGTCAATATCTGAACCAGCAGTTGTAATTTTGGAGGTGTTCAGCGGGAATTTCATCGATCGATAGTAATAAATGATGATCGATTGCGGCGAGCACGAAAAACGCCAATGCCTGTCGTGCTCGTGCTCATGATCAGCGAAGCGGTGCTCGTAATCGGAATCGGAAAGTTACCTCTCGTTCCCACGCAGAGTGTGGGAACGAGAGGTACTGTTGCAACATCGGGGTAAAAACGAGCATCTCATGCGGTTTCAAAAGTACAGCATTGCAACAACGCCGGCAATGAGAATAGTAATAACGATTCTTTCAAACCAGATGACAATCAATTCAAAAAGCGATACGCGAATACTGGTGGACATGATGCAGGGAATAAACGCGCCCAGGAAAATAATTGCCGATACCGGAACGACCGCCATCACATATCTGGTGGCCAGCGCCATCTCTTCGCCACCTTGGGTAATCACAATCATTGGCAACGAGAAATCCAGAAAAGATATCGCACAGGCCTGGGATGCAGTCCACAGGTCATATGCAGGAATCTGAACCAGTTTTAAAATTGGGTAGAAAATGTATGCAGCATATTGAATCAGCGGTGTGTATTGATATATCAGAACGCCACCAGTAGCAAAGAAGTTAACGCCTGTGGCAAAGGCAGCCACGACAAGAATACTTTCCTTTAAAATGAGTTTTTCACGTGAGACAAACGATTTTTGATGTTGAGCAACATTTATTCCTTCATTATACGCATTGCGCAACAAGTTAGTCTTAAATTCTTTTTCCAGGTTCGGCGTACAGCCTTCCAGACACCTGTCGGGCTTTGTGGAAGTCGGCCAGATTCTGGCCTGGAAAATGGTCACGACAATCGTAATGATAAATGCACTCCAGAAGTAAAAATTCCAGTATTGATCCAGTCCAAAAGCGGAAGATAAAAGCATCAAGAAACCAACCGAAACCGTACAGAATCCGGTACCGATCAACACCGATTCTCTCATTGTCAATCGGCCTTTCTTTTGCAGCATATCAACGGCAATATGTCCGATAGAAAAGTTTCCTAAAAAAGCCGATACCGCAATAACCGCAGAAAGTCCAGGTGCTTTAAAGACAGGTCGCATGACCGGACGGGCAAGCACGCCAAAAAAGTCAATCAGACCATAATCCAATAAAAACGGCAGGAATATCGCTGCAACAACCACAGTGATCGTAATCGGAATCAGAATTTTAAATAGTACCGCAGGACCGGCCTCCGGTGTCAACAGGAATTCAGGCCCATGGTTAAAGACAACCATCGTCAACATGATAAACCCGATCATTTTTGCAACGGACATGAAAATGTTCGCACCATCTCGGAAGAAACGTTCCCTCCTAGCATATAGATCAATGAGACTGATTATGCCCAAAAAATAAACGATATATTTCATCACCGGCGCCAAACCGACCCGTGCCATGGCAACGACATGGTTGACCAAAAATGTATCATTACCATTAAATGGAAAGCTTATGAAAAAAGAAAACACCCCAATCAAACTCATAATATAGAACAGCGCGACACCGCGAAGATTACTCACTTTACTCACTTTACTCACTCTACTCGCCCTACTCAAAGTGATTTCTGCCATGAACAATCCCCCTTTATTTTACTTCCGATTCGGTGCTTGAGTCCAAAGGATACAGCACAACAGTCAAAGCGCAGCCAAACTGAGCAGAAGACATACGATCCCTGTAAAATCGATATCCAGTCATGCAATGCACGCTTCTTAACATGTAATTTTTCAATGACTATTGCAGATAGACAAACGTCAGAAAAATTTTCGAATGATTAACACGTTAACAATTCAACAAAGCCCTATAACCGATTCGTCATTGTGTGTCAATTATAATAATGACGCAAAAAGTTAATGAATAAAAACCGATAGTTTTAATGAATTTCATTCTTTTCTTTCTTCTTGTTCATCTTCTCTTATAGAAAAAAAGAATTTGAGGACTATTCTTGAATCAATTCAAATTCATTATTCTACCCGCTACCGAATATCGCCAGGCAGAAAAAATCGATTTCAGCAATTAAATTACAACCAGAAAAAAATTGGAAAATTTAAAAACCCATTGTTTGGGTTGAACAAATCAAAACCGGATGATATTTGTCAGCTGAAGATGGGTATCCAGAATTTGATGAACTCGAAAAAAATGCTGGACTCGTCATGCCGGACTTGCTCCGACATCCAGAACATATTGAAAAAAAAATCAGGTAATCATCATGCACGAAATGGGAATCGCCATGGAAATCGTTGAGATCACCAAGGCATCCATCCCCGAAGATATGAAGGGCGCCAGGGTTCAACGGGTCAACCTGCAGGTAGGCAAACTGTCAGCCATCGTCGCCGACAGCCTTACGTTTTGTTTTGATTTGGTGATCAAGGACACGCCCCTGGAAGGCGCCGAACTGGTCATCGAAGAGCTGCCGGTAGTCGTCCGCTGCAAGGATTGTAAGGCCGAGTGGACGGTCACCGAGCCGGTTTTTACCTGCCAGGAGTGCCAAAGCGGTAATATTGATATCCTTTCCGGACGGGAACTGGATATTCGCTCCATTGAAATCGAAGACGAGGATTGACCATGTGGAATTTCACCAATCGCATTATCAAACGTTATCACCATGACCATCACCATCATGGTCCCCATGATCATGATCACCATCATCATGGCCATGCAGTGGAGACCCGCAAGTCAGGCACCCGCGAAATCAAGGTGGTTCGGCGGGTACTGGACGCCAACGATATCATGGCGGACCGCATGCGCACGGTCTTCAAGGAAAATAAAGTCTTTGTGCTCAATATGATGAGTTCGCCGGGATCAGGCAAGACTACCACCTTGCAAAAGACCCTTGCGCGCATCATGCCCGATTTGCGCTGCGCCGTGATCGTGGGGGATATCTGTACCACCAACGATGCCGACCGGCTGGCTCAGTCCGGCGCACCGGTTATCCAGATCAATACCGACGAATTCGGTGGCGATTGCCACCTGGCAGCCCATGTGGTGGAAAAGGCCGTGGCCGATATCGATCTGGCCGGCATCGACCTTTTGATTGTGGAAAACATCGGCAACCTGGTGTGTCCGGCCGAGTTCGATATCGGTGAAGACAAACGCGTGGTGGTACTGTCGGTCACCGAGGGGGAGGACAAACCCGCCAAATATCCGCTGATGTTCCGCGAGTGCGACGCCACCCTGCTCAACAAGATCGATCTGCTGCCCTACCTGGATTTCGACATGGACCTGGCCCGCCAGACCATCGCACAGATCCATCCCAACATGCCCATTTTCGAAATATCGTCCAAAACCGAGGCTGGATTCGATGGGTGGATCGGGTGGTTGAAAGGTCAGGTAAACGAAAAAATCAAAGACTGATTGGTAAGCGATATCTTAGAGCCTGTTTTGGAAGTCAGGATCAGGCCCGATAACAAGGCGGAAAGTGGCTCAAAAGCGGAGCATATATGTAATATGTGAGCATTTTGAGACACTTTCCAACGCCGTTAGCGGGCCTTAGACGGATTTACCAAACAGGCTCTTAAAGGCCACTCAACTGACTGCCCGCCGGATACTCAACAATAAAACAAAGCGGCAGCTCACGCTTTTCACCATCGGCAAGCGTGACCTGCCACTTTATCTTGGATTCATCGTCCAAGGTAATCCCGGCATTTTCTTCCTTGAATGAAGGTGAAATCGCCTTGACCGTGATGTCCTTGTTCTCGGCAATCGGGAGCTGGTCAACCACCTCGATCTCTATGTCTTTTTTGCGGTTGTTGGTAATCCGGATCTGGTAGTCAAACTGCTCGCTGATCCGCTTGGCCATCAGGCCCTGGTTCTTTTTGAAGCGCCTTAGAAACCGGTGTTCAATTTTAATTCCTTCATCCACCCCCAGTGACACCGCCATCTCCTGGCCCGGCATAACCAGCGAAAGCTGTGATACCGAGACGAACGCACCGTCGAAGAAAACATTGGCCTTGCCCGGCAGCAGCGGGAACTCGGAGTCATTGTTTATCTTCCCGGTCAGGTAGGCGAATTCAGATAGTTTGGGCGTTGCCGCATATCGAAACGATGCCGGAAACTCGCGGCGCAGAATGGACACGCGGGTACTGTTGTTATCACCGCTGATGGTTCCACCGCCACCCACCACAAAAACAACCGACGTTCCGCCGCTTTCAACCGAGGCCGCCGGGAAATCCATTTCCATCTCAGGCATACCGTCGTCGGCAATGCCGGATGCGGATGCCTTCATGGCCTCTTCAAACGGCGCATTCGCTTCGGCCTTACGGCTTTTGGCCCTTGGCATGCTCATGACCGGCGCGGGCTGGTAAAAGGCCAGCCGCCAGGGATGCAGCTCCGGCATGACACCGGACACATTGACCCTTGCCGTAGACAGTTTCAGGGCCACATCCTGCCAGGCTTCCCCGGTTGCCTGATTCACCAGGGCATCATATTCAACGCTGATCGTGTCACTGTCGCTGGTGGCCCGCAGACTGTACACGGGCCTCCAGGATGGACCGGTAATTACGTAAGACAGATCCAGGGTGATCTTGCCGGCCTTTTCCTTGGCCACACTGACTTTGATAATGTTGCGGGAGCGTTCGACGCCGTCTCCCAACGACTCGAGCTGGGTATATACGTTCTCGAGGTCGCGTTCCACCTCACGCACCGATTTTTGCGAGGCCAGCATCCGGCTTCTGATTTCCCCGTGCTGATCGTGATAAAAGGCAAGCATCTTTTGCCAAGCACCCACATCCAGGGCCGCACCTGCAGTCGCAGTCGGCACACGGCCCTCGGCAGGCGGCGCGCTGGCCGGTGTGGTGACAAAATCGGCAATTTTATCAATCAAGGCCTTTTCGCTTTCACAGGCGTCGATGCCCAGTTTGATTTCAGTCCGTTTATCTTCGAGATCCTGAGCCTGTTTTTGTAAAGCCCGCTTTTTCTCATTCACATCCTCGACAAAATATTCCGTTTCGAAAATGCATTCCCCCAGGGTGGCCTCCCCCGTGCCTTTGACCTGGATATTGTCCCGGTCCAGCGAGGCCGGCAAATCGGTAAAGACCAGGGTGTGCTTGCCGGCGGCAAGTTCGGCACTGGCCGTTCGGCTGATCATTGCCCAGCCTTGATATACCGTAACCGCACTGATTTTGGATTCGACCTCGGTACGCGTTATATCCATGGTTTTTCTCCAATTAAAATCAGGCAATCCGTCCTTCCTGCCAGAACGGCGACATCTGCCGCAATCGCTCGATGATGGGCGGCATTTTCTCGATGATGAAATCGATTTCTTCTTCGGTGTTGTAGATGCTCAAACTGAAACGGATGGAGCCGTGGGCAGCCGTGAAGGGCACCCCCATGGCGCGCAGGACGTGACTGGGTTCAAGGGAGCCGGAGGTACAGGCCGAACCGGATGAGGCGCAGATACCGTGCTGATCCATGAGCAGCAGGATCGCCTCCCCTTCGATGTATTCAAAGGCAATGCTGGTGGTATTGGGCAAGCGATTCTCCGGGTCACCATTGATCATGCTGCGGGGCACGCGTTTGATCAATTCGGTTTCCAGTTTGTCACGAAGGGCCCGCACTCGGGTGTTCTCGTCGTCCATGGTTTGCATGGCCAGCTGGGCCGCCCGGCCCATGCCGATGATGGAAGTGGTGTTTTCTGTACCGGCACGGCGCCCGCCCTCCTGGTGGCCGCCCATAAGAAACGGGGCGAACTTGGTGCCCTTGCGGAGGTAAAGCACACCGATGCCCTTGGGAGCGTGAAGCTTGTGCCCGGACAGGGACAGCATATCAACGGCCGAATCGGCCATGTTGATGGGAATCTTGCCCACGGCCTGAACCGCGTCGGTGTGAAAAACGATCCCCCGTTCGCGTACCTTGCGGGCAATTTCCTCGACCGGAAAAATGGTGCCTGTCTCGTTGTTGGCCCACATGATGCTCACAATGGCCGTATCATCGGACAGGCTTTTGTACAGGGTGTCCAGATCCAGCCGGCCCTGCCTGTCCACGGGCACGAAGGTGGTCCGGTAGCCGTTTTTGCCCAGATGCTCGACCAGGTTTTTTACGGCCGGATGCTCCACCCGGGTGGTGACAATGTGTTTTCTGTCCGGGTTTGAACGAATGGCTGCGTGAATGGCCGTACTGTCGCTTTCCGTGCCGCAGCTGGTAAAAAGGATTTCTTCGGGCTGGGCCCCAATCAATTCAGCCACATACCCGCGGGCCGCCTTTAGCTCGGAGCCCACACTGCCACCGAAGGTGTGCATGCTGGAAGGATTGCCGTAAAAATCTGAAAAATAGGGCAACATGGCCTCGACCACCTCCGGCGCAACACGCGTGGTGGCGTTGTTGTCCACATAAATGGGTTTCATCGGCTATACCTCCTCCACAACCAGATCCTGGGAGACCAGATCCTTGAGTTTGGTTTCGACATAATGCTTGAGGGTGATCTGGGATTTGCTGCACGATGCACAGGTTCCGCGCAGCTTGACCAGCACACGGTCGCCATCCACATCCACCAGCTCGATGTCGCCGCCATCCTGATTCAGCGCCGGTTTGATCTCCCGTTCCAGGGTGGCGTCGATCATCTTTATCTTCTGGATGTTGGTCAGGGTTTCAGGCTTTTTCGCCGCCCGGGGGGCGTTGCCCAATATGTCATCGATGATAAACTGGATCTTGTCGTGACAGTTACTGCAACCACCGCCGGCTTTGACATAATCGGTCACCTCTTCAATGGAAGTGAGGCTGTTTTCCTTTACGGCCCGCTCGATCTGTTTATCGGTCACGCCGAAACACTCACAAACAATCTCACCGTCAATCTTCTTCTCGCCTTCCCCGCGGTAATAGGCGATGGCTTTTTCCATGGCATCCCGGCCCATGACCGAGCAGTGCATCTTCTCCTTGGGCAGGCCGCCTAAAAAGTCGGCAATGTCCTCATTGGTGACCTTGGCCGCTTCGTCCAGGGTCATGCCTTTAACCATCTCGGTCAGCGCGGATGACGAAGCGATGGCGCTGGCGCAGCCGAAGGTCTGGAATTTGGCATCGGCAATACGCTTGTCATCGCCCAGCTTGAAGGTCAGTTTGAGCGCATCACCGCAAGCCAGGGACCCCACCTCTCCAATGCCGTCAAAATCGTCAATGAAACCCACATTACGCGGGTTCAAGAAATGGTCTTTCACTTTATCGGTATATTCCCACATGGTTTCCTCCAAGGTTCAAAGGTTCAAAACGGCATTGCGCCTTGTTACCGGGCCTGATCCAGCATTTTCAAACATACGTTTTCAGCATATGCCGACCGGCTGTTTGCTTTATCGCTTTACCTACTATAAACATGATCTTTTAAAAAAAAAGTCGTGACCTTGCCGTTTTTTCCGTGTAAAATTGGGCATATCCCCGAAAACCAAACCGTTTTGCTAAACAGGAGGTTTTACTCATGGACCTTCGAAAATCCATTTTTTCCGGAAGCTGGTATCCGGCCGACCCGCGCGAGTGCGAAGCCCAAATCAAGGCTTTTCTGGAAGAAGGCCGACGCTATCATACCACCATCACCAATCCCGTAGGCGGCGTTGTTCCCCACGCCGGCTGGTATTTTTCAGGCAGCGTCGCCTGCAATGTCATCCATCGGTTGTCCCAGGGGGCATCCCCCGATGTTGTGGTCGTATTCGGCATGCACCTGCACAGCGGTTCCGCGCGGTACATGATGCCCGAGGGAAACTGGGAGACGCCTTTTGGGCCGCTTGCCGTGGACACCGACCTGGCAAACGCGCTGACCCATCGGCATACCTTTCAGATAGAAACCACGACCCACTATCAACAGGACAACACCATCGAGTTGCAAATGCCGTTTATCCGGTATCTGTTCGGCGATGTGCGCGTCGTGGCCATGGGAGTACCGCCTGCCGACGAGACCCTGTCCGTGGCACGATCGGTCGTGGATATCGCCCGGGACCAAGATCTATCCATTGCCGTAATCGGCTCCACGGATCTGACCCATTATGGTCCCAATTACGGATTTACCTCCCAGGGTAGCGGCGAGAAAGCGGTGCAGTGGGTGCGCGATGAAAACGACCGGCGCGTCATTGATGCCATGCTGCGCATGGACCCGCAAGCCGTCATCCGGGAAGGGCTGACCCATGACAACGCCTGTTGCAGCGGGGCTGCCGCGGCGGCGATTACCGTCGGCAAAGCCATGGGAGCCGAAAAAGCCGAAGAACTGGTTTACGCTTCAAGCTATGACAAGAGCCCGGGAAGCAGTTTTGTGGGGTATGTGGGGGTCGTGTTTTAATTCAATAAAGAATTTTTTCCCGGACACCGCATGTTGCTGCGGCCATGGTAGATCTTTGGATCTGAGTGTAAAGTTTTAAGTGGTTAAGTGTTAAGTTGATGTATTCTATCGATTCTATTAAAAAATAGACAAGATCCTTCCCTTAACACTTAAAACTTTACACTTAACACTTTTCTTGTAACGCCTTTAACCGATCACTAACCGCCACCGGATAGATGTCCGCATTTTCCAGCCGCTTGTAGCAATCGTCCAAGCGCTTAAAATTTTTAGAGAAATTAACACGAATATCCGATAGCGGCGGCATTGGCCCCACCAGTCGACCGTTTTTCATCACCGGTTTCAACAAAGCGGTGGCGTTATCCATGGTCTCGTCGCTAGTCCCGATGATATCACCGATAAAGCGGCCATCAGCGGATGTTTGGCGGAACACCTGTTTTTTTCCGGCCAGGGTCCGCTTGCCTTCACTTTGTTTGCGCACGTCGCGGTCGCCCACGCGCACCATCTTATAGACCATGTCCAGATAGGGTGCGTCCGCCGATACTCCCATGCGGGTACCTACCCCAAAGGCATCGATACGGGCACCGCTTTCGATCAGATGCGTGAGGATATACTCGTCAAAACCACTGCTGGCGAATATCTGTACTTCCTGCAGGCCGGCATCGTCCAGAATCCGGCGCACTTCACGGCTCAGCGCCACCATGTCACCACTGTCCAGGCGCACCCCCTGCAAGGTGTGCCCCTTTTGCTTCATGCGCTGGGCCACCACGGCGGCGTTTCTGGCGCCTTGTATGGTATCGTAGGTGTCGATGAGAAACACGGCATTGTCCGGAAACAGGTCAGCGTATGCTTCGAACGATTCGGTCTCCGATTCGAAGGCACCCACAAAGGAGTGCGCCATGGTGCCGGAAATGGGAATATCCCAGCGTTTCCCGGCCAGAACATTGCTGGTTGCCGTGAACCCCGTGATATAGCTCGACCGGGCCACCGTCATGCCGGCATGGCTGCCCTGGGTGCGGCGTAAGGAGAAATCCACAATGGGACGGCCGCCTGCGGCATGCACACAACGCGCGGCCTTGGTGGCCAGCATGCTGGCCAGGCCCATGGCGTTGATCAGATAGGTTTCGAGTATCTGGGCTTCAATCAGCGGGGCGGTCACCTCCATGACCGGCTCGTTGGGGAAAAAGAGTTCTCCCTCATCCATGGCCACGACATCACCGGTAAACCGCAAGGCGGAAAGATAATCGAGAAAGTCGCGCTTGAATCGGCCTGTACTCTCAAGCCAGTCGATCTCCGCCTGGCTGAAACAAAACCGGCTCAGCGCATCCAGCACCGGCTGCAAGCCGGCGGCGACAAAATAGCCGCGCTTGGGGTGGGATCTTACAAACAGGGAAAAGGTCGCCGTCTCATCCATCTTCCGGTGAAAGTAACCGGCGGACATGGTCAGTTCATACAGATCGGTAAACAGAGGGCCGGGAAAATCGTTCGCAATCATTGGACTATCGCTCCGTACAAACGCTCCATACGCAGCAGCGCGTGCTGGTGTGCATCCGCATCAAAGTCGGCCACGCCGGCTCGGTGAACAACGGTGCGGTAATCGCGGTTGGCCAGACCACCGACGGTGTCCATCACACAAATGGAGGTACACACGCCAACCACCTCGACCTCATCAGGCTGATGGTCGGTGAGGATTTTTTCCAGTGGTGTGCCGTAAAAGCCGCTGTAGCGGGTTTTGGGCAGCACCTTTTCATCCTGCTCGGGGGCGAGTGCATCAATGATCTGACTGCCCCAGGTGCCGGCAACGCAGTGCTTGGGAAATTTTTCAAACTCCAGGTCATCTTCCGCGTGGGCGTCCTGAAGAAAGACCACCAGGCTGCCGGCCTTGCGATGGGCCGCCAGCCGTTCCTGAATAAAAGGAACAATCGCCCGGGCACCGGGCCCGCAGTATAATGCGCCCTTTTCGTCTATAAAATCGTTTAACATGTCAACGATTATCAATGCCCCCCTGGTCATAAAACACCACCTTTGTTGTGCTGCTCTCAGCCATTTTTGATGGCCTAAAATAATCAAGAAACAATCATTTGTAAATAACTGGATATTGATTAACCGTCACTTGACTGCTAAACGATTAAGGAAAGGAGGATCCCATGAAATACATCATTTATGCACTGGGTTTTGCATGGATCGCGGCCGGCGCATTCGCCATTCTCTATACGGATACGTACAAGTCATCGATCGAGCGCCTGTTGAGTCAGGTCAACCGCATCTGGCTGGCCCTGATTCCGCTGATCGTGGGTGTGTTGTTACTGCTGAGCGCCTCGTCGACCAATCACGGCGGGTTCATTGCTCTGATCGGTGGATTGGCCATCGCCAAGGGCCTGTTGATTTATTTCAATCCCGCAGGCTTTTTCCATACCGCTAGTGCTTGGCTGGTGAACCTGTCCGATCAGGGGTACCGGCTGATCGGAATCATCGCCCTGGTGCTGGGGACGGTGGTCATCTCCTGGATTCAATAATAGCGATCCCATAAGCGCCCCGATATCGGCGTTACGCGGCTCCCTCGTCACTGCGGAGTACTTTATGTACGCCTCCCTCCTCGGGATTCGCAAGCCTTGATCTCGAGCCGCTTATGGAATCGCCCGGGAACCTGTACATACGTTTTTATATTCTAATCGCTTGTATAAACATCAGGATAAACTACCCGTGAGCCGTCAGTTGCATAAATATGGCGCGCTGTGGCAATGGTTGACGATCGCCATGCTGATGGCCGCCCTGCCCCTGGTCGGCATCCTTGCCGCCGGATACGACCTTTTGCCCTACCTGGAAATCCCGCCGACCACCCGGTATGTCCAACACGCTGGTTTCTCCTGGCCTTGGTTTATCTTCTTTGCCACGGCCAATTTGCTGTTGATGGGAGGGCTGGCGGTTGCCTTGGTCTATGGCCGGGTCAACACCAAAAAGATGGTTCCCAAGCCGCTTCCTCCCACTCCTTTTCCCTGGTGGGGCTGGGCAGGACTGGTTTTATGCCTGCTCTTCTGGGTTTTCGCCTGGCAGCGCTTCACCTGGTTCCAGCCTTTTCAGCGCCACACCTTCCAACCCCTGTGGACCGGTTTTATTTTTTTCATCAGCGCCCTTGTGGTCAAACGCAGCGGCAGTTGCCTGCTGGTTCGGCGCCCCTTGAAATTTCTGCTGCTGTTTCCGGCCAGTGCCATGTTCTGGTGGGTTTTCGAATACTTCAATCGTTTTGTGCAAAATTGGTACTACACCGGGGTCGAGGGTATGAGTCCTTATGAATACAGTTTTTTCTCAACCCTGGCCTTTGCCACGGTACTACCCGCCGTAATCAGCATGACCGAACTTTTACTCACCTTCCCGTCCCTTTCAAAAGGACTGACCCACGGCCGCGCCATCAGCCTGCCGGCATCGGTCTGGCTGCCCCGCATCACACTGGCTGTGTCGGCCATCGGCCTGGCCCTGATCGGAATATTTCCGGATCAGCTTTTTGCTTTACTCTGGGTCTCTCCGCTTCTCATCATTCTCTCCCTTCAAGCCCTTGCCGGCCAACCGACCCTGCTGCATCCTTTGCGACGCGGCGACTTTCGCCCGCTGGTGGTGCCGGCCCTGGCCGCATTGATCTGTGGGTTTTTCTGGGAATTGTGGAATTACTACAGCCTGGCCCGCTGGACCTACGCGGTTCCTTTTGTTCAGCGGTTCCTCATCTTTGAAATGCCCATTGTAGGCTTTGGGGGCTACCTGCCCTTCGGACTCGAGTGTCTGTTGGCCGGGTCGATGGTGGTTGGAAATCTGTTCAATTTCCAAAATCATTAATCATACATCCAACAGAATTCCTGTACCTTCATCATGGTACTCGGCGCCTTTATCGAGGAAGCGGTGAGTGACAGAGCCAGAGGAGCCATCGAAACCCTTGTCAAAGCCAATCCGCAGACGGCCCTGATTGAAAAAAACGGCCGCACACAAACCAAGCCCATCAATGCCGTTGAAACCGGTGAAATCGCAATCGTCAGGGCAGGTGATACGATTCCCGTGGACGGCCATATCACTGAAGGATCCGGCGCCATTGACGAGTCTTTGCTGACCGGCGAGGCGTTTCCCGTATTCAAAGGGCCGGGAGATAAGCTGTCTGCCGGCACCGTGAACAGCGACGGCTTTATTAAACTTATCGTCAGTCGAACGGGAAGTGATGCAACCATCGGCCGTATCATCGACCTGATCCAACATGCCGAAAACAGCAAAATTGAAAGCACGCGAATTGTCGACCGCTATGCAGGCTATTTCACACCGATCATTCTGACGATTGCAGCATTGACCTACTTTTTCACCCGGGACATTAACCGTGCCATTACCGTATTGGTGGTGGGCTGCCCCTGCTCGTTTTTGTTGGCTGGTCCGGTTGCGACTGTCGCGACCGTGGGCCGGGCAGCCAGATCCGGTATGATGATCAAAGGCGGCCGCTACCTTGAAAAAATCGCCCAGGCCCGATCTTTTTTCTTTGATAAGACCGGCACCCTCACCGCCGGTAAACCGGTTATCACGACAATCCGGCCGGCGGACGGATTTACCCAAGAGAAATTATTGGCGATGGCTGCCGCCGTGGAACAGGGAAGCACCCATCCCATCGCCCATGCGATTTTGAAAAAAGCGGCCAAAATGGGACTTGAAAAGAAAAAAGCCATTGACGTGGCCGCTGTTCCCGGCTCCGGTGTCAACGCCATGGTCGACGGCAGCGTTGTATCAATGGGTGCCGGCAAAACCGACAGTGCCACAGGTGAAACCATCGTTCAGGTTACAATAGATGGAAACCATGCCGGTGAAATCGCCATGCTCGATCGCGTCCGACCCGATGTGGCAGAGACAGTGAGTCAACTCAAGGCACTGGGGGTAACCCGGATGTCCATTCTATCTGGAGATTCAAAAAACGCTGTGAAGCGAGTTGCCGATGAGATCGGCATCACCGATTACCATTACCGTTTAAAACCCGAAACAAAAATGGGAATCATTCAAAAAACGAATTCCCTTGATACGGTCTTCGTCGGCGACGGCATGAACGATGCCCCTTCCCTTAAAGCGTCGGCGGTAGGCGTTGCCATGGGCCTGCGTGGGTCTGACATGGCCCTTGCCACCGCCGACATCGTGTTGATGAAGGACCGTATCTCGCTACTGCCGTTTCTGATTCGTTTAAGCCGGAAAATGACACGAACGATCAAAATCAATGTCATCATTAGCCTGGGCATAAACCTGGTTGCCATTTGTCTTGGAATAACAGGCCTTTTATCGCCGATTATGGGAGCCGTCGCACACAACGTCGGATCGATCCTGGTCGTTATGATGTCATCGGCAATCGCTTTTACTCGGGAAACCAATTTAAATGGTCGATCCCGTTTTAGTAGTCAATCCCGCCCCGCTTTCGATGTAATTAAAAGGGCAAACAAGATGGGGTAATCATTTTTTACCTGCGCCCTTAAGCCCTGTTCCCAGCGAACAGATTGACAAAATAGACCAATTCTAATAATTAGTCGGCGAATCGATTCGGCGCTGCATCCTTAGGTGTTCAGCCCGGCTGCAGCTGCCGGATCGGCCCGAGCCCCCAAAAGGGTAATGTATTCAGGTGTTTTAACCAAAACCAACAGGGAACTCCGTGAAAATCGGAGGCGGATCCGCCGCTGTGATCCTACCCGGCAATGTCGGGAACGCCCTCGAGCATCAGGCCACTGTTTCATAAAGCTGAAATGGGAAGGCGCTCGAAAGCGCGGGAAAGTCAGAAAACCTGCCTGAATACCTACACCGGTCATAGCTTCGGGAGTTAAGTTTGCCGGCAAATCGATACAGCCTGTCCTTCTTCGTACAAGGGCTGTGTATTCGCTCATAGCGTCTTTTCTTCAAGGCATTTGCCGTTCTCACTTTCTTCCTCATAGTTTTGACTTTGTTGCGTTCGTCAATTTTGTTTATAAACATGATCAGCCCGATCAATGGAGTGAAAGATTATGCACATATCAGAAGGTGTGCTTTCGGCACCGGTTCTCTTGAGCGGCGGCGCTCTGACAGTATTAGGCACTGCTATCGGATTGAAAAAACTGGACTATGACCATATGGCCCAGGTGGGCATCCTGTCATCGGCCTTTTTCATGGCATCCCTGATCCACGTGCCCATCGGCCCTTCCAGTGTCCATCTCCTTCTCAACGGCATCGTGGGACTGCTGCTTGGATGGGGAGCCTTTCCCGCCATCCTGGTTGGATTGGCCCTGCAGGCCATGTTTTTTCAGTTTGGAGGCATTACCGTTCTCGGGGTGAACACCTTGAATGTGGCCGGTCCGGCCGTTATCTGTTACTACCTGTTCGGCAACTTAGTAAAAAAAGATTCCGGTATGGCCCTGGTCGCGGCCTTTACCTGCGGGGCATTTTCAGTCCTGCTGACTGCCCTCATGGTCGCGATTTCCCTTCTTTTTACTGAAGAACATTTTGTTGAGGTGGCCACCCTGGTGGTAACCGCCCACCTTCCCGTGATGGTAATCGAAGGCATTGTGACTGCATTTTGTATCGGATTTCTTAAAAAGGTCAAACCGGATTCACTGCCTGGATTTTCAGGTACCCCGGGCCCCGCACCACCGTATAAGGAACGTACTTTAGCTATCGGCGCAAAAAAGCCTGAATCACGAAAACGAGCAACGCATGCTAAGTGAAGCCTTTGCCCAGGGCAAGTCCATACTCCACCGCCTTGATCCACGTCTGCGGATTGTCTTTGCCACGCTGTTTTCGTTCCTCCTGGCCGTGTCCATGGGATTTCCCACGCTGCTCGCCGGCCTGACTCTGTCCGTAATCCTGGTACTGACGTCCGGACTGCCCCTAAAGGACGTCGCCAAACGGCTGACGACCATCAACATCTTCAATATTCTGCTTTTCCTCGTACTGCCCATCACCTTCGCCCCCCCCCCTGCATTTCTTCTGGGGCCAGTGGCCTGCTCCCGGGAAGGGTTGCTCCTGGCCGCCCGGATCACACTCAAATCCAATGCCATTTTGATGGTGTTTATCGCCCTGATCGCCACCATGTCCATTGCCACCCTGGGGCATGGACTGAACCGGCTGCGCATGCCCCGGAAAATCGTCTACCTGCTCTTGATCGCTTACCGCTATGTGTTCGTACTGGAACAGGAGTACCAGCGGCTTAGCACGGCCATCCGGGTCAGGGGATTTGTTCCCGGTACCAACCTGCACACCTATAAAACCTATGCCTATCTGTTCGGCATGCTCCTGGTCCGCGCCCTGGCAAGGGCCGAACGGGTCTATCAGTCCATGCTGTGCCGGGGGTTTAAAGGAAAATTCTACTGCATCCATCAGTTTTCCTTCTCCTCCACCGATCGGATCTGGGCCGGTTATCTACTGCTAACCCTGATTTTACTGGGAGGAATGGAATGGCTGATGCCGACCCTATTTTGATTGACCTCAAGGACATCTGTTTTTCCTATCCGGGCCGGGGACGCGTCCTGAACAATTTGAACTTTTGCCTGGGCAAAGAACAGCGATTGGGCCTGATCGGCCCCAACGGCTGCGGCAAATCCACCCTCATGCATCTGCTCATGGGGCTGAACAAACCCGAATCCGGCACGATTCGAATTCTCGGCAAAACCATGCATGGAGAAACAGATTTTAGAAAGGCCCGGCGGCAACTGGGCTTTGTGTTTCAAAATGCCGATGATCAGCTATTTTCCCCCACCGTGATCGAGGATGTGGCCTTTGGTCTGCTCAACATGGGTAAATCTCCGCAAGAAGCAGTGGCACTGTCCCGGAAAATGCTTGAGTCCCTCAATCTAAGCGGATTCGAAAACCGGATCACCTACCAATTGTCCGGAGGGGAGAAGAAACTGGTGTCCCTGGCCACGGTACTGGTCATGGAGCCCCAGGTCCTGCTGCTGGACGAACCAACCACCGGCCTGGACGAGCGGACCGTTGAGCGAATCATCCGGGTGCTCAACGATCTTGATATCGCCTATGTGGTGGTCTCCCACGAATTTGATTTTCTGGCGCGGACCACAACGGATATCTACGCCATGAAAAACGGACAGATCGAATATAGATGCGGTTCTGATCAGTTTCGGGCCGCATCCTAATCTTTCAAAAAAATTCGAGGCACGGCCATCCACGATGTGACATTTCTTCCAGCCGCGCACAGAAAACAGATCACTCAAATGCGCTTGTCTTGTGGGTGTCAAACCTGTTTTTTCTTTCGCAGATGGTGTAAGAATGTGAATGAATCCGTTGTTATGGATAGCCATCAACGATCAATCACATGGGGGCACGACCTGTGAAAGAATTATCAGACCTGATCATTGAATTTTATGAAAAGCTGTCCTCGTGGGAACAATCCATTGTCGAAGGCAGCGGAATCACCTTGTCCCAGATGCACACCATAGAAATCCTCGGCGTTAACAATATGATCAAGATGAAGGATCTGGCCTCCAAAATGGGCGTGACAACCGGGACACTTACTGTGATGATCGACAATCTGGAAAAAAAAGGGCTCGTCCAAAGGATACAAAACCCGGAGGACCGCCGTTCTTACGTGATCCGATTGACCGATACTGGCAAAAAACACTACCGGCGCCACTCCAACTTTCACCTGGAACTTACCCGGGAGTGCACCAGCGGTTTTTCCGAAGCGGAAATCAAGATTTTCAGGAGACTTCTGGAAAATTTCATCAGCCAAATCTGATGAATCCGTAAAGCCTTTCCCCAACGATTATTTCCTTTTTAAGCTTGAACTGATAGCTGGTCGCGCCACATTGTTTTCATATGTATACATTTGCATATCTTTATTGACAAACGATTATATTTGAATAATTATGTCTTTACATAGACTCGAAAAGTCTTTTTGCAACTTTCCATTAAACACAAATCGCTATTAGGCCGAAGGAGTAAAATATGCCTTCAAAACAAGTGACCATCAGTGCCCGAATCTCGCAGGAGGATGCAGAATTCATCAGTCAGCTGACCATCGATGATGCCAAGACGCCCAGTGACAAACTGCGGGCGATTATTGCCGACACCAAACTGCGCTCAAACCGAAAACAGGATTACGCCAGCCGGTTGCAACACATCCAGGAACTGGTACAGCCGTGTCTGCGCAAAATTCGAAAAGCAGAGGTTGAAAACAACGTTCATTCCGAGTTAATTACTCGGTTGACCGAATGGATTCCCGATGCCCTGGCCTTCCTGCTTTCGTCTACTTCAGCACAAGATGATCAAGATCCACCCCAAGCGCTGTTTCAGCTTGAACAAGGTGTTGCCGAGCGACTGATCCGGCTCATGGAGTCGGTATTACAATTGGCCATTACCGAGCAATGCGCCTGTTACGATCCGGAAATCATGCGCACTAAAATCAAACCCGTTCTCGAACTGAGCCAGATCATCCTGGCCAAAAAATAAAAAGAAAGGACCGTTGCCATGAAAGAACGTTTGATTAACCGTATTGGCCGCATCATCAGTGGGAGCTTTAATTCTCTCGTGGACGCCATTGAGAACGCGGCCCCCGAAACGGTGATGGAAGAGGCCATTCGCGAAATCGATGCGGCCATTGACGACGTGCGTGCCGAACTGGGGCGCGTGATTGCCAACAAACATCTCGCCAACAACAGGCTGATGGCGGAAAATAAAGATCACGAGGATTTGTCCGATAAAATAGAGTTGGCTTTGGAAAACAAACGCGATGACCTTGCCGAGGCGGCGGTTGCCAGGCAACTAGACATTGAAGCCCAGATACCGGTCCTGGAAGCCACGATCAAGGATTGCGCCGACCAGGAAAAGGAGCTTGAAGGCTACGTGAGTGCCCTGTTGGCCAAAAAACGCCAGATGCAGGAAGAATTGCGGGAATACAAACAAAGCCGGGCCGACACGACGACCACAGGTGAGCCGGACACCGCCGCGTCCGGGGAGTCAAGCGATGTGGATCGCCGCGTGCGAGGCGCGGAATCGGCTTTTGAGCGCATCATGGAAAAAGCCACGGGCCTTCCCGGTGCATCGGGCAGCAGTGACCGGCAGACAGCCACCAAACTCGCCGAGCTTGAATCCATGGCCCATAAAAACAGGATTCAGGAGCGTCTGGTGGCCATTAAAAACAAAATGGAAAATGAGAAATGATCGCATTTATCCTGGCGGATCAGAATCTGCCCTTTGCCGTGGCGCTTACCCTGATGCTCTTGATCGCAGTACTTGAAGGGGTAACAACCATCTTGGGCATGGGGCTTTCCAGTATTCTTGAATCCTTGATGCCGGAAGTGGACATGGATCTGGATATCGATGCCGATATGGACGGCGCCGACATTCAGCCGTCCAGTCCGCTTACCCGAATGCTCAGTTGGCTGCGCATCGGCCAGGTACCGGTTTTGGTGCTGCTGGTGATTTTTTTGACCGCTTTCGGTCTGCTTGGCTTTGGCATCCAGTCCCTTGCCACCCGGATGGTCGGCACGTTCCTGCCCGTAACGCTGGCCGCGATCGCTGCCATTGTCCTGGCCCTGCCCATGGTACGCCTGTTGGGCGGCATGCTGGCCCGGATCATGCCCAAGGACGAAACCGAAGCGGTCGCTGAGAAGAGTTTTATCGGGCTGGTGGCGGTGATTACGACCGGCAAGGCCAGATTCGGCAGCCCGGCACAAGGGAGGCTGAATGATCGCTATGGCCAGTCGCACTATGTAATGATCGAGCCCGATGACGCCGAAGAAGAGTTTCCGCAAGGCACAGAGGTGCTTCTGGTCAGCCAGCAGGGGGCGACCTTCAGGGCGATTCAAAATACATCGGCCGCTTTGAAAAAAGAGCTTTAATACGCTTAAATTCAGATAGGAGGGAAAAACATGGGCGAACTATTTGGCATGCTCAATTTCACCAAAGTGATCTTCGTTGCCGGCACCATCCTTGTTGCCATGATCGTCATTGGTATGATCCTGGCCAGGCTGTACCACCGGGCGTCCAAAGAAGTGTCCTTCGTTCGTACCGGGTTTGGTGGACAGAAAGTCATCTTGAACGGCGGCGCTCTGGTTTTACCGGTGCTGCATGACACCATTCCGGTCAACATGAACACTTTGCGTCTGGAAGTCCAGCGGGCCAACCAGCAGGCCCTGATCACACGCGATCGCATGCGTGTGGATGTGATGGCTGAATTTTATGTGCGCGTCAAGCCCACCCAGGACGCCATTGCCAATGCGGCCCAGACCCTGGGCCAGAAAACCATGAACCCCAATGAGCTCAAGTCCCTGGTCGAGGGCAAATTCGTCGACGCCCTGCGCGCCGTGGCCGCGGAAATGGCCATGGAGGAATTGCATGAGCAGCGGGTCGATTTCGTCCAGAAAGTCCAGCAGGTGGTTTCCGAGGATCTGCTCAAAAACGGGCTGGAGCTGGAATCGGTCTCCCTGACCGGTCTGGATCAGACCGGCAAGGAATTCTTCAATCCGGACAACGCCTTTGATGCCGAAGGCCTTACCAAACTGACCGAAGCCATCGAGGAACGGCGCAAGAAACGCAATGATATCGAGCAGGACACCGAGGTAGCGGTGGCCAACAAAAACCTGGAGGCCCAGCGCAAAAAATACGACATCGCCAAGGAGCAGGAGTATGCCAGGCTGGAACAGGAACGCGAGATAGAGATTCGGCGGGCGGCCCAGGCTGCGGAAATCAAACGCGAACAGGCTGAGAAAAACCGAGAGGCCCAGCAGGCGGATATCGAGGCCAAACAAAAAGTGGACACGGCCAATATCGATGCCGAACGGGCGGTCGAAGAAGGACGCATCGAAAAAGACAAAATGCTCAAGGAAAGAGAAATCGCCAAGCAGAAAGCCGTTGAGACGGCTGAAATCGAGCGCCATAAAACCATTGAGCTGGCTGAGCAGGACCGCGCCATCGCCATTGCCGAAAAATCCAAAGCCCAGTCCGAAGCCCAGGCCGAGGCGGACCGCGCCCGGGCCACGGCGGTAAAGGAAGAAGAAGCCGTGGTCACGGTGCGTGAGACCCAAAAGGCCGAACGGGCCAAAGCCGTTGAATTGGTCGAAGCCGCCCAGGCCGCCGAGCGGGAGGCCATCAAAATCAAAGTGGCCGCCGAAGCGGAAAAGCTGTCCGCCATCGACAAGGCCGAGGCGGTGCGCACCCTGGCCAATGCCGATGCGGAAAAAGTCAGGATCCAGGCCCAGGGTGAAGCCGATTCAGAAATCCTGCGTGCCGAAGCCGCCGAAAAACGCTATGCGGTCGAAGCCGCTGGTAAACAGGCCATTCACGAAGCCGATAATATTTTATCCGAAGAACAGGTGGCCATGCAGATCCGTCTGGCCTTGATCGATCACCTGCCGGCAATCATCCGGGAAAGCGTCAAACCCATCGAGAACATCGACGGCATAAAAATCTTCCAACTGGATGGATTCGGCCCAAACGCCAATGCGAACACCGACGGCCAGCCCACCGCTGCCGGTGGAAACCTGGCCGATCAAGTGGTCAGCAGCGCCCTGCGCTACCGCGGGCAAGCCCCGCTGGTGGACATGCTGATGGCGGAAATCGGTCTTAAAGCCGGCGATCTCAATGGCCTGACCCAGGCCGTCCGGCAGCTGTCAGAAACCAAACCGGCTGATGATGAAAACGCTGCGGACACACTGCCGCCCCAAACGGACGAATAAAGGCTATCTCAACCGCCCCCTGAACATGGAAAAATAGATGCCAACCGTGCATAAAACGGCCGACACACTGAAAACCATCTGTACGCTGGCCATGAAACGATCATAATTGGCAGGTTCGATCACATGGTGCCCGACAAAATAGGTCAGCACCACAGTGGCAATGGCCATACTGGTCATCTGCCCCAAAAGGCGCATGGTGGCCACTGTGCCCGAAGCCAGGCCGTAATCCTTTTTATCCACGGCGCCCATGATGGCACTCATGTTGGGCGAGGAAAACAGGGCAAAGCCCAATCCCAACAGGATCAGGTTGCCGGTAATGAAAGAGATGCTGGAAGAGGCTGCGAGCTGCGTGAAAACAACCATCCCTACGGTGGTAATGCTCATCCCGGCGGTGGCCAAAAGCCGCGGCTGGATGCGGTCGGAAAGGCGGCCGGCCAGGGGAGAAAAAAGGGCCATGACCACTGGTTGCGCCATCAGGATCGAGCCGGCGGCCTGGGGGGGCATGCCCTTGATGTATTGCAGGTAGAGGCTCATCATAAAGGTCACGGCAAAAGTAGCCGAATAGTTGAGCAGGGCGGCCAGACTGGAAAAGGTAAAGGTCCGGTTTTCGAGGAACAGGGTGACCTCGAACACCGGGTCTAAAGCCCGGCGCTGCTGCAGAAAAAACAGCACCAGGCCAAGTATGCCAACCGGAACCAGGATCCATCCGGTCGCCCCTGGCAGAATCGATGCCCCGTAAACCAGGGCAACAATGGCAATAGCGTAAATCAGGCATCCTGGAACATCCAGACGATGACTCTCTTCATCGGCCCATTCCCCTTTCAGAAAAACCCGCGTGACCAAGATGGACATGGCCCCCAACGGAAACATGACCGCAAAAATACTGCGCCAGCCGAACTGCTGGGTCATCACCCCACCGATAAACGGTCCCACGGACAATCCCAAATAAACGGCCGAGACATACACGCCAATGGCCCGCCCCCGCTTGTGGAGAGGAAAAACCGACGTTAAAATGGCCATCCCCGTGGTCACAAAAAGCGCCGCCCCCAGCCCCTGAACAACGCGTAAGGCAAGAAAAGCAACCGTATTCCCGGCAATCACCGCGGCCGTGGACCCGATGGTATAGATCAAAAGTCCAATGGAGAAAACTTTTTTGCGGCCGTGAATATCGGCGATCTTACCAGCCGGAATCAACCCCACGGCCATGGCCAACAGATACGATGTGGCCACCCAGCCCAATTCAACAGCCGTCATCGCCAGTTCATGTTGAATGGTCGGCAGGGCCACGTTGACCGAAGAAATCATGAACGGCCCCATGAATGAGGTCAATGTGGAAACAAAAAGGGCCGATCGCTCGGCGGACGCTTGTTGTTTTGAAGTTCGGGACGGGACGGGATTGGGACTTCGGGATGGTAGCATCAATTTTCCGTTCAGCTGTGCAGTGTTCTCCACCATGTTTCATGCTATCGGTGATCACGGCGGATGTTAGCGCCTGTTTGAAAAGTCTGGATCAGCCAACCCACCATCATTTTGGGCCTGGACGCCGTAAGCAATTCAATGAAAAAACAAAGTTAGAATTTTGTAGGATCAGCGACGAAAAATCAAGGGTAGAAATTTAAAAAGCGCCCGTGCAATTAAGACTGTTTTTTTTCGGTGGACTGACGATCCCTGCATTTTTTACTGAGGGCCAGGAGGGTTATCTGCCGTGCTAAATCATTCGGATCGACAATCCCACGGAAAACGGTGATACCGAATTGTTGAGTCAGCTTGAAGGCGTTCTGATCTTTCTCATCGTCATCATCCAAAAGCAAAAAAAGGCAGCGGTTTTTTGTATGTTTATTCAATTTCAACATACGCATCGAGTTCTCAAAAGAGATATCGATATCCGAAGAAATCCCGATCAGCAAAGGATTGACGTTTTTAATGGTGTTTAACAATACCTGCAAGTCTTTCTTTACGACAACAGTAAAATGCTGCTTTTCAAGGGCAATAAGAATGAAAAACCACTGGCTGAAACATCCTGCACGGGAAACCTTACGCAGCCGGATTGAGGCAATTCTAATGTGACATGAATGGGTTGCTGATAGCTTGGATAACACCTCAAATATCTTCGGCGGTTTTACAATCGATCGGTGAAATTCCCGCTGAGCACCTTCAAAATTACAAATGCTGCAATCAGGGGGGCGTGGTTGACACCCTGTTTCCAGATCAATATACTCATCGGCACCAAACACCATTACCAACATATATTGATCGTCACTATAAAACAAAACGTGAGACCGACCATGGTAGATCCCATTTATTTAGATTATAACGGCACCACCCCTCACGACCCGGAAGTCATCGCGGCCATGCGGCCGTTTCTGGAAACCGAATTCGGCAACCCCTCCAGTTCCCACTGGTATGGAATTCGCCCCAAAAAAGCGGTTGAGGCGGCCAGGCAACAGGTGGCCGGCCTGCTGAACTGTAAGCCCCGGGAAGTTTTTTTCACCTCCGGCGGCACCGAATCCAACAATCATGCCATCAAAGGCATGGCCCGGGCGCTAAAGGAAAAAGGCCGTCATCTGATCACCACCACCGTGGAACACCCGGCTGTGCTGGAAGTGTGCCGGCACCTCGAACAGGAAGGATTCGAAACCACCTATGTTGCCGTGGATGAAACCGGCATGGTGGATGTGGATGACATTGGCGCCGCCATCCGGCCGGATACGATTCTGATTTCCGTCATGCATGCCAACAACGAGGTGGGTACGATCCAGCCCATCGCCCGGATCGCCGCCCTGGCCCACAGCAAGGGTATCGTGATGCACACCGACGCCGCCCAGAGCATGGGGAAAATCCCCACCGACGTTCACACACTCGGCATTGACCTGCTCAGTATCGCCGGCCATAAACTCTACGCCCCCAAGGGCATTGGCGCGTTGTTTGTAAAAGACGGCCTGCTTCCAGAAAAATTCTGCCACGGTGCCGGTCAGGAAATGGGCTGGCGGGCGGGCACGGAAAACGTCCTTGAAATCGTGGGACTGGGCAAAGCCTCGGAAATGGCCGATCGAAGCCTGGACCACACCCAAGTCCACCTGATGGCCATGCGCGATCGCCTGCATCAGGGATTGACCGAGCGCCTGGACGATATAAGGCTCAACGGCCACCCTGAACTGCGGCTACCCAACACCGTAAGCCTTTCATTCAAAGGGCTGGAAGCCAACCGTATCCTGGAAGAGATCGGCCTGGAGGTCGCCGCTTCGGCAGGCGCGGCCTGCCATTCCGACACGATCAGCCTGTCCCACGTGCTCGAAGCCATGCAGGTTCCCATGGCCTGGGCCAAGGGAACGGTGCGTTTTTCCACGGGACGCATGACCACGGCCGAGGAAATCGACCGTGCCGTGGACGTGGTGGTAGGGGCGGTCACCCGGCTGCGTCAGGATCACTAGCCTTCATGTTGGCAGGGGGACGAACTTGTGTTAAACCATTGACCAGGTATAAATCCCACTGATTCAACCACAGGCAGGCACCAATGAGCGACTCTGTTGTTGGCAAGCTACCGGACGCGGCGTATCCCGGCAAAATTATTGGCGGACCCTACAGTCAACGGCTGCAATCCTATATCGCCGAATGCATTGACGCGCTATTGCGCCTGGACAGCATCGGTAATCCCGCCATCACGTATATTTCCGCCTGGCACGATGCAAAAAAAGGAATGTGGTATGAATATCTGAGCCCGCGGTTTACCGAATTGTTTGCGTGTGATCAACATGGGTTCACCGAACGGTTCCGCAGCAGCATCATTGAAAGACGGGTCTACAAAAAGCATAAAGACAAGCTGCGGGTAGAGACCCAAACCATTACCAATGGGGACATTCACAAGTCCAGAAGCCACCTGCGCAACGAAGGCAAAGCCAAGGGGCTGGTGGAAGCCATCTACAAAGTGACCTTGCCGGGTGGACATAGCGGGTGGCTGAAAGATCAGGCCATTGTGGAAGCCTTTGAAACAGACGGCATCCTGCTCTCCAGCGGATGTCTGACCGATGTCTCAAAGGAGATGGAGGCCGAGGCCGCACTCAAGCAAACCGAGGCGGCCCTGCAAAAGGCCAACCTGCAGTTGCAGCAACTGGCCACCCTGGACGGATTGACCCAGATCGCCAACAGACGGCGACTGGACGACTGGATCGACGCCCAGTGGCGCCACCTGACCCGCAAAAAAGATCCCCTTAGCCTAATCATGTGCGATATTGATTACTTCAAGCGCTACAATGATACCTATGGCCATCAGGCCGGTGATGATTGTCTGAAACGCATCGCCCGGACCATCGCCCATGCCGCGCGCCGATCATCGGATCTGGTGGCGCGCTATGGTGGTGAAGAATTTATCGTGGCCCTGCCCAATACCAACATTAACGGAGCCGAAATGGTGGCCCGGGACGTCCAGGATCGGGTTTCCCGGTTGAAGCTTGTCCATGCCGACTCTCCCATCGGTGATCATGTCACCCTCAGTATGGGAATTGCCACCATGACTCCCAATGCAGACACCGTCCCCGCCGAGCTCATCAAACAGGCCGATCAGGCCTTGTACGACGCCAAGAAGAAGGGGCGCAATCGGATCGTTCTGTTCTCTTAGAAAAACAGGTATTGCTCGGCTGTAACCGGTGCCGCCTTCTTCTCGATACTATCCGCCCGGATCACCGGCACATCCGTACCATTGAAATTGACGATCGTCAGCGTGCCGTCCACGCGGACCCAATTCTCATCATCAAAGGCCGTGACATCGGGATGCTCCACAAACATCCATACCGGCAGGGCATCGGCGGCACAGCAGAAAATGGCAAAGCGGAACAGGGTCAGATGATTGGGCGGCATAATGGCCGGCCGGTAAACCAGCCCTTCGGTAACCACCCGTTTGCCGTCCAGTTGCTTCATTTGCCTGGCGATCTCCAAGAGGGTGAAGGTCTGCGAACCGTCCGCTTTTGTTGGTTTGTTTTTTCCACTTTCAATCAGCCGGGCCAGGGTCTGCTGCTCTGTTCCCGTGTATTTGCGGGTCAGGGCGTGGGCGCCCATGTTCTGATCCATGGCAAAGACCAAAAAGACCAGGGGCGTGGCCAGCACCAGCGCCTGCACACTGTGGACGATAAGCGGCCAGCCGGCATGATCGCGCGTCGGCCCCCGCACAATGACAAAAATAAAAACCGCCAGCAACAGGGCGCCGGCCGTGAGAAATGGACGGAACCGGGGGTGCAAAAACGCCGTGTCGTTGCCGGTCAGCAGCAGCCACCCCAGTGCACCCACGAATGCCACAAACACCAATGCGTCAAGATAGCGCAGCAACCGCCCCACGACGTTTATCCGCTCCGCCATCATGGCCCCACCCCCTGCATCAACAGCATCGTTAAAAAGACAACTACGGCGGTGGTCGTCGAGAGGACCAGGATCAGGCGTTTTCTGAACATCCGGAAGTACATGGCGATCAGCTTCAAATCCAGCATGGGCCCCAGCACCATGAAGGCCATCTGGGCGGCAAAGGGCAGCATCGTCCGGAAGGAGGCGGCCACAAAGGCATCGGCCTCGCTGCACAGGCTGAGCAAAACCGCCAGACTCATCATCAGCAAGATGGAGGCGACCGGCGATCCGATCAACTCGGCCAGCTCACCCCGGACGACCAGGGTTTGCAGCAGGCCGGCGGCAACAGCACCGAACACCAGAAAGCGACTGATATCGACAAAATCAGCCGCCGCGTGCCGCATGGCCCACGCGGTTTTTGTCCACAAACCGGCTGATCCAGTGGCAACGCAATTCGCATGCGTATCACCTGGCAGCACGGAAGCAATACTCACCAGGGCCGATTGACGGGTAAACATCCAATCGATGAAAAACCCCACCATCACGGCAATCAGGTAACCGATCAAAAGACGAGCGCCGGCCAGACGAAAGTCATTGCCATAGGCCACGGCCGTGGAAAAAAACACCAACGGATTGACGATGGGTCCGCCCAGCAAAAAGGCGATGCCGGCGCCCAGGGGCAGCCCTTTGGCAAACAGCCGGCGCACCACCGGTACAATGGCACATTCGCATACGGGAAAAACCATGCCCAGGCCGGCGGCCAGAAGAATGGCCGATAGCCGGCCGGACGGCAAAATGCGCAGGATCACGGCTTTGGACACAAACACCTCGATCAATCCGCCGATGGCCGCCCCCAGCAGCATGAACGGCAGCGCTTCCAAAAAAATGGCCACAAAGGTGATGCTGAAGGTGGCAAATGCGGGGGTGTGCCGATAAAAAACAATCAGGATGGCAAGAATGGCGATGAAAGCAAACTGGAGCAACACAGCAAGGCGCATGGTCGGCGCCGTGGATGGTAAGCCGTGCGTATGGGCACAACAGGCGTCATCGGCGGGAGTGGTGGACTTCATCTACTTCAGACAATTCTTGCAGATGCCATCGATGCGGATCTCCACCTTATCGATACGGCCGGGAAAGGTCTTCCACAGGGCCGTCGTGTCCACAGTGAGGCTTTCCGGCGCCAGGCAATCCATCTGTCCGCAACGTTTGCAGTAAAAATGGGCATGGGCCTGATGATGCTCGTTGGGGGCCATGCCGTAATAAAAGGCTCGCCCGCCGGTACTGAGCCGGTCCACCACCCCATTGTCAACAAGTAAATCCAGAATCCGGTAGACCGTTACGCGGTTGATGCTGGTGCTGCGCTCAAGAATGTTGAAAATATTCGTGGCCGAGAGGGGATAATGGTTGTTGCCGATCACTTCGAGTACGGCGATCCGATTGGGCGTGGGCTCCAGGCCGGCACGGCTTAGCAACGTTTCATAATTGCATTGATTGCACATATCAGCTCCTTTGGGGATCAAAGGCTTGCGTTTTTTCCCTGGTTACTGCCAATGAAGGACGTTTGCGGGTGCTCAACCGGCGCTGAACGAAAAGATTAAGGAAGAAAAAAACGCCGGCTACCAGAATAATCGATGCCCCCGAGGTCAGATCGAACGAGTAGGAGATCCACAGTCCGGAAACGGTGAACAGTACGCCCAGCAGACTCGAGCCGACCATCATGGTCAGCATGGAGCGGGCATAGCCCTCCATGATAAACGGCGGGATGGTCAACAAGGCAATCACCAGAATCAGACCCACCACCTGAATCACCATGACCACGGTCACGGCCAGCATACCGATGAGCATGAAATAAAGGGCGGTGACCGGAACGCCGCGAATGCGGGCAAACTCTTCATCATAGGAAAGCGCCAACAGATCCGTGTAATACGTCACCACCATAACCAGAATAAAAATGCCCATGCCGACCATGATCCACAGGTCGCGGTCCGGAACGGTCAGGATACTGCCGAACAAATAACTCATCAGGTCCACATTATAACCGGGTTTCAGATCGATCAGGATGATGCCTACGGCCATGCCCACGGCCCACAGCACACCAATGATGGTGTCGGCCCGGTGCTTGGCCTTGATGGTCACGGCAGCCATGACCATGGCGGCCGTCAGGGAAAAGCCGAGCGTTCCCACCAAATAGGGCCAGCCCATATAAAATGCCAGACCGATGCCGCCATAGGCGGCGTGGGCGATCCCACCGGATAGAAAGACAATCCGGTTGACCACCACCAGGGTGCCCATGATACCGCAGATAACACTGGCCAAAAGACCGGCCATCAGGGCATTTTGCATGAACTCGAATTGCAGGGCCTCGATCATGGATCACTCCTCGTGCTGCTTGAGCACGCGATGAGGCAGGCGGCCGTGGGTAACCAGTTCCACGGGGCAGACCTCTTCGTCGGTGCAAGGGTACATGGTTTCCAGCATTTCGCCGGTGATTTCGGCATGATGGTGATAATGCAAGCGACGATTCACGCAGGCCACGGACTTGACATAGGTCGAGATCACCAACAAATCGTGGCTGACGACCACAATGGACACCTCGTCATTGAGTCGTTTGAGAAGCTGATAAAACTCGGTCTGTCCCCGGGTATCGATACTGGCCGTGGGTTCGTCAAGCAGAAGCAGCTTTGGATGGGTGACCAGGGCCCGGGCAATGAAAACCCGCTGACGCTGGCCACCGGAAAGCTCACCGATGCGACGGTCGGCAAAGTCGGCCATATCGATGCGATCCAGCACGTCCAGGGCGTCATGGCGATCCTGGGCACTGTTTTTTGCCCAGCGCCGGCCCGGCGCCAGCTTACCCATCAGGACCACATCCATGGCCGTGATGGGGAACCGACGGTTGATGTTCACATCCTGGGGCACATAGCCGATCTGATGGGATACCCGCGATGGCCGCCGCCCTAAAATGCGGATCTCTCCGCGGTCAGGCTTGAGCAATCCCAGCATCAGCTTGAGCAGCGTGGTCTTTCCGCCACCATTGGGACCGATCATGGCGACGAAATCCCCTTCTGTGACGGTCATGTTGACACTTTCCAGGATTCGCTGCCCGTTATAGGCAAAATCCAAATCCGTGATCTGGATAATGGCGTCACCGATATCAGGGTCATTGGAGTGCATGTTTGAGTTCCTCGGCAGCCTTTTGCAAATTGGTTGCCCAATCCAGGGCCAATGGATCGACGACAGCCACCCGGCCATCGATGGCTTTGGAAATCTGTTCGGCGCTTTTGGTGGAAAATTGGGGCTGAACAAAAACGACCTTAATGCCATCGCTGCGGGCATGCTCGATCAGTTCTTTGAGCTGGGCCGGCTTGGGGCGCTTGCCTTCGATTTCAATAGGCACCTGCCTCAACCCGTAGGTATGGGCAAAGGTCCCCCACGAAGGATGGAAAACCATAAAAGGCGCCCCCTTGAACCGGTCAAAGGTGGACCGCAATTGGGCATCCAGATCCACCAACTGCATGATAAACGCACGATAATTGGATTCATATATCGATCCATGGGCCGGGTCAACCGCCTGCAGGGCGGTCAGCATCGAACGCGCCTGAAGCATCACCAAAGGCGGAGAGAGCCAGATGTGGGGATCAAGATTGCCCGGGCCATGGTCGTGCCCGTGATCCTGGTCGTGTTCAGCATCGGACGGGTGCGCGCTTTCCCCGTGCCCATGCCCATCATGGGTCGCCATGGGTCGTTTGCGGATGTCGCTGTCGGTATGCACGATGCGAAGGTTGGGATTCATGGCCGACAGTTTGCCCAGCCGGGCTTTTTCAAATTCAATGCCCACGGCAAAGTAGAGTTTGGCCTTGGACAGGGCCACCATCTGCTGGGGTTTGGGCTCGTAGGTGTGCGGGTCGGCGCCGGGCTCCACCAGAATCTGCACATCCACAAGATCCTTGCCAATCTGTTGCACGAAGTAGGCCTGGGGGGCGATGCTGACGAAAACCGGGATGCGGTCCGCGGCCGATACCGATGCAATCAACAGGTAAAATGCAGCAACCACGTAAAATATTGATCTCGCACGTTGACGCATGAACAGCCTCCAATGATTTCGATTGTATTGATGGGTACTGCCTTGGGAAAAAGATCTTCATGCAAATCTATTGCACAGGGTGGCCCTTGGCAAGGGGGTGGATGAAATTGATTTTTGCCACGGTAGGGGCAGGCCCCTGTGCCTGCCCTCGTTTTGGGGCCGGCTCACCATATTTTCCTACAGATGGCACAATCGAACCACACCGGAACACAGGGCAACCACGGGGGGTTGAAGGGCAACCACGGGGGGTTGCCCCTACGGGGGCCATGATGACCACAATCCCGTTAATGGGGTTGGGTATAAGGACGAATTCGTCATAGAGCCACGTACAACCGGTCCAATGTCCATCGTGCCGGATTGTTCTGGATGTATTCTCGCAGGCCGTTTAATTCCGGTTCGCTGCGGATGATGTGTTCCCGGTAGTTGCGCTGCCATACCTTTGCACCGGTTGTGTCGCGCATGGTGTTGATACGCCGGGTGACGGCGGATTTGAAGGCTCGAACAATCGTTGGAACAGAACCGGCAATGGGCCTGCCGAATCGTTCGCGGGTGGGTGTAGGGGCACGGCGCGCCGTGCCCCTACGGGACCGCATGCAGACAATCCCATGAAAATGATTGGGCATCACCACCCATTCATCCAATTGGATTTCCATACGAATGACGGCGGTTTGCAGCCATTCATCGGCAACGATGCGGCCGATATCATTTAATTGCATCTGGCCGTTGATGATATCGCCGAATAGGCAAAAATGTTGGTGGGTGCAAATTGTGATGAAATACGCTCCTTTCGAGGCATAATCGTACCCCGACAACCGGATGGATCGGCGTTTATGGATGGTGGGATCGTATTTCATTTCAGCCCAATCCCCCTCGTAGGGGCGATCGGCGGTTCGCCCCTACAAATCGGTCGGCCGGAAAGACCATTCTCATTATCCCTATACGATCACGTCGTTTCCCAAAGCGCACGGATTGGAATGGCATACAATCTATCGCCAAAGCCGGCGATATTCTCCCCATCATAGAGTACAACCCCGGCGGCAAATCGTTCTCCGATCGCCTCACGAAGCTTTCTTAATCCCCGAAAATCTCTTTTCATTACTGTAGCAGCGGCTTTGACTTCTACACCTGCCACTCTACCGGCTTGCTCCAGTACAATATCCACCTCTACACCGTCCTTGTCTCGAAAATGGTGGAATTGAACAGGCGTATCGTTCCAGCTTGCTTGTCGTTTGAACTCCTGGAAGACAAACGTCTCCAGCAGCTGCCCCAGCATAACGCGATCCTTTAAAAGAAATTCGGCGTCCACACCGAGCAAAGCCGCGGCAAGGCCGGTATCTCCAAGATGCAACTTGGGCGTCTTGATAAGTCGGCGCAGTCGGTTGCTGTGCCAGGGTGGCAACTGTTCCAACAGAAATATCCTTTCCAATAGCACCACGTAGTCACGAATGGTCGGCCGGCTCAACTGGAACCCTGATGCCATTTCGGCAACATTAACTAATCGTGCGGTTTTTCCAGCGGCAAGCTGAAGCAGCCGTGGCAGTGAGCTTAAGGCGCTGATGCGGGCCAAATCACGTACGTCCCGCTGCACCAGCGTTTCAATGTAGTCGCGGTACCAAACTGCACCCCGTTTCGCTATGGGACGTAATAACGCGGGTGGATAGCCGCCTGCGGCAACCCGTTCAGCCAGCACAGGCCCAAGGCGTTCGAAACTTTGTTTACGAAACTGGGCGGCAAATAACACGTCAATGAAACGAGAGGCTTTGCCGGCTAATTCATCCTGTGATAGCGGGTGCAACCGCAGGATCTCCATGCGCCCTGCCAGCGAATCTGCCAATTTAGGAACCAGCAGCACATTGGACGAACCTGTCAAAATAAAGCGTCCCGGTCTGCGATCTCGGTCAACGGCCGATTTCAGCGATAGAAACAAAGCTGGAACACGTTGTACTTCATCTAAAATGGTTTTATCCGTCAGGTCGGCCACAAACCCCAGCGGATCGGTCTGAGCTGCAGCCAGTTGAACGTCGTCATCAAAAGTGATGTATTCATAACCCGCCACGTCACCGAACATGCGGGCCAAAGTCGTTTTGCCGCACTGGCGTGGACCATGGACCAACACCACAGGGGTGTCCTCCAGAGCCTCCTCCAAACGATGGTGTGCAAATCGTGGGAATATGATCGGCTTAGTCATTGCGTCTATTCGAAAGTCAAACATGCGGCCAAATGAAAGGTTACATATCGGCCAAATGAAAAGATGTCAAAGCGAAAATACAAGAACGGATTTACCAAACAGGCTCTAAATAATTCCTGCGTCCGCTTTCCTGACCCATCCAATCTTGTCCTTGGTGTAGCGGATAAGCAGATAATCCTCGGATTGTCTCTCCACTTTTACCTTGGTCCCGGCGTGCAGGACGAAAAGCTGGGTGGCGGTTTCGGAGAAACCGGAACGGACGGCGACCTCGGCAGGCAGGATGATGGCGCGTTTGATGCGGGCCGCTTCGATGTAATTAAACGCAGCCGTAGCGGAAAAGATCAGGGTGGCGGCGCCAACCAGAATGATACTGGGCCGCAGCAGATGTTTTTTGCGGATGGCCAGCACCGCCAGAGACCCCCAGAGCACCGCGTTGAGCGCCAGGGCGATCCAGCGGATGGTGTCCGCGCCAAGCTGGTATTTCCAGAAGAAGAGAATGCGCAAGATCGGTGATGCCTGTTTGACCGGCTCATCCTTGGTCAAAGTAAGCGCATAGTCGTAGTTGAAGTTAAGATCAGGATCCTCAGGGATGTGTTTCAGGGCGCGCTCATACCAGAGCAGGGCGTGGCCCAAATCGTCGTTTTTCAGGTAGGCATTGCCCAGGTTGTAAAACAGCCGGCCGTTGTCGATCCCATTGGCGGCAAGCTGTTCAAAGGCCTGGATGGCCGCCGGCCAGTTGCCGCTATTGTAGGCGGCCGTCCCATCCATGAAAATACGCGCGTCTTCGGTGGCCTGAACACCGGTCAGGATCGAGAAAATCAGCAGCAATCCCGCAATAATGGTAATCCAGGATTTCATCGCAAAAGCCTCCGCACCGTCTGCCGCGACCGATCCAGTAGATCGGCCCGTTTATCCGCGTCAAGAGACTGCCCTGAGTAGTTGAAGGACTCGATTTCCTCCAGCAGCCGGGCGGCGCTATCGGCCGATTCCTTATCCCAGCCGATCTCCAGAAGGTGCAATTTCGCCTCGGACCAGGTCAGCGAGGTCCCCATGCTATTCTGGCGACCAAGAATGGCCGACACCAGCGCGCGGTACAAGGCCGAGAGAAAATCGGCGTCCGATGTCCCATCTGCCGCTGCTGTTTTCAGGGCCTGGCGGGCCCGATCAGCCATGACCCGGCCTGGTGAGTCATCCTTGCGGGTCAGACGCATCGCCATGAGGGTGAGAACAAACCCCAGAAAGGGAACGGCCATCAATCCAATGAAGGCCAAAAGTGACAGCCGGCGCTCTTTTTCCAGGGCATCCAGGCCATCTTTGATGGGCAGGATATCCCGGCCGGTGAACTCCACCCGCTTTTTCAACGATGGCGGTTGACCGGGGGCGCCCCGGAATACATCGATGTCGGTGGCCCCTGTGGCCGACGGGGACACGTGAACGTCGAAAGCCGTGGCGCTCAAAGTTCGGTAGTCTCCCTGATCCACATCAAAATAGATCAGGCTAACCGGGTCGATTCGGTATTCCCCCGGCTTGACCGGCACCAGGGCCGTGCGGAAAACTTTGCTGCCCGAAATGCCGTCGGCAGCCTTTTGAATCTGTTCTTCGGGATTGTCGGCATAGGTTTTAAAATTCAACGGCGCAGGCACATCGGGCGCCATCGCATCCATGATATTGCCCCTGCCGCTGATGGTGACGGCCAGGGTGGTGGAGTCGCCCACCTGAAGGTCGGTTTTGTCCAGCGAGGCACTGATGTCAAACCGCCCAACCAGACCGGAAAACGGGGTTCCCGTTGGCCGTTTGGGCAACTCGCGCACGTTGACCGTCAAGGGATCGGTCTGCAGCACACGGGTGGTCATCTCCGTGCGACCGAAAAAGGCATCCATGCCGGCAAACGGACGTGGCCGGCGAGTGCGCTGGACCAACCCGACCTGAAGCACCGCGGGTTCAATAGTAAGCGACCCGGTCTTCACGGGCACCAGAATGAAAATTACCTCGGTGACGATGAACTCCCGGCCGTTGACCACCTTGCGGTACGTTTTATGGTCTTCGATCTCCTCGGCGTGAAACCCGTCAAAAGCCGGGGCCTTCTGGAACTTGGCCTCAGCCACCTGGACGGCATTGAACAAGCGAAAAGTATAAATGATCTGCTGGCCGACCCAGGGCGAATCAGTCGACACGCTCGCCGTCACGTACACATCCCGCTGGCCACTGTCGGCCGGCGGTTCCTCCGACACCTGGATGCGGATGGGCGTCGTATGGTGGACCTTGCCATCGATGGTCACGGGAATGGCGGGAATGGTCAGATTGCCGGCCTTGAGCGGAATGAGCGCATATTCATGAATCAGCTGGCGTGAAGTGCGACCGTTGACCATCTGAAAGCTGCTCGTGGAACCGCGGGAAATGGCTTTGAAGTCGGCCAGGCCGGACAGATCCGCCTCGCCCTCGCCCCCCTCGACGGACACCTGCAATCGGATCGACTCGCCCACCATGACCCGATTACGATCGACCACGGCACGCACGGTGGCTGCCTGAGCGCTGACGGCAGCGATCAGAAGCATCAAGATCGTTATGGTAAATGTTCTAATCATTGATATACTTTAAAGTTCAGTTCCGGACGGCGTCGTCAAAAGCCCAAGATCAAGGCTTGCTAATCCTTGAGGAGCGGAGGCGTACACTAAGTACGTTGGAGTGACGATGGATTCGCGTAACGCCGATATTGGGCTTTTGACGACGCCGGATTACCAATCCTTGTCCACCCGCTGCTTACCGGTCGCCGGCATCAACGCCCGCCCCGGCTGATCCTGCAGACGATTGAGCATCCGCTCGGCCTGGCCGGAATCATCGGCCTGTTTTTCCGTATCATCCGGCTGGGATGCGGCGGCGGCCTGCTGGTCCGCTTGCTGTTCATCCTGCTGGGGCGTACCAGAGGGTTCCGCTTGCTGATCCTGCGCCTGATCCTGCTCGCTGCCGGATTCGGGCTGCTGTTGATCCTGGTGTTCATCGGGGGCCGGTTTTTGATCCTGGCCCTGTTGCTGCTCCTGATCCGCTTCGGATGAATCCTGGTCCTGCCCGTCCTGATTGTCTTGGTTTTCCTGGTCCTGCTGATTCTTATCCGACTGTTGTTGCTGCTGCTGTTGCTGCTCCAGCACCTTTTCAACGAATTCCATATTTTCCTTGGTCAGCCGGTCATCGGGATCCATGGCCAGCGCCGCCTTGTAATGGTCAATGGCCGCCTGGGCATTCCCGCGCCGGAACTCGGCATTGCCCAGGTTGTAAAGCGTTTTTTGCTTCAAGCCTTGATCATCAGTCTCCAACACCTTTTCGTAATGTTCCACAGCAGCGTCGAAGTTACCGGTTTTATAGTAAGCATCGGCCACATTGTAAAGGGATTGGGGTTTGTCCGGGGCCTTGAGCTGGGCATCGACAAAGTGTTTGAGGGCCTTTTCATACTCACCGGCCTCAAACGCCTTGATACCCTGGCTGGTATCGTTGGCCCGGGCCGGGGCCGAGGGGATGATCAGCAAGGCCCCCAATAGTATCGATACCATGGTTTTGCGGGTCACGGGCAGCATCAGTTCGGCAAACAGACAGACCAGGGCCAGGGCCAGGGGCCACTGGAAGCGGTCTTCCCACACCTGTTTGCGGCTTGATGCAACCGTTTGCGCATCCATGGTGCGGCGGATCTCGTTGGTGTAAATCGTATCCAGATCCATGTCACCGGCCACGGAGCGCACATAGGTGCCACCGGTAATCACGGCCATTTTTTTCAATGTCTTCTCGTCCAGCCGCGAGAGCACAATCTGCCCGCTATTGTCTTTCTTGAAGCCGCCCGAGGCTTCGGGAATGGGCACGCCGTCACTGCCGCCCACGCCAATGCAGAACAACTTGATCTCTTTCTCCTTAAGCGATTCTGCGGCCTTGATCGGACTACCATCACCGGTGTTCTCGCCATCGGTGATCAGAATAATGGCCTTGTCGGCCCCGCTTTGCGGGTCAAACGCGCCCACGACCGTTTCCAGGGCACCGGTGATATTGGTGCCGCCGACCGGCAGATAGTCTGGTGAAAGCGCATTTAAAAAAAGGTTGAAGGCATCATAATCCAGGGTCAGCGGGCACTGCAGAAAGGCGCTGCCGGCAAAGGCGACCAGTCCCACACGGTCCCCCTGAAGCATGGACAGCAGATCGAATACTTCGCGCTTGGCCCGCTCCAGGCGGGACGGTTTGATGTCGGCTGCCGTCATGGAGCGTGAGCAGTCCAGGGCGATGATGATATCCACCCCGCGCTGGCGAATTTCCTGCCAGCGGAAGCCGTATTTGGGGCCGGCCAGGGCCAGGGCCGTGAAAAAGACCGCCGCGGCCAATAGTCCCCCCTTGATCCACCGCCGCCTTTCCGCCGATTCAGGAACGATGGTCGAGAGTCCATGCATGGATGAAAACCGGTGCAGAATTCCCCGCCGCCGCCGCATGCCGTAGACGATCACCAGTACCAGCAGCGGCACGACCCAGATGATAAACAACATCTCAGTACGAAAAAAACTCATGGTACCACCAGATACCTTGTATTCCGCAAAATTACATATAACGGGAGCAATAAAATGGCCGGGAACAACAACCAGGGATAGATCTCACTGTAATCGGCAAAGATATCCACTTTGACCTCGGTCTTCTCCAGCTTGTCGATGGTATCGTAGATCTGCTGCAGCCCGGAAAAGTCCTCGGCCCGGAAATAGAGTCCGCCGGTCTTCTCGGCAATGGCATTAAGTGTGTCCTCGTCGATGTTGACCCGCTGGTAAACATAGCGTTCACCAAAAAGCGGATCGTTGACCCGGAAAGGCGCCTTGCCGCGGGTCCCGACGCCGATGGTGTAGATCTTGATATTTTTCTCTTTCGCGATCTGGCCGGCGGTGTCCGGAGACAACTCGCCGGCATTACTCTGACCGTCGGTCAGCAAAATAATGATGTTGGATTTGCTCTCGATGTCAGCCAGCCGCTTGATGCTGATACCAATGGCATCACCGATGGCCGTGCGCTCCCCGGCCGCACCGATTTTCAGCCGATCCAGCATGCTGACCATGGTGTTGTAGTCACGGGTCAGCGGCAACTGCGTATAGGCATGGGTGCCGAACACCACCATGCCGATACGGTCGCCTGTGCGGCCGGCCACAAAATCCTGGACCACGCCCTTGACCGCCTCGAGGCGGTCGACCACCCGCCCCTTTTTTTTGAAATCAAGGGCCGCCATGCTTGTCGACAGGTCCAGGGCCAGCACGATGTTGATGCCTTCGGTCTGCACCTCGGTGCGCTCGGTGCCCCACTGGGGCCTGGCCAGGGCGACGATGATCAGCACCAGAGCCATGTACTTGATGGCCGGCACCAGCGGTTGCAGGCGCAAGACCGCGGATGACCCGATCCCGACCACCGGGAAAAGGGCGCTGCTGGCCATGGTCGGCGGGCGGTGGCGCCAGCGCCGGTACCATATCAAAAAAGGCACGAGCAGAAGCAGCAGAAAAAACCAGGGTGAGGCAAATCGCAGCATAAAAACACCAAATCCCAATCATCAAAAAACAAATAACAAACAAATCCCAATGGCTAAAGTCTCAAATCCCAAACCACACGATCATGAAATGATTGTGTTTCTGATTTGGATATTGAAATTTATTTGAGATTTGGGATTTGTTTTTTGGAATTTTCTTCTTTCTCCACCTTCTCATCCATCTCCGCCTCCGGCGTGGTCCGGCGCACAAAACCACGCACAAAAAGCAGGTCAGTCTCCATCTGCTGTTCCATAATGGTCACGCCGCCAAACTTGACCGGGTCCATGGCCCGGCAGAGCTGTTTCAACTGGCGGGCCAGTTCCCGGTCAACCGGCAGACGGGCAATACAGGGTAAAAATTCCTCGGTGGTCATCTCCGGTGCCCCCACGCCAAACCGGCCCCCAATATACTGGCGCAGAATCGCCGAAAGGCGAAAATAAAATGTCTTGCCGTCCTGGCCGCGAACATCGCTGATGTCCGAAAGGGCCTTATTGGCAATCATTTCCGGGGGCAATTCAGGGACGATGGTTTCAACCGTTTGTTGCTTGCGCCGGCGACGCCACCACCACCAGATCAAAGCCGCCAGGATCACCACGCCAGCCAGGGTCAGCAATACAGGCATCAACCAGGGGGCGTCGAACCCCACCGGCACCGGCGGGTGAATATCGTGGATATCGGTCATGGGCGCGGGCATATCCGGTGCTGCCTGGCCCGGTGCGGCCACCGGCCCCGCCGGGGGCGTGTTTTCCCCATCCGGCGCCGCGATCCCCTGGCCCAGCGTCATCAGCCATAAGACCAGTCCAATAGCGATGTGTGACCACGGTTTCATCATTGTCTTCATCGACGCCGTCGCTCCCGATACCGGAAATAGCGCACCAGGGCATCGGCCGCATCCCCGTTGGTGGGCATTTCAATACAATCCATATCCATGCTTTTATGGGTTTGCAGAATCCGGTCGTGGACAGCCTGCCGGCTTTTCTGAAACCGCTCGCGGGTTTTCCGGTCTCCAGCATCCAGGTAACGCACGGCCCCGCTTTCCAGATCGCGGAGGGCGACGATGCCGCCGTCGGGCAGATGGAATTCTCCGGGATCGGTGACCAAAACGCTGACCAGCTCATGCTTGCGGGCCGCCGAACGGATGCGCAGGGTCGTCTGACGATCGAAGTTCTCGGTGAGAAAATCGGACACCAGAAAAGCCACCGTGCGCTTGCGGCATACCCGGGCCAGAAAGTCCACGGCGGCAACAATGTCGGTGCCGGTATGCGCCGGCTGAAAGGTGAAAATCTCACGGATCAGCCGCCATACATGGGCCGAGCCCTTCTTGGGCGGAATGTAGCGCTCCACCTGGTCGGTAAAGAGAATGGCGCCGGCCTTGTCGTTGTTGCGAATAGCATTGAAGGCCAGAATCGCGGCGATCTCGGCCGCGGTTTCGCGCTTGATGCTGTCGGTGGTGCCGAAGCGGCCCGATGCACTCATGTCTACCAGCAGCATCACCACCTGCTCACGCTCCTCGCAGTAGCGCTTGATGAACGGCTTGCCCATACGGGCCGACACCTTCCAGTCAATGCTTTTGACGTCGTCACCGGGCGTGTACTCGCGCACCTCCTCAAACTCGATCCCGGCCCCCCGGAAAATGGACCGGTACTGGCCGGCCATGATCGTGTTGACCATGCGGCCGGTCTTGATGTGAACTTTTTTTATTTTTTTTATGATTTCAGGAGAAAGCATATTTTTAAAATGACAAATGCCAAAATCCAAATGTCAATTGGAGGAAATACATAACAACCTAAATTGCTTAAGCCTTCAGCCTACCCACCTACTTTACGGCACCTCCACCGAATCAAAAATTCGGCCGATGATCTGATCCGTATCGATGTCCTCGGCTTCGGCCTCATAGGTCAGCAGAATCCGGTGGCGCAACACGGACGGGGCAATGGTCTTGACATCCTGGGGCGTCACATAGGCACGGCCCTGTAAAAACGCATAGGCCCGGGCGGCCAGGCTGAGAAAAATCGTGGCCCGGGGCGATGCGCCGAACTGGATGTAATGGGCCACGTCAATGTTGTAGGTCTGGGGGTCGCGGGTGGCAAAAACCAGGTCCACAATATAATCTTTGAGTTTTTCGTCCATATAGACGCTGTTGATCAAACCTCCCACGGCGCTGAGTTCCTCCGGATCGAGCACGGGCTGGACCGGATCCGGGGCATCGAAGCCGACCCGTTTCATGATCTCCTTTTCCTCGGCCTTGTCCGGATAGTCGATCAGCAGCTTGAGCATGAAGCGATCCACCTGGGCTTCGGGCAATGGATAGGTGCCCTCCTGCTCGATGGGGTTCTGGGTGGCCAGAACCAGGAAGGGGTCGGGTAGCGTAAAGGTGGCGTCCCCAATGGTCACCTGGCTTTCCTGCATGGCCTCCAGAAGGGCCGACTGGACTTTGGACGGCGCACGGTTGATTTCATCGGCCAGGATAATGTTGTTGAACAAGGGGCCTTTTTTGATGCTGAAATCACCGGTCTTGGGGCGGTACACCTCGGTACCGATCAGGTCGGCGGGAAGCAGGTCAGGAGTAAACTGAATGCGTTTGAAGTCGGCGTGAACCGTGTCGGCCAGGGCCTTGACCGCACTGGTCTTGGCCAGGCCGGGTACCCCTTCGATGAGAATGTGCCCCCGCGTGAAAATCCCCATCAGCAGGCCATCGATCAATTCCCGCTGGCCTACCATGACCTTGCCGATTTCCTCCCGGATGCGGTTGACGACGAGATGTTTTTCTTCTATCTGCGCTTTCAATTCCTCCAGTGGCACGGCCGTCTCCTTTTGACTGGTATAAAATATCAAATGGTTATGTGTGGATATACCTCCTTTTAGAACATGGGAATAATAATTCGCGACACGGTCTTGTCAAGACGGGAAGACGGCTTGCCGGACGATCATATTTGTTATCGAGGATAGGCAGTTATAGCCTTAAACACGATAGCCAATTGACAATATTATTTTTTGGTAATGAAGGCTAAATAGCAATTGAGGGACGAACGTTATGGTCAATGGACCGCGCCGCACAGGTGGGTGTCTTATGCTGAGCAAAAATTTTTTCCCCCCTACAATGCCGGTATGGCTGCCCTGCCCGTTGTAGGGGCGAAAAATCTTTCGCCCTCATATCCGCAAATAAAAGCAATTTTATGGCGCTATGTATAATCGGTCCAGAGACCACCGATTTGGATTATTGTGGATGTACTCCCTCAGCCCCTTCAATTCTGGTTCGCTGCGGATGACGTGTTCCCAGTAGTTACGTTGCCAGACGTTTTGAATCGATGTATTTTGACGCACCCATTTGGTGACGCCGACTTTGAATCCGCGAATAACGGAACCGATTGTTTTTGATGTGCCCTTTGCCTGTCGGTTCGGTTGTAGGGGCGAAAAATTTTTCGCCCCTACAATGACGTTTTTCGATATAAACAAAATCCCATGAACATGGTTGGGCATCACCACGAATGCATCCAGGCGCACATGTGGAAAATGATCGGGGATTTCGTTCCAGCAGGTTTGAGCCATTTGACCGGTATCATTCAAATGCAAATGACCATCATCGATGATTCCAAACAAACATTCATGTTGATGCGTGCAGATAGTAATGAAATATGCCCCGGTCGATGCATAATCATATCCCGGCAACCGGATGGAGCGGCGTTTGTGAATTTTGGGATCGTACGGCATGACTGTATGGTCCCAGAAACATCGGCGGATGGCAAGGTTTGCTCATCGGACGAAAACGTCTACCTTCAATTTTCAATACAATTTCAAATAATTACCCGTAAATCAATGAAATTGTAAGGGCGAAAAATTTTTCGCCCCTACGGAAAACCCGGACCTGGCTATGGAATACCGGGTCGATCAGTCGTTCATTTTACCAAACCCACCACCGCCGGGCGTGAGAATCCGGAACCGGTCTCCGGGCCGGGCCAGGATTTCGTTCTTGGCCCCCAGGTTCAGCCGGTGTCCACCGCGGCGGATGAAAATGTTCCTCCCGCGCTTGCCGGGCTGCCCGCCCGCCAATCCATAAGGCGCAAAGACCCGGCGTTCGGAGAGAATCGCCATGTTGAGCGTTTCAAGGAACTCCACTTCGCGCACCAGGCCGTCCCCACCACGATGATTGCCCTTCCCGCCGGATCCTTCGCGGATGGAAAATTCGCGCAAGAGAATCGGATAGCGGCGCTCGAGAATCTCGGGGTCGGTGATGCGGGTGTTGGTCATGTGGGTGTGCACACCGCTCTGACCTTGCCAGGTGGGACCGGCACCGGCCCCGCCGCCAATGGTCTCGTAGTAGCCGAAACGTTCGTTGCCAAAGGTAAAATTGTTCATACAGCCCTGAGAGGCAGCCGCCACCCCAAAGGCCCCCAGCACCACGTCCACCACCCGCTGAGAGGTGAGCACGTTGCCTCCCACCACGGCGGCGTCTGCAGACGGATCCAGCAGGCTGTCCGGCGGGATATGGATGGTGATGGGAATCAGGCAGCCGTCGTTGAGAGGCAGGTCTTTTTCGATCAGGCAACGCAGGCTGTATAAAATCGCCGAACGGGTAACCGCGGCCGGGGCATTGCAATTGCCCCAGATTTCCGGACCGGTGCCGGTAAAATCAAAAACGGCGCTGCCGTTTCGTCGATCGATGGTCAAGGACAATACGATGGGGCTGCCATCATCCAGATGATCCACGGCCCGAACCGTACCTTTTTCCTGCATGCCCTTGGCCAGGGACAGGTCCTTGAGCCGGCTGCGCACCGCCGCCTCGGCAGCATCCTGAACATGGCCCATATAGGCGACCACCCCATCCAGGCCGTAATGATCGACCATCTCCAACACCAGCTCGATGCCCTTCTGGTTAGCCGCCACCTGGGCCTTTAGATCGGAGATGTTGTCGGCCAAAAGACGGGTGCCCGAAATGGCCGGGCGTCCCGGTTGAGCAGCCCGCTTACCCGGGGCCAGCAATAGCTTGGCGATCCCGGCTTCCTGGAAAATGCCGTTTTCCACCAGCTTGAAACTGGTGATGCAGGCCCCCTCTTCCTCGATGCGCCGGGAGTTCGGCGGCATGGAGCCGGGCGAGATGCCGCCGATGTCGGCATGGTGACCGCGGCTGGCCACCCAGAAAATAATCCGGCCGTCCTTGAACACCGGCGTGATCACGGTAATGTCCGGCAAATGGCTGCCGCCGGCCGCCGGATGGTTGGAGACCAGCACGTCGCCCGGCTGAAGCCGGCCGGCCTGACGGCGGATCTGCGCCTTGACCGCAGCGCCCATGGAGCCCAGGTGAACGGGCAGATGAGGCGCATTGGCCACCAGATCGCCGTCGGGACCAAACAGGGCACATGAAAAATCCAACCGCTCCTTGATATTGGTGGAAATGGCGGTTTTCTGAAGCATACGGCCCATCTGCTCGGCAATGGACATGAACAGGTTGCTGAAAATGGACAACTGCACCGGATCCACCCGGGTGCCCAGACGGCTGGTCACAGCTTCACCAACCTGAATTTCAACATCACCGAAAGCGCTGACCGTCGCCCGGCAGTCCGGTTCGACCACGATGGTGGCGGTGTCCTGGATGATGATTGCCGGGCCGTCGGTGATGTGTCCAGCCAAAAGATCCTTCATCCGGTAAACGGCGGCTTCCCGCCATCCGTCCTCGAAGTAGCAGGGTTTGCAATCCACTGGTACGGCCGGCCCATCGGCGGCGGCAATGGGAACTTTACGCAAGCCGGCCACCTGCCCCTCGGCGCGGACCCGAAGATCGTCCACATGAATGTCGCGGTCGGTCAGATCAAACCCGAATTCCCGGCGGTAGGTGGCCTTGAAGGCAGCGGCGAAATCACCGTCGACGGGCTCGGCGATCATCAACGCCGTGTCCGTGCCGTAGTAGCGCATGTTCAGATAGCAGGTCGCCTTGATCCGGCCCGGATCAAATCCCTGGGCCATCAGTTCCTGACGGGCATCGTCCTGCAACACGGCCAACCGATCCTGCAAGCCCTGTTCTTTTTCATCGCTGTAAATCACGGCGGCGGGCTGCTGACGCTCGGCCACCACATTGGCCATACCAATCCCGTAGGCCGACAAAATGCCGGAAAAACGATGGATAAAAATTTTCGAAATCCCCAGACTGCGCGCAATGGCACAGGCATGCTGGGCTCCGGCACCGCCGAAGGTGGCCAGCACGTGATCCTTGACGTCGAACCCGCGCATAACCGAAATCTCCCGGATGGGCCGCACCATGGTTTCGTTGGCCACCCGGATGAATCCCATGGCCACCTCCTCCACGGTCATGGCCTCCCGTCCCTTGCGGTCGTAATAGGCATTGATGGATCGGGCCAACTCTTCCATAGCCGACCGGGCGGCCTCCAGATCCAGGGGCTGATCCTCGGTGGGACCGAAAATCTTGGGGAAATAATCGGGCTGGAGCCGGCCCAGGATCAGGTTGGCGTCGGTGACCGATAGATGCCCGTTTTTGCGGTAGCACACCGGTCCGGGGTGAGCTCCGGCCGATTCAGGACCGACCATGACCATGCCGCTGTCGAAAAACAGCCGGCTGCCACCACCCGCGGCAACGGTCTTGATGTGCAGTTGGGGCGCCTGGATGCGCACCCCGGCGGTTTCGGTCTCGAACACCCGCTCATAGGCTCCGCCAAAGCGCGACACATCCGTGGAGGTGCCGCCCATGTCAAAACCGATCACCGGCTGGCGGGCATCATCACTGAAAGTAGTCATGGCATAACCGACCACTCCGCCGGCCGGTCCCGATAGAATCGCCCGGCTGCCGGTAAAATCATCGGCCCGTGCCAGACCGCCGTCCGACTGCATGAAAAGAAGGTCCGTGTCCTTGAGGCTGCCGGCAAAGCCATCGCGGAAGCTGTTCAGGTAGCTTTTGATATGGGGATTGAGGTAAGCATCGGTCATGGTGGTGTCACCCCGGGCCACCAGCTTGACCATGGGCATCACCCGGGAAGAAAGGGAAATCTGGGTGAACCCCATCTCCCGTGCCAGGCGGCCCACCGCCTCTTCGTGGGCCGGCCAGGCATAGGCGTGCATGAAAACCACGGCCAGGCTGCGGATGCCTTTGTTCAGAATTTTCTGTAGCCGGGCTCGCAAGGCCTCCACATCCAGGGATTTGCGCACCACCAGCCGCTCGCCGGTGATCCCCTCGATCACCCGTCCCTCGGGCGTTTTCTCATCCGCCCGCAGCATGCGCAGGCGTTCATCCACCTCGACCACCGCCTCGTATAAAAGGTCCGGTTTACGGATCTTGAGATCGAAAATATCGGGCCGGTCCTGATTGCCGATCTGCAGGATGTCCCTGAACCCCCGAGTGACCAGCAGCGCGCAGCGGGCCCCTTTACGCTCCAATAAGGCGTTGGTAGCCACGGTCGTGCCCATGCGGATCCATTCGATCATTTCGGCCGGCACGCTGTTTTTGGGGATATCCATGCTGGTGATCTCGGCCAATACGCGCCTGATCCCCTCCCGGGGCGCATCGTCATAATTCTGAGGGTCTTCGGAAAGCAGCTTGACCACCCGAAATCCCGGCTGACCGGGAACTTCGGCGTAAATGTCGGTAAAGGTGCCACCGCGATCGATGGAAAACCGAATTTTTTTTGGGTCAGTCATGTCTATTCACGTTGCAATGTCGAAAAATTTGGATAATGGGCCGTTTAAGTGTATATTCAAATTATCTGTCAAGCTTAATTATTTGATGGTGTACCCATATGCAAAAAATCATTCTGGTGCTTTTGTTGATGTTCCCGCAAATGCCGAATTGGATCAACGCCGATGAAGGCTCGGCCAAAGCGCCTGTGACTATCACCGGTCATCCGGGTCGACCGCCGTTCATTTATCGCGACGGCGATCAGATCGTGGGGTTGGGACCGGAGTTTGCCGGCATGGTTCTCTCCAGATTGGGCGTTGCCTATGAAAGCCGTTTCATGGGGCCCTGGAAGCGGGTCCAGGAATTGGCCCGCCAGGGCAAGGTGGATCTGATCGCCGGACTTTACCGCAACAGTGAACGGGAGACCTACCTGGCTTTTACCATACCGTTCATGGAGGATCCCACATCGGTATTTGTCAAAAAAGAAAAGGCCTTTGCCATTTCCACCCGCAAGGACCTGGTGGGCCGGCGGGGCGTCACCCTGTTCGGCGACAGTTTCGGCGAACAGATGGATCGCTTCATGAACAACCAACTGCGTATGATCCGTGCCTATTCCATTCAGGAAATGTTGGACTTGATTCTGACTGAGAAAGCGGATTATATGATTTTCGGACATTTCGCCGGCCGGGTGGCGACCATTCGGATGGGGCTTGAAAATGAAATCATTGTGGCCAAAAAAGATCTGGTGGTTGAAAATGTTTACCTGGCGCTATCCAAAAAATCAGCCCATGTGCATCTGCTCCCCGACATCGACCGTCAAATCCGCGAGCTGCGAGACCAAGGCGTTGTCGATGCTCTGATCGAAAAGCGAATCAGCCGCTACAAGTTGAAATCTGACTGACTCCAATTACCATTTGTCCCCCGGATTTTGAGGTACGTTGAATGAACATGTTGCGATCAGCGCTCTTGTGGACGGCGGGAACACTCTTTTTCGTCTCTTCTTTTACAATATTATCCATCGGGCTATTTATGCTTTCGCGCAAGCGGATGTTTGCTCTGGCCCGGTTTCTTTTTCGTATCCAGACACGGATCATGGGCATTCGCCTGACGGTTACGGGCCTTGAGCATATCGATCCTCGGCAAACCTACCTGATCATGGGCAATCACCAGAGCCTGTTTGATCTGTTCGTCATCCCGGCAGCCATCCCCTTGACCTATGTGGCTGTTGAAGCAGCCTACCACTTTCAGGTCCCCTTGTGGGGCAGCCTGGTAACCCGCTGGGGGTGTATTCCCATCCACCGCCGCAATCTGGAAAAAGCAAAGCAAAGCCTGGACATCGCTCGAAAGCGGCTGCGCTCGGGCGCCTCCATTATCATTCTGCCCGAGGGCCATCGCACCCTGACCGGCCATTTGGGGCCGTTCAAAAAAGGTCCTTTTCACCTGGCCCGCCAGGCCGGTGCGGACATCCTGCCCTTTGCCATCAGCGGCCTGTATGAATACAATCGCAAAGGGTCGCTTCAACTGAATCCCAAACCGGTGCATGTGACCATTGGTCCGGCAATTCCCTACGCCACCGTCTCGGGCATGACACCGGAAGTACTGCGCGATCACGTAAGGGGGGTGATTGTCGACCTGCTATACGATCGAAACGCAAATGGATAATAAACTTGCAGTATCCCTTTTTTAATGAGACAGTAGAAACCAAAAAAGCAATCATAGAGAAATGCTACCACTTCAAGTTCTTGGCCATGTGATCAGTATCAATTGCACTATCAACGCGGATGCACCATACTCAATGGACAGTCTACATGCGAATAATCATTGTGGTTTTATTGATTGCACTAATTCAACCGCCAAACGGGATCAATGCTCAGGAAGCCACTGCCGCGGCGCCTGTGATTATCACCAGTCATCCGGATCGACCGCCGCTAGCCTATCAGGATAACGAACAGATCGTCGGACTCTTCCCGGAACTTGCCGAAATTATCTTTTTCAAACTGGAAATTGATTACCAGAAGCGTTTCGTGGGGCCGTGGAAGCGGGTTCTGGCTCTGACCCGTCAGGGCACGGTGGATCTGATCGCCGGCATCTATCACAACCGCGAACGGGAAGCCTATCTGGTTTATTCAACGCCAATCTGTGAAGATCTCACATCTGTTTTCGTTAGAAAGGATAACCCCCTTGCCATTTCAGACCATCAGGACCTGATCGGACTGCGCGGTGTGACCCTGTTCGGCGACAGTTTCGGTGATTCGCTGGACCGCTTCATTGAGGATTATTTGCGCATGGTTCGGGTGTATTCCTCTGAAGAGATGTTCGATCTCCTATTAAGCGAAAAAGTGGATTATATGATCTTCGGGTATTACGCGGGACGCGTGGCTGCCAGCCAGATGGGCTTACAGGATCAAATTGCGGTGGCCCAGAAAGAACTGGCGGTTACAGACGTCTACTTTGCATTTTCAAAAAAATCGCCTCATATTGATCTTTTACCCGATATCAACCGGGAGATTGCCGATCTTCGCGATCAAGGCACGATCGATGACCTGGTCGAGGCGTACTTTGAGCGCTATTTGTTAACAACCCTTCCCCCCAACAGCGTCAACCCATAATCAGCAACCCGTTCAACCTGGGCCATATCATGTGACACCATGACGATCGTGCAGTTTTCTTTCAGACGCATGATCAACTGCTCGACAATCTCTGTGGCAGCGGCATCAAGGGAGGATGTGGGTTCGTCCAGGAGAAGAACTTCCGGTTTCAAGACCAGGGCTCTGGCAATACAAAGCCGCTGCTGCTGGCCGCCGGATAGATGGCGGGCGTCTTCGTGCAGCCGATCCTGCACCTCATCCCATAAAAAAGCCTGCTTCAGGGCGCGCTCCACGGCAAGCCTTTTTTGGCGTTTGTTTGATTCCCCGGACAACTTAAGGGGAAAGGCCACATTTTTATAGATGCTCATGGGCAGCGGGTTGGGAATCTGAAACACCATGCCCACCTGACGACGCAAGGCCGGCAGGGAGCACGAACGATGGTAAATATCCTGATAGTCTCCATTCAAATGAATGTGCACCCTGCCGCGCAGGTGCGCGCCGGGAATGTCTTCCCAAAGGCGGTTGAAAATAGAGAGCAATGTGGATTTGCCCTGCCCCGAGGGTCCCACCACGGCGGTGACGGCCAGGGCCGCAATGTCCAGCGTGAGATCCTTCAGGACCGTATTTTCTTTGTAGGCAAAAGACAGGTTGCGGACTTTTATTTTCACATCGCCGGGTGGGGGCATGTAACGCTCCATTTTAGCGTGCACCGTAAAGCAGATGATCCGCCAATCGATGTCTGATCAGCGTGGCCAGGATAAACAACAGCGCGCAAATGGCCAAGAGAACAATCGCTGCACCGTATCCACGCATCAGTTCCGCCTGATCGGCATACTGGGCCGAAATCGTGTAGATAAAAAAAGGCAGGGCCTCGTAGTTGGCTAAAACGGATGTGGGCACGCCGGCGGTGGCCACCACGCCGGTGAGCATGATCACCGCCGTATCCTCGGCACAGCGGCCGATGGAAAGAATCACTCCACTGACAATGCCGGAAAGGGATTGGGGCAACAGCACCCAGAAAAGGGTCTGCAACCGCGTTGCGCCCAATGCCGGCGCGGTGATACGCACCTGCCGGGGCAGGCTTTCAAGGGCCACCTGGGTGGTACGAATCAGATAGGGCAGCACCAGAAAAGCCAGCGACAGGGCTGAAATCAACAGGCAGGGCATGATCCGGTCCGATACCCGGTGGTGCAGAAACACCGCGACACTGAAGCCAAAAAGCCCCACCAGGATCGAGGGGATGCCGGCCAGAATATCGAAGAACAGCCCGAAGACGGCCTTGATGCGCGGGGCGGCGAATTCAGCCATGTAAATTCCCGCGGCAACGCCGATGGGCACGGAAATGGTAATGGAAAGACCGACCAGGGCCAGGGTGCCCAACATAGCCGGGAAAATGCCGTCAAACACCTGCCGCCGCAACAACATGGCATCCAGGGGCGCGGTATCGCCAAAAACCAGATGCAAGGACAGACTGCCCGCGCCCTTGACGACCACATATCCCACCAGTCCTCCGACAGCGATGGTCAGCACCGCCCCCGACAGCCAGGCCCACAGAACAACACTTTTTTCGGTCAGGGTGCCGGCCATTGCCGTTTCTCCGAAGCGCTGCCGATCCGGCGCGTCAACATCACCATGGCGGTGGTGCAAAGGTAAAGGACGATGCCACAGGCAAACAGGGTGCGAAATTCCAGACTGTCAAAATCAGCCGCCACCACCAGGGCGATATGGGCCGTAAGCGTGCGCGCCGGGTCCATCAGCGACTCGGGCAGCACGGCCGCATTGCCGGCAATCATCAGGGCAATCAGGGTATCACCCACGGCCCTGCCCGAAGCCAGGACCACGCCACTGGTCAGACCGCGCCATGCGCCTGGAATCATTATATGCACGAAGCACTGGACGGCGGTGGCCCCCAGGGCTTTGGCCGCCACCAGGTAGGAGCGTGGAACAGCGGCAAACGCGTCCACAAAAAAAAGAATCATGGTCGGGGCGATGAGCACGCCCAAAAGCAGGGCCGCGGACAACACACACAGGCCAGATCCGCGGCCGGCCCATTCACGGATGATGGGCACCAGCAAAAAAATACCGGCAAAACCGTAAACCACCGTCGGGATGCCGGTCATGAAACGCACAAGGCGGTGAAGCAGAGCAGGCAAGGGTCCCCGTCCCAGGCCGCTGATCAGCGCCGCGCACCCCAGACTGACCGGGAAACTGAAAGCCAGTGCCAGACCGGCGATGACCAGGGTGCCCACAATCATGGGGGCGATCCCGACCTGACCCTGACCGGGCAGCCAGGAATCGGTAAAAAGTGCCAGGAACGCGCCGTCCTTGATCAACGGGGCGCCGAGCACGATCATAAACCCGAATATCAGCAGGGTGACGGCCACGCTGAAGGCAGCCGCCCCCCCGAAAAGCACTTTGACCAATTGATCGCGAAACATGCCTAATTGACGGCCACGAACCCCTTTTCAGCGGCAATGGCCTGGCCGGTGGGGCTGAAAAGAAAGTCGACAAAAACCTTGGTCAGGCCAGTGGGATCGCCCTTGGTATTGCTGAACAGACCCCGGGCCACAGGGTATACGCCGCTTTTTACCGTTTCCAGGGTCGGGGTCACCCCATCCAGGGTCACGGGGGTGACGCTTTTATCGATATGTCCCACGGACACATATCCGATACCGTAGGGATCACCGGCCACAGCGGATTTCATGGCCCCGTTGGAAACCACCACATTGGCTTTGGCACTGATCGGCCCCTTGCCGATGGCCTTTTTCCAGAAAACCGCCCGGGTGCCACTGGCCTCGTCGCGCGTGTAGAGGTTGATGGCCTTGTCCGGACCGCCCAGCGCTTTCCAGTTGCCGATCGTTCCGGCAAACACGGCCTTGACCTGCTCCGAGCTGAGGCTGTGGACGGAATTTTTGGGATTGACCACCACGCCCACACCGTCCACCGCCCATTTGAATAGTTTTAAATCGTACTTGGCGATCTCCTCGTCCGTGGGTTTACGGCCGGAATTGCCAACGTCCACCAGCCCTTCGCCCACTTGTTTGATGCCCACGCCCGAGCCCCCGCCGGCAACGGTGATCTGAATGCCCGCATAGCGCTGCATGATCCGTTTGGCCGCTTCCTTCATCACCGGAATGTGGGCGGTGCCACCGGAAATTCTAACGGTACCCTGCATCCCGTCAAACGCAGCCAGGTCATCGGCCTGAACCGGCGCCATGCCCCCAGCAATCAGAACCAGCACAGCCGCCGCCATCACCCATCGAAATCCCATCTGGCTTTTTTTCATGCGTCCTCTCCTTCAATTGTTTTGAGCATCCATTCACTATCCGTTAAATTACTAACCCACCGGAATAAGTTATAATTATTGAAGGTTATCATCCCATTATAGTTATGTCTAATCGAGAAACTGGATGATTACAGCGTTGGTGATAGAAATTATAGATGAGTAAAGATGGTATAATAGCTGTTTTTAATCGATGCGATCCTTCAATTGTCACTTGGCCTTTGGCATTTTCTTTCTCATTTTCATGGCCAAAAAGACAAAATCCCCCCAAACCACCTTCCACCTTCCACCTTCCACCTTCCACCTTCCACCTTCCACCTTCAGCCTTCAGCCTTCAGCCTTCAGCCTATCCACCTATCCACCTATCTCATGGCATCTCTTCAATTTTTTTCAAAATTCGATTGGCCTTGTCGATATTTTCACGTACTTTTTCAAGATCCGGGTTGCACTCAAGTGCCTTTTCCCATTCGTCGACGGCCGCCTTCAGATCTTCGTTGATAAAGTGTTTGACACCATTTCGGTAGTGGGTCTGGGCCACTGTTTTGAGCCTCACCGTCACCGCTTCCTTGAGCGCGACGCTTGGGGCGTGATCATCGCCGGCCTGCTCCAGCAGCGTGCGGGCTTTGATGAGCTGCTGCCGGTTAAAAAAATCCAGGGCCAAACGGTAGCGTGCTTCATCGACCAAAAAACGGGCATCGACATTTTCCGGCATCCGGGCCAGCACAGTGGTTGTCAGATCGAGACTGCCCTGGAAATCGTTCTCATCGTAAAGTTGCTGAGCTTTTTCCATGTCCAGCGCAATCTGTCGCTGCGTCAAGGCGCCCTGGAATGTTTCCAGGGCAGCCGCTTTGCCCGGAACCACGTCAGGCACCTGGGCAAGGGATTGTCCGGCTTCATCGAGCAGGCCGGCGGCGATCTGGACTGTTGCCTTTTTCAGATGGATCTTATGCATTAGGGATTGAACCGCCGGATCTTTTGCACCAAGCTGTCCGGCCAATGCCAGGGCCCCCTCGATATCACCATCGGACAGCCGCGCATGAGCCTTGTCCAGAAGCGTCATGGGTCGTTTTTCAGGTGCTTTTTTGACCGATTCCTTTTTTAGTTTGGGTAAAATCAGAAGCGTATTAGGAGCAAGCGGTTCATCTTGGGGTAGATCATTGAACCAGCGAACCAGAAACGCCTTGTCCGCATTGCCGAAAACCGTTTTGGCAATGGTGTCCAGACGATCCTCCGGTACGGTATGATACCCCATCAATGGAAAGGGTGAGAAGCCGGCCTTGATTTGTTGCCGGGCCGGTTCAAACGAAGGATTGAGCCGCAGGGCGGCCAGAAAGTGATTGCGGGCCGCTGTCCGCTGGCCGGCTTGCATTTTCTCAAGGCCCTGTTGATGGTGGGCTTGTACCGCCTCTGCGATTTTATTTTCCAAACGGCGAATTTCTTCCCCTGTGTGAGGATCATCAATGGCGATATCTTCGATCAATCGCCAGTGATCCAGGGCCATGGCAAGATCGCCCGCTGCTTCCAGTTGCCTGGCCCGCTGACTGATCGCATCGGTCTGCGCGGCCCGCCACCAGGAACCAGCGTGCCAGAATTCCGAGCCGGCACAGCTGCAAAGGGTAACCATGGCCATAAGGGCGGCTATGGGCATCCATCGTCTCATCACTGAAGATCCACCGCTACCCTGGTGGTAAGCATCTGTGTGAATTCATCGGGGTCCAACCGCCGGTCGATTACCAGCCGATGGATGGCAAACCGATTGGCAAAAAAAGGATTTTCGCCCTCAGACTGAACAAATGCCAGGGAAAAACCGATTTTGGCAGCCATGGCGGAAAGCAGATCATTGGTGTGACCTTGCGGATACGCGAGCACCGTGCAGGTATCTTCCAAATGATCTTCCACCGCTTTTTTGGCCTGCCGCAATTCAGTTTCAATTTTGGCGAAATTGGCTTCAAGGGACCGGCGACCAAGACCGGGGGTCAATGATCGACCATCTTGCCCGCGGCAACCAATGGCAAACCCCGCATGGTTAAGCTTTTGCAGTTGCTCCCAAGTCATGTTGCCCGCTTTACCGACCCGCGCCGTGGCCACAAAAAGGGTCGCCGTAAAACCGAATGATTTGAGCACAGGCACGGCCTGATCGAAAAAGGCCGAGGACTCGGTATCGGCCGTAATCAGCACCGCATGCTTGGGAAGCTGGCCGGAAAACGCCATGAACGCCAACAGCTGTGCAGGCGTGATCGTTGTATAGCCGCTGTTTTTAAGCCAGCTCATTTGTTCGTCGAATGCGGCGGTGGAAAGCTGTGCCGTGGAATTTGAAGGCTCATCGATATCCGCATAGGCCAATACGGGAACACTCTGGTAGCCTGAAGGGGTCAGGCCGCCCAACCGAAATGGCGCCGTTGGAATCAGCACCGCCTGACCGTCGTCAAATGTAACCATACCGTTATAGTCGACGATCATCCACGCTTTGGCGGCATCGTTCAAATAGCGGCTGGCAAGGCTGGCCGGCGTATCCCCCTGGCGAGCCCGCACCAGCAATGGCAATGAGCGCCCTTGCGCTTCACGATTCTGTTCAGCATGAACAACATGGAACACGGATGACAACAGGCCGCCCCAGAAGATGACAAACAAGAGGGAAATGATACGGCAAAGGATGAGAACAAAGGCATGTCGATGCGGGTTGAAGGGCTGCTCAATTGTCAGATCTGACATGGGGCCTCTGTTGGATAGATGTGATGCGATAGGTTTTTACCGGCGCGGTTTTGCCCTTGATGTTGCGGGTGCCCGCCGGTGCCGCGACAATCATGTTTCCCAGCGCTTGATAAACCGTATCTGTAACGAGAACTTCTCCCGGACCAGCCAGCCCACTGAGCCGTGACGCCAGGTTCACCGTATCACCGATAACCGTGTATTCCATTTTTGACTGGGATCCGAGATTGCCTGAAACAATGCGCCCTGTATGAATACCAATGCCTACAGATGACAATAAGGGATTATCATGCCTGCCGTTTTGTTGCAACTGCTGCACAAGATCCATGGCGGCTCGCACAGCCCGTTCCACATGGTCTTTGCGTAAAACCGGCACCCCAAACACACCCAGAACACAATCGCCGATGAATTTATCCACATACCCGCCGTAATCCAGGATGGCGCGGGTGGCGATTTCAAAGTAAGTATTGAGCATGGCCACCACGGTTTTGGGATTCCGGTTCTCGGCATAGGCGGTAAAGCCCCTGATATCGGCAAAAAAGATGGTGGCTTCGTTTTCGTGGCCCTTGAGCCACGATTGTTCCGAGTCGGCCACGATCATCTCCAGAACTTCTTCCCCGACATATTTGCCAAACGACTCGCGGGCCAACTTATGCCGCTGCAGTTCTTCCCCCATGTGATTGAAAGCCGCGGCCAGGTTGCCCAGTTCATCCTTGCGGTTGAGGTCCACCCGGTGCTGATAATCCCCTTTTCCGATGGCTTCCGTTGCCTCCACCAGTCGTTTGATGGGCTTTGAAAAACGCAATCCCAGATAAAGGGCGATCCCAAGCCCCACCACCATCACGCCCAGGGTCATCAGTACAATGGAACGTTTTTCTTTATCGACCAGCTGACCGATAAAATCCAACGATACCCCCACATGAACCGTTCCCACATGCTTGTCCTGAAACAGGACATCCCGGCTCAGGTTGAGAATCTGCTCGCCGGAAGGGGAATCATAAGAAAAATAGGATAGGTCCGACCGGGTGACTGGCGGCGCCAGGGGCGCGGGCAAAGACAGCTGTGTACCAATCCGATCCACGTTGGTGTGGGCGCGGATCAGGCCGTAAAAATCGGTAACCACGGCATAACGCAGGCCTTCTGTCGCGGTGGCCTCCTTGATCAGGGTATTGAGGCTGAGAATGTCGTCATTGATCAATGGGATGCGGGCATTGTTGACGAAATAGTTGAGGCTGACCGTTCCCAAGGTAACGGTCTGATCGAAAAGCCGGGTCTTTTGTTTGTTGATAATGAAGTAACTGAACGAGAGCATGGTGACCATGACAATCAGCAACGCGCCGATGCACAGCTTTAGCCAAATCGGCAGAACCGGTGCCGGCAGCCGCTCAGCCAGGGTGCCCCGTTGGCGGGCAATGAGCTCGCGGATGTTGTCCGACAAGGAGGCGACCGAAATTCTGAAGTTCTCATTGATGGCGGTAACAACCGCCGCTTCGGAGGCCATGCCGAGCTCGGTAATGATATGGCCCAGGCGAACCGCCTGGCCATCTTCGATCAGCCGCTGACGCTGGGCTGCCAGCGCGTCCGCCAGTTGCGCGTCAGTAAGGATGCCTTGGGCAACCAGCAGCTCCCCCAGCTGCATATCATCCGGCGGCCGGCGGTGGAAAAAACGCCGGATTCCGGAAAACAATTTGTTTGGGGCATGCTGCATGACTACATCGCTCACTGAAAGATGTGACGAATTGATGACTTTAACTATTTAAAGATCGGCACCCAGTACACGATACTAAAGTAGTCAGGCATGACCGGATATCAGCAATCCACTTTCATCACCGTTGACAGCCCCCCATGGGAAAGCTATTTTAATAATTTAAGAAATCAAAATTCGGTGTTATCAATAGCCGCAACCGGGTTCGTCAATATGGGGTCCATCTGTTGCGGCCTTTTTTTCTCAACCCCCTTTGAAAGGCGGTAAAGAATGAAGACAGCCAATGATATACTCCAGAAAAAGGGTGGTGACATTCTGAGTGTACCGGTAGGTGCCACAATTATGGATGCATTGAAAAAAATGAACGAAAACAAGGTGGGGGCCATCCTGGTGACACAAAACGACAAGCCCGTGGGCATATGGACCGAGCGGGACCTGTTGCGCAACACACTTGAGGATGGGTTCGATCCTGGCACGACACCTGTCGATCAGGTCATGACCCCGCGCATTGTCACCGCGCCATCCACGGATACCGTCTACAATCTGATGGATAAATTTCTGGGTCTGCGACTACGTCACCTGATCATCGAAAAAAACGGCAATATTATCGGGATGCTCTCCTCAGGTGACGTAATGAAGGCATCTATTCAAGAAAAAGACGAAGAGCTCAAGCAACTCAATTCCATGGTCGGTTGGGACTATTACGAAAACTGGTGCTGGCGGCCCGAATCAAAATAATAACGGATTTGTAAAAAGCGGCTTTCCCTGGAAGCCGCTTTTTACGAATTCATCTTACTTGGGGGGCCGGGGAGGACTGACCAATGCCTCGCCGTCCAAGATGGTGGTGCCTTTTTGATTAACGCAGGTCGTTTTCAACCGTATTCGTCCTTTTTCTTCTATTTTTTCAACTACTTCAACAACAGCCGTAACCGTATCGCCAATGGCTACCGGTGCAAGAAAATTAAGCGATTGGTGCATGTAGATGGTACCCGGGCCCGGCAGACGCGTCCCAATCACGGCTGAAATAAAACCGGCGGACAGCATCCCATGGGCAATGCGGGTTTTAAAAAAAGTGCCTTGGGCGTAAGCTTCATCAATGTGTGCCGGATTCAGGTCGCCGGTTACACCCGCAAACAGGATCACGTCTGCTTCGGTAACGGTTTTGGAAAAGCGCGCTGAATCACCAAGATTGATTTCACTATAGGTTTTTCCAATCATTGTGTGTCCTTTGTTGGTGGCTAATGGCTAATGGCTAATGGCTAATGGCTAATGGCTAATGGCTAATGGCTAATGGCTAATGGCTAATGGCTAATGGCTAATGGCTAATGGCTAATGGCTAATGGCTAATGGCTAATGGCTAATGGCTAATGGCTAATGGCTAATGGCAGTATAAATTCCATGAAGCGGCTGTCAATGATAAAAATGCTGCAGCGCACAATAATTTTCTGAACCATTGCAATTCATAGGCAATCGGTTATACTGATTTTTTATTGAATCCGATCGGTGGTGTCAGGGTGCGAACCGATGATGCTGCAATTGCGCCAACTCATAATAAGGAACCAACATCCATGTCCGATCCCCTGGTTTTGAAAAAATACAGTAATCGACGTCTTTATGACACCCACAACAGTTGTTATGTCACGCTTGACGACGTGGCCAATATGATTCGCGAGGGCCAGCAGGTACAAATTCAGGATGCCACCAGTGGTGAAGATGTAACCGCATTCATCCTGACCCAGATTGTCATGGAAGCGGCCAAACGCAATAATATTCTTCTGCCGGCACCGGTACTACACTTGATTATTCGATACGGGGACAACGCACTAAACGACTTTTTCGACAAATATTTTCAGAAAACCATCCAAAACTACATTGAGGCCAAAAATGCCTTTGAGCAGCAGTTCGGGCAATGGCTGGACATGGGCCTGCAGATGTCCCGCCAACTGCCGGACATGATGGGCAGCGCATCTTCCATGGACAGCATGATGGAGATGTTCGGATATAAACCACCCCAATCCAAGGCGTCTCAATCCAAGGAGGCCCCACCCCAAGACCAATCAAAAACTAGTGCCTCCGCCAAAACCAGCAAAAAAAAACCGGCCGCCAAGACCGCCCCATCAGATAAATAGTTTTTTCCAGTTATCCGGAAAGCTCCAGCTGACATCTGTTCCAGCATAGTAGCATGAATTGAACTGATCAATGGGCCAGTGTTAAGTGTTAAGTTTAAAGTGTTAAGGAAAGGCATCCTGTCGATTCCCATATAAAATCAGATCCAATCCACGACTTAACACTTAACACTTGAAACTTAACACTTTTAGAAAACGACCTTGTTGAGAGCTTTCTGGAAAACCAGATAGTTTTTTGCACTGCACAAATCGCTGCTAAAATCATGGGTTTGACTTGCCAGGCCGGGTGAGGTATGGGGTGGACTTGCCTTTTCCGGTTCTCCGGGAAGCTTTATCTGACCACTGATTCGGCATGCTGGTAACATGAACGACACCACGCCAGACCAACGAATGATAATCGGTAGCGGGCCGTTGAAAATGACGCTGCTGGCCTGTGGCCCGACCTGGTGGGTTGTCGACAAGCCCTGCGGTGTCAGCATTCATAATGATCCGGGAAATGATGTGTGCGCAGTGGTATTGGCGGCCCTTGAGGCTGGCAAACTGCCCGCGATACGAACTGATGTGACAGCGGTTCATGCCGTCCATCGCCTTGACCGGGATACCAGCGGAATCGTGCTGCTTGCCGGGGACTCGCCAACCCGTGCGTTTTTTAGCAAGCAATTTTCTGAAAGAGCGGTACGCAAGGATTATTTGGCCATCGTTCACGGCCAACTGATTGGAGATCCGGATGCGTCAGACCGTGGCCAGTGGGACTGGCCATTGACCGCTGGGGCAGCCGGCCGTAAGCATCCCATGGGCAAGGGCAAGCGTGTGCCCTGCACCACCCGTTGGCAATTGCTGGCCCACAGTCGCCATTACAGCTTGGTGCAATGTATGCCGCTGACCGGTCGCAAGCACCAGATTCGCCGCCACGCCAAACTGACCGGCCACCCTGTTGTGGGGGATCGGCGCTATGGGTCAATGCGTGCGCTGACCTATCTGACGACGCACTGTCAGTTCGATCGGTTGGCTCTGCACGCTCATCGGCTTCAGATTCGCCTTTCCCGGGATGAGGCACCCACCATCTTTGTGTCTGATGGACTGCCGGATGCGATGCAGCGGCTGTTGGAAAATGATCAAGATATCGTGAAAGATCGATAATATGGGAGAAAATATGCCAACGGACAACAAACCGTTTTCGGAAAAAATGGTGGATATTCTCAACTATGGTTCCTTGAATCTGGCCATGGGCATCGGATACCGCATGGGTCTTTTCGATGTCATGGATGCCGCCGGGCGGCCATGCACGATCGATGAAATCTGCCGGGACGCAACCCTAAACCCCCGTTATGTGAAAGAGTGGCTGGGAGTCATGGTCTGTGGCGGAATCGTGGATCTGATCCGGGATGACGACGGAGAACCCCGTTTTTTACTTCCCAAAGACCATGGCGATCTGCTCACCCGTCGGGCCGGCAACAACAACCTGGGCGTCTATACCCAGGAAATCCCCCTGCTGACGGATTGTGCCATGGCCCATGTCCACCAGGGGTTTCTTACCGGCAGGGGCGTGTCCTACGAAAATTATCCTGATTTTCATGGTTTTATGGCCGAATTGGGCGATGCCAAACACCGCCAGGTACTGGTGGACGTATTTTTACCATCGGTGGATGAGGGCCGTCTGGTTGAAGCCCTGCGGCAGGGCATCAATGTTTGCGATTTGGGATGTGCCCAGGGCGTGGCCACCATTTTGATGGCTGAAGCGTTCCCCAAAAGTCGTTTCACCGGTCTTGACATCAGCGCAGACGCCCTTGAAACCGCTCGTGCCGAGGCCGGCCGGAAAAATCTGACCAACATCTGTTTTTTGGAGCGGGATGCGGCCCAGCTTCGCCATCCTGGTGATCTGTCAGAAGCCTTTGACTACATCACTGCATTCGATGCCATTCATGATCAAACCCGTCCTATGGAGGCGCTCCAGGGAATTCATGAAATGTTAAAAGACGACGGCACGTTTTCCATGATTGACATTGCCGCTGAAACCGACATCGACGGCAACCGCAATCACCCCATGGGCGCGTTTTTATACACGGTCAGTTTGATGCATTGCATGCCGGTCGGCTTGGTGGACAATGGTGCCGGACTGGGAATGATGTGGGGGCGCCAACTGGCTGAAGAGATGCTGCTTAAGGCGGGATTCAGTGCGGTGTCGGTAATGGAAATTCCGAATGATCCATTCAACCTACATTTTTTCTGCCACAAATAGCGGTTAGGGTTTACCTTTGGGTGAATAGGTCAACATGGGCGGGCGGCGATAGGTTATCTGTTCGGATTGCTTTTCAATAAGCGGCTGCATGTCCTCATTCTCATGCTGCCTGGATTTTTCCAGGCCTTCCTTGGAGATCGTGACGCGATCGACAACACCAAAATTCTGTTCCTGCTTCTGGCGGGTCTCATCACCAACTGAATCGGGCCGGGGGGACCGGCTGATGGGCTGAATCCTCTGGTTGTCAACGATTATGTAGGGTCTATCGTCTATCATTGCAATAGCGTCCAGCGGTCGAATTTACAGTCAGTATTCTAATCAGCTTCAGGGTTCAACGGTTCGTTGTTAACAACAAATAGATATACTTAAAGATAGCTATCATACTTTGGCCGATGCCACAAGATGCCCCCTGAAATTGATTCGGTGCCACACATTCTTTTTTGACCGGGCTGCGCTGTTTTGGCTGCCGTGGTCTTTTGGGTAAATAATAAGCACTATTTTCCAATTTTTGGCATATTCGTTGACAAATTTCGGCATTCACCATTTTCGTCGCCTGACGATGCCTTGCATAACCAATGATAATCATATTTTTGTTTTTTCAATCCCCTCTTGGTATTCACGTTGCTTTCTTTTCGCCAAATTACCAATAATTGGCGAGGAGGCTGCGACATTGAAAAAATTTGTTCTAATCGCCCTGGTTTGTATGCTAATGGGATGCGGTGGTGATCAAGCGTGGTTTTCTTTTGACAACAGCATGGAAGGGCTTGGGGCGGGCTCAAAAAAGGCAACCATTGACAAAAGCGAATTCAAAAGTTGAAAGAATGAGACCATCATGTTGAAAAAAAAGATCATTAGCGCAATGGGAGTTGGGTTTTTGGCTGGTTTATTGGCCCTGGCCACCGGTTGCAGCAAGGTAAACAGCGACAATTACGACAAGATCAAAGCGGGCATGCAGTACGATGAAGTCACCGCACTATTGGGCAAAGCCGATGCGTGTAATGGCATCATGGGCATCAAAAGCTGCACATGGGGCGATGACGATCGTTACATTATGGTCAACTTTGCCGACGACAAAGCGATTGTCTTTTCATCCAAAGGACTTTGATGAAAAGGGATAAAACCAACACCATGGCCAGTGCGGAAATCATCCATGATTCGATGGAAGGAGGCGCAGCCATGGCCACCGTCAGTACGCCAACGACCAGAAGTACGATCGTCGTTGCCAGTGCTGAAGAACGTGAAGGCGCGGCAATGGGAGCAGACGGCCCCATCCTGTTTACCAGCCTTCACCGCGCCTCATCAACCGGCTGCTTGTTCCTGTTGCCATGTGGATGCAATATCACCCCTGTTCCAGCAACTCTCGCTGGAAACAATGAGCCGGCCATTTTGACCATCAGCCAGAATGACAACAAGGGCAACACAATCACCTGGATGAGAAATATACCCACATAAAGAAAAGTCAGCGTCATGAGGTTTTCGATGATGTTTCCCATATTGCTGACTGTATAGACGAGCGCATTTTTAAATTCAAATGATTTCTTTTTTAAGAAGAATGCGCTGTTCTCAATGGTTCCCATGACCCCATCGATCTCCGGCATGGACAGATCTTTGAGCTTGTCGAGCTCCGCAGACCCCAGCGCCAGTTCGCTTCTGGCCGCATTGATCTGCTCATCGAAAAAATGATGATAGACAAATTCATTGGCCATGGATGAAACCGGAAGACAAAACCGAAAAACGGCAACCAGCAGCAGTATCTGCCAGAGTGTTTTCTGCAGAGCGTTTAGCCGCAAATTATCAAACCAGATCAAAATGGACAGAAGGAACAAAAAAATGGCCAGCACAGGCGGAACGAAAGAGATGCCCATCTCATAAGCCAGTTTCTGTACCCCTAATGATGTGATGGCCGTAACCAGCACATCGGAAAGCCGCTCGGTCATATCGTTGATGGGATCAAGGGCCTGTCCCACGGCCAGAGACAAGCCAACGCCTGCAGGCTCCAGCTGCAGTGTCGATTCCTGAACGATGGAAACCGCGGCATTGACGGTTCGACAGGTGGCATAGGCCAATCCGGCCTTGGTGATCGCCTTCTGAAAATACGTGTCCGTCATGGTGTCCAGCAGCGGCAGTTTGATCCCTGCTGTGAAGAACAGCAACACCGCAACCAGAATACCAATGGATGATTGAATTACCTTTTTTTGGTTGGCTGGTTTCATTTTATTACTTAACCCAACAGGTGAACATTGCATTACTGATAGATGCTATGCAGATAAGGGCGAATGGCAAACCGCTCTCCTTGGGCACCCATATAGTAATAGGCATGATATCAACTCACCCGGCCGTTGCCAAGTAGTCCGCATTGGACACCAGTCAATAAAGACCGGGATGATGATCACCTAAGAGCGCAGGAAAGGCATCCTGCCGATTACAAAATAAAAATAGATCCGATCCACCACTTAACACTTAACACTTGAAACTTAACACTTTTACAACACAACCGTGTCGGGAGCTTTTCCTTTCTAACTTGAGCTTTCCAGATAACCGGATTGTTTTTTCTGCACCCTCAGGGCAGATGCGAGCCGAATTCCCTGAGGGCAACCTGAATGGGAATGGCAAACCCCAGGCCTTCGAATGCACCGCCGTATTTCTTTTTGGTGTTGATGCCCAGGACCTTGCCCTGGGGATCGATCAGCGGCCCGCCGCTGTTTCCCGGACTGATCTGGGCATTGGTCTGGATGTAACCGCCTTCGTAGCCGGAAAAGATTCCTGATGTGACCGTATTTCTCAGTTGGGCCGGATTGCCGATGGCATAAACCGGATTGCCCTGGACCAGATCGTAGGCTGAGCCCGGCTGCAGCATGGGCGTTCGATGTACATCCACTTTTAGAAGGGCCAGGTCGTGATTCTCACTCACCACCACCAGATGGGCATAGAGCTGTGTATCATCCACCAGAATCACGGTGAATGTCTGGGCAAGTGCCGCGATACTGCGGTCGTATTCAAAATCCCCTCTTCTGGATTCGTATTGATTTAGCTGGGCCTGAAAGGTTTGCTTTCGTTTCTTAAAATTGGATTTCCATCGATCCAGTTCCTGTTTGCGCAGCCGGTACTCATCCTGGTAGGATTTTTTGGCTGCCGGATTGACTTCATTTTCAGCCGCTTCCTGCAGCCCGTCCAACCGATCCTGATAGTCGTTAATGCGTTGCTGTTCGGTGCCCAATTGCCTCTGCATGGTCTCGGCCTTCTGGTCCACCTGACTGAAATAGTCATCGATCTGCCGGGCCTGCTGGTTGGGCAATCGGATTACGTGCTTGTTGGTAATGATGTGCCCGGCGCTTGAAATAAAAAACCCGCTGCCGTAACCAATGGTGGTTTTGATGGCCACCGTTGCCGTGGCCGCTTTTTCAATGGGGTTGCGGGCCGGGTAGTTTTGAAGCAGCACCCCCTTGCCCTGGCTGGAAGGGATGGCTGATTTGCCGATCTCCACCATCTCTTCACGGTCTTTGGGCATGTCCTCAGGCGGGGTGTCGGTGAAATACCATTTGCCGTCTTTCTGATACTTGTAGATCTTTGCCAAACCTGCCACCGGCAGTATCAGCAGGACCATGATAACAAGCAGTATTGATCGGAAACGCATTGAAATGCCTCTTTCTTATTTTTAACACAAGCAACGTCCGGCATGTTAACGCTTATCGGCTTTTTTCCCGGTTTTGTTTAACTAAACGGGGCGATTCAAATTTTGATATGCATGAGCATTGGCAAGCATGTTCATATGAGCTGATAACCTTCTCGCGGATAAGGCCTACGACGCAGATGATTTCACTGCTCGACTACAATCTCAGGGAATAAAGTAGGGCATTGCCCACCATTGATATCAGACGATGCGAAGCAGCCCCATATACTTGCCCAGAATAACCACCTGCTTGCGCTGAGGGCCTTTAAACACCAGCGGCGAACAGGCCGGGTTGGCCGGCTCCAGGGTTAGGGCGCTGCGCGTGCGCCGCACGATTTTAAGCGTGGCCTCGGACAATAGATCATGCACCATGACGGCGGCGATTTCACCGCTCTCCACCCGCCTTTGGGGCCTAATGATCGCCAGATCCCCGTCCAGAATGTGGGCGTCGATCATGGAGTCGCCCCTGACCCGCAACCCAAAGCAGCGTTTGGCGCCGAACAGCGCCGGCGATATGGCCAGTTCTCCTTCCAGGTTCTCGACGGCTTCCACGGGCAGGCCGGCGGCAATGGTGCCGACCAGCGGGATGCCGGCGCCGGTGACCTCCCTGCTGAACCGCCAGGCGCGTTTCTTACCCGGCTCGGCCAGGATATATCCCTTGTCTTTTAAAATGTTCAGGATGCGGTGTATACCGGCCGGGCCGCTCAGGCCCAGGTGGGCGCAGATTTCCCTCACCGTGGGTGCCATGCGGTTTTCCTGTTGAAACGAAATGATATATTCCAGAACGCTTTTTTGCCTGGGGGTCAGATCGGATGTCATGGAACCCTTCCATAATAATTTTTATAAATTTGCCTGAAGCCGCAAGATCCGTCATGCCAGATTCGATCCGGTATCCAGAAGGGCATAGTTACAGTCGATACCGCAATTTTTACGACACCGTCAATTCTTGAAAAGCATGTCACTTGGGCTCTGTACGCCTTTACCACCTTTGTTGAGGACATGAGTGTAAATCATTGTTGTACAGCAGTTGCCCCATAATCCATGTGACACCTTCAAGCTGCAAAAGAATGTTTCGGACTTCTTCCCGCGTGAAAACGACGGGTAATTTTGAAGGCCTTTTCGCAAACACCATGTTTTCGAATTGGGCAAGATCTTTTTTCAGGACATGACGATAGAGAAACACCAGCGCGCACATGGCTTGGTTTTGCGTGGAGCTGGCGACCCTTCTTTGAACGGCCAAAAAGTTCAGGAATTCGGTTATATGGTTTTCATCAAGTTCGTTGGGGTGACGCTTGTCATGAAAATATATATACCTCTTGATCCAGCTAATGTAAGTCTGTTCCGTACGAATGCTGTAATGCATGCGGCGAATACAACTTCGGACCTGTTCCAGTAGGCGAGGCTTCGTAACATTCTCTGCCTCCACAGATGGTGATGAATTGGAAGGATGCTCAAAATCAAGAGGGGTTGGTTTAGTCATGGTGCTTCTCCAAATATCGATTTAAACTTGTTATACCAACCATTTACATTGACACTGCAATCAATTGCGGCTATTTATGAATTATTACTTTATAGCCTGGTCTAAAAAATACGTAACATTAACATTTGTTCATTTTAACCGATCAGTTTACGAACTGTCATTTTTTTATTTGACGAATTAGTCGTCTAGCAAGGTAAAATATGACTGATAGGCTGCAAATTAGTCGCCTAGCAAAATTTCGTAAAAAATAATGTCGTATTATAAGACGACTGTTCGGTCGTCTAATACATGATGGCGTGGCGCTTCGCGCCACGCCATCGGGCTGCGGATTGCCCGTTCGGCAACTTAAAATGATGAAAAACATACTTAAATCATATGAAATTGAAGATGACCTTTCATTGCAAGATACCGGAGCAATCGAGGTTATTCTTTACCTTGATAGTGGTGAGCAAAGATGGTGTTTTTTCATGACTCCAAAGGCTTTAACAAACTGCGGCAATTGGATAGACGGAACTAAAATTAGATTTCATTATGGTGCTCCGCATATGATTGTTGTAGCTGCAACGTTAGATGAAGAACTAATTGATAAAACCTTAAAAGACATAGATCAACAGGGTGACATCATAATGTGTTCACAAAAATGTTATTAAATTTATACAATAATCGGCTTTGCCGAACAAATTTTTGCAGTGGGCCGGGCTTACGGCGCCGCTTTTTGAAGGTTTAAGAAAAATCAAATTATTTCTTTCAGTGTCCGCTTTTGCTATTTGCGCCCGGCCGCTGAAAATGACGATGGCGTGGCGCTTCGCGCCACGCCATCGGGCGGCGGATTACCGCAGCCCGATGAATCTACTACTATCAATAACTAAATGTATCAAAAGCGTTCAATTATGATAGAAAAAAAGCCATTCAAAAAATGCCCAATGTGTTCTACCGTATGGGAAACTCGTGAAGATTTCCTTAGCGATGATTCTCTTGAAATAAATGGATATGGAGCAGATTTTAGGGCACTTGAAAAGAGCCTTTTCTATTTTACACACAAGAAAGAAGGTTGCTTCTCAACGATGGCAATCAAGGCAGAGAAATTTTTAAGCTTGTATTCTGGTAGAAAATACTCAGAACGAAGAACCGGTGAGGAAGGATGCCCCGGATATTGTCTTGATAAAAAACAGCTTAATCGCTGTGATGCATTCTGTGAATGCGCCTTTAATAGAGAAATAATTCAAATAATAAAAAGGCGTACAAGCTAACTATTTGTTATTCCGCAAGTATGGTAGCAATAGAATGTTTTACCGAACCAAGCAATGCAGCCGACGCAAAAAACCGCGCAGCTGATTAGCGGCTTATAATGGTGAATAAAGGAAATTATGGAAGACAATAAATATTTAAAATATGCTATTTTAGAAATTGTTGAAAATCAACTTGAGGCTGATGATCCCCCTGAAACAAGAAAAACCTTAGATCGTTTGATGTCCGAGGGATACTCTGAAGAAGATGCAATGGAACTGATTGCCTGCGTTGTTACTTCTGAAATCTTTGATGTGATGAAAAATCAAAAACCTTATGACCATATAAGGTTCGTAAAGGCCTTAAATGATCTTCCGAAGATACCGGACGATTAAAATATAATCAATGAAACAATTATAACATGCAGTTCCACCAGTGCGCAGGGAACGTGCCATTTCTGAAGTGCGGCATCCTTTTCTAATTTTTTGGCGGTTTTTTCTTTCCACACTGCGCCCTGGTGAACTGAAGCGGTTGTGCGAAATTAAAAAAATGAGAGATTCAAATAATCCAGCACTTGAGCCCTTTGGCCAAGCACTTCTCGCCTACTGGCGAGGCAAGAAATCTGCTGAACTCATACATGAGTTCAAAAACGGCCAAAAGAAACCACTACCAGTTTCAGTTTTTTTTCGTTCTCATGAAGGATTCTTAACAACAGATAATGCTGTTGAATATTGTCGTGGCCATATTCTTGTTGTTGGTGCTGGAACAGGGGTTCATGCTCTTGAGCTAGAAAAACAAGGTTATGATGTTACAGCTATTGATATCTGTCCTCAAGCAGTCCAGATAATGAAAGAGCGCGGAATCAAAGATGCCAGGCAGCAGGATTTTTTACATTTCAACAGCAAACGGTTTGATACAATTTTTATGCTTGGACATAATATTGGCATGTGCGAATCTCTAAATGGAATTAAAGGATTGCTTCGCCGATGCGAAAGGCTTCTTCGTCCCGGCGGCCAGTTGCTGGTCAACTCTGTCAAAGAGCCTGAAGTTGCTAATTCCCCAAGACAAAAAGGCTATCCAGGGGAATTGGAATTCCGTCTGTCATATGAAAGAAACGTCGGTCCCTGGATGCGTTGGCTTCACGTAGATTTTAAAACATTGACTTCTCATGCTTTAGAATGTGGTTGGTCCACAGAGAAACTCATCGAGACTGAAGACGGTGGTTTTTTAGCAAGACTGAATCCAAGTTTATAAAACGTACAACAAGGCTTTTGCATAGGATGGCTTGCGCGCTGATTCGCGGTCGCCACCAAGTCGTTGGAGCGGACTGGCACGTCTTGCACGCAAGCCTGTGCCAGCCGCTCGACTCGGACCGTTCGATCCGATAACAGAGGAGAATAAGCGGCATGAACAAAAGGACAATCCAATTTACGCCGTATGGTCCAGCGGTCATCATTTGGAGTGTCTCCGAGAGTAGTGCCAAGATTGTCAGAGTGCTGCTGTCAAGCCCTGCCGCTTCAGCAACGAAGAGGGTGTCTGCGCTTTACCCTGACGCACATGAGTCCTCCTGCGAGGAGATCGATTCCGTGTCATCAGCTATCTGTAGGTTCCTTGACGGAGAACCCATCGACTTCAGTCTTGATGTTGTAGACCTGAGTGTATGCGGAGAATTCCAGCAACGGGTTCTTCGCGCGGAGCACGCAATACCGAGAGGGCGCGTCAGTACTTATAAGCTCATTGCCGAACATCTGGGCGTACCTGGTGGAGCCCGAGCGGTAGGCAATGCCTTGGCAAACAATCCGTTTCCGCTTATCGTGCCGTGCCACCGCGCTATCCGTTCTGACTGTGGTCTCGGCGGCTATCAAGGAGGACTGGGCATGAAGCGATCCCTATTGAGCAAAGAGGGCTTTGTCTTCGATCATTTCGGACGAGTGAGATGTTCCCACTTTCACTACGGATGAAAAAATCGAAAAAGGCTTTTGCAGCGGAGCGCAAAAAGCCGCGCCTGATGAAAAGCGGCGTTCGATTGGAAATGAAGGAAATGATCACAGAAAGGCAGTCGGTGCGGGCGGTCCTTCTATCGCCGGATGGGAAGATTCTTATGATGAAAGTTCGCGTAGAAGGCCCAGACGGGGAGATCTGGATCACGCCTGGTGAGGGACTGAAGTATGGCGAATCAGAAAACGCGGCACTTCGGCGGGAGATTCGTGAAGAAACTGATTTCGATTTAGTCGATATTGGTCCGAGGGTCTGGAAACGAGTTGACGTTTTCCGGATCGATGGACAGTTGTTTCGCCAATCAGAGAATTATTATTTGTGCAGAGTCAATGACTTTGAACCGGTACCGATTCTCTTGGACGAAGGGATTGAGAGACAAGGCTTCATCGGTTTCAAGTGGTGGTCGGTGGAAGAGATTCGCAACTCTCCCGATCTATTCGCGCCCAGAGATATTCACCGACACCTTAGCAACCTAATTGAACAATCGCCTCATACCGTCGTCCGACTGGGGCGATAGGAAAGAATCGAACCAATGCTTCCACAGCGACGGCAAAAAGCCGCCGCGCGTGAAGCAACCGGTGAATAACATGAAATGGAATCAAATAGAGACACAAACGGATGCTGACGTACTAATGGACCTCTTCGGAGGATTTCATGATGTATGTGTCCGTGAAGCACATCTCTGGACAGATCATTGGGTAGCATCAGATCTTTCAATGTCATGCCCTGGCCACCTTGATAATCGTATACGGTTCCTTATTCAACGACAATTTCATAACCCATCTGCCATCGAATTATTATTTGATGAGGTCACAAGATTCAATCTGGTACCCACACCGGATAATTACGACTCAATAATATACGATGCTACACTTGTAGTTCGAGACGGCATTATCTATTGGTCACCTGAAGATGATTGGTCGCCAGATTCACCTATACGAGATAATGATACTTGGATCTCCGCAAAAAAACTATCTTGGCGTATAGTTGACTGGCTCGGAGAGAAACTTCACTATGGGCCAAACGAAGAGAACAGCACAGAACCAAACGCTTGAGAGGGGCCGGGCTTACTACGCGGCTTTTTGAAAGAATGTGGTTTAACAAAATAAAAAATTTTAAATGAGGTCTCGGGCTATAATCGCCCGGCCCCTCATCTTGTCGATGGCGTGGCCGCAACGTACTAAAAATAACCACTTGTAAAAAGGAGACTGTATGAGAAAGTTATTTTATAACACCGGTGACACCTGGACCACATTATGTCGTTATAGCTACGGAAAATACAGGTGTTGCACATTTTGATTTCAAAGCAGGTAAAACTTATTTCCTTGGTCAAGGCGTTGCTATGGGAGTATGGCGTGCCAGATCAGCCGGATTTTATCCAATGACTCGAGAAGCTGCTGAGAGTGCAATGAAGAAATACAGTTATATGGTATATGATTCTAAAAAAGGTGGAGAAAATATGGCTCCCCAATTATACCAACAAGCAATAAATGAGTATCTTGAGGATGTGAAAAATAATCCAGATGGCTTTAAAGATATACTCAATTACGACGGATTATTCATTAATTAACGTCCTTTTAGAACAGCCGAATGGAAAAAGATAACAAATCGTTCCAAGGGACGGCGGGCAACTTTGCGTTTTGAGTATAGTGCTTCGCGCCCAGTTTATAAATATTTTGGAGCGCCGCGACACGCAAACCGCCGCCCCTGCCCCCCCGTTCGCTTCAAACATATCAATCATTGACGCTTTAACGTTATGACGTTATAATGTCACAATAAAGGAGGTGGCATTATGGCTACACCCGCAAAAAGAGCAACAATCTATTTAGATCCGATTCTTCATAAAGCATTGAAATTAAAGTCAGTTGAAACTTCCAGATCAATTTCTGACCTTGTTAACACAGCCATCAGAGAATCTTTAGCTGAAGATGCAGAGGACCTTGAAGCATTTGATGAAAGAGCCGACGAATCCCTAATTTCCTATGCTGAAATGATAAAAAGGCTGAAAAAAGATGGCCGGATATGAGGTTTACTTTCGTGAGTCCGTGTGGAAGGACTTGAAAAAAATCCAGAAAAAGGATCTACGAACCATCTTAAAAAAGATTAAAGGATTATCGATTGATCCTCGTCCGGCTGGGTGTGAAAAGCTCACCGGCCAAGATCGATATCGAGTGCGCCAGGGCGAATATCGCATTGTATATTCGATTCAAGACAAAGCACTGACAGTCTGGGTAGTAAAAATTGGTCATCGAAAAGATGTATATCGATAAAGCGATCAACAGCTTTTGCACTGGACTGGGCAGGCCATGGCTTTTTTCAGAAGATCATTCTGACTCGTAATTCAAAATCTCCGGTCATTTATCGATTTTGAACAATTTTCCTCGCCTCGGTACAAACGCTAAATCAAACGTTAGCTTCCCAAAAAGGCAGTACGATGGTTGATAAAACAAAAATAGATGCACTCACATCTACCAACGAAACTGACGAATACCGCTTTGGTTATACGTGTGAGGAAATTGAGCGGCTAAGGTACCAGCATCATGTCTGGGCTAAAGAGAATCAACGGTTCATCTCCCGAGCTGGATTCAGCAAGGGTGCAACGCTGGTTGATCTCGGTTGCGGGCCGGGGGGAAGAGGGACGCAATCTTCTCGAGTTAAATACACTATGAGCAAAATTCAAAATCAAATTTTAAACAAAAAATGGCCATATCCATCTATCGTATGGTTCATGGTTGCTTGTCTCTTGGGTCACGAATGATTCTATTTCCCATTCAAGGGAAATATCGCCGGCAACGGCGACAAAATCCTCTCATGATCCCAAGGCGAATGCGATGGTTTTTGAGATCCATCCCGGTGATCTGGTAAATATTTACTGGGAGGTATTTTCTGACGGAAGATCTGAAGGAAGGGGGAATTAAGCGTTGAAAACCTTAATGAAGCCTGAAAACGAAGCAGAAGCAAATGTAATCAAATCCGTTTTAGAGGAACATGGAATACATGCAAAAATACAATCGTTTCATGATACTGCATATGATGGCCTATTCCAGTCGCAATATGGTTGGGGCCTGATTCGTGTTTCTGAGGCAGATTTTAATGAAGCAAAAAGATTGGTTAAAGAATGGCGTGATGCATCTCCTGAAGACCTTCCATGGGAAAAACAAACCAACGGGTCTAAGGGCACAGGAGATTTATAATGGAAAGGAAGGCGTACTTGAAAAATGGCCGAGTGAATTATTAAGGAAAGATTAGACAAATCTGAAGTCCGCTGTTCTGGAACACCCTGATTACAGGCATGGCAGGACACCGTCCGGGTAGGATGGTGTGTGAAGTTGTCGGCAATTACATCCATTCATATCGCCGGTATTGATCGATCTTTCGTTTCAGCCGCTCGGCAAGCCAGGTGTTTGCCTCTCGCAGCGCCTCGAGTATAGTCGATGCTTCGTTCCTGTATTTCCTGATTTTCTCAGTGTCCCAATCATTCGGAGGCGGCTGAAGATTCGTTATTCTATCAGCCAGTTTTACCATCCATATTTCTTTGGGTTCTTTTTTAATCCTTTTCAGGCTGTCGTCCATCTGCTCTGCTTTGGTCAAAAGGCTTTTATCTTTGGTTAACGCCCGCACCCCACTGGCCACATCAGGGCCGAATTCCTTTTTTAGGTTATCGTCAGTGACAGGCGTATCTTCAATGGTGTCATGCAATAGTGCGCACAAAACCAGAAGATCAGGTGATTCGATTTTCGCGATTTGGCTGGCAATGGCCGCCATCGCTTCCATGGCAACCAGGCCGAAATGGTTGACATACGGCAAATCCGTGCCCGGTACATGCTGACCGTTATGGGCAGTGCACGCGAAATTCCATGCTTTTATATATTTCTCTTGATTCCAGATATTCATTTGGCTCCTTTTTCACCACCGATCTCGATTTTATAAATTTGGTTTTTGAAAATAAAACTGACTGAAAACGTTAATAATAATATTGCCATCAAAGCCAGCGAGATCAATGGCGGGAAGTTTTTGATTGCCTCCCAGAAAATCAGATAGACAATCCCCATCGCAACAGGGAAGCAAACGAGCCAAAAAAGAAGAATGCCCTTAACAGTAAATGATAAAGTGCTATTGCAGACAGGACATTTCCAGACGACTGGTTTTAGGTCGAACCATAGTTTCAAGCATGCAAAAGCATTGATTATCGATTGGGTTTGATTACACTTTGGGCATTTTATAACTTTCATTTTGACATGCCAGGTAATCTGCATTGGATTATGATATATGTTCAGAAATCGATATCATGTGGAAAGCCTTTCGTAGGGTTAATTACAACGAACGATGAGTATCGACTAATAATTCTTTTTTTGGATGGGAAATGGACTTACTATGACCGAAGAAATTGTCACCCGCTCGTCAGACGGTATCTGCATCATTCAAATGAACCGACCTGAGAAGAAAAACGCTATCACTCAAAACATGTACCGCAAAATGGCCGAGGCGCTGCAGATGGCAGACAAAGATGATGCGATACGGGTCGCGGTGCTGTGCGGATCGCAAAACCTGTTCACCTCGGGAAACGATATCAGGGATTTTCAGGCCCATTCGGCCACCCAGAAGGCGGATCAGCCATTCGCCGCCGACGCTTTTTTTAAAGGCGTCCTGGAACTTCGCAAACCCCTTATCGCCGCAGTGCAGGGTTATGCCATTGGTATCGGCACAACCATGCTGCTGCACTGTGATTTGGTTTATGCAAGCCAGAACGCCACCTTCAGCCTGCCGTTCGTCAACTTAGGGTTATGTCCGGAATTTGGATCGTCCATGATGCTACCGCGCCTGGCAGGCCATCAGCAAGCGGCGGAACTCTTTCTGCTCGGCGAACCATTCACCGCCGACCATGCCCGTTCGGTAGGTCTTGTCAATCAAATCTTCCCGGATGAAACGTTGATGGAGGAAGTGATGACCATTGCCGGCCGGTTGGCCCAAAAGCCACCGAGGGCGCTGATGGAAACCAAAAAGTTAATGAAGGCCAGTTGGGCGAATGACCTTCGCAAGGCCATTGAAACCGACGGAAAAATGTTTTTCGAGCTGATGATGGGGCCTGAAGCCGCCGAAGCGTTCGCAGCCTTTACCGAAAACAGAAATCCCGATTTTTCTACCTCAAGTTGAGGTGATAGATATTCGGCACGCAAACAAACGATAGCAGCGGTATCGCTGATGATAAAACGACGGCGGTCCGGGGGATGACGCGCCCCCGAACCGCCGTTCTTTTTGTGATTGACGAAAGATTTAGCCTTGGGCGTTCTTTTCGAGCTCATCCAGTTTGTCCGAATCCGAAACCGCAATATCAACCAGGGCCTTGGGAATGGAACTCTGCTCGCACATCGTGCGGATCTCTTGTTCTACATCGCTGAATTCCATGATTTCACGGATGGAGTCGATGTAAAATGTCATATCATCGGCCGAGATATCTTCGAGAGAAGGACCTTCGGCTTCTTTTCTCTTGCGCTCGGCTTCTTCTTCGGCCAGTCGCTGTTTCTCTTTCAGCTCTTCTTCCATGGCCTTTTTGACGCCATCGATCGCACCCTGGTCCACCTGCATCATTTCGATGATCAACGCTTCGGTCACTTCATTGTCAAAAAGGAACCGGATTTTTTCTTCTTCGGACTTGTCGGCGACTTTTTCGAGCAGACCGGTCACTCTGGCCCTTTCCGCCAGCTCTTTCTTGATCGTCTCTTTGACCTCGGCAAGTTTCTCATCGGTAATTTCCATTGAGCTGGTGATGGTTGCCCCATCGACGCCTTCGCCAATCAGCAGTCGAATTCCCAGGTCACCGTCCATCCCCTTGGCCTTGGCGATCAACAGACCAAGCTTGGCCTGCTCGACAGCCTTGATCACTTCTGGCCTGCGCGCAGGATCTCTGAGTTCTGGCCATGTGGTGCCGATATCATCAAGAAGCGAGGTGGTTACCGCATAAGGATCAGCGACATCATCCAGCGTGAACCCGGCGATGACGGCATTCAGGTCCCCCAACATGGATTTTCCGGCGCTGCGCATTTTATCGACAGCCCATCTCAATTGCATCAAATTACCACCGTGACACGAAACATTGTACCCCTCGCCGTCAAGATCACCGGCTATCCGTTGAATCGTCGCTTCCAGGCTGCTGTCTGATACGTCCTGGGAACCAAGATCAAGGATTTTTTCCTCCATCGCCAACCAAAGCGGTCTCTTTTTGTTATCTTTCGCCATTTTCCAATCTCCTTTCTAAAAGTTCAATCCGGTGGCAGGGATGTGCTTGGAATCTTGTTGAATCCGCCATGTGCCCGTTGTGGAACATTAACAAATTGAAATATGCCTGCTTTGCCCGCCCGAGTCTATAGAGACGCCCATAGTCGAGTCAAGCAAAATCTAATTACACCATTTAGTATCCGTCCATAATTAGTATCCGTCTCATTCATTTGTAATCATTGTGACCCAATCGAAACGGATGACCGGCGGCAAAAACCGCCGGTCATCCGTTATTGTTTGCTACAGATACTCACCAAGCGTACATTTCCACAGCACGCCAAAGCCATGCTGAGTCGGGTGGACGGATAACAGCCTCGAACCCAACCGGACTATATTTTGAACTGGTTGACAATCGCTTTCAACTGAACCGCCATGTCCTTTAATTGCTCCGCACTGATGGTGACCTGCCCACTGGCATTTGAGATGCCGCCGGCTTCGCTATTGACCTGGCTGATGTCCTGGGTAATTTCACCAGCCACACTAGAGCTTTGATTGACATTCTCGTTGACCTCCTGGAGTCCCTGAGAAGCCTGAGCAATGTTACCGGCGATCTCTTTGGTCGTCACGGATTGCTCCTCTACGGCAGTGGCGATGGTACCCACGATGTCGTTGATGTTATTGATGATACCTGAAATCTTATCGATATCGTCAACAGTGACCGATGTGGTGGATTGAACCTCTTCGATTTGCCGTTTGATATCCAGGGTGGCGTTGGCCGTTTGTTTGGCCAGCTCCTTGATCTCATTGGCCACCACGGCAAACCCCTTGCCGGCCTCGCCGGCCCTGGCCGCCTCGATGGTGGCGTTAAGGGCCAGCAGGTTGGTCTGCTCGGAAATTTCCGTAATGGTCTCCGTAACCTTGCCGATGGCTTGGGCGGCATTGCCCAATGTATTCATTTTTTCAGAAGCACTTTTCGACTGGTCCACGGCCTCACCGGAGATGGATCTGGCCCGTTCGGCATTCTGGGCAATCTCATTGATGGTTGCACTCATCTCCTCGGCGGCGGCACTGACCATGGAGGTATTGGTCGAAGACTGCTCCATGGCGGCCGCCACATTGTTCAAGTTGGTACTCATTTCCTCGGTGGCGGAGGCCACACTATTGGCCCGGCCGGCCATGTTTTCCGCGCTGGATGTCAATTGCTGTGCAATCTCATTGAGTTGACCTGATGCTGTATCCACATCTTCCGTGTTTTCCTTGACCTTTTGGATGATGCCCTGAAGTTTGCCGATGAACGTGTTGAACCATTTGGCCATCTCGCCCACTTCATCCTTGCTGTTCACATCGAGCCGCATGGTCAGATCACCCTCTCCCTGGGCGATATCTTTCAGGTTGACGACCGCCTGGTTGATAGGCCGGACCATCAGGTTGGAAATAAAAAAGATGACGCCCACGGCAACCCCAACAGCAATAACACCCAGCAGCAGGGCAATCCAGCCAATGTGCTTGACCGGTCCCATGAATTCATCGGCCGAAACCGTCGTGGCCACGATAAGATTTCGATCCGCATAGGAATCAAAATAAACCACCCATTTTGTTCCGTCCTGGATGTAGGACAAATGACCGCGCTTCATCTTCAGCATCTGCCGGCCCCAATCGGTTTCGGCAATGCTTTCTTTGAAAATCATTTCCTTATTGGGATGAGCCACGTAAGTGCCTTGATCATCCACGAGAAACAGATAGCCAGTTTTGCCCAGTTTGAACGTACTGATGGCGTCATCGGAAAATTCATTCACCTCGATGGGATTTCCCGCGATACCGATAAATTCACCGTTCTTCCCCATTATCGGAGCAGAAATGAGCACAACCGGATTACCGGAAGCCGGCGATGGCGAAACATGGGAGACCGCCACCTGGCCAGTCTTGTTGAGATTAATATATTCACTAAAAGCCGGGATTTTGTCTAAAACGAGACCAACGGTTTTGCCACCTAAGGCATCCATTATGGTGGTAGTTTGCTCGGCAATGAAGATATTCTCATAAACAGGTGATGCCGTTTTGATATCATTGATCAACGTTTGCGCCTTTTCACGGCTGCCACCAGTTATTGCATCTACGAATATTGGGTTTTTGCTAATAAGCACACCTTCACGAATGCGGTCCGTAAACCATCGCTGCATTTCACCGGTGGTTTTTTCAACCACCTTTTCCATCATCACTTCCTGGCCGGCAAAAACTGCTTTGGCGCCCTGCCGATAGGTGGTCCAGGCTACAAAACCGATGGATAACACGACAATGGGAACAAGGGAGACTAGCAACTTGCTGCGAAATTTCATGGTTCCTCCAAACATAAGTGGGATGCGATTGTAATGATACCCGTCAAAGTCAAAAATCTACGCGGCTTCAGTTGGAATGAATGCCAGGTAATTTCCAATTCGGAAAGACTCCGACAGACGACAAATTGGATTCGCTTCTTGCTCTTATCGGCCCAGGGCTGTTTAAGCTAAACTTATTTTTTCCTTTTGGGAAACATTCGATATTGTTTTTTCGTTTCGGATAGCGGCAAAAAACGATCAGGATCTTTTTCATGAGGAAAAAAAAGTGGCGCCAGGCAGCAATTACCACCGAGCGTCACTTTTTAGTATTCTATAAGGAATCGTTATGGCAAGAATCAGCGTTCCAGCTCGTGCTCCGTGCGGGCGATGATTGTTTCCTGGGAAAAGGCCGCCAGGTCAATGAACTTGGCACTGTAACCGGCTACCCGTACAATGGTGTCGGTATTTTTCTCCGGCTCCTTCTGGGCCGCCCGCAATTCATCCGTGGAAACGACATTGAACTGCACATGATCGCACCCCAGTTCGTGCCAGGTTTTCATGTAGGCATGCCACAGTTCAAACCCACCTTCGGCGTTCATCATGGCCGGGGCCATGCGCTGGTTGAGCAACATGCCCTTGAAACGCTTGTGCGGTGCCTTGGCTACCGATTTCAATACCGCCGTGGGTCCCTTGACATCACATCCCATATAGGGGGAAATGCCGCCGTCATCCAATGCCTCTCCGCCGTGCCGACCATTGGGCAAGGCGCCTGTTTTCGGTCCATTGACAATGTAACCGGCCACGGATTGAGCCAATGGCAGGGGATACGTACCGGAATACGTACGCACACGGGAGAACTCGTCGGCCATCAGGTTGTAGTAACGCTTGCCCCACTCATCGGCGTAATCATCGTCATTGCCGAATTTCGGTGCGTTCCAAAAATCCTGACGCATTTCTTCACATCCTTCCCAATTGGCTTGCAGGGCCTTTACAAGCTGCTCCATGGTGTACTTCTTCTCATCAAAAACGAGCTTCTGAATGGCGGCAAAGGAATCGATCACACAGGTGCTGCCGGTATTCATGTTGTGCCACGGATTGGGAACTTCGGCGATCTCGGTGTCGTTCATACCTTTTTCGACACAACCGTCGTCCAAACTGGATATGAAGGGACACGGCAGATAGGTGGCCTCCAGGGTTCGACTGATGTCCTTGGCCCGCAGGGCAAGATCAATGGAATAGCGCGTCTGCAACTGAAAGGCCTCCCAGAGATCATCGATCGACTCGAAGCGGGATGCATCACCGGTCTTGGGTCCCAGCTGCATGTCGGTGAAAAAGTGATCATATCCGTCAGCCAATGCCAGTTCAAGCAACTTGCCGGGGTAGATATCCTCTCCGCCCTCGGTACGGCTTTTCTGCGTGCCGCGGCGCCCGGTGATGCCTGGTGACATGCACAGCACCAACGCCCACTCGTTGGCCTTTTCCTCGGGCACGTTAAAGTAGTTCATCAGCTGATTAATTCCGTTTTCATCGTGTTTGATGGAAGGGAAACCCATGCCTTTGCGGATACACTCGAAGACTTTGCGTTTGGTCTGAGTCCGGCCTTTCGCGTTCCAGCGGAAACCGATTGACGGCTCAGTGGTCTTCATGCTGGCCGCGGCATCCAGGATGGCATCCGTGCAGTCGTTACACCCGTCGCTGCCGTCGGCGTTGAGCCCACCAATGGTCAGAATGAACAGGTCATTGGCACCGGCAAAAAACTCCCGCAATTGCCGGCCCTTGGTGCTGCCGTGTTCGGACACCTTCAGCCGTTCGCACTCGAACAACTCCTGGGCCTCTTCACGGGTCATGGGCTGCCCGCTGCCCTCGATAACGCTCATTTTGTAATAGGGCCAGAGTATTTTGTCTTCCTTCTGGCCGTAACCGGAGGCGTAACGTTCGATGGAATGGCAGATCAAATAGGTGAACCATTTGCATTGCATGGCATCACGCAATCCTCGCGGCGGCTTGGCAGGAACCTGACGGCAGATATCCGAAATTTCCATCAGCTCGTCACATCGCCGGTCATCATCCTCGAAATTCTCGGCAATGATCTTGGCCAGCCGCGAATACCGCTGTGCCCAAGCCATGACGGCTTTATCGGCCATGACCATGGCCCGCCATTTATCTATTTTATTTAGCAGGGGCAGATTGTCCTTGGCCACCCAGGGACTTTCGCGCAGCTGGGCATTGGCTTCTTCGATTTTGGCCTCAACGGCTTCAATACGCTTTTCCAGTCCGTCTTCCAGAATGCTCTCATAGTTGGGCATGATACTGGAGAAAGCGGTAACGAACATGGGCGGCTGAACGATGGTTGCAGAATAGGCAACGTCCAGTTCTTCCTCGCTAAAATATTTTTCGCCCTTGGTCTGAATGGTGTAAGGCCGCCAGTACTCGGCAATTTCACGCATCTCTTCCTTATTCTGGCAATAGGGGCTCTCCACCATGTCAATCGTGGCAAAATACGACAGTTCTGGATATAGGGGGAAATAGTCCGGATGCTCGGTGTTGGCGCCCACGATCAATTCGTCTTCCTGAATGTGGATGGCCATGTTGGTGATTACATTTTCCAGTTGCCGGGCTCTCAAAATGGGGGTGGCCTCTCCGACATGGTCTTTATGGGCCTGGGTAATATAGCGTGCCCGTTCAATTCCCGCACGCACCGCCGGATCGACATATTCCCCGCCTGCCACATGTTTAAACCGACAGCGTTCCTTCAATCGCTTTGTTCTTTCAGTAATCGGCATCAACGGCCTCCTTATTCTTTTTCACTGGATGTCTTTGTTGTTGTTGCGGTCCCTTCGTCGATGGTTCACAGGCACTATACATAGCGCTGGATCGATCACCGCCGCGGTTTCATTTGATCACACGCCGAATCCGATTCAAAAACCGGTTTTGAAGTCCAAAAGGTTCCCTTCTGGTCCTGATGCTGAATAACACAATCCCCTTTTCCTGCTTCAAAATCCAAATCGTCTTCCGGAATTTTGAAAAAGGATGCACAGTCGCTACAGTTGGCCATGGTTTCCTCCCTGTTGATTTATGTGACAACCTTACCTGTTACCGCCCACTAAGTTTGAATGATTTTCTACTCAATATTTTGCACAAATTCATTGCCCGTTTATCGACGGCGGGAATCTATGCATGCCTCAAACAATCCTAAAAATATATTAATATACTTTAATTTAAAGAATATTTAATCAACCGACCCAACCGACCGGTCAAATCAGAACCGGTATACGGCTCTCATTTGTCAGGTCAGTAATAAAATTTCATATTATCGAAGTTAACTTTGCAATAGATCTTTATTGAATTCAATTCAATTTCACAGCTATGAAATACTTTGTCAACAAATTTTTTGAATTTTATACCGTTTATGAATTAAGTTCATTAGAATATATATAATATCCAATGTTTATTGGGTTAAATAATTATTCTAACCACAAACACGCCCTATACATTGAATACTCGACAGGTATGGGAATAGGTAATTGGACGCATATACCATCCAAAACCAAGTATAATGCGCCTCAATTATTTCTTTGTTTGGTCTTCATTTCTTCTGCCATTGGATCAAGGCGGGAACATTCGGGATGGTCCGGTGTTCAATGATTTAACGCGGGTATCGATTTGCCCGGAGGCTCGGGAATGCGGCCAATGGTTGAAAACTGAAGGCGAATATGATTCAGTTCGTATTTCATAGTTTGCCATTGATGACAATTGTGCCTGGAAGGAGAGACACCCATGTCCAATAATGGATCCACCCCTAATCATCTGCAAGCCAGCCCAATGCCAGACCCCGCCAACGCAGGTCGGCGTCAAAACGGCGTTTTGGCAAACGCCTCAAGAAAGCATCACCAATATACCGGCAAACGATTGGAAATCCTAACAGCCGCCTTTGAGGTCATTTCCGCCAAGGGGTTGAGGGCGGCCACGATCACCGATATGGCAAAAAAAGCCGGGGTGGCGGATTCGATCATCTATCACTATTTCAAAAACAAAGAGGATCTGATCTATCGGGTCTTCGACTATCTTCAGCAAACCGCACTGGACGAGCTGTTGTTCCATCTGCAAGGGGTGTTGGGACCGGTGGCCAGACTGGGCAAAATGATCTGGTACCACCTTTATATGAACGATACGGATCAGAACACCCAGGTCCGAAAAAGCATCCTGCTCGAGGCCCGCGGCAAACCGAGCTTCCTCGAGCACGAGAGCTTCAACACCCTGCTCAGCTATGTCGGCATCCTGGACCAGATCCTGGAAGACGGTATCCAGACGGGGCTATTCCGGAAGGATTTGAATATCAACGTTACGCGAACGATGATTTTTGGTCTGCTCGACGAGGAGGCACTCATTTGCCTGGGCACTGAGCAGACACCCAACACCCGTTTAGACTTTGATCAAATCATGGCCCTTGTGCGCGGTATGATTGAGGACCCTCCCCCAAAAGCGAACGCCCATACCGAGCAGGGAAAATACGCTACTATCCTCGAAGCAGCCAAAACAGTGTTCAGCCGTAAAGGCTACGATGCCACGACGATTGTTGACATTGCCGCTCAAGCCGGTGTTGCCGAAGGTACCGTATATGAATATTTTAAAACAAAAAAAGCACTTCTGCTTTCCATCACCAGGGTATATTTTGCTCTCTACAAAACCGAGCTGGACGCTGCGTTCAATTTCTCCACCGCCATCTCCAGATTACAGCACATCATGTGGGCCCACTTTTCTATTTTTTCAGCAGACAAGGACCTGGTAACCGTTTTTTTAAGGGACACCAAACTCAGCAACCAATTTTACACCAGCAGCGCGCATTCCGTTTTTGTCGGTTACCACGATAAAATGGTAGAGGTACTGGAGGCAGGCCAAAAATCTGGAGAGTTTCGCCGGGACATCAGTAGTCGTGTGTTTCGCAATCTCGTCATGGGATCGTTGGCCAATCTATACAACCGATGGTACTATCGCGATCCCATCTCGCCGTTGGATTATCACTTTGAGATCCACCAGTACATTGATCTTCTATGTCGGGCGGTGACCGCGAGCCCCTTAGCGAAAAGCGCTACTCAAATCGGTCAATTAGCCATTTCTGGAAGGACAATAACTAAAAAAGGGAGCATTGCCATTTAGGCAATGCTCCCTTTAAAAACGGGATTAGGTAACGTTAAACGACTTTTACATTTGCAGCGGCAAGTCCTTTGGGACCTTCCTCAATGTCAAACGTTACCCGGTCACCTTCGCTGAGAGATCTGAATCCAGTGGCAACAATGGCCGTATGATGAACAAATACATCCGGGCCGTTTTCCTGCTCAATGAAACCAAAACCTTTACTGTCATTAAACCACTTCACGATACCATTTGCCATGCCTACATCCTCCTACGGGTAAAAAATTGAATCATTGCTTCAGACTTCAGGCGCCACTCTTAACAAATGGATCGATCCCTCAGAAAGAAACCGGTCTGTCATCACTGGCAGACCCTGATGATAGTTAAACCATATCACGGACCTGAAGAAATGCAAGAAAATGATGGAGGTTTTCGACAAAAACGTGACAAATGCGATGGCCCTGGATGGTAATACCTTTCTTCCCGCCCAATTGCCGTCGTTTCAAAAAAGTCGGTCGAAGCGGACAAAACAGCTATGGGAAAACGCATCCACCGGCTTGGTGGATATGGCTATCAAGCTTCTTTTTTCTTCCGCTTTGGGCGAAAGTAATGCGTTGCCGTCCCGTCGATCATATCTGCGGCTTCCTTCAATGTTTCCGATAGGGTTGGATGAGGATGGATGGTCAATCCCATATCCGTGGTGTTGGCAGCCATCTCGAGGGCCAGTGTTGCTTCGGCAATTAACTCGCCAGCCCCTGGGCCAACGATACCCGCTCCCAAAAGACGTTTGGAATCCGGATCAACCACCAGTTTGGTCAGACCATCACTGCGCCCCAGCGTCATGGCACGTCCCGAGGCGGCCCAGGGGAATCGAGTCACTTCAATGTTGATACCCTTTTCTTTGGCAGCGGTTTCGGAAAGACCGACCCAGGCGATCTCCGGATCGGTGAACACCACGGCCGGGATGGCTGCCGGATCCACAATGACATTTTTTCCGGCAATGGCTTCCACGGCAATGCGCGCCTCGTAGGAGGCCTTGTGAGCCAGCATGGGCTGGGAGGCAATATCACCGATGGCAAAAATGGTATCCGTGCTTGTCCGGCACTGCCGGTCTGTTTTCACAAAACCATTTTCACCCATGTTCACGCCGGCTTTTTCCAGACCAAGGCCTTTTGTAAAGGGACGGCGCCCAACAGCCACGAGCACTCGCTGGAACGACTGATTGGTCGTCTCGCCGCCACTCGTGCGCAACGTGACATCGACACCGCTTTTCTGGATACTGGCCGATTTTACTGTTGTATGGGTCAAAATTGCCTTGAAACGCGTCGTCAGTGTTTTGGTAAGAAATCGGATTAAATCCCGATCCACACCTTCCAGCAAATGGGGAAGCATCTCCACGACGGTAACCTCCGCCCCCAACGCCGCATACACACTGCCCAGTTCCAGACCGATATAACCGCCCCCCACCACCAGCAGTGACTTGGGGACCGTTTTAAGGTCAAGGGCATTTCGAGAATTCCAGATGTACTCGTCGTCTGCAGGCAGCAGATCCAGATCTACAGCCCGGGAGCCGGTAGCCACAATCGCATGTTCGAATCTCAAAGTACTTGTCTTGCCGTCAGGATCGGTCAAAGAAAGCGTTTGATGGTCAACAAACCTGGCCGTGGCCCGCAGGTAGGTGATGTTACGCTGAGCGACCAGACGTCCCAAACCGCTGGTGAGGTCCGTTACCACCTTGGATTTCCACCGCTCCATTTGTTCAACATCAATTTTAGGCTCGCCAAAAAATACCCCCCACGACTCGGCCGCCGCCACGTCATGGATCAGGCTGGCCACGTGAAGCAGCGCCTTTGAAGGAATACACCCCCGGTAAAGGCAAACCCCGCCAGGATAATCAGCTGGATCAATAAGGGTAACCGTCATCCCCATGTCGGCGGCCAGGAAAGCGGCCGTATACCCGCCCGGACCAGCACCGATCACCGCCAATTGGGTGTTATTGTCTGTCATAAATGATACTCGCTTTCAAATACTTGATGGATTTGGGGGAAAGTATCAGACGTCGGTGTCAAGCGCCGCACCTGTCACCGCAAAGAAGTCTTTATACAGCCGATGGTTTGGAATTCGCAAGCCTTAAGACGGGATTCGCAGGCACGTTTTTAAAAGGCCACCGGGTCAGCCACCAATGATTCAATCAATAAACAGATTGAGTGGCTGTTCCAGTGCTTCACAGATCCAGCGCAAAAATCGCGCCGCATCAGCACCGTCAATGTTGCGATGATCGTAAGAAAGAGAAAGCGGTAAAATTGTCCGTGGTTCAAATTGGTCCCCGATATAAACCGGTTTTATACCGTATCGGCTCACCCCTAAAATGGCTACCTGAGGCCACAGCACCAACGGTGTAAATCCTGTCCCGCCGATTCCCCCCTGGTTGGAAATGGTAAAGGTGCCTCCATCCATTTCGTCGGAACGTATTTTTTTATTGCGTGCTTTGGCCGACAGTAGATCAATGGATTCGGCAATTGTTAGTAGACTTTTCAGATCGGCATCGCGGATCACCGGCACGAGCAGGCCGCGCGGTGTGTCCGTAGCAATGCCGATATTCACATAACGCTTGAGCGTGATACGGTTTTTTGAAACGTCAATGCTGGCGTTGAACCGGGGAAAACGCTTCAGCCCCTGAGCGCAGATCCAGGTAATAATCGCGGTCAAATTGAGTTTGACACCCAATTGTTGACATTCATGGGACTTTTTCTCGATAAACGACATCACTCCAGTAATATCTGCTTCATCGAACTGAGTCACATGGGGAATGGTGGTCCAGGAGGCCGATGTACTTTGCGCCGTTAAACGGCGGACCGTGTCCATTTCCTGAATATCAACGTCTCCCCAATGGTTCGCATCGGAAGGGGAAGAGCATTGCGCCGGCTTCGATGCATCCGTCTGCTGTTGACGACCATGGCCCTTGACATCCGCCTCCGAAATTCTACCTCCTGGCCCGCTACCATCGACCGAATAAAGATCAATCCCCAATTCCCAGGCCAATCGACGAATAGACGGTGATGCCGGCACCATCGTCCGCGTAATCGGGATGTCGGATGGGTCGGGCTGTGGTTGATCTTTAGCATCCGAGGCGGCTTCGGCTTCCCCGCCTTCGGGTTCATTCATCCGACCGTCACCGTCTACTACCGACGGCTTCAAACCGGTGGATGGGTCAGCCGCTTCAATTTCGATACGGGCGATGGCATCTCCAACCTTCATATGGGCGCCAACCTTGGCCAACACATCGGTAATCCGGCCGGCAAAGGGCGATGGAATCTCTACCAATGCTTTATCCGTTTCCAATTCAATCACGGTGTCGTCCACTACCACCGTATCTCCGACCTTGATGTGGACAACGACAACTACTCCCGATTCTACTTTCTCTCCAATATCCGGAACCTTGATTGGCTGTACCATGGGACCTCCTTCTTCTGCACGAACGAGGGATTTATCCGACCAGGATCAATATTCATCGCTTTCCGGACTTTTTTCACCGCCACCATGGGCATCTTTCCTAATTTTCTGGGAACGGGTTAAAAAGCAGGACCTGTGCACCGCTTATCGATTTTCCAATTTATTTTTTAGATCGAGAAATGATTGATGGGAAACACAGGTTTCCCATCATGAGGTGCATTCACTATATTGAGGGGGTTTATTCCAACTGTCAACATCCGGATGCAAAATAGAGCCGGGTTCAGCGCCATTGCAGCATCGTCCCGACGACACGTTTTCCCTTTGTTTTCACAGCCCAATTGACAGGCAATAGGGCCTGCGAGTAAACTTTGTTACCCACTTAAAAAAAGATAAAGCATGAATCCACAATCCGTCCCTACCCGTGGTCGGACCTTAGATCATGCGGCCGTTGTCTATGATGCGATAGAACTGTTCACAGACGCACGTAAAAAAATTCAAACTCGCCGTTGTTGATATCGATTTTCAGGTTGTAGCCGCGCGATTCGGCAAAAACGATCCATGGCGGCCGGCCGTCGCCAGCGCCGCATTCGTAATTGGGCCAGAATTCGCCTGTCTTCGTGCTGTGGTAAGACAGCATCATGGCATTGCTGTTGATGGACCTGGCGTTGGTCTTGGCAATGGCACTGGCAGCGGCCAGGTCAAGGTCAGTATCGCTGACCTCCAGATTTACGGTTTCCAGAGAATAGGCATCGGATATTTCTTGAAGTTCGACCATGGCGGTCTCCTTTCCGGTTGGCATTGTTATCTATTGAAGATAAGATGGGTTTACGAATTGTAAATCTGACTTGGTGCCTATCTTGAAATGACCCATTGGTCCGGAAAGGAAATCATGACCAAAACGATGGAAACCGCCAACCTGGCCGTTTTCTGCGATTTTGAAAACGTCGCCCTGGGCGTGCGTGACGCGCGCTATGCCCAGTTCGACATCAACAAGGTACTCGAACGTCTCCTGCTCAAAGGCAGTATCGTGGTTAAAAAGGCGTATTGTGACTGGGAACGCTACAAAGAATTTAAATCCGTCATGCACGAAGCGGCTTTCGAGCTGATCGAAATTCCCCATGTCCGTCAATCCGGCAAAAATTCCGCTGACATCCGCATGGTGGTGGATGCGCTGGACCTGTGTTACACCAAAGCCCACGTGGACACCTTTGTGATCGTGAGCGGTGATTCGGATTTTTCCCCACTGGTCAGTAAACTGCGCGAAAATAATAAAAACGTCATTGGCGTGGGTGTGAAAAATTCCAGCTCGGATCTGTTGATCGCCAATTGTGATGAATTCATCTATTACGATAATCTGGTCCGCAAGAAGAAAAAAGCCAAAAAACCGGCCCGCAAACCACCGGCCAAAGGCTTCAAACCCCAGGCCCATGAGGCTGGATCGAAGGAGGACGCCGAGACACTGACCCAGGAGGCACTGGATCTGGTCATGGAAACCCTCGAGGCCCTGGCCGAAGAACGCGGGTCGGAGGACAAAATCTGGGGATCCATGGTCAAACAAACCCTCAAGCGCCGCCGGCCGGGATTCAACGAGTCCTATTATGGATTTCGCTCTTTCAAACACCTTTTGGATGAAGCCTCCAGCCGCGGTCTCATGGAACTGGAACCCGACGAAAAATCCGGCGGGTATATTATTCGCAGTTTCCAATCCGAATAGACAAAGGAAGGCCGGGCCACTTTAACGGTGGCCCGGCATAGGGGAAGAAGAATAAGGAGGAAGTATCGTTTTGGGTTCATCCCATCATTGGCCTACAGCCTACCACCTGAAACTTACCAAAACCTGATCTCAAAATTACCACATGGTAATATCCAGCACTTGATCTGCCTCCCATTCAACACTATAATATAGTTACACCGGAGCACTGCAATGGGCACACCGCTGTCCAACTGAACACCCCCACGTGCTCAGTTCCCTCGCACCCCCTCTTGCTCCGGTTCCACATTTTTAAGTGGTAAAATTTTTCGCTCAACGCCGAAATTGGGCGAATCACCGGCCGCCTGCATAGCAGGTGGTTTGATGAAGCCCCCTCGAAGGGGGCTAAGAAACGGATCAATGAACATCGAACACTGAACATTCAACTTCGAACATTGAATATGGAATTCAATCGTTTTCTATTGATAGCAATTAGCCATTTCTGGATAGACATTAGATCGTTATCCCGGATGTCGACGCCGGCAATGCCTCGATCGCGCCCTTGACCCGCTTGAGATGGAAAGTGGCCTGTATTTTGGCAAATACGTCCATGCTCTGCTGTAATGTGTCAGCAGCCTGGCCGGTTTGATCCATCATGGCCAGTGCCTTCCCCAATCCCAACAATACCTGCCCTTCCAGGACAATGGCCCCCATGTCCCGCGCTTCCGACAAACTGATTTGAAACCAGTGGATGCATTTCTCGGCCAGTTGCGCCGCCTGGGATGATACCGGATGGCCGGCGGTCTGCAAGGCACTCTGATAGAAAAGCAAGTAGACCTGCCCCATGACGTATCCGCAGGTGAGGCCGCGCAGGCGACAGCCGCTGGTTTGCCACCGTGATAGCAGCGACTCCATGATTTCCAGGCCCTTAGGAATCTGACCATTCATTATGGTGGTCAGGCCCTTGAAAAAATTAGCCGGTTCGCCAACAAATTCAGCACCATTATCATCACTGAAAGCGATCAGCTGATCCAAAAGGGGCAACGCCTCCTCAATTTTGCCGTTACTGATGGCGCCGTAGCATAGGGCCAGCTTGGGAAACTGTGAATACCAAGGATCAGCCGACATCCCCACGGCAGTTTTAAAGCTGGCCGTGGCAGCGTCGATGTCTCCGATAATCAGTCCCTTCCAGCCCAGACAACAATGGCCGGAAACCAGGCTGCGGACATTGCCGTGCATTTTACCGAATTTTAATAATTGCTTACCGATTTTTCGGGTGTTTTCTGCATCCCCCTTGTGCCAATTCACATAGCCTTTGCCAAATAGGGCGTTGAAATACAAATAAGCGTCTTGCACCCTTCCATCCACAAACAGGGTCTCGGCTTTCTCGCTGTATTGGATGGCTTCGTCAAATCGGCCCAACTCCGTGCAGGGCCAGCTCAGCCAGGTACTGGCATAGCCGATCAGATCGGCATGCGCAGCGGTCTGTCCCAGCTTCAGCGCCTTTTTCAGACTATCAAAGGATTCCCTGAAACGATGGCGGTGCCAGAGTGCGCAGCCGCGCCAAGCCCAATGAAAGCCTTCTCTCACCGGGTCACCCAGACCCTCCACCAATGATCGCTGTTTTTCCAGAAGTTCTAATAGGTTACGATTCATCCCCCGATAGTAGAAAACGAAGGCCCACTGGTTGACCACATCCAGCAGCCGCTTTTTGGTTTCCGGGGCGGCCAGTTGCTCTTGCTCGAGCATGGATTTGGCGGTTTTAAAGTACTGATCCGATTCGTCCAGGGCGCATCGCCGCAACGCCTTGGTACCGGAGCGAATCAGATAATCGGTGGCTTTGTCCGTGGCAATGCTCTTTTGGAAATGGATCGCCAATGTTTCATCAAATTCGGACAGGCGATCCTGGTACAGATGTTCTATGGTTCGTCCGATACGCTCATGTACCCGCTGCCGTTCACGGCGCAGCAGACTGCCATAGCCGACCTCCTGGATCAGCGCGTGCTTGAACATGAACTCCATCTCCGGTTGCAGGGCCCGGGGTTGGATCAGGCCGGCCCGTTCCAGCTTGTACAGGCCGTCGTCCACGGCATCGGCATAAACCGAAATCCGTTTTAATACATCGTAAAGAAACGCCCGGCCGATCACGGCGGCTTCCTGCAGGATACGCCTGTCCTGTTGGCACAACTGGTCCATGCGCGAGGCAATGATGCCGTGAATGGTGGAAGGGATATCCGCCTCTTTGAAGGCCCGGTTCATTTGCCAATGGCCATCGTCAAACACCAGGATGTCAGAATCCACCAGGGCATTGAGGATTTCTTCCAGATAAAAAGGGTTCCCCTCGGTCCGCTGATGAATCAGGCGGCATAAATCTTCGGGAAGGATATCGGTATTGAGCATGGACGCCATCATGGTTTCGGTTTCCGATGACGACAGTTCACCAATGCGGATTTCCGAGTAGATGGGTGCGAGCAGTTCTGTCTCATGGCTGGTAAACAGGCTTGCATGGGGCCGGGTTGTACAGATCACCATTGCCGGCTGCTCGAAATTGAAAATGATTTCTTTGAGCAATTTAAGGGATGCAGCATCGCCCCAATGCACGTCCTCCATGCAAAACACGGTGGGGGCTTGGCTGGCGATGGCGGACAATAGATTCAGCATGGCCGTTTTCAATCGTTCGCGCCACTGTTCAGGGCTCATGCTCTCTGTTTCGGCAACATCCTGCCCGATGAGCCCCTGGATGATAGGGATCTCCTCTGCCCTGGGTCCTAGCAGTCCGCCGACCCGCTGGGCAATGCCGGCACTCATTTCCTCAGCAGTGGCCGATCCGTCAAGGGCCAACCACCGCCGGACAATCCCCACCAAAGGATAATAAGGAACCTGCTGGGTGTGCGCGTACGCGTAACCAACGATCCAGTTGCAGTTGACCCCCTTAGCGGCGACCTTTCTTTCAAACTCCGCCAGCAACCGGCTTTTTCCCGTGCCGGCCTCACCGACAATGGAGATGACGGCCCCCGTGCCTTGCTTGAGCGCCTCCATTTTTTGCAGTAAAAGATCCAGCTCCGCCTGCCGGCCGATCAGTTCGGCGTTGAACCTCAATTTTCGGCGACCGGCGACAGGGCGCGCTTTTTCATCCTTTACGGCGTAGATACAGATCGGGCGCGTTGCGCCCTCTACCGTCATGGGCGGCTTGGCATCGAAATCAAAAAATCCAAAGGCCTGGCGGTATGTTTCCGGCCCCACCAGGATCTCATTGGGCTCGGCCGCATCGGAAAGGCGCGAGGCAATGTTGACCGCTTCTCCGGATAAATCAAAGGTTCCATCGACAGGTGCCGAGTGAGCCGTGACCACCAACCCGGTATTGATACCGGTGTGCATGCTCAGCGGCTTTTCCAATAAGATACTTTTGGGTTTGATGTCCGCCACTGTCGCATGAATTTCACGGGCCGCCTTGATGGCCCGGATGGCATCGTCTTCATGGGCCACGGGAAGGCCGAATACGGCTAATATTTCATCACCGATAATTCGCTCGATATGGCCATGGTACCCTTTAATGATCTTCACGCTCCGGGCGGTGATGGTTTCCATAAGGCCCTGAACATCTTCAGGGTCGAATTTTTCCATCATTCGTGAGTAACCGGTCAGGTCGGTGAACAGGGTAGTCAAATGGCGACGTTCACCCTGGGCCACAGGGTGTCTTTTTACAGCGTCACGGGATGAAGCAGATGGGGCAACATCACTCACGGCACCATCCGCGAAAGCGTTGCCGCATTCACCGCAAAATTTACTATTGAATGGATTCGAAGCACCGCAGGCAGGACAGTCGATTGTCAATCGGCGTCCGCACTGATGGCAAAATTTGGCATTGGCAAGAGCCGCCTTCTGGCAATACGGGCAACTCATATCCGGACCTCTTGATTGGGGGGAGTGATTGTTTGAGCGTGTTATCCTTGTTGGTACCTAAAGGGGCATACTATTGTCAAGGAAATCAGCCACCTGATTCCAAAATAGGGGATGCCCCGGGCGTTGATTGTCAAAAAAGAAACTGAAAATCAAAAGGTGGACTGTTCAAACCGGCCTTAGTTCAACCCCTCATATGCCTTGACATCTTCAATAAATTGGGGCGCAAAAGCAACGACTTTCCTGTTTTCATAATCAAAATGGAGCAAGGTGACAGTCCCCTCAGCACAGATCTGATCGTGTTGAAGGATCATAAATTCCGCAACGAACGACTTCTTTCTGATTTCACGGATTCTGCATCCAACCGTGATCTTATCACCTAATCGAAGCTCTTTCTTGTAGGCGCAGTGGGCCTCTGTGGCAATCACTCCAATTTTCGGGCCAAAATCGAAGTGGTAGCCCAGCATTTCCAGGTAAGCAAGTCTGGCCTCCTGGAAAAATACCAGATACTTGTCATAGGACACATGCTGGCGGGCATTGACATGCGCTTCTTTAACGGTCAGCTCAATAGAAAAACGAAACATGGACGTAAACTTTCATATTTAAGAATGCAGGCAACCCTCACCTAAACATTTTACCAAAAAGAGTGTTGGCAATCCAAGTCCCTAAAAGTCCTCGATTTCTTCCACAAGAAGAGAACAAAGAACATGCTCGCATCTATTGGAATCATTATGCTGAAGCTGTTCTTTAGCAAGATTTTTTTGATAATAAAAGCCATTTGGGACGCGTGCGCGCGTCAAAACGGCAGCGGCAATTCATTGCTTGCGTTGCAAATCTTCTCTCTTGAGGAGTTCGAGTGATGTTACCCCGTATCTGTTGAACATTTATCCGTCGAGTCGATGCACACCTGGTTTCGACCGCTCTCCTTGGCCCGATACATGGCTGCATCACATCGCTTCAACAATTCATCCATTCCCATTGATTTGCCGGAGATGGTCGTTACCCCAAACGAGGCGGTGAAGTGCAGTGATTCACCACTTTCAAGCCTCACCTTGCTTTCGGCGATCGCGATGCGCAGTCGCTCGGCGGCGTCGACAGCCTGAACACTGCCGGTCTGGGGCAACAGGACCACAAACTCCTCGCCATCGATGCGCCCGATAATGTCAACTTCACGCATCGTGGCACGACTGGCGGCGGCGATTTTCTGCAAGGCGAGATCGCCAATGTTGTGCCCGTGGGTATCGTTGATGCACTTGAAATGATCGACATCGAACATGAGCAGAGAAAGCGCGCCGCCATAGCGGTTGATACGACTCAGTTCGCTGTGGGCCTGCTGGATAAAATGGCGCCGGTTGGCAAGGCCTGTCAAGGGATCGGAGTGCGCCTGACGTTCCAGTTCTTCCTCCATGCGCTTATATTCGGTAATATCTCGCCCGATAGAAAGAACGCCTGTAATCCTCCCCGATTCATCCCGTTCGGCTACCATATGGATCGCGTGATAAGTCATCCCCATGGCGGTGGACACGGAAATCTCGAGCATGGTCTCCTCTCCTGTCTCTATTACATGAAAAATCTTCTCGTCATAGAGGGAGAACGATCTATCGTCGATTAGTTCACTGACGCGCTTGCCCAGCATTTTCCCGGAGGGGATTCCCAGAGTACTTTCGAGCTGGGGATTGTGATAGATCATGCGGCCATTCCTGTCATGACGGGTGATATTGTCAGGCGCGTTTTCAGCCAGGGTGCGGAAGGCCCGCTCCCGCTTGACCAGTTGATCACGGGTATTCCTGTTTTCTATGGCAATCGCCGCCAGGTTAGCCGCAAAACAGAGGCGATCGAGATCCGCCGGGCTCGGCATGGTCGGTTCAGCATGGTAGATGGCGAAGGTTCCCAGTACCTTGCCGCTGGAAAAAATGATCGGCTCCGACCAGCATGCCGCCAATCCGACACGCTGGGCCAGCTCGCGAATCGGGCGCCAGCATTCGTTCGCCATGATATCCGGGACGATGACGCGTTCGCCGCGACGGGCTGCCGTACCACAAGAGCCGGCCTCCTTGCCGATTTCCAGGGCGTTCAGGGCGTCGTTGAAAAAGGCGGGCAGGTTCGGCGCGATACAGGTGGACAGATGCTTTCCGCCCTTGTCCATCAGCCGCACGCTGCACCTTGTTGCCGGGGTTTCCGATTCAATGGCCAGCACCATGGCGTGCAGGATATCGAATAGCGGTTCACCTTTAGCCACCATCTCCAACATGGCATTGTGATCACGGTTGCGCTGTTCACTCTGCCAGTAGGCGGTCATGTCGCTGAAGGTGCTGAGCAGTTTTCCGCCGACCGATGCGAGTTGGATCAGCACGCGGCGCACACCTCCATCCTTGCAGACGATGCTGGTTTCAAGATCGGGCGGCATCGTGCTGGTTTGGCCGGCGCGCATGACTAATTGATGCCGAGGTTCGATGACGGTTCACGGGAAGGATCGCCTGGTCAATATTGACAAAACTTTAGCGAGGCACATGTCTGAAACCACGCAGTCGCTCCCTTGTGAAAATTCGTGCCGGGGTTTCAACGGTTCGTTCAAGCAGCGTGGCAAGTACCAGGCTTACGGGCAGCACGATGGCGATCCCCCATGGGGGCATGGGCATGTTTAAGCTCCACGCCTTGGCAGGTCGAGCAACCCAGGCGACGTATTGAATGATGGGCTCGTGGATTAGATACAAAGCCAAGGAAATTTTGCCGAGGAAGAGAAAAACCGGTCTGGCCAGCAGGCGTTGTGTGTATGGATTTGCTTCTCGGCGGGTCATTGACCTTACATTCCGCACCCATTACGCATAGGTTTTAAACAATTTATTACTCAGCAAAAACAACACCATATCAAATATAACGTATTGTATTTACATGAAATAAAAAATATCTAGACATTTCAAGTAGTTGCTGCTACACTGCCCGAACCTTTACCATCGCGCTCAAAAAGGAGGGGCAGATGCCACCGTTCGATACCGAAAATATGACCATCACCGATGCCAGGCATTTGCCCATCGTCAAAGCATATGCTCAGAAAATCGGTTTGGTTGAAACCATCGATCAAATGGTCGACTCACAGATGGAATTGAGCCCAGGCATGGCGGTATTCGCCATGGTCCTCGACACGCTGTCTGGTCGTACCCCGCTTTACCGATTGACAGAGTTCTTCGAAGAAAAAGACACGGCATTGCTCCTGGGCAGTGACATCGAACCGGAACGGTTCTGCGATTACAATCTTGGGCGATCCATGGATCAAATTTTCGAGACCGGCACCCAGAAGATCTTTTCTCAGATTGCACAGAATGCCCTAACCGTCTTTGCCGTCGATCCTCGTCGGCTTCACTTCGACACCACTTCCGTTAGTGTTTACGGTGATTTCGTTCTGGCGGGTCCGCCCTTTGACATTACCTACGGTTATAGCAAGGATAAACGTCCAGATCTCAAACAGTTTTTAGTGTCGATGCTGTGTGTCGACCGCAACATCCCTATTTTGGGTACCACCACCCACGGCAACGCCTCGGACAAGACCTTGAACAATGAACTATTGACCAACATCTCGAAATACATGGCCAAGCATGGGCTTGAGCCGGGAGCCTATGTTTATGTGGCCGATTCAGCCTTCGTCACCGAGAACAATCTTGCCAAATGCAGTGACCAGACTTGGTTTTTATCCCGGTTGCCGGCGACCTACAACGAATGCAGCCGAATCATTCGTGAAGCCGTGCTCGAAGATGACTGGATCGATATCGGTCCTCTGGCTGAAGAACACGATCGTCCCAATCGACCCGTTGCTCACTACCGGGCCTATGACGGTACCGTGGAGCTTTATGGGAAACCCTACCGGGCAATCGTCGTCCATTCCAGCGCTCATGACAAAAGGCGTCACAAACGTATCGACCGCATGCTTAAGCAGGACCGCAAAAAACTCGACACCGACTGCAAGAAAGTCACGGATACCGTGTACTATTGCCGAGCAGATGCTCAGGCCGCGGCAGACAGACTGATCCGGCAATCCGACGCCAGTTACCACCACCTTCAGGCGGATGTTCAAGAAATGCCCAAATATGGTCGCGGCCGGCCTGCCCTCGACAAACCCAGAAAGGTCTTGCGCTATGAATATTGTGTGACAACAACCGTTACCGAAGCCCCGGACAAGGTCGCCCCTATCAGGGAAGAAGCCGGTTGTTTTGTCCTGTTGACCAACCTTTTGGATCAGCAGGAGGCTTGGCCCGCCGAAGCGCTGCTTTCGTTGTACAAAAGCCAAATTGGTATTGAGCAAAACTTCAGCTTTCTGAAAGATCCTGCCATCGTAAACAGTATCTTTTTGAAGAAGGCCCGTAGGATCGAAGTATTGGGTCTGGTGTTGTTGATCTCTCTTTTGATTTGGCGCTTGATGGAGCGTTCCATGCGCCAATATGTCGAAACCAACGATTGTGAACTGCCCGGCTGGGTTCGCCGGAAAACCCGAAAACCGACCGCTTTCATGATGACTACCAAGTTTACTTCCATCATGGTCATCACCATCGGCAACCACAGGCAGTTGGCAAAACCTTTAAAATCATTCCAGCTGGAGTATTTGAAGGCGCTGGGCGTCACTGCAGACGTGTTTACCGCCCCCTAAAGAACATAAAAATTAGTCAAATAGGTGTCCGTTGGGATGCTGAATGTACGATTGACAGCCCGGCAATCATGACAAGAATCCCGTACGGAAAGATGCCTTGCATCCACTAGGAGCCGAGCAGGTCGATTTTGCCCACTACTAGTATTCAATCACAATTCTTACATTTTTTGGCGGCTCTATTTGTTGGTAACTGGCTTCTGCGTCTTCTGAGTCATCTGTCGGCGTTTTATTTTCTTCATTATTTTCTGATTCAACTACGTCAGGAACGGCATCAGTCACACTTACAACCCGAAGTCCGGTAGGTGCGGCAAGCTTTGGTGGGACGACTTCTTCTTCAGCACTTTGAACACCATTTGGCGAGATGACGATAGATAAAGAGCAACAAAGAAGTAACAGTCCAATTTTTAGGAGACCAATTATAATTTTAGATTTTACTTTATGGACGAACCATTCCTGTACTCCAATCATTCTAATACCTTTTAACATTTTCTCCCTCTCCTCATATCTTTATGTTGCCTTTCTCCAACGCTCCTTTCGTGGGAAATCATTTCAGGTCTTTTTAATGCCAATTCGTGATTCCAGGCAGAGCATGGGAGCAGGGCGGAACACCATCCCCATCCTGATTTTTTTGGGATAATTGAGCAACTCAACAGGTGACCAGCAAATTCCTGGACTGGATCATTCCGGACAAGGTTCTGCTTTTTTGTATAAACAAACCAACAGGGCCGGGATTATAATACCTCGGCTTTTATAATTTACCCTAAGCGTTGCGAAAAAAAAGTTATGTGATCCGTGTCACAATTCAAAAAATTTTCTCTACGGGGGCAGTTGGTATTCAAATGGCAAAGGTGGCAGGGACAGGGCAACTGTATTTGGATTGATTTCTATTTTTTTCGGGTGCATGGACCGTTTCAAGATGCACTTGCGGTATTAAAGTAAAATGCCCATTCGTACGTGCGCAACTGCTCTTTCCTAATAACAACTTGGATTTTAGGCATAAATCGGAAAATAATCAACTAAAAAGGAAATGGCAGTAACATTCAATTCGTTGGTGTGTCGGATGCTTCCATCAAAGGCAAAAAGATCCGGAATTCACTTCCCTGATAAGGCGCGCTTGTTACCTGAATACACCCGTCCAGTGACTTGACAATTCCCAATGCTACAGCGAGCCCCATGCCCCGGCCAGGGAATTTATCGGAATAAAACGGATCGAAAATACGGCCGATCTTATTCTTTTTCATCCCCTTGCCATTATCCCTGACCATCAGACATGCATATCTATCCATCGACGGCTGCCACTGCACGGGGAAGCGGTTATGATCCTGAATCGCGTTAGCGTCAATGGCATTGACGGCCACCGACACCATACCTTTTTCACCGCTTAGCACTTCGATTGCGTTGACCAGCAGGATGTCCAACACCTGGTTCAACAGCAAAGGGTCGCCCGTGATCAATGGTCCCTTGGCAGGTAGATCAACGTTCATGACAACGCCTGTCGGCAGACGATGTTTGGTTTGGGCCAGATGTTTGTGGCATATTCCGGCAAGATCGACAGTCTCCGGACGTGAATGTATCTGTCCTAAAAAGGTCAGCATGCGTCGGCTCATTTCAGCTGCCCGATGAGCCGCTTTCTCGGCCTCGATCAATTTCTTTTCCACTTTGGCATACGGTAGTAATGCATCCCTGGCCAGGTCCAGGTTGCCGATTACAGCGGTTAGGGCGTTATTAAAATGGTGGGCGATCGCACCGGCCATACACGCGAGACTTTCGGCCTTCACCATTTGCTGCCGTTGCTCTTCCACCCGTATCCGCTCTGTGATGTCCCGGCTGATTTCATAAATGGCATCCTGTCCGTTCCATAAGCCGACCTTGACCTTGGTTTCCACGGATATCTGACGTCCGTCTTGGGTTTTCAATGGGATCGAGCAGGTATCGATATCTCCTGACAGCATTGCCGCAATCACCTCTCTTACCTCCCTATGTCGATCAGGCGGGTGGACAATGTGAATCGGCCTGCCAATCAAGTCCTCGTTTGAATAACCCAACTTATCGAGGACAATTCGATTGCACTGGATAATGCAGCCGTTTCGGTCGAGGATAAAAATCATATCCTCGACGGTGTTGAAAAGCATGTCCAGGTCCCGGCGGCTCTGGCGGTTTTTCTCTTCCTGGATTTCTCTGGCAATAAAGGCACCGGCATAACGGGCAATCCGCTCCAACGCCTCACGGCTGTGTCCGGGAATTTGTTCCAGGGTGGTTGAGGCAACGTTCAGGCAGGCAACCACGCGGTTGTCGAAAAGCACGGGGATCATTCCGATAGCCCCAAACACTTCCACGACTGGGCGCTTGAGATACTTTGCGATTAAATCCCTGTGGGACGAATAGACCGGACGTCCCTTTTTTATCAATCGCGCATTTTCCGAATCAGTTGCAAAATATGTCACACGCCTAATATAATCATCGGGCAACCCCTGATGCTCGCTAAGAATAAGGCTGCCGTCATTTTCGTCGACCAGGTAGATACCGCCGCAATCCATTGACGACACCCGGATGGCAACCTCGAGACAGCATTTCAGCCGATCGTGAAACGTACGGGCGCCGCTCCATGCCGCCCCCAGATCACGCTCGGCCTGAATCAAGGCCTCGTAATGTTTCAAGGCGGTGATATCCACCAGATAGCCTAAAAAATACTGGATGGCGCCGGAGCTGCTTTTAACAATGGTGGTGAAATCGGCAACCCAAACACAGCTGCCGTCACGTTTGCGCAACCGGTAGGGACGGTGCTCAAAATAATCATCGCCCGCCTCGATGTGGGTCGTCATGTCGGCCATTGCCCGATTCAGGTCCTGCGGGTGCACCAATGTTTCATAAGCCGGTTGGCCGGCGATCAACATCTCCGGCGAATAACCTAAAATTTGCTGCACATTGGGAGATGCATAGGCCACCGGCCAACCTGGCGTGTTCAGCCATTTGAAAACCATGGTCGGCCCGCCGATGAACATTCGCCGCTCTTCGGCAAGCGCGATTTCCGCATTTTTTCGGGCAGTAATATCCTGAATCGTACCGATCGCTTCCAGCGGCTCGCCATCGCCATCAAAGGTGATTTTGGCCTTTTCATGCACCCAGCGTTCCTGGTCGCCGGCCATGATCCGGTGTTCGATATCATAGGGAGCGCCTTTCAATGCGGCCTGCCAGGCATTGGTGACGGCCTTGCGATCATCGGGATGGACGCACCGGATAAACGTCCCAATGGTCAGGGGCGTGCTTTTCTCAACACCAAACAGTCGGTAGGTTTCATCGCTCCAATTGAGCACATTGTTGACGGCATCCAGAAGCCAGCTTCCCACGCCGGCCACGGTCTGGGCTCTTTTCAGGGTCAATTCGCTATTCTGAAGGGCATCCTGAATCCTTTTTTGCTCACTGTAATCAGAGACAACTTCTATTGCACCGGCGATTTGTCCGTTTTCATCATAGTAAGGATAGGCCCGGTTCAACCGCCAGACCGGCCGGTCGTTTTTATCATATGACTGGCTAATGGCCTGATGGGTATGACCGGTGGTCATAGCCTTGATCGCCGGACAGTCGTTGCAGGGTTCGCTACGATGTTTGTAAAACCAATAGCAAGGGTCGCTGAACATCTCCTCGCGGTCACCAAAAAACTCCCTCGCCGTCTGATTACACCACAGCGTCTGCATTTGCGGAGAAATGACGATAATCGTATCTTTTATGGCGGATAGTATGGTGGCCTGAAGGTGCAGTTGTTTTTCAGCAGCCTGCTGCTGTTCGAGAAGGCGTGCGTTCGCTTCGGCAACTTCGGCGGCAACACTCAGTTCATCTCCAATCACCAAAGCAGCGATCATCCCGTTGCCGTGAATACTGACACCCGCGTCGGAAACCCCCTGTTCGCCGAATGAGTAAAAACCCAATATCGGCGAATGAGGCAATAGGTCTTGCATTGCCGATATCTCTTCCGGGTATCGTTCCTGCATGAAGTGTGAGCGTAGAGCACATGAGAAGACAAATACTACTGCTGGATGATCAATCCCACCGCGCAATAATGCCCTGCGCAGGGTTTCCCGGCCAGCCTGGATGAGGCGATCGGAAGACGATTCCATCAGTGTCAGACGGCTGCCTTGGACGACCGGCTGGGAAAACCTTACCCCTCCCTGATCAGAAAAAAAGCTAGCCACATTGATGTAATGCTGGCCCAGCCTGTCCCTTATTCCGACCGGCCGGCCTGTACTCAAGGTCAAATGCTTGCCGGTCAGCGCTTCGCGGTCGTACCCCAAAAGCTGTGCGTATCGGTCTGCTGCCGGTTGGGCATCCAGCTCTACCACTTCATGCCCCTCAACAACCGTGGCCACCGTCTGTTTATCCGATGGCGTGAAACCATGACCAATGGAAATGCCAACCCGCAGGCTGGTCTCAAAAATCGCAACCAGCAGACTGTCGGGATAAGCCTTTTTTCCAAAAATGACCGCATTGGCTTCCATATTCCAGTCATCGGCAGACGCACCGCCAAAAAATGGGACACGGGCCACGGACCGCTGCTTGAGCATTTCGAGAATTTCAAAGCTGCGTGAATCGGCATGACGGGTATTACCGGGGGTGAAAACAAGACCAAAAACCGATTTGCCTCGTCTTGTCAACTCAGACCAGATCGGATTATCATATCCTGAAAAATAGGGGGTGAGATCATCCGTTTCAAGCGCTTGAGCGGCTGCCCGTTGCCAGTCGGCCGATACATGCCGACCCACACCGGAGCGAAGATGCAGATAGGGTGAAGCCAGAGCAATCACCAATACGCTGTTTGTGCTTGCCGTGTTGCAAATCTCTCCAGCGGTGGTGGTCCCAAGAATGGGGACATCACCCACAATATGGGCAATGCCGGAAAGCAAAGAGGAAATGTCGTAACACACTGACGTAAAGACAAAAACGACCGTCAGTGGATATCTGCTGGTTCCTTGGAATGCCTGACGGGCCGCATTTTCACCCGCCGTGTAGGCTTGATCATGGCTTGAGCGTCCGTATCCCACTTCAATAAGCGCTGATTCATTAGCCATCACAGGTGCCACCATATAGATATAAAAAATTGTATTATTTATATATTTTTTAAATCATCGACCCAATTCGACGATCTGTCATTTTCTGTACGCCGTTCATTGTACACGAGTATGTAGCACACCCACTGGAACCGATCAATCACCATTGTTTTCATGCAAACCATGTTGAGGAGATATTAAATGGCCTGCTTCCCTGGCTCAGGGTATGACACGGTTATCTCCCTCCACTTGGCACCAGCCGTTTTTCTGCATCAGCTCGATGCCTTCATCGAAGAACAACCGCATCCTGTCCCCGAGTCGCCTGATGCCGAACAGGGTGGCGGTTTCTCGCGTAAGATCATCCTTGCTCATGCTGATATGCATGTTGAGCACCTGGCAAGCCGCGTTGGCGACTTCCTCCGGGCAGATTTCCGCCGCCTTGCGCAACTTCGGGTCCTTCTCGCTGGGGATGCGGAAAATCTTGTAGGGCTCCTCGGCTAACGCCTTGGTCCAGACGAACTCGCGCTTTCCCGATCGGCGAATCACAAAGTTGTTCTGCTTTACCGCGTCCTTTACCACGGCACGGATGCGGCTTCCGATTCTTTTTATTCCCCAGACGGACGTAACCTCGGAGCAAAGGGAACCGAACAGCAAGGGCGCCTCGGTATCGACAATAAATCGGACCAGGTCGCGCACTCTGCCGGCGTTGGTGGAAGCGTGAAGCGCACCCGAAACGATATGAATACTTGGCTTGTAACGCCGGTATGTCGATTGTCCGGCAAGTTCGCCGGCGACCGGCATGGACTGGATCGGATTGGGTGCAACACGGGCCGTGTCTTTAGCAAACCGCCGGTTCACGTCCGCTTTGCCGGGGCTATCGGTCGGTTCGTAGGTCGCAGGGAGGTTTTCCGGGGGGCTCAGGTCAACGGTGTCGGTCGCTGCCGAGGTCGTTCTCGCCTGTGTCAGGGCCTTTTCGAGTTTTGCGATCTCCTTGGTGCGCTGGAGCCACCAGTCGGTCGACCAGATGCGATATAGCCGCCAGCCAAGGCCTTCCAGCACGGTCTGGCGAAGCCGGTCGCGGTCCCGCGCCGACTTGGCACGATGGTAGTTCGCACCGTCGCACTCCACGCCTAAAAGGTACCGACCGGGAACATCGGGATCATGGACGGCCAGGTCGATCCGATACCCCGAACACCCCACCTGCACGTCCACACGCCAGCCTCGCTTGGTTAATTCATCCAGCACCGACTGCTCGAAAAAGGTTTCCACGGCCCCGGTCGTGCGGGAAATGTCTTCCGCAAATGCTATCGGTCCGCGCTTCGCATAATCCAGAAATGCCCGCAGGTGGTGCACACCAGTCGCCTGAGTTCGGGACCGGTCGATCTGCTCAGATCCCAGTCTTGAAAAAACCAGCAACTGCTTGCGCGCCCGGGTGATGGCCACATTGAGCCGGCGCTCGCCGCCCTTATTGTTAAGCGGGCCGAAATTCATGCGGGTGATCCCGGCGGCGTCCGGCCCGTAGCAGATCGAGAACAGGATTACGTCCCGCTCATCCCCCTGGACCGTCTCAAGGTTTTTTACAAAAACCGGTTCGTTGACCGTGGTGAAGTACGGCTCGATCTCGGGGTACGCATCCCGCGCAGCGTCCATCAGATCCTCGACAAGGCTTTGCTGTGCCTGGCTGAACGTCACTACGCCGAGAGAGTCGCTTTGCGCTTTGGGATCACGCAGTCTCCTGACGATCTCGTCGACGACCGCTTCCGCTTCCTTGCGATTCGTACGCGACTTTCCGTAATCATACACGCCGTCCGGAACCTCACACCAATGCACCCCGAGCCGATGGTGCCGGGTAAATGCCGCCGGAAAGGTGTGGAGCCGGTTTTCGTAGTATTGACGGTTGCTGAAAGCAATCAGGCTCTCGTGGCGGCTGCGGTAATGCCATTCCAGGCGCAGGGGCTTTATCCCCGCCACCTCCGACTCCTCGAGGATGCTCTCCAGTTCCTCCGGCAAATCGTCCTCGTCGTAGTCTTCATTACCCTTTTGTCGTTCAAAGAAGGTCGTGGGCGGGAGTTGGCGGGAGTCACCGACAACGAGAAGTTGGTTGCCGCGCGCAATCGCACCAATCGCATCGTAGGTCGGCATCTGCGACGCCTCGTCGAACACAACGATGTCAAACTTGGGGAAGTCCGCGCCAATGAACTGGGCCACCGAAAGCGGACTCATGAGGACGCAGGGCTTGTACCTGGCCAGCGCGTTGGGGCACTCCTTGAAGATGCGCCGGATCGTTTTGCGTCCGCCTTGAGCGAAGCGCTGCAACTGCCCGGCCTCGGAACTGGACGGCGTGCGCTGACCGACCGCCGCTGCCCGCGGTATCCTTTTGGCGATCCGGGCGAAGCTCTCCTTTTTGGTCAGTTCAATGATCCTGGCTTCTTGCTCCCGAAATTCCTGAATCTTAAGGTTGTGCCGCTCCCCAATGAACCCGGTAAGGGAGGGGATCGACTTCAGAACGGTCCTTGCCCACCAGTCGGCAAAGGAGTGCTCGAATGCAGATTCCAGTTGCTGAGCGCCGATCTCCCCCTGTTCGAGGGCCTCGGCGAGTGCAGTAAGGCCAAGCTCGATTACCATCGCGCGCGAGGCTTGGTAAAGTGACCACTCGCGCAAGCGCGACAGGTTCGCGGCGATGTTTTGCATGGTTGCCTCGGCCTTCTCGAGCATCCTCGCCTCCGCCTCGCCGCCCCAGGCCGCTGGGACGTCCAGTTGCAGCAGACGGGTCAGGTGCGCCTTCTGCACCTCCATATCCTGCAGCGCCGCCCGGAATGCGCTCGCCTGCTGTGCGGCCGGCGCTCCGGCGGCAAACATTACCCCGCTTTCAGTTGCCAGACGAATCCACCGCGCCCTGTTCTCTTGTTTCGCCGCAAGGTCCTTACCCGGCGCATGGTCGATGATCGCACGGTACCTGTCTGCCCACGCCAGGGTCTGCTCCAGCACGTCCCACCGAGAGTTAAGCCCTTGCCAACAAGAGCCGAAGAGCCGGGAAAGGACCTCATTTTCGGATTCAAGCCTGGCCTGCTCCTCGGCCAGGGTCAGCGCCTGCTCCAGTTCTTCCGTAAAGGCCGCCAAATCGCTGGGGGCCTTGCCGTCCTTACGCACCGTCCGCACGGTTTTGCGGACGAAAACACCCATGCGCCACTTCTTCCAGAACCAGGCGTCTTTCCTCGCCTGCAGCGTTTCGATCAACGCAGGCAGATCGAGGGTGAAAAGCCCGTCGGTGTAAGACGCCAACAGTTTTGAGCGCACCGTTGAGCACTCCCGCCCCAGCCCTATCCACTGGGTTAGCTGGGATTTGGTGTGCTGCCAGTCAGGCGCCGAGAAAATCGCCCGGGTGAGACCATTAGGCGCAGTTTCCAATAGGGCCGTCAGCCGGCCGGCAACCCGGAAGTCGGAGAGCGACGCCTCGTCAACCTCAAGCCCCAGGTCCGGCAGAGTGAGCAAAGCCGCGGCTTTCAGGCTTTGGTGAACATCCTCGGCGGCCTGAATCGCAGTGTTTACGTCGTCCTCGATACCATAGGCCCAAGCGGACAGCCGAACCGCGGCCAGCGGATGTCCGGCAGGATTGCCGGATACACGCACCACCTCGGCCATTTCTCGCACAGCGGCCCGCATTCCCTCGAACGCCTCGCTGGTCTGTTCGCCGGGATCGACAAGATCCAGTGCGACCTTGGGTTCGTCACCGAAGCCAATCAGCCGGGAGATAATCCAATAGGCGCTCTTACCGAACGCCCGGGGCGCGTGAAGATCACGCACATATTGGTTCAGCGCGCCTCGCTGCGCGGCAAGGCGCGTTGTCTCCTTCTCCCAGTGCCCGACAGCCCCGGTCCCGGCGACACTGAGCGCCTCGCGCAGCTGCGCGCGGAAGGATTCCTTGGTCGTCTTGTTCGAATGCAGTTCCAGGCAAAAGGGCCCCAGGCCGACATCGGAAAGGCGCTTGTACACCACATCGAGTGCTGCCCGCTTCTGGGCGACGAACAACACCCGCTTGCCGATGGTCAGGCAGTGGGCGATCAGGTTCGTGATCGTTTGTGACTTGCCGGTCCCCGGAGGCCCTTGCAACACGAACGTCCCCCCTTGTGCCGCTGCATAGATGGCGCGAAGCTGGGATGAGTCGGCATTGAGCGGGCAGAAGGTGGCCGATGGCGGATACTGCTCGTCCAGGGTTTCCAGTTCGGGAAACATGGCACCAGGGTCGAACAACCCGTTCGAGGACTCAACCAAATGGTTGACGACTGGATTTTTCTTGAGTTCAGCCGCGTTCGCCTCAAGGTCCAACCACATCAGGAAGCGGGAAAAAGTGAGAATAGCGAGATTGGCGCATTCATCCACCTTCCAGCTCGTCTCACGTTTGATCGCCTGACGAATCGTGCGCAGGATTTTCGGTACATCCAGACCGGACTCGCCTTCGGGCAAAGGGTCTAAACCGTCGACACGGATGTTGAAATCAAACTTGAGTTTCTGGAGCAGCGTGATGTTGATCCGCGGTTCCTCATCGATGCGCTGGATACGGAATCCTTCGCGCACGGACTTGCGCTCGATACGCATGGGAATCAGCAGAATCGGCGCGCGGCGTTCGATAGCACTTTTCTCGTCCTCTTTCCAAACCAGGCAGCCGAGAGCGAGAAACAACATGTTTGCGCCGCCCTCTTCAAGACCTAAACGGGTCGCGCGCTCGATCTGAGTGAGACGGTTAGCCAGCTCATGCTCGCTAATCGCTGCGTGCAGACGTTGCTGCACCATTTCCTCACGCAGGTAGTCGAACAAGGCGTCCGTACCCGTCTGTGCCTGGTGCAACGCTGCATCACGGGGGTCGGATGGTCCCCAGGCATCCGGCTTGGGCCGCACGCGAAACGCTTGGCTGGCGGCCAGCGCGTCCTCCAGCCCCGCGATGTCAGGGCAAAGCAGCGGGATCGTTTTCTTGGTGTCCTTAAAGTTGAGCAACCGGTTGCGGAGACTGAGATCGAGCAGGCTGGTCTTCCACCGTGAAAGACGATCGGCGGCACGCTCCTGATCGCGGGGTGGGTAGGTCGATTTCAACATACCCGCCTCGGCAACCGGTTGCGGAACACTCAGGTCCTCGCCGGTTGAGAGGTTTTCTCCACCAGGGCTGATGTCCTCATCCGCCAAGCCACCAATCTCTTCAGTCAGTGACAGCGGACGGATACCAGCGTTGCGTGTAGCCTTTACGTCCACCGCTATAAAAACGTGTGTCCGGGTATGAAGGTGAGCCGTTGCCTGCTCCAATGCAATCTTAAAGCTCAATGGCGGCGTCTTGGTGATACCCGTCGATTCCATGACAAGGAACTCGCCCAGATCGATCCGGTTCGAAAGAATCGATGCATGGTGGGTCACAGTATCGTCAAAAGATTTGTCCACAAGCCACACGCCGGGAAATGCGTGCCCCGCTACCAGCACGATTACCGGTCGCAACCCGGCCTGCTCAAAACACGCGGCAAGCAGCGTCGTCGTGTCCAGGCAGCTGGCCAGTTTTCGATCAAGGATGTGCTCCGGGGTCCTGATCTTCTGACCGGTTTCCTCGAAGCTCGCCGGAGGATTGATATAACCGATCTTCTGGCGAGCCGCCGCGAAATAGATCGCAGCAGCTTGCGAATATGCGCGACGGGGGTCCCCGCTCTGGTATCCCGACAAGGATCCGTCCTGTGTCTTTTCCAGCAGCAGCGCCGAGGCTTGGGCAAGGATACGCTCCACAGCAAGGTCGTTGGGAAGCACGTACGCGGCAATGATCTCCGGCTGCAGGGAAACGCCGATCCACTCGTTGTAGGCAAGCACAGACAGGGGAAGTGGCTTGCGTAACGGCGCAACTCCACCGGCAGCGAGCTCAATCCACAGGTGCCCCTCCTCGCGTTCGGACTGTTTACGCAAAAGACCGCGCTGGAGTGTGAGCGCAACGGGCGAGAATGTGTAGCCGGCACCGGGTGCGATCACATCCACCCTCAAAATCTTTTCGGCAACGACCGGTGGGTCGCTCCACACACGGACAACCACGTCAGTCGCCTTTCTGTCGGAAAGGTTATTTACAACCAGGCCCCGAAGCAGTGGAACCGCGTTTTGTTGCATCGCGAAATTGATGAACGGGGTGTAATCGGCCTCAACGGATAAGGGAAATACCGCGTCAGACTGTTGAGATAATTCAACCATGGTGGCTCCAAATGTGGAAACGGAAAGCAAGAAAAATCGTTGCTGACTATGGTTTTCTATTTTTCCTTTGTATACCCCCTGGCCCAAGATTTCAAAATCAAAACGGTGGCTGCGCAAACTGACACCTAAGGAAGGCCTCTTATTCGATTGGGATCGCAGCAAGAATCAGGATGGTATGCCAAGGCGCAAGGGCGGCTAAATCCGCCCCTGCTCCCTGAAAAATTTGGAGGAAAATCAAGTTCAAAGAAAGGATTTGAATAACCCGCATAGCCCCGCAAACGGCCTTGGAAAACGGCTCAAAATGCTCACATAGTGTGTATATGATCCGCATTCGAGCCGTTTTCCGCATTGTTATTGGGCCTAATGCGGATTTTTTAAACGACCTTTAGGCGGCAACCAACTGATACCCAGCGTTGGACCAGGCGAAAATACCGCCGGCCAAGGATTTGGCCTTCGAGAACCCGGCCTGGCGCAGGATGCTGGCACCGATATTGGAACGGTAGCCGCTACCGCATTGCAGCACCATTTCTTCGTCTTTTTCCGCTTCCGGCAATTTACCGGCAAGGATATCCGACAGGGGCAGATGCTCGGCCCATTTGATTCGGCTGTCATTCCATTCCGCCGGTGTGCGCACATCGATGACGCGGAGATTGCTGCTCTCCAACCGTTCGGATAATTGCTGGGGTGAAATCTGCTCCAGTTGATCCACGGGCCGACCACTCATCAGCCAGGCCATGATGCCGCCGGAAAGATAGCCGAAGATCAGGTCGTAGCCAATGCGATGCAGTTCGGTGACCATGCGATCATAATCTTCTCGGTCATCCACCACCAGAAGAATTTCCGAGTTGGGATCCACCACCATACCAACCCAGTTGGCCAGCTGTTTTTCAAACCCGATGTTGATGCTGCCCGGGATATGAAAGCCGCCGAAGGCCGCTGAATCGCGGGCATCGATGACGATGGCGCCGTCGTTCATCATCTCTTCAAACTGCTTGGGGGTCAGGCTTTTATCCATGGGACAGGCATCCAGGGTGGCCGCCCCCTTGATATTGGTTTGAATGATGTGAGAAAAACTCTTGGGCCGCACGGGAAACGCCGACATCACATCCTTCTTAAAAGCCTCGAACGATTCAAATCGCAGCATGGGGTTGGCCCGCCGCTCATAGCCAAGGGTGGAGCTTTTTTTGGCACTCATTCCCCGCCCGCAAAGCGAGCCCTCCCCGTGCGCCGGAAATACTTCCAGATGATCCGGGTAGTCGGCCAGCTTGACATATAGACTTTTGTACAGATTCTTCACCTGTTCATCCAGAATCTCCGCCCCCGGCAGGTCGGGACGTCCGATGTCACCGACAAAAAGCAGATCACCGGTTAGCAGCATCTCGGGCTCTTCCGAGCGCGCCTTGTCGGTCACCAGCAGGGAGATGGAGTTGGGGGTGTGACCCGGCGTGTGCAGAACTTCGATTTTGGCGGCGCCGAGTTCGAAAACATCGCCTTCCTTGAGATCCTTGTGCTTGTATTCCACCGGCGCGCTTTCGTGGATATAGATGTCTGCACCCGTGGCCAACCGCAGTTCCTGGTCACCGCTCACATGATCGGCATGCACGTGGGTGTTGATGATATGGGTGATCTGCATGCCCTCCTCACGGGCAATCTCCAGATAGTCCTGGACATCACGCTTGGGATCAATTACGGCCATGGCCTTGGCCCGCGGACAGCCAATGGCATACGAGAGACAGCCTAAACCGGGAACGGCGATTTGATTGAAATACATATTCATCTCCTTTTTTACAAACATGGGTGAGAAGGCTATGGCCCCCGACCAGCGCAATTGATATTCTTGGCCAGGAAATCCGTGAGCCCCGACTAAATTGAGCATTTTGATTGTTGATGGTAATGAAGAGCGGAATACAGAAAAAATGTTACGTAATTTTTAATTGTCAAAAAAAAAGTGACCCTTTGGAATTGCCGGTCTTACCGCACCCGTGGCGTTGAGATGGCTTTTTCACCCCCAATGTTGCATACCCTTGGGGTCACTCGGGTGACCCTGGTGAAAAAGCCATCCTGCATCTTGCGGCAAGCCCGACAATCGCTCAATTTACCCCCATTGATGCAAAAAAAGGTTGGGGTCCAAAGTGAAATTCGGTTAGAGCCTGTTTGAGAAGTCTGGATCAGGTCCGATAACAAGGCGGAAAGTGGCTCAATTGCTGCGCATATATGTAATATGTGAGCATTTTGAGACACGTTCCAACGCCGTTAGCGGGCCTTAGACGGATTTATCAAACAGGCTCTTAGTCGAAGGCCATACTTGTCTTCCACTCCTTCCAGACGTTACCCACCAGATCCGGCCCCGGCTTGAGGGTCTTTTTGCCGGGCCGCCACCCGGACGGCGTGGCCTCGGCCCCTTTGGTCTTGCGGATCAGCTGGAAGGCCTGGATCTGCCGCAGGGTCTCGTTGACATTACGTCCCACCGGCGGTGTCAGTACCTCGAACCCCTGCACCACACCATCCGGATCAATGAGAAAGCGCCCCCGGTTTTCCACGCCGGCAGCCTCGTTGAAGACACCAAACAATCTGCCGACCTTGCCACCGGCATCGGACAGCATGGGGAAAGGCACGCCACCATCAACCATTTTGGAAAGCTCATGATCATCCCACATTTTGTGAACAAACATGCTGTCAATACTCATGGAGAGAACTTCCACCCCCAGTTTCTGGAACTCAGAATATTTTTCGGCGACCGCCGAAATTTCAGTGGCTCAGACAAAGGTGAAATCACCGGGATAAAAGCATAGCACCACCCATTTCCCCAGATATTCCGAAAGCTTGACGTTGATAAATTTGCCTTTTTGGTAACCCGGGGCCACAAAGTCCGGGGCTTTTTCGCCGACATGAATCATGCTCATTTCCTCCTTGACGGGTGCAATGGTTGCTTTTTCAGGGGTTTCTGGTACTTCTTCACCGACGGGTCCGCCGGTGGGCCGGGCACACCCGACCTCTACTTCTTCAGCCATGACACGCTCCTTTCGTTGATGGTTTGAAAAGCCGATGTTTTCACATAGGCAAAAAGGAAATATCTGTTATCTGCGGAAATTGATTTTCCATAAGAAGGGACAAATCCCCTTCCAACGCATTGTTTTACGTGTAACACCGTCACCTTGGGTCGGTTTCAAGATAGTGGATAACTTATTTTAATTTAAGCAAATGAAAGCTATCTGTCAAACCGATAATTATATTTTTACATTAAAAAAACGATCTGGATAGATCTCATCAATACTGTTTACGCAAGCTGGCGATGAATGCGTGAATCGACTGAATAGCACCCCCGGCCACCCATTATTCCGCTACACGGGGAAAATGGGTGGACCGGGACGCTGTGGCCAAATTCAATTGTTTATTTGTGAGCCTTGTACCCCATGGGCAGCTTTTTGAAGCGCCCCCCGTAAATAATGGGATCGCCCTTGTATCCCAAGGCCTTGAAGTCGATGTAGTCCGTGGTGCCGACCAGATGGCTCACATCGCGGCCTTTGGATGCCATGTAGGAAAAATCGGTTCCCTTGTGGGCAATGGACTTGAAATCCACATCGCGGTTGTCCTGATGGCAACGGTTGCAGGTACGCTCACCTTTGAGGCTTTCGTGGCACTGCACGCAGGAAAGGGCCATGTCGGCCGGCATGACCTCATGCTCGACCCCCCAGTACATGTTGGTGGTGATCCACTCATACTGACCCGAGTATTTCATGCCTTTGGCCTGCATGCCGGCGGAAAAGGATTTCTGCCAGTCGCGATGCTTCCAATAGGCGGTTTTATCTTCCTTGTTTTTGGGAAACAGATGGGGCACCAGCAGATAATCATAGCTGGCATCCACGGCCTGCACCCCCTTCATGATCTTGAAGGGCGATATCTTGGAATTGGGATCGTTAATGGACCCCACCGGTTCGGTGATATTGATTTCGGCCTGGGTGCGGTCCAGCGTATCACCGAGCAGGATCCGTTTCATGAATCCGCCGTACCAGGCATACACGGGTTTGGCCGACTCTTTCCAGATGAACTCGCCTTTCTTCCAGTTGTAGTCGCCCATGCCGTACTTGTCTTTTTGGGGCTTGCGGTTTTTATCCCCGGCCTTGGACCAGTCCCAGAACACTTTGGTGGGTTTGCACTTGGCGTAGACCGGCGCATGGCAAGTGGTACAGGCGATGTTGTTGCTGTGTTTGTTCAGGTGATGGTCCAACAGATCATCCCCATAGTGAGGCGTATCCGAATGGCAGCCCGTACAGGACATGTCGCCCTCCACCACGGGAACCGAGGAACTGCGCCCGGCAATCTTGTGGTTGCGCGTCCGATGGCACTCACTGCACTGGAAATCGTACCCGCCCATGTGCACGTCGCAATTACGCTCGGGTTTGAGCAGTTGGCGGGAGAGATCAGCGTGTTTGACCGCCTCGCCCCCACCCCCGTTGAAGTGACAGTCCCCGCAACTCTTGCGGGAGGTGGAGCCAACGCTCTTGGCCACAGCCACCAGGTCCACGGACGGATCGGGCATGCCGGCCGCCGTGGGCGTTTTTTTATAGGTGCCGGTGGTATCATGGCACACCAAACAGTCGATTTTGGTCATATCGGTAAAATCAAAGGTATCGTCTTTCCATCCATAGCCGGCGTGGCAACTTGTGCAACGAGCCTCGTTGCTGGTGATGCTGATTCAGAAGTTGTTGGTGGCAATGGTGGCTTTACCGAGATTGACCGCCTTTCTGTGATCCAGGGTGTACGGCGACGGTCCCTTCCAAAGCCAATGGGCGGACTTGAGCATGTCTTCGCCGGCGGCCTGATGACAGCGCAGGCATTCGGCCGTCACCTGGGATGGCTCGGGTTTGCCCGCCAGCTTGATATTGTCCTTGTGATCGGGAACGTTTTTCCTGTGGCATCCCGCACAGTCGATGGGGCCTTTGTCCATGCCCCGATGGCAGCCCATGCACTGCTGGTGATAGGCGGCCTTGAGCCCCAGCCGTTCGGGATGATCCTTCTGAAAAGGCTGTTGATGGCAGGCCGAGCAGCGCACGGTTTCGGATGCCGCCTCGTCCAGGGGGCGGTAGTGGTGACACAGGGCGCAGTCCTTGATCACCACGGCATGTTTGGCGTGCATGAAACGCACCGGGCCGTAATGGTCCTCGGTCTTTTGGATAATCGGGCTGTCCAGCAAAAAGTAGCTTTCCGATTGGTCCTTTACGCTAAGGCCCTGATCCCGAAGCCGCTGCTGCCGGCACAGCCGGCATTCATCACGCACGGCTTCAACAAAAGGCACCACCTCGGCGGCCCGTTTCTTGGCCGCTTCCTGATCCGGGGCGATCCACTGGGTCGCTGCTTCCGGTTGCGGTTTTTCCTCAGGCGGTGCAGCAGCCCCGGCCGGAAGGCTGCAACAAAGCCCGGCCAGAACGGCAATAAACAATAGTCGATGAACCGGTCCTCTTACGCTCATGCACGCACCTCCTGTTCCGGTTTGTTTAACACGGGTAAATGGGTGACGAGAAATCGGTAAATAAACATCAGCGCGGCGATCAGCCCCACAGTGACCAATATCTCACCGATGGCCGGAAAGTAGTTGGCCTCGCTGATCGGCGGACGATACCCGACAACAAACACATTCAGGCGATTGATCAGCACGCCAATGACAATCATCGTACAGGCGATGAACAGCCAGCGCCGTGAGCTGCGCACCTTGGGTGAAAGCAGCATCAGCCAGGGTACGATCACCCCCAGCAGCAATTCGACGAGAAACGCGTTGGTCTGGGCGGTGCCATCGAAAAGGTAAACGTAGGTGCCGCGAACCACCATATCCCCAACCTTGAGGGCCAGATAGAGCCCCAAGAGGAAAATGGTGATGCGTGTTAGTGGTGTCAGCACCGTCATCTCCGAATCAAGTTTCAGCGATGTGGTGGCCAGGGTGGCTTCGAATACCACCATGGGATAGCCCACGGCAATGGCCGAGGTGAGGAACAATAGCGGCAGGATGGGCGTGTACCAGAGCGGATGCAGTTTGGTGGGCGCAATAAGCATCAAAGAGCCCAGGCTGGACTGGTGCATGCACGAGAGCACCACGCCGGCAATAATGAAAAGCCACATGATTTTGGGTAGCACCGCATCGGCCAGGCGCAGCAGGCCCTCCACCGGCGCGTTCAACCCACCCAGGAAACCGGGCAGATTGACGCGTCCCTTGAAGCGCTCCACCACAATGGGTAAAAACTCGATGTACAGCACATTGAGGTAAAACATCACACACATGGCTACCTCGAACAGCACCGACGTGGGATTCCAGTGGAGCATGGGTTTCCAGATGGCCCAGCTGCGGCCGATATCCACAAGCAGCCCCAGGACCACAAAGGTGTATCCCAGCATGGCGGTCAAAAGGGCCGGCCGGACAACGGCCTCGTAATAGTGGCGACCGATGATGTGGGCCAGAAAAGCGGTGGTAAACCCGCCGGCGGCCAGGGCCACACCGGAGGCGACATCCACACCGATCCACAGTCCCCAGGGCCTCGCGGTGGTCAGATTGGAAACATAGCCAATACCGCCGATGAACCGGGCAATGATCGCCGCTGCACCAGCCGCCATGAGAACGGCCAGAACAACGACGCCGGGAGTCCAGAATTTTATCTTGACAGGCGCTGCCTGATGGCTCATCGCTCACCTCCTTGCTTGCCGTTATCGGCGCGATCGCCCTTATCCTTGGACGCCCACATCACCCCGCCGAGCATGCCGAAGAGCACGATGGGCGACCACAGATAACTGAACAGGCTGTGCTGAATGGTTTCCGCCAGCCGGGGCATGGGCGTTTCCGGCAATTTATTGAAGCCCAGTTTTTCGAAAGGAACACTGGAAATATACATCCAGCTGGTGCCGCCGACTTCTTTTTCGCCGTACACATGATCGATGTAACGGCCGGGATTCTTCTCGATGCGCCGGTGGGCCTCGGCCAGAATATCGCTGCGCCGGCCAAAGGTGATGGCTTCCACCGGGCAGATTTCCGCGCACCCGGGCAGTTTGTTTTCCGACTGCACGCGCTCGTAGCAGAAGGTGCACTTCATCACCCGCGGAGTAATGGGATCATGATACTCGTAGGCCGGAATTTCGAACGGGCAAGCTACCATACAGTACCGGCAGCCGATGCATTTGGTCACATCGTAATGCACCGCACCGTTTTCCTTTTTGGTCAGGGCACCCACGATACAAGCCGATGCGCAGGCCGGATCCTGGCAGTGCATGCACTGCAGCTTGACAAAGGTGGGCACCAGCTGGTCGCGCTCGTCGATCAACCCGGATATGTAACGATTGATCACGGTGTAGGTTCGCTCGTCAGGACGACGCTTGCGATCCAGCACGGTGTAGTCTTCGAAGCTGGTTACAGGTTCCGGCAAAGCATTGACCCGGTTGCAGGCCTCCTCGCACTTACGGCAACCAATGCAGCGGGTCAGATCCACCAGGCAGCCCACGGAATCGGACGGTGCCCTGGACTGCCAGGCATGGGCGGATCGACCGGATCCCGCCACGGCAGCCCCGGCGGCAGTCAGCGTTTTGAAAAAATCACGTCTGTTTAGCCCCATACGGCCCTCCTCAAATAAAATTAACGGCTCATCCGTACTTCATATTATTTCACCCTGATCTGAGCGATTATCGAGCTTGCCGAGAGGTACTTTGAAACGCTCAGTTTTGGTTCGCGTTAATCCGAAAACAGGCTAACGGCTTATTTCCAGACGGGCATTATTTTGGATCGTCGATTGCTTCACTTCCGCTCGCGCATCTTTCTTTTTTTACTTCAATACACAGATCATCACCGGACGCCCGGGTGGTCACTCCCACGTCCGTCCGATGATGTAAAAGCTGCAGTAAATTGGTCATCACATCCGCATCTTTTAGAAAAGCAATGATGCGATCGCCGGGTTTCATTTCACAAACGGCTTGGTTAAATTTAAGGATACTAATCGGCCACGGTATATCCTCGAGGTTGATGTGACGACGCCGGCCCACGGTGCCCCTTTACCTCCGGTCGATTGGTTCCGGTCCGATCCTTTGGGAGTATTCTTTACATGAGGCGCGGACCTGTTTTCCCTGATAAAAGATCAACAAAAACCATGCCACCCCCCATAGAAATCACAACGGTCAATAACCATATGGTTTTGTATTTATTTTTTAAATTTTACGTGTAATTTGATAAAAGCAGTGTTTAAATAGTGTTTAAACATATGTTAAAAATATTATCATCTGTTTAAACAGAACCCAGCACCCCTTGGCACTGTTATAAAATGGACAAAAGGAAGTGGTTCATGCAAATCAAAGACATCAATCGACACTGGGAACGGGTGATCAACACCATGAGTGAGGCACTGCTGATTATCAGTAAAGAAGGCCGCATTCTATCTGTCAACCATTCTTTTGAAGAGATGACCGGATATACTGCCGATGAGGTATTCGGCAGGCCGTGCACGCTGATGGAATGCGAAGCCTGTGAAATGGCCATCAATAATGATAGCGGCGGATGGTGCAAACTGTTCGAGCCCGACCAGCCGGAGATGCGCCGCTGCCGCTGCAGCATCAAAAAAAAGGACGGCACCTTTCTACCGGCCCTGAAAAACGCCTCGGTGTTGCGGGACGATGACGGCACCGTGCTGGGAGCAGTGGAAACGCTGACCGATTTGAGCGAGGTGGACCGCCTGGACCGCAAAGTGGAAATCCTCTCCCGGCAATTGGACGAAAACAGCGGTTTCGGCGGGCTTGTCGGCGGCAGTGACGCCATGAAAATGGTCTATGCCATCATCGATAAGGCGGCTCACAGTGACGCCCCGATCATTATATTTGGTGAAAGCGGCACCGGCAAGGAGCTGGTGGCCCGGGCCATTCACGAAAGAGGCAAGCGGCAATCCGCCCCTTATGTGCAGCTCAACTGTGCGGCCTTGAATGAATCCCTTTTGGAAAGCGAATTGTTCGGCCACGTGCGTGGGTCGTTTACCGGCGCCTTCCGGGACCGCACCGGACGCTTCGAAGCCGCCAACGGCGGCGATCTTTTTCTGGATGAAATCGGCGACATCCCCCTTTCCATCCAGATCAAGCTGCTGCGGGTCCTGGAGACCCGTCAGTTCGAGCGCGTTGGAGAAAACACCCCCATCTCGGTGGATGTGCGCATCATCACGGCCACCAACCGCAACCTGCTGGAACTGATCGACCAGAAGCGCTTTCGCGAGGATCTGTACTTTCGCATCAACGTGATCCCCATCCATCTGCCGCCGGTGCGTGAGCGTAAGGAAGATATTCCGCTTTTGGTCAATACATTTATCGACCGCCTGGAACTGCGCACGGGCAAGTCGATCCGGGGATTGACCCGCCAGGCATTGAACCGTTTCATGAAATACCACTGGCCCGGAAACGTGCGGGAGATGAAAAGCGCCCTGGAATACGCATTTACCGTGGCTGACAAGGATGCCATCGACATCGATCACCTGCCCCCGCACATGCTGCAGTCGGATCGATCACCGGCCATCGCCGTTGATCCGCCGACCATTGCCATAACAGGCAATGACCAGCGCCGGCAGCTCATCGACGCCCTGCGGGCCACCGGCGGCAACCAGAGCCAGGCCGCCCGCCTGTTGGGCATCAACCGGGTGACGGTCTGGAACCGCATGCGCAAATACGGAATCAATCTGAAGCGGAAGATTGGGGGATAATCGTTTGGGGACAACCCATGCGCGGCTGTGTTTTCCAGTGCCACAAGCCCTTGATGGCCAGTCCCAAAAGAAGCACGTACAAGACTGAGATGAACCGGACGTTTTTCATATAGTAAAGCCAAATGCCGATCAGATCGACGATGATCCAGTAAATCCAGCTTTCGGTTTTCTTTCGGGCCATGAGAAACATGGCCGTAAAGCTCATCAGGGTGGTCAGGGTATCGATAAACGGATAGGCGGCCGCTTCCGGAAAAACCGCCGGAAAATAAAGGTGCACCTTTTCCATGAACAAACCGCCGGCGGTGGAGGCGATCAGCGTACCGGCGGCCCACCCCGCCATGGTGCCGGGGCTGCTGAAACCGACGGAGACGACTTTTTCCGCCCCTATTTTCTCTTCCCGCTTCCAGAACCACCAGCCGTAAATGCAGGCCCCAAGATAGTAGATCTGCTCCAGAGCATCGGCGTAGAGCCGGATCTGGTAGAACAAAAAGAAAAACAACACCACCGAGACGATGCCCGAAGGCCAGGTGAGCATGTTCCTTTTGGCGATCAGCCAGACGGACAGCAGATAAAACAACGTTCCGATCAGTTCGATCCAGCTCATGGGATAGCCGGGAAAAGTAACAGCGATCGTGTCGGTGTCCACAAAGGCGCGCAGAATTTCCATCAGGGTCAAGTCAGTCACCAATCACCTTCCGCACCCGCAGGATTCTCTCCTCCAGGCTGCCGGATAATACGTAAAAGGGAATCTCCCGCTGTTTCAGATCGTCAATAATCGCCTGTTGGAAGGCCTTGCGCTGCCCATCGCCCTAGCGATCCCAGGTATCCTCATAGGCGATGTCCGTATCACAGAGAAAAACGGTGTGGTAACGGTGAGCCGCCTGCCGGGCCAGGGCTTCCAAAGGCTCGTCGGCCGATCCATGGTAGTAACGGGCAAACATTACTGTGGCCAGGACATTGGTGTCGGTAAACAAAAAGCAGTTGGCCTCCAGCAGTTTCCGGTTTTCAAGATCAAGGTGGGTCCGGGCCAGCGTCAGCAGTTGCGCCTGGGAAAGACGCCGCTTGTGTTGATGCTTTTCCCAGTACTCGCGCCCGTATTCCGGCATCCACACGGTATCGTAGCATTGGGCAAGGGCCTCTGCCAGAGTGGTCTTGCCGGTGCACGGCGCCCCAAGGAACACAATGTTTTTGATCAGATCCCGGTAAACCAGCGGATCGAGAAAATGGCGATACTGGTAGGGTGACTCTCTGATCAGGGTACCGGACACCGGAACCGTCCGGCGCTGCGGGTCGACCTGCCGGTCAACGGCGCCAAGGGCCCGGCTGATGTGCCCGCCGTAGAACTCGCTGGAGTAAAAATGGGTGATGCCGGAGATCTTCAGGCGGCTCAGCAGATAATCCTCATGCAGGGCCCGGATGGCCGGTGTATCCCCCACCACCTGGGGGCCGTCCGGCGCTTCGATCACGCGTACACCGGGGTAGATCGAGCGAATCCACCCGGCCCGGGTGGCAAGCGGAACGTCAGTCACATCACTGGCATTGTAAACAATGACGACCACCGCGTCCATTTCGGCCAGGGCGGTTTCGATCACGTGCTGGTGCCCTTTATGAAACGGTGCGTATTTGCCAAGCGTGAGCCCGGTTTTTCTCACCTTGGCCCCTTCAGGTCACTGGAATAGGTCGTCGGTTTACAGACGCCTTGGGGAAGGCTGAGTTTTTGGCTGACCGTCAATGGAAGCGATGCGCCGAACCGTTTTTTCAGTTGTTCTTTTATTTCAGCGGTCTTCTGCGCTCTTCCATACAGGCAAAGACTCAGGCTGCCGTCACGGTGCTGATGAAGCGTGAAAGCGGCCAGGCTGAATTCGGCCAGGGCCCGGGAAATATCGACGCTGTTGATGAAGCGCCCGTTCTCGTCCCTGAAAATCACCGGCCGGCGGCCTTCAAGATCTTTTAACAGCATGCGCTCGCCGTCATGGACGAGCCGGCAGGTATCTCCGGTACGATAACGGATCAGATGGAGAAACGGATTGTTGCCGCCGGTCAGGGTCAGCTCCCCTGGCTCACCCGGGGCAACCGGAACATCTCGATCGGGCGCCAGCACTTCGAGGAACAGGTCGTGGCGGATCAACTGGTGACCGGCAGGGGTGGCAAAGGCGATCATCCGGCATTCGGTCAGCGAGTAGACATCGACGACCGGGCAGGCAAAACAGGCTTCCAGTTCGCATTTGAGCCCTGTTGATAGGGCAATGGCCGATGAGACCAGGGCCTTTGGGGAGATGGCCGGTTTCAGGGCCAACAGCTTCTGGAAGGCAAAAGGATCGCCGGTGAGAATCTGCGGGTTTACCGCCTCGAGGAATCGATTCCGGTGGGAAGGATCCCGCCAGTCGGCCGGATTCAGGTTCAGCTTGAGGATTCCCGCGCCGTCCAGGTAGGCCGACAGCGAGGCATAGGTCAGGGTCTCTTGCTGGGCGCAGATCAGGGCAATGGCCGCCTGATCTGCGCCACGCTCAAGGGTCACGCCAAACTGGTGCAACACCCATTCAAGCTGAGGCAGATAGCAGGCCTGAGTAATACGGTCGAAGAGAACATCCAGGGGCGGCCCTGTGGTACCGGAAGTGCTGTAGACCAGAAGATCCTCGGCCGGGCAGTCATCGGCCACATAATTCCACGGTGCGATCCTCAGATCCTCACGCCCTATGGAAGGGTTTTCCGTGATCCGGTCCGATCGACCACGAAAGGCCGGAACCGCTTCTGCACAGCGGGCCAGGTAGGCGGCCAACCAATGTGGCGTTTCACCGGGCGGCCAGGCTTTGGGCCGGCTGGTGATGGCCCCATGATAGCGGCGCACGGCCTGGACGTCATCTTTTGTCAGCCGGTCGCCGCTTTTGAAATTGAAGATCGGTGCAAAGTCATGCTGGCGCAAGGCGTTCAGATACGCCAGGTCCTGGATGGCCGGAAAGCGACGCACGTCGGACAGCACGGCTGCGGGTTTCACTTATTCCCTCCCGTAGACATTGGCGGCTTCACGGGCCGCTTTTTCCTTCATTTGTCGACGGATTTCTTTCATGCGATGGTAGGCAGCGGCAGTTTTCGAAAGCACCTTGTTCCGTTTCAGGGTGCTGACCGACTCAAAGCGTTCGGCTGCCTGTTTTTTAGTCTCTCCCAAAGGCACCAGCTTGCAGGCGGCCAGGGCCAGGCGACAGAACTCCTCGCGCCGTTCCATGTCGCGCACCCAGAGCGCGGGTTGAACATGCTCACTGATGCTCTCCAACACCTCACTTAAAAAATAGACGATTTTTGGAATCAGGTTTTTTCTGCCGCGGAACCAAGCATGCGAGAAAAACCAGCATCCTATTTGAGCGGCCAGAAGATGGTCCGGGTTGGGCGGCAAGGTAAAATGGACCTGTTTTTCAGCAGCACCTGAAAGCGGTTCATGGCCCACCATGCGCAGGGCATCCCGGCAAAGGGCCGCAGTATCGATCTCACCTGTTTCTCCCATGCGCGGCATCATCTGAAACTCGAAGGGGCACGCACCCAGGTGGTGCATCAAATCCGTCAGATCCGGGCTGTCGGTGTTTTTCATGGCCGTTGATCCTCGATACCATAATGGCTCTTCGCAAAGGCCGCGGCAAAGGCCAGGAGTTCTTCCTCGTCGGCCACACAGTGGGTTCGCCACCCCATGTCTTGCAGTTGTTTACGCTCTTTCTCACGCCAGTCAGACTGTGAGTGCAGCGCGATCGTTCCGCCCCCACGGGCATGGGTCAACGCCTGTTCGGCGATATCCCATCCCAGGCGACCGTCTTCGGCATTCGCACCGAGCATCGAAAAGATGTCATCATCGGTAATGATCATGATATGCGTTTTTTTCTCCCGCTCGTCCGTAAAGTCGGTCTCAAGCCGGGAAATGCCAAAGGCGTACCCCGTCCCCAGGTAATCGGTCAGCACCGCGAGAACCTCGTTTTCCGTATTGACGAAGCCGTTTGTCTCCATGTAGCTTCCCGGTTCACCGGAAAGCACGGCCTTGACCGAGGCGCCGGCCCGCAATGCCGACAAGCCCACCACGGCGCCGGCCAGCACCGGCCATGATAGATGCTGCGCCGGGTTGACCATGGAGCCCGAACAGTCGATGCCCACATACAAATCCAGCGGGGTGGGATCATCGCTGGAATCATCGGCGGTGCCGTACACCCGTTTGCGGGTGGTGTAGCCGGGAATGATCTGGGGCGAGACCAGGGCCGATTCCAGGTAATCCAATTCCTCCATGGGATCACCGTTTTCCCAGCTGTCCGTGCCTTCAGGAAGCAGTTCTGCAAAAGGCCGATGATCATCGGTGGGAAAAGGCACCAGGTGCGGCAGGGCCAGTTCCCGGTAATAAAGGATGATCAACGTTTTTGCATCGGCCAGGGGATCGACCTGCTGCATCAGATCGATGTAGACACCCGGATTGCGGTAGCGCTGTTTGACTTCGACATCGCCATTTGCATCGGGAAGCCGGTTTGCCGCTGCTGCCTTGCCGGCTTTTTTGTCCTGCAAGCCGGCTTTTCCCAGGGCTTCGAGCCGCGGGTCCACGATTTCCCCCAGTTCGGCCTCATCCATGCGCGCCAGCCCGGAGATCCCTGCCCCGCCCGCACCGCATTCTGTGGCGTCCGCCAGCAGAACAATCGATTGACGGGCGGCGGTGAAATCAGCATCCTCCAGCAGATAGGGGTAGAGCAAGGCAGCATAGCGCCCGGCCCCGTCAAGCCAGTGCCTTGCGTAACTGCGGATCAGGGAAGCGCCCAGGGACGCATCGGCATCCATTTCCTCACTGCAATTGGCCTTGCCAATCAGCCAACCTTTTTCCAGACGCCAGAGATGCTCATAGCAGCGCAGCATCCAGGTCCAGACCGGTGATGGCGTGATGCCGCTGCCGAGTTTTTTGAATACGGCGGCCATGTCCAGCCCCTTGTCCTGGTGCAGATGATGGTTGATGAGTTGATCGGCATAAAGATTGGCGACCAGCGGAGCCCGGTCTTCGATGCCGGCCAGGCCCCAGCGCATCCTTGCCAGCAGGCGGGCATTGTCATGCAGATTGGCCGGAATATACACGTGGTGACCGATTTCATGGGCCAGAATCTGGAGACCGAACGCGTTGACCTGGTTTTGATCCACCTGGGACAGATCAATGACCACCAGATGATCGGTCAGCCGGATCATGGCAAAGGATCCCGAAAGCCCTTCTTTTCGGGCCGCATCTTCCGTCTGGCACCAGATGGGTTCCCGCAGCTTGATGTAGGTGTTCCAGAGCTCCAGCGCCTGGGGCCAGGCAGATCGCCAGTCGGAATGCAGCGTTTTGGTGGTGCGTTGTTGCATGAGAACTCCGGATTTCATGGGCACTGGTACACATACAAAAAATGAGACGATGCCCGGGTCAGCATCAGGGTATGGTTGCCGGCGGCAACAGAGTGGATATCATCCATAAAGCCGGGCAGCAAAAGTCCGCTGTCCGATATCTCCCGCCGCATGGCCCGATGGTCGCAGGCGGCCTGCCGGCTGATATCCAACGGCTGGACCGCAGCCTGCCGGCGAACCGAAACGCCAAAAGCATCGGCGAATACGACGCAGCAGCTCAGGCCGTCCGTGGCAACAAAGTGCTCATCCACACGCGCCACGGTCGGTGGCCTGAAAAACGGTCCCCCGAATCCTCTGAAGCCGCCGGCCCGGTATCGCAACACCGGCGCACCCACCGCTTTTTGTTGTCCGGGAAGCTGCCAGGGATGGCTTGCCAAAGCCTTGACCAATTCTTCCGATGATGCCACCCTCAATACGTTCCGGATCACCGCCGGGGGAAGTGCTTCCAGCGCGGACAAGGCCCTGCGCCTGAGATAGGCCAGACCGGCTTTCCAGGCGCACAGACGCCCGGCATTGAGCAGTTGATCGGCGGTGGTGCAAAGCGGAAGGGCTGTTTGCATGGCTTCCAGCCAGCGGCCGGCCGCCTCAGGATCATCGGCCAGAATGGTGGTCATAGCCTTGGCCATGGCGCGGATGATGGTTTCCGGCCGGTCGCCGGTCGATCGGCCGGCAAGGGCAGCCATGGTCAGCACCGGATGGTAATACCACCCCCATGTCTGCAGCCGGTGGGCGCCGGCCAGATCCAGAATCGTCTCATACAGGTCGTCGAAGGTTCGCTCGGCCAGCGATGCATCGTCATTGCCAAGGGATTGCATCACCGGCTGTATGGTTTTGACCACCCATGTTTTGACCACCTCGCCATCCAAGGCCGGGTAGCGGATCGAATAGGCGGCAAAAAGACGGTTGCAGGCCTCGCGTTTGCGGGCCAGCAGACCGATCAGCGGCTCAAATGTCAGCTTTTCCATAACAGCCACCGGTGGTAGTTGGCGTAGCGCTGGTGGTAGTATTTGAGTTTGAGAATATCATCGGCCATGTGGCCGTAGAGTTTGCCGCTTCCGGCCCATTCGTTCAGAATCGCTTCAATGCGCACCATTTTCTGCTCTACCTCACCGGCGGCAAGCCCATCCAGACCTTTTTCGAAATCGCTATCAAAGGGCGCCAGGGGATCGGCTTCATCCAGATTGAGCCGTTCATACTCTCCGCAGGAAAGATCGAACAGATGGCGCAGCCACGAAATGCGGTCCACCCGAAAGGCCCCGCAGCCGGGCTGGTCGAAAAACTCCGATTCCAGGTGGGGCGACAGGGTGTCGTGAAGCACAAAGGGCAGAATCTGACGCACGTCTTCCAGCTCTACCAACGGCGCACCTCTGAAATAGGCCAGGGCTTTGGAGAAAACCAGCACCGTCATGAGCTTGCGGACCGACAGGCCGTTTCGAGTCTGGGTGCCCAGATCGCGCACCCGGTCCTTGCCGGTTTCCTGGCGGGCCAGGTTTCTGAAATCCAGGCCGGACAGTTTGGCCGTGTCCTTGGTCATGTACTCGAGGGTGGTGGAGGCTGGCTCGAAAAATTCGAAATGGCGGCAGAAAAATTCCAGCCGGCTTCTCACCGGCCGGGGCAGTTCGATATCGAGGATGCGGCGCTGGACGGCGCTGATCTCCTCATCCGTAAAGATAATCTCTTCGGGCACCATGCGTTCCGGACGAAAGCGATGCTCGATGCGGCGCTGAAGGTCGCCCAGAAAACGGGTGTTGAAATGCAGGGCCCGGATGACGATGTCGATGCGATCGCGCAGGGCCTCGATTACCTGATAGGTACCGCCCCCGCCATCGTCGTTGGCCGTGAGAAACCAGGCCGATTCCGGACATTCGTAAACCTGGTCCAGAATTTCCGCGTAGTTGTCCGCCAGCACGGTCAACAGCGCAGACTGGGTGCGCGTGGGGATGCGGTTGTACTCGTCGATGATCTTGACCCGCATCTCCAGCCAGCGCCGCCAGGCGATGCGGATGTCGCGCGTGCTTTCGGCCTTGACCATGTCCGCCGGCAGCGGATGGCCCAATAGATCGGCAATGGTCATCTGGGGCTGTCCGTGCTGGATGGCCCGCTTGACGTCGGTCAGGTCGTAGCCGGCGATCAGCCCCATCAAAATGGCCGTGGCGGTTTTGCCCCGGCCCGGCCCGCCGACAATCAGGCAGCGCCGGCGCACGGCCAGATTCAAAAGCGGCAGCAGCACAAAACTGGAATAACTCTGTCCGGTGGGAAGGGTCACCCGGGCATTGCTGTCACCAAAGGTGAATGAGCTCGGTGCCTGATCGTTGTATTCAATGTCGTAAAAGGGGCTGATGATGGCCGTATTGGTAATCCAGAAATAGGCCTGGCGCAGCTTTTCGTCCAGCCCGGTTTGGGTGGTTTCTCCTGCCCCAACCCCATCGTCGTACAGGTCGCCGATATCGAAACGGTTTTTCGTTTTCTGCGGTTGCTTCGGATTGGTGGGCGCTTCCGGCACCCGTTGAAACATCTGCATGTTTTTTGCAATGGTGTTTTTCATGGATACCTGTCCATTAGGGGATCAATCTGAAGCGCGGGATTGCAGCAATTGTAATTATGCTATGTCAAACTTTCCGATTACAAGCACCGCTTCGCTGAGCACGAGCACGACGGGCATTGGCGTCTTTCGTGCTCGTGCGCGTAATCGTAATCGATCATCATTTTTTACTATGGATCGATGAAATTCCCGCTGAACACCTCCAAAATTACAATTGCTGGACTTAGGTTGCCCGATTGACTTCCGAGACCTGACCGTTGAGCGTCCAGAAATCATACAACACGCCAATACCGAAAATGCCGCCGGAAATCAGGTAAATGAACCCGGAAAGCCATTTTCCCATGTAGAATCGATGAATCCCCAAAAGCCCCAGAAAGGTGAGCAGAATCCAGGCCACGGTGTAATCAAGCTTGCCTTCGCGGTATTTGAAATCCGCCTCTAGGTCCATGCCCGGAATGAGAAACAAGTCGATGATCCAGCCGACAAACAAAAGCCCCAATGTGAAAAACCAAATGGTTCCGCTGACGGGTTTGCCGTAATAAAACCGGTGCGCGCCCATGAAACCGAAAATCCACAGGATGTAACCGATTGTTTTTGAATGGGTGTCTCTGGGTTGATGCATTGACTATCCTTTGTTGATGTTTTATTTGGTACATACACATTCCTCAAGGGAATTGCAGTAACCGCCCATATATCCAGACGCTTTGCAGTTGTTGCTGCAGATCGGTTTGTGGCAGACCTTACCGCCGAACTGCGGATTGGTGCATTTTACACCATGCAAAATCTGGGACAACTGACATGCTTTCTTGATGTTACTCTGGGGCATTGCATACCCCATGACCGTTACGCTGCAGAACATTGTGTTTGAACCGTCGATAATCGCCTTTACCCCACCGATCAGCGCAACGTTGTTCTTGGTACACGAGTACACGAAGCTGGATGCATTGACATCGTACCACTCAAGCTTCGGGTTCATGCAGCCGGTCTGGGAAACGATATTACCATACCAGTTTGTTACTCCATTCAGGTCACATGAATATCCCGCAGGCAACACGCCGCCGATGATCGAGGCACTGGTGTAATCATCCTCAACATATAGATTTGACGCCTCCCCCAAGGGAACATACCGAAAAGACGGGGGAATGTAGGTAAAACACGCTTGGTGCCGGCCGGTCAGGACACCAACGGAAACCCAGTTGTCCGGCACGGTGTTGGGATTCTGGACGCCGCACTGCTGGAGTTCGTCGCCCAGCTGTTCGGCCGGCCCGGCAAATAGTGCTTGTGCTGCCAGTACGGTAAGAAACACAACGTAGATAAGAACTCTCATGATCTCTCCGTGCTTGAATGGGTTGGTATCCGGCAATCAAAAAAATATCAGCAATACGCCGGCAAAACGCAAGCGAAAAATCGACAACTGCGTTCGCTCGCCCAAGCTTCAGCCGCCATGTCAGTTGATTCTCCGCAAAAAATATTGGGCTGGAAGACATCGGTGAGATGGTTTACAATAATTTTTTTATAGCATTCAAAATAATGTTTTTGGGCTGCTTTATCGGTCGTCGCGGTATTGGTTATACAGCCTCCTCTCTCTGGCCTTGCCGAAAACATTATCTTAAATACTATAGAATCGTTCCCACCAAACGACAATTTTTCAGGAAACGCAATATGCCACCGGCAAACGATCTTCAAAAAACACTGACATCCTTAGACGGCCGGGATTACGGCAACTACCAGCGCATCCTGGGCCATTATGATTTTGAGTGCTTCAGCCTTAAAATTCAGCAGATCCCAAAGGACCCGTACGCCCCGCCGCACACCGGGATCTACCGCGTTCAGGCCCGTCGCGATGATCGCCGCATTATTAAGCTTCCCACCGACTCCAAGACCCAGCGCATCGCCTGCGCCGATTACCTGGCCCGGCGCTTTTTCGATGCCAGCCGACGGATTTGCGGCAAACGTCAGGGCACCGGTTTTGGCGGGATCATCACCATCGATGAACCGGGCCAGGCCATTCTTGAGCGAAGCAGTGTCGTCATCACCGATGAGATGGCGGAAATTCGCTGCTTCGTGGGCCTTCCCGCCGACGGCAGACGCATTCTGGCGGACATCGCCACGCACATGCTGCTGCAGGCACTCCCGGAAATCGCAGGCCAAACACTGCTTGACCGGCAGGCCGATTACCAGGCCCTGCACCGGCACGTTGCGGCGGCCGAAGATGCCGAGTTTTTGCGCAGCAGCCTGGACGCACTCGGTTTGGTCGCCTTTATTGCCAACGACTCGATTCTTCCGCGCGAAAGCGGTACCAGCGACAAACCCATGGATGCAGCAGCCGCGGTTCCCTTTCTGGCGCCGTCCAGCCTCACCCACGAACTCACCCTGCCCCATGCCGGAGCGATCAACGGCATGGGCATTCCCAAGGGCATCACCCTGATTACCGGTGGTGGTTACCATGGCAAGTCAACACTGCTTAGCGCGATTGAAACCGGCATCTACAATCACATTCCCGGTGACGGCCGGGAGCGCTGCGTGTCCAATGCAATGTCCGTAAAAGTCCGTGCTTACAGTGGCCGGCCGGTGACAGGCACCGATATTTCTGCGTTTATCCAAAACCTGCCTCTGCAAAAAGACACTACATCCTTTTACAGCACCAACGCCAGCGGCAGTACTTCCCAGGCAGCGACGATTATGGAGGCCATCGAGTCGGGGGCCGAGGCCCTGTTCATGGATGAGGACACCTGCGCGGCGAATTTCATCGTCCGTGACCAGAAAATGCAGCAGTTGGTGAAAAAGGACGACGAGCCGATCACCCCGTTTATCGACCGGGTACGCAACCTGTTTGATGAGAAAAACATTTCCACGGTGCTGGTGCTGGGGGGTGTGGGAGATTATTTTGATGTGGCCGATCATGTGATTCAGGTTAAAAACTATCAACCCATGGATGTGACGGATAAGGCGCACGCCATTGCCGATCAGTTTCCGGGCAAGCGCCGTAACGAAGGCACCCCTTATCCCTTTAAAATCCAGACACGCATTCCAGTGGCCGACAGCCTCGATCCCTTGAACGAGTATGGCAAGGTGAGAATCATTGCCCGGGATGTTCATCGTCTGACCTATGGCCGTCAAGAGATCGATCTCACCGATCTGGAACAACTCATGGAGCTTTCCCAGACCAAGGCCATCGGCATGGCCATGGAATATGCGAAGGTCTACATGGACGGCAACACTCCGCTGCCGGAAATTGTCAAACGGGTCATCACGGACATTGAGGAGAGCGGACTGGATGTGATCAGCCGCCGTATTTCCGGCCATTTCGCACGGTTTCGGGGAATCGAGCTGGCCTTTGCCGTCAATCGGCTGCGGGGATTGGAAATGATATGAACGGTAGGGGCGACCCGCCGGTCGCCCCTGGCATCCTAAATGTTGATCACCTTATCAGCAAGCTGCATGGAGGTAACAACATCAAGCATGTTGGTGGTCTGGCCGACCTTTTTTTGCTCGAGCAAGTTGAAGTGGTCCAGACAGGTGCCGCAGACCAGGATGGTCAGGCCGCCGTCCTCCAGTTCCTTGAGGTCGTCAAGGGTCGCCGCACCATCGATGGTCAGCTTGACGCCGCTGTTGACTAACACCAGCCGCCACAACTCGTCGCCCATCTCCTTGAGGGTCTTGATAAAGTTAATCATCAATTTGCCGCCCAGTTCATCATCACCGCTACCCATACGATCGGCGGCCACCATGACCACGATTTTGACTGCATCGGTTTGCGGTGCTTTTGCTGCCGGTGCTTGTGCCGGAACCGGTTCGCCATCGCCGGTACCGACGACCATGAACAAATCGTCTTCCTGCTTGACTTCGGTCTGATATCCTTGCGAGTTCAAAAAGCGGCTGACATTCTGTTTGGCCGGTTCATTATCTACGATCACTTCGATTTGCTGGGGATGGTGCTGCTCCACGGCAGCTTTGGTCTCCAGAACCGGAGCCGGACAGGACAATCCTCTGGCGTCGATTTTTTCCACGTTAGATTCCTCTTATACCATTGAATTTCAATACAATTTTTATTTTTCAGGAAGCCGTCACCTGGATAATACCAGCCGGCGTCTCTACCACCTCTCCGATGACCACCGCATGGTCCACCCCTTCGTCCTGCAGATGCGTTACCAAGGCATCCGCAGATGCTGGATCAACGGCAATGCAAAGGCCCCCGGACGTCTGGGGATCGTAAAGGATATCCTGCATGGCCGGGTCTACGGCAGGGTCCATGTTGACCATGGACTCGCGAAAACTCCGGTTTTTGTGCGCACCACCCGGTACCAGTCCCATGGCGGCGAAATCCAGCGCGGTATCGATCACCGGCAAATGCTGGGCGAAGAGTTTTATTCCCAGGTCCGTGCCTTGCATCATCTCGGCCAAATGGCCGATCAATCCGAATCCGGTGATGTCGGTGCACCCGTGAACCGGATATTGGCGCATCACCATGGCGGCCGTGTGGTTGAGCATGGCCATGAGGACGGTCACCGTTTGCGTAATCGCTTCCGATGCCAGGTTGCCCTTGATGGCCGTGTTGATGATTCCCGTCCCCAGTGGTTTGGTCAATACCAGGCAATCCCCGGCCTTCAGTCCCTGCTTGGGGAGAATCTGTTGGGGATGGATGAATCCGGTCACCGAAAGCCCGTATTTGAGTTCATCATCCTCTACGCTGTGGCCGCCCAGAAGCACCGCGCCGGCCTCCCTGACCTTGTCGATGCCGCCCTGAATCACCTGTCGCAGGACGGAAAGATCCATGGTTTTCAAAGGGAACCCCACCAGATTCATGGCCGTTTTGGGCTCCCCGCCCATGGCGTAAACGTCACTCAGGGCGTTGGTGGCAGCAATCTGGCCGAACCAGTAGGGATCATCCACCACCGGCGTGAAAAAATCCACCGTTTGAATCAAAGCCAAATCCTCGGAGACTTTATACACCCCTGCATCATCGGCTCGGGATAGCCCCACAAGCACATTGGGATCGGTTGGAAAGTCCAACCCGCATAACGCCCGGTCCAGGTCCCCTGGAGGCAATTTGGAGGCTCAGCCTGCCCCTTTGACCGTTTCAGTCAAACGCAAAGGAGCTGGAGATGTTTTATTTTCAGTCATGTTGATCACTCCCAACCGTCCCCTTTAAGGACGGCTTGTAACTATTTGTGGATGAGCTCTAAAGATCCGCTTTGCGGATCACCGCATTCAGCTCGGCCATCAATTGCTCCAGATCCAGCCCGTAACGGTCGACAACCTGCTGCACGGTATCGAAAAGGGCCTGACAGCAGATACACTCCCCCGCCACGCTGTCCCACTGTTTGAAAATCGCTTCGGTTTCACGATAACGATGCACAATATCCAATACCGTCATTTGCGGTTCAATGCAAAGTGGCTCGTTTTCTGTCATCTCCCCTCCTTTTACGCTTAATAACGGACAATAATTTCATTCATTGGGCAAATCAAATCGATATAAGCGATTAGCCAACTGATTGTTATCGAAAAATGCTATTTTACTTGACGCCAAACCGTGCTTATGATCTTAAGCTCATAACAAAACCAACTATTTGCAGCAACACTGGATATTGCAATAAAAATTATCCCAAATTGTGAAAATAGTCTCATGAAACTACCAGATCTCAGCCCATGGCAGCGCTTGTTGTACAATGACACCCCCATTTACCTGCAACCGGAAACCCCGTTGTGGATGGTCCCTACGCGGGCCGGTGACGAACTGATCCAACAGGTTCAACAGGGGGGATCGATGAAAAACGGTTTTAATCCCCTGGGCATGACCCGCGCCCGGCAGTTGCTGGCCCAGTTGGCCGTGCCCCAACCATCGCCCTACCCCGGACGTGCCGGCCTGCTTTCCCTGGACCGGCTGGAAGAGTGCTGGTTTCATATCACCGACCATTGCAATCTGGCCTGCCGGCATTGTCTGTTCGCCTGTTCGCCGCATTCGCGCACGACCCTTTCCCTGGCGGACTTCAAACAGGCCTTCCTGCAAAGCTTTGATCTGGGCGCGCGTCTTTTTTTTCTCACCGGCGGCGAGCCCCTGATGCATCCGGATTTTATCGAAATTTGCAACATCGTGCTGGGTCATTCAGCGCAGAATCATCTGGTGGTGCTGACCAACGGCCTGCTTTTGGAGCAGCGCTGGAACGATATTGCCGACCTGCCCCTTTCCCGGCTGCATCTGCAGATCAGCGTGGATGGCGATCGGACTGTCCACGATCAGATGCGCGGCCAGGGCAGCTATGACCGCCTAATCCGGGCCCTGGCCCGGGTCGGCCAAAGCGGCATTGACACCAACCTGGCCATGGCCGTGGACCGGTCCAACCTGGATTTGATGGCCCATCCGGTGGAACTGGCCCAGGCCCATGGCATCACCGGCTTACACTATCTGTGGCTGCTGGTCACCGGCAATGCCCGGCCGGAGAGTTTTGTCGAACCCGACGATATCTTCAAAGCCCTGATGATCGCCCATGAACGGGCCGTCAACGCCGGTATCGAAATCGACAATATCAGCGCCATTGCCGCCCGCGTTTTCTCTCCGCCGGGCACCCGGCACGATCTGGGCGGCGGCGGGTGGACATCTTTGGCTGTGGGACCGGACGGTCACGTCTACCCCACCCCGGCCCTGATCGGTCAGGCCCCGGCCTGCGGCGGGCATATCAAAGACGGGCTCGACACCGTCTGGCGCGACAGCCTCTTTTTCAACACCCTGCGCCAACTCTCGGTAGCCACCGACCCTGATGAGGCTGGCGACCCGTTGCGCTTTCTGATCGGCGGCAGCGACATGGATCACAGCTACTATGCCGCCGGTCGGTTTTCCGGCGGCGATCCCTACCGGCCGCTTTATCAAGAAATCGCCCGCTGGCTGATCACCGATACGGCCGGACCAGCCATCGACGAGACCCTGCCGCAAATTCGCTTTAAAATGGGAGACCGCCTGCTTTCCTGCGACAACGGCGGCCACGGGGTAAGCCTGACCCACAGCAACTGCGTGCTCTCGGTTGCCAAGGCCCGGGAAGTGGTCGGCGCATTTTACGCCGATGCGGCCGTCACCCCCAACACCGACATCATCAACCCGGTCTGCTACGATGAAAAAGATATCACCCACATCCCCGAGTCCGCCCGGATCCGCTCCTACGGCTGCGGCAGCCCGGTGATGGATGCCGACCTGAAGCCCGGCGAGACCCTGGTGGATCTGGGATCGGGCGCCGGTGTGGAATGTTTTATCGCCGCCCGAAAAGTCGGCCGCAATGGCGCTGCGATCGGCATCGACATGACCGACGACATGCTGGCTCTGGCAGGCGGGGCGATCGACAGTGTGGCCAAAAATTTGGGGTACACCAATGTCACCTTTAAAAAAGGTTACCTGGAAACCCTGCCCCTTAATGACGCCATTGCCGATGCGGTCATCTCCAACTGCGTGGTCAATCTTTCCGAGGACAAACAGCGCACCTTCTCGGAAATTCTTCGCATTCTCAAACCTGGCGGGCGGTTGGTGATCTCGGACGTCACCACCGACAGCCTGCCGCCGGCGGCCATTTTAAACGACGCCAAACTGCGCGGTGAATGCATCTCCGGCGCGATGCTGCAAACCCGTCTGATCAGCCTGCTCGAATCCATCGGCTTCGAGCGCATTCAAATACTCAAGCGCTTTTTTTACCGCGAGGTCCAGGGACACCGGTTTTACTCGTTGACCTTCACCGCTTATCGTCCCGGGGCCGCAACCACCCGGACGGTGGTCTATCCCGGCCCCTTTGCTGCGGTGGTGACCGACAGCGGCCAGGTGATATTGCGCGGTGAAAAGACCGAAATCCCCTGGGATGATACCGATGAAGAGAACGGCGCCCTGCTGTTCCTGGATGAATACGGCTCGGCCCTGGGTCCCCAGGGGGAGAATACCTGCGCCTGTTACACCCCGCCGGAAGCGCAGCCGGTAGAAAAACATGCCCCCCCTATAAACCCTGAGAAATCCACCGGCACACCTTTTTTAAAACTTTCCACAGGCTGTATGCGCTGCGGCAGTCCCCTGACCTACCTGACCCAGGATCAGCCCATGGCCTGCTGTTTCTGCGGTGAGACATCACTGGCCAATGCCGTGTGCGAAAACGGCCATTTTGTCTGCGACCGCTGCCACAGCCAAGATGCCGATGCAATAATCCGGCGCATCTGCCTGACCTCGACCGAAACCGACATGATCACCCTGATCAACACCATCCGCAGTCACCCGGCGGTTCCCCTGCACGGACCGGAGCACCATTTTGCCATCGCCGGAGCCATCGTGGCCACCTATCGCAATCTGGGCGGAGATGTCACTGATGCGGACATCACCACCGCTATCGATCGCGGCAAGGGCGTACCTGGCGGCACCTGCGGATTCTGGGGGGGTTGCGGCGCACCGTTGGGCGCGGGCATCGCCTTTGGGGTAATTCTGAAAAGCACGCCGATCACCCCCGCCGAGCGCAAAATCGTCCAGCAGCTGACCGGCACCCTGATCGGCAGCATCAACAGCATCGAGGCCGCCCGCTGCTGCCAGCGGGAAATATGGACGGTACTGAAAAAGGTGGCCGAGATCTCCGGGGATATCCTGCCCATCCCGCTTAAAGCCGATGGCGACACCCGCTGCCGCCAGATGCATTTGAACAAGGAGTGTCCGAAACAGGCCTGTCCGTGGTTTGCTGGCCGTCGGGATAGTATTACTAAGAAAGCACCCAGCGCTCCAGATTTATTCAACAGAAATTAAATCCATATCATCAAAAAACAATTCCATCGCACCATCTTCGGACAGGCGATATAGTTCTTTTATCGTTTCAGCTATTCTACAGGCATATTGGCCAATTGGAAATATATTACGAGTACGCAGTATTTCGACCAGCGCATGGTTTCCAAGGGAAATGGACGCTTTAATCAATTCACTTTCATATATTTCTTCGCCAACCAATGAGAAATTATCCCCACGTAAATTTTCCGGAGCCACTTTATTCAAATTTTTGTTAAGGACTGCGTATTCCATGATACTCAGTTCTTTTCTTTCTAAATTTCGGGAAATTAAATATTTTTGGCGCATTCATTACCTCAGCGTTAAAGGTGTCTCGTGCTTAGAAGTATTTCTCTTCATCATCACTCTGGCTTAGGGATTCTTCCTGTTCAGCCTTGTTTTTCTCCAGCTTGCGTTGTTTCTTCTCTTCTTTTTTTTTCTTCCTCGCAATTTCCTTCTGACGTTTTTGAAATGAATAATTTGATCTTGCCAAATTGTCTCCTCTTGGTGGTTACGATTATAAATAAAGGCAGTGCATGTTTAAAACTATATAGTCCATATCTATACACAAAGCAAATTAAACGAATGTGATTCTCAGACATCCAACCCCCTCGATTTTTAAATTCTTTTCTTAAGGTGAATTAAATGGAAATCACTTGACAGCGCTTTTTGCAGCCTGTATGTTATGTGATTAATTAACAGTGTTCCTGGTTGTAGCTAAAAATCACGTAAGCCCCGGAATTTATCCGGGGCTTTTTATTTGGAGCACAGAAAGAAGGTGTTTATTGAACTTTGGAAATTTTAACTTTCACCCCTTGGTGGCCAAAGGGATTGCCACAGCAGGTTATGAAAAACCAACCCCAATCCAGGTAGGCGTTATTCCACATGTAGTAAAAGGTTGCGATGTGATGGGGCTGGCTCAAACAGGTACGGGCAAGACGGCAGCGTTTGTTCTGCCGATACTTCAGCGATTAGCAGCGGGTAATCAAGGACACATTCGATCCCTTATAATCGCACCGACTCGCGAATTGGCTGAGCAGATACATCAATCAATTGAAATCCTTGGACGTCCGTCAGGCGTCAGATGCGTTGCTATTTACGGTGGTGTGGGAATCCATCAGCAGATTCAGAAATTGAAGCGGGCCGATATCGTTGTTGCCTGTCCCGGCCGTCTTCTTGACCATATTCGTCGCCATAATATCGACCTTACCCAGCTTGAAATATTGGTTTTGGATGAAGCCGATCATATGCTGGATATGGGATTTATTCCGGATGTCAAACAGATTCTCAAACATCTTCCGGTGAATCGGCAGACACTGGTCTTCTCAGCAACCATGCCACATGAAATTCGACAATTGACCAAAACGTTTCTTAATGATCCCGTCACTATTAAAATTGGCAACACTGCTACTGCCGATACAGTCAGCCATGCATTTTATCCGGTAGCCCATCATTTAAAAACGGCGTTGCTGTTAAATCTCTTGGAGAATACGAATGCTGAGTCGGTTCTGGTTTTTACACGCACTAAACATCGCGCTAAGAGCCTGGGTAAAAAACTGATGACAGCAGGTTATCAAGCAGCATCACTGCAAGGAAATCTTTCACAGTCGCGCAGACAGGCTTCTCTTGATGGATTCCGCGACGGGAAATATAAGATTTTGGTAGCTACCGATATCGCAGCTCGCGGTATTGATGTTACTCGTATTTCGCATGTTATTAACTATGACATTCCCTCCACACCGGACACATATATTCACCGGATAGGACGAACAGGCCGCGCAACTCGCAGTGGTGAAGCGTATACATTTATTACTGGTGAAGATACAAAAATGGTCAGCGCGATCAGTCGAGCGGTTGGTTCAAACATTGAGCAGCGGACATTACCCACGTTTAATTACGGTAAAACACCGCACAATTTTGCTTATTATTCGCGACAAAATAAAAAACCGCGTCAAAACAAGTCAGCAGAAAAAAATCGTTAATATTTCCGTAGCCCCCAATAATTCTTAATAGTATCGTGGTGGATAGTACGCTCCCCATTTCCTGTTGATAATTTTCCTGCCGCATGAAAGCTTCTGGTCCAGGCTTTCCAGGTTTGAGAAGGGACCTGAGATCGAATTGACCCCAGTATAATTGGAAACCAGCAGGTAGCGTCCATCTTCGAGAATGATACCTGCGCCGGTATGGAGTCCATCCCAGGGGTCATCGTCCCATTTTACGCTCCTCATAAAGGTTTTGTAGCCCGCACGCCTGAGCATGAACTGGGCAAAATATGCAGCGTCTGTGCACTGTGCTTTTTTATCGAAGAAAGTAAAGTAGACGCCGCTGGCTGGGGTTTTGCGAAAAGAAAGTTTCCTGTTAATGTAATAGCTGACAAGCTCCGGAGAGTTTAACCGGTCGGCAACGGTATGAAATGTCTTCCAGCGGGATTGATCGATGGCGGTTTCTATCTGTTGCCAATCATTGATGTCGAAAATTTCTCGCTTTATCAAAAAATCATCCATGATGTAACGCTGAAGGTCAAGGTCTTCATGCCGTTTTACAAGAAGTGCATATTCTTCCGCCTCGGATTGGGTTTGGATTCTGTTAATGATTTGGTGAATGTTTGAGCGCTGAATCAATAGACTCTCATCATTCCATGCCACATTAAGAATTTTCTCAAGAGTGTAATCCTGATTGTGTCCGGTCGAATCGTTCTGTTCATTTGTAGATTCCATTTTTGATTGTAAATGGGGTCTACAATTTCCCTTTTCGTCAGTTCGCTTATTAACGTTGAGGCCTAAAAGCATGCCTGAAACACGCATTTTTTGGTCTTGGATCAGCCAGAACAGTGCCTGCAGGGGGGCGCAATATTTCCTGTGTTCCGGAATGCCTATCTCATCCATGGCTTCAAACATTCGATCAAATCCGCGTGGTGCAAACTGATATATTTTAAGCATGTTGCTAAGGGCCAACCGGGACGAGCAGGTTCTGAACTTTCTAACCTCTGGGATTTTCATCACTTCCGCTGCCAAATGATGATTTAACCGGCCGAGCCTGATAAGGGTCTTTGCTATTGAAGTCATTTGTCAGATCCCAGTGATAAATAGGGCTTTTTCAAGTCGTTGGCCGACCGGCCCAAGACAAAAGACATCGCGATGTACGTTTCCCGACTATTTACGGACTATCAAGACGACCAGCGAAACAAAGTATACTTCAGCAGGATGAGCCATAATCAGCGTGCGGATAATTGGGGAAGAATTCTGTCGGATTGTTGTTTTCTTGTGAGTTGAAACAAGTAGAGAGATGTCCGTTTTGACCCCCTCTCAAAGATCGTTATCGATTGACCTCATCCTTTATTGACTCCCAGATGTTGTTGACTCCTTCACGCCAACCGTTCAGGAACGCGTCATTGTAGACCCATTTGAATCGTTTTGACTCTTCGGGACAAATCTTTTCTAGCGATGTGTAGTAGACGCTTCTCATTAATGAAAAATAGTTAGCGTCATGTTTAGCGTTCGGACGTTTGATGACATCCTTTAGTTCCTGGTAAGACGCTCCTCGGATCCATTTCGCAGCAATCCGTATTCCTGTTCTATATGCTTCTTCTATCTCTTCCGATTGCCGCTCCTGCATTTCAGATTTCTTCATTTCGAAAATGGTCTTTTCATCCCTTAATTTTTTAATCACCTTTCTCATGGTATACCTCGATTCCGGCTTTTTCGTCGGCCTTAACATGGCGGGTGTTTTCTGCTTAATAAGAAAATTGACGGTGAGACTGCAACCAACGGATAGGCCATTAAAGACGTCGATTGTGCAGAAATATGGAAGCCGAGGCATCCTTCGAGACACAAACGGATGCCTCTTGGCTAACAGTAATGTTCTATGCTACGGTCACATTTTTTGCAGAAGGGCCCTTCGGTCCTTGTTCTACGTCAAAGGATACTCGGTCACCTTCGTTGAGGGATTTGAAACCAGTCGCATTGATTGCTGAGTGATGAACAAAAACGTCTGTTCCGTCTTCCTGCTCAATGAACCCGAACCCTTTACGGTCATTGAACCACTTAACTGTCCCATTGGCCATAATAACAATCTCCTTTCTTATACGATTTTCAATGTCGCTAACTGGAGGGTGCCATTTGGGCAAATGGTGTTAACCTGCAGAGAGAAACTGTCCTGAGGTGAAAATGAAGATAGCAGGACTTGATTGAATAGTTTATATATTAACCTATTTTTCGAACAAAGCAAGTTAAATATTTGTTTACAAAATAAATATTATCCCTACAAAAGACTTTTAAACATACAAATCCGAAGCGTTAGGATATAAAGTCGTCTTACTAAAAATAATTTGAGAATTGATCAAGGCATTATTTAATTTTTCCCTTACAATATTCCTTCTGAATAGTTGTATCTGGATAATTTCGGCAAATATACGGCCTTATCTCGTATATTTGACAACAATAGGTGCCATTATCGTATTCCAAGAAGTAACAGTCTCCATTTTTATTAAATTTTAAAAAATAACTTCCCGCCTCTTTTTCTTTCGATTCCGCAAACTGATCGACATTGAGTGTTGTGCACTTAGCTATCAAAATTACTTCACTTTGCGACAAACTGATATATGGGTAATTTTTACAGCATTCAGCACACGTTATACATGATATATTTTGAGACATCGGCCAGATAGCACCACTTAATTGAATTAATAGTTAACTAATTAGAATGAAATGATTTATTCGATGGTTTCACATTCACTTTTTCTCCATATTACTTACACTTCCTCATGCCAGCCCATCATAAAAGGAAATTTCTTTTTTTTTAATGTGCAGGGTAACGTAGTTGACAAGGGGAAGCAACTATTTTCTCATTGTTTGAACTCACAGAGAAACGGTTCCCCGCCACCATTATTTTTCGGAAAGATAGCAATTCAGCCCTCATCTATCATCGAATGTAAACCTTTTGTAAAACACCGCTTTTCTATATCAACGGCATCGGCAACGAACTATGCTAAAAGAATAAATTTTCAGGCCGAAACAGGAGATAAATATGCAATTCGCAATAAAACCACACCCAAAGGGCACTCGTGCACGCGTGCTGTTGGCGAGTGTTTTTGGGCCTTATGCCTGTGACGATCAATATGGAAGCAGAACCATCAATCCTATGGAACTTTATCAAAACCAGGTCACAAGAGTGCAGGGAGGCTTTTCCCTGCGAATGTTCCATCGTTCGTTCGGCCTGCTCATGCTCCAGGCGAATATAGATGCGCCTTGCACGGTGTTAGACTTTGCAACACGTAAACGGTTTATTCAGGAGTTGTGTGACCAATCATATGATATCATCGGGATCAGCGCCATACTTCCCAACATTGAAAAAGTGAAAGACATGTGCCGATTGATCCGCCGGTATCAGCCCAACGTGATTATTGTGGTGGGAGGCCACATTACCAACTACCTTGGCCTTGATCAGGCAGTCGACGCCGACCACATCGTCCGGGGTGACGGTATTGCCTGGTTCCGCCAATTTCTTGGTCAGCCACAGGATCTTCCAGTGAAACATCCGGCAATGATTTCGGCCTTTGGAACCCGTATAATGGGTATTAATCTGCCGGACAAACCCGGTGATACAGCGGCTATCCTTATTCCATCAGTGGGTTGCCCCGTGGGCTGTAATTTCTGTTCCACATCCGCCCTTTTCGGTGGAAAAGGGAAATTTGTAAATTTCTATGAAACCGGCGACGAACTTTTCGAGGTCATGTGTCGATTGGAAGATACCTTGGCAGTAAATTCATTTTTCGTTCTCGATGAAAATTTTCTTCTACACCGCCAGCGTGCGCTTCGCCTTCTGGATCTGATGAAAGCCCACCAAAAGAGTTGGATGCTGAATGTTTTTAGTTCCGCCCGTGTCCTTCGCTCCTATACGATTGATCAACTCGTCGAATTAGGTGTCGGATGGGTTTGGATGGGCATTGAAGGAAAAGACAGTCAATATTCAAAATTGGCGGGTGTAGACACTTATCAATTAGTGAGACGCCTTCAATCGCATGGAATTCGTGTTCTCGGTTCTTCCATTATTGGACTGCCCCATCATAAACCTGAAACTATCAATCAGATCATTTCCGATGCTGTTCGCCACAAAACGGATTTTCACCAATTCATGCTGTATACGGCTGTTCCGGGAACGTCGCTTTATGAGGCTCACCAAAAAGACGGGTCACTGTTAGGCGAAGACGAATTCCCTTTTGCAGATGCCCACGGCCAATACCGATTCAACTACCGACATGGGAACATTGATCCGGGCCAGGAGGAGGGCTTTCTGCTACGAGCCTTTGAGCAGGATTTTCAAGAGAACGGTCCCAGCCTGGCACGTTTAATCCGCACCCTATTGACCGGCTGGCAGCGTTACCAAAACAATCCTGATAAACGTATTAGAAAGCGTTATAATAGGGAAGTACACCCCTTGCGATCAACCTATGCCGGAGCGGTTTGGGCGATGAAACGGTACTATCGTAAAACGCCTTCCATGGTTAGAAAGATGAAACGGCTCCTATCGGATATCTATCGGGAATTTGGTTGGAAAACCCGGCTTGTAGCACCTGCGATCGGCCTGTACGCCTACCTGCGATTATTGAAGGAAGAGAGGCAGCTCGCCCGAGGATGGCGTTATGAACCAAACACATTTTACGAAAAAAATTGATTTATCAAAAAAAAAAAGAGACCTCAGGTCACCAAATAGTGGGGGCGAGCCACCGGCATCGATCCGCTGGGCCACATGTGGAGGCCGGATCTTAGCCGACCATGTAAGTACCAGTTCCCACGGCAACCAGCAAACCGCTGTCGGCATGCAGTTCCATGCGGGTCACGGCCACTTTGCGACCGGATCGCATGATCCAGGCACTGCCGGTGAATCGGTCGCCCCTACCAGGCCGCAGGTAGTCCACCCGGATATCGATGGTTCCCACCTGCGAAAAAATAGCCACCAACTTTTCCTCGGGCAGGCCGGCAGCACGTTCCACCAAGCTGGCCAAGGCCGTCAAACCGCCCACAGCGTCCAGCACTGACGAAATCACGCCGCCATGCAGGGTCTGGTGAAATACGTTGCCGATCAGATCGTCGCGCCGGTCAAAGGTAACCGACGCCTTGTCCTCCGCCACCGAAGCCACACGCATACCCAGCACGCGGTCAAAGGGCAGCTGATCCTCAAAGAGCAGACTGATCCGCCTGAAAAATCGTTTTTTATCTTCTGCGGTCACCGCCATCGTTACCAACCCCGTCATTCAGAGAAAAAGAGTATCAGCATCGTCAATCAAAAGTCGGCGGGACTATAGCGATTTTCCGGAAAAAAATAAAGCATCACCGCCAGGCAAAACAGGGCAATCGCAAGTATAAATGATGCGGATAGTACTACAGCAAAACATTGATATTGACCCGGCGAATAAATCAGTTAAACGTTCCCTTTCGATCTTGATTGCTGCAAGCTGACTTTTGGCAGTCAATTCCTTAAGATTGCGCAAGGACATGTAAAATACCATGGTTGCTTTATACTTGGACAGATCCTTGAAAATCTCATCGTTAAAAATCTTTTTTTCTTTGCGCCGCGCGGGCGGATGCACGGGATTGTGGATCTTTATTTTTAGCGTCATTGAAAAGGGCGGTTTAAGAAACCCAAGCCGAGCGGTCAGCTTTTAGCAATCAGCCGTTAGCCCTGCTTTTTCTTTGATGACATGGTGATACCTGGTTGAAGCCCATTCACGGCATTGTGGTTATCACGGCCACCGTAGGGGCAACCCCCAGTGGTTGCCCTTTAACCCTCCCCTTGATTTTGTCAGCCGATCCACACAACAAGATTTTGGCCCGACTTCCAAACCAGGGCAGGCACAGGGGCCTGCCCCTACGACCCGGGTGGCCGCATATTTTTAATCATTTCAAATCATTATAATCATCCGAATTTTTATCCTATTTTTACTATCATTTGAGTCGGCATGGATTATTATAAATGCGATTACCCTGACGAAATTGTTCTGCGATCTGGAAGAATCCGTATTGAAATGATATGGAAATGGGGTTTTGCGAAATTCAAACAAGAATTGGAGAAGAGATGGAACAAGTGCTTAGAAAGCTAACATTGGATTTTTTTGGTAAGGGGAAACACAAAATAGCACCCCATACATTTTTCGGAATGGAAAATGGTTTTTTGCTGGATTCGAGGAATTCTTAAATGAGCAGTTTGATGATCACCAGCTTCCTCATCTTCATTGTCGCCGTTGCCATGACCATGGTCGGCAAGGGGGGCGGTAATTTTTATGTCGTGATTTTGGCAATCGCCGGTGTTCCCATGCATGAAGCGGCGACAACCGGTCAGTTTATGCTTTTTTCAGCCTCTGTCGCCGCGATGTTCGTTTTCCAAAAGAATAAATCGGTATCATGGCTGTTGGCTGTTTTAGTGGGTTCGTTCACCGCATTATCGGCGCTTGGCGGCGGGTATTTTTCACATTTGTTCAGTGGTTTTTCTTTAAAACTGATATTCTCTGTTATGCTGCTGATCGCCGGCATCGTCATGCTCATGCCTGTCTCTGATCGTCAACCGTCACCTGCGGATAACCATTTCGGTGTTATCCGGATTCGATCCGGCTCGCAAATATATGGCGTGAACTTGTGTATCGCGCTGCCGGTAACAATCTTAACGGGCTTTGGTTCAGGGATGGTGGGTGTTTCAGGAGGCTCTTTTCTGGTTCCCCTGATGGTTTTAGCCTGTGGAGTTCCCATGCATACAGCCGTTGGAACGGCATCAACCTTGATCGCGGCGACCGCTTTCATGGGGTTTGCAGGCCATGCGGTCCAAGGGGATTTTAATCCTGCATGGGCCATTCCCCTGGCGATTATTACCATTGTCGGAGGAATCCTCGGTGGAAAGCTGGCATTGCGCACGAAACCGAAACACCTCAAAACGCTTTTTGCATATACAAACTGGCTTGCCGCTCTGTTTATGATTGTAAACGCACTCCAGACTAAGGGGATAATTTAGACGGCCGCGAGCATCAAAAAATATTCAGTCTATCGGTCATTCCAGCACCTGTTTTTGTGGAAAAGCGATGCTCATTTTTGGGCTTGAATACCTGACGCTTTTCCGGTGAAAGGTTGATAACACAGTTGGATCGGAGCTGGACCCGCAACACCCGCCAATCGTATTGGATGTGCATCCGCAACCCTTTCCCGTCACCGTCTGGGCGTATCGGCTTCTCACCATTTGACGCTGAATATCAGCCTTTTCAGTTTGCATGTTAGATCTCACTTATGAAAGCATATTATCCCTTTAATTCGCCGTTTGCCGAAAGATGCAACCATGGGAGTTACCCTACGATTTTGGTCAAGAATTAAATCGAACGATTTGGTTCAGCCGTTTCCCTTTTGCGTGAAAACGAAAGGCAAAAGGGTAAACGGACTCACACCCATCATTCCGGCGTTAATTCAGCAATTATCGGATCTGATTGTTTGCCCGTTTTGATAAAACACTTTTTTACGAAGGGTTTATAGCCTTGCGCACGGATAATGAGCTCGAATTCACCAACGGGCAATCCATAGAAAACGAAATTTCCTTTGTAGTAGGAATCCGTACGTGGAATTAAATAGTCCAATATATTGACATCTTCACCGTCAAGCAGATCGAGTTTTCGATGAATACCGGAGCCGCTTAATGTAATTGATTGTATCGTGAAATTCTCATGATACGGCATCCCGGCTGACCAGTCTTTCGATTGCAAAGCGGATATCAGCGTCCCGTAAATTACATGGTCAGGGGTCAACACATATTTGAGCGCACTTGTTGCCTTGTCCTCAATAGTGACAGGTAGTCTATTACCGATGGCAGTTAAAGCGCCAACGGTTGCCAAATAGTCACCGGCAGGGAAAGGGCCAAGTCTTCTGCCATTATCATTGGCGCTTAATCTGATTGCCATTTCCGCACCCTTTTTACCAATGGGCTGTAGTATCAGTCCCAGGTCAGGCCTTTCACCCTTGAAGGTGTGGTCATATGAAAAGTGGATCTTGAGGTATCCGCCTGTTTTTGCGTCAATGTTGTTGATAATCGTATTGAACTGTTCCAGTACAGCCTTGCTATATAGAATACTTTCATGGTCCTCACTGAAGGCATAATTCATTTTCGCCTCTGACTGCGCTCGGCGGTCCAAAAGGCTGGAAAAGGCAATCGTTCTGTCGTTATTCGATCGAAAGGGGTTGCGGCTTCCCCGGTGACCGTAAAACATGTAAAAGCTGACTGTCTCCGGCATTTTTGATCGGTATAGTGATTGGATAAACGCACTTTCCGGTTGCATATCGACCCAGCACGGCACGACTGCGGGCGATTGCTTGACACCGTACTCGGCCATCCCGGCGCCCCCCCACGGAGTAGATAGTGAGACAAAAAGTTTTACATAGGGAAAAAGGGCGCTGTGATCCACAATAAAGGACCGGGCAACTAGTCCCCCCATGCTGTGCGCCGAAATATATAGCTGATCGAGAGGGCACATCAATTTTTTGCGCTTTTTCCGGAATAGCGATATTGATCTCCCCAACTACGCCGCCAGCCGGTGCGATAACCTTTTTCGGGTCGCCATACTGCCCGGCCGGCTCGCCATCGTCATAAATCAGGTTGCTGTTTTTATCCCAATACGCAAAAACGTAATACGTTCCCTTGGCAACCATGAGTTCATACTCACCCAAATCATGCAGAACCGTAAAATGAACCACCTCTCTTTTGCTCTGATTCATGGTGTAGGCAGCCACAATAATGGGCCCTTTGCCCGGAAAAGCGGTGGAAACCTGCCCGACCAGGACCGTGGAGGCCAGGACTTCGGCATTCATTTTCTTTAATTTAATCAGGGCGCAGCCCATTGCAGCCAAACAAATGATTAAAAGACTGACAGTCATCCTGTTGAAAAATAGTGGCAGGCCTTTTTTCAAGCCGCCCATTACGGATTCTGATGCTTGCATGCTTCTATCCTGTTTATTTTGCTATCCAGCAATTATAAAAGGTTGCCTTATCGCATATCGGGATAGTCGGCACGCGAGCATATACTCTGTTGTCTATACCGTTTTCTGTGAAACGTACTGTCTTCAGCGGTAGCGATATGAGGCAGATTATCCCAGCAATTTGTATACTTAAAATGAGGAATTTGTGTTAACGTTAAAAAAATATATCGAAGCGACAATGGTGTGTCAATATCCATACCGCTACAGGATATTGTATAGCGAGAAATAGATTTCCTTGACAGATGCCGCCCAAAATACATACATACACGATATACATACAACAATATATCGAATATAAAACCATGGCACTTAACATTGCAAATCGAAACGTCGAGGAAAAAGCGATTCAAGCCAGCCGCATTTTAGGCGTCAACAAGACTGCAGCAGTTGAAATTGCGCTCGATTACTATTTAGAACATCACGGCGGTAAGAAAAAAGATAGCGCATCCCGCCAGGAAACGGCCCGTTTGCTTGATGAACTGGCGGCACTTCCCGTTCTGGATCATCGGAAACCGGACGAAATCATAGGCTACGATGAAAACGGTCTACCATGACAATCGTTGCCGACACATCCGCATTCGTTGCGATCTTACAAAAAGAACAGGATGCCGGCATTTATCGCCAAGCACTGCTGGAAGCTGAAAAGGTTCTGGTGAGTGCCGCCACGGCAGTGGAACTGCACATCGTCGTTACTGCAAGACTGGGTGCGGAAGGCATTTTGCGTTTCAATCATTTATTGGCCCAACCCCTTTTTGAAATCGTGCCTGTGGATCATCAACAAATGACGATCGCCAACCAGGCATATGAACGCTTCGGCAAGGGAAGGCATCCGGCAAAACTCAATTATGGAGACCTCTTTTCATACGCGCTGGCGAAGAGCCGGAATGTGTCTCTGTTGTTCAAAGGTGATGATTTTTCCAAAACCGATATTGTGTCCTGCCTATAGTGCTCGTAACGGTCCAATAACTGATGGTAGATATCGTAGGTCGGAAAAACCGACGACAACGAAGATAAAACGCGACAGATGTGAATTTGCAAGCACGATTTTGTTGAAGCGTTTAACTGACATAAATCGTGACCGCATTTCTTGACCGGTTATCAGCCAAATTGTAATATTGTACAAACAAGGAAAGGAAAAACCAAATGAGTCAAAATCAACTGCCTGAGGAAAGCGAACAAAAACAGAAGGACTTTTATGTCAAGCTACGAGAGAAAGTCACCGCATGGTATGATAAAAAAATAGATAAGAAACCGGAATATGCTGACTATATCCTGCTGATTCCGGACTTTTTTTATCTCCTGGTCAAGCTCACCCTGGATGATCGTGTCCCGGCGATCGACAAAGCTAAATTTGCCGGGACGTTGGCCTACATTTTCAGCCCCATCGATTTTCTGCCGGAAGCATTCTTCGGCCCTTTAGGATACCTGGACGACCTGGTTCTGGCCTGTTACGTGCTCAATCTCTATCTCAATCAGAAGGAGGAGGCGAACCGGCTGGTTGTAAGTGAGTTGTGGCCCGGGGATCAGGATGTTTTGGGCACGATTCAATCCGTATTGCAGAAAGCGGATAAATGGATCGGCTCCGGTACCTTGAATAAATTAAAGGAAGTTTACCAGACCTTTACAAAAAAAGAAAATAACCCATAGGCCGTACTTCCCTTACAAGTACAGATTTACAAACTTAAGCCGACCTTTGTTTAAGAATCGACCATCCGCCTATTCCCAGGCCTCGAAAAACTCGATCACAAAGTCGATGTGATTTTTCATGGCCTGGAATGCATCATCGGCATTGCCGCTACGGATCGCCTCATAAATAGCCTGGTGCTGTTTGAGGATGGTGGAGATGTTTTGGGGATCTTCATACAGGTGAAACAGGTTCTCGCTGATCCCCATATGCAGATAGTCGATCACATTCTTCATGATGTAGATCTGCATGGGATTCTGGGTGGCCCCGGCAATGGCCATGTGAAAGGCAAGGTCTCCGCCGGTACCCAACCCACCGCCGGTGATGTCGGCGGCCATTTCCGCAAGGGCCGCTTCCATGGCCGCAAGGTCTTGGGCATTGGCCCGTCTGGCGGCCATGGCGGCGGAATTGCATTCGATTCCCATACGCATCTCAAGCAGATCCACTAGGCTGGCCTCCTGGGCTTCCATGACCGTGCCCAGCGGAATTTTAACCGCATCGTCGACCGAGCAGACAAACGTTCCCTGCCCCTGGCGCTGTTCCATGAACCCCATGGCGACCAGCTTGTTGATGGCTTCGCGAATCGAATTGCGGCTGACGTTCAGGGCGTCGGCCAAATCCCGTTCGGTCATCACTTTCTGGCCCGGTTTGAGTTCCCCATTGAGGATCAGCCTGCGCAGCTGGTCAAGCACCTGGTCGGAAATCCGCTGGCGATTGATCGGTTTAAGTCGAATGCTCATCCAGCCCCTCTGCTAGAAGTTCGATGGGATGCCTCACGGCAATGCCCGCACCTGCGCGGGAGAGCATGTCCGAAATCTGGATCATGCATGCCGGGCATCCCGTTGCCAGGGTATCGGCACCGGTTGCCATAATTTGGGCCGCCTTTTTCTCGCCGATCCCTTTTGATATATCATAATACTGAAGATTGAAACTCCCCCCCATGCCACAGCACCAGTCCGGCTGGGCCATTTCCTTCAACTGGTATCCCGGTGCAGCCTGGATGACAGCCCTGGGTTCATCGAACACCTTGAGGGCCTTTTTCAGGTGACACGGATCATGATAGGTCACCACGTGCTTGCTGCCGGCCCTGCCGGCGGGTGGCTTGAGCCCAACCTTATTGACCAAAAACTGGTTGATGTCCATGGTCTTTTCCGCCAGCCGTTTGGCGGCTTCACGATGGCGCTCCTCAGCCATGGTGGGCCAGATCTCGTGAATGGTTGAGGTGCAGGTGGCACAGGCGGTCACCAGCACATCAAAATCGCTTTCTGCAAAACGCGCCAGGTTGTGGCCCAGCAGCTTGCCAAAGGTGTCCAGGTCACCGCTGGAAAGCGCCGGGATTCCGCAGCAGCCCTGGTTTTCCGGCAAGAAAAGCCCCACGCCCAGATGATCGAGCACCCGGAGGGTGCTGTGAGCGATGTTGGGAAACATCTTGTCGATGAGGCAACCGGTAAAAAGGGCCACCTTAAGCCCTGATTTTCCGGCCGGCCGGTCCATGCCGGGAACCTGCCGGTGGAACGGAACCTTTGCCAAGGTGCGGAAATGACGGCCTTCGAGCAGCGGCGACATCACCCGCGCACAGGAGGTGCCGATGATGTCATTGACCGGCCGGGTAAAAATGGTCTGAAACCGTGCCCCCCATTCGGTCAACCGGTCAAAAAGCGCCGGCCTGGCCAGCATGCCCCGAAGTATCAGCCGTTTGGCCGGCGGGAGCCCCATGTACCCGCTTAAGATGGCGCGAGCCTTGAGAAATATTTCCTGGACCTTTACGCCGCTGGGACAGTTGGCAGAACAGGAACCGCACAACAGGCAGCGGCTGAGCCGCTCGTAAACGCCTTCGGGATCATCGAACATCTGTTCCATCAGCCCGCTTAAAAGGGCCAGTTTCCCCCGGGCCACGTCGGCTTCACGGCCGGTCTGGTCAAAAACCGGGCAAACCGACTGACACATACCGCAGCGCATACAAACAATCAATTGATCTTCCAGTTCCCGCATGAGGCGGGCAAGTGCTTCCATAGAGGCCATAATCGATTACACCTTTGCACTGAATATTTTTCCAGGGTTGAGAATATTTTTCGGATCCAGGGCCCGCTTGAGCCGGGACGAGAAGAGAATCGTCCCGGCACTGGTCTCCTTTTCCAGATAACGACTCTTGGCCAGGCCTGTCCCGTGCTCGCCGGAAAGGGTCCCGCCCATCTTCAGGGCCTCGTCAAAAATGTCGTCGATGGCCCGCTCCACCCGCTCCCACTCGGCGGTGTCGCGTTTGTCGGTCAAAATCGTGGGATGCAGGTTACCGTCGCCGGCGTGCCCAAACGTGCCAATGGTCAGGTCATAGCGCTTGGCGATGGTCTGGATGGCAGCCACCATGGCCGGGATGCGGCTGCGCGGCACGGTGGCGTCTTCCAGCACCAGGGTGGGTTTCAGTTGGGCCAGGGCCGACAGAGCCGCCCGACGCGCGGCCCACACCCGATCCCGCTCGGCCGCGTCCTGGGCCACCCGTATGGATGAGGCCCCCATGGATTTGCACAGCGCTTCCACACGACTCGCATCTTCTTCCACCTGGGCGGCATGGCCGTCCAGTTCCACCAGCAGCATGGCCGCGGCATCCGTGGGCAAACCGGCCTTGCTGAAGTCTTCTACGGCACGAATGGTGAAATTGTCCAGGAATTCCAGGGTGGCCGGAACAATCCGGTTGGCAATGATCGCGGCCACGGTTTCCGACGCTTTTTCCATGGACTCGAACACCGCCATCATGGCTTTTCGATGGGCCGGCAAGGGAATCAGTTTAAGAATAATTTCGGCAAACACGCCCAGGGTGCCTTCGGAGCCGACCATCAGGCCGGTGAGATTGTAACCGGTGGCGCACTTGACGGTACGGGAACCGGATTTGACCAGGTTGCCGTCCACATCGAAAAAGCTCACCCCCATGACATAATCCCGGGTCACCCCGTATTTCAGGCCGCGCAGGCCGCCGGCGTTCTCGGCCACATTCCCGCCAATGGTGGACACGGCCTGGCTGCCGGGATCGGGCGGGTAAAAAAGGCCCTTGGCTTCCACGGCGGCGGCGAGCTGTGCGGTAACCACGCCGGGTTGCACCACGGCGTACATGTCGGCCTCGTTGATTTCCAGGATTGATTTCATCCCGTTGGTGACAATGACGATCCCATCGGGCAGGGGCACGGTGCCGCCGGAAAGATTGGTGCCGGCGCCCCGGACTGTCAGCGGCAGGCCGTTGGCGTTGCAAAGGCGCACAGTCTGCCCAAGGGTTTCGATTGTGGTGGGACGCACGATCAGGCCAGGCTGAACCGGATCCACCACGGCAGCGTCATAGGAATAGGTATGCAGGTCGGTGGCGTCGTTCCAGGCATTCTGTTCACCGACAATCCGTTTAAATTCTTGGATGATGGAATCGTTGAGCATGGTTTGGGTCCTTGTTGTCTTTCAAGATTATGTTGGGTTGAGGCACACCACCCAACGATCAAATTCATTCATTCGGCATGGAGAGAGATTGCCTGTAAGCCGCGCAGGGGCGAAAAATATGTCGCCATGATGATCACATCGTTGAGGACTTCAGCCGAGCGAGAACGCCGGCCTGGGCCTAAAGATGCCGTTTGTGGATAGACGTCCTATTGCCGGATCAACACCACCAGCTCCTTGGGCCCATGCACCCCGAAGACCAGGGTGAACTCGATATCTGCAGTCTTGGACGGTCCGGAGATCAGCAGCGCATTGGTGGGCATACCGTCGACCCACATTTCCGCAACCATCATCTCAGACAGGGAGCCGGTAATCGTATCGGCATCCAGTATGGCCACGTGTACCGGCGGAACCAGGGACAGGAGCCTGGGTTCGTGCCGATCGGGCCACAGGACGATGGCCCCGGTATCGGCCACACCGCCACGGACACTGGTAATTCCGGCATCCAGCGTGAACAGTTCTTCCTTGAACGTCTCAACGGGTTCTTTGTACGCCATCAGTTCGGGCAGCATGCCGCCATCGTCGTCCCACGCCGTTTCAATGGCCGGCCCGATGGTCGACCCCGGTCCGTAGAGCAGCCGTTTCCAGCCTTTTTGGCGTGCGAGATCCTTAAGCGTTTCCGTCCACCGGTCGGCATCCACGACGTGCACCTCGGTGCGCATGGCCTCCATCATGGAGACCAGCCGGGAGATCTTCTCTTCCTGACCAAGGGACAGGACCTGGGGCATGTCGACGTCAGGAACGTCCGTCTGCTCGGTACCCGATGCGTTAAGGCGCGCAAAAATGTGCTTGCGGGCAGTCTGGCTATTCATTTTTCACCCCTTCTTTGCGAACCCGGTCGTGAAGGCTGCAGCGGGCCACCACCGGTGCGTTGCGGACCCGTGTCCACTGTTTGAGCGGTCCCACCTTTGGTAAATGCTCACCCATTGCCGCTGCCAGCCGGGTCCCCATGCGATTGAGGGCCGGCGAGCGATTGGCCAGTTCCCAGCCTTTCCAGACCATGCTTTCGGCAAGGGTTCGCTTATGGCCTGCCCCGGCAACCGTGCCATTGTGGTCCTCATCAATACACTCGTTGCGCAACCGTCGAATCAGATCGGGAATCGGTATGCGAACCGGGCACACCTCGCCGCAGGCACCGCACAGACTGGACGCACTGACCAGCACACCCGCCCGGCCCAGCCCCTCCATCTGGGGGGTGAGAATTTTTCCGATGGGTCCCGGATAGACATGACCATAGGCATGACCGCCGATACGCACATAAACGGGGCAATGGTTGAGGCAGGTCCCGCAGCGGATACACAGCAGGGTCTGGCGTAGCTCGGGATCGGCCAGTATACTGGACCGGCCGTTGTCCAGGATGACCAGGTGGACTTCCTTGGGTCCGTCTTTTTCACCCTCCCGCCGGGGAGAAGAAATCATATTGACGTAAGTGGTGATGGTCTGACCGGTGGCCGAGCCGGTCAGCAGTCGCAGAAGCGGGGTGACATCGGAAAGCTTTTCAACCACCTTTTCCAGCCCCATGACGGCGATGTGGACATCGGGTGCCGTGGTACACATACGACCGTTGCCCTCGTTTTCTACCAGCAGCAGGGTCCCGGTTTCGGCAATGGCGAAGTTAACGCCGCTGATCCCGACCTTGGCCCGGGCAAAACGCTTTCTCAGCACCCGCCGGGCAATGGCGGTCAGTTCCTCCACGTTTTCCGTATAGGGTGTGGCCGGGATTTTCTCGTGGAAGATGGTGGCCACCTCATCCTTGTTTTTATGAATCGCCGGGACGATGATGTGCGACGGGGTTTCATGGTTGAGCTGGATGATAAACTCGCCCAGGTCTGTTTCCAGGGCCTCGATCCCCTGCTCCTCGAGAAAATGATTAAGATGCATTTCCTCAGATACCATGGACTTGCCCTTGACCACTTCCTTTGCATCGTGGCGACGTAGAATATCCAGCACGATCCCGTTGGCCTGATCCGTGTCCTCGGCCCAATGGACGGTGATGCCGTTTTTTGTGCAGTTGGTCTCAAGTTTTTCCAACAACTGGGGGAGCTTTTTCAAGGCTCGCCGTTTGATGGCATTGCCAGCGTTGCGCAATTGTTCCAGTTCGGCGGCGTCCGGAAACACCGCACGCCGCTTTTCCACCAGAATGTCCATTGCATTTCGCAGGTTACGGCGCAGTTGCTTGTCTTTCAGAGCGCACTCGATATTGCTGGAAAAATCAAAGCGAGTCTCATTATCCATGCGTTCTCTCCCAGATGAATTCAGCCAGGTGTTGACCGGCGACGGAAACCCCCAGATGGGCCATGGCACCGGAGATGTTCATCAGGCACCCGCAATCACCGGACACCACGGCCGATGCGCCGGTGTTGACAATATCCGCCACCTTATCCATCACCATGGCAGCGGAAATGGCGGGCTGCTTGACGGCAAAGGTGCCGCCGAATCCGCAACACTCCGATTCGCGCTGAAGTTCTACCAGCTTCACGTTTTTCAGTTGGCGGATCAGGGCCTTGGAATGCCGGATGATACCCATTTCGCGCGTCGCATGGCAGGAGCTGTGCCAGGTGATGGTCGTCGGTTGGCCCTTATCCTCAAGGTTCACCGCCAGGACATCGACCAGGTATTCCGACCATTCATAAACCCTGGCAGCAAACGCTTTTGCCGCGGCTTCTTCCGGCCTGCCGACAAACAACTCCGGATAGTGATGCTTCATCATGCCCGCGCAGGAGCCGGACGGCACCACCACCGGATAGGGCTTGGAAAACACCTCGATCTGCTGGCGGGCCACGGCCCGGGCCTCCTTGGGAAACCCGGAATTGTAGGCCGGCTGGCCACAACAGGATTGGCCCTCAGGGAACACCACATCGAGGCCCTGGGACTCGAGCAAACGGATGGCCGCCATCCCGGCATCGGGATAAATGGCATCCATCAAACAGGTACCGAAAAAATAGACCTTTTGGGTTTGGCCGTTAGCCACCTTTTTTACCATGCTGCGCCTTTCATTTATTTAACGCTGAACGCCATTATGAAGCGCCAAAAAACAGCGCGGGCAGCCAGGTGATCAATCCGGGAAACATCACCAGAATCGCCAGGCCGATGAGCTGAAGAAAAACAAACGGCATGATGCCTTTGTAAATATGCATCATCGTGTAGCCTTTGGGCGCCACACCGGCGAAGTAGAACAGGGCATAGCCGAAGGGCGGCGTCACGAACGAGGTTTGCAGGTTCACGCACATGAGCAAAGAGAACCACAGCGGATTGAACTCCAGTTCAAGCACGATGGGCATGAAAATGGGCACCGTGATCAGCAAAATGGCGGCCCAGTCGATAAACATCCCCATGAGGAAAACAATAACCATCATAATGGCCAACACCACCCAGCGGTTGAGCCCGGATCCGATCATCAGATCGGCCACCACGTCACCGCCGCCCATGCTCAGGAACACGGTGCTGAAGAATTTACCGCCGATGAAAAGCATCATCACCATGGCAGTGGTCTTCATGGTGGAATAGGCCGAATCCCGAATCACCTGCCAGTTCATCTTTCTGTTGAAGATGGCCAGAAGCGCCGCGCCGGCCGCCCCCAGTCCCGCGGCTTCCGTAGGGGTAGCAATGCCGGCCAGGATGGTGCCCATGACCGCCAGGATCAACGCCAGCGGGGGAACGAGGGATTTCAGGGTCATGCCCCATTTCTGGGCTGCGCTCCAGCTTCTGGCCTCCGCTTTGGAGATGGGCGGCCCGAGCTCGGGATTGATGTGGCAGCGAATCAGAATGTACAGGAAATACAGCCCGGCAAGGATAAGCCCCGGAAAAATCGCACCGGCGAAAAGGTTACCAACCGAGGTCTCCTTCAAACCAGTCAGGCCGCCGTAGACGACCATCATGATGGAGGGCGGAATGAGAATGCCCAGTGTTCCGGCCGAGCAGATGATCCCGCTGGTCATTTCCTTCTGGTAGCCCTTGTTTAAAAGGGCCGGTGTGGCAAGCAGCCCCATGGCCACCACCGATGCGCCGATGATACCCGTGGTGGCCGCAAAAACCGTGCACACTAAAACGACGGCCAGGCCCAGTCCGCCTTTGAGTCCCCCCAATACAATATACAATGCATCAAAAAGCTTCTCGGCCACTTTGGACCGGTCCAGCAGCTGAGCCATGAGAATGAACAGGGGGATGGCCACCAGCACATAGTTGTTCATCAGGCCCCAGCAGTTGTTGGCAAACATGTCGAACAGGCCAGAAACGTCCCAGCCATTGTCAATCAAACCAAACAGGGTGGCGACACCGGCCAGGCAGTAGGCCAACGGCAGTCCCGTGACAATGGTAAGGATCAGCACCACAAACATGGCGACAGTCATAAATTCGTAACTCATAAGATACGTCCTTTTCAGCCTTCGTGTAGTGTCCTTCCAGAAATAGGCAAATTTGGTCAAGATCAAGGCGCACGAAAAATTTTACCACAGGCATATGGATGATATTCCGAGGATAAATTTTTTTGGGCAACGCCGATATTGGGCAAATTGGCCATTTATGGATGGGCACTCGTCTAACTCTCCGATTTCCCGGTGAGGAATTGTACCTGTTTCAGCATAGTGGACAGTCCCTGGAGGAGCAGGAACAAAAAGCTTACCGCCATGGCGATTTTATAAGGCCAGATACGCGGAGCCCAACTGGTTGAGTTCAGCTCATTGGTTATCGTGGCCGTATGGGCAAATTTGAACGCGCCCCAGGTCATCAATCCGTAAACCGGCAGAAAAATGATCAGATAACCGACGATCATCACCACGGCCTGGACCCGTTTGGGCAGGCGACCGGTAACGATATCCACCCGGACATGTCCCTGGGCATTTTCCATGAAGGACAACCCCAGCATATAATGCATGCCGTAGGCAAAGGCCGTGGCCTCGAATCCCCATACAGTGGGGGCGTTAAACGCATAACGCATGAGCACTTCGTAAAGGACGATAAAAAGCAGGGGCACGATCAGAAACGATGTGAGCTGTCCCTGTTTTTCGATCAGGAAATCAATGCCCTTGGTAATTGCATTCAGCATTTCCTTCTACTCCTAGTGTTGGTGTTGAATCGGGGGAGAAACCCTGGCAAGCAAAACCCGTCCGGGTTTCTCCCATGATTGGATTTTCGATTAAACCGTCGGCTACTCGGTGGTCCGTCCGCCGATGAAGGTTTCATAGGGCCAGGGGGTCACCCCGCTGCGGGCATCACGCCAGTCGGCAAAGGATTCGAGGAAGGCCTCCTGGGAATCCATCACTTTCTTCACGAAGGGGTGTTTGGTTTTGAGGTCATCGATGTAAGCTTTGGTGGTCTTGCGGAAAGCGATGATGGTTTCCTTGTCCATTTTCACGATTTCCACTTTTTCCTTGAACCGACGGATGGCTTCGGCGTTGAGGGCATTGATCCAGTTGTAGGACCACAGCTGGGTTTCCTTGGCGGCAATGTCCAGTATCCATTGGTAATGCTCGGGGAGCTTGTCATAGGCGTCCTTGTTAAAAAACAGGCCGCACTGGATGCCAGGCTGATGAACGCCGGGCTGGATGGCAAACTTGGTAATTTCATCGAATCCCATGGGATAGTTGATGGCCGGAGAAGAGAACTCGGCCGCATCGATGACGCCGCGCTCCAGGGCCAGGTACACCTCGCCGCCGGGCAGGGGGCTGACCGAAGCGCCCAGATTGTTCATAATGTCCATGTACCAGCCGGGGGTCCGCACGCGCATACCCTTGAAATCCTGCATTTTGGTGGCGCGTTTGTTGGAAAACAGACCCATCTCCTGTCCGCACTGACCGCCAGGCAGGGCAACGAGGTTAAACTTGCCGTAAAGCTCGTTCATCATGTCTGCGCCGCCTTTTTCGTACAGCCAGATGTTGTAGCCTTCGGCATCCAGGCCAAAAGGCACCGAGGCAAAGGCCACGAAAGCCTCGTTTTTGCCTTTCCAGTAGCCGGGCCAGTCATGTCCTGCCTGGGCGGAGCCCTTGCTCACCGCATCGAAACTCTGCATGGCGGGCACCAACTCACCGGCCGAGAACGGCTTGATGTCGAATTGACCACCGGTCGCCAGACGCACCGTGTCACAAAAATGGGCGGCAATGTCGTAGAACAGCAGTCCCTTGGACCATGGCATGACCATTTTCCAGCGCACTTTGTCATCGGAGGCCTTGAATTTCACGCGTTTGGCCACATCGTGGCGGGGGTCGCTGCCAAACTTTTCACGCTTGGCGTAAGATGTGCTGGTGAGAAAACAAAGAGCCAGAGCGATGCAAAAAAATGTAATTAACGCTTTCTTCATGTTGAACTCCTCCCTGCTAAACGGAAAATATTAAAAGATCGAATTAAACCGTTGAACCGGCTGCTGCTGGCAGGCTTACCCCTCACCTCCTTTCACGATTAAAAAAACTAATTATTATATAGTGGTCCTATGTTCAAAGACTTATTGGTCGTACCAATAATAGGTTGAACTATTATAGAATCCATACGCTGTCAACAATAAAAATACGGCAAACAATTTGAACATGATTCATTTTTCCATTATATCTATCTTTCAGTGCCGTTCGTCAACGGCAAGATCTTAAAAATTATTATAAATTTCAATAGCAACGCTTCCAGCAGGACCTTTTCCGGAATCATGCGGCCATGACATCCGGTCAGTGCCCCGGATCAATCCGAGTGAGGCCAGTCATCCAATCGGAACGGTTGCAACAATGGAATCGATGATCAGGAAAAAATTCATCACCTGTCAGCGGTTGTGGTTAGGAGCCATTTCCAAATGGCCGGACCAATAGATAAGCATACCGAAATGCCACCCAACCATGCAAATCAAAGACCAATCCAGGTGCTGTCTGAGATATATTTTTATCGATCTAATTTCAAATAGTTAGCGCAAAATGGAGGAGGCAGCGGGATAATAGAGATAGACGCGCCCCCAAAATATATGTATCAATAGAGATACATGAACCAAATTTAATACAACTTCTCCTCTTTGTTTCTCGTTTGGGGAGAACAACCCGGCGAGGCCATGTCATGACCGTTCGAAAAAAGGATCAATTCAGATCCATACAAGATCAATTGGACCTGTTTCTGCTGATCTTCGACAGTATTCACAACGGCGCCATGGTAACCGATGCCAATGGCAGGGTAACCCACCTGAACAAACCCTATGCCCGATTTTTGGAGTGTGACGTCAGTGAAAGCATCGGACGCCATTGTACCGACGTGGTAGAGAACAGCCGCATGCATATCGTCGCCCGCACCGGTCGGCCGGAAATCAACCAGACCCAGATGATTCGCGGGCAGAACATTGTTGTTCATCGGATTCCCTTGAGAAAGGAAGACAAAGTCATTGCCGTCCTGGGACTGGTGATGTTTCAGGATGTCAGCGAAGTGGTCAAGTTGGCAAAAAAGCTGCGCAGTCTGGAATCCCAGGTCAAACGCTACAAAAAGGAATTGATGAGCCGCTGCTCGACTCGCTACACCCTGGACAGCATCATTGGCAGCAGCCAGGCCATTGCCGATCTGAAACAGGAGGCCCTTGTTGCCGCTGCCAATAATTATCCGGTCTTGATTGTTGGCGAAAGCGGGACCGGCAAAGAACTTTTCGCCCAAAGTATCCACCATGCCAGTTCCCGGGGGACCCATCCCTTTGTGCAAATCAATTGTGCCGCGATTCCCAAGGATCTTCTGGAGACCGAACTTTTTGGCTATGATCGCGGGGCCTTCACCGGCGCCCGATCGGCAGGCAAACCGGGCAAATTCGAACTGGCCCATCAGGGTACGATTTTTCTGGATGAAATTGGCGACCTTCCCCTGGAGATGCAGCCCAAGCTTTTACGCATCCTGGAAGAAAAAGTGTTTGAACGGGTGGGCGGTAACAATGTCATCCAATCCGATTTCCGCCTTATCGCCGCCACCAACCAGAATCTGGAACAGCTGATTGAACAGGGACGTTTCCGCAGGGACCTGTATTATCGGATCAACGTCATGTCCCTTGCGATCCCCCCCTTGAAGATGCGCATTGATGATATTATCCCCATTGCCCGTCACCTGCTGCGCCAGTCAACCCAAGGCACCAATTCCGATGAAATCAGGCTCAGTCAGGAAGCGATCAATGCCCTTGTCAATCATCCCTGGCCGGGCAATGTCCGGGAGCTCTCCAACGTGCTGGACCGTGCCCTGTCAACAATGAACAAAGATGTTATTGAACTTGCCGATCTCCCCTTCATGTTTCAAAAAAAGCCAGCATCCAGCGTATCTACCGGTATTTCAACAATTCGCGAAGCTCAGGCCGAAGCCGAGCGATCGACCATTCTGGCCGCCCTTGAACAAACCGCCAACAACAAGGCAAAAGCCGCATCACTGCTGGGCATTCACCGCACCCTGCTTTATAAAAAAATGAAAAAACACGGTATTGGTCTGTCTGGAAATGGATAGATGTATCATTCCTGCTACACCGTTTTGCCCTTCAACACCTTCTCTGCTTCTTCTCGCGTTTCGTAAATGTGCGGTGCCATCTTGCGTTCCTTGAGCGCATCACCAATTTTCATCCGCAGGAAGGCACTGGTCGTATAGCGGGTCACGCCGGTGTAATACCGATCCACCAATCCCTTGACCATGTCGGAGTACGGGCCGACAAGTTCGGGCACAATGCTGAAATTGTCATAGTTGACGACGGCGTAAACCCGGTGGCCCACCGGATCCAAAACCTTGCTGACCGCATCCTTGACGGCCTGGATATCTTCCGGTGTTCGAATCGCGTAGGCTTCGAAGTTGACGAAAAACAGGTTTTCACGGGAATCGAAGGCCAGTCTTTTTTCCAGCGCCACGGCAAACAAGTCTTCCTTGAGCCCCATGATTCCATCGCTAAAAATGCGCGGATCCATGATCTCAGGCATGCCGTTGATCACCGGTTTGAAATCCATCTGCTCGAGGATATGCCGTTCGATGTCTATACCCGGTGCCACCTCGATCAACGCCATGCCGCTTGCTGTGAGTGAAAACACACAACGTTCGGTAACATAAAGCACAGATTGGCCTTTAGCGGCGGCATAGTCCCCTGAAAAAGTGACATGTTCGACGGTCTTGACAAATTTTTTGGCCTTACCTTCCTGATCGATGCATAACTTGCCGTCTTGAATCGAAATTTTCAATCCGCCGGCAGTAAAGGTGCCCACGAAAACCACCTTCTTGGCATTCTGGCTGATGTTGATGAATCCGCCCGCTCCGGCCAACCGGGGACCGAACTTACTGACGTTCAGATTGCCGGCCGCATCCGCCTGGGCCAGGCCCAGGAATGTTAAATCCAACCCACCGCCATCATAAAAATCAAACTGGGAAGGTTGATCGATGAGGGCCTCGGTATTAACCGCGGCACCAAAATCGAGCCCCCCGGCCGGCAAGCCACCGATCACCCCGGGTTCCGCCGTCAGGGTCAGGTAGTCGATGATCTTCTCCTCGTTGGCCACGTTGGAAATCCCCTCGGGCATACCGATACCGAGATTGACCACGCTGTTGGGAATCAGCTCGAAGGCTGCGCGGCGAGCAATAATCTTGCGATCTCCCATATCCATGGGGGGCAGGGACTGGACCGGCACTTTGATCTCGCCGCTGAATGACGGGTTATAGGTCGTGCCAAAGGTCTGCCAGTGGTGCTCCGGCTGGGCGATCACAACACAATCGACCATGATTCCCGGAATTTTGACATCACGGGCCTTGAGCGTGCCGCGATCAGCCACCCGTTCAACCTGAACGATGACAAATCCACCGGAGTTGCGTGCTGCCGTGGCGATGGCCAGGGATTCCAGGGTCAGGGCTTCCTTTTCCATGGTGATGTTTCCGTCGGTGTCGGCGGTGGTTCCCCTGAGCAAGGCCACATTGATGGGAAAGGTTTTGTAGGCCAGGTAATCGTTACCATCGAATTGAATCCGCTCTACCAGTTCCTCGGTGGTGATATCGTTGATTTTTCCGCCGCCGTTGACCGGGTCGACGAAGGTACCGAGGCCCACGGTGGTGATCGTACGCGGTTTATGGGCGGCAATGTCCCGATACATATGGGAAATAACTCCCTGGGGCAGGTTGTAGCCCTCGATCTGATTTTCCAGAGCGAGTTTCTGCAGCTTGGGCACCAGTCCCCAGTGACCGCCGACCACGCGTTTGACTAATCCCTGGTGGCCCAGATGATTCAAACCGCGGTCCTTCCCATCCCCTTGCCCGGCGGCATAGACCAGGGTCAGATCCCGTGGACGCCGATTTTCCAGAAAATAGGCTTCCAGGGCCACGGCGATCTGCTCGGGAAAACCGGTACCCACAAAGCCGCCGGTGGCCACCGTATCGCCATCCCGGATGATGCGTACCGCTTCCTCTGCGGAAACGATCTTTCCTTTTTTGGCTCTGTCCGGTGTCAGGCCGGACAACATGGGATGGGCAGATGGTGTTACAGTGGATTTTGTTTCCATTGGCGATACTCCTAATTGGTCAAAGTGGTTGAAGCAGTCGATTCGTAGGATCAAACGCGGGCCTTGGAGAAGACAACATCCGTTGCGCGGCCAACACGAAGCGTAGCAAGAAAAATGCCGCAAAAGTCAATAAGAGGTCATCGGGGAATCGTATAGATTGACAAGAAGTGTAACACAGGTGCCAGGGTTGTACAATTCATGAGACATTCATGGCCAGGCACTGTAAAACGCGGATAAGGGTGATGGAGACTGCAGAAGAAAAAAAACGGCCCCCAACACCATTAAAAAGATGCTGGAAGCCGCTTCTTTCGTATATCAATGATGGAACGCTATCAGTCGCGCTGGCACAACTCCACCAGCACCCCCTTGGTGGCTTTGGGATGCAAGAAAGCGATTTTGGCACCACCGGCACCGATGCGGGGCTGCTGATCGATGAGGGCAATGCCTTTTTCTTTCAATTCGGCCAGTGCGTCTTCGATATTCTCCACTCTAAAAGCGACATGCTGGATGCCCTGGCCTTTCTTCTCGATGTACTTGGCGACCGGGCCGTCCGGGGCAGTGGATTCGAGCAGTTCCACTTCACTTTCCCCCACCGGGAAAAACGCCGTGGTGACTTTTTGCTCAGCGACCGTCTCCGCCCCTTCAAAATTCAGCCCCAAAATATCGGACCAGAAGGATTTGCCCTCATCAATGCTATTTACCGCAATGCCCAAATGATCGATCTTCAAGATTTTCATAGAAATTCCTCCCTTTCTTCTATGTGTTGAAATAACCGAACTTATTTGTATTTTTGCATTACCTTCTTAAACCCCGGCAGCGAATTGACGATCGTCTGATCGTCCACGCAAAAAGCAATTCGAAAATGACCGGGACCGGCGAACCCGCTGCCCGGGACCACCAGAATCAATTCTTCCTGCAGGGCCCTGACGAACGCCACATCGTCATCGATGGGGGTGCGCGGAAACAAATAAAACGCGCCGAGCGGTGTGGTAAAATCATATCCGGCATCGGCCAGCCCGTCACAAAACAGATCCCGCTTGCGCTGGTACTCGCCAATATCCACGCTCATTCCCTGCATACAGGCAACCACGCGCTGCATCAGGGCCGGGGCGTTGACAAACCCCAGAATACGGTTGGCCAGGGACATGCCGCCCATCAAGGTGTGCTTGTGGGCGGCCGCGGGATTAACCGCGGCAAAGCCGATGCGCTCACCGGGAATGGAAATATCCTTGGAATAGGATGTGGCAATGATGCTCTCCTGATAACACTGGAAAATAGACGGCACTGTGGCATCGCCGAAAACGATTTTGCGGTAAGGCTCGTCAGACACCAGGTAAATGGTGCGGCCGTACTGGCTGCTTTTTTGAGCCAGCAGTTCACCCAACGCATCCAGGCTTTGCTTACTATAGATCTGGCCGGTGGGGTTGTTGGGTGAATTGATCAGCATGACCTTGGTTTTTTCGGTAATGGCAGCGGCGATGGCGTCCAGATCCAGGGTAAAATCCGGCCGGGTGCCCACCATTTTAAGAACACCGCCGTGGTTGTCGGCATAAAACCGGTATTCCACAAAACACGGCGTCGGGGTCAGCACCTCATCGCCCGGATCGAGCAGGGCCTTGAAAATGACATTGAGGGCACCGGCCGCGCCGCAGGTCATAATGATCTCATCACTGGAGATACTCACTCCCTGCTCATCTTGCAGATACTCGGCAATGGATTCGCACACCTGGGGGTAGCCCGCCTGGGGCATGTAACAATGGTCACCAAGCCCGCATGAATCCACTGTATCCCGTAGGATTTCGTTGAATTTCTCCGGAGGCGGCAGGTTGGGGTTTCCCAAACTGAAATCGAAGACCTTGTCGGCACCATGCTCGGCCTTGAGCCTGGCACCCTCTTCAAACATTTTTCTGATCCATGAAGATTGGTCCATAATCTGGCTGATTTTTTTGGCAACCGTCATTGGTGGTATCTCCTTTGATTATTTCTGGATGGACGCGAACGAGTTTATCAACTTATGGAGAACCAATCTAAAAGGCAAGCGATAATTTGTTCTCAACATGTAATCGTTGTGCGCGCTTATTGATGAATCCCCGCCGCAACCTCCATTGAAGGGCCAAAAACCGACAATTTTGTAAGTCAAAATCCAATTCTTTAAAATTCGGTATGTTTCCCCCCTTGTCGGTTGACCGGCTCTCGAAATAGGCTGTTCTATTTTTATAAAATAAGCACGACACGAATGGCTTGCATCCGATGGCCGATTTTATCAAGCGTATTGATATTATTGGGTTCGTGCACAGCATACCGATTATCATTGACCCCGCCGGCACCCCATCGACAAATAAAAATACATTTTTGTATTTATTTATCTAAAAATTACTAAAAATGTATTTTTATCCTTCCATAAACTACATCAATGTAAGAAAAAAATAAGCTTAAATCATAGCAAAAAAAATATTTTTTTGCAATATTTTTAGGTATTTAACAATTTATACCACAAAATGGCACAGCGGTTGCTGGATAGTCATGTCAAAAGCAGCCAATACCCGGGATTGCTCTATGAATCTCAATAGAAACAGGAGATAGTTCAAATGAAAAAGATCGAAGCGATTATTAAACCCTTCAAACTGGATGACGTGAAAGATGCACTGAATCGCATCGGTGTAGCAGGTATGACCGTCAGTGAAGTCAAAGGTTTCGGCCGTCAGCGGGGTCACAAGGAGATTTATCGTGGCGCCGAATATCAAACCGACTTCGTCCCCAAAGTAAAAATTGACCTGGTTGTTGAATCCGACCTGGCGGACAAGGTGATTTCCACCATTTCTGAAATTGCCAACACCGGCAGTGTGGGCGACGGCAAAATTTTTGTGATGGCCATTGAAGACGCCTATCGTATCCGCACCGGTGAATCCGGAAACGATGCCATTTAAAAATTAGCATATAGATATTTCGATTAAGATCCAAATTAACAAAGGAGAGAAAAATGAAACTGAAAGTATTTGCCCTACTCATGCTGGTTGTAATGATGAGTGTCCCCATGGCCCTGGCAGCCGACCCGGAACCCGCTCCCACCGCGCTTTCCAACAAAGAGGCCATCGAATTGGTGCAGACCCATGCCAACTATCTATGGACGCTGGTTGCCGCCGCACTGGTTTTCTTTATGCAGGCCGGTTTTGCCATGGTCGAAGCGGGTTTTACCCGGGCCAAGAACTCCATTAATATTATGATGAAGAACCTCATGGATTTTTCCATCGGCTCCATCGCTTTCTGGGCCATCGGATTCGGACTCATGTTCGGCGCCTCCGCCACCGGCTGGTTCGGCACGTCGGGCTTTTTCCTCAGTGATTTCACACCGGACGGCGATCCGTGGGTGTTGGCCTTCTGGATGTTCCAGGTGGTTTTCGCTGCCACTGCCGCCACCATCGTTTCCGGCGCCATGGCCGAACGGACCAAATTCACCGGTTATATCGCTTACAGCGTGTTTGTCTCCGGCCTGATCTATCCGATCTTCGGCTCCTGGGCCTGGGGCAGCCTGTTTAACGGCAGCGGTTGGCTGGAAGGCCTCGGTTTCATCGATTTTGCCGGCTCCACCGTGGTTCACTCTGTGGGCGGCTGGGCAGCCCTGGCCGGCGCCATCGTCCTCGGCCCCCGTCTGGGCAAATACACCAAAGATGGTAAAATCAAACCCATTCTGGGCCACAACATCCCCCTGGCGGCCCTGGGCGTATTCATCCTCTGGCTGGGATGGTTCGGATTCAATCCCGGTTCCACCACAACGGCCGACACCAGTATCGCCATGATTTTCGTCAATACCAACCTGGCTGCGGCAGCCGGCGCATGTTTGGCTATGATCGTTTCCTGGATGAAATTCGGCAAACCCGAAGTGGGCATGAGCCTCAACGGCGCCCTGGCCGGCCTGGTCGCCATTACCGCTGGCTGTGCCAATGTGTCTCCTGGCAGTTCCATCATCATCGGTGCGGTGGCTGGCGTCATCGTGGTCTTCTCGGTCATGTTCTTTGACAAAATCAAAATCGACGACCCGGTCGGTGCGGTTTCCGTCCACGGCATGAATGGTGCCTGGGGTACGCTGGCAGCCGGTATCTTCAATATGGGCGGAACGTCGGCAACGATCATCGGCGTCCAGCTGCTGGGTATCGCCGCCTGCTTCCTGTGGACGTTCCCCATGGCCTTCATCTTGTTCAAAGTGATTGACAAAACCATCGGCCTGCGCGTTTCTCCGGAAGAAGAGCTGGAAGGCCTGGACTATGCCGAGCATGGTGGTATCGCCTATCCGGACTTCGGTGTCTCCACCCACGGCAGCATCCCGGCCAGCTCTGGATCATCTTCAGGCGCACCGGGTTATGCAGCCTCCCCGAAACCGGCGACACAGTCTTAAATCGTATCGCCCGGTTGCGGTGTAACTCAACCAAACGTTGTTCCTCCTCCCCCTACACCCTGGAGTGGCCCGGTCCCGCCGCTCCGGGGTGTAGTTTTTTATTTTTGTTGCAATAATTTCAATTTTGTATTTTTATTCTTTTATTAATTACAATTTTGGATTTTTATCCTTAAACCGACAAACCGCTCAAACGTCCACAAGCATTTGTATTTTATATTTAAATACTGATTTTCATTAACTGGCATGCGGGTTGCTCTATACGCATAAGAAGTTACACAAAGGATAATTATTGTGAAAGAAACCTCCCCCACCAATCTATACGCCGACACCTCCTTTGCACTGAAAGAAGGACGGGCGGCACTCATTGATGATCTTCTGGCCGGTAAAGCGCCACGGTTTCTCGATGACAATGCCCATTTGATCGACGACTATTTTCGTCAGAGCTACGAAAAAAGTGTCGTGGGGCCAAAGATGGATATCGCCAAAAATCCATATGCGGTGATCGCCCTGGGGGGATATGGAAGGGCGGAACAATGTGTGTATTCGGATGTGGATCTTTTGTTTCTGTTTGAAAAAAAAGTTCCCCGTGCCGCCGAGGATCTGGTGCGTGAAATTATCTATCCGCTCTGGGACATGGGCTTGGATGTGGGCCATGCCACCCGTTCCATCAAGGAATGCATCACCATGGCGCGCAAGGATTTCGAAGTTCTGACCTCCATCCTGGACGCACGCTTTATCTGCGGCATGTCACCGCTTTTCATGAAGCTGATGGATCAGATTCGATCCAAGTTCATCAATCTCAAGCCGGATAAAATCATTTCCTGGCTGGTGGAAACCAACCGTGAACGCCATCGGCGCTTCGGCGACTCCTCCTACCTTCTGGAACCTAATTTCAAGGAAGGCCAGGGCGGCTTACGTGACTATCACACCATGTTGTGGATCGCCAAGATCAAGTCCGGCATCAAGACGCGCCGGGATCTGGAATACTACGGCTACTTCTCCCATGACGATTACGAGCGCCTTTCCGAAGCGCTGGCCTTCATCTGGAACGTTCGCAACCGTTTTCACCTGATCATGAACCGTAAGGCCGATCAGATTCATCTGGAACAACAACGCAACCTGGCCGAGGTCATGGGCGTTCCCCCGGTCAACGGGCACCTGCCGGTGGAACATCTGCTGGGCCAGCTGCACGGTCACATGGAGTACGTAAAGCAGCAGCACGAGATGTTCCTTTTTGAAATGGAGCAGCAAAAGCGGCTCAAAAGAAAAAACAAAGGCCTGAAAACCACCGCTGTCAAAGGACTGAAATTCAACCGCGGCATGCTCAATTTTGTTTCGCCGGAAAAAATCCTCAACAATCCGCGGCTATTGATTGACATTTTTGTCGAAAGTGCGGCTCAGAAGGCGCCGCTGAACAGCGAGGCCAAACGACTGGTGCAGGACTTCGGCCACCTGGTGGATGACCGCTTCCGAAGTGATCCAGAGGTGGTCAAACAATTCGAACGTATTCTGATCCGATCCAACCAGGCCTTCGATGTCCTCAACCAAATGCTCCATACCGGTTTTCTAGTGCGCTTCATCCCGGATTTCAAAGCCGTGGTCAATCGCATCCAATTCGATCAATACCACCTGTATCCGGTGGCCCGTCACCTGCTGTTTACGATCAAGATCCTCAAAGGATTCGACACGGATGCGCCGGCGCCCAACGAACCCCTGGCCATCAACCTGTTCAAGGAACTGAAGAAGAAAAAGCTGCTGCTCTGGGCGGCCCTTTTGCATGACATCGGCAAGGGCAATCCAGCCAGTGGTCATTCATCGCGCGGCGCCCTTCAGGCGGAAAAAATTATCCTGGAAAAAGGCGCCACGCCGGCGGATGCGAAAACGGTGGCCTTTCTGGTCGAGCATCACCTGCTCCTCATTCAAACGGCCACACGGCGGGACATCAACGATGAAGAGACCGCGTTGACCATGGCCCGCACGGTCCAAAAAGTGGAGCTCTTAAAAATGCTCTACCTGCTGTCGGTTGCCGACTCCATGGCCACCGGCCCCAAGGCCTGGAATGAATGGACCTCGTCCCTGTTGAAAAACCTGTTTTTCAAAGTGCTCAACGTGCTCCAGCACGGCGAGTTGACCAGCGGCCGCGCCGTAAAAACAGTCGAGAAAAAACGGCAGGCGCTCACCGACAGCCTGACGGACGTCATGCCCGGCGATCAATTGGAACGTCTGATCAATTTCATGTCGCCCCGATACATGCTTTACACGCCGGTCAGTGTTATCCCCATGCACCTCGAACTCTATAAAGCGTTGGGTGAAAAGCCCTTTGTATGGCGCATTGAAAAGTCGCTGGATGGCGATACGCGCACTGTTACCGTCTGCGCCAAGGACCGACCCGGCTTGATTTCACGGATGGCCGGCGTGTTTACGCTCAACGGGATTGACATCCTCGACGTCCAGGTGTTTACTTGGCGCAATAACATCGCCTTGGACGTTTTTGAGGTCACACCGCCACCGGACCCCATTTTCGAAAACGAGCGCTGGGACCGGGCCGCCCGCAATCTGGAGGAAGCACTGGCAGACCGGCTCAATCTGAGCCAGGAACTGATTCGCAAGAAAAACGATACCGCACCGATCCAACCGTACACGGCCGCGCGGCCGACCGAAATCGTAGTGGACAACGAGACATCCAGTTTTTTTACCGTTGTCGAAGTATTCACGTTTGATTTTCCCGGTCTATTGTTTCGCGTGACCGATGCTCTGTTCAAATGCGGCCTGGATATCTGGGTCGCTAAAATCGCCACCAAGGTGGACCAGGTGGTTGACGTATTTTACGTAAGAGATTTCGACGGCCAGAAGGTGGACGCACCGCAGCAGGTCGAGGCCATTAAGGCAGCCATCAGGGATGTTCTCCCGGGGGAAATCCTTGCCATGACTGGAACCGTCCCTTGATCAAAGTGGACCGATGACCAACACCAACAAGCGATGAGGAAAATGCAACCATGAAAATTAAACCCGTTTGGCTGACATTGATGTTCCTATTGTCAGCGACCCCGGCTTTTGCAGAAGATGTACTCAACACGGGAGACACGGCCTGGATGATCGTCTCCACAGCATTGGTAATGATGATGACCCCGGCGGGGCTGGCCCTTTTCTACGGCGGTATGGCGCGCTATAAAAATCTGCTCAACACCCTGGCCATGACCTTTGTGTCCTACTGCCTGGCCAGCGTGATCTGGATGATGTGGGGCTATACCCTGGCCTTCGGATCGAGCAAGGGCGGCATCATCGGTGGCTTTGATCATTTCTTCATGGCCGGCATCGGTGTAGACAGCCTGTCCGGTACCATTCCCACATTAGTATTTGCCCTTTTTCAGATGACCTTTGCCGGTATTACCGTTGCGCTGGTGCTGGGGTCCATTGTCGATCGCATGAAATTCTCCGCGTGGATCGTTTTTTCCATCTTGTGGATCACGTTCATTTACTGCCCCATTGCCCACTGGGTCTGGGGCGGCGGATGGATGGGAGAAATGGGAGCGCTTGACTTTGCCGGCGGCAACGTGGTGCATATCAATGCCGGTGTGGCCGGGTTGGTGCTCTCGCTGATGCTGGGCAAACGGATCGGCTACGGCAAGGAAGCCATGTTCCCCTCCAGCATCGCGCTGACAGCCTTGGGCGCGGCCCTGTTGTGGTTCGGCTGGTTCGGATTCAATGCCGGCAGTCAGCTGGCCGCTGACGGCGTGGCCGCATCGGCCTTTCTGGTTACCAACACGTCTGCTGCCACGGCGGCCCTGGTGTGGATGTTCCTGGAATGGATCGTCACCGGCAAGCCCACAATTCTGGGCATCGCTTCGGGCGTGGTCGCCGGGCTGGTTGCCATCACACCGGCCGCCGGATTTGTCAATCTGCCGGCCGCACTGATTATCGGTCTGGTATCCGGCGCATTGGGTTATTTCTTTGTTGCCGTGGTCAAACATAAAATCGGATATGATGACAGCCTGGATGCCTTCGGCGTGCATGGCATTTGCGGCGTATGGGGCGCCCTGGCTACCGGCCTGTTCGCCAATCCGAGTATTACCGAGGGTGCCGCCGGACTGTTTTACGGCAACCCCGGACAGCTGTGGACCCAGATTGTCTCCATCTTTGCCACGGCCGTATTCACCGCTGTGGGAACCCTGATCATCATTTTTATTACCAAGGCATTGACCGGCGGACTGCGGGTCGAACGCGATGAGGAAATTCAAGGCCTGGACAACGCCCTGCATGGCGAACGCGGGTTTGAAATTATGTAAGCTTAATTTTGGGGAGGCGCTAACGTCGCTCCCTCGGCCAATCACAACAGGAGGTAAACCATGAAGAAAATTGAAGCCATCGTCAAACCGTTCAAGCTGGACGATGTCAAGGAGGCCCTGAACGAAATCGGCATCCAGGGGATGACCATTTCCGAGGTCAAGGGGTATGGACGCCAGAAGGGGCACAAGGAAATTTACCGCGGCGCGGAGTATGTGGTCGATTTTATCCCCAAGGTAAAAATTGAAATCATCGTCGACACGGATCGGGCCGACAAAGTAGTGGATGCGATTCAAAAAGCCGCCAATACCGGTAAAATCGGTGATGGTAAGATTTTTGTCTTCTCCATTGAAGAAGTCATCCGCGTACGTACCGGCGAGAAAGGCAAGGATGCCATTTAATAAAGCTTTTTAGACTAAAGGTGTTTAGGCTGAAGAAAATTATAAGGATGCTCACCATCGATCCATCCACAACCCTTCAGCCTTCTGTCTAAACACCTAACAACCTTATAATTTGGAGGAAATTATGACACCAGAACAAGTATTGGCTATGGTAAAAGAAAAGGGCGTTAAGGTTGTCGACATCCGCTTTATGGACTTTCCGGGAATGTGGCAGCACTTCAGTGTGCCGATCAGTGAACTGAGCGAAAGCAGCTTCGAAGAAGGCTTTGGCTTTGACGGTTCCAGTATCCGTGGCTGGCAGCCCATCAACGCCAGTGACATGCTGGTAGTCCCCGATGCGACCACCGCCAAGATCGATCCTTTCTTCAAGGCTCCCACCCTGGTACTGATCGGCGACATCGTCGACCCGATCACCCTGGAGGCTTATTCCCGAGACCCCAGAAATATCGCCAAAAAAGCCGAAGCGTATCTGAAAAGCACCGGCATCGGCGACACCGCCTTTATCGGTCCGGAAGCCGAATTTTTCATCTTTGACGACATCCGTTATGAAAGCCAGCGCAACGGCGCCTTCTACGCCATCGACTCCATTGAGGGCATCTGGAACTCCGGCCGCTGCGAAGAGCCCAACCTGGGTTACAAACCGCGTCACAAAGAAGGCTACTTCCCCGTACCGCCGACCGACAAGTTCCAGGACCTGCGCTCCGACATGATGCTGACCCTCGAAGCCCTGGGCATTGATGTAGAATGCCAGCACCACGAAGTGGCCACCTCCGGACAGGCCGAGATCGACATGCGCTTCAAGCCCCTGCTGCAGATGGCCGACCAGCTCATGTGGTTCAAATACGTTCTGAAAAACGTAGCCTACAAGGCCGGTCACACCGTGACCTTCATGCCCAAACCCCTGTTCGAAGACAACGGTACCGGCATGCACACCCACATCAGTATCTGGAAAGAGAACAAACCCCTATTTGCCGGTGACAAGTATGCCGGCGTTTCCCAGGACGCCCTGTACGCCATCGGCGGCATCCTGAAACACTGCAAAGCCCTGTGTGCCTTCACCAACCCGACCACCAACTCCTACAAGCGTCTAGTGCCGGGCTTCGAAGCACCGGTGAACCTGGCTTACTCCAGCCGGAACCGCAGTGCCGCCATCCGTATCCCCATGTACTCGTCTTCACCCAAGGCCAAACGTATTGAGTTCCGTACGCCTGACCCGTCCTGCAACGGCTACCTGGCCTTTTCGGCCATGCTGATGGCTGTGCTCGACGGTATCCAGAACAAGATCGATCCGGGTGATCCACTGGACAAGAACCTGTATGACCTGCCGCCCGAAGAACTGAGCGAAATTCCGTCCGCACCGGGCGCGCTGGACGAGTCTCTGGCCGCGCTGGAAGAAGACAACGAATTCCTGCTCAAGGGCGACGTGTTCACCAAGGACGTCATCGATATGTGGGTAGAATACAAGACCGAAAACGAAGTCAACCCCGTGAAGCTGCGTCCGCATCCGCACGAATTCCAGCTGTACTACGACATCTAATCTCAATCAAACACAGTGACCGGGTCCTCCCAACGACATTCGGTCCTCCCAAGAACGGCAGCCTGCACTTGCGCGGGCTGCCGTTTGTTATTTTCCGGAAATACCCCGATGGGTTGAAACCCTGGTGGACCGGATGGGAATAGCAACGTTTGAAAAATAGCACACCGTGATGGTCGCCCTGAACAGGATCTTTAAAAAAGAAATTCAGTCCGGCAAGATTGAAATCTAAGAATTTAAAGAGTATTCATGGGATTGTTCATGGGCAGCATCGGCATGTTTCTCATATCGCTGGAAACAAAAAACCTTATCCCAAGTCTCGGTTTGATGCAGATGGTTGTTGGCGCTGTGTGCGGCAGCCTCTGGTTGATAATACGGAGGCGGTCATTTATCTGTCAGCCGATCTGAGCTTTTTTGCCCTTCACTTATAGGGATTTCATGTTGACCGAATCCCGGTCTTTCGCTTTACAAACACAATGTCCCAATAGCTGCATTCTTTTATGCAGGGCATTATTGCCCGGAGCGCCCTTTTGCACTATATTAATGAAAAAGGTTTGCGCAACTGATCATATCCGGAACTTAACCGCTCGCCCAAAAGTTGAATTGTTCGTCGAATCGATCCAAGCGACATATCTAAAGCAGTCAAGTCGAAACGCGATACATTAAACCCTAAAATATAGATTGCAATGGTTTCCATGACGCCCTCACTGATCGTTATTATGGGTCTTATGATCATCATTATGGGGCTTGTTGTTCTCCTTACCGTAATCCTTTTGACAAGGAAAAGCGGAGGCAATCTGAAATCGGCGTTTCTTAACAGAGCCAACCAACTGAAAAAAAAACCTACCAAACTCAATCATAAAGAGCATGGGTTGTCCGAACAGTTAAAATTTGTAATTCTAAATTCAGATATTGGAAGGGTCCTGACAAAAAGCAGTGATCTTTCCAAAATGCTTGACCGCTGTTTGGAATTATTGATCACCTGTATGGATGCCGTTTCGGCTCAAATTTGGTTTCTCGATCAAAATGAAGGTTTGCTGGAGCTGAAGTCCAGCTCCGGCGTACGAGCCCCCAAATATTCGCAATTGGGTCGCCTACGGCTTGATGAACGTCACCAGATCGGCCTGATCGCGTTGAAAAGGACAGCCTATACAACAAATACCGCATTGGATGATCCGATAATAAGGGATAAGGACTGGATCAAAAAAGAAGGCATTATTGCCTTTGCCGGTTTTCCGCTCGCAATAGAGGAAACGGTCATTGGCGTAATGGTCTTGTTCTTTCGCCATGGTTTTTCAGACACCGCCTGCAAAGCAATGGCATCTATTGCCGATGCGATTGCATTGGGAATCGAACGGTTAGTGAGTGAAAGCTCACTTCGCGAAAGCCATCGAAAATATCGGGCCATTATTGAACAAACATTTCAGCTCTTCGGAATCTTGTCTTTGGACGGCATCGTGATCGATTCAAATCGGGCAGCCCTTGAATTGGCGGGGGTAAAAAAAGTCGATGTATTGGGAAAGCCATTCTGGGAAGGGCCTTGGTGGAGCCATTCGACAGAATTACAGCGTTGGCTGCAAAAGGCCGTCCAACGCGCCGCCGCAGGTGAGGTTGTTCATTCCGAAGTCACTCATCCTGGCCAGGACGGTAAACCCCATATCATTGATTTTACATTAAGCCCGATATCCAACAAACAAGGAGAGATCATTTTTCTGGTACCCACCGGACACGACATTACCTATCGAAAACGCATTGAAAAGAAGCTACATCAGGCCTATAAAATGGAGGCTATAGGGACCCTGGCAGCCGGTATCGCCCATGACTTCAACAATATTTTGACGGTAATCTTATGGCATGCCGAACTTGCCATCAATCAAACCCAAAAAGAATCCGATCTTCATAAAAGCTTCGAGACAATTCTGGAAGCCGGGCAAAGGGCTACGGATCTGGTTAAACAGATCCTGACCTTCTGTCGCCAGGGTAAACAGGAATTTTATCCAGTCCAAATCGGCCTTATCATCAAGGAAGTGACCAAGTTTATGCGGGCTTCGCTGCCGACCACCATTGCGATTGAAACCAAAATTGAATCCAACTCCCTGGTATTGGCCGATCCCACCCAAATTCATCAGGTGATGATGAATTTATGCGCTAACGCCGGCCACGCCATGAAAGACAAAGGGGGTATTTTAACGATCACCTTGAACAATGAAGACCTGGATGAACATTCCGCCAAGTTTCATCCCCACTTGGAACCCGGACGATATGTCAAACTCTCTGTAAGTGACACCGGGATCGGGATCCCACCTGAAATCCTTGATCGCATTTTCGATCCGTTTTTTACCACCAAAGAGATAGGTGAGGGCACCGGCATGGGATTATCGGTCGTTCATGGAATCGTGGAAAGCTGCAACGGCAGCATCAGCGTTTACAGCGAACCGAATCAGGGTACCGTTTTTCATGTTTATTTGCCGATAATGGATGTACAGACCCTAAAAGCAATGAATCAGTCCATCCCCCTGCCCAGAGGGAATGAAACGGTATTGTTTGTGGATGACGAAGTTAAGTTGGCAGAAGCAGGCAAAGGGATCTTGGAAGAATTAGGTTACACAGTGGAGATAAGTACTTCAGGTCCTGAGGCTTATGAAAAATTCAGCCAAGATTCTGAGCGGTTTGATCTGATTGTCACGGACCTGACCATGCCCCAGATGAAGGGGGATGAATTGGCCCGTAAAATCAGAGCGGTTCGACCCAATATACCGATTATCATGATCACCGGCTTAACCACCCAGACTACGCCCGAACAGTTGAAATCTGCGCGGGTTGACAAGATCATCACCAAACCATTGACAACCAGAGAAATCGCTACGGTCATGCGCCAGTTATTGGTTGATAAAAAATGAGTATTGGATCGGACCGATTTCTGCTCCCAATGTCCCGAGCGATGAGCCGGAAATCTGGATGAGTTCGGACAATGACGGGGTGGATGACAAAGAGGAAAACACGGGCACGCGCATGAACGATCCGCAACAGTGGATCAGGTTCGAAAGGTTGAGTCAAGGGCAGACCTCTTCTCATACACAGGCTGGTTCTCAGCCAGCCTACCTGACAACTAGAATGTATTCTTCAGTAGTTCTGACACCAGCCACATCAGCGATGCTTACCTGAAGATAAAATGTTCCTGATGGGATGCTAACGCCTGAAACATTGATCATGTTACCGTCAACATAGGGCCTGATTCGATCGGTATACCGCTTGCTGAACCAACCTTTTTTGCCCGTCACTTCCAGGGAATTCATGTTGACCGAATCACCGGCCTCCCGCTTTACAAACGCAATGTCCAATCGCATCGGTGACTGGATTTCGATGATTTTCCTTCCATCACTTGTTATTACCGCCGGGTAGCGGATATCAATATACGGTCCTTGGCAGGCCGATCGACTTTCTTTTTTACTTACCGGCTCAGCTTCGGGGCTCGATAGCGCGTTCATGTTAAGGGCCGCCAAGGTATATGGGCTTTTATTCTGAGCGAAAAGAGTACCAGCAAAGAGAAAAATAATTAACCATGCTAACACTCCGTTAATTAATTTAATAAGCATTTTTACGGTCTCCTTTGTTTCAATGTTTCTCCGTGAAATCCGCTAAATGCAGTATCGGGGGAACGTGAGCCGTCTGGTAATTTTTCCGGTCAATGCCTGTTTTAAAGGTTCCCAGAAAATGAGGCGGCCTTATAAAATATAAGGAAGCAAAATATGCACCACTGGTTGATTAATATATAATTACAATAAGATAGAATTCTACGAATGGTGATCAAGACGATAAAAACAATAAATTTGCTTTAAAATGAAGCACCATATCGGCAACACTATCCATAACCAATAGATATTATGATCAATACAATGATGCTACAAAATATGGCAACGTGTTGAAGTGCGAGGGAATAAAGCATTGTAAGGAGATGACTATTATGAATAAACTTTTCAAATTAATTAACCGGTTATTACTATTGTCAATGTTAGTGATCTTTGCTGGTGGATGTACAACAACAATGAGCCTGCAGTACACAAAACCGCCTGCCGAAATAATGAATCGGGGTAGCATTGTTGTTGTCGTTGATGACCAGCGTCCACCCGAAGAAGGTGGGAATGATCTTCATATGGCGTTGAAAAAAAACGGGAACTCAGTTCCGCGGTGGGAACAAACGGTTGAATCAACGACAGGTGTTGTGTGGACAGTCGGTTACGGGCCGTTTGATGATGGGATCAATACCATGTTGGAAGATTTAAAGAAACAAATACTCACGACATTTAAAGATCCTAAATTCCAATCAGAATTTGATTTATTATGATATTCCGTTATCCTCTCGTTCCCACGCAGAGCGTGGAAAAAAGAGGCAAAATGCTCCCATATTACATATATGCTCCGCTTTTGAGCCACTATTCGCCTTGTTATCGGACCTGATCCAGACTTCCAAAAAATGATCACCCAGCATGTGTGCTATTGGTTTTGTGCGTTGCATGCCAAGTTCGTAACCCTGGCTACCGGTGCCCTGGGTGGCTTGGCGGCACCCATCTTCATCACCTTGTCCGGTGTAGGGGTCGATTTGAGCATCCAACGGCATCCCGCGCGACACATCGACCGGTTGTTGATTACACGCGCTATGGCTTTTGCGCCGTTTACCATGACCCACAATTAAAAAATGGGGGCACGCGCCGATTTAGGACGCAGGAACAAACATTTTTGATCAATTTATAAAATTTCCGATCCCAAGTATTGCCTAAAGCGGGCTGATGTCATTATAAAAAGAGGAATCAGATATCACCTCATGCCAAGCGGCAAACAATAGGAGTTCGTAATGAACAGTGTATTGATCGCGTTAGGCTTGACAGTTTTCGCAGGGCTGGCAACAGGGATCGGTAGCGCCATCGCTTTCACAGCTCAAAGAACCAATTACCGTTTCCTCTCAGTGGCAACGGGATTTTCAGCTGGGGTGATGCTCTATGTGTCCTTCGTTGAAATATTTTTCAAAGGCGTTGAATCTCTCGTGGTACGCTACGGTGATTACTGGGGACACTGGATCAACACGGCCTCTTTTTTTGGAGGTATGTTGCTCATTGGTTTGATTGACAACTTCATCCCATCCGCAGAAAACCCACACGAGGTTCATCCGGAGGAAGAAACAAAACCATTACACGATCCTTCCGCGCCAATCCCCGACACCGCTCCTGCAGAGTGCTTTGCAAGGCAAAGCGAGGGAAAGCTTGACGATGGCGCCCATCATCAAAAATTGATGCGGATGGGGCTGTTCACTGCCCTAGCTATCGGTATTCACAACTTTCCTGAGGGACTCGCCACCTTCCTTGCCGCGCTTCAGGATCCGAGCCTGGGGGTAGCCATCGCCATTGCGATTGCACTACACAACATACCCGAAGGGATTAGTGTGTCCGTCCCGATCTATTACGCAACCGGAAACCGCAGGAAAGCGTTCTCTTACTCCGTGCTGAGTGGGCTGGCTGAGCCAATCGGAGCGATCATTGCGTATTTTGCGATCCGTCTTTTCTTAGGGGCCGACACGGGCGTGATTCCTCCCCAAGTCATGGGAATACTGTTCGGAGGCGTGGCCGGCATCATGGTTTATATCAGCCTGGATGAGCTATTACCAACCAGTAGAGCGTATGGGAAAGGGCATGACAGCCTGTATGGATTGGTCGCAGGAATGGTAGTAATGGCAGTAAGCTTGTTGCTGATGAAATAAGAATGAAACGGTTTTATAGGGGCCTAAAACGTTGGGGATAATGCAAACAGCACGCACCCCGCTCACCCCTTGGCGGGTGAGCGGGTCGCAACAGAGACAACTTGATTTCTATTTTTTTTATGATCTTCCCATCGTTGTTAACTGTCTTCTCCCCAGGCCTTTGCGCTGCGGGTTACCTTTTTGCGCACGGATGTCCATTCTCCATCCACATTGAACATGGATTCCGGCAAGGCCGCTAACATTTTTTTATAAAGAGACCAGGGCACCGTAAAGGTCAGCTCGTCGGTTTTCAGATATTTCCTGGCCGACGGGTCAAATCCGCCCAGCACCGCCTTCTCTATCCCCTGTTCCTTATAATACAGTGGCCAGGCGATGATGTTCGTGCACCCTGCCCCAAAGGGAGATGCCACACAATCCACATCACCAGTGGTGAACGTTGTCTGGATGAAAAGACCGGTCAGCACTTCGGGCCTTGCGAAAAAGATGACGAACTCCGGCTCCTCGTTGTCGGCAAACAAGGAAAGCGGTTTAAAAATGCAGTATTTGGCTGGCGCTTTACGCGGATCGACCTTGGCAAGAAATGTCCGCATGGCCTCGGGCGATGGCAAATACCGCTCGCCATGCACGGGTGTTCCGTCAAAGCCTGTAGTGACATAATGCTCTATGAATCTGAGGTTGGGTTTCATCATGGAGCAGTAAAACACGCCCCCCGGACATCCATATTCTTCCGTGGAAATAAAGGCGGCCCGACGCTTTTTCCGCGCCAGCCAGATATTGCCGATGACGCAGGAAAAGCATTTAAACATCTCTTGCAGATCGATATTCCCCTGGTCTTCCAACTCACGCGAGATGGGGATGCCGGGTTTTGGACCGAACGCATTTTCGGGTTTGGCGTCATCGTAATACACGCCGAACGGTTCTTCGTTCAAACCGAGGTGGCCTAAAAATGTATGGGTTTCTTCGAGCACCGATTTCATGGTCATGGTATTTTCCTCCTTTGTTAACAACAACTGGGCATTTCAATTTTTATGTTGTACACACAACTATATTGGCCGATATCCCGTTCAGATTGCAAGTTTTTCTAAATTTGCTGAAACGATGTCAAATCATTTCCGGCCATGATCGGCGATCTGTTACATCTGTGCCTGTTCCTTCATAAGCGTTCACGGGGTTGAAATGCCCAATGTGATGTGACTGTCGGATCAGTAAGCGCTTACAGGGTGCCGCAGGTGTGAGGCGCCGCGCACGCCGACGTATTGGTCATACTTCAAGTGCCCGGGAACAAAGCAGATGCGGTACCCTGTGAACGCTTACGTTCCTTCAGTGATGCACCCCCAGAATGCGCAGAAACAAATCGTTGAGTTTTCTGGGCACGTCCTCAGGGTGCTGTGTCCCCATAACAGCCTCGTCGCAACCGCCGCGAAAGCCGTAAAACATGACCACCGCCGTCCAATGCGCATCATCGACCTGCCAGGCGCCGGCCTTGGCGCCATCACGGATCAAGGTTGTCAGATATCGGGTGATTTCGGCATCGGCCATTGCATGCCGAAACGGCATACCTGAGGCATAGATCACGACGTCATGGAGTTCAATCAGTTCGTAGTAGGCTTTGACCGCCGCGTTGATCCAGGCCTTGAGGCGGCCGCGCCAATCATCGGCAGGACAATTTTCCACGCCTGACCGGATACGCTTCATGATCTCTTTTTCGAAATCTTCCCGTAAAACCTGAAGCAGCTCGGCTTTGTTGGTGAAGTAATGGTAAAGCGTGCCTTTAGCGAAATTGGCAGCAGCAGCGATCTCATCCATCGTCGTGGCCTCGTAACCTCTTTCCACGAAGAGCTTGCCCGCAGCTTCAATCAACGTTGCGCGTCTTAGATCTGCCTTCCGGGGACCTGACGGCGCACCGATTCGACGGGTGGCTTTGCGGTTCGATCGTTTTGAAACGGAAGCGGCCTGTTTCATCTTTTTCTCCCTATCCGGTTATGCCGTGCAATACCATGTGTGTATACGAATGAAATTTTCGACCGACAGTCGATTTAATATTGACCTTCAGTCGATTTTTATCATAAGCTTCAAAAGATTGAAATATTCATTTATCAGGATGCAATATTACAGTGAGCGGACTGCAAAACGCCCCGCGGGCGTATCACGACGCGTAATTATCCTGGTGACGAAAAAACAGGAGGCGAAAAATGAGTGAAATCCGCAGAAGCTATTGCGGCCTTTGCTATCCCCGATGCGGCACCTTGCTGCACATTGAAGACGGTAGAATTGTTAAAGTAAGCGGAGATCCGGACCATCCGGTCACCCGGGGCGTCATCTGCGAGCGGGGCCGGCTGATGCCGGACCATGTCCATCATCCCCAGCGCCTGAACTATCCCTTGAAACGGAAGGGTGAAAAAGGTGGCGGACAATGGCAGCGGCTGACATGGGAACAGGCCCTGGACGAGGTGGCGGAAAAACTGTCCGGGCTAAAAGGCCGTTACGGTGCCGAAACCCTGGCCTTCACCCACGGCACTAAGCGGACCTACCATTGGGACTGCCGCCGGTTCTTCAATCTGTTCGGCTCCCCCAACGCCTGCGGGGTGAACAACGTCTGCATGTGCCCGAGCTATGCCACCGAATACGCCACGTACGGCGGCATGATCATGCCCGGGTTCATCGAGGCGTCCTGCATTGTCCTGTGGGGCGCCAACCCGGTCAATTCCGATCCCGTGGGTCTCTATCCCAAGCTGGTCCGTGCCAAAAAGCAGGGTGCCCAACTGATCGTGGTTGAACCCCGGCGCACCAAAGAGGCTGAGATGGCGGACCTCTGGCTCCAGATCCGGCCGGGTACGGATGTGGCCCTCATGCTGGGCTGGATCCGCCTGATTATCGAGGAGGGCCTGTACGACAAAGCGTTCGTGGACAACTGGACCATCGGGTTTGAAGATCTGAAAGCCGCCGCGGCGGACTATGCACCTGAAAAGGTGGCCCAGATCACCGGCATCCCTGAAGATCTTGTGGTAAAAGCGGCCCGCATGTATGCCACTGCCAAGCCCGCAATCATTCCCTGGGGCTACGGTCTGGACAAACAGGGCATCAATGCCACCCAGTGCGCCCGGGCACGGGCCATCTTACGGGCCATCACCGGCAACCTGGAGATTCCGGGCGGGGAAATCCTCAGTATGGCCGGGGACATCGGTAAAATCATCGACTGGGAAGCCCTTGAGATGAACGCGGCCATCCCCCCGAGTCAACGGGAAAAGCAGCTTGGGGCCGATATGTATCCTTTTTTCGGGTTTCCCGGATGGGAGAAAAACCAGGCGGCCAACAAAAAACTGCCCGAAGGCTACCTGGCCGCCCCGGAGGCCTGGCACTCCAACCTGGCCCATGCCAGGGAGGTGGTGAACGCCATGATCACCGGCAAACCCTATCCCGTGAAAGCCGCCATATCCCTTGCAAGCAATCCACTGCTCTCCTTTCCCAATACAAGGAAGGTATTTGAGGCGTTAAAATCCCTTGAGCTCTATGTGGTCATGGAATACTACCTGACCCCTTCGGCGGCCCTGGCCGATTACGTGTTTCCGGCATCTTCCACCGTGGAGCAGCCGGAACTCTGGCTGACCCGGGATTTCTGTATGCCCTGTCCCCAGGGAATCGATCCCCTTTACGAGCGCCGCAACAGCTACGACTTCTACCGCGGCCTTGGCATCCGTCTCGGCCAGGAAGCACACTGGCCCTGGGAAACGGTGGAACAGGCCTACGATTATTGCCTGGCGCCCTTAGGACTGACGTTCAAAGCGTTTTCCGATCAGTACGGCATCTTCGGCGAGCGGGAATTCCGCCGGTACGAAAAATACGGGTTTGGAACGCCTTCGGGCAAGGTGGAGCTTAAATCTTCGATTTTTGAGGAACTGAACCTGCCGCCCCTTCCGGTGTACCGCGAACCGGTTTTAAGTCCTGTGGGAAGTCCCGACCTGGCTCGGGCGTATCCCTTTGTTCTCATCACAGGCAGCCGCTTTATGCCCATGTACCATTCCGAGCAAAGGCAGATCGAAAAAGCCCGCAAGAAGCATCCCGACCCCGTCGTCACGATCCATCCGTCCACTGCAGAGAAATTAGGCCTTGCTGCCGGCGACTGGGTTGTTATATCCACACCTACCGGGAAGATACGCCAGAAGGTCCGGATTTCGGATTCCATCCGAGAGGACATGGTCGACCTGCAGCACGGATGGTGGTTCCCGGAAAGTGAAGAGAAACTGCCGGGGCTTTTCCGGGTGTTTGAGTCCAACGCCAATCTGCTCTGCCCGGACGACCCCGAGGTCTGCAGCCCGGAAATCGGAAGCTGGCCCCACTCTGCTTTGCTGTGCAAGATTGAAAAGGAAAACGGACAGTAATCAAAGTCCGGCTGCCTTTCAACTGATTCGGGCAGCAGATTGAAATGTACATGCCCCCGACGCCCCGGATCTTAGAGCCTGTTTGAGAAGTCTGGATCAGGCCCGATAACAAGGCGGAAAGTGGCTCAAAAACGGAGCATATATGTAATATGTGAGCATTTTGAGACGCTTTCCAACGCCGTTAGCGGGCCTTAGACGGATTTATCAAACAGGCTCTTAGGGTGCAGGGGGCTCCGTACCGGAAACATACGCATTCAAATGCCGACTTGCTCCCCCCCGCGTGAGCCGCCAGATTATTGATGCGAAGGGGGTATAGCTATTTTTCAACCCGTTGGCAGCCTTTTTTATCCTCAACAAATTCGTCACCAGTCATGCATTATCAGACAATTATTCTACAAATTCCCGACCACCCGCGTACCGGTCCCCAAAACCACCCCCGACAAGACCAAATTAAAATAAATATCAGTATATTTGAACCCACCCGATAAAAATGGTGTTTAAAAAAATCAAAGCGGGTCTTACGGAACTTATGCTGTATTCAATATAGCCATCTTATGGATTTGGACAATAAGGCAATTATTGAAAACGATCAGGCTACCTGCCCTTTGTTGTTCTGGTGTATTAATGGGACTAATGATTCGCCTCATTCGCAAAACTGTCGAGCGTGGCGTTACTTTTTTCGATTTGGAGACACAAATGATGCAAACAAAATTAAATACGAAACAGCGGGCGATTATCCCCATCGCCGCTTTTACCGCCAACGGGGACCTGGACAAATTGAAAACGAGCCTGGAAAAGGGGCTTGATGCCGGTCTGACCGTGAATGAAATCAAGGAAATTCTCGTACAGATGTATGCCTATGACGGCTTTCCCCGAAGCTTGAATGCCATCGGCACGTTCATGGCTGTCATGGACGCTCGCAAGGACAAGGGCTTGAAGGACGAAACGGGAAAAGAAGCCGGCCCCATGCCGGCCGGAAAAAGCAGCCTTGAAATCGGCACGGAAAATCAAACGAGACTGGTGGGGCAAGCAGTCAAAGGTCTGTTGTTTGATTTTGCCCCAGCCATTGACCAGTTTCTCAAGGCCCATCTCTTCGGTGACATTTTTCAGCGCGACGTACTCGATTGGAGTGAACGCGAGTTGGCGACTATTGCGGCGCTGGCAAACATCGAGGGGGTCGACAGCCAGCTCCAGGCACACTATGCCATCAGCCTGAACAATGGCATTACCCCGGAACAGCTCCGCGACTTCTTGACCGTCATAGAAGTCTGGTGCGGCCCTGAAGTCACGCATAACGCCAAAAGTGTCCTTGAACAGGTTTTGGGTTCCCGCGGGTAGTAAATACAACGATCATCAATGATAAGGAAAAAGCGACGATGAAAAACGACATTCTGATTGCCTATTATTCCTTTTCAAAAAATAACAATAGACTTCAGGAGGCAGTATGAGCTCATCAAACAAAAAGTCCGATATGGCAAACACAACAAATACTCAGGCGGACACCCCATTTACCGGAGAAGGTATTTTCCCCAAAGGAGAAAAGAATGAAGCGTACGCCTGCTATTTTACGGGGACAAGCTATTTGACCATGCTTTCCATGGAAGGTGTGATCATCGGCAACGTCACCTTCGAGCCGGGCTGCCGCAACTTCTGGCATATCCACCACAAAGGTGGACAAATCCTTTTGGTGACCGCTGGGCGCGGCTGGTATCAGGAAGCTGGAAAACCGGCCAGGGAACTCCGTGCCGGCGATGTGGTCAACATTCCGCCGGAAACCAAACACTGGCACGGGGCCGCCAAGGACAGCTGGTTCGCCCATGTGGCCGTGGAAGTGCCTTCTGAAGGCGGGTCCAACGAATGGCTGGAACCGGTTTCGGACGAGGAATGCGATCAGCTGAAATAACAAAAAGTTCACATGATTGAGCACCAGCTCGGCGCATACACGGACTGTGCGCACGGTATGGGGCTGGCTGCGATTTCGCTGCCTTACTACCGGCACATATCTTCATATGGCGTTGATAAATTCGCGCGTTTTGCAACCCAAGTGTGGGGAATTTCCGCTGGAGAGAAATCAAAAGAAACACTTGCCAAAGCGGGTATCGATGCGCTTGAGGCGTTCTGTGAAGAATGTGGAATCGTGACATCGATCAAAGCGCTTGGCGCAACAGAGGAGATGCTGCCGAAAATTGCCGAGTCCACCTTTATTCTGGAAAATGGATATAAAAAGCTGACGACTGAGGAGGTATTGGAAATCTTAAAAGCGTGCTTCTAAAATCAGTCAGTCTACCAGATTGCCATCGTTACATGGATAGGGGCCGTGCTTTTCACAGGCCCCTATTCTTTTTCTCACTTCAGGATATCTCATTATTAACCCGCAGTATAATTCAAGCGTCGTAGATAATAAAAAGTATTTTAAGCAGAGGCCGTCTGACGCAAGCTTTTAATGTCCCGCAATGGCGGGGCACCAAACAAGCGGCTGTATTCACGACTGAACTGTGAAGGACTTTCATAACCGACCTCGAATGTGGCCGCCAACGCATCCAGATTTTCTGTCAGCATCAATCTTCTGGCCTCATTCAAGCGCAATCGTTTCTGGAATTGCAGCGGTGTCATGGATGTCATTGTCTTGAACTGGTTGTGAAATGCCGACTTGCTCATGCCCGCGTGAGCGGCCAGATCATTGATGCGAAGGGGACGGGTATAGTTATTTTTCAACCAGTCGATCGCCCTTGAGATCTGATGACTGTGACTGCCAGAAGCCACAATCTGTTGAAGGCGCGGCCCCTGATTCGTTGTCAGCAGGCGGAAGAAGATTTCCCGCTTGATCAGTGGCGCGAGAATATTGATGTTTTCATTCTCGTCAAGCAAATCCATCAGGCGCTGGAAAGTGTTGAGCAGGGGAAGCGAAAGTGTTCCCACGGCCATTCCTTTTTGAACCTGCCGGGAACGGTTCAGTGGGAGACCGCTGTCTACGATCAGTTGGGATATCTCCCGCAGATCAAGCTCCAAGATCAAGCCCAGATAAGGTTTTTCCCGGGTCGCTTCGATGATGTTTGCCACAACAGGCAAATCCACAGATGAAATCAGAAAGCGGGTCGCATCATAAACATAGTCCTCCTCTCCCAACAGCACGCGTTTGGCCCCTTGGGCAATCAGGCAGATGCTGGCGTTCAGCGTATAGCTGGTCGGTTCTGTGGGTGATTCCCACCGGTGGAGTACGAGGCCCGGGATTGCCGTATCCATCTGGTTTTCATTTCCGGCCCATCTGGCGATACTTTTTGCCAGTACCCGGGCTGCAGCCGATAGTTCTTCGGGTGTTTCCACCGGAACCTCGTTTTTCCCTTCCATTGAAGGCCTCCTTGTTCTTGATTTTGTTGATGATAGCAAAAGCAGGGGTCGCTTTACAACAGATATGATTCAAAATGGTGCATGATCGGGCAATCATTGCTCAACATTAGACAACGCGCACGTTCCAGTGCCGATCGACCACCGCAACGCATCGAACCCTCAAATCACCTTTTTTTCTTAGTGATTCAGCCATTTAAATGCACATCCAATTCAAATTTCAAGTTGATTTTACAACACGTTTCACGGTGAGGGTCAATATAATTGCCAGACTTTTGGACAATCAGGCAATTATCACAGACGATCTGGCTATCTATTGTTTGACGACCTCGTGGATAAATCAAGTCAGCGATCGGCAAAACCGTGGCAAAACTGTCGACTGGCTGCAGCATGTCACCGATGAGCAATACGGCAGAGAATGTCAAATAAACAACGGATCATTAAAAGTGAAAGGTTTTAAACCATGAAAAAGAAAGTAAAAATTAAGCATTGTATCCACACACTCCTGGCGATTTTGATTTCACTTTTGTCCATTACCGGTGTTTCAGCGGCCGCAGACACAAAGGGATGGGACAAGACCTTTCCCAAAAGCGATAAGGTCATTCACGAAAAAGTGTTCTACCCCAACAGATACGGAATCACCATTGCAGCAGATTTGTATCTGCCCCAAAACATAGATAAATCAAAAAAATATGCAGCCATTCTGGTTGGTACGCCCTATGGGGGGGGGGGGGGGTGAAAGAGCAGGGCGCCGACATTTACGCGCAGACCATGGCGGAGCGGGGATTTGTTGCCATTGCGTTCGATGAATCGTTCAATGGGGAAAGCAGCGGCAATCCCAGGCATGTTTCATCACCCGACATCTTCGTTGAAGATTTCAGTGCAGGCGTGGATTTTTTAGGAACGCGTCCGTTTGTAGACAGAAATAAAATCGGTGTTATCGGTATTTGCGGTAGCGGGGCATTTTCCATTACCGCGGCCCAGGTTGACCATCGTATTAAAGCCGTTGCCACGGCAAGCATGTACGATATGAGTCGTGTCATAAGAAGCGGTTGGAAAGACACGATGTCTGCCGAGCAGCGCAACAAAACCCTTGACCAGCTTGGAGAGCAGCGCTGGAAGGATTTTGAAAATGGCAGCCCGTTGTTACCGCAAGGATTCCCGAGTGAACCGGCGGCTTCAATTCCGGAAGGATTGGACCCGATTACCAGTGAGTTTTTTGAATACTACGCAATGGCGCGTGGCCACCATCCAAGGTCGCACGGCCCGTTCACGCAAACAAGCAATATGGCCTTCATGAATTTTCCGTTGATGAACTACATCGAGACCATTTCGCCAAGACCGATTCTGTTCATCATGGGGGAGAAGGCTCACTCAAGATATTTCACTGAAGATGCTTATAAAATGGCTTACGAGCCCAAAGAACTCTATATCGTTCCGGGCGCGAGACACATTGATCTGTACGACAGGACGGACATGATTCCCTTTGACAAGCTGACCGCATTTTTCACCAAGGCGCTGAGATAAAGGAGGCTGAAGCATGGCATCATCAAATAGGAATCCAGAACAAAGACATGTACTATATCGTGTCTGCAGCGGGCGGTGAATTACCCGTGGATAGAGCCGTCCAGAGTTTAAAGGTTTTCACCAACTGCCTTTACGACATCAGAGAAAAGGGGGTCATCTCCATCACCGGCGTCTGGGACGCAGGCGGCGTCAACGGCACCCCGTCCATTGCACAGGCCTACGCGATGGGGAAATCCTGCTGAAAGCATGTGAGCAGAGACATTGCTGCGGTGGAAGCACGATAAAACCATGAACAAAGACAGGAGTGCTGGACGAACGGAAGGCAAAGGGCATCAAGGATACTGTGGGCAAAGCGGCCAGCCCCGTTCCGTCCAATCTGGATCGGGACGCATACGGGGCAAAAGTGAGGGCCAAGCTTGCCGGCCTGGAAAAGGATATCTCAGGCGCTAAATGGCAGATTTTCTCACCCACCATGGATACGTTCCTGAAAGAACACCTCTTTGCCGATATCTTTGTTCGCGATGTGATCAGCCACCAGGACAGGGAACTGGCCACCATCGCCGCCCTTGCCAACATGACCGGCACCGAGGGGCAGCTTGGTTTCCATCTTGGGGCGGCGATGAATACAGGGCTGACTCAGGCCCAGATGGAGGATTTTATTTCCGTGCTTGGAACCACGACCGGCAAAGCCCAGGCCGAAAGTGCCCGCAGGATCCTTATCGAGGTGATGAATAACAGAAAATAATATTTACGCTTGAAGGAAGGTATTCCATGGCGGTTAGAAACAAGCACACGGGTAACATACGGACGACTGTTTCACATGAACGTCGAGTTTTTCTCAAAGCCGGTGTTGCCATGGCTGCAGCCCCGTTTATTGCAGGAATGGCATCCACAGTCCTGCCATCAAAGGCACAGGCTGCAAAAAACAACACCCCATGCAAAAAAATACTTATCATTTCGGCAAGCCCCAGAGAAAACAGCAACTCCGATGCGATTTGTGATGAGTTCATGCGTGGAGCGCAGGCGTCCGGTCACCATGTGGAGAAAATCCGGCTGTCGGAGAAAGATATCAACTACTGCACCGGATGTTTGGCTTGCATCCATGATCCAGGTTCTTGCGTCCAGCAGGACGACATGGCCGAAATTCACAAAAAAATGCTCGCTGCCGACGTCATGGTCCTGGCTACCCCGGTCTATTTTCACGTCATGAACGGCCAGATGAAGGTCTTCATCGACAGGGTTTGCCCCATTTACAGCATGATTCGCGACAAAGACGTCTATTTTGCTGTTTCCTGCGCCGGTGGGGACTCCCACAACTGGAAAGCGCCATTGAAAGCCTGAGGGCGCTCACCAGGAGTTTCAGCGGCGTTAAAGAGAAGGGCGTCATGTCCGTTACCGGAGCATGGGACGAGGGTGCTGCCAAGAGTAGTCCCGCGTTCGGACAGGCGTATTCGATGGGGCTGAACGCCTGACTATTTAGGAGATAACGATGAAACAGATTCTCTCTTTTTCTGCAATGATGCTGATGTTGCTTTCATTTTCCATTTGCGGCACGGTGCAAGCCTCGAATGCCGGTTCGAAGACTTCTCATGAAAACGGCACCAGGATTACACTGACCATCGGAGACATCGTGATTCCGGCCATTTTGCATAACACCAACCCGGCCAAGGATCTTGTGTCGATGCTGCCGGTGACCGTTTCCCTCAACCGTGGTCCAGTTGATTATTGCGGCGGAATTGCGCCAATCCACTATGAAAAAGAAGATGTGCAGGCAGGGTATCACAGTGGCGATTTGGCCTATTGGATTCCCGGCCGGGATTTTGTAATTTTCACTGAAACGAAAAAGACCGCTTCAGGGGTTCCAGACCTGGTCATCATTGGCCAAATCAGCACTGACATACAGGCCGTCCGGGATCTGGGGAGCACCATCGAGGTCACCATTGCCTTGGACAGGTAGGATATGGGGAAACGATTGAATACCGCATTGTGTTGTCTTCTGATTGTGTCCGTTTGTCTTGCACTGGGTGCCTGTGCCGTTTTCAACCAACCCAGATTCGGCAAACGTCCAAAAGGGGATCGGCTTGAGATCATCACGCAATCGCCCAATTACAAAGACGGGGAATTTCAATATCCGATACCAACACCGCAGTTTTCTCAGGACGTCAGCCTCTTTTCAGTAATCTGGGACGGTTTTTATACTTTTGTCCGCTGGGGGTCGGTGCATATTTTGAGTACTGGGGCTATCCAAAGCAGAAAATCCTTGAAGGGGACTGGTTTGAGCGCATAGCATTAGAAAAAGATGTCATTGTCCATGTCCTGCCGGCGCGTCATTATTCGGAGCGGCTGCTGTCAAAAAACAAAACCCTTTGGGCGGGGTTTGCCCTGGAAACCGCTGCCCAGCGTATCTTTTTCAGCGGAGACAGTGGGTATGGGCCGCATTTTTTCGAAATCGGAGAAGCATTTGGCGGGTTTGACCTGGCGCTCCTGGACTGCGGTCAGTACGACCCGCGCTGGTCCTATATCCACATGACGCCGGAGGAAGCCGCCCAGGCGGCCCGGGATCTCGGTGCCCGAGCGCTGATTCCCGCTCATGTGGGCCGGTTCACCATCGCCAATCATCCTTGGGACGAGCCCTTTAAACGCCTGACAGAGGCAAGCCAGGACAAATCGTACCAACTCCTGACACCCAAAATCGGGGAACCGGTGATGCAGGGCGACACCTTTTCACAATTTTACAGTTGGTGGACGGATATTAGATAATTCCGGAGCGTTGGACATTCAGGCAATAATTAAACACCATCGGGCTACCACCTGTTTGACCAATTCCGCTATATAAACGATAAGTTCGATAATAAAACACCTTTCAATCATAGTTTGGGGGAATCCTACGAAAATGCATCAAACCCTTTATAAGGAGACGCCATGAAAGATTTTACTTTTTACAACCCCACGAGAATTGAATTCGGCGAGGGCAAAGAAGGCAATATCGGACAGTATATAAAGGAATGGTTCAGATCTATCAGTGCTCCGGTTACGCTTGCGGAAGCAGGCCTTCTCGAAGATGCCGTCGATCCCATTGCCGAGAATGCATTTGGTAATGCAAAACTCTGGGGAATGGAACAAACATACCCCAAGGAGCGGATTGCTAAGATTCTCAAGTTGGCCGTTAAATAAAAAGCGCGATTAATAAAAATGCCCCCGTGGCAATCGGATTGACGCAGATATGACGGCCTCTACTTGAAGCCGGAGGGCATTGTCTCTTAAATGGTTGAATGAAAACACATCAATCACACGTTGGAGAAGCTTGATGAATCGGATTTTAACTATTCTATTTGCCGGATTTATCATGGGGGCATTCGTCGCCACCCAGGCATATGGGCTGACCTTATCGGATATGCAGGTCAAGATCACATCCAGGGGTCACACGGCAACCTTCCGCCTGTATGACACCATGGCCGCAAAAGAGTTCTACGATCAGCTGCCGCTCAAGCTGGATCTGAGCAATTTCCGTGATGCCCAGTGGATGTTCTATCCACCCGAAAAGCTGAGTGTAACTGCGCAAGAGGCATACCATGACGGGAAAAAGGGTGAACTCAGCTACTACGCGCCCTGGGGAGACGTATTCATGCTCTACAAGGATTTCTATGCAGGCGACGAAATGCACCGCCTGGGTATCAATTTAGCCGGAATCGAGGAGATCGCCCACATGTCAGGCAATGCAATCATTGAAAAAAAGGAGACCAAGGTATCCAAAAACCAGACCGCCATGGTGATCAATGTTACAACAAACGGTAAAACCACCGTGTTCCAACTCAACCATAGTGATGCCGCAAGACAGTTGTATGCCCAACTGCCTTTAAGCATCAAGGTCGAAAACTATAGTCACGATGAAAAGATATTCTATCCGCCGGAAAAACTGAACACCACTGACACTCCGCAAGCGGATGCCAAGGCGGGAACCCTGGCCTACTACGCACCATGGGGTGACGTCGTCATGTTCTACAAAGATTTCGGCGCCGCTACGGGGTTGTATGAACTGGGACATGCTGTATCGGGAAGCGAGTATATAAAAGATATGTCGGGGGCGATACGGGTCGAGAAAGGCAATGTGCCTTAGCGCAAATGAAAAAATAATTACAAAGGAGATATGAATGATGATCTTAGAAGAAAATTTTACGCTATCCAATGGGGTTGAGATTCCGAAACTGGGTCTTGGTACATGGTTCATAGATGATGAAAACGCTGGGCAGGCAGTAAAAGATGCTGTTGCAATCGGTTATCGACACATTGACACCGCGCAGGCATATGGCAACGAAAAAGGTGTTGGAGACGGCGTCAGAGCGTGTGGCGTGAAAAGAGAGGATATCTTCGTAACCACAAAGCTGGCTGCGGAGGTAAAGTCATACGATGCCGCTGTTTCATCGATCGATGCGTCTCTTCAAAAAATGGGCCTGGATTACGCCGACCTGATGATTATTCATAGCCCGCAACCATGGGCGAAATTTGGTGAGGAAGAACGGTTCTTCGAGGGAAACCGCGAAGCGTGGAGAGCGCTTGAAGAAGCGTATAAAGCGGGAAAGCTGCGGGCCATCGGTCTTTCCAATTTTCAAAGGCCAGACATCGATAACATTCTTGGATCCTGCTCCGTTACACCAATGGTCAATCAGATTCTGGCACATGTAAGCAATACGCCAAAAGCGCTGATTCAATATTCCAAAGATAAAGGCATGCTTGTGGAGGCGTATTCTCCTGTTGGACACGGAGAGCTGCTGAAAAACCAGGAATTAGCGGAAATGGCGAAAAGAATCGGCGTTTCCGTGCCACGATTATGTATTCGTTATACATTGCAGCTTGATCTGCTTCCCTTGCCAAAAACCGCGAACCCGGACCATATGAGAGACAATGCGGACGTGGATTTTGTGATCTCTGAAGCGGATATGGAACAGTTAAAAAACATGGAACAAATCAAGGACTATGGAGAAGCCAGCGTGTTCCCTGTTTATAAATAAAAAATTTGTCATCATGCAATCCTTCATTTCGATTCAAACAGGTGTAATCCCTGCAGTTGTGCAATAGCCTGAGGCGCCCCATGCACACGAATGGCTTGCTCGTGAAGATGGTTCTCCTTCGAGGGTTCCATGGTGGCGGGCCTCAGGCCCTATTGATTACCTGAATTTTGCACAAGTCGGACGGGCTCGGATGTTACCCTACTCGTTAAGAAAGCCGGTGACAGCCTGCAGAACAGCTCCACCAGACAGGCCCTGGGCTTCCATATTCATTACCCATTGCTGTTTAAGCGGATACGTCAAACCGAGAAGCTTTTGTTTTTCGATCTTTGGAAAGTTGACTTCCTGCATTCCGGCGTTAATGCATTTCTGTTTCATTGCTGTGTTGGTTTCGTCAAAAAACTTTCCAGACGCTCTGGAAAACGGCAAACCGCTGTTTGCCTCAATGACCTGTTTAATGTCCTCCGGCAAGGAATTGAACTTATCTTTGTTCATCGCCACCCAGAAGACCATGGAGTAAAAATCTGCCGGCGTATAATATTTGAGCAGTTCATGCACTTTGAAAATGGCCATACCATCATACGGCATCACCACCCCGTCCAACATGCCCTGTTCAAGTGAGGTGTAGGTTTCGGTTACCGGTTGTGTGACTGGAAGCGCACTAAACATCTGGAGCGCCGCTGAGGTAATACTACTAGCGGTTTTGATTTTCATGCCCCTGAGATCCGCCAAGGTTTTTACCGGTTTTTTCACCGCTGCGAACACGCCCGGTGCATGGCAGCTTAACATCAACAGTTTGGTACTCTCGTATTCTTTCTGAAATTCGAGAAATTGCTCGTAGGTTTTCCAGAGCGCCACGGATGCCTTCTCAGCACTGTTGATCATAAAGGGCAACTCGATAACCGTAGTCAGCGGGAATCGTCCAGGGCTGTAATCGCAGATATCCCATCCGATATTGGCAGCATTTTCCTCGACCATGGAATATGTCTGCCCCGGTTTTGCCAATGCGCCCCCGGGAATGAATTTGATTTTAAGGGCGCCATTGCAGGCCGCTTCAACCTTCCTAGCCCAGGGAACGAGCACACCCGTATGCTGGGCATGCACAGCCGTATAGGGGTGGGCGAACGTCAGTTCGATGGTTTCGGCCAGTGATAGTGTCGGTATGACAACAAACAGCAAACCGAAAACCAACAGACAAATGTAATACCAATTCAATTTTTTAGTGATCATAAACACCTCTCCTCCTCCTTCTCGTCTTGTTGATTGCTCCCAGGTAAATGCAATTAGTGTGATAGAAATCAAGGTTGAACAGCCGTCAGAACTCCCGCAGATAATAAAAAGGGCACAGGAAAAAATCCCATCATGTGTTTATGCAGTCTGTCGTTCCGATACGATTCGAGCGGAATGCCCGGGTAAACCGCTGACAGTACCTGTCCTTTCCCACCAGCATCTCCGCCGCCAGCATCACCCCCATCAGACTACGATCATTTGGATCGATAATCGCACTGTCCAGTCCCATTTGAATACACATACATATAAAAGTTTGGTTGATCAGCGAACGCAGCGGCATGCCAAAGGATATATTGCTCAACCCGCAAGTGATATGTGCTTCCGGATAAGCACCACTCACCTCACGCATGCTATCATCGGGAATGCCATGCGTGTCGTCAAGTGCCAGGAGAATCAGGCTGGTTTTATATTCCAGGGCCAGGGGGAGCACCCCTTCAATCCGCTTCTTTTCCCCGCTGACCGAATTGATAATCGGCGTTTTATCCACCTGCGCCAAGCCGGCCTTCAGTGCGTTGGGATTGGCACTATCCAGGCACAATGGCACATCGGTCACGGACTGGACGGTTTCGATCAACCATGCCAGATCGTCGGGCTCGCGTTCGGGGGACGTCCCGGCATTGACATCCAGATAGTCACACCCCACATCGACCTGGCTTGTCGCCAAAGCTTTGATAAACGCAGCATCCCGGTCTCGGATCGCAGCCCAGACTGCTTTGCGAGTACCGTTGATCTTTTCGCCAATCACAATCATTTAAACCTCAAACGTTGATAAATTTCAGGGATTTCCCATAAAAGGGCATGCCGGGCTTAAAAAATGGTCGATCCAGCCTTTACGCGTTCCGACACAGCCAAAATTCCCAACACAGTCAAATTTAATGCCATTATTTGATGCATCCATTACCTGCTGATATTAAAATATTTTTATTGAAAATAATAAAATTGGAGAATCAGAAGGATCAAAACTTCTGCAACATATTGCTGGTTCGGCAATATATTGCCGATATCAATTGACAATTGCTTCCAAAAAAAATATCCTGCCAAGTTTGTATGATAGACAATGTCGCGGATTGAATTACTGGCTTTCCCCTAACGCTGTAGTCGGCTCAGAGATTTAAAAACAAAGTTCCAATGAAAAAAAAGGGGCGTGATGAAAAGCGAGACACAATCTTCTAATGTGCTGGAACGAATCTGGCAATCGCTTAGCGAGGAGGAGGCAAATATTATCATCGCCATCGCTTTCGCCAGCCATCCTGTCAGCATCGATACACTGGGTGTTCTATCCGGAGCTTCGGCAGTCAGTATCTTAAACGTCACCGATCTTCTGAAAAAAAAGAAATTGGTATATGAAAACAAAGATCTGCCCAGAGGAAATTATTTTGTAAATGGCACGGATATCGAGTCATTTCTGCTCAATCATGTCTCAGCGGAAAATTTACAACCCATCATCGTAAAGGCCATCGATTTTTATGATCGAAACCTGAAACCCGGAAATCAAAAAACGCTTAAAATTGCATCGCTTTATCATAAATTTGGCCCTCACAAAAAAAGCTATGAGGTAATCAGGAAAGCGGCCAAACTCCTTCTTAGCGACAACCAGAGAGAAAAAGCGGTCATTTACTTTGATTATTTGATCGAACACCTTGGCGGCGAGACCCTGACTGATACCAATGTGAATATCATTCTGGATGGGCTCTTCGGAAAGTTCAAAGCAACAACGCATCTCATTCCCATTCAGAAACAACTCTCACTGCTGAATCAAGCGGAAAAAATCGCCAAGGATTTCCAGAAATGGAAGTATCTTACCAGCATCGAACTGGAATTGGGGAAGCTGCTTCAGGGAGCAGGGCAGCATGAAAAAGCATATCAACATATGGAGGATTTCTGGAAACTGGCCGCACATATTGGTGACCCACACATGCTCAAAATGGCCACCCTTTTGACCAGTGATTACACCCACTGGAAAGGAAAATTCAAAGAGGCCGTTCGCCGCTATGAAGAAGTTGTCGAAGACCTTGAGGAATTCAGCAATGACGGCGCCATTCTAAAAGCGACCGCCAGAATCGGACTGTGCTTTGTCCGTTGCGGTAGAATTGCCCGCGGACTGGGAATGATAGAGACTGCCCGTGCAAAAGCGATGCGCCTTAATTTTCAGCACATTTCCATCTTTGCGGATCTTATGGCAATCATGGCGCTTTTTGAAATTCGGAAACTATCCGAAGTCAAAGTATACATTGACCGCATCAGCGCTTTGCCGGAAGAAGTTACCGGTCACTATGTGCTTTGGCCCATAGAATCCTGTAAAGCATATCTTCTATGTCAAGAAAAGAAATACCAGGAAGCGTTTGAATGCCTGAAAAGGGCAGTTGAGCACTCACGATCGATCGGCTGGATTCACCAAAATGGTGCATGGAACTTCGATTGTCTTGACATCCTGGAATCAAAGGGCTTCATCGACCCGGAGCTGAACTATGATAATGAAATCAAGCGGATGTTATCCTGGGATGACATCTATACAAAAGGGATCGCCTATCGCTACAGAGCCCTGCGAAAGATTGCCGGAAATCAAAAAAAGGATAGCATTCTTTCCGATCTGAATAATAGTGAAATCTATCTGAAAGAGGCCGGTGCCGTTTTTGAACTGGCACGCACTCAGATCTGTCTGGGAAATTATCTGATTAACCGGGGAGCAACGAAACAGGGAAAAACGCACCTTGAAAATGCCTGGGCATGCTTACCGAAGGTGGACAAAGAGTTGTTTCCACCAGATCTCTTGTTCATTATGCCGCAGGAACAAAAAATAAAGGTGATGATCGATAGAATGGTCGACATTAATCAACTCTTGGGTACTGTTCATGACGCCTCGCCTTTCATTGAACGGTCTCTTGCCGTTGCCATGGAATTTACCGGCGCGATGCGAGGGGCATTTTTTTCAAATGAACCCGATGGTCAACCCACTGCTTTGGCCAGCAGAAACCTTGATCCCCTGATATTAAAAACCGAAGCGCCCGATCTGATTCGACAGGTCATTTCAGACGTGGCGGGTAAAGGGAAAGAATTGGTTTATCCAAGCCCGGAAGGAGAAATCAAAGCATACCGGAAGCCGTTTGAAGCGGCCGGAATTTTCTCTTTTATATGTATGGCCGCGATGCTGGGTGAGAAAACCTATGGATTTTTATACATCGACAACCATATTGGAGGGAAAGCGTTCCCCGAGCAGCATTTATTATACATGAGACTGCTTTGCAGTCAGATTGCAGTGGGCTTGTTCAATATTAAAATTCTGGATGAGGTGAAAGAAAAGAAAGATCGCCTGAAAGATGAAGCAATCTTTTACAAGCGTGAAATGGGCGTGGCATCCCCTCTTGAAACCATCATCGGCAAATCCAAAAAAATTTCCGCCGTGCTGGATCAGATCCAGCAGGTTGCCGGAAGTGACAGTTCGGTTTTGATCGAAGGAGAAACCGGCGTTGGCAAGGAGCTTGTGGCCAAGGCCATTCACAATCTCAGCGACCGCAAAAACGGTTCGTTCATCCCGGTCAACCTGGCTGCATTGCCACAGGAACTTGTGGCCAGTGAACTTTTTGGTCACGCAAAAGGCGCATTCACCGGCGCCAACGAAGGGTACAAGGGGCGATTTGAACTGGCTGACAAAGGCACCATATTTTTAGATGAAATCGGTGACCTACCGGCGAACATCCAGGTAAAACTGCTTCGCGTCTTACAGGAAGGAACGTTTCAACGCTTGGGCAGCTCACAGATCATCCAGTCGAACTTCCGGGTAATTGCGGCCACGAACAAGGACCTGTTAGCAGCGATTAAAAAGGGTGATTTCCGCCAGGATCTTTATTTTCGTCTGAACGTCTTCCCGATTCATATTCCGCCGCTGCGCGATCGCAAAATGGACATCCCCCTTTTATCTCAACATTTTTTAAACAAATTCAGCAAAGAAAGCGGTAAACCATTCAATTATATCCCGAAAGCGGAAATGAAAAAATTAATATCGTATTCATGGCCAGGAAACGTCAGGGAATTAGAGCACATCATTGAACGGGCGGTGATCGTCTCTAAGGGAGATAGAGTTAACATTGATGTGTTTAACGCGCTATCATACAGTTCAATTGAAGAAGAGAATCAGTCTATCCAGACGTTGTCGGAAATTGAAAAAGCGCACATTCTTAAAGCACTTCAGGCAACACGATGGAAAGTTGGCGGACCAGATGGGGCAGCCGAATTGCTCGGCCTCAAACCCACGACACTTTTTTTTAGAATGAAAAAGCTGGGTATTAATCGACGGCGGCGTGTGATGAAGTGAATAGATCGTTTGCCCTCACAACACAGCCCTTGAGCCATTCTGGCAACCATTGGCTCATGCGGCGCCCTCTTTTCGAACAATAAAATGATTGCCTAAAGCCGCCTGATGTCACTATAAAAAAGGGAAACACTCAACGAAATCCAAAGGAAGGTGACGATGACCGTTTCCCCCCATCAATCCCTGCGTGTGCACTGGGAAAGCCCACTGGACATCGATGCTGTATGCAAGCATGCAAGTATCGACCGCCCACTGGAAGTGGTTCGGGACCAACCGGACATCCGGGTGATGGATGTGCGTGCGTTCAGCGATATCGATCACCTGATGAAGACCTATCGTTCCAGCCACCTGCCATCCTTGATCGTTGTCGGCACTCAAGAAGAAATGATGGTGGTATTGCAGCAGGCCGACGAGTTCGATGAGATCTGCTATATAGATGATTTCCCATCAGCGGCCGTCTATCATTTAGAACGGCTGATAAAGAAAAAACAGCTGGGGACCTGTAATCTGCCAACGGCCATGGGATCGACCGATCCGATGACGGGCCTGCCACTCAGGAAAAACGCTTCACCCATCTTTGATCAATGGCTGAGCGGCGCCGATGTCACCCACCCCCTGACAACGATCCTTCTGGATCTGGATCACTTCAAGAAATTCAATGACGAAATGGGGCATACCCTCGGCGATCAGATGTTGGCGGGCATCGGCGAAATGCTTAACCGCCATACCGGTGAGCGGATCTATTGCAGTCGCTGGGGCGGAGAGGAGTTTTTGATCCTGCTCAAGGCGGATCACAAGGAGGCACTGGATTTCTGCAATTTTTTAAGGAAAGAAATCAAGACCATCGACCTTTCTTCGGCGGACAAACCGGTGTCATCCGATCTGCAGATTACAGCCAGTTTCGGCGTGGCGACAACATTTGGAAATACCGACTTCAGAAAGGCCATCGAGCAGGCGGATGCGAATCTGTATCAGGCAAAAAGAGCCGGGCGTGACACGGTAGTCGGCTCGGTTATCGATGACGCGAACACAACATCGGAAGGCCAGCACGATGATCAGATCATCCGCGATTTCGAGAATCGCATTCGCGTTACCGCAGACCGCCTGGTTGAATATCTGACCATCCGGGGCCGGCGCCTGGCTGAGTACTACCGTGAAGAGGCTAACCGGGATGGTTTGACCGGCCTGTTCAATCATCGCTATTTTGAACGGCGCATCAACCGTGAAATCGATAACGCCAAGAAGGATGGGCGCCCGCTGAGTTTATTATTCCTTGATGTGGATAACTTTGGCGAAGTCAACCGCCAGTATGGGTATCCAACCGGGGACGAGGCCCTCAGGTATGTGGTAGGCGTAATGAACGAGTCGGTGAGATCCGTCGACTGGACGGCACGCTACGGGGGTGAGGAGTTCTGTGTGGTCATGCCGGTAACCCCGCTTGAAGAAGCGACGATTGTGGCCGAACGGATCCGCCGGCACATCAAGGCTGGCGAAGTCACCGCCTACGACGGCCGACGGTTGACGCTGACGGTGAGCATCGGCCTGGCGCAATTGAATATGGATAATGGGATGATCGATTTTATCCAGCGCGCGAGCAGTAAAACCCGCGAGGCAAAACGAGCCGGCAAGGATACGATCAGATTCTGATATCGCCTTATAGCAATTCCTATGTTATATGCATTTTGGAGTTTACAAATACCTGCGAGCCGTCCAATAGAACTGGCGCCAATAATTATTTTCAAGACTTGAGATTGTCACGCCCTTACTGGTGGATGCATGGGCAAATTCTCCCTGGTCTAAATAAATCCCAACATGTCGCCCCTTGGACGGGTATTAAAAAAAACCAAGTCCCCCGCACGGAGTAGATCCTTTTCAACGGATTGCCCCGATCGTACTTGAAGATAGGTTGTTCTTGGGATCCGCTGATTAAACACATCCTGATACAACTGCTGAACAAAAGCGGAGCAGTCAACGCCCTGCATTGTCGCCCCTCCCATTTGGTGAGGTGTCCCCTTCCAGATTCCCACCTCTGCTCTCAGCTTTTTTTCCATTAATACGAAATCATAATGGGTTGGATCTAATTTTCCCTGAATTAAGGATCTACCGGCACATCCGAAAACCATCACGATTGTAAACCCAATAAACAGCCACCAATGTTTTCAGGCTGTGAACGAATAGGTATTTCCTTGCAGCCAAATGTTGATAAGCTTTGCTGTCCGCCTGATGTCGCTTAGCAATGTTTGATCCTGCAGGGGTACAAGGCTACCATTAATCTACCATCGCCCGTGTTTGTTTTCGACATGGCACCGTGCTAATAATTGGAAAATAATATTTTTTTTAAAACAGAGTAACCCGAAAACGGCGGCAATCAAACCGATTTCCATTCAGGACATCCCACTTCGCAAAGGAGTTCCCCATGTCGTCAAAAACGTATAGAAGAAAATGATAAAAAAGCGTAAACGACACGCCCACAAAGCAAATCTTCGGGCTGATCGTAAACGGATGGAGAAAAACCACGCCGTACTCTATCCCCAGGCTCAATAGACCCAATTTTCAAGATTTATAGAACTTTCGGGCACAATCGCTGAGGATATTAGAAGTAAAAGACAATAGCGCTACCGGGCACGGTTCGGATTTGAAACCCCATCTGATGAATTTTACCGGAGGGGCCCGAAGCCGGATTTGCGTATACGGGCTGGTCCGGTCCGCCGGCGGATGGCGAACTGCATGAGCGGCCTGCCGAGATCGGAATGTTACCCTAAATCCATGCCTGCTTTTTTCAAACCGCGAATGATGCGCGCAACCAATTCTTCCGGTTTTGCCCAGAATTTGATCAATGCGCGGCCACGGGATGGAAAATCAGGCTTGAGCGAAAAAAGGAGTTGAACAAATCGATCCGCGTCCTCTACCCTTCCCAAAAGTCCCAGTGTCGAAGCGCGCAGCAACGGTTCCCAGAAAATCGACGGCGCCCTGAAGTTCAGTGTTTCCAGATAGGCTTTCTCATATCTTTCCGGAGCCAGTCCGCACAAAGCACATGATAGACATAGGGACGATGATACGGATTGAGCTTAATCGCTTTGCGAACCAATTCCGTACCCGCATCCCATTCGCCTAAAAGGGCAAGCACGTGACCGATAACATCCATAAAAATCAGTGAAGTCGGGTTTAACGCAATGGCTTTTTGAGCCTCTATAAGGCCTTCCGGCAGTTGATCGGTAAGTAAATACGCCATCGCCAAAATAGTCCGCGCCCTCTGATTCTGGGAGTCCAGTTGAACCCCTTTTTCAGCATATTCGATGGCTTTTTTAATGGGAGTTGGACGATCAATCGTTTCCATCGCGAAATTTTCAGCATATAATCGTCCCAAAAACGTCCAAACCTGCGGGCATTCAGGTTCTTTGACCACCGCCGCTTCCAGTGCGCCCAGCGCCGCTTCGAGCGTCTCGGCGGTAAACGTAACATCGTGTTTGTAAAACTTTAAAATGGCTTCATAGGTCGCCATTTCGGCCGGCGGCTTGCTTTGGGATTCAAGGGAGAGTGTTTGCGTGATGAATCCCTGATCCTGAGCGATCTTGGCGGCAATGAGTTGAGGAACTCGGCGTTGAAAGGCCCTCAAGCTGTCAGTGCTCATATCACACGGATACACATCGCCCCAGATCTGTCGGTGTGTTTTCTGGTCGAACAGTTGGACCGCCAGTTTGAAATCATTTGGGCCACAACTGACATTGCCGTCAATCAGAAATCGTGCAGCGGGCTCCGCGACAGCGTCTCCTCCCACTCCCGGCGGCTTCATAAGAATCCGCAAGTCCTGATAGCGGGACAGTTCGATGGCCAGTTCGGTGGTGCATCCTTCGGCAATAAAGTTAGGCCCTGTGCCCTCAGAAAAATTTTTGAACGGTCTGATAAGCACCGTCGGCCATGATTCAACACCGTCGGTGGAATATTGTTCGGTTTCCGGCAGCGAACATGCGGGGCTCGTAACCTTTTGCAGATAAAATGTCGGCACATAGCTTCCGACCGGGATATCTATCCGCACCATGTCGTGCGTTCCGGCTACCAGATAATAGCGCTCCAGGGCCCGGCGCAGCCGTTTGGCTTCGACGCTGACGATGGGGTCTGATTTGGGGTCAAAATTCTTATTACGGCCGAAAACATCGGTGGCAACGGTATATCCCTTGATTTCATCGGCTCGGCCGTTGAGGACTTTTTCGACGACAAACCGGAGGAATTTTTTCTGGCGTGATGTTGCGTTGAATTCAGGACTGGCTATGATTCGATCGAGTTGCGACTGGATGGCTTTTGGATCTGAAACGGTGTTACCGTTCATAATCGCTCACTCAAGAGTTAAGATGTTAACGTCGGATGCTTACCGCATAAACATGTAAACACTACACTTCCAAATAGTTAGGCAATATAATGTAGGCCTAAACTAATCTAACGTTGGTTTACCCGGGTACCGGCGACGGTTACTGTGGATTCAGGATAAATCAATATCGAAATAAGTTCGACAAAGTGTCATCCCGGCAGGATTGTGCCGATCCAAGGATCGCTGTCGGATAGCGTCAGCACTGATCACAACCACATCGATCAATCTTTCAATCTTTGTGTGGAGTGCTTGCATATGGCCCTGAAAATTCCTGACAAACTGTCCCCATTACGTGCTTATATCGAAACGTACTATGAAGGCGACGACACGTTCAGGGATATTTACGACGATTATCTGACCTATCACAAGGCACATCAATTTTGGACCCAAAGCCGCGCCGATGAGGCCCCAACCCGCCGAGATGAATATGCTGAACTCGTCGGTGAGCTTGAGCAGGAACTGATTCAAATGCTGAATCAGAAGAAATAGTCATCCTGTTTTGCAATCCATTACCTTTAGAACAGAACGGGGAGCGAAAATGAAAATTAAAGGAAAAGTTAATGATCAAAGATGTCTTGGCACAGCCCCGCGAACCTTCCTGTTGATCGCCGCGGCAATAATCGTTGTCCAGTTTTCTCCAATAGCCAGCGTTTATTCACAGTCTGCCCCCCTGACCGCCAAGGAACTGGTTGAAAGCACGGCCCTCAAGGCCCATGTGGAGGAACTCCAAAATGGCGAGATTGTTGCTTTGAACCGTCAGGAAACGGAAAGCAGCAACGAGCTGAATATGATCATGGCAGTGTTGATCCCCGCCCCCCTGCAAAAAACGGTGGATACACTCAACCGGCAATCCACGGACGACAGCGGGCCTGGAATTCTTGCCGTCGGTGAGATTAAGGGAATGAAACCTGCCGAACTGGACCAGGCTTTTACCAAGGTCGGGTTTGAACCCGGAGAAAAAGAAGAGGTCGAGCGATTGATGGAGATAGAACCGGATGACGCCTTCAACTTCAGTACCGAGGAAATCGCGCTGATCAGAAAACGCGCCGACAAACTCAAAGGGAAAGAAAAACACGGCAAGGCCGCGATCGACGCCATGTCCAGTGCCATGCGCGATGTGCTGAAAGGCCGTTATCTGTCGTACCGGAAAAAGGGTCCCGCCGGTCTGGCCCCATACCAGTTTGGCCCGTCCAAGCAGGTTACCCCGTCGGCGGAGTTGATTGCCGCAACAGAGGCCATGCGGATCGTGCAAAAACGATACCCCCGATATTATCAATGCTTGCGATACTACCCGGAAAAAAGCGACGCCGGATATGTGCATGGATTCTATTGGGCCAAGCAGAGGGAGTCGGATCGTCCCCTATTTCTACTCAAACACTGGATTCTGGATATCCAGCCCGACTACGCGCTGATTACGGAAAGGCGGTTTTACCTGAGCCATTCGTTAAACGACCTGCAGGTGGTTATCGGCTGCCTGCCCCACGGCGATAACACGCTGGTGGTCTTGCTAAACCAGACATTTACCGAAAAGGTGAACATGAGCATCGGCAAAACCATCGCCAAGACCATTGGCTACCGGGAAGTCGAAAAAAATATCCGTCCGATCTTTGAGAACCTGCGCAAGGCGTTGAAACCATGAGTTGATGAACCCGCCGGTTAGATTTCCATGTTTTTTTAGTCAGCATGCAATACGGGCATGGCTTGCCTGCACGGTCATTTTGATTCAAATTTATCAGCCGTTTTCATCTTCCATTAAAAAGGAGGAGTACGATCAAAAAAATATTTCGAATCACAGCCATATTGATCGTTGGGATGGCAATCGGTGCAACCAATTCACCGGGCCAATCACCGAAAATGAAAATGACGACCCCCATTCCGGAAGGAATCGCGACGCCCGACAAGCTCAAGACGCATTTGGGCACCCTGACTAGCTTCGACGGCGTTCCCGACAAGGAAACCACCCGGAAGATCTATGACGATCTCGATCTGCGGCGGGCCACCGAGGCCTTCCTCGCTACATTGCCGGTCGCCTCCATGTCCGCGATGGAAAAAGGGTTGCGCACCTTCGGTCCGGCCAACACGACGGCGCTTCTCTTCGAGGATCTGATGGATTCCAAGTCCCTCTGGCTGACGCCCAACACCGTCTCCATCTATCAGGTTGCCTGGGTCGAACTCGGCCAGGAACCAATGGTGATCGAGACGCCCCCCAAGGTCCTTGGTATCATTGACGACGCCTGGTTCCAGTATGTGGCCGATTTCGGCAATGCCGGCCCCGACAAAGGGAAAGGAGGCCGGTTCCTTCTCGTTCCGCCCGGATACAACGGTGAGGTGCCCGAAGGCTACCATGTGGCCAGGACCCAGACCTATGGCAACTGGGTCGTGTGGCGTGGCTTTCAGGTGAATGGCTCGACCAAGCCTGCCGTCGAGGCCACGAAAAAGCTGTTCCGCATCTATCCACTGTCGCAGAAGAACAATCCGCCGAAGATGAATTTCATCAATGTTTCGGGAACCGAGCACAACACCATTCACCGCATGGATTTCGGTTACTGGGAGGAAGTCAACGAGACCATTCAGACCGAGCCGACCACCGGGATTGATCCCGAGATCCGCGGTCTGCTGGCGTCGATCGGCATCGAAAAGGGCAAGCCATTCAAGCCCGATGCGCGGATGAAGAAGATCCTCACCGAGGCCACCAAGGTGGGCTCGGTGACCGCCCAGGCCCTCACCGCCCGTCCGCGGGATGATCGTTTTTACCAGTATCCCGGTGAGCGCGTCTGGACCAATCCGTTCATCGAAGGGCGCTACGATTTCCTCATGAATGGTGCTACGCTACTCGACTCCCGCATCTACATGCATTTCTACGCCACCGGAATCACCCCCGCTATGGCAATCAAGAATGTCGGCGTGGGCTCTCAGTATCTGATCGCCTATCTCGACAAGGACGGCAATGCCCTGGACGGCGGCAAGACCTACAAGATTCACCTGCCACCGAACGTGCCGGCCAAAGACTTCTGGTCCTTCACCCTCTATGACAACCAAACGCGCTCCATGCTGCAGACGGACCAGCGATTCCCGGCTGTGGACAGCCTCGGCAAGGTGAAAGCGAATGTTGATGGTTCCTATGACATCTATTTCGGCCCGAAGGCACCCGAGGGGATGGAATATAACTGGATTCAGACCGTTCCCGGCAAGGCGTGGAACACCATTTTCCGCCTCTACGGTCCGCTGCAACCGTTTTACGACAAAACTTGGAAGCCAAGCGATCCCGAGTTGGTGGATTAGCGGCAGATACTTGTACCGGGTTCCGGCCGGCAAGGGGTGGTTCGTCGTTTTACGTCTTTCAAGGAGGGACGTTATGATGAATGGTCGTGTGATATTTTCCATATTGTGCTTGCTGATGGTTCTGGTCGGATGTACGCATTTGGGGCCTCAAACCGTGCCGCGCGATCGATTCGATTACAACACGGCAATTGCTGATTCCTGGAAGGCGCAAACCCTGCTCAATATCGTCAAGCTGCGGTATGCCGACATGCCGCTTTTCGTGGAGGTGGCATCTGTGGTGAGCGGTTATACCCTGGAGGGGTCGGTGACTCTCGGCGGCACCGTTTCTTCCGAAGCGGCAGTTCAGGGTGATTTTCTTGCTTTGGGTACGGCCGGCAAATATACCGACCGTCCCACGATTACCTACGCCCCGATTACCGGCGCCAAGTTCAATGAAAATTTTATGACCCCCATTCCACCCAGCGCGGTTTTGTTTTTGATGCAATCAGGATGGCGGGTTGACGTCATATTCCCCATCGTCGTGGAATCTATCAATGGGCTTCGCAGCCGGCAGGCCTCCGCATCCGATCAGCGTCTGGGCGATCCGGAATATTACGATGTGGTAACCTTGTTGCGCAAAATACAGCAATCCGGTGCAGTGGGTATGCGCATCGTCAAAGAAACAGACAGCAAGAATACCACGGTTCTGTTTTTTCACCGGGAAAATATCGCGAGTGAAATCACAAAAGCCCGCATGGAACTCAATCAATTGCTGGGTTTGGATCCGGATAGGCAAGAAGTCAATGTGACTTACGGGCTCATCGCGCAAGGCGAAAACGAAATCGCCATGCTGACCCGCTCGATTCTGCAGATCATGGTCAATCTGGCAACTCAGATCGATGTACCATCTGAACACGTGTCCAATGGCCTTACGATTCCCTCGTTACCCACACCTGCTGGCGAAGAGACAATGCTGAAACAGCTCATTCGAGTTCGGTGCGGGCCTGACAAACCGGAAAACGCTTTCACCGCTGTCAAATACGAAGACCACTGGTTCTGGATTGAAAAAAACAATTTTCAATCCAAACGGACCTTCGCGTTTTTAATGATCCTTTTTTCATTAACAGAAACCGGCGGAAAAGAAGGTTTGCCATTAGTAACCATTCCGGCCGGATAGTATTCCGGTATTTATCATGGAGTTTACAAATACCTGCGAGCCGTCCAATAAAACTGGCGCCAATAATTATTTTGAAGCCTTGAGATTGTCACCCCCTTACTGGTGGATGCATGGGCAAATTCTCCCTGATCTAAATAAATCCCAACATGTCGCCCCTTAAACGGGTACTTAAAAAAGACCAAGTCTCCCGTTCGGAGTAGATCCTTTTCAACAAATTGTCCCGATTTCACTTGAAGATATGTTGTTCTTGGAATCTGCTGGTTAAAAACATCCTGATACAACCGCTGAACAAAAGCGGAGCAGTCAACGCCCTGCATAGTCGTTCCTCCCATTTGGTGAGGTGTCCCCGTCCACACTCCCACCTCTGCTCTCAGCTTTTGTTCCATTAATACGAAATCATAATTGGTTGTATCTAATTTTTCTTGAATCAAAGATCTACCGGCACATCCAGAAACCATCATGATTATAAACCCAATAAACAGCCACCAGTGTTTCCAGGCGGTGAACGGACAGGTATTTCCTTGCAGCCAAATTTTGATAAGCGTTGTTGTCCGCCGCATGATAGCCCCCTTCTAATTCGTTTGCAGCCAGATACCCATCTTTTTTCGTTTCTGCAAACCGGCCTATAATTCTATTGACGGAAAACAATGTGATTTTTGCCCCCACACGTTGTTTTTTTTCGGAACAGCCGAAAAACATATGAAAATAAGACGTTCCAGAAATATTTGATAAAATAAGTAAAAAATATTTAAGCAATTAGCTGGTGACAGAATTCCAACGTTTCAGATTTCAGATGTTGATATTTATTCTCTTTTCGCAGGGCATATAAAGAGACTCCTTACAGTTATTCTATTTTTAAGCGCTTGCAGGGTTATCACCTGGAAATTAAATCACTTCGGGTTAGATGCTGAATAATTTACTATAAACGGAGGCACAATGAACAAATCAGTCGTAATGATGATTGTCCTATTTATATCGGTTTTCCTGGGAGGGTGTGCCAGTCTCCAGGAAATCATCAAAAAACCGACCCTTGAATTTCAAGGGTTGACCATGAAAGACACCTCGCTTTTTCAAAGTACACTGGTGTTTGATTATGCAGTATCAAATTCCAATCCCATTGGCCTATCATTGGACCAAATTGATTATCAGGTGAAGATCAATGAAAAAAACATAGCAAAAGGCCATTTGGATAAAACCATCAGCATCCCGGGCAATGGCAAGACGAACGTCGAGATACCGGTTGATGTTCAATATATGGACTTTTTTAATTCCATTGCAGAATTTTTCAAAAAAGATGAGGTTACATATGATTTATCCGGAAGTATGGGGAAATTCGGTGTGCAAGTGCCATTTCACAAGAAGGGAACGATCCCGGTTCCAAAACTGCCCCAGGTATCATTGAACCGCATTGACATCAAAGACCTGTCCTTTGCCAAGGCATCGCTGGTCGTGGTTTTGGATCTGGTAAATAAAAATGATTTTAAAGTTGGTATGGACAGTCTTGATTACAAGGTAACACTTGGGAATAGTGAACTGACGAACGGGAAGACAATATCCGTTGGGACGATAAAGGAAAATGGCAAATCCGTGATCGAGCTTCCTGTGAATCTAAACCTTTTGCAATTGGGACAGGCCGCCTATCAATTGCTTCTCAACGCGTCTTCGGAGTATGAAGTATCCGGTAATTTCCAGTTCCAGGTGCCCAATATCGGACAAAAGGATGTCGCTTTTTCAAAAAAAGGCAAGGTGCCCATCCAGAAGTAAAGGCAAGCGGGTCATATCAGCCGAGAGCAGAATTGAAAAACTGTTGGCGACGATCTGGAAAGGAATACAAAAAAAAACACAATTTGATTTTATGACAAAAAAGGGTTTCGTAATCAAATCCACCGTCACCCGTTGGCAACGATACAATCGAATAATCTACACAATCTGACAATTTTGTAGATATATGGAAATACAAGCTTTTTCCCGCATTTCATACGGAAAGTTTCCTGTACAAATCCGTACAGCTCCGAATCTCGATTTTCAAATTGAAATCCAATATATCTGTAAATCCATCTGGATTTGTTTCCTTATGGATCTCTCTGTGGATTTCTTTTCTACGGTTTGCACACCGAATTAACACGACAACCAGTCAATATTGTTGACTCTCTCTGAAAATGTGTGCTTATCATAGAAAATACGAACTCAATCGCAAAATAAAAGGAAAACGGTGAAAAAGCAGCTTGTCATATTATGGACTCGATTCCTCAATGAAAACCTAAAAATATTTTTTATTGTTTTCATTTTAATGTCGGCGTCACCTCTTTATGCAGGTGAACCATTAGTCTTTTCTTATTCAGATCACTTTCCTCCATTTTCCTGGATAGAAAACAAACAGAACATGGGAATAATAATTGACGTTGTTAATGAAGCTCTTATTAAACGATTAAAGCTCAAAGTTCGCTATATGGCCGTTCCATGGGTAAGGGCTCAACAAATGGTTCAAGATGGAACAGCTGATGCTTTTATAACGGTGGCCTCAGAAAAACGCAAAACTTACACCATGACCAACTCTGAGCCTATCATCACAATATCGTTAAGCTTTTTTGTGGTTAAGGACTTTCAAAAAGTTAACCAATTACGTCATGCTCAATCGTTTGAAGAATTAGATGGATTTCGATTTATCTCAAATCGCGGTAATGGACTTTGGGAAGAAAAATTGAAAGGCATGAAAGTCGAATGGTTGAATAATAGATACAACATTCCTTTTTTTCTTATTGCAGGAAGGGGAGCGATATGGCCAGAGTTAGCTCATGTTGGAAGGTATGTTATCAAGCGTGCTGATGCAAAAGATGCGATTGTTGAAATTCCCATCAATATACCTATTCCCACTCAACATTTTTTGCTGCATATAGGAAAAAAATCTGCATACTTAAAAATTATACCACTATTTGATGAAACAATTCGTGAGATGAAAAAGGAAGGAGTAATTCAAAAAATAGAAGAGAGTTACTACTAAAGCCAATCGAACCTGACTAATGGGAATTTCGAGCTGCGGACACCATTGCCGAAGGCGGGTTCCACGCTACCCTAATGTTATGATTGCCCAAGCCTTGGGCTTAAGGTCCGGTCTGGAAGGTACTCCACGAGTCGGCCAGCCAAGCGCTTCATTGTACCGTCTTGAATCATACTGGTGAAGGCATCAGAAAGTTTGGGGATGATGTTCTCGTGCTTACGATTGATGATATGGTAAGCGTAGCCAGTGTAAAGGGGGTGGGAGGCAATATTCTCTAATTGCAGCTGTTGCAAGTAAGATTTACACGACAGGCAATCATGTACGAACACATCTAAGCGTCCATTGAGTAGTAACGGGACAGCAGAGATCGGGGAAACGAAGGTCTGGTAGTTCACTCCATACCGCTGGAGCAGGACTTCATCAGAGATTTTGCCAATTGTAACACCGACACTATGCCCTCGAAGGTCGTTGCCGTTGTGTATGGTAATGCCCGGATTGGCGGTGAAGGCGCATAGGCTGTAATGTAACAACGGAACCGGGACTTCTACAAGGTTGGGGTAATTCCGTAAGACCACCTTTGCACGTATGGCGCAGGCGTCGATCTCATCATTGTTAGCCCAAACAAGGTCACGCTTAGGGGGTAGGCATTTGAAAGTGACGGTTGCGCCGATACGCCTGTAGGCCTCGACGAGAATGGCCTCTATTTCTGGCATATCATATTTGTTTTCAGCTATATGCCATACGCCGATGACGAACGTGTTCTGCACATCCGCGGAAAAGATTATGCCAGAGTGAAGGCATAAGCAGAGGGTGATGGCGCATACAGTCAAGAGCTTCATTAACAATGTATAGCAAACCCATAAGGATAAGGATAGCTCAAAACGACAGGTTTGCCCTGGCTATCGTAAAAAACTCACGAATTTATAAGTAAATAAAAACACATGTTTTTTGAGCGCCACCAGACGACAAATACCCTGTACAAATTGCAGGTCTGGCGATTCGTGTGATTAATCTATGTATCTGGAATTTCGCCTTTCACATTAAACAACGTAATCCCTGTAAATTCGTAACTTGAAAAGATGATAGGGCAGACCGGTGGATGTAGCGATTGAAAATCTCAAATTTTCTGTAATTCTGAATTATTACTACTAACTGTATAAATCACAAGCTATGCCATTGGTGTGATAAATCCCAGCAATCTGTTATTTGGCCTTTCATCATTAGCAACGCATTTTCAGAAATGAATACATACCTACCAATCAACTACCATCGTTGAAGCTTTTAAACCATTGCTATTCAAATATTAAACCACTATATTCGCTCACCCCAATAGGGGGTTTAGACCTGAAATTGAGCCTAAAGCCTTAGTTTTTAGGATTCGTCGCCTCCTCCTTCATTTATCTTGCCCATGTCTGCGGACGATCTTAGAGGATAAGTCTTGAACGCTCTGTTTAGTGATGTCTATTTTAAAAGTTATGGATAGAGTAGAGATTGATGAATTAGTGTGCAAGACATGCGATAAACGTTTATGTTATCAGAATGATGACGGTCATATGGTAACAAACGGTTACTACCTTTTTAATGGCGAATGCTATTTTTCTAATTGTTGGCAAAAGAGCCAAGGAACTTTTCCTCCACTTGACGGAGACCAAACGACCGAGACAGTCTGACTCAGTTAAACATATTTTTATTAACCGGTTGAAAACAACAAAATGTGAATGGACTATCTGTTGGAATTGTCCCCTTTTTAAATAATGTGGCCATGAAATTTCATGTTACTTGGGATTGAAGCCATTATTTTTTAAAATCTTAACATTAAATACGTTGCAAAAAAATCGATCAGACTGGCTTGAGACATATCAACTTACTAAAATCATAAGTAAATTTTGAATATCATGATTAACATTACTGGTCTTTCCGTTAAAAACAGTTCATTTTAATTTAAATAAATATTTTTGTATAAATTTCACCATTTCTTCATGTCTACAATATCTTATTTGAATAAACACAATCACAACCGGATTCCAATTATTAATAGGGGGGAAGGATGGGATTCAGGATAAAAATTATTACATTCCTTTTGATCATTATTTGCTTCAATGCAAGAGAAGGTTGTTGCAAGGTACCTCAAGATTTGCTTTTAGTTACCAACGAATTCCCCCCTTACACGATAATTAGAAGTGGCGAGTTTTCCGGAATAGCTATTGATATCGTAAAACAACTTTCAAACCTGACTGGTTCTTCTGACCAAATAGTAACCCTGCCTTGGAAACGAGCGCTATATAACGCCAAAAATAAGAATGTTTTTCTATTTCCTTATACTAGACAGCCTTACCGAGAGAAACAGTTCAAATGGGTTGGTCCAATAATGATTGATAAATTTGTGTTTGGAGTTAATAGCAATGAAAAAAGAAATTTCAACAGCATTGAAGATTTCAGGGATCTTTCGATTGGTGCCGTTTATAGCACTCCAACTGCATATCGTTTAAAAGAATTGGGTTTTAAAAGATTGCAGTTAGTCAATTTAGAGAAACAGAATGCTTTTAAACTGGTGTATGCAAACAGAATTGATGCTTGGTACGTACCTGAATTAATCCTTAATCACACCCTTCAATCAGAAGGTATCAAGTCGGACAAAGTAAAAATCGCATTTAAGGATATTGATGTCGAAATGTACATTGCCGGGTCCTTGAGTGTGCCCGATGAAATAGTCACTTCATGGCGGAAAGGCCTCGACGATATGAAAAAAAACAGGCAATATCATCAAATCTTGAAAAAATACGGGTATGAGGCTACCCAACAATAATTCGAACAGATTCAGTCTCTTTATAAATTTTCTATTATGTTTCGAATTCCCCATGATTAAGTAGCCTCAGTCAAATCGGTAGGTCGGGTGATACAGATATCTCCAACTTGTCTTTATATTTTAGGCATTCCAAAACCTTTGATAACAATACCAACTCTCAAGTTTGACCTACGGCCATATTTCATCTGGCTATCTCAACGATCTTATTTGCCTTTGCCGGGAGTTAGAACCCTTTTAAGCTAAATGACGAGCGGCGCTGGTGGAAGCCAGAAATAAAATTGGGCAAACTCCGGCAAAGAACCTTGTCTATCTACAAGAATTTGCCAGGCGAAGGGTTGTCATTTGAGTTATGATACCTCCTTCGCCCAATCCATGATCTGCTCATAGACAACCGGATCCGGTGCATCCCTGCTCGGTATGTCCGCCGGTGATACGAAATTATAGACCAGCTCGTCAATTTCAAAGCTCATCAGGTCCTTTTCTTTAAGTTCCTTCCGGTATTTTGCTGCCCGTTTCAGATAGGCATTGATCTCCGTCCTCAACCCCTCGGGATGGCACGGTGGGGGGGGCAGGAAAACCTGGATTGGAGCCCGGAACTCTGCTGATTCGGAGTGCCGGGCAGCATAGTCTCTATACAACGATTATTTAAAAATGAGGGACCAGTAAGGGACCAGATTCAAAATGATAAAAACATGTACCTTAGTCTGTCACTGTATAGGAGAGCGGATTCTTTTTTGGATTTGAGCCACCTGTTTTAGAAATAGCCTACTTCGGTCCCAAAGCTTCCCTCTCAAATCAGGTGTAGCGCTGCCAAGACTTAGTTTCGAAATCAAACCCTTGCCGGATGATTAACGACGTGCAAACTTCGACTACCGACGCGTCATACAACACTCCTTTATTTGATTCTATCTCAGCGAGCGCGGCCTCAAGCCCTAATTCAGGTCGGTACGGGCGAAAGGAAGCCATGGACTCCACCACGTCTGCCACCGCCAATATCCGCGCTTCCAGCAAAATTTGGTCCCCTTTCAACTGACGAGGGTATCCGCTGCCGTCGAGTCGCTCGTGGTGTTGGTAAATAGTTTCGGCTAACGGCCAGGGGAACTGAATATCCTTAAGGATGTCGTAGGCGGTTCGCGGGTGCATCTGGATGATGGCCAACTCGTGTTTTGAAATCGGTCCGGGTTTATTTAAAATGGCGGACGGAACGTGGATCTTGCCCAAATCGTGAATGGCGGCAGCCATGCGCAGGCCCTGAATGCGTTCCCAACTGAAGCCCATTTGGGTAGCAATGGCACGACACAGTTTGGTTACCCGTCGCTGGTGGCCGGCTGTATAAGGATCGCGTTTCTCAATAGTGGTTGATATTGCCTGGATGATTGCGCCCATGTTCCTGCGCAGACGATCATGGCTTCGACTCAATGCCTGCTTCACTCGCCGGAACGCGCTGGCGTCCGTGAAACGTTCAACATACCCAGCTATGTCCCCGTTTGCGTCTGGATAGGCAGTTATGGTTACAACCCATGGCTCATAATTGCCATTTTTGCAGTAGGGTTCATCATCGAATATCAATTGCCCGCTTATTGACGTTAGTTTCGTCAACGGGCAGTTGGGGGTGAAGCAAAGTTCACTTGAAAAGACATCGTGGCATTTTTGCCCGATTAGTTTGGATGCATCTAAACCCGATAAAGACAAAAAAGCGCGATTGACAAATAGCACTTTGAAGTGCCGATCGGTAATGATCAGTCCATCTGTTACTGCGTCTAAAATTCGCGACCAGTCCAAATGGTCTAACTGGGATTTGGCAGGGTGCAAGTTTGGAGTGTCAATCATTAAATTATGTCAAATCGCTGGTATGAATTTTTTCAGTTGGATGAATCTTACAGGTACTGTCATTATATTTCAAAGATTTTTATGCAATAAATACAATTTAAACTACGATACATAGGCCTTAGACCGACCATTTTGAGGTTGTCAATTGCGAAAATAGTACTCAACAGAAAACTATCCAATTACCTTCTCGCTTGGTAGAGCGTGTTAAAAATATGCACGCGATAACGGCAATACAGTCACAGGCGTGGTTATTGAGACGCTGGATACTTTTTTAAGGAAGGCAGGCGGTTATTTGAATGTAGCTTTCGAGTTTGCTCGTCAATCCACCCCATCACCAACTCCACCACAATCCGAACCTCATCCTCAGTCAGCGGCCGTCCTTTTTCAATCCGGTTCCATTTCCAAAGACATCCCCGGCAGCAGATAGCGATCGCATGCTGTGCGATAAATAGCGGATGCCATTTCATCGGCGTCTGTTTCCCATCATTTTTCGGGAACGCCGGTGCGATTGCTTATCTGGTCGTGATGAAATCAACGGCGTGGGAGCGGATGGTGTCTGTGCCTTTGGTGTGGATGTATTGGCAATCCTTATCCGTTAATTTGAAGCGGGAGCGGAATTTGGATTTCTTGAGTGCGGTGTTGATTCGGTCGAACATATTGGTGCTTTTTTTTGTCCTGGGGAATTCGTACCGTTGGCAATATAGCTAATGATAATCGCACGTTTTCAGTGGGTTGCTGAAACGGCAAATACCCTGTACTTCCGTGACAGCCTGAATATACGAGGCTGTGAAGGTTGCGAAGTGAAGCGGAGCACACGTGTGCTTGACCTTTATAGCCTCGTATATTCAGGCTATACTAAAAAAGGGTGTTCAATTTAAAGAGAAGATACGATTCCAAACAATTTGACAATCAACACCGATAGCCCCCCGGGTCGGCCGCAGCGGATTGTTATTTCTCTTTTCTAACGGTTAGATAATGCGTTAGGAGAGTTCAGGAACAACCCCAAGCTGTTGAAAAAAGCTCAAGTTATCGAGAATCTCCCAATCCTCAAAGATCTTGTTTTCTTTAAATCGGCTCATTACCATTCCTCGGACTTCCACTGACTTTTTAGTTGCCGGAATCCCCATGAAATCGTCCTCGTGAGTGCCTCTAAGTGTAAAGGCAGTACACGAGCGGTCATTTGACGCAAACAGATCATCTATCTGAAGGTTAAGATCAGGAAAGGCTTTGCGGAACGCCTGAATAAATTCTGTCAATTGACCTATACCTTTTAGTTGGCTGTTGTCAGGACTCAAATATTGGTACTCAGTATGAATGACATCCTCGAGTATCGAAAGATTCCCCTTGTTGAATGCTTCATCAATGAAGGTACGAATTAAGACTTCTGGTTGCATACTTTTCTCCTTTAGTGAGCAGATTCATAGCGACATAACATTATTATTCTATAGACGTCTATTTTACGTCCCGATTTTTGTCGTTTAGTCGAGCCGTAGAAAACTCCACAACATTCAAATTCCACTCAAATCATGCAAAATACCACATAATTACTATACATTAAAGCATATTCAGCCATTTTGACAGGTTTTCATATTTCACGGGAAGTGTCTATTTTACATCCCATATTGGGTGGATATATTGACGTCTATTTTACTTTCCAGGCGAAAAGGCAATCACTCAGAATTAATTAAAGTCTTGATATTATCGAGAATTTAATAAACGGTTTTCGATAGGAGCTGTTATCAATCGATGAAATGAATCATGAGAGTATCATGAAATTATATTTTATTCATATTAATTACAATTCATATCCACTAGCAGCCTTTGATAAAGATACGCTCCATCCAAGTGCTGCGAGGTTCAATTAATTTGTGAATTTATGTTCTGGCTACATATAAAAAATGTTTTGAACCGCTCTCGTCCTTAGTATAAGTATTTCAACTGTATGCACGATATTCGAAAGATAATTCACATCGACATGGACGCCTTTTACGCATCTGTTGAGCAACGGGACAACCATGAGCTAAAGGGCAAGCCGGTTATTGTCGGTGGTGATCCGCAGAGCAGGGGTGTCGTAGCCGCCTGTTCCTATGAGGCACGCAAATTTGGTATCCATTCGGCAATGCCCTGTGCCACAGCCTATAAACGCTGTCCCCATGCTGCTTTCATTCGTCCCAGGTTTGATGTGTACAAGGCTGTTTCTCTTCTGATCAGGGAAATCTTTTTGGATTATACCGATCTTGTGGAACCGCTATCTTTGGATGAAGCCTTCCTGGATGTCACTATCAACAATAAAGGAATTTCCTCGGCCACACAGATTGCGCAACAAATCAGACGTGAGATTTTTAAAAAAACAGAAGGCCTGACTGCTTCGGCTGGTGTTTCGTTCAATAAATTTCTGGCCAAGGTGGCTTCGGATGTCAACAAACCCAACGGTATCACTGTCATCACCCCGGGCCAAGCACCGTTCTTTATTGATCAACTCCCCATTCGCAAATTTTTCGGAGTAGGCAAAGTCACCGAAGAGCGCATGCTTAATCTTGGAATCAAAAACGGTGCAGATCTAAAAAAGGTTAGTTTGGAGAATCTGATTCACTATTTTGGCAAAACCGGAAGCTACTACTACAACATTGCTCACGGAAGGGATAGCCGGCCAGTGCAACCCAATCGCGAGCGAAAATCTTACGGAAAGGAAACCACGCTCAACACCGATATTGATGATACGAATCAGATGTTGGACATCCTCGGCGAAATAGCCAGGAAAGTTATTGAAGGGTTGCGCCGTGAGGATCGCCAGGGCCTGACCTTGACGTTAAAATTGAAATACTATGATTTCCAATCGGTCACCCGGAGTGTCACTTTTCCAGAGCCAATTAGCGACTTGAAATTGATCATGGAAAATTTAAAAATTTTGCTGGCCAATACAGAAGCTGGAGACAAGAAAGTGCGGTTGCTGGGGATATCTGTTTCTAATTTTCTGGGGGTTCAAAAGAATACCGATGGTTGGGTGCAATTGCCTTTACCTTTTGGTATTGAAGGATAAGGCGGTTCACAAAGGGTAATTACCCTTGATGGAGCATTGAAACCCGGCAAAAAATTAGCGCATATTGAACCCGCCTTCTTCAGCCATTTTTAAATATTTCTTACCTCTTTCTATTTCGCCTCTCTCCTCAATTAACAGCATTCCATAGTCATGTGCCTGTGGAGCATCAAGACAACAAGCTTCATCAATATTTTCTCTATACATATAAATGATGCTTCCGATATCGCCGTAGGCCAGTTCATATCCCTGGTGGGCAGATTCAAGTAAATATTTCAGCCCTGTTTCCCAGTCGTCTTTTTCCAGATAATGCAACATTCCATATTCATATCGTGCTGCTGGAAAAAGGGAATCAGACCTTTCAGCTTTAATGAACCATTCCTCTGCTTCATCTGGTCTATTTTTTTCCCGATTAAGGATTATCCCAATTTCTCCATATGCTTTGGCATATCCATTTTTTGCGGCTTTCATGAGATATTTAAGTGCGGTATCTGGATCACCTTTTGCGAAATAAAGATCCATACCCTTTTTGTATGCGGCCGCAGCAATAGATTGCTTCAAACCTGGCTTTCTTTTCTGTTTCTTAACCATTTTATGTAAATGATTGTCATCAAGGTAAATATTATCAACTGATCAACCCTTTCCCTCAGTTCCTTCCCAGAGTTGAAGCTGGTCAAGTTCCATCTTGTTCATTGTTTTACACCCATGTAATTCGGTATGATTGGAAAGAAAAGGAAGGGACTTTTTGGAATGGAATCCGCAAATCAAAATTCTGTCAAGAAATTAATCAGTTATGGTGTGATAACACTATGGATGTTTTAAAAAAATTAGAATCTACTGAACGGTCATTGCTAATTGCAGAGAAGCGGAAAAGGTTGGATCTTGTAATTGGTGTACCGCACCATGCTCCTGCAGGAACCCCAACTCTACCATGTCCTGAACATAGTGATTCTGACGAAAATACTGGAATTATTGGACGACATCTTGCAGAGAGGCTGGACAGTTGTAGTATAATCGCTTGTAATTCAACAATTGATGTAAATAAGCATTTGGATAGTGATTATTCAAAGCAAATAATTGAATGGAATCCAAATATTCTTGTTGAGATACATGGACACGGTAAAGTCAGATCAAAATATGATGTTGAGATTTCCTGCGGGTCAGCGGAACAATCAGTTTATTCAGAAGAATTGGCCGCAATAGTCAATCGAATAACCAAAAGAAACCCAGATCTATTCGATATATCTGTATGCGGTCGGTTTTCTGACATATATTTTAAAGCAACAAAGACGTTAACGATTACTGATCCAAGGTGGTTGGCATATCACATTGAATTATCATCTAGACTTAGAAAACCTGGAAATGAGCAACTTGGTTATCCAACGGCTCTTGGATATAAATTTTGCGATTGCTTGGCTGACGCATTAAAAGGGAAATATCCATAACTTGTATGGCGCAAAGTTGATTCTGTCAGATCAATTATTGGCCGCTAAAAACACACATACCTTGATCCACTGGCCCTTAAAATTTATTCAGACAAACCATTTATTATATCTTTAATTAAATCAAATTGATCAAAATTTTTCTGAATTAGAATTTAAAATGGAATGTTTAAAATACAATAATTTTTAAAGGCATATCCATTTAACCGATTTATTTGCGTTCGGCAAAAAATGATTCAGATTAACCGAAAAATTATTCTAATTTGAGATCCTCTAACAAAATTTATTAATTAAAAATAATACTTGATTTTCTATAATAATGTTGACCATATATACAAAAAATAAATCTTGTCATCTTCAACATTATTATGAAAGGAATAGTTGAATGCCAGCGAAAAAGAAAGTGAACCACAAAAAGCTCCTTGAATCTGTAAAAAGTGGTAAACCCCAATCTGAAATAATGAAAGAGTTCAAATTTGCCACATCAGCACAATTTAAAACTCATTATCTTGATGCACTGATGGACTCCGGTGTTGCTCCGGCAATTACAACTGGAAGAGCATCAAAGAACACAGAACCTGCAAAGGAAGCTTTCGTCAGCAAGCGTGGTAGTGTTGTCATTTCAAAAATTTTGATTGAAGAGATGGGATTTACTGAAGGTGACAAATTTTCAGTTAGAAAGACCAAATCAGGGATTTCGTTGAAGAAGATGGAATAGATTGCTTTTAATATTGTGAAATTTGTGGAGTGAGCGGGCGATGATTTGCCCGCTTTTCGTAAGATCGACCTATAACAGATATATCGACCTTGTCCATCTTCATAATACCACTCTTTTAATTGACGAATTCGAGCGGATTTTTCTATATTAAAAAAGGTCTCTTCATTATGAGAGTTGAACGGTTTTGTAAGATTCCATAGCTTCTTGTAAGAGGGTACTCTCGCCTCCGCGATTCTTACACGTGTACTCACACCCTCTTCTAAGCCAATTTTGAATTGTGTGATCTTACGATTAATCCATAATCCTATAGCGAGTAATAAAACCCCAATTACTGCTTTATCGATTACAATCTTTAATAAATCGGAAGAATTTATGTAACTAATAATTTCATTCAGATTCACGTTATTTTACCATTGTAAGCTACAATTGTTATATTGAAATTACATAGAATTTTTTGTTGTAGTCCTATAATACAGTCTTTTCAATAAAAAGCCCGGAGGAATATAAAGTAGTCAATTTCTACCTATTTACGGCTTATTTTAAAGCGGAAGATCAGATTACAGATAATTTGAGAGTACCCCAAGAAATTTGGAGCTGTCAAATTCTTTGATTACATACCAGTATCTTCAACCACGACCTTTTCCAGATATATATCGCTGTTGATCTGGATCATAAAAAATAAGTGTAATAGCCGTAATAGCCGGGACGGTGATGAAATTATGCGTTTCTTGTGTTCAGGATGTTATCGGTGGAAATGCCGAAATGCTCGCTTACTAAACAATCTTTCGCTCAAAAACATAGAATCCCAACGATCCGAAGAGCTTCGCCTACGATCCAAGTAAAAACTGCCAAACCCGGTTAGTGAGGCACCATATCCTGATTTAAAGGTTTCATAAAGAGTATCAGTTACTCCATCTAACCAACGGCTTGCTGTCTCTTCATTAGCATCCATTTTTAAGGCAAGTTCTTTAACGATCTCTTTTTTTGATCTTGAATTATACCCTTGTTCCACCAAAAAAAGCTGCCGGTTCAAGCCAAAGGTCTGCTCGTCGGTGCCTTTTGAGACCAGTGTATAAAAACAGGATCGCCGCTCATGCGGCCTGAGGATTCGCCCCAGCCGCTGGGCCTCTTCCTGACGAGATCCGTATGTACCGGACATTTGGATCATCACGTTGGCATCGGGCAGGTCGATGGCGAAATTAGCGACCTTGGAAACGATCAGAATACGAAGGGCGCCGGATTTGAATTCGTCGTAGAGCTGTTCTCTCTTCTCGTGTTTGGTTTTGCCGGTGATCAGGGGATAGCCCAACGCCTTTGAAATCGCTTCCAATTGAGAAATATACTGCCCGATGATCAAGATATTGTCATCGGCGTGGTTGTCGATCAGTTCCCGGGTGAGCTCGATTTTCATCGGGTTTTCCGCCGCAACACGAAAACGCTGCCGTTTGGAGGCCCGGGCATAGCGGATTTCTTCCTTGCGGGAAAGTGGTATGCGATACTCGGTACAGATGGCTTCGGCGATGAATCCCCGGTTTTCGAGGGTTTTCCAGGGCACATCGTAGCGCTTGGGGCCGATCAGAGCAAACACATCATCTTCCTTACCATCCTCGCGTACCAGTGTGGCGGTCAGGCCCATGCGCCGCTTGGCCTGGATCCCGGTCGTGGCACGAAAAACGGGCGCCGGCAGCATATGCACCTCGTCGTAAATGATCAGGCCCCAGTTGTTGTGATTGAAGATTCCCAGGTTTTGCATGGGCGCGGTTTTGTTTCGGCGATGGGTCAGCATCTGATACGTTGTTATGGTGTCGGGTTTGATCGTCTTTTGCAGGCCGGTATATTCGCCGATCAAATCTTCGGTCAGGCTCGTTTTGGACAACAATTCGTCGCGCCATTGATGGACCGACACGTTATTGGTGGTGATGGTTAGGGTGTGGCCGGAAATCCTGGCCGCGGTCCCGATGCCGATAATCGTTTTGCCGGACCCGCATGGAAGTACGATGATACCGCTGCCCCCCGTGGATCGGCCGCCCTGGTAAAAGGTGTCGACGGCGTCCTGCTGATAATCACGCAGCGCAAAGGCAGTGCCGTCCAGATCGACATCCCGAAGCGCAATATCCAGGGCCTCCCCGGACACATAGCCGCAAATATCCTTGACCGGATAGCCGGCCTTGATCAGGGCCTGTTTCAGATTGCCCCGCTGGCTGCTTTCGATCAGCCATCCGTCATCGGTTGATATTACAAAATAGTCTTCAACGGTGGGATCCTGTCCGATCCGCCGCAATACCGTTTTGTCCAGTACACGCAGGCGCAGATGAGATTTTGACGCCTTTTCAAGAATCAGCCGGCCGTAAAGGCCATGCCACTCCTTGATATCCGCAAACACATTGGCCGGCGGTTCATACCGGGAAAAGCGGTGGATGCCGTCCGCGATGTCGGCAAAGGAGATATCCAGCGCGGCGGCATTCCACAGGGACAACGGCGTCACCCGGTAGGTATGAATGAATTCAGGCGATTTTACCAGCTCAGCAAACAAGGCTAAAAAATCCCGGCATTCGGCATATTGGGGGTGGGCGGTTTCAAGCATGAACGTGTGATCGCTCTGAACAATCAACGGGCCGGTGCCCAAGGCAGCTTGCGTCATCCCTGATCCTTTGAAATTTTAATGCGATAGGTTTTCTTCAACGTCTTCATCACGCTGTCCACCTGTTTTTTTTGCTCGGCAGTATAGGTAACGGTTTTGCGCTGCTTATCGATTTCAACAATGCATCTATCCTTTAAAAGCGCCTTGGCAAAAACATCCAAGGACGCTTTATCCTGGAAAAACAGGGTAATGAAATTTTTTTGGGTAATTTTGATCAGCTCTTTTTGGGTCGTTTGCCTTGCTTTCTTTATCTTTTGGGTGAATACCGATTTCACCCCTTGGGGAGGCGCCTGCAATGCCTTTGCTTGATGGGTGATCAGGACAGGAATGTGCTGGGCCGCTTCAAGCTCGGCAAACAAGTCATCGGGCGATCGGACCAGGCGAAGATCGGCCGCCAGGCTTTCCAATTCATAATCCTTTGTAAAGGCGGGAAGTTTTTTGCCCTCGATCAGCCCGCAGCCCTCATACAAGACAAACGTTTCACTATGGCCGGCCCATTCATCCAGTTCCGTGGCGATATTGGCCGGCAAGGCAAGCGCGGACAACCCTTCGAGGACGGTTTTTACATCCGTGGCTTGATCGTCCGCCATGTAATGGACGGCTTTCAACCGGTTTAATTTGAAAATACAAATTTTGTCCGTGGAAATGAGATCCGCAAACGGATCGAGCCTGGCGATCATGCCGGCCGGATAACTTGGCGATTCCACGTGGATTTCATGATTGGGATGCACCGTGACGCGCGGTTCGGGGATTAAGCCGCTCCTGAATTGCAAAAAATAGTCATTGATTTTAAAGGCTTTGATGCTTCCCAAGGAAGGCTTTATTCCGGGCTGGGTGGATGTCCCATAGGCCAGGTCGACATACCCCAGAGTCAGGGGGATATTCTCTAAAAAGCGTTCCACGAACCGGCCTTCCACCCGTTCGAACGCATCCCGTTTTTTTTCCGGAATATCTATGCGTTTATACGAATCCTGTTTGGTTTCCTCAAAATTACAGTAGCGGCCGCGCCGTCTTTCTGATCGGTAAGTGAATTTGGGAGCCAGGGGAATCAGAAAATAGGGATGCTTTTTTTTGAGAAAATCAATCAAGGATGCGGTGTCGTACCAAACCCCCGGCTGGCAGGCGGCCAGACAATCGAAAAGAAATGTTCTGGCTTTGTCGAATTTAAGACCGGGTACAACCCCGGTGGCGCATCCCCATGAATAAAAAGGATTCAGCCGTCCACAAATCGATCGCGCGAACCATTCGTTATTGTCGACCGAGTAGTTGCCCACAAGATAATCGAAAATACGTTGCTCCTGCTGCTGCATGGATGAGGACAAAAATTTTTGGTAGGCCTTTTCATTGAATTCGATATAATTATCGACAAAAGAAGGCGAACTGCTGGTATAGCCCAGGTACTCACCCTGGGTGTCATAACGGGTAAACCCCAATCCCAAAGCCAGTTCCTCGATAAAATCCAGCCAATCCGATTCGCCCTGTTCATCGATATCCTTCAGGGCCTCGGTATCGGAAAGCTGCTTGGCAATGCGCCTGGCATCTGCTTTGGGTATTAACGTTTGATCTCGCGGCTTTGGATGTAATCGAGATAGACGTGCAGATCCTTGCGCACGTCGAATTCACAGCCATATATGTCCCATGATCCGACATCGGTCGGTTTCAACGCCTTGGACAAATTCTTTATTTTAGGCATGGCTTCAGCCTTTCAGCAGGAGTGATCAACGGTTTTCACGGCAAATCCATTTTGGATCACAAGGGCCTCCACCTGGTGTCGGACCGATTCCGGGAAGGCGATGAAATCGCCGGGCAAGAAGATGACCCGTCCATCCTTGAAGGTCTTTTCCAGGCTGACTTTCAGGCCGATGTTCTTCACCTTGGCAATCAATACATTGCGGTGCATGAGGTGTTGGCCCCATCGCTCGGAAACGGTAGAAAACGCATCCGAGAAGGCATCGGATGATTGGGCCAGCCATTTTGTCAGGCAGTCTTCCCGGAATTCATTGAACCGTCGCCCCATGCGAACGATATCCGGAGACGCGGTCAACACGCCGTCCGTGATCCGAAATTGTGAAATTCGGGATATCGCCTCCAGGCCATGCAAAGGGATGGTTTCAAGATTGACTTGAATGCCGCCGGCGCCATCGGCGGATAAAAAATCTTGGTAATTGGCTGCGTCCACCCTGCCGTTAAGCGGTGGGGCGGGCCGATAACAGGTTTTGCCGTCTTTTTTCTGCCGAACAAGGCAGGCCTTTTTCCAGCCATGTTGGAAAATGGGCTGTGCTTTTAATTTCTGACGCTGCCGGCAGAAGACCTGAAAAATCGGTTGCATCTCCTCGGGCTCGATCCATTCATCCGGCCCAAGCGTGGAAAAGGCATAATCCATGGCAGCCATGGGAGTATAAAAACCATCTTTGGCATGCGTTTCAGTAAGCAGGTTCGGCACACAACAAGCGCCCCATGCCTGGCGTTTCCAGATTCGCAAAGTGTCGGTTTTAAATTCAGCCCCCCCCAGCATAAGTACACCGTTTTTCAGGCTCCAGGCGAACGGATCGGTATCATCCGTGACAAGCAATTGGGTCAATTGATTGAGCTTGGCCCGAATGAACGGCGCATTGAACTCACCATCCCCGGGCAATACTGCAGGCTTTGAAAAAAGAGGCGGCAACGATGCGTGAAATGGGGTCGGAAAGCCAAATACCTGGCGCTCCAGTTTGGTCTTCATATCCAGACGGGATGGATCGGTGGAAAAGACCAAAATGCCTTTGCGGACCAACTGCATTTTAACCTGTTTGAACAGATCGCCGTATTTTTGGTTGAAGGTGTCGTAACGGCTGGCGCGCTTGGCTCTCAGCCGATCGAACATGTCGATCCCCACCGGCTTTTTCCAGCATTTCAAAAAATGGAGCATGATGAGCGCCTTGCGATTAAGGCTGGCAAAAGCCGATTGCAGCCCCATATCGGAAAGCAGCAGACTTTCAAAAAGCGCGGGCGACCGCGTATCGGAAAGGGAAAAGCCCCTTGAATTACAGATCGCTTTGATATCGGCGGCAGCCAATTCCGAACTACACATTTTTTCTGCAATTTCAGATATTTTCATCAAAATTCACCTGACGCTTGGCATAAAATTCTTTTTTGAACGCATCAAACGTTCCGGCAACAATCGCCTTGCGCATGGCCTTGACCAGGTTCACATAGTAGTAAACGTTGTGGATGGTATTGAGCCGGTAGGCCAGAATTTCGCGGGCCGTATATAAATGGCGCAAGTAGGCCAGGCTATAATGGCGACAGGTGTAGCAGTCACATGTGGGATCCACCGGTCCCTCATCTTCCCGGAAGCGGGCATTGCAGATATTGATCGTGCCCTGGGCGGTAAAAAGCTGGCCGTTGCGGGCATTGCGTGTAGGCATGACGCAGTCGAACATATCGGCGCCCAGCCCCACCAGTTCCACCAGATCCTCGGGGGTGCCCACCCCCATGATGTAACGCGGCCGATTCGTGGGCAGCAGCGGCAGGGTATGGGCAGCCATCTCCATCATCAGTTCCTTGGGCTCACCCACGCTCAATCCGCCGATGGCGTAGCCGGGAAAATCAAGATTGGTGATTTCTTCTGCCGAACGCTGGCGCAGATCCTTGAACATGCCGCCCTGGACAATGCCGAACAGACTGTTTTGCTGCTCGGTGCGCTCTTCCCAGAAGGTTTTGCAGCGCTTCGCCCACCGGGTGGTCAGTTCAAGCGCATCAACGGCCTGTTCATGGGTCGCCGGGTGTTCGAGGCACTGGTCGAGGCACATGATAATGTCCGAATTAAGGTGGATCTGCACCTCGATGGATTTTTCCGGGGACAGCATATGCCGTGAGCCATCGATGTGGGACTGAAACCGGTATCCCTCCTCGGTCAGTTTGCGCAGCTTGGCCAGGGAAAACACCTGAAACCCGCCGCTGTCGGTCAGAATCGGATGATCCCAGTGCATGAAACGATGCAGCCCACCAAACCGGCCGATGATATCCGTGCCGGGCCGCAAGTAAAGATGATAGGTGTTGCCCAGGATGATCTGGGCACCGGCCTCCTCCAGGTCTTCCGGGGTCAGGGCCTTGACCGTGGCCTGGGTGCCGACGGGCATGAAGACGGGAGTTTGGATTTGGCCATGTACTGTATTTAGAGTACCGGAACGAGCCGAGGAATCATTACATTTTTTTTGGAGTTCAAATATGCCCATAGTGTTAAGTGTAAAGTTTTAAGTGTTAAGGAAAGGATGGTTATCGATTTATTATTGCTTTGACCGAATCAACCCTTGAAGCATGTTGGAAATTTCTTTGACTTCTGAAATCAACAGCGAAGCCTTATCTTCTGGAATGATGGCACCTAATTTTGAAGCAATATATAGTTGTGTTCTTAATTCTGCAGCTGAGCCCTTGGCAATATTCAGGAATCGGATAAACTCGGCGTTTGATCCGCGTTCTGCACCCTCGGCGATATTGCTGGCAATGGATATAGCAGATCGACTCATCTGGTCCTTTAAAGTGTATTCCCTGGAATCCCTCATCAACGAACAAATTTCAACGGCCAGTCTACAAGCCCGTTTCCAAACCTCCAAATCCTCGAATGACACATAAGCCACATCAACCCCCTAAAATTGATAGAATACATCAACTTAACCACTTAACACTTAAAACTTAACACTTTCCTATTCAATCAACATCGCATCCCCATAACTAAAAAACCGATACTGCTTCTGCACTGCCTGGGCATAGGCCTGTAACATTGTTTCGCGGCCGGCGAAGGCGGACACCAGCATGAGCAGGGTGGAGCGCGGCAGATGAAAGTTGGTCAGCATGGCATCGACCAGTTTGAACGTGTATCCGGGGTAGATAAAAAGATCGCAATTACCGCTGCCTGGACTGACCATGCCGTTGTCCCGGGCCGCATATTCAAGGGTCCGCACACTGGTGGTCCCCACGGCGACCACCCGCCGACCTTGGGATTTGGCCTGGTTGACAATCCGGGCGGTGTCTTCGGCAATGGAAAACCACTCCTCATGCATGCGATGCTCGCGGATATCGTCCACCCGCACGGGCACAAAGGTACCATAGCCCACATGCAAGGTTATGGTGACAACCGTAACACCTTTTTCACGGATGCGCGCTAAAATCGCATCGGTAAAATGCAGGCCGGCGGTGGGAGCGGCAATGGCACCTTGCCGGTTGGCATAAACGGTTTGATAGCGGGTTTTGTCGGCCGGGTCCGGCTGGGCGGCATCGCGCTTGATATAAGGCGGCAGGGGCATCTGGCCGATACGCCCGATGGCCTCGGCAAGGGTCACCGGCCCTTCAAAGTGCACCGTGTAAATCCCGTCGGCAAACGCATCAACCACGGCCACAAGTCCCTGGTCAAAGAAAATGCGCGTGCCGGGAGCAGCCTGTTTGGAAGCCTTGATCAGGCAGTGGTAGAAACGTTGTTCTGCATCGGGCTGCCGGCCATAATCGAGAATCAGCAGTTCGGCCTTGCCGCCGGTTGCCTTGCGGCCGTGCAGGCGCCCGGGCACGACACGGGTGTCATTGACCACCAGCACGTCGGAAGGGGCCAGCAAATCAACTATGTCCGGAAACCGGCGGTGGGACAGTGTGCCCTCCCGGCGGCTGAGATGAAGCAGTCGGGACCCATCCCGGTCATCCGCGGGCACCTGGGCAATCAGGTCCTCCGGCAATAAATAATCATAATCGTCGAGCGTGTACATGGTACTGGTTTCTGTTTTCAAATAAAATCAACATTTGGCGTTCTCGTAAAAAGACGAAAAATCCAAATCACACCGGGTTATCGTTGCGGCACTATATTCACCTTCCGGCCAAGGTTCAAGTCCTGTGATCCTTCAACCCCTCATGAAAACGAATTTGGTTTTACGGCTAACCGCTAATTGCTAAAAGCGTCAGGCTGTTTTGCCGCGGCCCCGCTGCCCAGAACCACATGCCCATTAAGAGAGTAACATTGTTATCAGGGATTTAGCCAAATCATGTAAAATGGAATTCATAGATTTTTCACAATTCATTAATTTTTGCTTGACAGAAGAACAAAGGACGTTTTATTACAGCAAACCATAACATTGTTACTCTTTCATGTGAAAATGACCCGCTCAAACAAATTATTCTAATAGATTCAGATATATAAATAGCTCCATTAAAAGTAACATCATTATTCACAGAATCAAAACAAAAGATCTACCGAAGCTACCAAACTAAAATAACACAGTAATTACAGTTAGTAATATAAATTTGTTAACTGTTTACACAATCGGATTGGATCAACCATAACAATGTTTACACCGCTTAAACCAGATGTTTACCAACGGCTCGAAGTAGCCGTTCTCGATATATTTTCCCATTCCGACTTCCATAAAGCCAACATCCGCGACGTGGCCAACCGGGCCGGCGTCAGCTTTTCAACTATTTACAAACACTACGGCTCCAAGGAACGTCTGGTTTTTGCGTTTGTGGATGTCTGGCTGGGTAAGCTGACCGAGCGCATCTACGACCATCTGCAGGGCATCGAGGATCTCAAAGAAAAAATGCGCAAGGTGCTCTGGCTGCAATTGGATTATTACGAGCGTAACCAGGGGTTGGCACGCATCATTTTCATGACCCTGCCCATGAAGACCTGGATGGCCGACGAGACCTTCAAGCAAAAAAAGATGATCAACATGTACCTGGAGGTCATGCGCAACGGCCAGAAAGAGGGCATCCTGAACCCCAACGTGCGGGCCGGCGTGCTGCTTGATTTCATGCTGGGAACCGTACAGCGGGCCTTTACCATGTGGATTTCTAGAGGGCAACAAGGACGCCTGACCGATCAGGCCACAACGCTTTTTGAAATGATCTGGCGCGCCATCACCAATCCTCAACCAAAGGAAGGCGGGTCGCCGGACCGCAATGGCGGATAAATCGTGAAGAAAAATGGCGTTTATCGGGGGGCCGGTAAAGCCATGCGTATCGATGAATCGTTTTAGCAAAGGAGCACAACATGTCAGAACATCCCGATCTGCAAAAATGGAAAGATTTGGCCACCAAGCAACTCCGGGGAAAACCCTTGGAGGGTCTTGACTGGGATACCCCTGAAGGCATTCAGGTAAGACCTCTTTATACAGCCGAAGATGTGGCAGGCTTGCCCCACGTCAACACCATGCCCGGTTTTGCTCCCTATGTCCGTGGCCCGATGGCGACCATGTATGCCGGACGCCCCTGGACCATTCGTCAGTATGCGGGCTTCTCCACCGCTAAAGAGTCCAATGCATTTTATCGCCGCAATCTGGCCGCCGGCCAGAAAGGCCTGTCCGTGGCCTTTGACCTGGCCACCCACCGGGGTTACGATTCGGATCATCCCCGGGTCATGGGCGATGTGGGTAAAGCCGGCGTGGCCATCGACTCCATCGAAGACATGAAGATCCTCTTCGATCAAATCCCGCTGGATAAAATGAGCGTTTCCATGACCATGAACGGTGCCGTACTGCCCATCATGGCCGGATATATCGTGGCCGCCGAAGAGCAAGGGGTCAAGCAGGAACAGCTCAGCGGCACCATCCAGAACGACATTCTCAAAGAGTACTTGACGCGTAACACCTATATCTATCCGCCCGAGCCGTCCATGCGTATTGTTTCGGACATCATCGCCTATTGCTCGGAAAACATGCCCAAATTCAACACTGTCAGTATCAGCGGCTACCATATGATGGAAGCCGGGGCCAACAGCGTGCTGCAGACCGCCTTTACCCTGGCTGACGGCCTGGAATACGTGCGGGCGGCATTGAATGCCGGGCTGAAGATCGATGCCTTTGCCCCGCGCCTGTCCTTTTTCTTTGGTGTGGGCATGAACTTTTTCATGGAAATCGCCATGCTGCGGGCCGCCCGCTTTTTGTGGAACGACCTGCTCAAACCGTTCAACCCGACCAATCCCAAGTCTTCCATGCTGCGCACCCACGTGCAGACCTCGGGCTGGAGCCTTACCGAACAGGATCCGTACAACAATATTATCCGTACCACCTTGGAAGCCCTGGCCGCAGCCCTGGGCGGTACCCAGAGCCTGCACACCAACTCCTTTGACGAAGCCGTGGGCCTGCCCACTGACTTTTCGGCACGCATCGCCCGCAACACCCAGATCATCATCCAGGAAGAATCCCAGGTGTGCCATGTGGTCGATCCGCTGGGAGGCTCCTATTATATTGAGGCGCTCACCGACGGCATCATCAAAGAAGCACGCAAAATCATCAATGAGGTCGAAGCGCTGGGCGGCATGGCCAAAGCCATTGAAACCGGCATGCCCAAGATGCGCATCGAAGAGTCGGCAGCCCGCAAGCAGGCCCGCATTGACCAGGGGCTGGATGTGATCGTGGGTGTCAACAAATACAAAGTCGATCAAGATATGCCCATGGACGTCCTGGAAGTCTCCGAAAAGGTACGTGACGAACAGGTTGGGATGCTCAAAAAAATCAAAGCCGAGCGTGACGACGCCAAGGTCAGAAACGCACTAGGCGGTGTCACCGAAGCAGCTGAAAAAGGCGGCAACCTGCTGGCCGCCAGCATCGAGGCCATCCGCGCCCGAGCCACCGTGGGTGAAGTATCTGATGCCATGGAAAAGGTGTTCGGCCGGTTCGTGGCCACCACCCAGTGCATCTCCGGCGTCTACGCCTCCGAATATTCCGACAGCGCCGTGATCGACGCCATTCGTAAACGCACCGATGATTTTATGGCCAAGGAAGGCCGCCGGCCACGTATCCTGTTGACCAAGATGGGACAGGACGGCCATGACCGGGGCGTTAAAGTCGTAGCCACGGCGTTTGCCGACTTGGGCTTTGACGTTGATATCAGCCCCATGTTCCAGACACCGGAAGAAGCCGCCAAGATGGCTGTTGAAAACGACGTCCATCTGGTAGGCGCCTCCAGCCTGGCCGCTGGCCACAAGGCCCTGGTGCCTCAACTGATCAAGGCCTTGAAGGATATCGGTGGCGACGACATCATGGTCATCGTCGGTGGCGTGATTCCGCCCGGCGACTATGATTTCTTGTACAACGCCGGTGCCGTGGGCGTGTTTGGCCCCGGAACCTCAATCACCGACTCCGCCAATAAGGTGCTCAACGCACTGGAGGGCCGCAAGGCAGCATAGACGTTCTATCCAATCCTATCCAATCCTTCCGGCCTGCGGATGAAGGGCATGAAGGCCGGAGGGAATTGGAGGATAACCACTTAACCAATAATATCCTGGACGCATTCAAGGGAGTTGCGAATCATCCATGGTTAATCAAGATCCTGAATATTATATCGACGGTGTCCGATCCGGCAACCGCCGTATTCTGGCCAAAACCATTACCATGATTGAAAGTGCCCATCCCACGCACCGCCAACTGGGACGCAGTGTGGTGGACAGCCTGCTGCCGGACGCCGGCAAGGCCGTCCGCCTGGGCATCACCGGTGTTCCCGGGGTCGGTAAAAGCACGTTCATCGAAAGTTTTGGCATGATGCTGGTGGAGCGTGGACATAACGTCGCCGTTCTGGCCGTCGACCCATCCAGCACCCGCAGCGGTGGCAGCATCATGGCCGATAAAACCCGCATGGAACGTCTGGCAACGGCACCGGCGGCCTTTATCCGGCCCTCTCCTTCCAGCGGTACCTTAGGCGGTGTGGGCCGTATGACCCGGGAAACCATGTTGGTATGTGAAGCCGCCGGCTTCGACGTGGTGATCGTTGAAACCGTGGGGGTGGGCCAATCTGAAACCACAGTGGCCTCAATGGTGGACTTTTTCCTGGTCCTGATGCTGGCCGGTGCCGGTGACGAGCTCCAGGGCATTAAAAAAGGGGTATTGGAACTGGCCGATGCGCTGGCCATCAACAAAGCCGACGGCGACAACGTGGAAAAGGCGGAAAAAGCCCGCCGATCTTACGAAATGGCCCTTCACCTGCTTAATCCGGCAACCCCCACCTGGTCACCACCGGTGCTGACCTGCAGCGCCCTGAACCTGGTGGGGATCGATCACATCTGGTCGACGGTCAAGGAGTACCGACAGCGTCTGTCGGCCACCGGCGAATTGGACGAAAAGCGCCGCCGCCAAGCCTTGGCGTGGATGTGGTCCCGGATCGAAGATGGACTCAGAGAGCGCTTTTACAGCCATCCGCAGGTCAGTGCTCGCCTGCGGGATATCGAAGCTTCTGTTCAACGGGGAGAACTGTCTCCCACTGTAGGCGCCGAGTCCCTTCTTTTTTTACTTGACAACAACCGTTGAGTCTAGAAGGGTAACATCTTTCGTAAGTTGACGAGCGCAGACCACAAAGGCGCTCAACAAATCGTTATCATAAACTAAATTCAATTTACAGACTGCTGGCCGATGGCTTATTTTTCCTTCTGGGCAGTTAGTCAAAAAGTTCTGCACTTTATGGTGAAAGGAATGTGACATGGGTATTGTGGAGGAAAAAATCAAGGATCTCAAGGCACGTGAAGCGCGCATGCTTGAGATGGGCGGGAAAAAGCTGGTCGCCAAACATAAGGAAAAAGGCAAGCTCACCGCCCGGGAACGGTTGGATACGCTGTTCGACGAGGGAACCTTCCGGGAGATCGACATGTTCGTCAAGCATCGCTGTGTGAACTTCGGCATGGACGATGTGGACATCCCCTCTGACGGCGTCATCACCGGCCACGGCCTGGTGGACGGCCGCCCGGCATTCGCCTATGCCCAGGACTTTACCTCGCGGGCAGGCAGTCTGGGAGAAATGCAGGCCAAAAAAATCTGCAAGGTCATGGACATGGCCCTTAAAGCCGGCGTTCCGTTTGTGGGCCTCAATGACTCGGGCGGTGCCCGGATTCAGGAAGGTGTGGACGCATTGTCCGGCTACGGGCAGATTTTTTTCCGCAATTCGGTGGCCTCGGGTGTGATCCCGCAGATTTCGGCCATTATGGGCCCCACGGCCGGCGGTGCGGTCTATTCTCCGGCCATGACCGATTTTATCTTCATGGTCAAAAACACCAGCTACATGTTCATCACCGGCCCCGAGGTGATCAAATCGGTCACCGGCGAGGAGATCGATTTCGAAAGCCTGGGCGGCGCCATGGCCCACAACGAAAAAAGCGGTGTGGCCCAGTTCGCCTGCGAGAACGATGCGGATGCCATCGAGCAGATCAAGATTCTGCTCTCCTTTCTGCCGGCCAACAACATGGAAGAGCCGCCGGTGGTGGACACGGGCGATGATCCCTTGCGCATCGACGATGCCCTCAACAAGATTATCCCGGACAGCCCCAACCAGTCCTACGACATGCGCGAGGTCATCACCTCGATCGTGGACAACGGCGAATTCTTCGAACCGCACAAGCATTTCGCCACCAACATCCTGACCATCTTTGCCCGGCTGAACGGTCGCAGCATCGGCATCATCGCCAACCAGCCCACGGTCATGGCCGGATGCCTGGATATCAATGCATCGGACAAGGCCACGCGTTTCATCCGCTTCTGCGACGCATTCAACATTCCTTTGCTCACCATCGCCGACGTGCCCGGCTACCTGCCCGGCAGCCAGCAGGAATGGGGCGGCATCATCCGTCACGGCGCCAAGCTGCTGTGGTGCTACAGCGAAGCCACGGTGCCCAAAATGCTGCTGGTCACCCGCAAGGATTACGGCGGATCTTATCTGGCCATGTGCTCCAAGGACCTGGGCGCAGACTATGCCATGGCCTGGCCCACAGCTGAAATCGCCGTCATGGGCGCCTCCGGTGCAGCCAACATCATCCATCGTAAGGAAATCAAAGGGGCCGCCGATCCCAAGGCCAAACGGGCTGAGAAGATCGCTGAATACGAAGATCTCTTCTCCAATCCCTATTGTGCTGCCGAACGCGGCTACATCGATGCGGTTATCGAACCGGCCGAGACCCGGCCGAGACTCATCGAAGCCCTGGAGATCATGTGCAGCAAGCGTGAACTGCGGCCACCCAAAAAACATGGCAACATCCCGACCTAATCGGGTCCTGACCATTAACCAAACCGATAAAGGGTTGATCAATGGAAGCAAATGAAAAAAGACTGGCTGCTGCGCTTGCCGCGGTAACGGCCTATATTCAGACCGAAGAGGAAGCACTGCTCTCCCCGCCCCCCAAACGGCCCGCACCGCGCCGTTTTGATCAGGGCAACCTGTGGAGCCTGTCCGGCAGACAGGGCATGATGCAGATGCGAGGTCTCATGCAAATGAAAACTTTTAACCGCCTCCGCTAGTGCCGGAACCCATGGCGGCAAGCATAAACGCCAATAAACATCCAAATTTTTTTATGAGGAGACCCATACGATGAGTGATCACGATCAAGTCAAAATGACAGCCATGAATTACGATGTGGACCGGCCGGCAGCGGAGAATCCGGTAAAGATCATGGATTTGAGCCTCCGTGACGGCCACCAGAGCCTGTTTGCCACCCGCGGCCGCACCGAGGATATGATCCCGGTGGCCGAACTGATGGACCAGGTGGGTTACTGGGCCGTTGAGACCTGGGGCGGGGCAACCTTTGACACCATGCACCGCTTTCTCAATGAAGATCCCTGGGAACGTATCCGGACCCTGAAACGCTATTTCAAGAAAACCCCCTTCTCCATGCTGCTGCGCGCCCAGAACCTGGTCGGCTACCGCAACTACGCCGACGACGTGGCCAACGCATTCATGGATCGCGCCTGCGAAAACGGCATGGACGTCTTCCGTACGTTCGATGCCCTCAACGACTACCGTAACTTCCAGACCGTCGTGCCCAAGATCAAGGAGTACGGCAAGCACTTTCAGGGCTGCATCTGCTACTCCATGACCGAACCCCGCCTGGGCGGTGAGGTCTACAACCTGGATTACTATGTCAACAAGGCCAAAGACCTAGAGGCCATGGGTGCCGACAGTATCTGCATCAAGGACATGGCCGGCCTGATCGCCCCCTATGACGCCTATGACATCGTCAAGGCCCTCAAGGCCGCCGTCAAGCCCCCCATCCACCTGCACAGCCACTTCACCTCGGGCATGAGCCCCATGAGCCACCTCAAGGCCATCGAAGCCGGCGTGGATATCATCGACACCTGCATGAGCCCCTACGCCTACCGGACCTCTCACGCCGCCGTAGAGCCCCTGGTCATGGCGCTTCTGGGCACCAACCGCGACACCGGTTTCAACATCAAGCTGCTGGCCGAGATCAATGAGATCTTCGAAAAAGAGGTCATGCCCAAATACAAGCATCTGCTCGACGATTCCAAGATGTCCGTCATCGACATCAACGTGCTCTTGCACCAGACCCCGGGCGGCATGCTGTCCAACCTGGTCAATCAGCTGCGCGAAATGGACGCCCTGGACAAAATCGGCGAAGTCTACAAGGAACTGCCGCGGGTCCGCAAAGAACTGGGTCAGATTCCGCTGGTCACCCCCACCAGCCAGATCGTGGGTATTCAGACCGTCAACAACGTGCTCTTCGATACGCCGGATGAACGCTACAAGATGATCACCGCCCAGGTCAAGGATCTGTGTTACGGCCTGTACGGCAAGACCGCCGTGCCCATCGACGCGGAAGTTCAGAAAAAAGCCCTCAAGGGTTACGAGCGTGGTGAGGAGCCCATCACCTGCCGGCCAGCCGAAGTCCTCGAGCCCGAGCTGGAAAAAGCCAAGGCCGAAATCGGCGACCTGGCCGTGGATATGGACGATCTGGTGCTCTACGCCATCTACCCGGTTACCGGCAAGAAGTTTTTGCAGTGGAAATACGGCAAGGAAGAGGCACCCGATTCAGTCAAACCGATTACCATGGACGAAGTCAAGAAACGTGAAGCACTGGTCAAGAAAGCGCTGGCCGGCGAACTGATCGAGAAGAAGACGGACGCCCCGGCCAAGGGTGAAAATTCGCGTACCTTCAACGTCTTCGTGGACAACGAGTACTTTGAAGTGGCCGTGGACGAAGTCGGCGGCAGCCCGATGATCCGCCTGGCCCAGCAGATTCAGCTGACCGGTGGATTTCCGGCAGCCGCTCCCGCCGCTGCGCCGGCACCGGCGCCTGCCGCCGCACCGGCCCCGGCCGCCCCAGCTGCTGCTCCGGCCGCTCCGGCTGCACCGGCTCCAGCTGCTGCTCCCGCACCGGCACCCAAGGAAGAAGCGGCCCCGGCTCCGGCGGCTGCCGACGGCACCCCGCTGTCCGCGCCCATGCCCGGCATGATCGTTAAATACGAGAAAAACGTGGGTGATGCGGTGAATGAAGGTGAAACCGTTGTCATCCTGGAAGCCATGAAAATGGAAAACGCCCTTGCCGCACCGACCAACGGTACGATCAAATCCATCAACTTCGGATCCGGTGACTCCGTGGCCAAGGGAGATGTTCTCTGCGTAATCGGATAAGGTCTGTTTTCCCTTCAACAATAATATTTGATCCACCTATGGGGAGCACGGCACGATAACCACAGGGGCGGTGCTCCCCCTCTTCTCACCTTTAGGCATTACACCTCGATGTTGACCATCGGAATCAGACAACCAGGTTCCAACCGGCTGATTCCACAAACACAAAGGAGATCGGTATCATGAAGATCCATGAATACCAGGCAAAAGAGCTGTTTCGTAAAAACGGCGTCGCCGTACCCGACGGCAGTGTGGCGTTTAGCGTCGACGAAGCCAAGGCAGTCGCCGATAAACTGGGTGCGTACCCGGTGGTGGTCAAAGCACAAATCCACGCCGGTGGCCGTGGCCTGGGCGGCGGTGTGAAAGTTGCCAAGACAGCCGAAGAATTCGACACCTATGCAAACAGTATTCTGGGGATGAATCTGGTGACCAAACAGACCGGCCCTGGCGGCAAACTGGTCAAGAAACTGCTCATCGAGCAGGGCCTGAATATCGCCAAGGAGCTATACTTAAGCATTCTGCCGGACCGCGCCACCGCCAAAATGATCATCATGGCATCCGAAGCCGGCGGCATGGACATAGAAGATGTGGCTGAGAAAACACCCGAGAAGATTATCAAGGTCTACGTGGACCCCAATGTTGGCATCCAGCCCTACCACTTGCGGGCTGCGGCGTTCGGACTCAATATGCCCAGCGCCTGCATGAAACCCTTTACGGCACTGTTGAAAAACCTGTTCAACCTGGCCGTTGGCTATGACTGCTCACTGGTGGAAATCAATCCGCTGATCATCACCGCCGAAGACGATGTCATTGCCCTGGACGCCAAAATGGATTTTGATGATAACGCCTTGTACCGTCATCCGGATGTAAAAGAATACCGCGATCTGGACGAAGAAGATCCCACCGAAGTAGAGGCCGGCGGATTTGGCCTGAACTACATCCACCTGGGTGAAGGCGGTAACGTGGGCAACATGGTCAATGGCGCCGGTCTGGCCATGGCCACGATGGACTGTATCAAGTACGCCGGCGGCAAGCCGGTCAATTTCCTCGATGTGGGTGGCGGTGCCAGTGCCGAACAGATTGAGAACGGCTTCCGCATCCTGCAAAGTGATGAGAATGTGAAAGCGATCCTGATCAATATCTTCGGCGGCATCCTGCGCTGTGACCGCCTGGCCAAGGGTGTTGTCCAGGCCGCCCAGAAAGTGGGGATGCGTGTCCCGGTGATTATCCGTATGGAAGGCACCAACCTGGAAGCGGGGCGCAAGATTCTGGCGGAATCAGGCCTGGAATTGGTCAACGCCAAGGATCTCAAGGACGCGGCCGAAAAACTTAAATCCGCCATCCAGTAACTCTCACAAACAAGCGAGGATTTAAAATTGAGCATAATAGTCAATAAAGAAACCAAACTGTTGGTGCAGGGTATTACTGGTAAAGAAGGCCAGTTCCATGCCCGCGCATGCGTTGAATACGGCACCCAGGTCGTGGCCGGCGTGACCCCCGGCAAGGGTGGCCAGAAAATGGATGACATCCCTGTTTTCAATACGGTTGCCGATGCCGCCCAGACCACCGGTGCCACGGCCAGCATGATTTTCGTGCCCCCGCCCTTTGCCGCGGATGCCATCATGGAAGCCACGGATGCCGGCGTGCCCCTGATCGTCTGCATCACCGAAGGCATTCCAGTGATGGACATGATGCGGGTCAAAAACTATATCAAGGACAAACCCGTGCGCTTGATCGGCCCCAACTGCCCCGGCATTATTACGCCCGGTGAGTGCAAGATCGGCATTATGCCCGGCCCGATCCACGTGCCCGGCAAAATCGGTGTGGTCTCCCGCTCCGGCACCCTGACCTATGAGGCTGTGCATGCCCTGACCCTGACCGGCCTGGGCCAGACCACCTGCATCGGCATTGGTGGCGACCCGGTCAACGGCACCAACTTCATCGACTGCCTGGAACGCTTTCAGGCCGACGACGCCACCGAAGGCATCGTCATGATCGGTGAAATCGGCGGTGATGCGGAAGAGAAAGCCGCCGAGTTCATCAAAGAGAAAGTCAACAAGCCGGTGGTCGGCTTCATCGCCGGCCTAACAGCCCCTCCAGGACGACGCATGGGCCACGCCGGCGCCATCATCAGCGGCAGCAGCGGCACCGGTCAGAGCAAAGTGGCGGCCATGAAAGCCAACGGCATCAATGTATGTGAGAACTTAGCGTATCTTGGTGATGTGTGTGCAGAAACCTTCAAATAAGCATCTGGCAAACCTGAATGCTTATTTTTAGCTACCGGAAGAACGGGCGGTTCCCTGAGAACCGCCCGTTCGCTTTTATTCCCCCAATGTTGCAAAAAGCGGAGAGGAAAACACATTGGGCATACCATTTTTCAGCAGTAGGCCGTCCCAACGAAGACATTGACACTCAAATACGAACCCGCTATAGTCGGCTCCGGAAAAGCTTAATTAGCGACTACAACCCCCATCAAGGCATTTGCACGTAGCCTGATTACCCCCGTCCCAAACAATAAAAAAAAGAGGAGGAGAGATGAAAAGGAACATTCTCTTGATCACATTCGTAGTTGTTGTCGGCCTGGCCTTGACGTTCTCGCCGTTAGCCTTTGCCATTGACTGTAAGGGATTGTCCAAAGGAAAGTGTGACGGCAGTCCGGAATGCTCCTGGGTAAAGAGTTACAAAACGAAAACAGGAAAAACCGTGAATGGCTATTGCCGCGCCAAACCAGGGAAGAACAAGAGCGCTGCGACGGTCAAGAAAAAAAATGCCGATGCCAGGGATATGTCAAAAAACAATAAACCCGCGGATAAAAATACCGGATCAACAAAAACTGCAACCAAAAAATAAACCTGCCTGGCGCCATAAAAAGCCATCCAGATTTTGGCCTAAGTGAGAACAACATAAAGGGGCTGTCGTTTAAAACGATGACCCCTTTGCTTTTCTATCAAAGACCGACCTGCCAGACAAACAATTCTCCAGAAAACGCCCGCTCGCATCTGTTCCAGTACAGTAGCACCATTTATCTGCACCTTAAGTGTTAAGAAAATGACCGGATGATCAGTGCGGTGAGCAATTTTTGTAACGGATACGCACCAGACAAATGAGAGATAACGTGAATACTTCAAGAATTTAATTAGTTATCAAGCAAGCAGGATAATTGCTTGTATACTTGATTTTAGTCCCCGTAAAAAGGGACTTACCGTTTTTGTTCCAGTTAAGCAAGGTGCTTAATTTCTCATTTGTCCTTCAGTTGGTGTCGTTTTTCATCAGGCTTTTTACTCTCGTAGTTGATGTATCTCTGTGATAGCGGCCTTGCACCAACTAGTTTTTACCAAGCACCACAAAACGATCATTAGTGAGGAGAATAGATGAAGCGGTTAATTTGTTCGGTAGTTGTCATTTCAATGTTTTTCACTTGCTTTACGGCTGTCACATGGGCTGAATCGGCAACAAAGAAAGAAGTTACGATCAAATGTGAAGCCGCCGTCAGACTGATCCAAGAAGTAGGAGTGGATAATGCGGCTGGAGTGATTGGTGATAAATCCGGCCCCTTTGTCTGGAAGGACGCCTATGTATTTCTTATGGACATTGACGGCAAAATGATCGCCCACCCCATGAGCCCCGAAATGGTCAAAGAAGACAACATTCTCCAGGTGGCCGATACAAACGGCAAAAAAATAACAGTTGCGTTCATTAAAGTGGCGATCGGCTCTGGCAAAGGCTGGGTAAACTATATGTGGCCCAAGCCGGGTCGGGATCAACCAGCGCCCAAAAGCGCCTACATTCTTCGCGTTCCCAACACGCCCTACTTCGTTGGCTCAGGAATTTATCAATAACCCAATGTAAGCGATTAGCCTTTAGCAATTAGCCGTTAGCCCTTCTCTGTTGTAATTGATTTACTAATCGCTAACCGCTAAAGGCTAATCGCCAATTTATGGAAAAAGCCGGTACGGATTGGGGAATCCGTGTTGGCTTTTTTTTATCATCAAACGGTTGAGACTCTCCTAAAAAGACCGTTTCTTTTCGTATTCACAGCAGCCGGTCTTCTCAAACCGTGCCTTGGGTAAACAGGTCACGGACCATATGCTCATACCATCCATTGAGCCGCCAACTTTCCAGAAAACCATTGTGTCCCCCATACGGTTGGATGATCAGGCGGGTACTTGGGCTGGTGTGCAGTCCATAAAAATCTTCCACGGGAATGATCGGATCATCCTGGGCCGTGATAATGGTCGTGGGAATGGTGATGCCACTTAATTGGCCGTCGACAAGCGTATACTTTTGGAAATAGGCCTGGGCACCGTCATAGGAACTGTAACGGTCCAGGAGGCACTCGGTCATTTCTCGGATATTGTCGATTGTGAGCAGACTGGAAAAATCATAATGCTCAGGGTAAAGCGTCTGTTTGATGGACAGCGACCGCCGCCACTTTTTTAAAAAGTATTTCAGGATAAACGAGCTGTTGTCGATGCGGTCGGTGGCCTTGTCCGGATCCAGTACCGGGCTGATGGCAACCACCTGACGCAAGCCGGCAATCGGCTGGCCGGCGCACTTGCGGGCAATGCGCAAGGCAAAATTCCCCCCCAGGGAAAAACCAACCAAAAAGCAAGGCGCCGGAGATGCCGCCGCGCAGATCTGGCTGACAGCATCGAAGACTTCGTCCAGCAATACGGCGTAAAAGATCCCCGTATTCAAATGGTGGCTGGGGCCATGGTCGCGAAAATTGAGACGGAAAACATCAAACCCGCTTTGATAAAGGTACCTGCCCGTGGTGCGGATATAGGTGGAATCCGAGCTTCCCTCCCACCCATGCAGCAAGATTACAAGTCCCTTGGAATGGGGCCGCGGCTGGCTGCTGTGGTACCCCAGCAGCCGGATCCCTTCCCGGGTGGTGAGAATCGTTTCCCGGGCGGCACCGGCCATTGGGTTACTGCCCCACGCCCGCAACCCGGCACTGGCCAGCATGGTCTGAACACCGGCCGGCCTGAGCAGCAGCGGTGGATGCAAGGTGCCCATCGTTATCATCGGGCTGGATTTACGCATGGTATTTTACAGACAAAAAGATCTCAGGTTCCCAGTTTCTTGAGTGCCTCGGCCATTTCCGCCTCGGTGATCTTTTTGAGCATGCGTTGGGTACAGCGCGGACAGCGCGTACCCGCGAGATCTTCCTTGGAGCGGGTTAAATGCCCGCAGTTCATGCATTGCCATGGATCCCCGGCGTTTTTGTCCCGTGCCGTGGCGCTGATCAGCGGCGCCATACAACTGTTAACGAAAAGCAGTGAGCCGGCTCCCACAATGCCGGACATCAGGCGTTTTAAAAAGCCCCGTCGATTCATCGCGTCCTCCTTCTTGTCAACATGGTTTTTGTGACCTTATCAGGGGATTAAACGAACGGTCAATGGCATTTTCAGCGCCACGGGTTTGTATTTTTGGCATTCGGTTATCCGGAAAGCTCCAGCTGATATCTGTTCCAATATAGTAGCATGACTTTAACTGATCGATGGGCCAGTGTTAAGTGTTAAGTTTAAAGGGTTAAGGAAAGGCATCCTATCGATTTCTGTATAAAATAAGATCCGATCTGCCACTTAACACTTAACACTTGGAACTTAACACTTTTACAAAACAACCTTGTCGGGAGCTTTTCGTCTCCAACTTGAGCCTTCTGGAGAACCGCGTAATGGCATTGCGAACCACAACACACTCGCATTTCTATTGACAGAAACACGGGCTCCGTCCTACAACCGATTCGTTGAAGATACGTGGCATGGTTCCATATTGTTTCGGTTCTCAATCTGCCGCTCCAACGCTATTACCACTTTTTTTTAGGAGGCACGTAAATGAAACCTAAAAGCATCATTCTGCCCAAGGACGAAATCCCCAGAAAATGGTATAATATTTTGGCTGACATCAAAATGAATCCGCCCTTGGGGCCAGATGGCAACCCGGTCAGCCCGGACATGCTGGCACCGGTCTTTCCCATGAACCTGATCGAACAAGAGGTGAGCAGTGAGCGCTGGATTGAGATTCCCGACCCCGTCCTGGACGTTCTGTCCATATGGCGCCCGGCACCGCTTACCCGTGCCACGGCATTTGAAAAAGCACTGGGGACACCGGCCAAAATCTACTACAAAAATGAGGGCATGAGCCCTCCGGGAAGCCATAAGCCCAACACCGCCGTGCCCCAGGCCTATTACAACAAAGTGTTCGGCATCGAAAACATCACCACGGAAACGGGTGCCGGCCAATGGGGCAGCGCCCTGTCCTTTGCCTGTTCCCAATATGGCTTGACCTGTAAGGTATTCATGGTGCGCATCAGTTTCGACCAAAAACCGTACCGCAAGTCCATGATGCAGGCCTGGGGAGGTAAATGCATCGCCAGCCCCAGCAATGAAACCAAGGCGGGTCGGGATGCGCTGGCCAGGGACCCGAACACCCCGGGAAGCCTGGGAATCGCCATTTCCGAAGCCGTGGAAGCGGCTGTGGGCGACACCTCGGGCAAAACGCGCTATTCCCTGGGTAGCGTGCTGAACCATGTCATGCTGCACCAGACCATCATCGGTCTGGAAGCCAAACGGCAGCTTGAAATCGCCGGTGAATATCCGGATATTGTGATCGGCTGCGCAGGTGGTGGCAGCAACTTTGCCGGCCTGGCATTTCCGTTTGTCCTGGACAAGATCAATGGCAAGGCCATCGACATTTATCCGGTAGAGCCCAAGGCCTGTCCGTCCATGACCCGCGCACCGTTTGCCTATGATCATGGAGACACGGCCGGCTATACACCGCTGTTACCCATGCACAGCCTGGGGCACAATTTTGTACCGGCGCCTATCCATGCCGGCGGCCTGCGATATCACGGCATGGCCCCCACGGTCAGCCAATTGATCAACGAAGGCTTGATCTCGCCCAAATCCGTGGGACAGATGGAGTCTTACAAAGCCGGGGTTCTCTGGGCGCGCACAGAAGGCTTTATCCCGGCTCCGGAAACCAACAATGCCCTGGCCCAGGTTGTGGCGGAAGCCGAGAAAGCCAAGCAAGAAGGAAAAGAAAAAACCATTGTGTTCACTTTCAGTGGCCACGGTCTTCTGGACCTGGGCGCGTATGAGAAGTATTTTGCCGGTGAGCTTTCCGACTTTTCGCTGGCGGATGCCGATATCGAAGAGTCGACCAAAATCCTTGAAAATTATCCCAAACCCGAAAACATCAAGAGTGTCTGATGAAGCCCGAACGCCTGGAAAGACGATGCCCCCGATTGGGCGGAGATGTGTCGTTTGCCTATTGCTGCACATGCGAGGCGGACAAGCGCCCGTGTTTCAAGGTGCTTGACTGCTGGTGGGAGCGTTTTGACGTGGTTGCTTACATGAAGGCGCGCCTGTCGCCTGAAGCGTTTGAAAAACTGTCCGCCCGTCGCCCGCCACCGAACAAGGTGGCAAGCCTGGTGGACCTGATTCGACAGGCCCAGGAACGCACATCAACGGACTGATACAAAAAGATTTTTTTCATTGACCGGCAGCACGTGGGGTAACGTGGCTGCCGGTTTTTTCTTTTTCTACCAATTAACCGTTGACGGATTCGTCAACGGTTGCCCATCCAGAAAACTCCCTCCCTGCTCAACATCAACATAAAGGACTATAATCATACGATATATAAATTGATAAATGTAATTCAAAAAATATTATTTCAATATTTCCTGTCATGATCTATAGTAAAATCAGATCGGATTAAAACAACCATCAGTAATCTTATATCGGGGCCATGTGAAAAATCTCCCGGGCAATGTCATCACAGCGCCAACCATGGTGGTAGGGCAAAGACCGTGTTTTTCACACGATATGGGTTACAAGTCGGACCGATTAAAGTTCAATCGTCACTAACAGGGGGTGGGCAATGGGCACCAATAATACGCCAGTCGCCGGCAGGCTGGAAGACAAAGTTCTGCGTTTTTTTTCGCCGAACGGGCTACTGACAGCAGTTTTTCTTATTATTTTAATGTGTTTTCTTTTTAGTGGGGGTGGCATCGAGCACCGCACCCTGGATACATCGGCCGCAGATCACCAGCAGATGACAGAATCGCCGCTGCTGTATTCCGTGCGTTAGGCCGGGTTTATCCAACACCGCCGCCGGGCAAAACAGGCCTGACAACAAAGGGAACCTATCCCCGGCAAGACAATGGCTCACTGCATCAGCGAATCGTTGTTTTAGGCGATTTCTGTCAAAGAATATCCCATCTTGCTTGTCTTTTTTCCCGTCTTCTGCGTTGGCGCCAAGGCCGAATACGTAAAGCATGCAACCTTGACGCCGCCTTGAAGACGAAAAAAAATCCTGCGCAATATGGGGACATTCTTTTCCGCCAATCGCCTTAATCGGCTATTTTGTTTTTCGATTACGACCGTGATAACCGCTTCAGCATCATTCCGGCACAGGCCGGAATCCAATCGTCTCACTGTTTCCTGGCTTCCGGATCAAGCCCGGCAGGACGAATCCGGCTTTTTTTGCCAGTTCATCAACGTTGGCCACGCGGATCCATGAACGGTCATGTGGTCCAATTATTGCTTTGAAAATCACGAATTGCCCACCAATCGATTTGCATTCAGTTGCGCTTTGCCGTATGGATAAGTGTTTTGTTGGTACCCGTTGATAATAAATAGTGCCCATCCAGAAATAGGAAAATTAAATCAGGAGGTTGAGAATGTTAAAATTGGGAGAAAAAGGTGCAATTTTACAACGCGACAAACAGACCTATGCCATTGCGCCCCACATCCCCTGTGGTGTGGTCACACCGGCGCTGCTGCGCACGATTGCCGATGTTGCAGAAAAATACGAAGCCCAGGCAATCAAGCTCACGGGCGCGACACGGATGGCCATTGTCGGAATAAAAGAGGAAGACGTTGATGCGGCCTGGAATGATTTACAGCTGGATAAAGGGGCCGCCGTCGGCCTGTGTGTACGCAGCGTGCGGGCCTGTCCGGGAACCACCTTTTGCCGTTTGGGCAAACAGGATGCACTGGGGATGGGCATGACCCTGGATAAAAAATATCATAGCATGCAGTTGCCGGGAAAATTCAAGATGGCGGTATCCGGCTGCCACCTGGCCTGCGCCGAATCCTGGGTCCGTGATATTGGTCTGATCGGTCAAAAAGATGGCTGGCAGTTGGTTATCGGCGGTAATGTGGGAGCCGAGCCCCGTATCGCTCAGGAACTGGTCAAAGGACTGGATGACAAACAGGTCCTGGAGGCGATCGAAAAAACCATCCAATGCTATTCAGACAATGCAAAAAAAGGGGAACGGCTGGGAAAAATGATCGATCGGGTGGGGCTAACGCCTTTTCAAAAGGCATTAGATTAGCCAACCTATTGGAACCAATAAAAAAAGGACGGCATGATCGTTGATTCATGCCGTCCTTTTTTTAGGCTGCTTTTTTGTCGGACCAATGAAAACGCCGTCCCTGCTAAGCAGCCTGATGGTTTGCTTTTGTCAGGCTCTGGATCCAACGAATGTCAAGCCAATCCCCAAAAGGAAAAGATTGACGGGATCCAATAGTGAATCTATCGTGAAAGAGCCTTTGTCTAGAAGATCGGCAAAGGCTCCTGAACCAAGAAAAGGAAAAATCACTAAAAGAAGAATTAACGAAATCATCGCAGCCGTTTTTTTCACTGTCCCACTCCAGACTATATATTTAAGTATTTTTTTTCCTAACTGAGTACTACCAGTGCATATAGCGTTGCTGTGCAATGGAAGTGCCAACTGGCCAGATGTGAAGTGAATGGTGGATTGAGGTCGAACGATAAATCTTAGATATCATATAGATGAGCTCATTTTAATAAAAACGGCCAAGGGTTGCTGCCATTTATCCCATTGACGGAGCCTGCCGAAAAATGTGGTTATCTTTTCACAGCCATTGGAAAATTGTGAAAATAATTGCGCAATGGAGGTACATTTTTTGTGTTTCGATATCATTCGGGTGGCACAAAATCTTTCGCCCTGAGCCTTGATCGGTTACGAAAACGTCAATGCGCAAAGTCATCGTGAGGCCGTTGACCGGCCACCCAATTGACCGCAAGCAGCCATGATACGCTCGCCTTTTCTATGCCTTTTTCTGACAAAAATATTTTCATCCTCCAACAGACTGCGAAAATATTGGAATTCCTCGTTCGATGGCGGCGCAAATTCAGATCCAGGGGCGGGGTTGTAGGGAATCAAATTCAGCTTCACCCGCAGTGGACTCAGGTATCGGGACAAGGCCCGGGCGTGTGCGGGTTGGTCATTCACCCCCCGGATCAGGACATACTCCACGAATATGGACGATTTTTTGGGCAGTGGGTAGCGTTGCAGGGCGTCTTTCAAAGCCGCCATGGGGTGGGTTCGATTGATCGGCATGAGTCTTGATCGGATGGTGTCCGTAGGCGCGTTCAGGGAAACCGCCAGATTCAGCGGACCGCCATCTATCCGGGCCAACCGGTCAATCCCGTCAATCAGGCCAACCGTGGAAATGGTGATATATCGCCGGGCAATGTCCAGCCCCCGTTGGTCTCCCAGCACCCGCACGGCCTGAATCACATGATCCAGGTTGTCAAGCGGCTCCCCCATGCCCATGAACACCACATTGCGGATGTTGGCCCCTAAAAGGTGGCGCGCAACAAAAACCTGCTCAACGATTTCCGAGGCGGTCAGGTTGCGGATCAACCCGATTTTACCGGTTCGACAGAACCGACAGCCCATGCGGCAGCCCACCTGACTGGATACACACACCGTGTGGCGCCTGTACATGGGGATCACTACGGATTCAACCGTCAGGTCGTCGGCAAGGCCGGTAACGAACTTGATCACCCCATCATCGATCTCTTTTTTGACCAACCGGCCTGACGCAAGCACCAGCTCGGTTTCCAATTGTCTTTTCAGCGCCGGCAATCGGTCAAACGCACCGCACTGATCAAGCGCCAGCGTTCCCTGTTTCATCACCTGCCGGTAGATGGGCGAGCTGTAATAAGCGCTTTTTCCATATCGACGCTGAAACGCATCGACAAATTCATCGTGGGTATGGTTAAAAATATTCAATGGTAAATCACCCGCCCTTTGGAAAGCGGTAGTTATAAGCTATTTCTGCATGTGTAACTGGTCAACGGGCCAGTGTTAAGTGTTAAGTGTTAAGTGAAGGTATTTGTCGATTTCTACAGAGATTGTAAACGATCCGTAGACTTAAATCTTAACGTTTTTACATAGCAATCATAAAAAAGGTTTATGTTTCCGTTCTGAGTTATGTGGTCCCCATGAAAAGCACACGTTTCATCTTGTCTTTTCGACTTGACAGCGTAGCCCATCAGCGGAAAAAATCAATATTTAGTATTGATTCATGAATCTGATATTTCCTTTGATTGTATCGGTTTGACACGCCATTTGGTTTTTGCCATATAAAGGTCCGCTCGGCGCTGGCGTTCAGCACCGTTAATAAAAGAAAACCATTTCAGGCAATCCGATTATTGCCAAAAGGACAATACCATGACCGAAAACGAAACCGCGTCTACAACCCATTTTATCAAAGCGATTATCGAGGAAGACCTTGCCGCCAATAAAAACGACGGAAAAGTGGCCACCCGCTTTCCTCCGGAGCCCAACGGCTATCTGCACATCGGCCATGCCAAATCCATCTGCCTGAATTTCGGAATTGCCCAAACTTACAACGGAACCTGCAACCTGCGTTTTGACGACACCAATCCCACCAAGGAAGACGTGGAATATGTGGATGCCATCATGGAAGATGTGCACTGGTTGGGGTTCGATTGGCAGGATCGACTCTACTATGCATCGGATTACTTTGAACGGCTCTATGAATTTGCAGTTGAATTGATCAACGCCGGCAAAGCCTATGTGGATGATCAGACCGCGGATCAGATCCGGGAAAATCGCGGCACGCTTACGGAAGCCGGCGTGGACAGCCCCTTTCGCAACCGCAGCGCCGAAGAAAATCTCGATCTGTTCAAGCGCATGCGGGCCGGTGAATTCGCCGACGGCTCCCGGGTGCTGAGGGCCAAGATCGACATGGCCCATCCCAACCTGATCATGCGTGATCCCACCTTGTACCGGATCCGCAAGACCAGTCATCACCGCACCGGTGATGCCTGGTGCATCTACCCCATGTATGATTTCACCCACTGTCTGTCAGATAGCCTGGAAGGCATCACCCATAGCCTGTGCACCCTGGAGTTTGAAAACAACCGTCCCCTGTACGACTGGGTGCTGGACAATGTCACGCCCCCCTGCCACCCCCAGCAGATCGAATTTGCCCGGCTGAATCTGACCTTTACCGTACTGAGCAAGCGCAAGCTGATTCAGCTGGTCGAAGAAGGGTACGTAAGCGCATGGGACGATCCGCGCATGCCCACCATTTGCGGCCTGCGGCGCCGCGGTTACACCCCTGAATCGATCCGTAATTTCTGTGACCGCATCGGTTTGGCCAAGCGTGACAGTGTGGTGGATGTGGCGCTTTTGGAATACAGTATCCGAGAGGACCTGAACAAGCGTGCCCCGCGGGTCATGGGCGTGCTCAACCCGCTGAAGGTGGTCATCGAGAATTATCCCGAAGGCCAGGTGGACGAACTGGAAGCGGTCAACAACCCCGAGGATCCCAGCGCCGGTGTCCGCAAGGTGCCATTTTCCCGTGAAATCTACATCGAACGGGACGACTTCATGGAAAACCCGCCCAAAAAATTCTTCCGGCTGGGCCCGGGGCGGGAGGTGCGCCTGCGCTATGCCTTCTTTGTCACCTGCACAGATGTGATCAAGGATGAAACCAGCGGAGAGATCGTTGAACTGCGCTGCACCTACGATCCAGCCACTCGCGGGGGAGACGCCCCGGATGGCCGCAAGGTGAAAGCCACCTTGCACTGGGTATCGGCGGCCCATGCCGTGGAAGCGGAAGTACGGCTTTACGACCGTTTGTTCAACAAGCCCAATCCAGACGAAAAGGAAGAAGGCAAGACGTTCAAGGATTTTATGAATCCGGGCGCGCTGGAGATTCGCACAGGCTGCAAGCTGGAACCTTGCCTGGCCGATGTGGGTCCCGGTTACTTCTGCCAGTTTGAACGGTTGGGATACTTTTGCGTGGATAGCAAGGACTCCGCCCCCGGCGCCCTGGTGTTCAACCGCACCGTGACCCTGCGCGATGCCTGGGCCAAGCTGCAGAAAAAGGGTTGATGCGGTTTCACCCTTCACGAATATGGCCGTCCAAACTAAATAGTGTCCGTCCAGAAATAGGAGAATTTGGTCGAGATCAAGGCGTCCTAAAAATTTTACCACAGGCATATGGCTGATATTTCGAGGATAAAATTTTTCGGACAACGCCGATATCGGCCAAATTGGCCATTTCTGGATGGGCACTAAATAGTGCCGATCACCAGCGACAGTGTCAACCCGCCGTGGAAAAGCGGCATCTGCCTGGCCGGAAAAGGCACGCGGCGGGCCAGTTCCCGGTTGGGGGTGACCAGGGCGATGCGCCATCCACGATAATACGCCTTCAGGTGACGGCAAATGGCCCTGAACAGGTCGTCGGCCTGCCGCTGTGACCCCAGTCGGATGCCATAGGGAGGATTGATGGTCACCAGGCCGGGTGTGCGGCCATAGTGGTCGCCCCGGCTATGGAAAAAGTCCTTTTGCTCCACCATGACGGCATCGGTCACCCCATGTTGGCCAATGGTCGCCGAAAGGCGCGCGCAGGTCGCCGGATCCACATCTGAAGCAAAGATCCGCGGGCGATCCAATACGTCAATTCGGGACTGCGCTTCGCGCTTTAAAAACGCCCACTTTTTTTCGGTATAGGCCGGCCACCCCATGAAGGCAAACGCACGACCGATTCCAGGTGCCATCTGTTTGGCTAGCATGGCCGCTTCCAGGGAAAAGGTTCCTGAGCCGCACATGGGATCCACCAACGGCATCAGGCCATCATAGCCGGCGCTTAAAAGAATGACCGCGGCCAGTGTCTCACGGATGGGGGCATGCGCCGGGCCGGATTTGAACCCGCGTTTGTAAAGCGACTCTCCGCTGCTGTCCACGGAAAGGGCAACCTGATCGTCCACCACCCGGACATACAGGGTTTGCGGCACAGTAACAGGCTGTTCAGCGCGGTCTGCCTGGGTCAGTCGGCGGGCGATGCTGGATTCAAGGGTCTGGGCGATCGCCCCGGTATGATAAAGCCGGGATCGGTGGCTTTTCACCTTGACGCTGAGCCCCTTGGCCGTAGAGAAAAAAAGTTCCCAGGCAATACGATCGGCGTTTTTTGCCAGGCGGCGTAAATTGGTGGCCGGAAATGTTTCCACACGCATGAGCACCCGCGTGGCCGTATGCAGGTTCAGGTTGGCCCGCTGGCAATCCACGAAGCGTGCGCGAAAGCCAACACCACCGCGCTCAAGACGCATGTCTGCCTCGGACAGGCCGAGGTCGACCAGTTCCCGGCGGCAAAGCGCTTCAAAGCCGGGGACCGTGACCACATAATAGTCACGGATGCGACCGATGACATGGCGGCGCAGGCGTTTGTCCAATGCGCGATCGGCAGATGTGGGTTGACTGGTGGTTTCAGGAACCTGGTTGGTCATTGGATTCGTCATTCAATGGACGGGAAAGGACTTGATTAAGATTCAAATCGATAATAAGTTGCCCTAGTGTCTATTTATAAATGCCTAATTGGCCTATTTTATGGAGAGGCACCAAATAGTCATTGAAAAAACACATTTTATCAGTCCCCCTCCGCATCTGTAAACGATCAATCAGCAATTACCAATGGTAATAGAGGGTCCACGGCAAACCGGAACCGAAGTTTAAGCGGAATATCCCCATAATCATGTCCACTGTTTTCATTCGACAAGCAGATTACACCTACCCGGCGATTCGCTCAATTGTTTTCGAAATGCTGTCATCTGATGAAGGCCCGGTGATCGACATCGGCACCCGGGTGCTGATCAAACCCAATTTTCTCAGTCCGGCCGCGCCCGAGAAAGCCATAACAACCCATCCACTGATCATCAAGGCCGTGGCTGAATTTGCCCTGGAAAAAGGCGCGCAGGTTCAGATTTCCGACAGCCCGGCTACCGGCAGCTTTTCAACCCTTCTAAAAAAAGGGGGCTACACGGAAACCCTGAGCGACCTTGACGTGACCCTCAAACCCTTTGAAGCCACCACGGCTGTGGATGTGGGAGACCCCTTTGGCACCATCGATGTGGCCAAGGACGCCATGGACGCCGATGTGGTGATCAATCTGGCCAAACTCAAAACCCATACCCAGATGATGTTGACCCTGGGGGTGAAGAATCTTTTTGGCTGTATCGTGGTGCTTAAAAAGCCTGAATGGCACATGCGCGCCGGTGTTGACCGGCACATGTTCGGGCACCTGATCGTCAGTATTTACGAGGCCATCAAACCGGCCTATACCATCGTGGACGGCATCCTGGCCATGCAGGGGCAGGGTCCGGGAAAAAGCGGCACACCGCGGGAGCTGGGGCTTTTGATCGGCGGTGCCAATGCCCACGCCGTGGATCATGCCACCTGTCTTCTGGTGGGCCTGGACCTGGAACGGCTGGAAACACATCTGAACGCCCGGGAAATGGGTGTGTACGATGGTACAGTGCATATCAACGGGGCGCTGAACATATTAGATGACTTTCAATTTCCTGAGCTGGGCACGCTCACCATGGGGCCTGACATCCTGGGCCGCTTTATGCGACGGTTTGTCATTCAACAACCCAGAGTGGATAATGAAGCCTGCAAACTATGCGGCGAGTGTTGGAAATATTGCCCGGTCCAGGCCATCACCTATACGGATCGCGGCATCACGTTTAACACCGATACCTGCATCCGTTGCTACTGCTGCCTGGAAATTTGCCCGCATGCCGCCATTCGGGCCAGCAAGCCATTGGCTGGGCGGGTGATCGAGTGGCTGCGCAACGTACACTGATATAAAACAATGGGTTGCCAGACGGCAACCATGAATGAAAGGAAGGTAAGCTTATGGCAGGAGGTATCAATAAAGTTATTTTGGTGGGGAATTTGGGCCAGGATCCCGAAATCCGCTATACCGCCGACGGCAGACCGATCGCCAATTTTTCAATTGCCACGTCGGAAACCTGGAGAGATAAAAACAGCGGCGAGCGTCGGGAAAAAACCGAGTGGCACCGGGTGGTGGTATTCGGAAAACTGGCGGAAATCTGCGGCGAATATCTATCCAAGGGGCGTCAGGTGTACATCGAAGGAAAGCTGCAGACCCGTAAATGGCAGGGGCAGGACGGACAGGACCGGTATACGACCGAGGTCGTCGTCGACATCCGCGGGACGATGCAAATGCTCGGCACCCGAGATAACGGTCCGGCCAGGCCCTCAGGATCGTACGCCGGCAACAATGCTGCTGCTACTGGTGGTGGCGGCGGCGGCGGTGGTTACCAGGATCAGGGCTATCCCCCCCCGCCCTATCCCAATGACCAGGAAGATGATATTCCGTTCTAATTGAATCAATCCCGTTTGTAATGCTGTTTTCTTTTCAACTTTCGGCCTTCAATCGTTATAACGATTGGAGGCCTCTTTTTTACCCCAACGGGTAAAGATATTAAGGATGGTTCCCCCCCATTCTCCGATGCCGGTTTATCTCGGCGCCTTCAGTCTGTCCCTTGTTTAACCTGATGGCCTCTATTTTTGTTTTAATTTTAAAAAGGGTCTCTTTGATATGAAATGAAGTATTTCTCCTTTTCCTTAAATTCTGCGAATAGATGACATCGATATAATCTTCATCATACTTTTTATCGGCTTCTATTATTGAAGGACTTTCCAATGGCAAAGAAAGATGCATAGCTTTAATTTTCGCTTGGATGTCTTTTTTATTTTTCGTATGCGTCGCGCCTTTGCCGAAACCGATATTTTTGATCAGGTTGACTTTGGGAACAATACTGAGTCCGTTGTTGGCCAAACACGAATATGCCCAAATTGGGCCATAAGCACGTCCTGGGTTCGAATAGGCGACTTCAATTGCGCGGAAAAATCGTTGCGTATATCTTCCGTAAATGTCCTGATCCAAACGGGTCTTTACCGTAGGCCAATTGCATAAAGTTTTATCATAGCAAGACCAAGCTCTTTTCCATGTCGCAGAGGCACCAACCTGAACTACTCTTGAAAAAGAATAGCTATGCTGCGCATTCGGGAATGGTAGTAAATTGGTTCCGGCAATATGCATAATCCTTTCATTTTTTCGATACTTTTTTAGCAAAAATTCTGAGTATTTAAAAAAGCTTGTATCAGGCAAACAATCTTCTTCAATGATAATACCTTGGTCTACATTTTCGAAAAACCAACTGATGGCACCCCCAATGGCTTCTGCACAGCCTACATTTTCATTCCTGAATAATTTTTCAGTATGGCATTTCCAGTCGACAGTTGACACCAAATCCCTGACTTTTTCACAATTTTCATCATCTTTAGGGACTGCATTTCTCGGTCCATCTGCAGCAACAAATAGTTCAGTTGGCTTTGCCTCTTTTATTTTTCTTAAAACCTTTCGGACACAAGAAGGCCGATTGAAAACGATATACAATACAGGAGTATCCACTATGTCTAACCCCCTCGAATTGATGATGGTTAAAACATGATAATACATTGAATATTAGGATATCGTGATCTCCATCAAGTTTTCCCTCAGTTTTCGATGTCAGCCACAGGAGCAGGTACAGGTAGGTCGCCCGGTTTCAATAAGCGCTAAGAAGAGATACGCAAAAAATTAGATTATTTTGAATATAATTGAATTAAAATGGGTTGAAAATTTTGCAAACACCAATTCACTCAATTTCAAAAAGAAGCCGAAATCAAGACTTGTAAATATATATTCCTCAAATGCTGAAACCGCAAGAAAAAACGACTGGAAACGCAATGAGATTTCCAGAGCGGCTCGTTTCAATGGGAAATGATCCGCTTGTTATCAACACATTTTCCTATAGAACGAAAAACGTCACCGTTAATTTGGCGAGTTTTTTAATTTTCAATAGCGCTCACCCACGACTTTAAAAGTCTGAGAAAAATCGTCTAACTCCGCTTTCTCCTTTTCACTCAAAACAATTACCTGAGTCGCCCAATTTAAATCCAAGTATTTCGAGTGGCGTGTCCCCGGTATAGCAGCGATATCATCACCGTTTGCAAGCACCCATGCCAATGCCACCTGTGAAGGGGTAACGTCTTTTTCAGCCGCGATTGCTTTGACTTTTTCGACAAGTTTCTGGTTATTGGCAATCGCTTCTTCACTGAAACGAGGGTTGCTTAATCGCCAGTCGTTTTGTTCAAGATCATCGCGATGTTTAATGGCGCCGGTTAAAAAACCGCGACCCAGCGGGCTGTAGGCGACAAAGCCGATTCCAAGTTCACGCGCTTTTGGCAAAATACGCTCTTCAACGTCTCGGGTCCAGAGTGAAAACTCCGTCTGCAGCGCGGAAATGGGGTGGGTATGGTGTGCTTTTTCCAGGTCTTGGGCACTGGCTTCTGATAGGCCAATGTAACGAATCTTACCTTGTTTGACCAGCTCTGCCATCGCGCCGACGGTTTCTTCAATGGGGACTTCCGGGTCGGGTCGATGCTGGTAGTAAAGGTCAATATAATCGGTGTTCAGGCGCTTCAGCGAAGCATCGCAGCAGGCTTTAACATATTCTGGTGCGCCGCTAATACCAAGCCAGGCACCATCTTGTCCGCGTTTTACGCCAAACTTCGTGGCCAGAATGACTTTTTGACGGTGATCCGCCAGCACTTTACCAATTAATGCTTCGTTGGTAAATGGGCCGTACATGTCGGCGGTATCCCAGAATTTACAGCCGATTTCCAAGGCTTCATCGAGTAGTTTCAGGCTTTTTGTATCATCGGATTGGCCGTAAAATTCCGACATCCCCATGCAGCCGAGGCCAACAGCAGGAACCTTCAGTCCTTGTTGACCCAGTTTTACAATTTTCATTGTTCCTCCAAAACATTTTAATACAGACGCTTGTCGAATCCAAGGCTTTGCGATTCGCCAATTTTCAATTGAGGGTAATCCGGATGGGAGGGGTTGATCACGTAGTTGTATTTTATCGGTATAACCACACTGGGTACCCGCAGCACGGGGGAAAGCTGGTTGTCAAACCATTCATCTCCGATTTAATTAAATCGTCCAGTGCTGACCGCTAATGGGAAAAACGTTTCCTTGTTTATATCCTCCACGTTGAGGATCAACGTCTCAGGGATATCCACCCTGGCATATTTGAATGACCGCAAAATCTGCAAGGAGACATACTGAAATGATAAGTAGCATTCGTCCAGAAATAGGCCAATGGGTCATTTCTGGATGGGCACGAAATAGCGGCATCCGCCCGGATGCCGCTATTCTGAATCGTTTTGCATCCTAAACGTACCTAATTTCAATGTTCTTAATTACGCTTTCTTCCCGGTAGAATTTCAACCTGCCTTGGCGAAGCTTTTGGGAACGCCTTCATAGGGAGTCCACCCTCGTGATTCGTAGTACTCTTTGCCTCTAAGATTTTTAAGAACTTCAATGCTTGTTTTATATCCTTTGTGCATACGGCACATGTCCATCGCCATCCCACATATCTGAGCGACTGCCTGCAGTATGGTAATGTCTTGGATTGAAAATTCCCAGGGTTCGGACGTATACACACGCAGTGCACCAACGACATTGTTGCCGGCAATAATGGGGACACCCAACAAAGATGAAATGCCTTCTTTTTTCGCTGCTTCAGGATATTGAATCCGCGGGTCATCTTGTACGTCGTAAATCGCAATCGGCACCTGGTCCTTTGCTTCCGTTATTTCTTGCATATATTTGACCGGCCCTTTTTTCAAATACTCATCGCTTAGCCCGAAAGAGGCAGCCAAACCCAAATCACGGGTCCCTTTTTCAATTAGAAACACGGAGCAACCTTTAACATTAAAGGCGTTTTTTACACTTGCCGCAGTTAAAAGCGCGACCTCTTCCGGATCCTTGCACTGGGAAATTGCACCCGTTAATTCAATGAGTTTTTCATAATACATTTCGTGCTCTTTCATTGTGACCTCCTTTGTTTTAGGGGCTGACATTAAAGATGGACCAACGTACATCTGATGTTGTGAAAAGCACTATCGTATTGCTGTGTAGAATTTAGAAAGGCTGCATCAATATTTTACATGGGACAATCACAAATTGATCATTTTCAACGAGAGGCTTGCTATAGGACGGAACTAATCCACAAACGACTTTGGATCATTATCTTTACTTTATTATACCCTTTTCGGCATGTCACTGTCCACCCTATTTATTGCCATCCAGCAATTGTAATTATGCCATTTCGAACATTCCGATTCCGATTATGAGCACCGCATAGCTTAAGCACGAGCACGACGGGCATTGGCGTTTTTCGTGCATGTGCTCGTAATCGGTTAAAAAGCATTGATATCCAAAAACGGAATCTTATTTTTTGCCTGCACCCTAAAGTCGTTGCAATACCCAATAGACGTTCACGCAAATATGGGATGAGAGACGGCGAATGCGCCCTTTCTTCTAATCTTTTGTTTCAATAAAATTTTATCGTTATTCTAAACGATACAACAGCAAAAAAAGGAGCTTACCGTGAGCATTGAATTAAACGGAAAAACGGCCATCGTCACTGGTGCGTCCCGCGGTATCGGCAGGGCCATCGCTGCCAGGCTGGGCGCCCTTAAAGCGTCGGTAGCCGTCAATTATATCAACGATGCAACAGCGGCTGAACAGACCGTCAAACGGGTGGAAAAAGCCGGCGGCAGGGCCATTGCCATTCAGGCGGATATGGGCCGGGTGGAAGAGATAACAAATTTGTTTGATCAGACCATCACCGCTTTCGGCAAGGTGGACATTCTTGTCAACAATGCCGGGGTCCGGCTTTTCAAACCCATCGCCGACATCACCGAGGCGGAGTTCGACCGAATCTTCGCCACCAATGTTAAAGGCGTCTTTTTTGCCTGCCAACTGGCGGCTAAAAAAATGGCCGACAACGGTCGGATCATCAACATATCTTCTTCGGTAACGCGTGTGTTGCTTCCCAACTATGGTGGCTATGCCGCCACCAAAGGTGCCGTTGATCAGATTACCCGCGTGTTGGCCAAGGAACTGGGTCCGCGGGGGATCACGGTCAACGCCGTTTCACCGGGTCCGACGGATACGGAGCTGTTCAGGAAAGGCAAAACCCGCGAACAAATCGATGGATTTGCCCAGGATACCGCCCTGGGCCGCATCGGCACACCGGAGGACATCGCCAACGCCGTTGCCCTGTTGGTGGAAGAAAAAGCCGGTTGGATTTCGGGCCAGAATATATGCGCCAATGGTGGGTTTATCGCTTAGCGCGCCTGCGGCACAAACCACGATTTTTTGCGATACACCAGATCCTGACTGCGAGCAATGATGGTGCCGCTGGTCTCTTCGGTGACGGTGATTTCGTATAATCCGGTCCGGCCCCCCAGATGACACTCCTTGGCTTCGGCCACCAGGCGGTCGCCGACCTTGGATGGGTTGAGAAAAAAGATGCTGACGTTGAGGGCGACGGCTGTCTGTCCGCGTGAATTGCCGGCCGCGGCAAAGGCCAGGTCACCCAGGGCGAAGATAACGCCGCCGTGGGTCATGCCGTGAAAATTGGTCATCTGGTCGGTAACCGTCAGGCAGACCCGGCTGTGTCCAGGCGCGACAATGGTCACCTCGGCGCCCAACAGCCGCGCAAAGGCATCGTTTTGAATATGGGCATTGATGGCTGCTTCCCTGCTTTGCTCGGTCATCGCTTTTTCTCCTGGCAGGAATTAAAAAACGCGGTTCTCCAGAAAGCTCAAGTTGGAGACGAAAAGCTCCCGACAAGGTTGTTTCGGAAAAGTGTTAAGAGGAGGATCGGATCTAATTTTATATCGGAATCGATAGGATACCTTTTCTTAACACTTTAAACTTAACACTTAACACTGGCCCATAGACCAGTTAAAGCATGCTACTATACTGGAACAGTTGTCCGCTGGAGCTTTCCGGAGAACTGGATTAAAAAAAAAAGACGCTTATAGATAAGGAATCGGTGCCAGCCCCTCACGCTGGCGCAACGCCTCCAAAAGCCCCACCGTGCCGGTCATCATGTTGTCGCCCCACGGCGCGCCGAGCGTGATCGGCAGGGTGGAGGTGGCGATCAGGCCACGCCGGGGACCGGTAGACAAAATCAGCTGTACATCGGCAAATCCCACGGCCTTGCGGCTGTATGCCCCATGCCCGCCCTTATCAAGAATCTGGCGATGGGACAGCCGGCCTTCGGGCAAGGCCTTGAGAAGTTGGTCCAGGCGCTCCACGGTGATATCTTTGGTATGATACTCGAAAAACCCGTATAACTGCCCATTTTGCATGGCAGCGCCCACGGTATGCGAGGTGGCGATGTCAAGAACGAGAATCGTCTCTTTGTCAGCCGCCAATCGATCCATTGATGCACCGAGAATGGCGGCCATGCCCGAGTCCATCACATAGACCCGATCGGTCGGCAGATGAAGCGCATCATGGGCGATGGTCAGCAGACGGTTCATGGATTCGGGTACTTCATCGGACCGGTACATCAGGGCCTGGGGAACCGGGTCGCGCTCCAAGGCCGCCGTGAACAACTGGTGCCGGAAATCCAGATGCGAAACACCGGGCGGCGCCACGCCATGATCCTGAGCGCATATGGCCACCGCGTCAAACGCAAAGGGAACGCCCATGCCCTCGACGATGCGTTGCAACCGGTCGGGCTGAAGATCCCCAACCCTGACATGCCCGAACGCGGGATCATTTTTCTTCTGCTCGGCCTCAGCACGGTCTATCACCCGAATGCCGTGGCGGGTCACCCGTTCCCGGTCGTGATGAATGGTGGCCGCCGCCGGTGCGGTCATCATCACCTGGGCGGTGGCGGCGCGATCGATCAGGGCCTGGGAAACCGGACCGCCCCCCATTTCTCCCCCGGTCACCACCAGGTTGGTTTTGTTTCCCATATTGCGAATCTCGTCGGCCAGCACCCGAACCGGTGAACGCACAACGGCTTTATAATGCAGGTCGTGGTCGGTGTCGTAGTAGAGCATGTCCAGTGTGCCGGCCCCAATGTCCAGCATCAAGTAGCGTCCCATGATCTTTATTCCTTTGGTGATGATTTGAATTTATTGATTTGATCGCGGATAAACTGCCTGAAGCCGTTCCGTTCGGTGTCCAGTGCCGTTTCCAGCGGAGCGCGGTTGCGGTTTTCGATCAACTGCTTTATGGTCCCCAGAAGCTGGGGGTCGGCCTGCACAATCTGGGCCGCGATGGTTTTGGCGCGATCCAGCAAATGCTCACGAGGCAGGACTTCGTTAACCAGGCCCCAGGCCAGTGCCGTATGGGCATAAATGGGCTGGCAGGCAAAAGAAATCTGCTTGGCCCGCCGCTGGCCTACAGTCTGCTGCAGCAGCTGGGTCATGCCCCACCCCGGATGAATACCCACCCGGGCATGGGTATCGGAAAACTGCGCGTTCTCCGCGGCAATGATGAAATCGCAATTCAGTGCGAGTTCAAATCCTCCAGTCATGGCATGCCCGTTCACCGCGGCGATGATGGGTTTGTCGCAGGCCCGCATCAGGTCCGGCAGGTCCTTCCCGTCCCCACGGGGATCGAACAGATCCTCCTTGCCAATGGCGTCCAGATCAAGGCCGGCGCAAAAAGATGGACCGTTGCCGGTAATGATCACCACACGGACATCATCATTGGCAGCCACGGTTTCCAGCATACCGTAAAGATCCACAAGCAAGTGCTGATTGATGGCGTTGCGCCGCTCGGGACGATTGAGCGTAATCACGGCAATTTGGTTCTCTACTTCCAAAAGCACAGGTGGTGCCATGGTTTTCTCCTTCGGTGCGATGCTATTTTTTTATGAAAAATCAGGTGAATGATGCCCTTCCTGAAGGAACGCTATTGGATTGTCATCTGTCTTGAATCATCCACCATCATTCCATCCACCCCCATGGCCAGCATGCCGCCGGTATCGATCTGTCCGTTCACCGCATATGGGAAAACCCTTGCCCCAACCCCATGCACTTTTTCCACCTGCACGCGGGTCAGCACCCGGTAATCCGGATGCCAGGAAAAGGCCGTCACCTGCTCGATCCAGTCGAACAGACGATCATCAGCAGGAACATCGGCAAGCAATCCGATGGCGATAGTCGGATCCAACCGGCGCAATTTTTTAAGAACCCGCCAGTCAAAACTCGACACCAGCACATCCTCGACCATTTTTTTCTCGCGAACCAATGCCAGTATTTGCCGCTCGACGGCATCATCCGGGCTGTGGGGGTCAACGGCCTCAGGTTTGATCTCGATATTGACCAAAAGACGGCCCTTGGCCATGTCCAGCACCTGGGTCAGGGTGGGCAATCGCTGTGTTTTGAACCGCGGATCAAACCAGCTGCCGGCATCCAGTTGGCCAAGCGTTTTCATGGTCAGCCCCCTCACCGCCCCACTGCCGTTGGTGGTGCGATCAACGGTATCATCGTGAATAACCACCAGCTTGCGATCATTAGTCAGCGTAACATCCAACTCGATCATCTGGGCACCGGCATCGGCGGCGCCTGCAAATGCGGCCAGGGTGTTTTCCGGAAAGCGGGCACTGAGCCCTCGATGAGCAATATACAAAGGTGTTGGCAAATTGTCGATATTCATCGGTCTAAAATACCTTACCAGCATTTAGAATTCAATGAAATCAATCAACACCTGATTGGCGGTGCTGGATCAACCGAGGCCAGGATTTAAAAGACAGTGACCGTTGAGAACACGTTGTTATTAAACCAGAAGATTATATTGCATTTTTTAAAAAAAAATGAGAAAAGTTATATTTGGTGTGAATGTCTGACTTGGCCTGACGTTCTGCAAATAGCCGACCTTATGATCGAAGCGGGCTGTTTCCTCCTGCCTTTACATATGAATGCCAGACATCGCATTGGATCACTCGTGTTGGTCAGCGGATGACACTGTTGCGTATGGTTTACACACTATCAATTCTGACCGATTCGAGATCTGTCTACTGTAAAAGTCTTAACTATATTGGTCTGTTAGCCGATAGCTGGTAGCAGCATGATTTCACAGCATTGCTAAAGCTTTTACTTTCAACCCAATCCGTGTCCATCGAATTGATGGATTATTGATCAATGCCCAACAGATATGGGCGAATAACGAATTGCCAAAAACCAACCGCTCTCCTTGGGTAACAATATGTTTTCGTTCTGATCGCAAGCCACTTCATTCTATGGATCCAAAGGAGTGAAAGTTCTGATGATTCAGGAAAATGAAATCCTATCTGCTATTTTGGGTGCAGGTGTCCTTCATTTTATCATTATAACGTACACAGAATTGAAAGATAACCCCTCGATCGGGCTGCTCGTACCGGCATTCTGTCTGCTTTTTTCGGCATGGGTGTTGAGCATCCTTGAGGCCTTTTTTTGGGAATCATATATCAATTGTTTAGAGCATATTTTATATTTTTTCAGTGCACTATGCCTTCTTGTATGGATTCTGAGGCTACCATCTCCTCCTGAAGGATCGGAAAAATGAACACCGTTGCCTTAATCGATATAGCGGCCTTTCTTGCAGTATTCGGGGCCATCGTTGTTTTTGGCATCAAAATAATGTGGAGACGTCAATCGCTGGGACACAAAGCGTTTCTTATACTCGTTTTGCTCCTTGCATCGATGCTCTTCTATTTGTCGTTGGCGATGGAAGGTCTATGCCGACAATCGATTTTCTCAAAAACAGAGGATTTTGTATCTGTCCTGCTCCCCGTCTTCTGGGGATTTGCGTTTTACGGCATCCAGCAGGAGAAGCGGAAGTCTGATCTGAAGCAAAGAGAACTGCGTCACTGTCAGTTTATTGAAAATCAGCCGATGGGGCTATGCCGGACAACCATTGAAGATGGCGGACGATTTATCGTAGCTAATACAGCCATGGCCAAAATGTTGGGATATGAATCCGCCGAGCACTTGATGGAATCGACGGTTGTAACACTATACAACCATCCCGAAGACCGAAACCGCTTGCTTGACAGACTGATCAAAGATGAACGGATAAACTGTCTGGAGGTGAATAGCAAAAAGCGTGATGGAACAAAGGTGTTCTTTTCCATGACCATGCGTCTGATTCGTAGTGATGATGGAACCCCCATAGAGATTGAGTGCACCATTGAAGATATTACGGCGCGTAAGAAAGCCGAATTGGCCTTGCAGGAACGAGAACAGCTCCACAGACAGGCGCAGCGCATCGCCAAACTGGGACACTGGCAAATCTTTGCAGACAGCCGGGATCTGGTATTTTCCGAGGAAATGTACAGAATCCTTGAAGTCGATAAGGACAAATCCGAAGGATCACCGGATGTGTACTATAAGAGAATCCATCCCGATGATCGGGTAGCGGTGAATTCAAAAATCAAGGGTGCAATGAAAAATGGCTTTAAAGTCAGCTTTGTCCACCGGTTACAGTTCCCGGATGGGCGTGAAAAATACATTCAGACAATGGCCCACGCTGAATATGGGATCAATGACAAGCCTGTTCGGCTGATTGGAACCAGCCAGGATGTCACGCTACTCAAACTGGCCGAAATCGAAAAAGAAAAAACAGAACACAGACTCCTTCAGGCTCAAAAATTGGAGGCAATCGGGACCCTGGCGGGCGGCATTGCCCACGATTTCAACAATATCTTGAGCTCAATAATCGGGTTTACCGAACTGTCCCTTCACGAACTCCCCCCGGACAGCCAGACAGCCCAAAAACTCGAAATCGTGTTGCAGGGCGGCATGCGGGCGCGGGATCTGGTGATGAACATTCTTGCTTTCAGCAGGGAGTCGGAAGAGACGCTTAAACCGATCCAGATCGGCCCCATTGTCAAGGAATCCATCAAATTGCTACGGGCATCGATCCCGGCCAACATCGAGATAACCTATAACCTTGCGCCTGTATGTGGCGCCGTACTGGCCAATCCTGTCCAAATTCATCAGGTCGTGATGAATCTGTGCACGAACGCTTATCACGCCATTGGTGCAGCCGGCGGAAAAATCACGGTCAACATGGCGGAGGTCAACTTAGGGACGGATGATATTCAGGCGGGGTTTGACGCCAGCCCCGGCGCCCATGTCCACCTGGAGTTCAAAGATACGGGCCAGGGCATGGACAGGCAAACCCTCGACAAGATTTTCGACCCTTATTTTTCAACCAAAAAAAGAGGCGAAGGAACCGGTTTGGGACTGGCCGTGGTACACGGCATCATCAAAAAACACCTCGGCCAGATTGCCGTCAACAGTATGCCGGGTCACGGAACCGCTTTTCATATCTTTCTGCCCTGCTCCGCATCCTTATGTGCCACCGACGCCCCCGAAAACGACGCACCGATCGTCGGTGGAACTGAACATATCGTGGTTGTCGACGACGAACAACCCATTGCGGCAATGATGGCGGAATTTCTGACGGGGATTGGTTATCGCGTGACGCCGTTTACCTCGAGCGAAGCTGCGCTTTCCTTTCTCAAAGACGGGGCTGATCCTGTGGATCTGCTGGTTACTGATATGAACATGCCGAGGATATGTGGCGATGAATTGTCCCGGCAAGTCCTTGCGCTTTACCCGGAGTTGCCCATCATCATCTGTACAGGCTTCAGCGACAATCTGGATGAAGAAAAGGCAAAAGCAATCGGTATTCGAAAATATCTGACAAAACCGGTCATGGAACGGCGAATGGCCGAAAGTATCAGATGCCTTTTGGAATTGAATTAGGCGGTATTGATCGCGCAACTATGAAGAAGATGCATGGCGGCAATGGCGCAGGACTTCTGATTTCCGCATTCAAACCGTTGATTTTCTATGCAGATCCATAAATTCGCCTTATAGCCACTTGAACCATCGATAAAAATCAACTATAGTGCGTCTGCTCAAAAGCTCCCAATCCTACCTCAATAATCTGTTTCATCACCGTTGATTGGCGAGTCAACAATGAATTTCAATACCCATCAAATCGAAACCGACGCTCCTGAAGCAAGACAGGCCATCCTTAAGCGACTTGTCGCTTATAACAACTCAAAAACCGGGCATAGCGACCATCGCCCGCTGGCGATACTGGTCAACGATGAAGCCGGGGCCGTCATCGGCGGCTTGTTGGGCCGTACCGCATTCAATTGGTTGTATACGGAATTGTTGTTTGTGCCAGAACCGCTGCGCGGCCGGGGAATCGGCAGATCCCTGATCATGCAGGCGGAAAAGGAAGCGCGCTTGCGCGGTTGTCACAGTGCCTGGCTGAATACATTTGAGTTTCAAGCCCGGGGGTTCTATGAGCGCATGGGCTATGAATGTTTTGGAGAATTATCCGACTACCCGGTTGGATTTTCCCGGTTCTTTATGAAAAAAAATCTGGTCCAGGCTAAACACGCCCCCTGAACTGATAATATATCTGATCACGCATGCAATACGGTAACGGCAAAAAGGAAGGCTATGACTGACGAACAGAAACACGACAAACAGGAACACGACGAGCAGAAACAAAAAGAGAAACTAAACGAATACCAGCAAAGATATCATTTCTGGACTGATAAGAAAATTTCTCAGCTCTCATTTCAAAACAATATTTTTCTTATCATTGGCATATCAATATTGGGATTCTTTTGGAAAGAACGTAATGGCATTTTTATCGAGTTGAGTGCCGATGCCAGTCTGTCTGCGGATTTGGGAAATGTTTTTTTCAATATCGGAATCATTTTACTTTCATATTCAATCGCCACAGGACTTTTTCAGGCTGTTTCAAGACTCTATGACTTGAGGATCACATCCAATATTCTGCTCACAAGAAAACAAGCGCTTAAAAATAGCGTGGCCATCAATGATGAAGACCTTTCAACCAATACTATATTGGAAAACATCAAAAGTTTATGGATCGTCTTCAGGTCCTATGATCAGTTTGCTTTATCTCGCAGTGAAATAAAAGTTGACAACGCATTGCTCCAGGAAAAATTCACGAAGTTAAGGCAGTTATCAAGAAATATCGGCCTTTGCTCATGGGGTCTGGTGAAAAATCAAACCTTAAGCTTGCTGATGGCGCTGTTTTTTTTCATCGTGGAACTGTCAATAAAATAAGGTCAAGTTTGCTCTTGACCTTTTTTTAAAAGGCTTGCGGAGTGAATTTAGAAAAAATTATGTGCATGTCAAAGGATGCTTTTGAGTTGTTCACACCGCTCGACTATTGCCCCCCCGGTGAAACCGGGAAATGTGTTTTTCTGGCCTGCCGCGAGGACGCTCTACAGGAAATCGTCAACGATCTGGGCTGGCAGCCAAGGAATAGGCCAGGGTAATCGCATGTAAAATGATCGTATTGTTGATATGATCCTGAAACAAGAAACGCAGCTAATCCCAGAAAGGTAAAAAAATGCCATTCGTGAATATCAAAATAACAAATGAAGGGGTAACACCAGAAAAAAAAGCCCAATTAATTGACGGAATATTTTTACGAAAAGTATGAAAATCAGGCAAGATTGAACATTGATCGTGCCATGAAAAATCTGAGATGATTCTTGCTGTCGATGTTTACTATCACAACGGCCTTGCAACAATAGGCGGGGTGACCTTTTCCGACTGGACCGCCGAGCAGGAAGACGCCGCTTACCAAAGCACGCTTCAAGTGATCGAGGATTATGTTCCAGGCCAATTTTATCGCCGGGAGCTGCCCTGCATTCTCCATCTTCTTAATGCGCACAAACTCGCACCGGATACGATTGTTGTTGACGGGTTCGTGTATCTCGATGGTTTCTGCTTGCCAGGCTTGGGCAAACATTTATTCGACGCCCTGAACGGCCAAGCGGCAGTCATTGGGGTGGCGAAGCGTAAACTTGCTCAAACACCCGATGCCGTTAAGATATATAGAGGCCAGAGCAAAACGCCACTTTTTGTGACCAGCGTAGGAATCTCCCTGGCATCGGCAAAAGCCTTTATCGTGTCCATGCATGGCCCCTACCGAATCCCCTCCCTTTTGAAAAGAGTCGATCAGATCTCCAGAACGATCAATGATGCCGATCTTTGTTGGTCCTCACCTGACCCAGACTTCTCAAACAGGCGCTAAATGAATTTCCGGTCAAGCAGAAGATGAGAAAAGTATCCGATCGTAAAGGCAATATAAAACGGCAGAAAAGAATACCACACATCTTTTCCAAGAATGGAGACGGGAATGATAATGATGGGCGCCCCCACAATGAGCATTGCCCACCAGGTATGGGTCCATCCCCGATGATGGCCAAGCGCCGGTAGCATGGCAAACCACCCCACCCAGGCTGCCCAGTGATAATGGTGATGGTAAATCAACACCCCATCCGCGATGATCAGCAGGGTGTATAAAATATTCTGTCCTTTGGAATCGGTGTCCACATCCGGAAATAATCCTCCGAGAAAACAGACGCCGAGCAATTTGGCCAATCCCAGAGGGCTGGTGTCAAGCTGATAATAGCCCGAGAAAATCGTCGCCGTGATGGCCGCGCCGCCAGCAACCATACTGCCGAGGATATGTTCTTTATAGCCTGGCATGGTCTGCTCCAATGTTGGGACCGATCTGGATGGAAAGCGGATGGTTGCCCGTAAAAAAACGGTCGTCCCCATCACCCGCTTGAGGTACAATATGGATTGCAATCGGTCCGGCGATTATCTGATTGGTAAAAAATATTGCTGGCGTTGCCGTAACCATCAAAAACATACGCTTTCCATCATGGTTAAATTCTCCGCTCAATTTTGGCACGCTGAAAAAAAGGAGAAAAAATTTTTAGGCTGGAACCGAGATAATTTAATTGCCAGTCACCAACGAGTCAAGGAATTTTTGATTCATTTTCAGGCGATGGTTTCGGATGCGCCAAGGGTCAATAGGCAAAAAAAGTCCATTTCAAGACTTGCGAATCCTAAAGGATGGGGCGTAAAGTAAATGATGATTATATTGTCAGTCTTGATTCAAAGATAAAAACGGTGTACTGGTAACAGGTTATTCTATTTTTATTTAATTTTACTGAACTGATTGCAATCATTTTATATCCGGTCACCGATACCATAGCGCAGCACTCATCCAGGAGGATCCATAATGAACGTTACAATCAACAACGCCGAACAGCTGAAAACCAAGCCAGATGAAACCAAACTAGGGTTCGGTACGATTTTTACAGATCACATGTTTAACATGGACTACAGCGTGGAAAAAGGGTGGCATAACCCGCGCATCGAGCCCTACGCTCCCTTGACGATGGATCCTTCAACCATGGTTCTGCATTACGGCCAGGGCGTTTTCGAAGGCATGAAAGCCTACCGTAACCAGCAAGGGGGGATTCAGTTGTTTCGCCCCCAGGAGAATTTTAAACGAATCAATGCATCCAACCGCAAGCTTTGTATCCCTGAAATCGACGAGGCCTTTTGCCTGGATGCGCTAAAACAACTGCTGAATGTTGAAAAAGACTGGGTGCCCAGTGAACCGGGAACCTCATTGTACATCCGCCCGACCATCATTGCCACCGATCCTTTCCTTGGCGTGAGGGCATCGCACACCTATCGCTTTTTCATCATTCTCAGTCCGGTGGGCGCCTATTATGCAGAAGGATTCAATCCGGTCAAAATCATGGTCTCCAAAGATCATGTAAGGGCCGTCCGCGGTGGTGTGGGCGACACCAAAACCATGGGCAACTACGCGGCCAGCCTGTTGGCCGGTGAACAGGCCCACAAGGCCGGCTACACCCAGGTTTTATGGCTTGATGCGGTCGAACTGAAGTATGTGGAAGAAGTCGGCTCGATGAACATTTTTTTCGTGATCGATGACGAAATCATTACCCCCATGCTTTCCGGCAGCATCCTTCCCGGCATTACCCGGGATTCGGTGCTGGCTCTGGGCAAATCCTGGGGACTCAAGGTGTCAGAACGTAAAATCAGCATCGACGCAGTGATTGATGCTCACCAATCCGGCCATTTGAAAGAAATTTTCGGTTCCGGTACGGCCGCCGTCATCTCACCGGTGGGCGAATTGAAATACGGCGATACGGTCATCACCGTCGGAGACGGCAAGGTCGGTCCCCTGGCCCATAAATTCTTTCAAGCCATCCAGGATATTCAATACGGCATCATCGATGGTCCCCAAGGCTGGATAGAAAAGCTTTAAATTCATTAATACGGAGGATTCATGAAAGTCAGAAAAGCGGTCTTTCCGGTTGCCGGTTTGGGCACACGGTTTTTACCGGCAACCAAGGCCATGGCCAAAGAAATGCTTCCCGTAGTGGACAAGCCGTTAATCCAGTATGCCGTTGAAGAGGCCTATGCCTCGGGTATCAAGCAGATCATTTTCGTTACCGGCGCCGGCAAAAGTGCCATTGAAAATCATTTCGATCATTCCTGCGAACTGGAACAGACCCTCATGGCCAGGGGCAAAGATGCGCAGCTGAAGGAACTTCACGATCTGATACCAACATCGGGATCGATCATCTACACCCGCCAGAACCAACCGCTGGGACTGGGTCATGCCATCTGGTGCGCCCGCAATATCGTGGGCAATGAACCCTTTGCCGTACTTTTGGCCGACGACCTGATAAAGGCTGAAAAACCGGTGCTCAAACAGATGATCGAAAAGTTCGAAGCCCTTAACGCATCCATTGTCTCGGTGGTTGAGGTGCCAAAAGCGGACACCAGCAAATACGGTATCCTGGATGCGGATGCATTGGTCGACGGTGTCACCAAGATCCGTGGGTTGGTGGAAAAACCCGCCCCCGAAAACGCGCCTTCCAATCTGGCCATTATCGGCCGCTATATTCTGACACCGGAAATCTTCGAGATCCTGGAGGGCAAGGAGGTGGGCGCCGGTGGAGAAATCCAGATTACCGATGCCATGGCCCGACTGCTCAAGACCCAGGATATTTATGGCTACCGATACACCGGCACCCGCTTTGACTGTGGAAACAAGGCTGGTTTTCAAATGGCCAATCTGGCCTTTTCCCTGGAGCGCCCGGACCTGCGTGAACGGCTGATCCCCTATATCAAGGATCTTCTCAACAATTAGCCAATCATTATTCATCCTGGATGGCACCGTCGTCATCCAGGATGACTCAGCCATTTTCCGATCCGTATCCCACCCGACAATGCCGGATGAAGCCAAAACGCCTTTGCTGGACGACCTCGCCATGTTATAGTAACGTTTCCATCTGTTACTTAATTGTTTAAGTAACACCATCGACGACTTGTCCAAATCTTCCGATTGCCAACCCAATCCATGAATTCCGGCGGTTCAGCACCCGTTTGCGGGGCGATTATCGGCCACCAGCATATCTGGCATGAGAATTGACTCTCCAGTGGGTAAGCCCATTTCCTGTTTCAAGTTTTTTTGGCAGATGGAAAAATCGTTCAAAGCGCACCCCTCCCCAAAAACCATCCGTCAGCATCCTTGAGACGCTATCAATCGCCAACCAAAGGAGATCTCGATGCAACGATTGTTTGCCCCCCAGCCGCTGGGTAAGTTGACCCCGGCCAACCGGCTTGTCTTTCCGCCGATCAAAACCGCCTACGGTACCCCTAAAGGCGATGTGACCGAACAGCACTTGACCTTTTACCGACAGATAGCCCAAAACGGGCCGGGCTTGTTGATCATTGAGCCGGTATCGGTTACGGCACAGGGCAAGGAACATCCCAAACAGGTGTGCGTCCATCTACCTGAAAGTGCTGATGAGTTGAAAAAAATCACCACCGTGATTCACTCCCAGGACCGGCTGGCCTGTTTGCATCTCAACCATGCCGGGGCGGCAGCCAACCCCAAAGCAACGGGCGGTCCCCCCAAAGCGCCGGCGGCCATCACCTGCCCGACCACCGGCGCATCATCCGAACCGCTGACCGAGCCGGAAATCGATGCCATCGTGGAAGGATATCGATCCGCCGCCGGAAAGGCCGTTTATGCTGGTTTTGATGCCATCGAAATTCAGTGTGGACACGGCTACCTGGTATCACAGTTCCTCAATGGGAAAATCAACCAGCGATCGGACGCATACGGACAAAACCGGCTGCTGTTCGCCCAACGGGTCATCGAGGCGGTCAAAGCGGGCGCACCGCAGTTGACGCTGATCATGCGCATCTCCGGAAGTGAGATGTCTCCCGAGTTCGGCATCGCACCGGATGACTTAGCACCTTTATTAAAGACAGCCGGTGAGTTGGGTATCCATGCCGTTCACGTGGGCATGGGATCGGCATGCTTCAGCCCGCCCTGGTATTTTCATCACGCCAGCCTTCCCGAGAAACCGCAAATGGATGCCCTGGCCTGGGTACGCAAACAAACCGATTTGCCGTTGATCGCGGCCGGGCGCATGGGTCATGGGAACCGGGCCATTCAGCTGATAGGTGAACAATTGGCCGATTTTATTGCCCTGGGCCGGCCGCTGATTGCCGACCCAGATCTAATCGACAAGTGGCGCTCGGGAACCGTCGATCAGGTGAATCAATGCGCTTACTGTCTGCAGGGCTGCCTGCACCGGGTGAAAAACGGTCAGCCTATCGGTTGCAATGTCAATCCGGAAATTGGCCGGCCGCCACTCGAAAAAACGGATCAGCCCCTGACTGTGCTGGTGGCTGGTGGTGGACCGGCAGGTATGAGTGCCGCCCTTTACCTGTCCCGTCGCGGCCACCGAGTGACACTGGCTGAAAAAGACGATCAGTTGGGCGGGCAGTTCAACCTGGCATGGCAAGCACCTGGAAAAGAAAAGATGCGGGCCGGCTTGAATCATCTGACGAAAGCGGTGAAGGCCAGCTCGGCAGCCGTACTGACCGATCAGGCCGTGGATGCCGCACGGGTCGCCGAGAATAAACCGGATCTGTTGGTATGGGCCACGGGCGCCAAACAAAATATTCCCGAGATCCAGGGACTGGACAGCCAATCCAGCATGACCGCGGTGGACTATTTTAGTGAAAAAAAATCGGTCAACGGCCCCCGGGTACTGGTGATCGGCGCCGGCCGCACCGGTATAGAGATTGCCGAACGCCTGGGGGTCCAGGGTCTTGATGTGACCGCCACCAAACGCACCGATCCCATCGGCAGCATGATGGAAATGATTACCAAAAAGCTGACGCTGATGCGCATCGACCAGATGCAAAACGTGACCCTGATGCCCCACACCGCGGTCAAGGCCTTTGAATCCGACCGGGTCGTGGTGGAAAAAGACGGGGAAACCCTTTATCTCGATCCCTTTGACACGGTCATCCTGGCGTCGGGCATGCTTTCGGCCCCCGGTCCCGATCCAGAAATCGAAAAATCGGTGGCAACCATCGAGGTGATCGGCGACGCCAATCAGGTCATGGACATCTATACAGCGGTTCATGCCGGTTATGAACTGGCATTAAAATATTGAAGGAGGCTCTCATGGATCAATCGGTATCGTTTGCCAATATCGCCATTGTTTCCTGCGGTACCCTGTCCCTGGAATTAAACCATCTGCGCGCACAAGGGTTTTTGGATACACCGCATCTGTTTTTCACCACGCCGGGACTTCATGAAGACATTCATGAACTGGAGCGACAGCTCCTCGACCGAATTGCCAAGGCCCGGGAAAAAACGGACAAGGTATTGGTCGTTTATGGCGGCAAGTTTTGTTACGTCAATGCCGATGAGCCCACCCGCACCATGCAAACCATTATATCGGAACAGGGCGCCGGCGTGGCTCGCATCGACGCCACCCACTGCATGGACATGATCGTCAGCGAAGACGAAAGGCAGCAAATTGCCGCCGAGCTGGCCGGTGGTGAAAAAGTCTGGTGGATGACGCCGGGCTGGATCAAATTTCGCCACAAGGTGTTCAAAGGATGGGACAAGGGCCTGGCCAACGAAAACTTTCCCCGACACAGCGGTGGTGCCATTGTTTTGGATGGTGTGGGCTATATGGACACTTACATGGCCGAACATCCAGAAGACTATCTTGACTACGCGGACTGGATGGGGATTCCGATCACACCGCATGCCGTCACCCTTGACCGTTTCAAATCATTGCTTGTGGAAAAAGCCGCGACACTGCTTTAAATGGCATAATATTCGCTTATAGGACAGGTGAGTAAGACATCAATACCTCCATTTTGATTCACTCAACCTTACTCTCACTTCCTAAGGGTCCCGGTTTGGTGGTATGCTTGCTCCCCAAGCCGGGACCTCTCCTTTTGGCATAAATGTTGTTATGCTGTTTAAACGAACCTGAAACAATTTATGTTTCAGACACTCTTTAACCATCCCGCGGGCGAATCATCCGGCGGGAACCGACAGGGAGGGATCGTTCCATGTCCGATTTAGTTCAGGAGATTTCACAGGATCAGTTCGAGCAGCAAGTCCTTCAGCAGGAAAAACCAGTGATCATTGATTTCTGGGCACCCTGGTGCGGTCCATGTAAAGCCATGACGCCATTGTTTGTGTCCCTGGCCGAAACCTATGGGTCCAAAATGATTTTTGCCAAATGCAATGTGGATGAAAATCAAGATGTTGCCAATCGTTTGGGCATCAAGGCAATTCCGACCTTAATGGTCTTTAAAGACGGCGGTGTGGTGAATACGATTACCGGTCTGGTCTCCCAGAATGCGCTGGAAAACGCGATCAATCAGACCCTTTCCGGTGAGGCGCCCAAAACGCCCTTCATTGTTACCTAATGTTAATCCAGAAATGACCAATTTGCCCGATATCGGCGTTGCCCGAAAAATTTAATCCTCGGAATATCAAATATATACCTGTGGTTAAACCCGAGATAAGATTGGTCGGGCGCCTTGATCTCGACCAAATTTGCCTATTTCTGGACGGACACGAACTATCACTCATCCACAAATGGCTTCGCTCATCGTTGAAAAATAAATCGGCAGGGCAAGGCATAGATGTTACCATAACGTTACCTAACAAAAAGTTTCACAATGTAACACTGACGCCAATCGGCATTTTTCAGCACGGTTTTCCATTTCGCACCCCATCTATTGATCCGCCAAACCAAAAAGATAATCCCCGGCCAAACCGGGGATTATTTTTTTGGTCAAACGACCTTTATTTTCATTGACAACTATAATACCGACGATTATATTATAGTCAAACGATCATTATAGGAGGCCCAATCGTGCCGAGACCGAAAAAACCCAGGTTTGTTTCCAGCTATCCGAGCATCGCCGCATTTGTCCCCCAGGGCATACCGATTTCCGGCGAAGTGATGCTGTCCGTCGAAGAACTGGAGGCAATCCGATTGAGCGATTTCGAGCGCTTGGACCAGGAATCGGCAGCCAACCTCATGCAGGTGTCCCGGCAGACTTATGGCAGAATTCTGGCCTCGGCGCGCCATATCGTTGGTGAGGCATTGGTTACCGGCAAGGCCCTTAAGGTTGCCGGTGGAAATTATGCCATGCGGGGTGGCGGCAGACGCTGCCGTCGCCGGCGGGGCAGAATGGATGAATAATCAACAGGAAACATGACAGCCATTGATTAAAAAAGTACACGAAGAAAGGAGGTGAGTGCGATGCCTCAAAGAGATGGAACCGGCCCAGACGGTAAGGGCCAACAATCCGGACGCGGACAAGGTCCTTGCGGACAGAACCGCCCGGTGCAGGGACAAGGTGGAAAACGCGGCGGGCGTGGCCAGGGTAAAGGCCGCGGCGGGGGTCGCGGACAGGGCCAGGGCCAAGGTCGCAGTGGCGGTGGTGCAGGACGCGGTCAGAACCGTTAACACCACCAACCAAAAGCGTTGCATAAGGCAACGATAAACGATCACTCAACCCATAAACAAGGAGGTAATATCATGCCAGGATTTGACAGAAGTGGACCAATGGGAGCCGGCCCCATGACCGGCGGCCGCCGAGGACTGTGTGGCGGCAACTACAATAGGCCCGGTACCATGGGCTATGGTTATGGCTACGGCTACGGTGGCGGCAGAGGCATGGGTATGGGCTTCAGGCGTGGCTATGGACGAGGCCGTGGGTTCGGATACCCCGCCTATGGCGGATATCCAGCACCACCCGCCTTTGGTCCTGCCTATCCAGTCAGCAGTGCCGATGAAATGGCAATGCTCAAAGCCGAGGCCAATGCCATGCAAGCCTCTCTGGAATCCATCCAGAACCGGATCGCAGAACTTGAAAAGGACGCATCCGAATAGCAGCGGAAGGGGTACCGGCCTGACGAGCACCCGATTGACGGGAAGCCAATCCAAGCGCATTGGACCGCCATACCGGTACCCCCCATCGACGATTAACATCCCTTATGGGCAACGCCTGAAATCATTCGCATATGAAAATCACCATCATCTACGACAATACGGTTTGTCATCCGGACCTGATACCAGACTGGGGATTTGCCTGTCTGGTGGAAACAGGCAATCACACACTGCTTTTCGACACCGGCGCTAGGGGGCGGCTGTTGCTGAACAACATGAAAACCCTTGGCATCTCGCCCCACGCTATCGATATGGTCTTTTTGTCCCACGACCACTTTGATCATACCGGCGGGCTTCAGGATTTTTTGTCCGTTCAGCCAACAAAAGTCGTGGCACCGGCAGGCTGTAGGGTTCCCCCCACCGCCACGGACGTTATCGGCATCAACCAACCGATGCAAATTGGTGATGGCTTATACTCCACCGGTGCGCTCGACGATTTCGAACAATCACTGGTCATTCGGCAGGATGATCGCATGGTCGTGGTTGTCGGCTGTTCTCATCCGGGGGTCGGTCGTATTTTGGAAGCCGCCTCGGGCTTTGGACGGGTGAACACGCTGGTTGGCGGGCTGCACGGATTCAACGATTTTCCCCTGATCGAGACCCTGGATGGCGTTTGTCCAACCCATTGCACGCAACACATTACAGAAATCAAACAGCGCTTTCCTGAAAAATATTTAGCCGGTGGTGCGGGGACGGTGTTACAGCTTTAAAGGCACCTGGCAACCGCGACAACGCCGACCCAATCAACCTTAATCATTCGGTTGGCGTTTTTTTTTGCTTAATTCCCATAATGGTATTAAACTGTTTTTATCATCCGTAACGGGTGCCTGCAGGCGAAACCCATTTTAATTCACCCACGCCGACAAACAGGAGGCAACCAATGGAAAAAACAACGATAGAGATCCATAAGATCCTATTCCCGGTGGATTTAACGGAAAATTCATCGAAGCTGCTCCCGTATGTATTATCCTTTTCCGAGAAATACAACAGCACGGTCTATTTACTGCACGTAGTACAGGATCTGAATAAGTGGGGAAAACTCTATGTCCCCCATCCTTCCATGGACAAATTCCAAGGGGAAGCCATTGACGCCGCCAAGAAGACACTGGAACATGTCTGTGATGATCAGCTGCAAAGCTGTCCCAATTTTACAAAGATTGTCGTTGCCGGTGATCCTGCTGATGAAATTCTAAAGGCCATTGAAACCGAAGGTATCGACCTGTTGGTAATGGGAACCCATGGCCGCAGAGGATTGGAACATATGCTTTTTGGAAGCGTGGCGGAAAAAGTGGTAAAGCAATCACCGATTCCGGTCGTGTCGATCAACCCTTACAAACTGCCGTGATCGCACATTGCCCAGCATTAAGCCGGCTTAAAACAGGCCTGAACGCCGTCTAAATGAGCTTATTTTTCTCGTTGTAGCGGTATGTCCCATTTTTTCATATACTTCCAGATAGCCGTATGACTCAGCCCCACGCGGCGTCCAACCTCAGCCTTGTTCCAATCGCATGCGTCCAGAAGATCAAGCAGTTCTGTTTGGGTCAGTTTTTTACGTCGTGAGGATTTTACCGGCGGCAGGTCACGACATGCACCGTTAATATCGGGTTGGCGGATTTCAAGCGGCAGGTCGGAGACCTCGATCTGATCACGATCACAAAGCACAAAGGCATGTTCAATAGCATTTTCCAGCTCTCGCACATTTCCCGGCCAGGGATGGTCCATGAAAATGCGTAAGGCCGGCTGGGAGATGCGCGCCACATTTTTGCCTGTTTTTTTGTTCATCTGCTGGATAAAGTAATCGACCAGCAGTGGAATGTCCTCCCGGCGCTCCCGCAAAGACGGCAGTTGGATGGGAAACACCTTGAGCCGATAATACAGGTCTTCTCTGAAAAGGCCATCACGGACCCGGGTGTAAAGGTCCTTGTGGGTGGCCGTGATGATGCGGATGTCAATTTTGCGCCTGCGTGAGTCGCCCACGCGTTCGATTTCCCGCTCCTGCAGCACGCGCAGCAGTTTCACCTGAATAAACGGGCTGAGTTCCCCGATTTCATCCAGAAAAATGGTTCCGCCGGACGCCTCTTCAAACCGGCCCATACGATCCCGGTTGGCACCGGTAAATGCCCCGCGCACATGTCCGAACAGCTCGCTTTCCAACAGATTTTCCGACAGCGCACTGCAGTTGACAGTGATCATCGGACCTTCATGCCGATCACTATTGTAGTGAATGGCACCGGCAACCAGTTCCTTGCCGGTGCCGCTTTCACCCTGGATCAGTACGGTCGCCTCGCTGGCCGCGGCCACGCGAATCGCCTGAAAGACCTCCTTCATGGCGTGGCTTTTACCGATAATATTGTTCATCTGGTAGACCTCCGCCAGGCGCAGGGCTGCCGCCTCGGCGCGTTCCCGAGCACGATTGAGTTCCGTCATATCGGTAACGGTTTCAACAATGCCGACAAACTGACCATCGTCATCCTTGACCACGCTGGCATTTTTAATCACCGCCACATCATGACCGTCCTTGTGCCGCAGCAGACATTCCTTGGCCTCGGACTGACCGATCTCCAGAATACGGCACTTCTCAATGCTTGCCGGACAGTTTTTGCCAAAGCATCGGCTACATTGCAGCAACTGACAGGTTTGCCCCAGCGCCTCGGTGGCGGAATAGCCGCTGATCCGCTCCATGGATGGGTTCCAGGAAGAAATTCGCCCCTGGTCATCCATGGTGAACACCCCATCGGCCATGCTATCAATAATCCGATTAATAAAGCGGGCGTTCCAGATATCGTGGGTTTTTTTGGTCATGGTCCCTCCGGCACAGGTTTCAATTCAAGAACGTTACCGTTTGTTACCTACAATAGGTAACGGAAAAACCCAGGCCAGGTCAAGAATTACTTATCGGGCATGGCCATTTCTGGTTGGGTACGAATTCAGGCGGCCCGCCGCTTTTTGGCCACCATCTCGGCGACTTTGATCAGCGGATATGCGGTCGGCGAGGCGGTGAGCAGTGGATGCGTACCAATTTGCGCGGTCAGCAGGGCGTCAATGGTCATGTTGTTTTGAATCATGAAGCCAATCAGGTTGGTAAACTCCCCGGTGGTTGCCCCGCCAACCACCTCTCCGCCCAGAACCACACCTGAATCCCGGGAAACAACGAGTTTGATGATTTGCTGCTGAGTCCCGGGCAAAGTCCCCGGATGTTTGTCAACCCCCTCGAAGGTTGCCGTGATGACATCAAAGCCCCTTTCATTGGCCAGCGCTTCCGTCACTCCGGCCGCACCGAAAGAGGTGTTGCCGATGTTGGTACAAAATATCGACACGTTGCCGTTAAACGCACGCAAGGTGGACAATTTGTATAAATTCATGCCGGCAATCCGCCCTTCGGCACATGCTGTTGAAGCAAGCATGACGCCTTTGAGAGAACGGGTAATGAAGCTGTGTTTTTCAGCACAATCTCCCACGGCAAAAAAATCGCTGTTTGCCGTTCGCATGTATTCATTGACCTTGATGAACCCCATATTATTAATTTCAAATCCTGCTTCTTGCGCCAGGGTGATATTGGGCCTGTATCCGGTGGAAAGAATCACCGCATCGGCTGCAATCGTATCGCCATTGCTTAAGATAACGTCCGAGACCTTCCCGTTGCCGGCAAGTTCTTGGACGCCAACGTTGCTTCTCACATTCACCCCTCTGTCCACCAGGCATGCCTGCGCCTTGGCCGCCAGTTCCTCGTCAAAGGCAAGGTTCAGTACATAAGGCAGCATTTCCACGATGGTTACCGCTTTTTGGGTCTTGTTCAGCTCATCGGCCACTTCCACACCGATAAACCCGCCGCCCAAAATCACAATCTTTTCAAATTCCATCAGTTTTTTGCGGAACTGATCGAGGTATTCCTTGTCCTTGGGAATGATGAACACGTTGTCCAGGTCGGCCCCCTTGAGCCATCCGGGCACGGCCGGCTTTGACCCCGTGGCAAAAACAAGCTTGTCAAAGGCGATTTCAGAACCATCGGCAGTGGTGCAGATTTTCTTTTCCTGGTTCACGGATACGGCTTCATCGATTTTCAGCTCAATGCCGGCACCGGTCAGCGCCGCATCGGGGATAATGTTTTGATCGCTGCTTTCCAGGGTGCCAAAGATATAGGGGATGCCGCAGGGAACCATCACCTGTTTTTCTTTGCGCAGCAGCATAAACGATTTATCCGGATAAAACGCTTTGCCCGTTGTTGCGGCAACAATACCGGCGGCACTTCCACCAATGACCAATACATCTGTTTTTTTCATTTTCATTCTCCTGATTTTAAATGTATCGTATTTTATGTTTGTGTCACCTGATCTCAATTTAATCGGGATGTCTAAGCATAATAAGTGCCAGATGAGAAAATGAAGATCGAGAACGCCTGGAAACCCGCAAATGCTCTTGCCTTGCCGGGATTGCCAAGCGAATGTAGTGTTGAACCTGTTCTCATTGCCTATGCAACGGGTAACGTTTGGTAACGTTGTGACATTGAGAATAACCCCAACTTTTAACATCAATGGTGATTTATGAAATTTGTGATTATCGGCGGAGATGCGGCGGGCATGAGTGCGGCAAGCCGGGCCAAGCGAAGCATGCCTGACATGGAAATAATCGTTCTGGAAAAAACCGAAGATGTCTCATACAGCGCCTGTGGCATGCCCTATAACATTGCCGATGCAAGTCGCGAGATGGACGACCTGGTGGTTCGCAGCGCCGATGTATTCCGGCAAAAACAAGACATCGATTTGCGCACCGGTCATGTGGTGGAATGTGTTGACCCAGGCAGCCGCTTGGTTTCCGGTACAATTCAAGGCACCCAGGCATCGTTCTCTTTTTCCTATGACCGGCTGCTGATTGCCACCGGGGGGCGTTCTATTATACCGGATCTGCCGGGATTCGATCTGCCAGGGGTATTGGCCCTGAAAAGTCTTAAGGACGGTAAAACCATCAAAACGTATCTTAACACCCATGCGGTAAAAAAAGCCGTGATCATCGGCATGGGGTATATCGGCCTGGAAATGGCCGAAGCGCTGCGGGCCCGGGACATTGCCGTGGACATGGTCAAACCCGGGCCAGACTTGTTGCCCTGGATGCCACGCGATCTGGCCGAAGTGATTGAAAAAGAACTTGAGGCCAATGCCGTTGGCCTGTATCCGGGCCATGCGATCAAAGCCATTGAAAAGGCCGAAAGCCAATTAAAAATCGTCTGTGAGGATAAAACCCTGACCGCGGATATGGTCCTGGTGGCCATCGGTATCCATCCCAACAGTGAAATCGCCAAAGATGCCGGCCTTGAACTGGGCCCCGGAGGGAGCATTGCCGTCAACCGCCGATTGCAGACCTCCGACGAATCGGTTTATGCGGCGGGCGACTGCGCCGATGCCATCCATGTGGTCACCGGCGAAAAAACCTGGATTCCCCTTGCGCTGCGGGCCAACCGGGCCGGCTGGGCTGTGGCCGACAATGTATGCGGCAAAACAGCTGAATTGGACGGCGTGGCCGGTACCGCCGTGTTCAGGGTATTCGATCTGGAGGTGGCCCGCAGCGGGCTTACCGAACAAGAGGCAAAAAAAGCCGGATTCGACCCGGTTGTGGTAACCATTAAAAGCCGATCCCGGGCCCATGCGCATCCGGGCTCGCAAACCATTTGGGTTCACCTGGTGGGCGACCGGCAAACGGGTCGGTTGCTCGGTGCCGTGATGGTCGGTCCCGAAGGGGTCGCCCACCGTATCGATGCGATTGCCGTAGCCCTGCATGCCAAGATGTCCGTGGCCACGTTTGCCCAGACCGACTTGGCCTATGCACCGCCGTTCAGCCCGGTTTGGGATCCCATGCTTACCGCGGCCAACCAGCTGCTTAAAAAACTCTAAACGCCCGGGGATGGGCCCAGCAATTGTAATGATGCCATGTCGAAATTTTCGATTACGATTACGAGCACCGCATAGCTGAAGCACGAGCACGACGTGCATTGGCGTTTTCGTGCTCGTGCTCGTAATCGTAATCGATCATCATTCTTTGAACCTGTTTGAAATAATCCGGCGCGATATCCTTCAGCGACATCCATTACCAGTTGCAAAAAGTAACGTTATATATGGCCAAAACGGTAACATATAGTAACGTTACAAAACATTCGTAATCCTGCCTGACGCTGTGTGAACGCTATCCATTACCAAATTAATATATTGTTATTTATAACAATACTATCAGTACCCCACACCTGGCACAGCATTTGATTAGATAGCCAACAGTTCCAGAAAACAACCTTACAACCAAGGAGCGTAAAATATGTGGAAACTGCTGCAAACGATTAACAAGAATCTGATCATTGCCATTCCGATACTGATGGTCGCAGGATTCATCACCGGCATATTCATCAATGCCGCCCCAATGAAACAGCTGATTGTTCCGTTCACGTTTTTAATGGTCTATCCCATGATGGTCACCCTGAAAATCAAGAAGGTGATTGAGGGAGGCGACACCAAAGCTCAGATTCTCACCCAGTTGATCAATTTCGGTGTAATTCCCTTCATCGCGTTTGCCCTGGGTGGGTTCTTTTTCAAAGACCAGCCGTATATGGCACTGGGCCTGCTCATGGCCGGACTGGTGCCCACCAGCGGCATGACCATCTCATGGACCGGATTCGCCAAGGGCAATGTTGAGGCGGCGGTGAAAATGACCGTCATCGGCCTGACCATTGGTAGCCTGGCCACACCGTTTTATGTGCGCGCCCTGATGGGGGCGAGTCTTGAAGTAAACATTGTCGCGGTCATGAAACAGATCGCCATCATCGTGTTCATTCCCATGATCGCCGGTTATATCACCCAGCAGACGCTGGTTAAAAAATACGGTCAAAAAGAATTTCAGACCCGCCTGGCCCCTCGCTTTCCAGCCCTGTCCACGGTCGGCGTACTGGGCATCGTGTTTATCGCCATGGCCCTCAAGGCCAAAGCCATTGCCGGCTCACCCCAGCTGCTGCTTTACGTACTGGCGCCGCTGGTGATCATCTATGCCCTGAATTTCTTACTCAGCACCGTGGTCGGCAAACTGCTGCTGCCGCGCAATGATGCCATTGCCCTGGTGTATGGCTCGGTGATGCGCAATCTGTCCATTGCCCTGGCCATTGCCATCAACGCCTTTGGCCCCCAGGGATCAAGCGCCGCCCTGGTGGTGGCCATGGCCTACATTATCCAGGTTCAGTCGGCGGCCTGGTACGTCAAATACGCCGACGCCATCTTTGGCAAGCCGGATGAAGGCAAGGCACCGGCCGGTGTTCCCGCCGGTCCTTCCATTCCCACCGTCGCCCCCAAACCGGCTGCCGCAGCCTGCGATACGCATCCGCTGGTACCGACCTTCCGGAACATCCTGTACGCCACGGATTTATCGGAAACGGCCCGCCATGCGGTGCGCTATGCCTGCAGCATGGGCAGCCAGTACGCTGCTGAGGTTCAGGTGCTGCATGTGGTGCCGGATCTTGCAGACGTGTACGCCTCGGAAACCGGCATCCGCTTGAAAGGCGGTAATGGCAATGGCCAGCCCGGTGGATTGAATCAGCAGGCCGTTGAGGATGCCATGCAGCGGATTCAGGAGCGGATTCGCGAAACCGCCAGCGGCGTCGTGGACGAGATTCCCCATTGCCCCCTGGCCGCAGATAAAATTCTGGTCAAGGTCGGCGATCCGGCTCAAAAGATCGTCGAGACGGCCACCAGCGGGAATTACGACCTGGTGATCATGGGCACCCACGGGCACAGCAAACTCGACGATCTGATGCTGGGCAGCGTGGCCCGGGATGTGGTTCACGCCTGCCCGGTTCCGGTACTGACGGTCAGGCTGCCGGGTTGATCCACGCCAAGGCAGCCCCAATGTAACAGGAGAAGAATCATGTCGGCCAAAACATCCGTGACCCATCGATTTGAACGGCTTGTGGCCAGCGGCGTTACCCTGGTGGATTTTGGTGCCAACTGGTGCGATCCCTGCCGCGCCCAGGCACCGATCATCAGGACCCTTAAAAAAAACTTCTCCAGCATGGCCCAGATCAAAATCATCGACATCGAGAAAAATTGCGAGATCGCGTATCAATTGGGAATCCAGAGTATTCCCACGATCATCATCTATCAGAACGGCCGCGAGGTGAAACGGTTCATCGGTCTTCAAAGTGGCGAAACCCTTGGCCGGGCGCTAAAGCAACTCGTTTAAAGGAGAAAATATGGGAACGTGCATCAATCATCCTGATCGTGAAACCCCTTATCTTTGCATGAAACACAAGATCTATCTTTGCGAAGAATGCCTGCATTGCAAGGACCCCAATGTGTATTGCAAACACCGCCCATCATGTCCCATCTGGTTTATGAGTAAACGTCAGGAGGGGTGGGCGGCCGAGGATCAGCAGGAGGCAGCCGCGGCCACGGTCAAGGTTTCCTTTCTACCGGACGGCCAGATTGTAGACGTGCCGACCAATACGACCCTTTTGGAAGCGGCCCGCCTTGCCGATGTGCATGTCAACGCATCATGCAACGGCAAGGGGTCATGTGGAAAGTGCAAGCTGGTGGTAACCGATGGGACCGTCAACGCACCGCCGACCCCACTGCTCTCCGATGGTGAGAAGGCCAAGGGCTATGTGCTGGCCTGCCAAAGCCAGGTTACCGGAGATGTGACGGTGAGTGTTCCCGAGGAAGTCATCCAACGCAAACTCAAAATCGCCGGCATGGGACAGACCGTTACCGAAGAAGTACATGGCCTGGTCGCCGACATCGATCCCATGCTGAAAACCATTCCCCTCACCCTCTCCCCGCCCACCCTTGCCGATTCGGTCAGCGACCTGGACCGCCTCAATCGGGGATTGAAAAAAGAGGGGTGCGATGTGGCACGCCTCAATGTGGGTCTGAAGGTCATGCGTCAACTGGCCGAGGCCGTTCGCCAGGACAACTGGAACATCACCGCATCGGTGATCCGCCGCAGATGCGCCAATGAAATTCTGGAAGTCAGGCCGGGCAACGGGGCATCGCCTTCCCTGGGACTGGCCATCGATGTGGGTACCACCACCATCGTGGTCTATCTGGTGGACATGCAAAATGGCACTGTGATCGCCGCCACTGCCGGTCATAACCGCCAGGCCGATTGCGGCGACGATGTAATCAACCGCATCGTCTGCGCCGAGAAAAACGGCGTGAAAAAGCTCAGTCGCATGGCCCTGGCCACCATCAACGATCTGATCGGCGAAGCCCTGGACAGTGCCGGTGCCAAGGCCGATGCCATCCACAACGTGGTCATCTCCGGCAACACGACCATGGCCCACCTGCTACTGCAGATCGAACCGCGTTACATCCGCCGCGACCCTTACATTCCCACGGTGTCGGACTTTCCCATTCTCAAGGCTGGCGAAATCGGCCTCAAGGCCAATCGCATTGCCGCGGTGTTCATCATGCCCGGCCCGGCCAGTTATGTGGGCGGCGACATCGTTTCGGGTATCCTTTACACCGGCTTTCATCGGGAGGAACCGATTACCTTGTTTATCGATGTGGGCACCAACGGCGAAATCGTACTGGGCAACCATGAATGGCTGATGACGGCGGCCTGCAGTGCCGGCCCGGCCTTTGAGGGCGGTGGTATCCGCTGGGGCATGCGCGCCGAGGAAGGCGCCATTGAAAAAGTGACCATCGATCCGGATTCGTATGAACCACAACTGACAACCGTAGGCGACGCCCCTGCAAGGGGGATTTGCGGGTCGGGCATGATCGACCTGATTGCCGAGCTGCTCAAAACCGGCATCATCGACCGTAGCGGCCGGTTCAACAAGGAGATAAACAATCCGAGGATCCGTGAAATTGGCGACGAGCTGGCCTACGTCCTGGCCTTTGCCGACCAGACGCCCATGCAGGAGGATATCATCTTTGCCGCGTCGGATTTGAAAAACCTGGTGTACAGCAAAGGTGCCGTGTACGCCGGCTTTACCACGTTGTTAAACGAAGCGGGAATGGATTTTTCCATGGTCGAGCGGGTCATTATCACCGGCGGATTCGGCCAGTACCTGAATATCGAGCAAGCTGTGGCCATTGGTCTGCTGCCTGATATTGCCCGTGAGAAATTTGCCTACATGGGCAACAGTTCCATCAAGGGCGCCTATATGGCCCTGATGTCCAACAGCTACCGTCAGGAAGCCAAGGAGATTTGCAATCGCATGACCTATGTGGATTTTTCCAGTAATCCGCGCTATATGGATGAATTTACCTCGGCCCTTTTTCTGCCCCACACGAATCTGGAGGCTTTTCCCAGCGTCGCTGGCTGACCTTAAGCGCGATTACCCCGAGAGGGCCGATACCGGTCCTCTCGGGCGGGGCCAAAAGATGACGATTGACCGTACTTTCTTTTTGAAAGGGCTTATCAATCCATGCTGGAATGCCGCAAGTGTGGTTTTAACAATCCGGAAAAAATGAACTATTGCGGCAAGTGCGGATCTTCGCTGAAATCGGGTGGCGCCGCACAGCCCGGACAAAACGCCGCCCCACTCCCGGGCTATGCCCGCCGTCAACCCAGGGATTATACCCCCCCTTTTCTCCTTGAAACGGTAATGCAATCCCGTCATGCCATGCTGGGTGAAAACAAGCGGGTGGCGGTTTTATTCGCCGATGTGGTCGGCATCACCCGGATCGCCGAAGCGTTGGACCCGGAAACCCTGCACCGATTGATGGATGGATGCTTTGAAATCCTCGGCGATGTCGTTCACGGCACAGGCGGCACGATCAACCAGTATACCGGAGATGGCATCATGGCGATTTTCGGCGCACCCATCGCCCTGGACGATTATGTTGCCAAAGCCTGTTATGCAGGGCTTGAAATCCAGCGGCGCCTCAAAGACTACCAGAAACGGGCATCCCGAACATGGAAAGTGAATTTTCAAATGCGCATCGGCATCCATGCCGGCCGGGTGCTGGTGGGCGCCATCGGGGACAACCTGCGCCTGGATTATTCCGCTATCGGCGACACCACCAACCTGGCGGCGCGGCTTCAGGCGTCGGCCGAGCCGGGCTGTATTCATGTCTCTAAGAAAGTGGCCGGCGCCGTCGGACATCTTTTCGATTTTGAAGATTTAGGCGCTCACCACCTGAAAGGAAAATCACGCCCACAACAACTATTTCGACTGCTGGCTGAGAAGACAACATCGGCGGTAGCTACCCGACCTGAAAGGTTGCCCTCGGTGGTGGTGGGAAGAGACAAACAGCTTTCACAGCTGGCAACCGCATGGGACCAGGCATGCACCAACGGACCGGTCACCGTGTCCCTCATCGGACCGGCAGGCATTGGAAAAACACGGTTGCTCACCCACTTTATCAATGAAGCCATCACGCAGCAGGCGTTTGTTCTGACGGGCAGTTGCAGAGCCTATGGTGCATCTGAACCTTTTCAGCTATTAATGAGAATGCTGGCCAGCACATTCTCATCAGACAGGCCAACAACCGGGAAGCCATCCGTGGCGTTCAGGCATCTGATCGAGAAGAGCGACAGACTTCTGGATCGATTCAACCGTGCCCGCAAACAGGCGGTTCATGAGGATACACTGCTGGAGGGGCGTAAGCGGACCATTTTTTCCCAGCTCAGCGAGCTTTTTTCCGCTGCCGCCAGAACGCGGCCGTGTCTGATAGCCATCGACAACTGTCAATGGCTGGATTCGTATTCCATTGAATTCCTATCGACCCTGTCGGTCAGTAAAAACACGCTTCCTTTATTGATTCTATGTGCAGGACGGCGTTTCAATACCCATCATCACTTGCACACATCCCAACGTGTCATTCAATTGGAATCTGTCGATTCCAAATCTGCCGTCGCCCTTTTCACCGCCGCCCTGGGCACAAACCATGTGGATGCCTTTTTAAGAAAGATCGCCATCGATCGCGCACAAGGCAATCCATTATTTATCATCGAGCTGGCCGAGTCCCTGATGCGCAACAATCAGATCGTCATCGACCGTCATCGGGCGTTTTTAAAATCACCCATGGATCAACTCAAACTGCCAACCGGTATCTATGATGTGCTGGCCGCCCGGCTGGATGCCCTGCCAGGAGATCAAAAGGTCCTGCTCCAAGTAGCTGCCGTTGCCGGCAGCACCTTTTCACGCATCTTACTGGGAAAAGTGATCAGGCCGTCAGTGGATCTGACCCAGGGCATCGATGCGCTGGAACAGGCGGCATTGATCCAGCGAATTTCTCCGACCGATCCCCATCAGTATCGATTTCAGCAACTGATGATGCGTGATGTCGCTTACGATATGATGTTGCGCCAGTCACGCAAAAAGATTCACCTGCAGATCGGTGAAGCACTGGAAGATTTGCACCGAGATCACTTGGTGGATGTAATCGGTCAACTGGCCTATCATTTTTATATGGCCAGCCACTGGGCCAAAGCACTGGCCTATTATCTGGAAGCCGGCCATCAGGCACGCCGTGTCTTTGCCTGCAACAATGCGCTGGTCTATTTCGACCGGGCCGTTGAGATACTGAAGACTCATCGCCCTGAAGACCATGCGACCATGTTGCCCAGTGTGCTGAACTGGAAAGGTCACATGCAGTACTGTGTCGGCCAGCTGGATGCAGCGCTGGAAAGTTTCAAAACAGTGTTGGCGTTGGCCGAGGCCGGAAAACATGACAGAATGATCGCCGAAGGATTGTTTCGTATCGGATGGGCCTACTTTTTTCTCCACAAACCCCGACTGGCCCGGAAAAAACTGATGGAAGCAAGAAAACACGCCCAAAAAAGCGGTCAAAAAGAAATTTACTGATTATCACGGATTTTGGGGAGGTCCTCTAAACCCCCCGAGTGACGCCGAAATAAGAAGATTTTGCAACCAATTCTCATGATATCGGAAGCCATTCAGTCTTTCTGCCGGACTTTGCAAGCCATGATACTTGGCGACCGTCCTCGGATTTGAAGGCGCAAAATTCTGGATGAGTGCCCATCCGCGAATACCCTGCTCGGCTGCCTCAAGACTTCCATGGAAATATTGGGTGCAGAATAGGTAACGATCCAATCGTTGCATGAGCCTATCGACCATGTTGCTTGTCCGATGCGCGCCGGGATGGTTATAAGCAATTGAAAATGAGGGAAGATTATTGCGCAGCTTTTCAAGCTTGGTCATGATGACAGATGGCATCTCACGGCAGGAAGCCCATTCGTGAAGACGCCTCACCCGTTGAGCAAAAGAGGCTTTGCTTTTAGCCTGATAGCAGCTCCACAGCTTATCTGAAACCAACCGGAAGATATCTTTGAACTTTTTCCGTGATCGATCTCGGATGGAAATGTAAAGGTGTAAAAAGCAGGAGATGAGCACCATAGCCGGGAATAATGACTTGAATGCGTTCATGGTTGGCATCCAGCCATCCGTGTTGCAGGTTTGCGGAGAGTAAGTCGGGTTCAAGTCCTGCGCTTCCTTTTTAAAAACACCATAGCCGGCCTCAAGGTCCTGTTGGCCGGCACTTTTCTTCACGGCCACGCCTAAAATGCAATCGTTGCCGACCGTGCAGGGCACATAGACCTTTTCGCCCTTGATTCGGCTGTGTTTTTCATCCGCGCTGATATGCTGGGGCAGGTATTCAGGGTTTTTAATGGAGGTGCCGATGAGGCTGTTTTTGCCAAGAGACGTCTCCATTCGGTACCAATACATCGGGTTTTTTCCGAAGCCGTAGGCTAACATCCAGAAGGGAACAGCAGCCTTGCGCAACATGAGAGGTTTTTCAACATCCTTTGTAAACCCAGTCATATAGGGCATAGCAAAGGCTGGACGTATCGTATAGGCGATGCCATCAACTTTAATACGGCGGATCCAAATCGACAGCTTTTTCGAACGATACTTATCTTTCATCCGATAGCCTTTGGAAAATGAAGGCGGAAACAGTTCTGGGAAAAGCTCATATTGCGCATCCAGAAATTTTCTGAAATCGACGGCCGAATTGATTTTGTTGTCATAGGGTTCTTGAGAAAATGGTAAACATATGGTTCTATTGAGTCGGGTGGTGGATGTTGCTGCATCTGCTTTTCCCATGTATAGTTAGAGACCTCCTTGCCAGGGTATGGTCTCTAACTATACAAAATCATTAATAAAAAGTCTAGTTGTTTAAATATTACGAAAAATCAACATGTTACACTAATGTTCATCCAGCTCCCCTAAATCCGTTATAATCAGGAAATTTATCTGAAGGCGACCAGTTTCCTCGGTTCGCTGCATTTGGTGCTCGGTAAGTTTCAAAGCGCACGGCAACTGCTGGTAGAAGCCTTGGATCTGAGCCAGGAGCAAATGGGGGTAGAGGCAAAAGCCTGGACGCTGGCTTCACTGATCAAGCACTACAACTGGACCGCTGAATTCGAAGAAGCGCTGGACCTTTGCGAGGAACTACAGGCCCTTAATCAAACGCTGCAAAGCCGCTATTTCGATAATTTTCTTCTGTTTCAAAAAGGATTGATCTACACCGCCACCGGAGAGTGGACAAAGGCGGAGCATTTGCTGAACAAAGGGCTGGCTCGCTGGGAAGCGGGAGATGAACGCTTCTGGCGCCCCCGAATGCTCAATACCCTGGGCTGGTTGAAAGCGCTGCAATGTATGCCGCAACAGGCGCTATCCCTGAACCGCAAGGCCTTGTCCGAAGCGCTGGAAAGCGGTGATCCGGAAACCATCTTCAGTGCCCGGATCAATATTGCCGAGAATTTCCTTCAGCTGAACAGGCTCGACAGCGCCAGACAGGAAATCGAAACCGTATGGAAAGAAATACGCTACCTGCACGACGTGTACAGCATCTGGCGTGTCAAAACCCGAGCACGCCTTGCCCTGGCTCGGCTTTACCTGGCCCGAAATGACTTACAAGCGGCCACCCGGCATGCCTATGCGGCCTTTCGAACCGCTAAAGAAACCGGCGCCACCAAACATCAGGTTTTGGCGCTTCATATCCGTTCGCAAAGTATTCGCCGCACCAATCCTCAAAAAGCCGAATTGTTTTCCAGACAGGCTATAACTCTGGCCAGGAAAATCAATGCCCCGTGGCTGGTCGATCTCTTGGAGGCAAAACCCTGTCGGGACGATACGATTAACGACCTCAAAACGTAAACAAGGTAATGCTTATTGTTAAATGCCTGCTTTCGAAAGGTGCTGACGATGACCTGTCTGTTCCCCGAAAACCCTCTGTTTTTGAGAAAAGTCGTCGATTTTATGGGTGATGGCTTGTTCATCCTCGATAATCAGGGGCAGATCATTTTCTGGAACCGATCTATGGAGCAAATCAGCGGATATACAGGGAGCGAGGTTGTCGGAAAAACCTGCAATCTAATCCCGTGCAATAAATGCTTTGGGAAAAAATGCCCTGAAGGGATCGATGCCTGCGGAATTTTCGAAAAGGGTGATGAAGTGCTGAAAGAGTGCACACTTCGCCATCGTGACGGTTTCGAAGTGCCTGTTATTAAAAATGCTGCAGCCATACAAGATGAGAATGGCAATTTTCTAGGGGTGGTGGAAACGGTCACCGACCTGACGGCGCTTCATCAGATGCGGCTGAAAGCCCAGGAGGCCGCACGGCGCAGCGGAACCATTGCGCAGCATGGAAAGATTGTCGGCAGCAGCCAAGAAATGCAAAAGGTTTACTCATTAATCGATGCTGCTGGGACCAGCGATGCCACGGTATTGATCCAGGGGGAAAGCGGAACGGGTAAGGAACTGGTTGCGTCGGCAATCCATGACGGTAGTCATCGCCATCAGGCGCCCATGGTTACCGTCAACTGTGCCGCGCTGCCCGAAAACCTTCTTGAAAGCGAGCTTTTCGGGCATGCCAAGGGGGCGTTTACCGGCGCTGTGAGTGATCGTATCGGACGATTCGAAGCTGGCAACGGTGGTACCATTTTCCTTGATGAAGTCGGCGAAATGTCTCCCTATATTCAGATCAAACTGCTGCGCGTTATTCAGGAAAAGGAAATCAACCGCGTCGGTGAAAATGGGAACCGTAAAATCAACATCCGGATAATTGCCGCAACCAACCAGAACCTTTATGAAGCGGTCCAGTCAGGGACTTTTCGAGAAGATCTTTACTATCGCCTCAAAGTATTTCCCATTCATCTGCCATTGTTAAGGCAGAGAAAAAAAGACATCCCGCAGCTCATCAACCATTTCATCGAGATAAAAAACTTAAGCAGCGGCAAACACATTCAAGGCGTTTCATCTGAAACCATGCGGTTTCTGCTGGATTACTCCTGGCCGGGAAATGTGAGGGAATTGGAAAACACCATTGAGCATGCCTTTGTTCTGTGCACGGGTGCAACCATTGAGCCAAATGACCTTCCCATAGAAATCCGGGATCCAACCCGCTCATCAACCATTGCCACAAACGAGAATAGCGCCTATCCGCGCCGAAGAAAGCTGACCAAAGCACAGCTGTTGGAGTGCTTGACCGCCATGGACTGGAACAAAACCGATGTTGCCCGACACCTTGGGTTGAGCCGCACATCCATATGGAAGTATATGAAAAAATATGGCATCCCCTTAAAACCGCCGAAAGATCGATAAATCCTCTAAAGAACCGATGCGGTCTGGAAAACACCGACCAAACCGCACCATTGATTAGCGAAAGCGGTTCCTTACTTTAGAAAAAATTATATTGGACGCCGAACTGCATGCGATTGAGTTCTCCATCCTGACCATTTTCGAGTTCGCGATAGCCCCAGATATACTCGAAACCGAGGTTGACAGCCGGTACAGGACTCCAGATCAGATTGCCATGCACAGACTGGAATTTTTTGTTGACCGCGTCTCCAACGATCTCGACATTGTTGTCTGCCTCGCCATAGGAATAGGCAACGGTTGTGCGCCATCTATCCGACCAGAAATGACGGTATGCGGCATAGCCACCCCATTGGTCAACAAGCTCCATTTCACCAGTATTTGCATCCAATTGGGCCCCTTCAAAATTGGTAACCATATACCGGCCAAGCCCGTTCCCATAGTTAAAAAGGATCTTGAGATCGTCTTTTCCGAAAGTTGGGAGCACACCGGCAACACTGGCGGCATAGGCGAACTCGGATTCATCGATGGTTTGCGAATCAATCCGGTATTCCCGCCCCATGCCGGCCAGTGAGAACTTTCCGGCCCCGATATTCAGGTTCAATCGAGCAACGACATCCGGAATGCGGTCGTTATCCGGTGTGGCGGAAATGGTCGCGTCATTGGCCAGCAGCCACGTTTCCGGATTCTCGGCGGCAACCTGTATGCTGCCCCAATCAAATGGTTGGGTCCAACGAATCTGTGCCTGCCGGATAAAGATTGAAGCTGCCGGCCCGCCGAAGTCAATGGTCTCCGGAAGTGCTCCCGCGTTCATAAATGTCGACCAGTTTTGGCCGGCCATCAGATTGCCCAATTCTCCATAGGCGTGACGCAGCCGGAATGTGGATGAATTGCTTATTTTCTGGTTTCCCCCTTGACCATAAAAGTCTCCCTCGATACGGACTTTCAAGTCCCCCCAGGACGTGGGGGTGCGTGTCTCAACAAACAGGCGACTTTGCTTGGCCGTAAATCTGGTGATACTGCTCGTCGAGTCGGTATCCAGGGGAATGGCACGCGGATAAAAAAAGAGGTTCGCATCGCTGTCAGCCCCGGCACTGACATCACTATAGACGACATCGAGCTTGGCATAACCGCCGATGGTCAGTTCCGTGTTTATGCCGGACAGCATTACGGATCCTTTTTTAGGCGTTTTGGCTTTATCGGCATCAGTGGTTTTGCTTTTCTCTAACTGCTGTACCTGGTCTTTCAGGGCATCGATCTGTCGTTTCATATCATCCAGTGTATCAGCGAAAACCGGCGGATAAATCAGAAAGGATGCGAGAATGGCAAATAAAAACAACATACCCAACCGTTTCATCGGCGCACCTGATTTTTTCATCTTTTCTCTCCTCTTTGAAATTATGGTTCAATGCAGCTCCCAAATACGATAACCTGACCGCTTTCGTTCATCTCAAAACGGTTACAACCCAGTCTTGAATTCTCATGATTAAAGGTGCAGGACAGAGAATAACCATAAGAAAAAATAAACGCTGAAATAATTTTTTCTCATCGCAACCTCCCCTGGATTCAAAGAAGCACTTATTGGGTGGTGATGCTGTTCTCATTATAAATATTCCAACATTCATGCCGTTTCGTCTGGCCCGCTGAATTTCGCCGAGGAGACACCGATCATATTGTTATTAATTGATATTTTTACAGGCTTGTAATTCAGAAAGCTGGGGAGGCGATCCTGCGCACAACAATGTTGACGGCAGGTAACGTTAAGCGTAACGTTTGGTTAACACACATATGTGAGCGCTTTGATGGAGAATCAACGATAAGGTGGTGACGATGACCGACGGCCCCCTGTAGATGACCAAAATCGAAAATTAAATATTGGAAAAGGTGGGGCATTTTACGGGGGGCAGGAAATACAACGTCATGCCGAACCTGATCCGGCATCCAGTAAATGCCTGGATGCTTGACCTTGGCCGGAATAACGAACACTTTATGGAGTGAATTGCCAGAACAATAAGAACGCCGATTAAAACGCAATCATTGACTCATCATTTTCCATCAAGGAGAATAACCTAAGTATAGAGAAGAAAAGAATTCCAATGGGATTCCGATTGTCATGCAGGATTCAGGGAATAAATGTGGAATCAATCATCCGCTGCCGTTCTTCTGGTGACAGTTTTTCTGGTGGAATGGCATAATCATATTGTCTGCCACAAACCGGACATTCCATTTTGTATCCATCGCGTGTCCGATGGATACCTTAAAAGCCCTTGATGATATCTTCATCAAGCTGCTTGATGATCTCACAGGCCCAGGCCACGGCCCACTGAAGATCATCAATGGCAGCCAGGCCATGGGGAGCGTGAATATATCTAACCGGGACGCCCAGTACCACCACTGGGACCCCGCGCCCGGCAAGGGTCACCATCCCGCCGTTGGTTCCCCCGCTATCTCTAACGGCATCCTGGAAGGGCACGCTTGCACGTCGGGCGATCTTTCGGGCAAACCCCACAAAACGGGGATTGGCCATCATCGAATTATCGCGATGCCTGATCTGGGGACCTTTTTTCAGTACACTCTGGGCTGCATCCTCATCCTTGAATACATCATCCGCCGGCGTTCCTTCGAAAATAATGGCCACATCGGGATCGACCCGCCGAGCCGCTACCTGGGCCCCTCGCAGTCCCAGTTCTTCCTGGGAGGATAGCGTCCCCACCACATCCACCTTGGCATCAAGGTGCTCCAGCCGGTTAAGCGTTTCGATCACCGCCGCACACCCCAACCGGCAATCAAAAGCTTTGCCCATCATCATTTTCCTTGCGGCATCAAAGGAAAAGTCAACATCCGGAACAACAGGCGCACCAGGCTCGATCATATGGTCTTCACATACTTCTGCCTTTGACATGGCACCGACGTCGATAAACATATCAGCAATATCAATGGCTTTGTTTTTGTCTTCGGCCTTGATAAAGTGTGGCGGCTTGGCGGCAACAATGGCCGGAATGTACTCACCTTTCGCATTTCGTACCTTTACTCGCTGCCCCATCACCACCTGGGATGACCAACCGCCGACGGGAATGAATTTGAGGGTTCCGTTCTTGTTGATGGACTGAATCATAAAGCCCACCTCATCCGAGTGCCCATCGATCATTACCACAGGACGGTTGCCGGTGTTGCGGCTTGAACGAAGGTAAAGATTGCGGATTTTGTCTTCTTCGATATGGATGGACGGTGCGATGAATCCGCGAGCCAGTTTCAAGACGTCGTCCTCGAAACCGGATATTCCGTTGGCGTTGGAAAAAGCCTTGGCAAATTCAAGACAGGAGTCGTTCATAAGGACCTTTCTGTTACAGTTTAAAAAGGGCGATGGTCTGGTCAAGTTTTAAAGCCAGCTTGGCTAGTGTGCCTGCACTTGAGTTCACCTTGTCGCAGCTTTGTGTTAACGTGCCGGCGGCCTGATTGACATCGGCGATGTCTTCTGCAATCTGCTCGGAAACAACCGAGCTTTGGGAAACGTTTTCATTCACTTCCCGGATGCCTTCAGAAGCCTGGCTGACATTGCCGGCGATTTCCTGGGTCGAGGTGGATTGCTCCTCGACCGCTGTGGCGATGGACGACACAATTTCATCCACCTGGTTGATGACCTTTGAAATGATATCAATTTCGGAAACGGTTTGTGAAGACGAGGTTTGAATTCCGTCTATTTTGGCTTTGATTTCCTGGGTTGCCTGAGCCGTTTGTTTGGCAAGCTCCTTGATCTCATTGGCCACGACAGCAAACCCTTTGCCGGCCTCGCCGGCTCTGGCCGCTTCGATGGTGGCGTTGAGGGCCAGAAGATTGGTTTGCTCGGAAATTTCAGTGATCACTTCAGTGACTTTGCTGATCGAAACGGCGGCCTCACCCAATTTGTTGATGTTTGATGTGGCGCCGGTGGCTTTATTAACGGCGTCATTGGTCACCGAGCGGGCCTTTTCAGCGCTTTTTGCAATTTCCTGGACGGTGATGGCCATTTCTTCGGAAGCGCTGGCAACCATGGAGACATTGGTTGATGCCTCTTCGCTGGCAGCTGCCACGGAGTTCATCTTGCTGCTCATCTCTTCCGTTGCGGATACCACATTGCTGGTTTTGTCTGACGCGTGACGGGCGCTTTCACTCATTTCATGAGAAATAGTGGTAAGATCGGATGAGGCGCTGTTCAGAGAATTGGCATTGAGCGACACATCCTGGATGATACGATGGAGCTTTTCAACGAAAATATTAATCCATTTGGCCAGCTCACCGGTTTCATCCTGACTGGCTAAATTGATTCGTTTGGTCAAATCCCCTTCGCCTTCGGCCAGGTCCTTGACAAGATGATTCAGCTTGTCAAGTGATCCGGAAACGGCTTTGCCCAGGAAAAAATTGATTAAGATCCCGGCGGCGGAAGCAACCAGGATAATCGCGATAATCTGCGTAAAATACCCTTTGATGGTCCCAAACAGATCCTGGCTGCTTTTGGCAACCAGCTCGTTGACCTCCTGGCCAATGGTATCGATACGCGTCAGCATATCCGCTTCAATCGTCTGGAGCATCTGAACATTGTCGATAAACTCGGTTACCATGTCCTTGATCGCCAGATTGGTCTTCAATGCCGCCTTGGCGGCTTGATCGTATTGCGTGCCTTTCAGCATTTCGACATCTCTGGTGACATTTTTCACTAGTGTGTCCAGAAGCTGGATTAATTCGTTTTTTACGCCAATATCCGTTTTCAATTTTCCAAAAAGCACTTTGATCTGGAAGTTCGAAGAGGTGTTGATGTTGGCACCAACGATTACGGCGCGTTCCAGGTTGGAAACGTCGGCCCTGGTGTTCTCATCCACCAATCGTTGACTGATACCTTTAATGGTATCGTTGGAAGCCGTCAATGACGTATCCGTGAGCTGATTGATCTGGTTTTCGATTTCAATATTTCTGAGCCTTCGGTTTTCATATGCGTCAGCCTGATTGCCGACCTGCTTCAATTCATCAAGCAGGCGATTATCGGTCAGCTTGCCGGCAAGCACATCAAACTTCCCTTGCAGCTGCTCGATTGTGGTTCTTGAAAAAACATAGTCCTTTACCGCCATAGCGACCTGCTGGATATCAAAGGATAATGCATTGAGCTCGCTTTGCTGTACCGACGCGGTTTTGATCAACGAATTGGAACTGATAAAAAAATATGCCACGATTAAAATCAAAATAACATACAAAATGCCGGTAACCTGTAATTTGTGCTTGATTTTCAAGTTGCGGATGAATGCCATGGTGGAATCGCCCCTTTCGTTGGAATAAGCCGTTCTTGTATAAGCCAGACTATCGGCATCGTCAGAAATTAACTTTATCTCAAAACCAAAGTTATTATCTGATAATTAAAGAATGATTCTGATTCACCATCGAGGCGATTTTTTAATTGGACGTTTACGAGAACTCAATTTAAACGATTATCGGCAAGCTTTATTCAAGCGGGCAATCGAAATGGCGGCAGTGCTTGCAATAATGCATGGGAAAGGTGGCCAGTGTCGGCAACGCCAGCAGCCAGAAGAGCAGAAACAGGGGCAGATTGGCAATCAGCCAGAATTGCGGCATCAACACAATTCCCATCATGGCGACCGGAACCGCAATTTTAGACGCCGGATGCATCTGAGGGCCCTTGTAGGGGTAGAAACGGTTGACCAATGTTGGTGGCAGGAACAGGCAGGAGGAATACTCGGACGGGTAGGGACAGTGGGCGCATAGACCGGGCAGGATAACAAGCGTAAAGGCCGCAAGAGAATACACGAGATAAACCACTGCCCAGATCGGTGCCTGCACGAAAATTCCCCAGGTTCTGACGATCATGAATCCATACCAGCCGGTTCGGCTTAAAAGGCGTTCTTTCAGGGCAAAGCGATTGATCAGCGTTGCGTCTGATGTGTTTCTCGGTTGCATGGTTATCCCTCTCTCACCATTCGTAAGGGTTGCGGAATTTCACGCGGGCGCCCATGGTCTCAAAAAGTCTCAATAACCCATAGCGCGTGCGATCCATGAAAATAAACTCGGGGTTCATTTTAAAATGCTGGCGCAGGTGATGAAAGTGGCGCAAAATGGCCTTGCCGTCGGCAATAAAATCGGGGGTGGCGCTGAAATCGAAGATCTCATTGGCGTACAGGCGGCCGAACCAGTCTCCCATATCGTCGGATACAGCCCGAACAGCATCCATTTGCGCTTTGGCCAAATCCCGCGGCAGCAATCCCAGGGTGATCATTAGCCTGAAATAGGCATCTTTGTCGTGATGGGCTGAAGCCGCCGCCAATTGCCGGCATCCTTCCACAAAATCCGGTTTCAACTGCTTGACGCATCCAAAATCCACCAGACCGACGGTCAGATCGTCACCGATGATGAAATTGCCTGGATTCGGATCAGCGTGAATCAGGTTGAGTTCGTACAAGCCAGTTAAAAATAGATTGTGTAGTGTCTGGGCGATGCGATCCCGATCCGCCTGGCAGGGATTATCCTTCAGCCAGATGTCCAGCGGTCTGCCCGGCATCATGGTGGTACACAATACAGTCGATGAACTTAGATGAGGCTTTACCATGGGGGTTCGAACATCGGCGAGCTTCAGACGATCGGCAAAGTAGGCAACCTGTTCAGCCTCTTTCAGATAATCCACCTCCTCCGTAAGGCGTGCAGCCACCTCGTTCAATGTTGGAATCAATTGATCACGCTGAATCAGAGGCCACAGCAACTGCCTCAACAGACTCACGTCACCGGCAATGGTCTGGGCGATGCCGGGATACTGAATTTTAACCGCCAGCGGTTGATTGTCCTGGTCTTCGGCATAATGAACCTGCCCCAGACTGGCAGCCGCAAAGGCTGTCAAGTCAAACCGCCGGAAGACCGCTTCGGGCGGGCTTCCCAGGGCCTTTCCCACCACCTTGCGCACCAGGGCACGGTTGATGGGCGGCACCTGATGGTAGGCCTTGGCCAGTTCCCGGCAGGCGCTTTCCGGAAGCAGATCCGTTTCCAGGCTGAGCTGCTGGGCCATCTTCAATGCCGTGCCGCGCAAAAGACTCAGCCCCTGGAATAGCGTTTCGGCGCTTTTCTGAGTCGCCGCCTGTCTGGCCTGCTGACGCGCATCGGCGGACAGAAAAGGACGCTTGGTATAATAAGAAAGCATCCGGCCGCCGATTTTAGCCGCCGTATGTCCACTTGTCAGGGCCCGGCCGATTTTCCCAATGGGCAGGTCAGCGTTCATCCATCCCCTCCATGAATTGCCGTTTCATCTTGCCCATGGTCCGCACAGGCTCAACAAAACGATCCAGCCTGTTCAGAACATGGTTTTTAAATAGGAAAACGGTGATATCGAAAATCTTGTTGGCAATGCCGGCTTTGAGCATGGCACACGCCAGGTCCAATCCTTGATCGATGAGCACGCTGGTGTTGGCAAACCCTTCGGACTCGTCGGCCAGCCAATAATGCACCACACCGATGTAAGCATCCATGAAAAATTGGCCGATCAGTTCCTGGAAAACCGGCTCAGGAATCTCCCCCACCTCGACGGCGGCGGCCAGCATATCGTCAACCGCCGCTAAGAAGGCGGTGCGAACGGGTTTCACCTGTGCCCAGTCCCGGCTGCCACGCAACAGAACCCGGTGAAACGTTTTCTCCACGAATTCGCGATCAGCGAGGTAATGCTCCAGACCCGTTTCAAAAAGTGTCTGAAGCTGTTCCTGAAGCGTGAAGGTATGAAAATCCGCCACCTCCGTAAGGGCCTGGATACAGCCCTGCATGTGGTCCCCGTAATAGGCAAACAAAATGGCATCCTTGGTGGCGAAATAATTATAAATCGTGGCATCCCCAATGCCGGCGGCTTTGGCAATCTGACGCATGGTGCTGGATTTGAAGTTTTTTTCAGATATCACCGCCACTGCCGCACGGATAATGGCGTGCCGGTTGATTGCTTTTTGTTCTTGGCTGATTTTCATTTTTACGAACTCGCTATCTATAAATTAATTTTTTTAAATATTTTAATACGATTGATTTTTCATTAAGTCAACTCAAAAAAATCTGCTTCACGTCGAGCCAGCGCCGTGCCGGTCTTTTGCTGACGCCATTGAAAATGTCGATTGTCGCCGAATACACAATCGAAACAAAAAATTGGACCCCCTCGCTTTTTTTCATTAATGATTTAAATATCGAAAAGTTGGATTATTCTTCAATCGTGGGAGGCGTGGCGGTCGCAGCATATGCAAGAGCATCCGTTTAAAATTGATTGGCTGTATAAAAAAGGCAGTGGAACATTAAATGAAGACGCCTATTTTCTGGGCGATCGGATGGTTGGCGTGTTTGACGGCGCCACCGCACTAAACGGCAGCCTCTACGAAGATGGTAAAACCGGTGGATATCTTGCCTCCCGCTTGGCCCGCGATACGTTCCGGACTGGAAACGCCCCGCTTTTCAAGCTCACCCATCGCGCCAATCGCCGCATTCTTGAAGCCATGCAACAACGCGGCGTGGATCTGCGGCAAAAAGAGAATTTATGGTGTACCAGCCTTGCCGTGGTTCATGTCGGCAAAGATGAATTTGAATGGGTGCAAAGTGGTGACAGCCTGATTTTGACCATCGATGATGATCACAACTATCAGGTATTGGTTCCCGATCACTGTCATGATTTGGAAACCCTTTGCATGTGGCGGGACATGGCCGTGTGCGGCACGCCTGCCATCTTTGAAAACCTGAAGGAACAGATCATCGCCGTACGCCGGCGGGTCAACGTAACCTATGGATCGCTAAACGGGGAATCGGAAGCCCTGGATTTCATCAGTCGGGGACGCCAGCGCCTTTCAGGCATCCGGCATATTCTGCTTTTTACCGACGGCTTGTTCATTCCCCAGGAAGATCCGGAAGACGGCCATCAGTTGGATATGCTGGTTGAACGTTACCTGAGTGGCGGACTGCAGTCTGTTTACCGATACGTTCACAAACTCCAGATCAGCGATCCGTTGTGCCATCGCTATCCCCGATTCAAGCCCCACGACGATATTGCCGCTGTGGCCATTTCAACAACGCCGTAATCCCCCTGCCGTACCACCTACCCCGCCTGGGCTAACCGATGATGCCCTTTTCTCCTTTAACCAATTTGATTGAATGTCAAATGATGGTATTCTATTTTTATGAATATCGTCATTTGTGATCAGCCAGCCGACTGGGACCGGTACCTTTTCAATCATCCCCAAGGCGGTCCTTTTCATCTGTTCGGCTGGAAAGCCATTTTTGAACAGGTTTACAACCTGCCGACTTTCTATTTAATGGCCATCGCCCCTCCTGATGATCGGGACCCATCCACGTCAACCCAACCAAAGGTCAGGGGAATCCTGGCCTTGGTCTTATTATGCACCGGGCCAAAACGACGGCGGTTGGTGTCGCTGCCTTATGTCGACGTGGCCGGTGTATTGGCTGACAACCGGCACTGCGAAACATTGCTGCTTGAAAAGGCGATTGGTATTGCCCATAGTAATCAGGCGCGCTGGATCGAATTGCGGCAGATCAATCCGCTGCAATGTGACCCGTCACATCAGGCCTTGCCCCAGGCAGCAGGCAATTTCAATCTGGAAACCAATGTACGCGCCTGGCAGGTGTCCAGCCATAAAGCCAGCTTGAGGCGCCCGTTGCCAGCCGATGCACAGCAATTGATGCAGTCTTTCAAATCCAAGCTGCGCAGCCAGATTAAAAAAGCCATGAAAAATGGACTGACCCATGAAGTGGGCGGAGCGAATCTGCTTCCCGCGTTCTACCAGATTTTTTCCCGTAACATGCGCGACCTCGGGTCCCCCATCCACCACTACCGCCTTTTCGAGGTGCTGTTCGACACATTTGGCGACCGGGCCCGGGTGGCCCTGGTGCGCTACAAAGGCACCCCCGTGGCGGCCAGCATTGTGCTTCAATACCGCAATCGATTGCACAACCCCTGGGCATCATCGGTAAAAGATTTTCGTAAACTGGGCAGCAATATGCTGCTATACTGGACCATTCTGGCCCATGCCTGCGATAAGGGAATAGATATCTTTGATTTTGGCCGCTCATCACCCGGAGCGGGAACCTACAATTTTAAGCGTCAGTGGGAAGCGGAGCCCACACCGCTGTACTGGTACTATTTAACGCTGGCCGGAGACCCGGTGGATCCCATGTACGAGCGCCTTTCTTTTAAGGCGTGGACACGTCTTCCGGTATGGCTTTCACGGTTGATCGGCCCCCATATTCGGCGCCATATCAGTTTGTAGGCTGGCCGATGATTGTGTTTAAACGTTGAATCTGATCCTGCAGCCAGCAAGGCGACTGTCAAACCGTCACAGAAAATAGAACCATGGCATTCGAGATCACCATTCCCATGGCAATTCAGCTGGTCATCGAGGATGTGGGGTGGTGGGAAAAATCCCATCCGGTTGGCCCGAACAGTCCCTTTCGATCCGGCTTGAAGCGACGCCACCATCCTTCAGACTACCTGGCGCTGGTCCATTTGGCCCGGCAGCTCAACATGCGTCCCCTGATTGCGTTCGTGGCCTGTGAATGGGATCGGACCAATCTGTTGAAAAAAATCCCCTCCGCCAACTGGATGGGAGCCGATTGGGATAACCGTCACAATGTCGGGCCCTGGCTGGATCAGGCGGCCCAAACCCTGAACGATAACCGGGGTCTACTGGAAATCGGCCTGCATGGCGTGGGCCATGAATTCTGGGATCAGGGCCGGCGCTCGCGCACTGAATTCCACAATACACAAGGCGAAATGCGTCCCTTGGCGGTAATCGAAGCCCATCTGGATGCCTTTGACCGGATTCTGGAACAAAATGGTCTGGGTCCCCTGCCTCAGGCCTTTGTCCCGCCCGGGCTAAACCACAGCTTTGGCGGCGGCAGGCATGGCATTCATGGCATTTTGAACAAGCATGGCATCCGTTATGTCACCACGGATTTGACCAAGGCAAAAATGATTCACCCCCGACAGCATCCGCTCATGGCGTGGGAAGCAGGCGTACTGATCATCGAGCGCGGCATCGCCCCGGTGCCCTGGCATGTGATTGCCGCCCAGCCCCAGTTCGCCTTTGACCGCCCCCTAATATGCCTTCACTGGGCAAACCTGCTTGATGAAGATATCCAGCGCAGTCTGGATGTGGTTCAGGGATGGGTCGACTTTATCAAAACCGGCATCGATCCTATGCAGCAAATGCTGGCTCCGGATACGGCCACATGCTGGACTCAGTTCGCTTACCGTACCTTGAGTCAAATCAGGCAAACGGGCGACGGCGTCACCATTAATATAAGTCCTTTGCGGAATCTTCCCCAGAGCACATTAAAAGGACATTTTTTGCTTAAGATTTCACATTCTGGCAGACCGATAGGGTGGCAGGTTGACGGCGGCCGGATCGGTGAGCTGCAAAATCAATCGAATACTGTTCAATTGCTTTCCATCAGACCTGATTCTGGGGTCGACAGTATCCGCTTGACGCCCGTTTGGGAATCCCCGCAGGAACACTCTTAACATCCCGAAAGGCTTCATAGTAATTTGGATAAAAGTAAAGCCGGCACGGATCATCCGTGCCGGCTTTTTTCCACCCAAGAGAGACTTATCGCCCGATACCAATTCATATTGACCCCATATTTTACCTCATGCGCAAGGCACTCCGAAATATGGGGAAAGATAGCGCCAGGACTGATGGGGATATTATCTGATTATAATTATTTTCTATTATTTATAAATCCCCGCACCAACAAAGTATGGGGTATTGGGAATCCGATAAATATAGCTGCTTTTCGCCGCCGGTTGATCTTGTCCCGGCTTGGGCCACATGTAATCCACCCAGCCCTGGCCCTGGCTGCCAGCCACCTTGACAAACTCAACAAACAACGGTTTGCCGTCTGTATCCGCCACTTGCAGCAGATTGTCATTTTTGGTCAATTCGGGTTTGATGGGATGGGCGATCATTTTTCCATCAAGATCCATGAGAAACACATAGGTATCTTTCCATACAAAAGGTCCTGATTTGTCCCCAATGGCTTGGCTGGCTGCATCGACACCTTTTTCCTGGATCAGCTTGGCGGCCGCTTCGCATTTGGCAATGACTTCATCTTTTGTGGCGGATCCGGCCCATGCCAGGGCGGCAAAGCAGATGGTAAGGGTAAAAATAATAAAGATAGTACGGATTGATCTTTTCATGTGCGCTCCTCCCTAGTTGATAGATTATTGAACCAGTGTGCCTGACATTGAATTGATATTGACCCGGGCGTTTGGTCGGCGGCATCACCTCCTTTTGGATGGTATGCGGATTACCGGCAATATCATCGGTCTATTGACCCTGTGGGCCTCAAAGAGACCAAACAGACCACTACTTGGCAGGTTTCAGCGTGTCGGAGAAAAAAGATACCAGCTGGGAAGTCAGCGCGGTGCGTTTATCAGCAGTACGAATGTTGTGGAGATTGGCGTTCTTTAAATACCAATTAAAAAAACATCACAAACGGGATTATCAGGAATAAATCCCCTATCTTGAGCACGAGTTGAGCCGATTGGTTAAGCAAATACCTTGCCTAATTATTAATTACTTTAAATCACTATATTATCTAGCATTGCCCAAGGGGCTTGGGGTGGGGCAGTTACGAAAATTGCACACGGACTGGACCATCAAGCTCATTTTTGTGGTTTATATCATGAACTTGATGGTTTGAACAGCCTGTTTTGAAATCCATTTGAGGAAAACTGAATGATGCTCAAACTTCGTTGTATTTCATCTCGATCCGTTTTTGCTTGATTTTAGCGGATTCATAATAATTGCTTTTTTTATCAATCCACCAGCTGTTGGCTTTGTTTTCACCAGCGGTAAAACCCAAATCATAGCCACGCTGAGCGCCGGCCATAAAAATGGCGACCATGAGAAAGATAGCCATGGCCGCCTTTGTAAGCCTGCCTTTACTAAAAAAAACTTTCATGATGGAACAAAATCCTTTGTACTTAAATTTCAATAACACTTTCGGCCATTTTTCTGAAAACTTGAACTGATTTTGGCTAACCGGATAAGCATTGGGCAAATTTTTAGGTAGTTGCGTGGTCTATGATTTTCGACGAGACAATCTTCCGATGGCATTCAAACGGAAGGCCCAGAAAAACCGGGTGTCGTTTATAGCGGATCAAGTATTGATTATTTATCAACCATTCTGGTAGGATAAAAAAATTATAACGCCTCTTGATTAATCCAGCCGGTCTCAGATGAGGAATCGTGAATCGACCTCCCCGGAAGCGACATCCAGCGTTACCAACAAAGACCATTGTCGGCATTCATCTCCCAGTATTTTGGCCATTGTGGGCATATGGTCGGCACCGACAAGATTTGGGTGATGATTGCTCATCCGTTTCAATCAAAAAGACTTGATTGTTGAACGAATTTAAGATGAAATGTGACGGTTTAGATTTTCATCAAAACAAACGTCTTTTCCCTTAGGGGATGAAAAACAGCAACCACAGGCAGTCGTTTATGATCGTTTACTGTGAAGAGTGCGGCTATAAGAATGTCATTGATGAAAAACGCGTTTCGAATATGGGGTCTCAAATTCCATGCGAAAAGTGCGGTGAATTCCTGCGCTTTTACGGAATCAAAGCCGAAGCGCTAAAAGCATCCCTGAAAAAACCAAAAAAGACGCCCCAAAAAGCACCGAAAAAGACCCCACCCGCTTGCCTGATCCTGAAATACGGAAAGGTGGTGGTCATTGTCAACGAAACCCGGTCCCGGGTAGAAATCGGCCGCCAAAAAAGCAACGACATTCAGGTGTCCAACAACAGGGTTTCACGAACGCATGCCATCGTCGAATTCAAAAAGGGGACCTATTATCTCACCGACCAGAGTTCTAACGGCACCTATTTACTGATGGAAGGCACTGAAGGTGTTACCGTAAAAAGGAAACAGGTCGAGTTGACCGCCAAAGGTGTCATCGGACCCGGATACAAGGTCGATTTTAAATCCTCCGATGCCATTCAAATTATATTCGAACCAACCTCCTGACTACCTATATCGGGCCTAACCGCAAATGCCAGTTGGCCCGATAAAAAGGCGCAAAGCCGACCTGACGTGGTACAGCAACCCAGGTCGTGATGATTATTTTCAGCGTTAAAATGTCCTAAACACAAGGAGACCATACCCATGTGGCCCCTGCTGTTAAAACTGTTTCTGCTGCTATTGACCGCCTATGCAGCCGGTATCCTGGCCCAACTTTTCCGGCAAAGTGCGATCGTCGGCTATCTGCTGGCCGGCAGCATTGTCGGCACACTGCTCTTCAATTACGCTACGGTCGCGTCAGTCGCCGAATTGGGTGTGGCTCTGCTGCTTTTTTCAATTGGCCTTGAATTTTCTTTTCAGCATCTTAAATCCCTGGGCAAAGATCTGCTTTCCGGCGGCGCCCTGCAGGTCCTCATGACCCTGATCATTGTCACCGCCATCATGCGATTTTTCATTCCGACTTCCCAGGCGGTTGTAATCGGTTGTGCGTTTGCCGTCAGTTCAACCGCCATTGTTCTGCGGGTTCTTCTGGACAACGCCCAGATCGATTCCAACCGGGGACGGATGTCCCTTGGCATTTTGCTTGTTCAGGATCTGGCCGTGGTACCATTGGTACTGTTGGTGAGTCTGATCGGGGAAGCCAGCACGTTGGCATCCATCGCCCTGCGCATCGGCAAGGTGATTGCCGCGGCCGGTGGCCTGGTACTGGTCTTTTACCTGATGTTCTATTGGATCATTCCCTGGTTGTTGAAACGCGAAGGGTTATTCGCCAACCGGGAACTGATGATCTTGCTGGCAATTCTGTCGGCCATGGGCGCCATTGGGAGCGCACACCTGGTTGGACTGTCACCGGCGCTGGGCGCTTTTCTGGCGGGAATGCTATTGGCCGAATCCCCCTTTGCCACCCAGATCCGCTCGGATATCGATGCCATTCGAACCTTTTTTGTAGTGCTGTTTTTCACTTCGATCGGCATGCTGCTCGATTTAGGTTGGTTGGCCACCCACCTCCACCTGGTTTTACCGGCGACAGTCGTTGTATTTTTAATTAAAGTCCTGATTATTTGCTTTATTTTCATATTGCTGCATGTAGACAACCAAGTAGCCATAGGCACGGGGATCACCCTGGGTCAGGTGGGAGAGTTTGCCTTTGTGCTGGTGGCAGCCGGTCGGGATGGCGGGATTATCGGCCCGGAGCTTTTTACGGTTGCGGTGTCGATTACCACACTTTCCATGTTTTTAGCACCCTACATGGTCAGTTATGCAGAGCCCCTGGCTGAAAAGCTGCTCGTCTGGATGTCCAAACAACCGGCAACCACCAATGTACTCCAAAATGAACCAACCGTGTGCAAAAAGGCCTTGATCATCGGATTCGGACCGGCCGGCAAAAAAGTAGCTAACAATTTGAAATCCATGGGCGTGGACCCGGAAATAATCGAACTGAATCCCTCGGCCATTGAATCCGCCGCAAAGGAAGGTGTCGTCATCTATCTTGGAGACGCCACAAGAGCCGACGTGCTCGACCATGCCGGCATCCATGACGCCGCGGTGGTGGTCGTGACCGTACCCGACAGCCGCACGGCAGCATCTATGATCCGGATGGTTCGGGAAATGACCCCACAGGTGAAAATTATCGCAAGGGGGCGCTACCATCGACATATCACCTTGTTGGAAGAAGCCGGCGCGTCATTGGTGGTGGATGAAGAACAGATGGTGGGCCAAGGGCTCGCCACTGTCACGGCGGAGCATCTATCGGAAACGGACATTATTACGATGGCCTGCCGGATGATTGGCAAAAGGCCCGCTACAGATTCCGCGACGCCCGAAACCGAGAGCAATGACCCGGCCCCCCAAACGGCGTCGACGACATAAAAAAAATCATTTGTTACCCATTTCGAAATAATCGCTTTTAAGGATTACCAATGCCACGATTTATCAGTAAATCTTTGAAAAAGGTGGGCAGTTCTCCCGGCACACTGATTCACGTGGGGGAAATAAAAACCGAGCAATCCAGCCTTTCAATGCTGCATTTTGATGCCGAGACACACATCGAGCAACCATTGACCGATATTGGTGAGGCCACGTCCCTTTTAACTCCCGATGCCACGACTTGGATCAACGTGGTCGGTATTCAGGACATCGCCCTGATCGAGGATATCGGCAGGCACTATCACATTCATCCGTTGACATTAGAGGATATCCTCAACACAACACAGCGCCCCAAGGTGGAGTCGTTTGACGATTATCTGTTTATCGTCATCAAAATGCTCGAACACGACAAAGAAAAGGACAGTATTGTTTCCGAACAACTCAGCCTGGTACTAGGCAAAACGGTTCTCATCTCCTTTCAGGAAGATGAGGGTGATGTTTTCAATCCGGTGCGGGAACGGATTCGCAAAGGGAAAGGGCGAATCCGAAGCGCGGGTTGCGATTATCTGGCCTACGCCCTGATCGATGCCATTGTGGACAACTACTTTGTCATTCTGGAAAACGTGGGCCAGCGACTGGAAGCTGTGGAAGAAGCCATTGATAGTGATCTCGATGCCGATATCCTCGAAAAAATTCATACCATCCGACGCGAGCTGATTTATTTGCGCAAGCAGGTTTGGCCGATACGGGAAATTATCACCTATCTCCAAAAGGACGGCGCTCCATTGATCGGTGAAGCCACCGGGCCATTCCTTCGCGATGTTTACGACCACACGATCCAGGTAATCGATACCATTGAATCATTACGGGATATGCTGTCTGGAATGCAGGATCTTTATCTTTCCATCATCAGTAATCGTATGAACGAGGTGATGAAGGTATTGACCATCATTGCCACCATCTTCATACCGCTTTCCTTTATCGCCGGCATCTACGGTATGAACTTCAACCACATGCCGGAGTTGACCTGGCGCTGGGGATACCCGGCTGTATGGTTGCTGATTATCGGCATCGTGGCCATGATGATCGTTTTTTTTCGGCGAAAAAAATGGATCTGAGGATCATGAAAATACATCTCGTGCCCCATGATATAATCCTTCGAAAAACCATCCCTCTGTTCTTTGCCCTTTTTTCACTGATCGGCTGTGCGCTGATTACCATCATGGTTTTGTTGTACCAGTCTGAAATCACATCCAACCAGATCGAGCGCAATGGAAAATTGACGCAGGCCATTGCTATACAACATCATATACAATAACGGTCAGATCAGGACCGTCGACACCGCGAGCCTTCAGAACAAAGCCGGCCGATACTATTTTAAAGAATCAATTGCGCTTGATCGCGGTGCTATTTATGTCTCTCCCCTTGACTTGAATGTGGAAAATGGCGCCATCGAGCAACCATTAAAGCCCATGATTCGAGCGGCCACCCCCGTGTTTGACGAAAACAATCAAAAACGCGGCATTATCGTCATCAATTATCTAGCTGAAAAGCTGCTATCGGAGATACAGGATCATTGCGACAACAACTTGAGTGAGGTGATGTTGCTTAATTCGGCGGCGTATTGGCTGCTCAGTCCCAAGTCGCACCAAGCATGGGGATTTTTGATTGATGATCGACGTGACCATCGATTTTCCCTTCACTATCCAGAGGCGTGGCCGTTTATCTCCCACCACCCAAAAGGCCAGGTCAATACTCAAAACGGGCTGTTCGTGTTCAGCCGTATTTTTCCTTTGTTGGAAGGACGTTTTCCGCCGGTTGATGAATCTTTGGCAAACGAAACAGCCCCCAACCTGCCCGATCAATATTCCACCTACTACTGGATACTGATCCATCGTGTCTCGCCAGATCGTCTTGATTCTTTTAAAAATGCACTGGTTAAAAAATATTTATTTTTTTCGATCAGTCTTCTGATCATCATCGCCCCCGGGTCCTGGGTGATGGCCCTGGAAACGACACGTCGCAGGGCGCAAGACGCTCAACTCGCCAACCTGGCGATGGTTGATGCCTTGACCGGGCTGCCCAATCGCCGCGCATTTGTCGAAAGGCTTAACATGGACGTCGCGCGGAATAGTCGCCATGACCGTAAATTAGGATTGCTGTATATTGATATCGACGGATTCAAAGCGGTCAACGACACGAAAGGTCACGATGCCGGCGATGCCTTGCTTGTGGCCATTGGCGAGACCTTGCAGCAACATTTGCGAAAATCAGATATGGTCGCCCGCATCGGCGGAGATGAATTTGTCTGCATCCTTGCCGAAATCGATTCCATTGACGGAGCCCTTCAGGCCGGTAAAAATCTGCTGACGGCGTTAAGCCTTCCCATTGAAATTGATGCTGGAGAGGTTAAAATCGGGGCCAGCATCGGGGCGGCTGTTTTTCCGGACCATGCAACCGATGTCGACGCACTGGTCAAAGCCGCGGATGAGGCCATGTACCAAGCTAAAATCACGGGTAAAAACAACTGCGTTGCCGCACAGACGTGAGGACCATGCATGGCATGGATGGTCATTTTTTGATGATGGATGGCTCTCTGTCAGTACCATTTGGGTCTTTAGAGCCTGTTTGAGAATTCTGGATCAGGCCCGATAACAAGGCGGAAAGTGGCTCAAAAGCGGAGCATATATGTAATATGTGAGCATTTTGAGACACTTTCCAACGCCGTTAGCGGGCTTTAGACGGATTTATCAAACAGGCTCTTAGATTCGGCCTCGATTGTCTGGACCACAATGGTCTGTTGACGCACCGACCACCTGATATTGAAATCATAAAGCCGCATGCCAAATTCGGTTCTTCTCGATCCACTGCGCATGTAGGCGGGACGCGGATCGGCTTGCAGCACCTGTTCGATCAATTCACTCAATCCGGGATAGGTTTTCTCCAGTTCCATGCATGTCTGCCGGCTTTGATCGGTAAACTCAACCGTTAAGGATGGATGAGGCGGATCGGTAGCAAATCCGCCGCACGCCCGGGGGATCATATCCGCATAAGGCAGGTAGGGTTTGATATCAAGCACGGGGGTTTGATCGAGCAGGTCAATACCGGACAGGTATAATATCAGTTTGCCCTCCACCCGGCAGATCTTTGTAAGACCCACGGCGGACATGCCAATGGGATTGGGCCTGAACCCGGAGCGGGTGGCAAAGACGCCTGTTCGCCGATTGCCTCCCAGCCGGGGAGGACGAACCGTGGGCTGCCATTTACCGTTGGGAATGCCGTGAAAAACAAAAATCAGCCACACATGGGAAAAGGCCTCAAGCCCCTTGAAGGCCTCATCCTGGTCAAAAGGCGGCAAAATTTCCAGCGTTGCCTGGGCCGCCGCGACCAGCCCCGACTGCCTGGGAATGCCGAATTTTTCCTTGAAACAAGAGTGAATGATGCCGATAGGCTTTAAAATATAGGTTGAATCCATGAATAAGCTCCTGTAATGCTGCGCGACTGGATTTTATACAAGGGGTTGTAACACAGCCCCGCCCCCTTGAACAGAAGGTGCCGCATACTCGCATTTATCCTTGACAAGGGGTATCCTCTTCTCCAAAAATCAATAGGTTATTAGTCAGGCAGCCCGATGGATACAATAATAAATGGGAGACCAACCGATGTTCAATCCTGAAAAAATTCTCGGTGGACTAATTCGCAGCAGCACCCGGGGGAGTCGTGGTGGGCTTGGAAGCTTGCTATCCGGTGGTGTCGCACTAGGCGCACTGGGTGTGGCAATGGAAGCGGTTGAGCACTATATGAACAAATCGTCCTCAACAGCAACACCACCGCCCTTGCCCGGTGATCGGTCAGCACCGCCACCGCCACCACCCCCAAAATCAAGTGGACCAGGGCTAATGCCTCCACCGCCTCCCGCGGCATCCCAACCGAGCGAATCCTCGGAATCCGTGCTGCTGATTCGGGCCATGATCGCTGCAGCCAATGCCGACGGCGTCATCGATCAAACGGAACGTAATAATATTTTGGAGCGCCTGCAATCGGTTGAACTTACTCCGGAAGAGCATGCCTTCATTGCAAAAGAGCTGCTGGCGCCGGTCGAAATGGAAGCAATCGCGGCCGGTGTCACCACACCAGAGCTGGCCGAGCAGGTGTATACGGTGTCCCTCATGGCCATTGATGTGGATACCGATCAGGAGCGTCGCTATTTGGCTGCATTGGCCGATCGATTGGACCTGGATTCGGCAACGCTTGAACGCATTCACAACAGTCTGGAAAATCAATAAAATTGATTATCTATTGTCCGTCCGGAAATAGGCAAATTTGGTCGAGATCAAGGCGCCCGAAAAATTTAACCACAGGCATATGGTTGATATTCCGAGGATTAAATTTTTCGCGTAACGCCGATATCGGACAAATTGGCCATTTCCGGATGGACACTATCTATTAAAGGAGAGAACACAAATGAGCCAATGGTATCTGAGTTATGACGGCAATCAATTGGGCCCCATGGATCTATCCCAGGCCGTTGCCCAGGCCCAGAATAATCCCAACGGTTTTGCATGGCGGGACGGATTGGCCGAGTGGCAGCCCATCACCAGTATCGCCGAGCTCAATCCAGCGCCTGGCGTAGCCGTGCCCACCCCACCACCAGCGGCCGCTTCAGCGCAAACGCGGGCCGATGAAATCGACTACAAGGTTTTTGGTGCCGAGATGCAGTTTGTGGAAGTGGAACTGGATCCCGGAGAAAGCGCCGTTGCCGAAGCCGGGGCCATGATGTACAAAGATGCTTCAATCGACATGCAAACCGTTTTCGGCGACGGGTCGGCGCAGTCCGGGGAGGGTGGCTTCATGGACAAACTTCTGGGCGCCGGCAAACGGCTGCTTACCGGCGAAAGCCTTTTCATGACCGTGTTCACCCACACCGGTCAGGGCAAGGCCCACGTGGCATTTGGCGCCCCCTACCCGGGTAATATCATTCCTGTGCCCCTGCCCAGTGTTGACGGCTGCCTGATTTGTCAGAAGGACAGTTTTTTGTGTGCTGCCAAAGGGGTTTCCGTCGGCATCCATTTTCAGAAAAAGATTCTGACGGGCCTGTTTGGTGGAGAGGGGTTCATCATGCAGAAACTCGAGGGGGATGGAATGGTCTTTGTTCACGCCGGTGGTACGGTGATTGAGCGCCAGCTCAAGCCCGGAGAAGTTCTGGATGTGGACACCGGGTGTATTGTGGGCCTGGAGCAAACCGTCAATTTCGATATTCGCCAGGCAGGCAATATCAAAACGGCCCTGTTCGGTGGCGAAGGACTCTTTTTTGCCACCCTGCATGGTCCGGGCAAGGTTTGGCTGCAGTCCCTGCCCTTCTCACGGCTGGCTGGACGAATGCTCCAGGCCGCCCCCCAGCGCGGCGGCAGCCGCGGTGAAGGATCAATCTTGGGATCTCTGGGAGGCCTGCTGGACGGGGATAATAATTTTTAGTGCCTGTTTGAAACAACCAATCGTTGTCGTTGTCAGCGAAGCGGTTGTCGTTATCGATAAAAAAGCCGCCAACGACAACCGCTTCGCTGGCAACACGGATTCGAGGGAACGACCAAACGAAAAAGGATAGCGTGTCATCGTTTTCCTTAATCCCCCTCTTTTCGCAATTCGCCGCACAATCATATTCGCTATGATTATCACCGCGCAGCCAAACACGATTGCACCATCTTTAGCCGCCTCGAAAAAAACAGTGTGAAAAACCTGCTGCCATTGGGTGCTGTCCGTTGACCAATACACTTCAAACGGCCAGAAAAAAGATACCGGTGCCGTCGTAAAAAAATAATCGGCAAGGTTGTGTGAGAAAACAATGGCAACACAGGTTTTCCAACTTAAAAGCTGCGTTTTTTTGAGCCATAACGATACCTTGTAAACCGCATACCCACCCACCAAAGAAAATAGAATGCTGTGCGTCGGTCCCCGATGGAAAGCGCTGCCATTGTTTTGAAGGATAAGACCAAAAATCACATCGATGTCCGGCAAATTTGAGAGGACGACGATCAGCAACCCTACTTGCCAATTGATTGGCTGACGGTTGCCATCCAAAAAAATATTGTGTGTTGCGATTCCGATCGCAGCGTGACCGATTGGTAAGGGCATATTACCGATCTCCCTTTCGAATTTTATCTAATTAGTGCCCATCCACGAATGCCCAATTTTCCTATTTCTGGATGGACACTATCTAAACCCGGTTTCCGCACCAAACCGCCCCATAAAGCAAAATTCATGCACAAAATTCAATTTGATAATTTTTATTAAATTATCAAATATTTATAATTAATTTAACCGGCCGGAATAACAGCAAGGATATGAAAAATAGTTCCCATTTCCTCTACTGGTTTGGAATTGATTCGCTCGGAAACAATATGGGCGACCGGCCGGTCGCCCATGTATGGGGTATCAAATGCATATGCCATTTTGCAGCAATTGTAATTATGCCATGTCGACCTTTCCGATTACGAGCACCGCATAGCTTAAGCACGAGCACGACGGGTATTGGCGTTTTTCGTGCTCGTGCGCGTAATCGCAATCGATCATCTTAATCATTCTCAAAACTCATCAATCCGCCCTTGAGCATGCAGACCTCATTATATCCAACATTTTTCAAGTACCGCACCGCCAAGGGGGCTTGCTTGCCCTTGTAATCCACGACAATCACTTTTTTATCACCTGGAATTCGCTTATACCGTTTGCTGAGGTAAGCCAGGGGAATTTTGTGGATGTACCGTTTACGATATGTCGATGAAAGCGTTGCCATTTCATTGCTCAGATGCCTGGAAAAAAGGCCCATGGTGTAATGTTGGGGAATACGAATATCAACAACACAAAAATACCGCAGGTCTTTTTTGAATGTCGCGGCGTCGATCATCTCGATTTGACACATGGGCAGCGGGTCTGTTTTCTCGATTTCGTACCCGGCTGATTTCCAAGCCTTCATACCACCCGAAAAGGTACTGATATTTTTATACATGCAATTCACCGCCATACTGGCAGCCTCACGGAAGTACACTCACTTTTCACTAAGACAGTAGGTGACGATGGGCGTTCCCAGGTCCTTTGGCATCTTTTTTGACTGTATCATGGTGTGAAGCGGGACATTCACCGAGCCGGGGATGTGTCCCTCGTTGAATTCAATGTCGCTGAGCGGGTTAAGCAGAAACAGCGGCTGGTTTGAATCCAACATGACTTTGAGTTCCTGGGCAGACAGATCCCGTATCTCGCCCTGACTGACAAATGGTAAGCAAACAATCAAGAACACAACGATAAAAAGTAAACCCAAATACTTTGATTGGCTTTTCATAAGACTCTCCCACTTTGCTTGATGATGATAAAGATTACCATCTGAATCAAAGCGATTTTACACTTGATGAAAATATATCAGGAGCCATGGTGCACATGTTGATCGGCACCGTCATCGACAAATCACCTGATTTCGAAAAAAAGGGTTAGGAATTAACCCACACAATTGAGCCTGAAGGAGGTGAAGGGACAGAAAAAAACGTTGGCGGTTCAGCGGAATAGATGGCTTGGGTCCAGATTCAAAGCAGATTTAAGGTCTAAACGCACATGTCAAAAAGATATTTATAGCCTAACAACAAAAAAAATTCGTGTCAAGCCATATACATTGTGAAAGCAATAGGTTCCAGCCTTGATCGATGGAAACAAGGTGCCGCTTGAAAACAGCGGATCCGGTCGAATAAAATGGCGGAAAGGGAGCGGCAGATACTCCCTCCGGCCAATATCGTGACCGTGAATCCAAGCCATTATTTTTTTTTATTTTCTTTGGTCTTCAGCAGGGCTGCCAGATCCGCAAAGGGTTTATGGGAAAAGTCCGAATCCGTGTCATCCCTGGACACAGTACTGCTATTATCGTACGCTTCGGCAACCTCCAGGCGGCCATGCTCATTGTCATGGCAATAGATGCAAAGCAGTTCCCAGTTGCTGCCGTCAGGCGGATTGTTGTCGTGATTGTGATCCCGGTGGTGAACAGTCAATTCCCGTAACTGCTTGCCGCTGAATTCGCGACCGCACCGTCCGCAGACATGCGGAAACATTTTAAGGGCTTTCTCGCGGTAGGTATTTTCCCGCTCCCGCATGTGACGACGGGCATCGGCAACAACCTGGGACAATTGGCTTTTTTCTTTTTTCTTGGCTGACATTGCTTTCTCCTTATCGGCATTTTGCCTGCACCCTTATCCTGTTTTTTTTCGTTTTTAGACGGAGGCAGACGCATCAAAGGCATCCTTCGGGTAGGTAAAAACATTGATCCTTTCGCATTTTAATGAAGCATATCATAGCATTCGTGAACAGGGAGAACAAGAATCACCCTCCTTTGTGTTCAATTTACGATTGATTTTCATCCACACTAGGGTAAGGTACAAGTCGATCCACTAAACAGGCGTTCATATAATCATTTCTCTTCAACGACGACGATCCTTCTCTGACGACTATGGTAACGGAGCAGATTAACAATGTGCTGGGGCGGATTCCCATCCGTATTTTCCTGCCGGTGGTACTCACCGTTTTGCTCTTTATTCTGACTATTTTTTTGTTGATCTTACCTGAAATGCACGCCCGCCTGATGGAAGGCAAACGTGAAGTGATCCGAGAACTGGTGGCGTCAGCCTGGAGCAGCCTGAACGGCTACGCCAATCAGGAACGAGAAGGGGTATTGACCCGGGACGAAGCCCAGCGCCTGGCCCTTGATACGATTCGCAGCTTGCGTTACGGCGAGGATTTCAAGGATTATTTCTGGATCAATGACATGCGGCCCCGCATGATCATGCACCCCTATCGTACGGATTTGGAAGGAAAGGACATTTCCACGTTTACCGACCCGGCCGGCAAACGCCTGTTCGTCGAGTTTGTCGACATTGTACGCACCCAAGGCGCCGGTTATGTGGACTACCAATGGCAATGGATGGATGATCCAACCCGCATTGTTCCCAAAATTTCTTATGTAATGGGCTTTGCCCACTGGGGATGGATCATCGGCACGGGTATTTATGTGGAGGACGTCCATGCCCAGATATCCGCCATCACCCGCACCACGACCATGATTTGCCTTTTGATCCTGCTGATATTCATCGTTTTGTCCGTCCATATCGTCTGGCATGGCATGAAGGTCACCAGAGAAAAAAAACTGGCCCAAGCGCAGGCCCTGATTAAACAGGAACAGCTCTTTCAGGCCGCCAAGATGGTCTCTCTGGGCACCCTGATTTCCGGTGTGGCCCATGAAATCAACAATCCGATTACGTCGGTCATGCTGCATGCGCCCAGCCTGGCCCGCATGTGGGAGGCGATCCTGCCGATCCTTGACGACCATTATGAACAGCATGGCGATTTCGCCGTGGGCGCCACAGTCTTCAGCCGCATTCGTGACCGGATTCCTCAGATGCTAACGGGGATCACCGACGATGCACGGCGGGTCCGAGACATCGTCACGGATTTAAAGGACTTCGCCCGCGACAACCCTTCAGAGCATGAGGACCGGGTGGATTTAAACGATGTGGTTGACAAGGCCGTCAGCCTGACCAGCAACCTGGTTAACAAATCAACCAAGCATTTCATTCTGGACTGCGATCCGGCACTGCCCAGCTTTACCGGCAATGCCCAGCGCATCGAACAGGTCGTGATCAATCTGGTCGTCAATGCCTGCCAGGCCCTGCCGGACATCAATCGGTCGATCATCGTTACAACGGCTTTCAATCCCCAAGTAAAACGCATTGAACTGATCGTCAAAGATCAAGGCGTAGGGATCGATGAGGCCGCGCTGAAACAAATTATGGATCCATTTTTCACCACACGCCGCGAAAGTGGCGGAACCGGCCTGGGGCTGTCGATCTCCGATCGTATCGTTCGCGACCATGGTGGTCAGATGCGTTTTGAGTCTCAACCGGGTGAGGGTACGACGGTACGCGTCACCTTTCCATACGGAGAAAAAGCCCCAACGCAAGGAGGTTAAAAAATCATCGCATGACTATTTCCCCGCACCCGCCGAATCCGATCATGATTGTAGATGATGAAGCGTCCATCTTGCTGGCGATTGATACAGCCCTGCAGCTTGCAGGAATCAACAATACCATCACCTGTGAGGACAGCCGCCAAGTGATGGATCTGATGGCCGATCAACCGATCGAGGCTATGCTGCTGGATTTAAATATGCCGCATATCGACGGTCACCGACTGCTGGACGAAATCCGAAAGGAGTATCCTGATATTCCGGTAATTATCGTTACCGGCGCCGTTGATGTGGAAACCGCCGTGCGCTGTATCAAGGCCGGCGCGTTTGATTATATTGTCAAGCCGGTGGAAACGGATCGCCTGATTACGGCCGTCAACCGGGCCCTGTCTTTTCAAGAACTCAAACGTGAAAATCAATCGCTTCGCCGACATATGCTTCATTCGGATCTGGAGCACCCGGATGTATTCAAAAACATTGTCACCGACAATAAAAAAATGCTGACTATTTTTCATTACGTGGAGTCCATTGCCACGACATCCCAGCCGGTGCTGATTCGCGGAGAAACCGGTGTGGGCAAGGAGCTGATTGCCCGCACCATCCATGAGCTGAGCGGCCTGAAAGGAAAATTTGTGGCCGTCAATGCCGCCGGCCTGGATGACACGGTGTTCTCCGATACCCTTTTTGGCCACGTGAAAGGGGCCTTCACCGGAGCCGACACCCCACGCGGCGGGCTTATCGAACAGGCCAATGACGGTACATTGTTTCTGGATGAAATTGGCGATCTGACCCAGGCGTCCCAGGTCAAACTGTTGCGTCTTTTACAGGAGGGAGAATATTTTGCGCTGGGATCCGACGCCCCCCGTACGGCCAACACCCGTATCATCGCCGCCACCAACCAAAATCTTTCCGAGCTTTTAAATGAGGGACGATTTCGCAAGGATTTGAACTACCGTCTGCGAACCCACCGCATCTATATTCCACCACTTCGGGAACGGCTGGATGATATTCCGCTTCTGCTCGATCATTTTTTGACCTTGGCAGCCTCACGGCTTGACAAACCAACGCCGGTGGTACCGCGGGAACTGGTGCCGCTGCTTTCCGCGTATTCCTATCCAGGCAACATCCGGGAACTGGAAGCCATGGTGTTTGACGCCGTCAGTCGCTACCGCACCGGCGTACTATCGCTGGATTCCTTTAATATCCATATTCACGGGGAACACTCCCAAACAGACCTGTCGCTGCCGCCCGGGGGGGAAACGCACGGCGATCCGCCGATCACCTTTTCCTATCGCCTGCCAACCATCAAGGAAGCGACCAACCTGTTGATTGACGAGGCGTTGCGCCGAAGCGACGGAAACCAATCCAAGGCGGCCAGGATACTGGGTATTTCCCAACAGGCATTGAGCAAACGGTTGAAAAACATAAAAAACAGCAGTTAACCCCTTCATTTGGAAAATCCATACAACTTTTGTTGTATATACAAAGAAGATTGTATTCCGGTGATTTCTTGGTAATCCACGCTCAAAATCAAGGCGTATGCAAAGATACCGGCAAATTCGCGATTGAAAATCACAACTTAGGTTGTATTCATCCATATCCTCATCAACCGCTTGGATTTAATAAAAACTCAAGAAAAAACAGAATATTATGAATTTTCCAAACAATTGGCATGGGTATTGATAATTACGGAATAATATCTGAAGTCGCTTCATTTCTTATAAACTATTTAATGAATTGAATTCATTAACAACATATGAAAGTAAAACGGGGGAGATATTATATGGTCTCAGAAATGGTACCATTTCTCTTCGATAATCAATCTATCAGTCACGATTTTATCAACTCCTTATCCTCGGTCCGATCGCTGTCAGAGCTTCTGGTGGAAAACCCGGGGTTGGATGATAATGATCGAATGCGCTTCCTGAACATCATCCACGAGGAAACAGAACGGCTGATGCGTCTTCTGGTTGATCTGAGGCCGTCCCTGGAAGTTCCGGAGTCTCTGTAGAAAAAAACATTGGGTGCGCTTTTTTTAAAATACAATCGAACCATCAAACAACAATGAAAGGATCAAACCGACCATTGGCACCGCCTGAACTTAAAGCAAGTGGTGCCGGTGGACTGAAAATAGACTCTCGTGGCCCGAATCGGGATCCAGGAAACCGCCCACCTCCTGTGCAAAAATCCTGTTGGTGACCGGCGTCATTCTATGCATGATGATCCTGCCGCTTAAGGGGGCTTAGCAAAGCGAGCATCCCTTAACGGGTTTTTCATAGAAAAGATTGCGCTTACCAGGGCCAACCCGTCGGTATTCATTTGCCCCCCCACCATCTTTTGGAGCTCGAAACTGGCCCTTTCGAATTTCAAAACCGGTGGAAGGCTTTTGAAAGACGGGTGCACCAAAGATCGCTTTGGCTATGGCCCAGCCGGAGCGATCTTTTCTTTTGGACAATTTCGTACCACCAGACAAAGGCCTGTTTATCACCCGCCTTTTTAGTGAGATAATTCCGTCCGGCATGCATGGCCGCTGACAAAACGACCAGCACAATGGCAAATATCGTCATAAGATCGCTAATACCGGGATCTTTTTCATGCGCTGCGAATCCTGCGGTAGTCGTTGTGAATGTTCAACAGCACCGGCCTTTACAACCTGTCAGGAAAATTTCCACTGCCGATGCCCTCCAACTCAAAATCCCCTTACTTTCTAAGGTCTTAATATGGCATTGAAGTTGCTGTGTATAATTACCATCCCTTGATACCGGCCCAGTACGTCAAGGAAAACACATTCTGTCATATTGCAGCATCCGGAAAGGAGGTCATATGACACTATCTCCCTGTCGGAATTGTCCCAAGCGGCACCAAGATAAAAACCGCTGCCTTGAAACCTGCGAATTGATCAACCGTGTGCAGACCTTTCAAATCCTACATCGCGAATACACCGGTTGCTCTGCTGTTGATGCGGCAGATGAAGGGCGCTACCAAGTCATGGCCCCTTTTGATCTCACGCTATCGAGTGCGAGCAGCCTTTCGTTTTAAGGGCGCAGAAAAAAAACGCGGTTCTCCAGAAAGCGCAAGTTGGAGACAATTCATCCCAAGTGCCATATGAGACGCATGGTCATGATTCGGCCATATCAGGCCAACGATCGTTCCAGGGCCTGGTTTTCTCATAGGCTCTGGCAGCCTGCAGGACCCGTTGATCACAAAGGCGGGGCCCGATGATTTGCAGCCCGACCGGCAATCCATCGGTGGTCAACCCGGCCGGCACCGAGGCCGCTGGACTGCCGGACAGATTGAACGGGTAGGTAAACGCCACCGCCCCCAAGAGCGGAATGGGGTGCCCGTCGATTTCTGCCGGTGGCGGTCCACCGGCGGCAAAGGCTGCGGTGGGCATGGTGGGCGTCAGCAATAGATCGTGCGTTTCGAACAACGTATTCAGGATCTGATTGAGCCCTGCCCGATCCTTTTGAATGGTTGTGAGTTCCGCCACCGTCAGTTTGCGGGTCTTCTCCACCGTACGGGCCAGTGTGCGGCCCAGCTGATCCCGGCAACGCTCGAGCAAATCGCCCACCTGGGCAAAAATATCCGTGCAGATCAGCTGTGTCCACACGTCTCCCATATCCGGCAGGCTGCCACTGTACACGTCCACCGAATGGCCCATGGCTTCAAAAGCATGCACCGCCTTCTCGACGCGCAGCGCCACCTCTTTTTGTACCCGGGCATAGCCCAGATCCGGACTGAAAGCAATTTTCAATCGGTCCGGCAAATGATCCAGACCGGCCAGAAAGGGTTGCTGCGGTGTGGGCAGCGAATAAGGATCTTGCGGATGACTGCCGATGGCGCAATCCATATACATGGCTGCATCGCGTACCGTACGGGTCAGTGGGCCGGCAACAATCATTGCACTGTAACTGATAAATGGCGACGGTCCCATCGGTATTCTGCCAAAGGAGGGTTTAAAGCCAAAACACCCCGAGTAGGATGCTGGAATTCGAATGGAACCACCAGCATCGGAACCCGTACACAGGGTCACCAGACCACCGGCGATGGCGGCAGCAGAGCCGCCGCTGGAGCCACCCGGCGTTCGTTCCAGGTTCCATGGATTGCGGGTGACGCCATGCAGCCTGTTCTTTGTGAAACCGGTAAAACCGAATTCCGGTGTGTTGGTCTTGCCCACCACAATGGCACCGGCCGCCTTGAGCCGGGCCACCTGAATGGAATCCCTTTTGGCCACGTTGTCTTTGAATGGAATCGAGCCGTAGCTGGTAACCATGCCGGCCACGTCTTCAAGATCCTTGACACCAATGGGAAGCCCGGCCAGGGGCCCCACATCCTCTCCCCTTTCGATCCGGTCGGCCATCATGCGCGCCTCGGCAAGTGCGGTTTCCGGTTGCAAGGCCACGAAAGCATTCAGGCTTGGATTGCGCCGGTCGATGCGCTCGAGGGTTTCACGCATCAGGTCCACTGGCGACAATTCACCATTACGCATAGAAAGGGCCAGTTTCCAGGCCGGATGATCACAGATGGAGGTCATGATGGGGCTCCTTTGGATAAGGAATCGATTTCATCCTTCACATTGATGAATATCATTCAGTTAATAGGAGGCCTAAAAACACTTGACAACACTATAGCCGTACAATAAGTCTCCCGACAAGAAACATTCGATGCATATGTTTCTTATGTAGAAACCTCCAGTCAAGGCAACCTTTTTTCCATTTTCTCCTTTTTTAATATGAGACCTTGACCCATCCCGATCTGGAAAAGAAAATGGAACCCTATCTTTTGACAATTCCCGCCAGCTCAACAAAAATCGCTATTTTTCAACATGAAGGAGAAGAGATGTTGCTGGTGGTGGAAGGCACGATTCACTTTTATTACGATGGAAAGGAATCGAACTATCGATGAACCCACCAACCTCCCATAAGGCCATTATCACCGCAGCCGTCACCGGCGCGATTCATACACCGGCCATGTCGCCCCATCTGCCCATCACGCCTGAGCAATTGATCGACGATATCATGAGTGTCTACGAGGCCGGCGGTGCCGTGGCGCACCTGCATGTCCGTGATCCCGAAACCGGCCAGCCCAAAGCGGATCAGGCCATTTTCAGGGAAGTGGTCAGTGAAGTAAAACGCCGCTGCGACATCGTCATCTGCGCCACCACCGGCGGCAGCCTGGGGGATACAGTGGAAAACCGCGGCAAGGTGATCGCAACCCTGCAGCCGGAACTTGCCTCCCTGAATGCCGGATCAATGAATTTCGCCCTGTTTCACGTGCTTCCCAAGTATGAAGGAAAGTGGAAATACGAGTGGGAAAAACAATACCTGGGGGCTACCGAGGATTTCATTTTTCCCAACACCTTTTATACCATGCGCGAATTCATCAAGCTGATGGAGAAAAACGGCACCAAGCCAGAGTTTGAAATCTACGATGTGGGCATGATCAACAATCTTGCCTATCTGATCAATACCGGCCATATCCAAACACCGGTTTATCTTCAGTTCGTATTGGGTATTTTGGGCGGCATTCCCGCCACCGTGGAGAACCTGGTTTATCTGGTACAGACCGCCCGCCAGCAAATCGGCGATTTCCAGTGGTCGGTTTGCGCGGCCGGACGCACACAGTTTGCCATGACCACGCATGCTCTGCTCATGGGCGGTCACGCCCGGGTCGGCCTTGAGGACAACCTCTATCTGGTCAAAGGGGTACTGGCCAAAAGCAGCGGAGAGCAGGTGGCCAAATTGAAACGGATCGCCGGTGAACTGGGTATTGAAACCGCCACGCCTGCCGAGGCTCGGCAGATCCTGGGACTCAAAGGGCTGGACCAGGTGGCCTATTAACCCACCTGGCTTCATCCTAATTGACCTATTTCTGACCAGAGATTAAAATGTAAACTGTCCTTATTTTTCTACCATCATTAACGATCCCAAAATGAAACCATTCTCTGTAAATAAGGGGGGAGACACCGCATGAACAATCCCAAAAAGCTCTGGCAACCCAGCGAAGCGTTTGTTCAGCAATCGAACATGATGCGTTTCATGACCGAGGTCAACCAGCAATACGGTCTGTCCTTGTCCGATTACCACCAGCTTTGGCAGTGGTCCGTCGACAATATCCCTGAGTTCTGGGCTAAGTTTTGGGAGTTTGCCGACATCATCGCCAACAAACCCTATGATCAGGTGGTCGATGATCCTACCAAAATGCCCGGCGCCCGCTGGTTTCCCGGCGCCCAGTTGAACTTTGCCGAAAACCTGTTGCGTCACCTGGATGACCACCCGGCACTGATCTTCAAGGGTGAGGGACAGCCCATCCAAAAATACACCTATGCCCAACTGTACGATGAAGTCAGCCGCATGGCCCAGGCGTTTGTGGCGGCCGGTGTTCAGAAAGGCGACCGCGTGGCCGGGTTCATGCCCAATATGCCCCAGACCATCATCGGTATGCTGGCTGCCGTGAGTATTGGCGCCATCTGGTCTTCCTCCTCTCCGGACTTTGGGATCAAGGGCGTGCTGGACCGTTTCGGCCAGATCGAACCCAAGGTGCTCATCACGGCCGACGGCTACTTTTACAATGGCAAGTCGTTTGACAGTCTGGAACGGGTGAGTGGTATTCTCAAACAGCTGCCCAAGGTCGAAAAAGTCGTTGTCGTCGGCTACACCCGCAAGCAACCCGATCTGACCGGTGTGCCCAATGCCGTGTCATGGGATGAATTTCTGGCCCCCTATGCTCCGGCCGAAATCACCTTCGCGCAGGTACCGGCCGAGCATCCGTTGTATGTCATGTACAGCTCTGGCACCACCGGCAAACCCAAGTGCATGGTCCAAAGCCATGTGGGAATTCTCACCAACCAGCTCAAAGAGCATATCCTGCATTGCGACCTGAGACGCGATGATGTTCTCTTCTACTTCACCACCTGCGGCTGGATGATGTGGAACTGGCTGGTCTGCGGCCTGGGCGTGGGTGCTACCCTGGTACTTTACGATGGGTCACCGTTCCATCCCGGCCCGGAGGTATTGTGGAAACTGGCCGAGGCGGTGGGCATGACCATCTTCGGTACCAGCGCCCGCTATATCGCCGCCCTGGACGAAGCCGGGTATAAGCCGGGTAGCGACTGCAATCTGGAGAAACTGCGCATGATCTGCTCCACCGGCTCACCCCTGGCCGTGTCCGGCTTCGAGTACGCCTATCGCGAAATTAAGGCCGATATGCAGTTGGCCTCCATCAGCGGCGGCACCGACCTCAACGGCTGTTTCGCCCTGGGCACGCCCATGCTGCCGGTTCACGCCGGAGAACTGCAGGGACGCGGGCTGGGCCTGAATGTGTTTGCTTATGATGATAACGGCCAGCCGGTATACGATCAAACCGCCGAACTGGTCTGCACACGGGCGTTTCCCAGCATGCCGATCTACTTTTGGAACGATGAAGACGGTCAGCGCTACCAAAACGCCTATTTCAACCGATACCCCGGCATATGGACCCACGGTGATTTTATCAGCATCAACAGCCAAACCAAGGGCATCATCATGTACGGCCGCAGTGACGCCACCCTCAATCCCGGCGGGGTGCGTATCGGTACCGCCGATATCTACAACGCCCTGGAACATGTGGCCGAAGTCGCCGACAGTGTGGTGATCGGTCAGCAGTGGCAGGACGATGTACGCGTGGTGCTGTTCGTCACATTGGCCAAAGGCGACGCCCTGGACGAAGCGCTGATTAAAAAAATCAAAACCACCATCCGTGAAACCTGCAGCCCGCGGCATGTACCGGCCAAGGTCATACAGGTGGACGAAATTCCCTACACCATCAATATGAAAAAAGTCGAACTGGCCGTGCGCAACGTGATTCACGGCCAGCCGGTAACCAACCGCGATGCGCTGGCCAACCCGGACTGCCTCGACCAATACGAGGGCCTGGAGGAATTGAAACGATAGTGCCGCCAAAGCCTGCCGGACGGTTGCGGCCATCCGGCAGGATCACCCCCCCGAGGTCGACCATTTTTCAATCGATTGATGAAATTTGTGCTGAACACCTTCAGAATTACAATTGCTGGTGAGGCGCCTACCCACTTGAAACAAAGGCAAAAATCATTTACAGTCTTTCTGCTCATTTTCTCCAGTGTCACCACGTTTCCCTTATGGGCCATGAGTGACAAGTAAATTAACCACACGAGATCAATGACAAAACGGTTTTGTTCAATGGGAATGACTATCGGTTTTGACGAACGGCTCTGTAAAATGGCAGGCAAAAAATGAGTCCTGCCAATGAAGACGATATTCCATTGTTAAGGCGCTTGGATCAACCCTGGAACGTTAATGGTTCATTTGGCAAGGATAAATACAGGTTCTTTTTCAATCGCTCGATGGATGAGCTGTTCAGCTAATGCGAATTGGAGTTGAATGTTAACAATGGCTAGGCAACACGCTGAATACCAGGGCACGGAAAACGCTCAAAGAAAATATACCCATCCACTCGACTATGATTGGATGAAGAGCTTTAATAGCGTATCTGCGGTGCTTGACTTTGGATGTGGCTACGGACGCCTGACACCTAAATTAATTGATTACGGTTTTTCCACGGTCGTTGGTTACGATATCAGTGTACCATTGATCCATCAGGCATTTTTTGAGAACTCTGAAACATCTTCTAATAATGAGCTACTTCAGTTGACAAGAAGCTCATTTGACCTGGTTATCTGTTTTGCCCTGTTTGGGTCCTGCCCGTCGGTAGATGATCAATTGAAACTGGCCGCATTTATCAGCAACCATACGAATCCTAACGCCTATCTTTATATCAGCGATTATGAAACGGTTGATAATCCAAATTTTAAAGATCTTTATGAACAAAGACAATTGGATACTTATGGCTGCTTCGAGTCCTCAGGTAAAATATTTCGTCATCACGAACCCGGCCACTTCGAAAACCTTTTTTTCGATTGGGAAAAACTCAAAGATAGGCCCTTGCCAAGCACGAATTCAAACGGGGGCCAGATAACCATCCACCAGTATCTTTTCCAAAAAAGAAATTGACTGTCTTCACCGGTGTTTTACACGGCCTTTTTGCCCTCCTCAATTTCATTTGGTAAATTCATATGAAAGCAATCCTGAACAACCAATATGGACCTCCGGATGTTCTTAAATTCCAAGAAGTAAAAACGCCCTCTCCAGAAAACAATGAAGTCCTGGTCAAAGTGCATGCGGCATCCATCAATTGGATAGGACAAGTTGAGCCAGGACAACACGTGCTGATCAATGGTACGGGTGGTGGTGTGGGAACCTTTGCCATTCAGATGGCCAAAGCATCTGGCGCTGAAGTGACTGGTGTGGACAGCACAGACAAATTGAATATCATACAGCTTCTTGGTGCCGATCATGCCATTGACTACACCCAAGAAAATTTTACAAAAAACAAAAACCGGTTATCGATCGATGCTATCCGTTAGAGGAGACCGCAAACGCCTTCAGGTATTTTGGAAAGGGTCGTTTCAAAGGAAAGGTGGTTATCCGTTTAGCGTAATCAAGCCCATCATGGAGAGAGAAAAATGTCCATTTTAGAAATTGGATGTTGCGGCGCATATTGTAAAACATGCCCTGAGTTAAGAAATGGCCGCTGCAAGGGCTGCAAGATTGGCTATAAGGATGGCAAAAGAGATATCGCCAAAGCCAGGTGCAAAATGAAAGTTTGTTGCATCGGAAAAAATCTGAACACCTGTGCAGATTGTGAGAGTTATGCCACATGCGAAATAATTCAAGGTTTCTATGGCAAAAAAAGCTACAAATATAAAAAATACGAAGAAGCAACACGGTTTATCAGAGAAAACGGCTATGCGCGTTTTATGGAAACGGCCGACGGATGGAAAAATCAGTATGGAAAGTATGATTAGATGGCACACAATATAGAACCACGCATAGAAATCCTCACCCCCAAAAAGCTGATCGGCATACACATGATTCTGAGCAAGCACGGCAGCCAGAACCATGCAGCATATCTTCGGGCAATGGCTGCCGAACGCCTCATATTCCCTGGACAACCGGGAACACTTTGAAATCCTGCCTGCTGGTTACAGTCCTGTTGACCCAAATGCGACAGAGGAAATTTGGGTTCCTGTTAAGCAGAAGTAATCGCACTTAAACAATCCACTATCATTTTAGCCAGATAGCCTATCGGCTGCTTTCCATGCTACTGTTCGATCATCGCACCACCGGCATCAAAAGCCTCCAGGTTTACCGGTACCTTGGACTCAGGCATGCGGCTTCTGACCACGGCTTCAAAGGTATCGCGGTCAAGGGGCAGCTCGCCCGTACTGGCCAAGGCGCCAACCAGCATGACGTTGCCGAATATGGGATTGCCCAGCCGGGTCGCCGTTTGCGTGGTGTCAAGAAACCAGGCATTGTCGGAAAAATCGCGGATCCAGCCCATGATGGTATCCGGCGCCGGATATGTCTGCTCACCACTGATGACACTGATAGACCGGACCGGCCGCATATTGGTGATCACCTTGACGTCCGGGTTGCCATAGGCCAGGAGCACCCTTAAGGTTTCGGCGGGTTCCAGGGACACGATCATGTGGGCCCTACCCATGGGGATCTGGGGTGAGTAGCTTCCTTTTTGCGATATTCTCAGGTGGCTCATGACCGACCCGCCCCGCTGGGAGGCCCCAAAGGTTTCACCGATGGTAATGTCAAATCCCAGGCGGGATAGCATATCGCCGACCATCCGGCTGGCCAGAACGTTGCCCTGGCCGCCGACACCGGTGATGATCAGATTGTAGGGGTCGTGTTTCAAATTTGCCGTGTTCATGAATTCACCACCTTTTCAACCGTAATCGCGTTTTGGGTGCAGACCTGGGCACAAACACCGCAACCCACACAAACGAATTCGTCGATGCGCATCTCTTTTTGTTCCGGATCCCAGATCAGGCCAGGACACTTGAAAATCCGGGTGCACAGCCGATTGCAGCCGCAAGCGTCACCCAGGCATTTATCCGGGTCAACCGACACGTTCCATTCTTTCTTGCCTTTGCGGACCGGGCTCAACGCACAGGCCTGCCGCAGCACCAGTACGCGCACCCCACCTGTATCATCCATCAAATCCTGGATTGTCTTTCTGGCGGCGTGAAATTGAAATGGGTCGGCAATCTCCACCCGCGCGCCCATGGCCTGGCAGATGGTCGGAATGTCCAGGGCCGGCAACCGCTTGCCATCCGCTCCGACCGGAATCCCGGGATGGGGCTGAAAACCGGTCATGGCCGTACCCGCGTTGTCCAGGATGACCATGATCATATCCGCCTGGTTGTGGATGGCATTGACCAGCCCCGGCATGGCGGCATGGAAAAAGGTCGAATCTCCGCAAACGGCAATGACCGGCTGCTCCATGCCGAAGCGTTGCAGCTTGCCGAATCCAGAGGCCATGCCCACGCCCGAGCCCATGGCGGCAACCGTTTTCACGGCCCGGAACCCGCAGTCCGCGACACCCAGGGTGTAACACCCAATGTCGCCACTGATAAAGCCGCGGCGGTTGTCGAGCTTGAGTGCTTCATGCAGCAGCCAGAAAGAGGCGCGGTGGGGGCATCCGGGACAGAAGGTCATGGCCCTGTCCGGCACACCGCTCTCAAGCGCAGCTGAGATGCGCTGGTGGTAGTCGGCCGTGCTGTCGTCGGTCGGCAGATTCAGAAGCCCTGCCAGGGCCGACATGAGAATGTCGGGATTCAGCTCGTCCACGGACGGAATGGTTTTGTCCGCACGCCCGTGAAACCGGGTCGGCCCGACCGTTTCGATCAGGTCGGCAAACAGCGCCTTGACGTTGTCTTCCAGAAACGGGGTGCCTTCCTCGACAATCAGCACGCGGTCCGTGGCAGCCAGGTGCGTTTCAATCAGGCGTGGTGGCAGCGGCCAGGTCGTGCCCAGCTTTAAAAGCCCCACCCGCTCCTCGAGCGCCAAAATGGCGATGGCTTCCCGGCAATAAAACGTGGCGGCCGAACTGGTGATGATCAGCAGTTCAGGACGCTCCGGTCCGGTGTAGGTGTTAAAGGGGCTCTCTTCGAAACACGCAACGGCCTTTGCCAGCCCTTCATGCTGGCGCAGGCGCTGGGCCGGTGCCGTGGACGGAAGCGTCATGACCGGGCCCGTCATCTGATCGAAAAATTCGCCGGTGCACTTAAAATCGGCTGTAACGTCCGTCTCCGGCAAATCACCGACAGTCACATTGCCCGAGGCATGGGACATGCGCGTGACGCTGCGCAGCATGACAACATTTCTGATGGTTTCGGAAAGCTCGAAGGCCCAGCGGGTCATGTCCTTGGCTTCCTGGATGTCGCCCGGCTCGATCAGCGGAAACTCCATCATCTTGCTGTAAGGCCGGGAATCCCCCTCGTTGGTACTCGACAACGAGCCGGGATCCTCACAGGTCACCAGCACCAGACCGGCGCGGGATCCATATTCGGCCAGGTGAAGCAAAAAATCAGAGGCCACGTTCACGCCGACCTGCTTCATGGTGCACAGGGCGCGAAGCCCCGAATAGGCGGCTGAAGCGGCCACTTCCAGGGAGACTTTTTCGTTGGTGGACCACTCCACATACAGCCCCATCTCGTCGGCTACATCTCCCAGGGCCTTGGGAATTTCCGAAGACGGGGTTCCCGGATAGGCGGCAACGACCTTGACACCGGCCTCCAGGGCACCCCGGGCAATGGCCTCGTTACCCATCATCAGGAGACGTTCTGCTTTGTTTTTCTTACCGGTAATAATTGACATGCAAACACCTATTTAGTGTCCATCCAGAAATGACCAATTTACCCGATATCGGCGTTGCACGAAAAATTTAATCCTCGGAATATCAACCATATGCCTGTGGTTAAACCCGAGCTAAGATTGGTCGGGCGCCTTGATCTCGACCAAATTTGCCTATTTCTGGACGAACACTATTTATGAATTATTTTTTGCCGCGGCCCTGAACGCCGGCAATAGCCGTCGCTCAGGAAGCCAGAGCGTTGTCCTCTCCAAGCAGACGGCGCAAATTCGACTGGCCGCTCCGCTTTTTGCTCATGGCGGCGGATTTGAGCTTGGCCAGGTTCTCCGGCGGCACATCTTTGAATTCCAGAATCCCCTTTTCCTTGGCAAGATTCATCAAATGCTCGCCGGTCTTGCTTCTGACAATCACCTGGTTCCAGTGCCTGTCCACGTCCCACCCTTCCGGGCTTCTCGACGACCCAACCGAAATATCGGCGAATTCGGCCGTCATGTCCGTGCAGTATTGGCAACATCCGCGAACACATTCATTGACCTGATCAATGGGGATATCAATTACGCCACCTTCCGTCTCGACCTGCATACAGGCATGGCTGGAGGGCGGAATGTCCATGGCACGTATTGTCTCACCCTTTACCGCTGTGAGCACCAGTTCCCGAAGCTTGCGCCAGTCCAGGGTCCAGCCGCAGAACAGGCCGATGATCAGCTTGAGGCGGGCGATTCGGGCAGCATCCACATCGGCCGGGTTGCTTCGCATTTTGGCCAGGGCCAGGGCCTGACAGGGGGTGGCCACAACCCCCAACGTCCCCTGCCCTTCGGCGGACACGCGATTGAATTCGGCAACCGCCGGCGCGTTGCCGAATTTGCTGCCGACTGCAGCCAGGACGTCGACCCGGCTCAGAGCGACTGTGCTTTTGGGCAACATGGGCGCCTCCTCCAGGGCCACGACACATCCGTCGATAAGGCCTTCCTCCAGGGCCAGACAGGTCAGGGCGGTTACGGTGCCGCCATGCTGGCCCTTTGACCGGATGTCCGGGTCTGTCGCCCGGGTCATGTAAAGCCCCTTGAAAGCACCGATCTCCGGGGTCATGTCCGCCGCATCGAAAAGCGCCTGGTTAAGGCCGTCCAGATCCGTTTGCGTACGGGGACAGTATTGCCGGCAGCGGCCGTCCTCACGGTCACAGTCAAACAGCATGACCGTGTCGCCCCGATGGGATCTTAAGTAAGGGCACAGTCCGACACAAGCGCCGCAGCCGGTACACAGCCCTGTATCGATAACGGAAGACGAAACATGCGACTGTCGGGTGGCTTTATTTTCCGTCATTGCGATCCTTGTACTTTTATTTTGTTCAAATCCTTTGTCCCGAAACAATCCACTGCCGTTGCATTTTTTCAATGCGTAACGCTGCGGTGCACCGGGCGTATCTGTTCATACCTTTTAAGCATCCGCCCTTTATGTCACAGCCAGTTCAGAATTTAAACGTAAAATTTAGAAACCGTTAATCAAGAAGTCAAGCGCGGCAATGATTTCATTGCGCTGGTCTTTTAACGAACCGATCTTTTTGCCTACCGCGCCTGTCGGAATACCGGCAATTTCCGCCGTTGACATGATCACCGGTGTATCGGCGATATGGAATCTCGGGTTGAGATGAAAAATAGGTTTTCCGACAATTCTCTCATCGACCAGTGGGACAACCACGCGGGTGGCAAGTGTATCGAAAAGATCTGACTGTATATCGAGCAGATAAGGCTTTTGCCTGCTTTAACAAATCACTGTTGATGCTTACATTCGTGGCTTTTTTTCCCGCTTTGGGATTATAGAGAACGGTTTTCATGCAAGCCTCCTATGAACATATTTTATGCGCATAAAATATATAAAAAAAATACGCATAGTCAAGAGGTGGTCGAAAGCGCCTCCATGATCTCACCCCACCCCCGGCATCGTTTAATATTCGCGTCTGAATCCCCGTTTTTATTCCACGGCCGATCCAACAGAAAAACGGGAATATTCATATGGTTCGAGATAAAAACAGCCGTCTCTAAAGAATCTTCCACGGCAAAAGAAAATCTCATCTTCTTGATATCTTCCAGGGCCAATGTATCCCCATCCTCATAACCGTCACCCTGGCGTGAGTATTTATTGACAAAATAGATGTTGTCATAAGGTACACAATAGGTTGACAGCCATTTTTCTGAGGCCGGTTTTGTGAATAGCGGACGACCGGTAACGATATCTATTGCATACCCCATTTCAGATATCATCGATAATGCTTCAGAGGCTTTTTTTACGGGATCATTTTGAATGATTTTTTCATCGCTGTGGGCAATATCCAAAATTTTTTCAACGTTCTCATTCGTAATGTTCATGCACTTGCTAAGATCGAAGCAGGTGAGGTTCTCGTAACTTAATTTTTTCCCGTATTGTTGAAATAAAATGTCAATCAGGGATTGAGCTGTCGAACATAAGACATCGTCAAAATCAACATACACGGATTTTTTGCCTTCTTCTGTCATCATGATTCTCCACGCATCATCCGCTTGACCGTGTAAACCATCACCTCGACACCGTTCTGATTTTTTACCCGATGCCGAAAGGTGACGATTCCCCGATCCGGTTTTTTCGTTTTGCGGGTATCGACCACCTCAATATCCACGCTCAGGGTGTCACCGATGAAAACCGGTTTGAGAACATCGAGGTCCACACCGAGAAAGGCCATGCCGGAGTGCAGCAGGCCGGACAGGATGGCAAGCCCCTCGGCCACGGAAAAGGTCAACGTACCCGGAATGATGGGTTTTTCGTAAGGGGTGCTGGTCTTTACAAAATCACGGTCCATGAAAAGCGGCTCGAAAAATCCAAAGCTGGTGGTAAAATTGACATGATCCGCTTCGGTAACCGTCCGGCGCGCCGTTGCATAGGTTTGGCCGGGCTTGAAATCATCGAAATAAAGAACTTGCGTGCTCATTTATACCTTCTTTCTATCGGTTTTCATCAAAGCTTTCAATCGGATTTGAGTCTGTCAAAAAGATACTCCAATCCGTTGGCCTTGATCTCATAGACCATTTGCAGCATCTGTCCAAGCTTGCCGCGCGGAAACCCTTTTTGTGAATACCAGACCACATAGGGCTCGGGCAAATCAATCAGACGGTAATCCTTGTATTTTCCGAAAGGCATACGTGTGTTGGCCAGCTCGATCAATATTTCCGGATCCGGTTGGCATTCCTGATTCTCATTCATTGCATCGTTTTCCCTTAGCAAAACCACCTGTTACTGTTAGCGTTACTGCATTTCGACAAATAGGCTCCACAAACCAATTTATTGCTGTTACAATTGTCGCTACGAAGTTGACCGCTTTAAAAAAACCAAACAAAAGGAATAAGCTTGTAAAAGCTAGGCTCGTGACATTCCGGCGCACAATCGGCAGAAAGTAGCGATATCCTTTTATTTCAATTTGTTTTCTTGATTTGGGTCAAATTTGGTATGACGAATCAGGCTCCTTTTACCAAACTCATCAAGCTTTTGAAAACAATCAAAACCGATGATACAGTCATTGACGAGGTCAAAGAACCTTTCTATACGTTTTTCGACGGAAACACCCAAAAGACAACAGGCATACGGAATCAAATAACGACAGGGACTCTACCATGATTACCCTCATCGAAGCCAAAAACTACCGCTGTCTGCATTACATCAGACAAAATCTTGAACCTTTTCAAGTGCTGGTTGGGCCAAATGCTAGTGGCAAAACAACCTTTCTGGACGTCGTATCTTTTTTAGGTGATTTTGTCTCGGAGGGACCGATATCTGCGATCGGCAAAAGAACAAAAAATTTTGAGGATCTGCTTTATTGGCGAAAAGGCGACGGTTTTGAAGTGGCGATTGAAGCGACAATCCCGGAAAAAATTCGTGATTTGCTGCGCGACCCTGAATTTAAAGCTATCCGGTATGAAATCGCTTTACAATTCGATCAAACCAGCCAGGAAATATCGATCCGTGCAGAAAAAGTGCTCTTAAATATGGAGAGCAAATCGGCGGTCTGCCAGCGGTCCCTTTTCCCATCGGCTTTGACACCTCCCGAAACAATAATAACACCGTCAAGGCTTAAAGGAACATCGGTCATTGTAAACAAAGTCCCGGACGGGAATGATAATTACTACTCTGAAATTTACCGTGAAAAAGGGAAAGGCTGGGCGCCTTCTTTCAAACTCGGACCTCAAAAATCCGCATTGGCCAACCTTCCAGCGGATGAGGCCAATTTTCCGGCGACATCCTGGCTAAAAAATATATTGACAGAAAATGTCACCCAGCTGATACTTAATAGTTTGTTGATTCGCAAGGCAAGCCCACCTGGGCAGGGACGTAACTTCAAGGCCGACGGATCAAATTTACCCTGGGTGATCGATCGTTTAAAAAATACCGATGAGAATCGCTTTACGCATTGGATATCCCATTTGCGCACAGCCTTGCCGGATCTCGAAAATATACGCACCATCGAACGTGAAGACGACAGACATCGCTATTTGATGCTTGAATATTCCGGTGGCCTCAAAGTGCCTTCCTGGATGGCCTCAGATGGTACTTTGCGACTAATGGCACTCTCCATTCCGGCTTACCTTCCCAACTTTTCAGGTATCTATCTTATCGAAGAGCCGGAAAACGGCATTCATCCACGAGCAGTTGATACGATGTTCCAATCCCTTTCATCAGTTTATGATGCCCAAATTCTCGTGGCAACACATTCACCGGTTGTCCTTAGCCTATTAGAACCCAGAAATGTCTTGTGTTTTGCCAAGACCAATCAAGGCGCCGTCGACATTGTTAAAGGTGATGAACATCCGGCCCTGAGGGATTGGAAAGGGGAGGCAAGTCTTGGGGTTCTGTTTGCAGGCGGGGTGTTAGGATGAATCCATGTGCATATGAATCAGATTTAGCTGTCCTCACAGCGGACAAAAACATGAAATTTGCCCTGGAAGGGTTGCTTAGCCGCCCACAGGCATTGGCTGTTCGTCCCATATCCGCGGTTTTTTATATCCATCCGGAAAGCGATCCCGGGTGTCTGTTGCATGCCCATTCATTTTTGCGTTCTTTTACCAAGCAATTTGCCCATGCTATCGTCATGTTTGATCGTGAAGGCTGTGGACAAGAAGAGAAATCCAGAGACGAATTGGAGAAGCAGGTCACAACCGAGCTTTCGCGATCCGGCTGGTCCGAGCGGGCAGCCGTCATCGTTATTGATCCGGAGCTGGAAAACTGGGTTTTCAGTGATTCTCCAGAAGTGGAAGCCGCTTTGGGATGGAAGGGGAACGCCCCACCACTTCGTAAATGGCTGGAAAAGAAAGAGTATCTCTTGGCTGGCCAAATAAAGCCAGCCCATCCCAAGGAAGCCATGGAAGAGGCGCTTCGATACATCCGCATGCCGCGATCTTCTTCCATTTATGGAAACATCGCCCGACGTGTCAGTGTCGGGCGATGCACGGACGATGCTTTTCAGAAACTGAAGACAACGCTTCACGAATGGTTTCCTCTTCAGTGCACGCACTGAGTGCACAATTACTACGACAACACAGGGTTACTTGGGGACCTTCTCTCAATATCTAAATAACGGCATAGCCGATGCCTGACACCGTCATATCCAGTTTCCGGGCAAGGTCAGTCTGGGACAGGCCAAATTAGTTGGCACACCAGTAACAAAAGAAACCTCTGGCATCCGAGCGTTTTTTGGGGCGCCCCTTTTGAAATATCTCTTCCTTATCAATCCCAATTAGCTCGACGCCCCTTGCGGCAACACGGTTCATATCGTAGCCGCGCTGCTTGAGTTCAAAGCGACGTTCAAACCGCTCATTGGCTTGTGAAAGAACAGAAAGGACGAAATCCGAATCACCGGGAATCCCTTCAGCACCTTTGATACGGTCCATTCCTTTCAGCCGCACCTTTTTAACTATAAAATGTCCCTATCATATCTTCTGGAAGACACCCCGCAATTAACGCTTCAATATCAAGATCAATTCTTACTACTTTTAATCCCTTTTTTTCCATCTCTCGATGTTTAGATTAGGCAACGTTCTCATCTTGTTTCACTCAACCCTGATCATTACATCTATCGCAACTGAATTATCAGCGGTGTTCGAGTCGTTATTTCCAAAGTACAAACGACCATCAGTATGCATAACTTCACTAAAGTAGGTTCCAACTTTAAAATTTGGGCTGTTTGAGCCAATTCTCCCCACTAACGTTCCATATAAAAATCTCTGGAAAGGAAGGAAATTGCATAGCCCATTTGCATCACTCAGCCTTGCTCCGGAACCGAGCCTCCACTTGCCAACGGCCTCTATTGTCAATGTATGGCCTTCCTTTAAATCAATGCCAGTATCTAACCAAGATCCTACACCGATAGAATTATCAGCATGCACTCTAACATGGTGAATAGGCAAAGGAGTTTCATTATCTGGTGCACCCGGTGCTTTGTAAACCTTGCTACCTGTTACATCTTGAGCTATCATTGTCACCCGACGTTCTGTGCCATCTGCCGGCAGGTTGGAAGAATAACTGATTGCATACTGCTCGGCCAGTTGAGCGCCGATTTGCCCATAAAGCGATTCTAATTCACTGGCCTGCGGCGCCTCAAAGTAAAGAGCTCCTGTTTCATCTGCCACAGCCATCAAACCGTCTTTGTCGATTTCAGTGCCGAGGGCTAAAACGTATATAGGTACATTGACCTCACTCGCCAAGCTTATCACATCTTTTATAGTTTGCTTGCTCAGCGGTTTGCCTGTTCCGTCATCATCGACACCGTCGCTGAGCACCACCACTGCCTTGCGTCCGATACGATTCTTCAGTAATTTTACAGACTGATAGAGGGCACTGTAGAGTGCGGTATTACCGCGGGCCAAGGTACTACTGATGGCCTCACGCGCTGCTTTGCGATCGGTCGACATAATAGTAACCGGTTTGACTTTACCCGCGAAGGTCACAACCTGAATGCTATCGTTACAGCTAAGTGTGTTCAGAAAACTCATGGCAGCATCTTGTGTTTGCTTCATGCGTTTGAACATTGAACCGCTTATATCCAGCGTGAGAACAACAGAAAGCGTTGGTAGCTTTGGCTCAACAGCAAGTGGCTCCTGCGCCACTTCATCTTCGTCCACCTTAAAATCTGCTACTCCGAGTCCTTTCAGCGGCTTGCCATCTTTTAATACAGTGGTGAAGATCCGAATCTTTGGGTAATTTTCTGCGTTAATTTCATTGATTATGACGTGCAGCCCCTGGGTGACTTCTTTTACGTTAACGCGACGGAACACTTGCTGATCCTGAGCCGAAGTATTTGTAGCGATGATGACCGAAAGCATCAGGGCGAGTAATATCCTTTTGCGCATGATAGACTTATCCTTCTGAATGAATTTGGTGTTTTATCTGAACAATGAAAAAAATTGATGAATTTAAATAACTCGACAGGGCAGAATCTGAATGAGAAAAACCCTAAATAATCAGTATCATTTATCAAGCCTTGATCCATTTGCACAAGATATTTTTCTCAGAAATTCTATTGTGGTCCCACTGGAGAGAGGGATAGGAACTCGCTTTTTCCGCAACGAAGTATAGTGAGCCGCCCCTTGTAAGTCAAGAGCAATATATATACAACATTTTGGTTGTGTGATGAGATCTTCTCATAGCATACCAACCTAAATTTGTCTGGAAAAAAGTTGTTCTCTGCCATGAATTATTGAGAACTTTCATGCAAAATCGAACAGGCAACAACCGTCTCACCCTTATCACATGGATTCGAAAAACATCACTCTGAGCTTTCCGGAATGCCAAAGTTGGCCATTTTCAGGCGTAGCTGAACTGTAGATCGGGTTTGTCCAACCGATCCGTATTCAACCCGGTAATCAACCGGAGGTAGCTGTGAGCAGCTGAAATCATAAGTTAATTCATATTCCTCACAAGAAATATGGGCATCTTTTATCGCCGGCGGATCATCGCCGGACGAACCCGCATTGGACGGGATGCAGGTCATGCGCTCTTGGGAGGAACAGACACGGATGATATAACGCGCCAGGTTCTCCAGGGCGTTTTCGTCGTTGGGCCAGATGGTCGGACGGCAATACACGTTGAAGCCGCTATGATGCAAGTACTTGCATCCCGCCGCACCATTGGCGGGCGAGAACATGTTTTAGATAACCGCATCAGTAATTGTTCCCTCTGCCTTGAGCATCTTTAAGACTTCATGCCGAAACAGTTCCTCCAAATCCTTACCTACCGAGCCGGGGCCTACCGTGAAGGCACCGCTGCTTGAAAAGCAACCGTCAGTGGCGATGATGTGAATGTGGGGGTTGAATTGCAAGAAATCACCGAAGGTGTGTACGGCGATGACCGCCCCGGGCGCGGCATCATCGAACGGGGCAAACGATTTAATAAACTTACCGGCACCGTCCGAATTTAAATGTCAAACCGATAAACGGACCGTCCAAGGATTCGTTTTCGCTCGCAACAAATCTGTAGCCGACCTTTGCCGATATATTTTCATGGCCTGCGGTAATACAGACTTCGCAATCCTTTATCGGACTGTGATGGATCCATGACCAGACCGGCCTGACTTCTAAAAATAGGTATTTTCTCAGATTAATCCGGACCGGCAGGGAAATCGAGTAACCAGAGTTGCTCTCATCCCCTTTCATCGTCACACTTCCAGCCGCCACATTAAGATCGACAGAATCTGTGATTGGCGGCAAATGCAAAAATCCGTGGACATATGTGAGTCTCAGTTCATTGGCAGGTTCATCTTCATAATACTCTGAGTCTGAGATGGAAATTCCGAATACGGAGTAACACATTTCAACATGAAAATCCCAGGCGTAAATGTTTTTATCCACGAATCGATAGGCCGCGTCCGCTCGAAAATGAAAGTATGTCGAATCATCCTCGTTATTTTTTTCCCGTTCCTGATTCAGATCGGAATTTTTTTTTGCCGATTCAAAAGCCAATTCTTCTTTTTCCTCGCATTCCGGTTTCTTTTCCCCTTCATCCATCGGCTTTTTCATTTCCCCCGTTTCTTCGTCCTTGCGAATAGACGGCGGAACAGTTTCCGCAGTCGGTTTCCTTTCATGTTCGATTTTCGGTGAAACCAGAAGTGTTTCAACGTCTTTTTTGTTTAATTCCGGAGCGGGTCGGGGTAAATCCTCGGACGCCCATTCATCTTCGTTTTCGTTGGTTTTTGTAAAAATACTGGAAACGAATATAGATAGACATCCCGAAAAGATGCCGACAATACAAGCTCCGACAATGCGTTCCGCTATCGTATCTTTACGTTTGACGGAAGCGTCTTTTTCAAAATCCTGTAGCTTTCCGGCAAATGAAAACTGCTCTGCTGAAAATAAAAACGACAGTATCAGGCAAAAGCAAATAACGGCTTGTTTTTTCATCGGTTTTACCTGGTTCATGGGTTGAATGGTTATTGATTCTGATTGGCAAGCATTTTGGGTTATCACAATCAAGGCATGCTATCAAATCTTTGCATCCCTCCATTGAGATTTACGATACCGACACAACAGCCTATCAAATTAAAGTGGCAGAATATCGAATACGTCTACCGCCTGTTTTCCAGGCGAAAAAGGGAAGCCCGTAAAAGCTACCGAAAATTTGTGGAAAATGGTATTTCCGAAGGGAAGCGCCAGGATTTAACAGGCGGCGGACTATTGAGAAATATAGGCGGCTGGACAGGGCTCAAGAACTTTCACAAAGCAGGCATTCGCGTCAAAGATGAAATTCTGGGATTCGGTGAGCCTGCCGCCGGAGCCGCAGGCCGGGTCGTAAATGGTCATGACCGGCGGCAGACGGTCCCTGACCGGATCGAACACCAGATGGGTCATCAGCTCGATCACCTCCCGCGGGGTAAAATGCTCACCGGCCTCCTCGTTGTTCTCTTCGTTGAATTTGCGGATCAGCTCCTCGAACCCATAGCCCATGCTCAGGTTCGACAGGCCGGGCAGGTGGTTGCCGTCTGGGTCCTCGCGATCCTCAGGGGTGAGGTTGATATAGGGAGAGATGAATTTTTCCAGAACGGCAAGCAGCACGTCCTTGCCGGCCATATGGCGGATCTGTGCCTTCAGATTGAATTTCTCGATGATCTCCCTGACATTGGCGCTGAAGCCGGCCAGGTATTCCTCCACGTTGGCCAGCAGGATCTGCTGGTTGTTGGTGGCTGTGGCATAGAGTTTTTTCAGGGTCCACTTGCAAGTATGTTAAAAAACAAATGGTGGATACCCGACAACAGACGAGCGGAAGTTATTCCCCATTTAAAATCGATCGCATTAGCTGTTCACTCACTTATCGACTTTTTAACACGTCAATTGGTTAATTCGGTATCACCCTGAAAGATAATGATCAACCGTTCACGCCAAAAATATCAATCGAGAAGCGGGTCAGTGCCTTGTCAACACTAGCCAAAGACATTTTCTCTAACTTTGCTTGAGCTGCCAGCATACGATCGAAAGGATCTCTGTGAGCGTTTTTCCAGCTGCCCGCCAGCTGGGCATGCTCGGGAGTCACCGCCAACGGCTGAAATCCTGCCTTCAATATCCATTCAGGAACATTTTCGGCAACTTTAGAAGCGCCAGGCAACTTTCCCAAGCGGTATTTCGTAGCAATTTCCCAGACAGAAGCGGCACTGATATAGATAGGGTTTTTGACATCTGCAATGTGTGATTCGATTTGCCTTGGCAGCTTTGGGTCATCGAAAAGCCACCAGAGAAAGATATGTGTGTCCAATATCATTCCCATTGTTTAAGCTCTTCTTCCGGCAATGGTTCAAAAAAAGCGTCTGATACAGATCCATCAACAATACCTGGTGTTCGCCGGGAAACAGGCTCGAGAGGCACCAGTTTGGCGAAAGGCTTTCCTGATTTGGCAATAATAATTTCTTCGCCGGCATTTACCCGGAGCAACAATTTTGAAAAGTGGGTTTTCGCATAGTGAATATTTACTGTTTCCATACGGCACCTCACAAACTTAGTCTGTTTTTGTTAGTCTACTTTGTGTTTACAGGAATGTCAAGGCGCTTATCTATACACACCAACTTCGACAGATTTGTCGATCTGGATATCGTTGATATCGGTGGCGGAAAACACAACGGGTAATACGATCTCCCCCCATCCAGGATGGCCCCGCAAGTCTTGAATTGGGACGGGTTGCGCCCCATCACTGATTTCCATTGCCCCTGGGTCACCTCCGTTGTCTGAAGAAAGTATTCCCGCGTCAAGGTCACCTGATGGGCGCCGTCGATGCTATCCCCCTGCCCCATTGTGAATGTGCCCGGTTTGATGCGAACAAACGCCATGCCGAGACGATTGACAAAACGATCATTCTGCTTGATCGATGGCCTTTGAACCGGAGCTGTAGGCTTATGATCCATCTTGTTCGCCGACAAGCGCAAATCAATGCGCGTATCTTCGCCGCTGGCGACCTTCACCCGGCGGGTCTGCGTTTCATGTCCGGCAGCCGAGACTTCTATTTCATAATCGCCGGGGGCAAGTTCCATTCCCTGATGAAATGGGGTGGCGACGTTCAGAATGCGGATCATGGCGTCAGCAGGGGCGGCGCCTACGTATAAGCGTCCGATGCGGTAAGAAGCGCTGGGTTCAGGTGCCGGCGTGCTAATGACAGGCTTGGAATTGCCTATAGAAAAAATGAAATCGCCCAGGCTCTTACTTTTTCTTGATGGCTGTACTAAGGATTCCGGCCAAACTCGTCTGCAAAATTTTCCAGACTCTCATATTGGAAGACCCCGATATATTCATAAAGATCACGTCCGTCAACATCGCCGTCAGAATCGAAATCCATGGTTAAATCCGATTCCGACCAGACATAAACTTGATCTGAAATGAAACCGGATTGGCTCGTACTGCTTACAAAAACGGCATGACTCATGTAATGGACCGCTTCACATATATTGTCACCGACCGATGCGAATAAGCTTACGAGTCGGCTGTCAACAGGCGAATATACCGGCCCTTTTGATGCTATGAGACCAGACCAAGCGTGATGACCGTAATGGTCAGATATCGCCCCAATTTGGCAATTGTCACTACCAGTACAAAGCTCAACAAAGGCTCGCGCATCACCCCGGCGATCATGGTGAGGGGGTCGCCGATCACCGGCATCCAGCTCAGCAGCAGCGACCAGCGACCGTAGCGATGGTAGCCTCTTTGCGCACGCTCCAGTTTGTCCTCACTGACCGGGAACCAGGGCTTGTGACGCCAATGCTCAATATACCGTCCAAATAACCAGTTCACCACCGCTCCCAGTACATTACCTGCGGATGCCACCGTCACCAAGGCCCAGACAGGATGTTTGCCAAACATCAGCAGGCCGGTCAGCAATGCTTCAGATTGCAGGGGCAGAAGGGTCGCCGCACCGAATGCCGCAAAAAACAACCCGAAGTAGGCGGAAAGAATCACTTGGATGGAAGCCGGAGATGTTGCGTGAGAAGATGATACAAAATCTTATCAAAGCCGTAAGTAATATTTTTCAGTTTCGATGGTGGAGAATTAAATTTGATTTCATGATGGTGAGTCATCATGGACGTCCCTTCAATGACATTGTATAAAGTCCTGAACAACTTTATCTTCTAAAAATTCTTGAACAGCATGGTGTACCCCATAGGCAACTGGATTATAGGCCATTCCGCTGCCACCTTCGCCACTATAAATGCGACTATAGTTTATTTCCGGTATTGTAATTTTCAATTTAACACAGGCCCACAAAGACCAACCACCGGCAGCATCTTCTTCCTTTATTTCTTCGATAGATACATATATCTCTTTTCCTTTTGTATCATCGAATTGTGTAAAATAATTTTCTGTAAATATGGAACACTTGTGGGAAACTGTCTATGATAAAAAGTGAAACATTCTTACTGGGTACGCCGGTTGGTTCAATCTAAGGGTGCAGGCAAAAAATAATTCCTCCAGATGGCGCCGGATTTGTGTTCGCCAATCTTAATAAAATAGTGTTATTCATACTTATGGCAGGAAATTAAGGATTATATCAGTAACAATTTCGAGGTGACAAGCCAACACGCCTGGGCATAATGCGGTTCATTTTTCTCTTGATCAATGACTGATAAAACGTAAGAATTTGTTACAATTTCAAAAACAGTGTCTGGATGACAACCAAAAAAAGCAACGGTTTAAAAGCTTAAAAACCCTTTGCACAATGATCAGATCGCGGGCCTATCCCGTTCCTACAGATCACCCCGGTGTTTAATAAACAGAATCAACACCTTTTCTGGATGAAAACAAAACAGGAGCCCCATGCCGATATTAGAAGCACGCCACATCACCAAAGCCTACCAACTGGGCAACCGCACCATCACCGTACTGGAAGATGTGTCCCTGTCTGTGGAAAAGGGCGCGTTCATCGTTATCAAAGGCAGCAGCGGCAGCGGCAAAACCACTCTGCTGACCCTGCTTTCCGGCCTGGATCATCCCACGGCAGGCCGGCTGTTCATCGACGGCCTGGAAATCACCCATGCCACTGAACAGCAGCTCGCCCCCTTGCGCAACCGGGATATCGGGTTCGTGTTCCAGGCCTTTCACCTGGTGCCGTCCATGACCGCCAGGGAAAACATCATGTTTCCGGCCGAGCTAAAAGGAGATCGTGATGCCGGCCAACGGGCCGATGCGCTGTTGAAACGCGTGGGGCTTACAGAACGAGCCGGAAATCTGCCAAGTCAGCTCTCCGGGGGAGAAAAACAGCGCATCGCCTTGTGCCGGGCGCTGATCAACCGGCCCAAGCTGATTTTTGCCGACGAGCCCACCGGCAACTTGGATTCGGAAAACGGTGCGGTGGTGCTGGAGCAGCTCATTGATTTAAAAAACGAACACGGCGCCACCCTTATCATGGTGACGCACAACCCGGACATCGCCAATGCCGCCGAACTGGTGTTGACCCTAAAGGACGGGCATTTGACGAAAATGCTGAATTCTCAATCAAATACCAGGAAAGAAGGATAGCCGACCATGCGCCACATGTCCATGATCCTGCGCCAGGTCCGGCACTCTTCCCAACAGGCCGGCCTGTTCGTTTTGTGTGTGGCCCTGTCACTGGCCACGCTGACCGCCTTCTCGGGTTTTTCTCGTAGCATGCAAAAAGCCTTGCGGGAAGATGCCCGGACACTTCAGGCCGCCGATGTCATCATTCGATCATATGATCCCATTCCGCTTGCCTTAACCCGCACCATCGACCAGTTGACCGATCAGGGGCGTATCTTAAGCGCTGCTATTCATGAATTCTACACTGTGGTTCGCGCACCTGAGAAATCCACCTCCGTCTTATCAAGCCTGAAGGTGGTGGAACCCGGCTATCCCTTTTACGGTCGGGTGAGATTACGTTCAGGCCGGGAATTTAAAAGCGTACTTTCCCCCGGCACCTGCATTGTTGAACAAACGCTGTTGGACCGCACGGAACTGTCGGTGGGAGCGGATCTCAAGGTGGGTTACACGACCTTGCGGATTGTGGATGTGGTGACCGCCGAACCGGATCGGCCCCTGGAACTGTTTTCACTTGGCCCGCGGGTGTTTATCAACGCTGCGGATCTGGACGCCCTTGGTTTGATGGGTACGGGCAGCCGCATCCGCCGCATCGTGCAGGTCAAGGTTTTAGATACGCCCCGGGTCGATGCCGTGGCCGAGCAGTTCAAACAGGCGATTTCTTTTGATGATGATACGGTACGCATCCATACCTTTCTCAGCGGGCGCTCGGCCATCAAACGTTTTCTGGATAATTTTCTCTTCTTCCTGAAGCTGGTGGGGCTTTTTATCCTGATTGTCTCCGGGCTGGGCATTCAAAGCACCCTGAAAGCTTTTCTGGATGAGAAACAGCGTACCATTGCGATCATCAAAACCGTGGGTGCCACCGGACGCTTTATCACCATTCACTTCATGCTGCTGGTGCTGCTTCTGGGCGGTGTGGGAACCACGGTGGGCATCCTGGCCGGCGTGGCCGCCCAGTCTGGCCTGGTGCGATTACTGGACCCGTTTTTGCCGGATCATCTCGTCCTCACACTCTCCTGGGTCGGCATTGCCGAAGCCATTGCCTTAGGCTTTACCGTGGTGGTTCTGTTCTCCCTTTTGCCCTTGTACCGAACCAGGCAAATGCGGCCATTGGCCATCTTCAACCGGCAATCCAGCTCCACCGCCAGCCGCTGGCCCGATGTTCTATCCGGCCTGCTGGTGCTGCTCTTTTTTCTCGGCCTGGTACTCTGGCACATGCAAGACATTCGCTTCGGCATCTATTTTGTGGGCGCGATCACCGCGATGATCCTGGTCGCCGCCCTGTTGGCCCAAACCATACTGGCCGTCATTCGCCGGCTGCCGATCCGTCATCTGATCCTGCGCCAGGCCATCCGCGGCTTGTTCCGGCGAGGCAATGCCACCCGTGCCATCATGATTACCCTGACCGTGGCCTTGGCCGTGATTTTTGGTGATAGTCTGATTGAGAAAAATCTCAACGCCACATTTGTGCGTTCCTTTCCCGCCAATTCATCCAACGCATTTTTTGTGGATGTCCAGCCCGACCAGACCGAAGACTTTGCTACCGCCATGGGACGGCCAGTTCAATTTTTTCCGATCATCCGCGCCCAGCTCACCGCCGTCAATGATCAGGCCATCGACCGCCGCCAGGAGAGGAGAAAAAAAAGGCGCGATAACCTCTCACGAGTGTTCAACCTGACCTATCGCGAAACCCTGTTGGACGACGAACGCTTGATCGATGGCAAAAGCCTTTTTCGTGAGGACTGGACCGAGCCCCAGGTATCGGTCATGGACACCGTGGTGGACATGCATCCCATGCAAATCGGTGACCGGCTGCATTTTAAAATCCAGGGTGTGCCGTTAACCGCGCGCATCTCCAGCATCCGCATCCGGGACAGCCGGTCTTTAAGTCCGTTTTTCTACTTTGTATTTCCGACGGCCGTACTGGGAAAAGCCCCCCAGACTTTTTTTACCGCTCTGAGCGTACCGCAAGATCAGATGGGGGCCGTCCAACTGAAAATCGCTTCTCAATTTCCCAACATCAGTGTCATTGATCTGTCCCAGACAATCGCCACCTTCGTCCGGCTCATGGGACGTCTGGCGAGAATTTTACGCTCGTTCAGTGTCTTCAGTATCGCTGCCGGCATTCTGATTCTGGTGAGTGCGGTGTTGGCCACGCGTGCCGAACGGATGGTGGAATCGGTGTACTACAAAATATTAGGCGCAGGCCGTCGGTTTGTACTGGGTGTTTTTGCCGTGGAAAATCTGCTCATCGGTATGTTCAGCAGCGGCCTGGCCCTGGTCATGGCCCAGGCCGGCGCCTGGTATGTGTGTACGGTCAGGCTGGACATCAGCTATCACCCATTTATTCCCGCCTCGCTGGTCATGATTGGATTGACGGTGCTCCTGACTGTGGGCGTGGGCATGGTCGCGTCACGGTCCATTGTGAGTAAGAAACCGGTTGTGTATCTAAGGGAGCAGCAAAATGAATAGACGTTTAAAAAGCACCTTTGAATTCAATATCGGCGTTGAATGTGCGGTTCCAATCCTCAACATACTGCAGTATGCACCCCAAGGGCACTTCCTTCGGGGCGTCTGCGGTTGGAAACGCCCATTCGCCTTGATCTTGAATCCAAATGCACTTTTTAAAGGTAGGCCCTGTAAGAAAAACCATCTTTTGGGCTTGAATGATAAGATGCGTCTTCTCGCGTGGTTTACCCTGCTGGTCATTGGTTTCAGTCTGTTTTTTCCCGCCTGCAGTCAAGAGCAGGCAGAAGAGAAAACGGCTTCCGAAATCCAAGCGCCGGCCCCTTCCTATTCGGGCACCATTGTGGCCCTGGGCGACAGTCTCACCGCCGGCCTGGGCGTTGACGAAGATCAGGCTTATCCCGCTCAGTTAGAACGGCAACTGCAGACCAGCGGATACAACTGGCAGGTGATTAACGCCGGCGTCAGCGGTGAGACCAGCAGTGGTGCCCGCTCGCGCGTCGAGTGGGTGGTCACCAGCCTCGCGCCGGACATCATTATCCTGGAAACCGGGGCCAATGACGGACTGCGCGGGCTGGAACCTGAACTGCTTGAAACCAACCTGGATTATCTGCTGAATTATTTAAAAACACGCGGCATCGAGGTGGTGCTGGCCGGGATGCAGATGCTGCCCAACCTGGGGCCCGAGTACACACGCGCCTTTTCGCAAATCTATCCAAGGCTTGCCGAAAAGCATGACGTCATTTTTATCCCCTTCTTCCTCGAGGGCGTGGCTGGAAGTGACACGCTCAACCAGCCGGACAAACTGCATCCCACAGCCGAGGGCTACACCCGCATCGTGGAAACGATCTATCCCGATGTGCGCAAAGCCATTGAACGCCACCAGACGCTAAATTGAACGCAAGAAAACGGTGCCGTTCAATCCGATTGTCAACTGCGCTTTTGGGCGAAAACGGATGGGCAACACTGTGCTTGTGCCCTTTCTGAATCAGAAAGGGGCACTACGATCGCTCACGCCATGCCTGATTCACCGCCAGACGCTCCAGTGAAAGGGCCAGTACATCCTTGAGCCGCGGATGCTTGTCCTGCAGCGCATCACAAAAGGTTCGCGTGCGCTGGGCATCGCTCAGTCCGGGACCGGGCACGAAAGCGGCCACCACCCGTTCGAACAGCATGGGATGCATCGCCTCCATGCGCGGCAGATGGGTTTCAAACCACGGCCACAGGGACTCGCTGGCCGCAGGATTCCCGGCGGCCGCCACCAACGGAAGAAACCGGATGCGATCGGGGACGTTGTCCAGTACATAATCCAATGCGCGGTCCAACACCTGGCGCTGACCGAACGCCCCCAGCGCGGTGGCCAGGGTCATGCGTTCATGCTCGACCGTGCTTTCTTCAAAGCGCTTGATAAGACCGTCCAGCGCTTCCGTGTCCCCCATCACAGCACCGGCGGTCATGACACCGCGAAAAATATCAGCCGGAACAATGCCGCCCCCCATAAACGCCTTGAACTGATCGGTCAGAAAATCAAGAACCTCGGTATTGCCCAAAAGCGCACCGTGTACCAACAGCTGGTCGCGCAGCATGGCCGTGGTGGGCGCTTCGTCGGCCACCGGAAGATGCCCCAGGGTTTTCAGGGCCGCATTGGTCACCATGGTTGCGGTCTGGGCAATGCGGCTTTGGACATCACCGCTCAGGACCAGGAAGGCCTCGAACAGGTGGCTGTCCAGACTGGTCAAAGGCAAATACGCCTTTTCCGTAAGATAGTTGTCGGCCATGTCCAGGAAGTGAGCCATGGGCGCAATTCCCGCCTTGACCAACGCAAACAGGTCATTCTGGATGCCCCAACGATCCATCGCCGATAGCTTCTGCGCCTTGACCAGGCAACCAAGGCGGGTCAGGTTTTCGGTTTCTGCATAAGTGGTATGGTAAAAACCCGTCTGATCGGGATTGATCTTGTATGCGGCCGTGTCCGGCGGCAGGGTCAGTTCTCCTTCCGCCCGGTCCAGGAACAGCGTCTGGGTGCTGGCACTGCCGTCGGCGGCATAGGCGATAACCGTCACCGGCACCATCCAGGTCTGTGCGCTGTCATGCGCCTGGAAAGTGAACCGGCGCTGCGTTAAGGAAAGCGTGTCACCATCTCTTCTGCCGGTGATCACGGGAAACCCCGGCTGAGTAACCCAGTTTTTCATCAACACGTCCACCGGCATACCGGATACAGCGGCAAGCGACTCCCACAGGTGCTGACTGGCGGCGCAGCCGTAGGCAAACTCCGTCAGGTAACGCCTTAATCCCGACTTAAAATGATCCGGACCGATCCAGGCCTCCAGCTGCCGCAGAATGCTGCCCCCTTTGCTGTAAATAATCGGTGCCGTGCTGGTGGTAATGGCCACCTGAACGTCCCCGGGCATTTCAATGGCAAAGGTTTCGACAAGGGCGTCACGAGTCAGGGCAGTTTCGGTCTGGTTACGGACAAACTGATGCCAGACCTCCCAATCCGGATGGTGGTGATCCACCATCCCGTATCCGAAGTAGGTGGCAAAACTTTCATTCAGCCAAAGGTACTTCCAATCCTCGGGAGTCACCAGATTGCCGAACCACTGGTGGGCGATCTCGTGGGCAATGACCTCGCAAATCCTTGATTCGCCTTCACGCGAGGTCACGCCGGGCACATGCAGAAGCAGATTCTCCCGAAAGGTGATGGCCCCCCAGTTTTCCATGGCACCGAAGGCAAAATCCGGGACGGCGATCAGATCCATTTTATCAAGGGGATAATCAATGGCGTAATACTCCTCACCATAGGACAGGGCCTTGCGACCAAACCGGCGGCCGAATTCGGTCTGATCCCCCATGCCCGGCAAACATACCCCCCGCACCCGCGCATCCTGGTCGTCCTTGTGAATCTCAAAGGGCCCCACACCGAAGAAAAGCAGGTATGTGGACATTTTGGGAGTCGGATGGAAGACGACCGCTTTGCGGCCATCGTCAAGGACCCGGAGACGGTCGACGCCAGTGTTGGCAATGGCCGTAAGCGCCTCGGGGATGATCATGGTAATCGTGAAAACCGCTTTTTGGGCCGGATGATCCAGACAGGGGAAGGCTCGGCGGGCATCGCTCTCCTGAAACTGGGTCACGGCGATATGATCGTATGCGCCACCACCGTTGATCCGGCTGCGATAAAAACCGGCCATGCGGTTGTTGATTTGACCCATGTAGTCGATGGTCATGGCAACGGTGCCCGAAATGGCCTCGGGCAGATGGATGGTCAATTTCTCTTTTTTCGGTTCCAGCGTAAAGGAACAATCTGCCGGATCATCGTCGGCCCCTTCAGCGTTGACCCGGCATTTCCAGACGGCCAGTTCAGCGCAATCCAGGGTGATGGTTTCGGTGGGCTGTTCGATTGTTGCGGTCAGCGTCATTCGGCCGGCAAACTGGAATCGTTCCAGATCCGGCTCGATGACCAATGTGTAGGCTGTCGGCCTGATGGCTGCGGTCACGGTTACCTCCATTGATGAGAAATGACAAGCGGCTTGCCTTGGTGTCTGCTTTCAAAACCTTTTCTGGGTGAATGTAACACCGGCACGACCTGGACGAAAGCCGTTTTTTGGGTTTTAATTTGACAAACCATCACAATCTAAAGGATGATCAACAGAGCCACGCAACCATGCCCCGTGTCATCCGTTTTTGAGAACCGGTAAACAAAAAAATAAAGGCAAATGACAGCAATCAGCGAATTTGCCTGAAATAAGGCGTTGGACCTGAATAGGAAAAAAGTCCCAGGAGCTTGTGTTCACGTGACCCATCTCGAAAACAAAACGCCCGCTGCAAAAAAACGGCACGCCGGTTTGTTTAAGTTTAAACGCAGAAGCTTGTCCACCGAACTGGCCATCAGTCTGGTGACTGTGGTGGTATTGGTGGTCGGCGCCATTCTCTTTTTGCTCTATAATCGACAATCCGATCTTTGGTACAGGCAATTGCAGACCAAGGCGGACGAATACGCCGTCAACCTCTCCGAAACGCTGGCGGTACCCATGTGGGACTTTGATGACGAGCAGATCCAGCGCATCGGAGAAGGATACACCCGCAATAATATTGTCACCACCCTTATTATTCAGGATGGTGATGGAACCATTTTGTATCAATACCAACTCGATACGGGGACCCATCAGATCCGCCGTGAGCAACCGATCAAACATGGTGGAAAACCGATCGGCCAAATCCGTCTGGCCCTTTCCCTGGACACCTACCACAGCGATCAGATCTGGCTTCGCAACATCGCCATCGTCGTGCTGGTGGTTTGCTTTGTGGTCATCACCACGGCCACCGGCATCCTTCTGCGCGTACTGATGCGTAAACCCATGGCACTCCTGTACCAGGGAATGGATCGGGTCGCCCGGGGAGATTATGACTACCGCTTCGATGAGGTTCATCATGAGGAAATGATCAATATTGCCCGCCGGTTCAGCAGTATGGCCGATAGAATTCGCAAACGCGAGCAGTCACTGCAAAAGGAGGTGCGGGATCGAAAGCAGGCAGAGCAAAAAAGCAGGGAAAGCGAAGCCAGGACAAAGGCGATATTGGATGCCATTCCCGATGTCATCTTCCAGTTCGATCACGAAGGCCGTTTTCTTGATGTACGCGGAGAAGCGGAAGAACTCCATACGCCTGCTGAAAAGATCGTCGGTTACAGGATCGACCGCGTCATGCCTAGTGAAATCAGCCACGTTTTCCATAGGCAGCTCAAAGCCGCGTTTGACATCCGGTGTGTGAAGGTATTCGAGTACCAGCTGTCTTTCAACAACGGCATCCGGCATTATGAATGCCGGCTGGTTGCCGTATCGGACCAATTGGCGATCGGTATTGTCAGAGACATCACCAGGCAGGTCAGCGCGGCAGAAGAAAACCGGCGGCTGATCGACCAGTTGCAGCGCGCTCAGAAAATGGAGGCGCTGGGGATGCTGGCCGGCGGTGTGGCCCATGACCTGAACAATATCCTGTCAGGCCTGGTCAGTTATCCCGAACTGATTCTGATGGACCTTCCACCCAAAAGCCCGCTGAAAAAACCCATCCGCACGATCCAACGCTCCGGAGAACGCGCCGCCAACATTGTTCAGGATCTGTTGACGCTGGCCAGACGCGGCGTGTCTGTAGCCGAGATAGTCAATCTGAACCAAATTATCCAGGATTACCTGAAAAGTCCTGAATACAAAGCCTTGCGTGACCATTATCCGGGCATCGATTTGCAATTGAATATAGTCGACGATCTACTGGACATCAGTGGCTCCCCGATCCATTTGACCAAAACCGTGATGAATCTGGTTTCAAATGCCGCTGAAGCCTCTGTGGACCAGGGAATCATCCGTATTAAAACAGAAAACCGCTACATCGACACACCGATAAAAGGCTATGAGGATATCCAGGAGGGTGATTATGTGGTGCTGACGGTGGCGGACAACGGCATTGGCATCTCGGATGAGGATATTAACCGTATTTTCGAGCCCTTTTATACCAAAAAAGTGATGGGGCGCAGTGGCACCGGCCTGGGGATGGCAGTGGTGTGGGGAACGGTAAAGGATCACAATGGCGCCATCGATGTCAGCAGCACGCCCCAACAAGGCACGACGGTGACGATTCTTCTACCCGCCACCACAGCCTGCCGGATTCAGTCCAGTGATCCGGAAACCATTGATGACTTGATGGGCGATGGCCAGCGGATCCTGGTTATCGACGATATCCAAGAGCAGCGGCAAATCGCCACCGACATGCTCACGCGACTGGGCTATCAGGTGGAAAGTGTGGAAAGCGGCGAGGCCGCCGTTGGTCATGTACGCCGGCAATCCGTGGATCTTCTGTTGCTGGACATGATCATGGAGCCCGGCATTGACGGCCTTGAAACCTATCGTCGCATCATTGACTTTTGCCCCGGTCAGCGGGCTGTGATCACCAGTGGATTTTCCGAATCAGAACGCGTCCAGGAAACCAGGCGGCTTGGCGCCGGTGCCTATGTGAAAAAACCCTACCGCTTCGAGACCCTGGCCAAAGCCGTAAAATCCGTTCTGGAAGACATTTAATCTTTGCTCATTTTGATGCTCACATCCCTGGGCAATGCCAAACCGGCCGCCACCTGCAGGGTTTTACACACAGCCGCGGGAATCACACACGCCTCACAGCCGCCCTTTTTCTGCAATACCGGCCGGCAGGTGGCCAACACCACACTCTCACTGGTTGGCATCAGCTCCAAAAGGGCGTCAAATGGATTTTTCGAGCAAAGCGTCCGCCCCAGCGCCTTGATCGTTTCACAATTGCTGCCCATGCGCAGCTCAACAGATCTGCCGTCTTTGGAAACGGCTGTAATTTTGGTCTTGAATCCGCAAACCCCGGCATCCACCATTGTGTGTGCTTTCATGATCCCCTTTCAACGCCCATCGGCAATCATAAAATAGCGATGGGGCACGCATTGTTCAGCCCTCCGAATTTTCGAGAATCTTTGTATAGCATAATTTTTCTCATTTCGATATGTAACAGCCCGTGATTTGGCGCTACCATGGATTGACATTTTTGCATATTCCTAGTAGCATAATGCTCGTTTTGACATAATTGTTTATTCACCCGAACTCGAAAGACCCCATGTCCCCCATCTACCGCAGCACAGGCTTCACTTGAGCACGCCCGCAATGATGTTGCCCGGGATGGCAACCCGCTGGGTCTGTTGCTGACGGCACCCGTCCCTATCCGGTGCCCTACAGAATCTAATTAGTGTCCATCCAGAAATGGCCAATTTGCCCGATATCGGCGTTGCGCGAAAAATTTAATCCTCGGAATATCAACAGCAGGATTACGATTGATGATCTTAGCCCATCAACCATCATGTGTTCTCCCTTTATCACCGCCCGCCTGTGGTCGCACCAGCAGCTTCAATTGAGTGCCCGACAACCGTTGCCCGTGATGGCAACCCGATCGTTCCAGACCAAGGAACATTGACCAGCCAAGGGTCCCAATCGCCTGAAAACGGAAACCGCGCCGCGACAGACCGGCTTGCCGTCCGGTCTGGTTGCATAACGGGTCCATAGCCCCGTTGCGTTTTGCCGGGCATCAACACTCAATAGAAAGGATTTCTCCCATGCCTACGCTCAGTCTGAATGACCGAACCGTTTCCTTTGAAACCAGACAAACCATCCTGGAGGTGGCTCAGCAAAACGACGTGGTCATCCCCACGCTATGCCATCTGAAAGAGGCCCACGCCACCGGAGGCTGCCGCATCTGTGTGGTGGAGGTGGCGGGCAGCGACCAGCTCTTGCCGGCCTGCGCCACACCGGCCGGCGCCGACATGCGCATTCTTACCGACAGCCCGGCCGTCAGAACCGCACGCAAGGCGATCATAGAGATGATGCTGGCCGCCGGCGCTCACAACTGCCTGCTCATGGATCATCCCCAGTCCAGCTGGAGTGAAAGCCAGCTTGCGATCATGGAGCAACCCTGGCATGACAAGATCTGTCCCGCCCATGGCGACTGCCGGCTACAGGACCTGGCCATCGAGTACGAAGTCAGCGTGGCCGGCATCGACCAGAAAATCGACGGCCATCCGCTGGACGACGCCACGCCCATGATCGTGCGTGACTACAGCCGCTGCATCGGCTGCGGCCGCTGCATCCAGGCCTGCAACGAGGTTCAGGTCAATGCGGCCATCCCCTCGCCCTATGGCCGCCGCGAAGACCATCCCAACGGATGGTATCCGTTGGTGGATTATGAAAACTGCACCCACTGCGGCCAGTGTCTGCAGGCCTGTCCCACCGGCGCCCTATTCGAAAAAAAGGCCTTTGGCCTGGCCACCGGCAGTGAGGCAGAGAAGGTGCGCACCACCTGTCCCTACTGCGGTGTGGGATGCCAGCAGTGGCTGCATGTACGGAACGACCGGGTGATCAAGGTCACCGCCGTGGAGGAAGGCGCGCCCAACCTGGGCCGGCTGTGCGTCAAGGGGCGCTTCGGGTATGATTTCATCCACTCACCCGAACGTCTCACCCATCCGCTGATCCGCGAAGGCGAATCGTTTCGCAAAGCCTCCTGGGACGAGGCCCTGGACCTGGTGGCCGAAAAGTTCAAACAGATCAAACAGCTTCACGGTCCCGACGCCCTGGCCGGCATCAGCTGCGCCCGAAGCATCAACGAAGACTCCTACAATATGCAGAAACTTTTCCGGGCCACCATCGGTACCAACAACATCGACCACTGCGCCCGTACCTGTCACGCGCCCACCGTGGCCGGCCTGGCGCGGGCCTTCGGCTCGGGCGCCATGACCAACTCCTTTGCCGAGGTCCTGGGCGCCAAGCTCTTTTTCGTGATCGGTTCCAACATGACCGAGGCCCATCCGGTGGCAGCCACCTTCGTCAAGCAGGCCGTTCGAAACGGTGCCGAGCTGATCGTGGCCGACCCACGCTTCAACGGCATTGCCGAGCATGCCCAAACTTATATGCAGATCAAGGTCGGGTCGGACGTGGCCCTGATCAACGGCATGATGCATGTGCTGATCACCGAGGAGCTGTATGATCGGGACTATGTGATGGCCAACACCGTGGGATTCGATGAGCTGCGGGAGGTTGTCATGCAGTACCCGCCGGAGCGGGCCTCTGAGATCAGCGGCGTGCCGGCCGACACCATCCGTGCGGTGGCCCGCAAAATGGCCGCCGTCAGACCGTCCATGCTGATGTACACCTTGGGCATCACCGAGCACACCTGTGGGGTCAACAACGTGCTCAGCTGCGCCAACCTGCAGATGCTGCTGGGCAATGTGGGGGTCGAGTACGGCGGAGTCAACCCCTTGCGGGGCCAGAACAATGTCCAGGGTGCCTGCGACATGGGAGCCCTGCCCGCCGACTATCCCGGATACCAGAAAGTCACCGATCCGGCAGCGCGGGCCAAGTTCAGCCAGGCCTGGGGGGTGGAGTTGCCCGATACGCCCGGGCTGATGATCCCCGATATGATCGACGGGCTGGAAAATGGAAGCATCAAGGCCCTTTATGTGTTCGGTGAAAATATCGCCAACACCGAACCGGATATAGGCCATGTGGAACATTGTCTGCTCGAGGCCGAATTCGTCGTGTGTAACGATATCTTTGAAACCGAGACCACCCGCTTTGCCCATGTGGTCCTGCCGGCCGCGGCCTGGAGCGAGGATGACGGCACCTTTACCAACGCCGAACGGCGGGTCAGCCGGGTGCGCAAGGCGGTCGAGCCGCCAGGGGAAGCCAAACCCAACTGGTGGATTTTCAGAGAGATCGCCCGCCGTATGGGACAGGTGTGGTCATCGTCCAGCGGCCAGGAGATATGGGACGATGAAGTGGCGCCCCTGTCGCCGATTTTCAGCGGCATTAAATACCACCGCATTGAAACCGACGGTCTGCAGTGGCCGGTGTTTGATGAAACCCACCCTGGAACCACCATCATGCACAGGGACGGAAAATTCACCTGCGGCAAGGGCAATCTGAGTGCCCTGGAGTGGGCCCCGCCGGCTGAGGTGCCTGATGCGGAATATCCATTTGTGCTCAGTACCGGCAGGCGCCTCTACCACTATCATACCCGCACCCAGACCGGCCGCTGCGAAGGGCTCAACACCCTGCTCGGATCGGAAACCGCCGATATTTCCGCGGCGGACGCCGAGGCGCTGGGTATCGGTCAGGGAGAAAAAATCCGCGTCGTCTCCAGGCGCGGCTCGGTGGAGGTGCCGGCCCGGATCACGAAACAGGTACCGCCCGGACTGGTGTGGATGGCCTTTCATTTCCGGGAAGGCTGCGCCAACTGGCTGACCAATCCGGCCTTTGATCCGATTTCCAAAACCGCCGAATTCAAGGCCTGTGCGGTCCGGCTGGAGAAATTGTAGGCACACAAAGTAAACCATCGGCACCCCCTCCCCCGTGCCGATGGTTTACCCTTTTCCATGCTTGATGTTGACCGTTGACATCTCACGCCTAACCAGCAATGGTAATGACCATATGACAAAAAAACCGTGAGATAAATGTGAGTTAACCGCATTAATCGCCCTGCCCACTTGAATCCCATCCACTGCGCATGTATACTGCCTCCTTGTTTATTGATAATCTTCCAAATAGGTGATCAACCATGAAAAAATGGATGACCGACAAACTGATTTGTCCACAATGTCTGGACGCCGAAATACCACTGGACCTGACCGCTCGCGAGACGCAGGGCGATGATATCATCGATGGCGAAATGACGTGTCCTCAATGCAAGGCCATTTATCCGATTGAGCAGGGTGTTGCCGTGCTTCTGCCTGAAAAAACGCGCGATATTCTGAGCGACCATGGCGGATACAACGCGCCCGGAATGCTCTCGGCCTATCTGTGGAGCCATTTCGGCGATCTGCTTGACGACCCTAAGGCCACACAGGCCTACCAGGTCTGGTCGGCGGGCTTCACCCCCACACACGGGGATGCCCTGGATGTCGGCTGCGCCGTGGGACGACTTTCTTTCGATCTGGCCGCGACCCACGATCACGTGATCGGCCTGGACACCTCAATTGCCTTTATCCGCAAAGCCCGTGAGATTCTCACACAAAAAGAGATCTCATTCGACCTGATCGTGGAAGGCCATATCACCGAGCCGCGAACCTATTGTTTCGATGAGAGCCAGGATTTCACCAACGTCGACTTTATCGTCGCCGATGCCCTGGCCCTGCCATTCCGGGAACGTGCATTTGCCACAACAGCAGCCATCAACCTGCTCGAAAAAGTGCCCGACCCCTTGAAACATCTCAGGGAAATCAACCGGGTAATGCGGGATCATTCGGCCATGTTTTTGTTTTCCGATCCCTTTTCCTGGGACGAGGCGGTCTCTCCGCCTGAGCGCTGGCTCAGCGGCAACGGCAACGCCCAGTACAGCGCCCGTGGCATCGACACCATGCGGCGCCTGTTTGCCGGTGAATTCGGTGTGTTCGATCCCCCCTTGGGTATCGCCGAAGACGGCAATGTGGCCTGGAAAATCCGCAAGACCGAAAATCTTTGGGAGCATATTACCTCGCAGTATCTGATCGGCCGCCGCGAGTAACAACTTCCTGAACATTACCACCAATTATATGCCCAATGTTGCATTGCACGAAAAAAGTTTTAAATTTCAGCAAATCCAATAGTCGCTGAAATTTAAAGGAGGACTTGTTTTGAAAACCAAACACGGTATCTGCGGGCTCTGTTTTCACAGCCCGGGATGCGGCGTCAATGTCCATTTTGATGAGAACGATCGGATCGTGCGACTTACCCCTGATCCCGATGCCCCCCTGGGCAAGGTCCTTTGCCCCATCGCGGGCAGCGTCGAAGAGGTAATTTACTCGGAAAAACGCCTCACCCAGCCCATGAAACGGGTCGGTCCCAATGGCGGCTATGATTTTGAACCCATCACCTGGGACGAGGCCTACACGATCATCGTCGACAAGCTGAGCGAAATTAAATCCACGCATGGCCCGCAAGCGGCGGCCTTTTATGCGGGAACCGGTTCCTATGAACGGGCCTTCAAGGATGCCTTCAAACTCAAAGGGGCCGAAATCTATCTGGCCACCAGCATTCTTTTTCCCTACGGATCGCCCAACACCTTCGGGGTGGGCGCACCCTGTTATACGTCATTGGGCGTTTTGGCCCCCAAGCTGACCATGGGGTGTTTGCATATCGATATGTTCTCCGATGTGGACAATAGCGATCTGATCATCGTCTGGGGCACCGATCCGTCCACGTCGACCCCACCGGCGCTGTTTGAACAGCTTAAGACCGCGGCCGACGAGGGCGCCGAAATCATTGTCATCGACCCGCGCAAGACCGCAGCCGCCGAGCTTCCCGATGCCGAGTGGATCCCCATCCGGGCCGGCTCTGACGGCGCTCTGGCCTTGGGCCTTTGCCATATCCTGATCCGCGACGGGATTTACGATAAACCCTTCGTGGAAGATTGGACCGTCGGGTTCGAAGAGCTGGCCGAGTATGTCAAACAATTCCCGCCCGAGCGCGTGGCTGAGCTGACCGGCATCGACCAGGATACCATCGAAGATCTGGCCGAGCGCATTGTGGATGCCGAAGGCGCCAGTTACGTCATGTACACGGGCCTGGAATATACCAAAAGCGGCGTACAGAATATCCGCGCCGTGATGGTGCTGTGGGCCCTGGCCGGCCAACTGGACGTGGAGGGGGGACGCTGTTTTCTGGGACTCGGCCGCACCCTGCCTCTGGCCACCGAGGGACAACTGGCCTCCCCCGGCCTAGACCGTTCCATCGGCGCCGGCAAATTCCCGGTTTACGCCCACTACTGCGGCGATGAACCCCATGCGATCCTCCTGCCGCGGGCGATCATCGACGAGGATCCCTATCCGGTCAAAGGGTTGATCGTACTGGGCGCGTCCCTGCTCACGGCCTGGCCAAACCCGTCGCTTTGGCAACAGGCCCTGGAAAAGCTCGATTTTCTGGTGAGCATCGACCTGCAGTTGACCCGCGATGCCGCCTATGCCGATCTGGTGCTGCCGGCCACCACCGCCTTTGAGCAGGCCTCCTATTGCTATTACGGCAACGCCATCCGTTATCGGGAACAGATGATCGAGCCGGTGGGGCAATCCAAGCCTGCCTATCAGATTCTTGTGGAACTGGCCGAACGCCTTGGCTATGGCGACCAGTTTCCGCAGCATCCGGACCAGCTGCTGGCCGATACCCTGGCCAAGTCCGATACCACGCTGGCCGACCTGATGGTGGCCGACAGGAAGACCTTCGCCCTGCCCAAGACGCCCATGGTCTATCGAAAATGGGAAAAGGGCCTCTTGCGCGCCGACGGAAAGCCCGGCTTCGAAACCCCGTCAGGCAAATTCGAAATAAAGTCGAGTATCCTGGAGCAATACGGTTATAACGGCCTGCCTGTTTATGACGAATCCGACGAAACCCCGGTGAGCAATCCGGATCTTTTCCGGCGCTTCCCCCTGATCCTGGGCACCGGCCCGTTCAAACCGGACATGAAATCGTGTCTGCGCGCCATTCCCAGTTTCATCAAGAAGTATCCGGATCCCATGGTGCAGATGAATCCGGCAGATGCCGAGCAGCGCAAGATAAACACCGGCGATCTGGTGATGATCAAAACAGCCCGCGGCCAGGTGCCCATGCGGGCCTTTGTCACCGATAAAATCATGCCCGGCTTTGTCTATGCACCGGTGGGCGGCGGCGGGCCTTTAGGCACTGAATCGTGGCAACAGGCCAATGTCAACCAGCTCACCGACGATGCGCAATATGACGAGATCTCCGGTTTTCCGGTGTATAAAACGCTCCTGTGCCAGGTAAAAAAAAAGAAACGGGTACGGCGGGGAGCAGCCTCGGCCGACCCGACGCTGGGATGCGGCGGCTAACTTTTTCGATCCACCCCCTGTTTACCCCCTGAGAGCAGTGCTGCAAAGCGGCTACAAATCGTAGTCGCTTTCCGCCTGCAACGCCCCATGTCCAGCCTCACCGGTCCCTTGGTGGCCAACTGACAGTAACCGCCATCCATTGCTGTAAACACTGTTTTATATAACGATCACCGATCTTTCTCGCGCGCGTTGATAACGCCAACATCTTGCATTTTCATGCAAAAAAAAATTTCCAAAAATAACAACCCCTAAGATTGCTTTCGGGGGCGGGTCCACAACTGATTTTGTAAAGTTATAGTTACAATGGCCCGATACCAGGTTCCGATTGTCCGACAACGGTCATATGAATTGAATTAGTGCTGGCGGGATAATTATCCCTTTTGATTTAACGCAGTATCGAACGTTCAACCATATCGGAGTTGCAAGCATGAGAAAAAAAAGGACAGATTCGAAAGCAAATCGGCCAAAAGCAAACAACGCTGTTAAAAACCGGTTCAGACTCGTAAGACTGATGATTACGATGATTCTGACCACCGGTTTTTTAATTGCCTGTGGCGGCGGTGGCGATGATAGCAGTACTAGCAGTAGTGGTAGTACTGACAGCTCGACATCAACGGTCAGTGCCTTGTCCATGCCTGATCGGATTTCAATCACCAGTGTCGACGATTCGGACTCCAGCCGATCCGCCCGGTCATTTTCGGCAAGCAAGGCAGGATTGTTCCGTGCTTTTGATGATCCCGGCACGGATTATGAGAACCAGCGCAAAGATGTGTGGGTTGAAGACACCGATGCCCTGGATATGGTCAACGATATCCTCGCTGTGGTTCAAGATACCGGCTATGAGCATTTTGTCAATGAAGATCCCTACAAAGCCTTGGTAAAAAAAGTCGGTGACAGCGAACAAAGCGGTGGCGGAACGAGCACCACCGCTACAACCACCGAAGAGCTGATGGAAATTACCGTTCAGGTGACCCGGGCCAGCAATACCGCGCCGATGATCGTCAAGGTCTGGGTCATCGAAACCGACGGCCCTGGAGGTGCGGCAATGCTCATCCGCGGCCATTTTACCGTTTCCGAAGGAGTCAGCGACGACTATCCCTACGGTCAGCTGGAAGCCCATTTTGTGGGCGTAAAACTTGATGCAAACGGCGCAGAAACAGACACCGAAACCATGCACATGGCGATCAAAGTGGATGCCGACGACGATGGAAACGTTGTCGTTCAGTGTGTGGACCAGGGCGATGAGGACAATGGCAGCGAGGCTTACGAGTGGAACAATCGTTTTCGGCTGGTTTCCAATTCTGATTTGAGTGAAGGCCATGCCTATGTCAATGCCTATGAGGCTTATGAGCATCCTGGCGGATCCGGAGAAGAAGACTATGTCGGCTACATCGCCTACAATGAAAATTATTTCAAAGAAAAAGAGGCAGATGCAGCGCAGCCGACTGTTTATGATAAAAACAGCCTGCATAGAAAGGTTTACCGCTACAAACTGTTCGACGCGGACAGCGGCGACAAAGTTTCCATGAGCGGCGGTTTTCCGATCACCCTGGAAACCGGTGAATACGGTTACATCGGCTATTGGGGATTGTGGGTCAACGACGGTGTGACGGTCGAAAACGGCGACACGGTCACTGACATGGACGGCAACGCATACACGGTGTTTACCATTGGCGGAAAACTGCGCAAACACACCAGGACCCAGGTGACCCTGGCACAGCTCACCGACGTGGAGATGTCCATGTGGGATAGCACCGAGGGCGTGGACTATATCATTGCCTGGGACGGCACCGAGTTCAAGAAAATTGGTTACCGCAACAACGAAACGGGTCAGGTCGAGTACGGTGAGTATGGTGCCGTGACGTTTGCATATGAATGGGACGGGGCGTGGTGTGAAGCCTTCAACGCCTATATGGGCCTGGGACGACTTTATGCCAACGACGCCACACCGACCGACGCAACCAATTTTTCCTTCCATACCGAAGAAACCATCGACCCGTCGACCGCCGAGGATTGGACGTTTTACTACTGGGGTCCAGTGGTCGGTGAGAATCACGAAGAGTATTGGATGTCCAATCCAACCGCCGCCACCATGCTCACTTTCAATGCTGCCGATCTGGTGCTTGAAGAGAATGGCACCCCCCTGGTGGACACGACGAATGGTTCCTGGATGAGCCCGCTGACGACGGAAGAATATACCCAGGAGAATCAGTGGCAGGCTTACGATGCCGACATCTATTATTCCTGGAGCACGGGGCCAAACCAGTGGGATCAGTACACCGCGCTTAAAAACGCCAGCAACGAATTTGTTTCATTCACGGCGCCGCTGCAGTTTACCTATGTACACAGCACCGACAACGATCTGAACGGCAGCACCACCTTTGATGGCAAGACCTTCAGCCTGGATTACGATGGGTCCGAGCTTCATATTCCATGGACCTATGACGCCGACCTGGATGAATGGCAGCCGATGTTCAGCCTGAAAGACGGTGTCGTATTGACCGACAGTGAGAGTAACACTTATGTGGTCAAGGGTGCCGAAGTCGGCGTGGTCATGCGGGAAGCGACAAACCCGGATGACGCTTCGGATCTGGTCATCGACGAAACCATCGCACCGCCAACACTGACGTTTGATTCAAGCAAAACCGATCTGGTGGGGGATAAACCGTCCGCTGAATTGAAGGTCATCAAGGGCGAACTGGTCGATTAAATGCCTGTTTCTAAAGACTCTAAATAAAACGGCCTGACACCATCAGGCAACATCAAAGCGGGACCTTCCGGTCCCGCTTTTTGTTTATGGACCAGTGTTAAGTGTTAAGAACCGAATCACTTTTCCATTTCCGATAATGCCCGCCGCATCTGACGGAGTCCCTGACGGATGCGGTTTTCGTTTTCCACCAGGGCCAGACGCAGATAATCGTCTCCCTCTTCACCGAAGCCGGCACCAGGAGTCACAGCCACGTTGGCCCGCTCCATCATCTCGACGGCGAATTTCACCGATCCCATCCGGCACCACGGCTCGGGAATCTTGACCCAGACGAACATGCCGGCCTTGGGTTTCTCCACGGGCCAGCCCATACGCTCCAATCCCTCACACATCACGTCGCGCCGGTTTTGATAAAGCTGGGCCTGAACGGCAATATCATCTTCACAATCGCGCATGGCCACGATGCCGGCAATCTGGATGGGAGAAAAAATGCCATAGTCATAATACCCCTTGATGCGTCCCAGTCCCTCGATGATTTTCGGGTTGCCCACGCAATAGCCTACCCGCCAGCCGGCCATATTGTAAGATTTGGAAAAGGAACCGAACTCCACCCCCACATCCATGGCGCCATCGACTTCCATAAAACTGGGGGCCGTATAGCCGTCAAAAGTGATGCGGGCATAGGCGAAATCATTGACCACCATAAATCCGTAACGCTTGGCCAGAACCACGATATCAGCAAAAAATTCCTTGGAGGCCAGCGTACCGGTGGGGTTGTGGGGATAATTGAGCAAAAGCAGTCGCGGTCCGGGAGTCAGGCTCTCGCACATGGTCGTAATGCGTTTTAAAAATTCGTCTTCCGAGGCAATGGGGACCCGGATCACATTGGCACCAGCAATCACGGCCGCATAAACGTGGATGGGAAAGGCCGGGGCCGCCACCAGTACGGTATCTCCCGGTCCCACCAGGGCCAGGCACAGGTGAGAAATTCCCTCCTTGGAGCCGATGGTGCAGATCACTTCCGTTTCCGAGGCCAGATCCACCGCATAATTGCGCCTGTAGTAGTGGGCGATTTCCCGGCGAAGATTGCGCATGCCACCGGCAACCGGATAGCGGTGGGTTTTGGGATCCTGGGCCACTTCACACAGCTTGCCGATTACCGTTTCCGGGGCCGGGTCCACGGGGTTGCCCATGCCCAGGTCGATGACATCCTCGCCGTTCCAGCGCCGCTGCATCTTCATTTTATTAATCATGCCAAAAATATACGGTGGCAAGTGAGACATACGGTCTGAAAAACGGACTATGGGTTTCTCTTCCATTTTTTTCTCCTTCACGGGTTCTCAAGGGCCGGGAAATAAAAACCCCCGATCCTCAGCGGCCCGGGGGTTGAAACGAAACGGGCCGGTGTCGGGTCCGGCCCAATGATGTTCGGTGGTTTAACGTTTTTCGTTGCTACTGCCGCCGATCTGTCAAGGGACCGAGTCCGTTGCGGCGGCCGCGGCAATGATGATATACAGTATCACAGCAATTGGCCTTTCATGCTGGCAAATATAAATTAAGATAGAATCCAAATAGCAAACCTCTGGAGGCACTGTCAACATTTTGCTGACGGTGATGTAACCGATGCTGTTCACATTCAAAAAGCTTGTTACGCCGTTTATCCTGCCACCGGGAATTTTTATCCTGTTTTTACTGATTATCGGTCTGGTCAGCCTGAAACGCCGCCACTTTCGCCTGGGCTTATTGAATCTGTTGCTTGGTATTGCTCTGTACGCCCTGTCCATTTCTTTGGTGGCCAACCGGCTGGTTCAAGGGCTTGAAGCGGATTTTTCCTTCGAGGTCCCTGTCACCGGAGATGTGATTGTTGTATTGGGCGGCGGGACCATCCAGGGGGTCCCGGATCTGACCGGAATCGCCACGCCAACCCCGATCATGATGGGGCGGATCGTCACCGCCGTAAGGCTGTATCGGCAAACGGGGCTGCCCATCATTATTACCGGTGGACGTTGGTCTGATGCGGATATCAGCGAAGCCACTGTGGCCGCACGGTTTATGATGGATTTGGGGGTTCCGGAAACGGCGATCATCAAGGAGGAAATGGCACGCGATACATTTGAAAACGCGCGCTTCACTGCCGCCATCTGTCGCCAAGAAGGCTTTACCCGGCCCATTGTACTGACCACCGCCTATCACCTGAAACGGGTGTTGATCGCCTTCAACAGCGTGGGAATACCGGGCATACCGTTTCCCGCCAACTTTTTTGGAAACAACCATCAATCGGGCCGCTGGCACCGTCTGCTACCGCGTGCGTCAACGCTGTACCTGACCACCTGCGCCCTTCACGAATACTTGGGGATATGGTACTACCAGCTCACAAAATAACGATTGTCCATCCAGAATCTGAATGGACAATAAACAAAAAAAGATGGAACTGGCATTGATAAGGATCGGACATTTCAAACCAGCGGTGCCCAAATGCTGGCTATTCGCCGCTAGCGCGGCCATGTGGAGCGTGGTGGGCCTGATGCTGGGGATCACTGCCATCGGCTGGCTGGTACCGGAAGGATGGCTGCGGGGCATGGGATATGGGGTGGCTGGACTGTTGCTGACCGTCGGGGTGTTGCGCCAACGCTTCGGCCGCCTGGCGCAACAAAATATCCATCGATTGCAGGCCCTGCCGGAACGAGGCTGCTTGTTTGCCTTCCAGGCCTGGAAAAGTTATCTGATCATTGTGTTCATGATCGCCCTGGGAAGCACCCTGCGCCATCTTCCCTTTGCGCGTCACTATTTGGCGGTTGTCTACACCGCCATCGGCGGCGCGTTGGTTCTGGGCAGTTTTCATTATTATCGCCATTTAATCCGGATGGGACGAATCGTCTATCGCCGGCGAAGGCCCTATGGCCATGACGGTTAATCAAATGTGGTAGATGATTTTTCCAGGTCCACGATTCGCTCGCCGCTGGTGTATCGGCGGGTTTCATAGCGGGTAATGCCCATGAGCTTCTGGGTGATGGCGCCCATCCGTTCGACCTGGGATCTGATTTTGGAAATTCTTTCGTAATGGGGATCACTGGGTTCAATCATGCCCATCAGCAATTCCGCATTACCGGAAATGGCCATCATGGGTTGATTGAGCTCGTGACAGACGGCGCCGGCGGTTTCGAGCACCGCTTCGAGTTTTTCACGGTAGATTCGTTCGGTTTCGCTGCGGTGGCGGTGCAAGGCAATCTCGATGGAAACCATCAGACTGCGGGTTTCAAAGGGTTTGACCACATACCCAAACGGTTCTTTGACTTTGGCACGTTCCAGCGTAGCCGAATCGGTATAGGCGGTAAGATAGACCACCGGGATGTTGCACCGCTCCCGAATTAAGCCGGCCGCTTCGATGCCGTCCATGTCTCCTTTGAGACGGATGTCCATCAGCACCAGATCGGGTGTCATCATTTCGGCATCGGCAACCGCCCGCTCACCTTCGTGGGCCACGCCACATACCGAATACCCTGCTTTTTCAAGGCGGCTTTTGATCTCCTGGGCAACGATGCCTTCATCCTCCACCACCAGTATGGTCGCCTTTGTCATGTCAATGGTCCTTTTTATTTGGTTCAGGGATATTGATGAGAATGCCAAACCGCGTTCCGTTGTCGGTTTCAACACTTAGTTTTCCATCCAGTTGGGTGGTCAACGTATCGATCAGACGCAACCCCAGCGAGGTCGAATGCGGACTAGGGGACGGCGTTTCAAGACCGACGCCGTCATCGGCCACCACGATTTCCATCTGGCCGGTGCTGACCATTCGAATCATGATTTCAATGGTTCCGCCTGTGTCGTTCGGGAAGGCATGCTTGATGGCATTGGACACCAGCTCATTGACGATCAATCCGCAGGGCACGGCCATATCTACCCCCAGGGAAATATCGTCGGCATTGATCTTTAAACGCAAACATGCCGGATCGATTCCATAGGCATCGAACAAATTGGCCGTCAGGCTGTACACGTAGCGCCCGAAATCGATTTTCGCCAGATTGTCCGTGCCGTATAGCTGTTCATGGATCAGCGCCATGGATTTCACGCGGTTTTGACTTTCCCGTAAAATTTCCACCCCCTTGGGATCCTGCATGGCGTCTTCCTGCAGATAAAGCAGGCTGGAAACGATCTGTAGATTGTTTTTCACGCGATGGTGGATCTCCTTGAGCAGCGCCTCTTTTTCCGACAATGACTGCCGCAGCCGCTGGTCCGAGGCCAACAGCTCTTTTTCTGCCATCTGGCGCTCAAACAGCTCACGCCGCAATTCATTGGTTTTTCGTCTGACCATGCGGTTTTGCTGCAGATAGCCGAAAAAAATAGCCGAAATGAAAACCACGGCCCCCACCACCAGCCAATGGCTGTGCTCAAGGACCATGGAATTACCGTCGGCAGCCCCAACCCAGCCGGCCACGGACAATACACCGGCGATTGCGCCGGCAAGGATCAGGCGGCGGACAAATCGATTCGAACGTATGCGCCAAAACACCATCAAATCAACATATCGACCCGTTGGGCCAGGTCATGAATCGCCCGGGACGCCTTGCTGCCCGGTGTTTGTTCGATAAACGGAACCTGATCGAGAACCGCCCGTTTGACGGATTTGTCTTCCGGAATGCTTCCCAGGTGAGCCAATTCCAGCTTTAAAAAGCGCTTCGTAACCCGTTTGATCGTCTCCACGGTGTGCTCGCCTTCCCGCGCGCCCTGCACAAAATTGAGCACCAGGTTGAACCGGTTGATGCCGTGATCCCTGGAAAGGAGCTTGATCAGGGCGTAGGCATCGGTCATGGAGGTCGGATCCGGACTGAGAATAAAGATGTTCCGATCGCAAAAACGGTTGTACCAGAGCACCGACGAACCGATGCCGGCGGCCGTATCGATAATCACGTAGTCAAAATCTTGGGCAACCTCGAGAATAAACGCTGCCAGACGGTTTTGCTGGTGATCCCCCAGGGCGACCATCTCCGGCACCCCCGAACTGCCCGGCAGCACGGCCAGGTCCGGACGGACAAAAATAAGCGCCTGCCTGGGGTCGGCCCCGCTTTCAAGGATGTCCCGAATATTTTGCTTTACCGACAGCCTTAGCAGCACATCCACATTGGCCAGTCCCATGTCACCATCAACAATCAGCACCCGGTTGTCATTACGGGTCAGGGCGATGGCGAAATTTACGGTGAAGCTGGTCTTGCCCACACCGCCTTTACCGCTGGTCACGCAAAGAATCAGCGGTTTTTTCTTCTTCTGGGCCATATTTTTATCCGCATCGCGATACTCGCGATTTGTTCCAAGTTTACGAAAAGAAAGGTTAAATCCCTCTATTGAGCTCAATATCGGCTTTCGCCGGACTTACTTTAACCGTTAGCAACACGGACGGCAAAAATGGGTGGACACATCGTTTTCTAACAAAATAACGGTTTAGCGGATTAGCGTGCCACTATCATCCAGAACGACGTGGATTGGGTTTACCGAAACAATTGGTTACAATTTGTTACGCCCGCGACAAGCCAATGCGGGGTAATCCGTGTATCGTTTATATAGTGAACTAAGATAGTTCAAGATCCTATTAATTAGAATAACTAATTATTTTGTTGACAAAAAATTAGGAAATCGTATTTTCAGGCTTTCACACGTTTCCACGTTTGGAGGTTCTATGAAAAACAACGAGACATTAGCCAGTGCGCGCACCATTTTCACCACCGGCAGAATGGTTCACGACATGGTCATGCGGACGTATACAGCGGCCTGTATGGAAGAAGGCAAGGCAACCGCATTTGGAGAGCTCAGTGCCCAGCAGATAAACATGATTCTGATGGTACGGGTCCGGGAGGAGGTATCCGTATCGGAACTGGCCAAACTCCTTGGCGTCTCCCCCCCATCCGTATCGGCCATGGTCGACCGACTGGTGGAACGCGGACTGCTGACCCGCACCCCGTGTGAGCGAGACCGCCGCAAGGTGGAAATCCGCGTGGCCCCGGAAGCCATTGAGATAATTGCCCACGTGGAGGAAATGATTCTGGGATCGTTTGTAGAGCTGGTCGAAGCGGTCGGGCCGGAAACCACCCAAAAGTGGTGCGAGGTGCTCCAGCACATTAAACAGGTTTTAGAAAAAAAACATCTTTCCGCTAAATAATTAAGGTGGACAAATGGAAATCCAATCAAAAGACAAGAAATCTAAAAAGCATGTGATTCTTCGCGTTGTGATCTGCACGTTGATTATCGCTTTTGGCTGGGCGGGGATGAACGGGTTGGCCAGTTTGAAACAGCCCCCGGCCGAGGCGAAAAAAAAGGAGCGGGCGATTTCGGTACAGACCACCACGGCCATGCCCCAGGACTACCCGGTGACAATCACCGGATATGGTCAGGTCCGGGCCCTGACCGAGGTTACCATTTCCCCGGAAGTGTCCGGCCGGGTGGTCGCCACCCATCCCACCCTTAAAACCGGTCGGATCATTTCCAAAGGAGACATTTTATTTCGCATCGATCCCGCTGACTACATCGCCGGCCTTCAGGAGGCCAAGGCCGGTGTGGCCCAGTGGCAAAATACCGTGGCCCGCCTGAAAAAGCAGCTGGCCATCGATACCCGGCGGCTGAAAACCCTCGAACGCAGCGCCCAACTGGCCAAAACCGAGTTTGAACGCGTACACCGGCTTTTCGAATCGGATCGGGTGGGCACCCGTTCTGGTGTGGACCAGGCGGAGCGGGCCTACAACAGCGCCACAGATCAGGCCGATGGGATGGCCCAGGCGGTCAGTCTCTACCCCCTGCAAATTCGCGAGGCGCAAAGCAGTCTGCAATCTGCCCAGGCACGCCTTTCCATGGCCGAGGCCAATCTGGCCCGCTGCGAGGTCAGGTCACCGTTTGATGCCCGCATCAAATCCGTCAGCCTGGAAACCGGTCAATATGTCACCCCCGGCCAGCAGGTACTGACCCTGGCCGATGACACGCTGCTGGAAATTCAGGTTCCCCTGGATAGCCGTGATGCCCGCAAATGGCTGCAATTTGATAAAACCCTGAATGAACCGCAGACCACGGCCTGGTTTGGCCGGCTGAAACCGGTTGCATGCACGATACGCTGGACCGAGGACAAGGCCGGATCCGTATGGACCGGCACATTGAACCGGGTGGTCGAATTCAACCAGCAGACCCGTACCCTTACCGTGGCCGTGCGGATCACAGCGGACGCAGCCACCGGCGGTGACCAGACGCTGCCCTTGGTCGAAGGCATGTTCTGTGCGGTGGAGATTCCCGGGCGGACCTTAACGCAGGTCGTCCGTCTGCCCCGCCAGGCGGTCACCTTTGAAAACAAGGTCTACCTGGCCGATGCCGACAAGCGGCTCAAAACCGTCATGGTCGACGTGGTACGCAGCCAAGGCGAGTATGTGTATGTGGGATGGGGCATCAAATCGGGCGATACGGTGATTGTCACCCGGCTCATCGATCCGTTGGAAAACAGCCTGCTGAAATTCGTCGACGCCATTGGAAAACAACCTGCTGGAAAACCGCCCGTCGCTAAAAAGGAGTCTGCCTCATGAAACAGACACTTGCCGCCTTTGCCCGCAACACCGTGTTCGCCAATATCGTGCTGGTGCTGGTCTTCATTGCCGGCTACATCGCCACGGCCAACATGATCCGTGAGACATTTCCGGAGTTTTCCCTGGACATGATCACCATTTCGGTACCCTATCCAGGAGCCGATCCGGAGGAGGTAGAAGAAGGAATCAGCCGTAAGATCGAAGAGGCCATCGAGGGCCTTGAGGGGATCAAGCAATACACCACCCAGTCCGCCGAGAGCCTGGGCACGGCCAATATCGAAGTCCAGGAAGATTACGATATAGACGAGGTGCTCGATCGGGTACGCACCAAGATCAACGCCATCTCCACCTTTCCGGTGGATGCGGAAAAACCGGTCATCAGCGAGCTTTTGCTCAAGGATCTGGTGACCCTGCTTTATCTGTCCGGCGATATGTCCGAACGGCGCATCAAGGAGTGGTCTGAAACCATAAAAGATGAAATCCAGCAACTGCCCAACATCTCCCAGGTAGCCACGTTCGGTGCCCGCGATTACGAGATTGCTATCGAAGTGTCTGAAGAACGGCTGCGCCAGTACGGGATTTCTTTCGACGAAGTGGCGTCCTCCGTGCGCCGCAGCAGCCTGAACCTGGCCGGTGGAACCATCCGTACCCGTGAGGAGGAAATCCGGGTACGCACCATGGGCAGGAAATACACCGGTGAGGAACTGGCCTCCATCATTGTCCTGGCCACGCCGGAAGGCGACGTGATCACGCTGGACCGGCTGGCCAGAATCAACGACGGTTTTGCCGAGGATCCCATCAAAGCCAGCATCAACGGTGAACCCGCGGTGCTGCTGCTGGTCTATAAAACGCCCGAAGAGGATGCCCTGGAAATTTCCAAAACCGTCAACGCATATATTACAGCCAAACAGGAGCAAGTCCCCGACGGCGCCAATATCCGAATGCTATATGACAATACCGAAATGCTGCGCTCACGCATCGATCTGCTCATGAAAAACGGCATCATCGGTCTTTGCATCGTTTTTTTGCTGCTATGGTGTTTTCTCAACACCCGCCTCTCTTTTTGGGCGGGCATGGGAATTCCCATTTCCATTGCCGGCGCACTGGTGATTCTCTGGGCAATGGGCGGTACCATCAACATGATCTCCCTTTTCGGACTGATCATGGTCTTAGGGATTGTGGTGGACGACGCCATCGTGGTGGGAGAAGCCATCTATGTGCATCGCAAGCAGGGCAAGCCCGCCTTAAAGGCTGCCATCGATGGGGTCAGCGAAGTGGGCATGCCGGTGGTGGCTGCGGTATTGACCACCGTTGTGGCATTCGTGCCCCTGTTTTATGTGGGTGGGATCATGGGTAAATTTATTTCCATCCTGCCGGCCGTGGTCATCGCCTGCCTGGTGGTTTCATTGGTGGAGTGCCTGTTCCTGCTTCCGGCCCATTTGAGCCACCTGCCTGATCCCAACCAGTCCACGGCCAAAGGGCATCGACTGTTTAAGCGACTGTCCCAGGTCCAGATCACCACCGCCCGGTGGATGGAGCAATTCGTCGCCCGCGTTTATCTACCCTTTTTGAGCCAGGCACTGCACTGGCGCTACATTTCACTGGCCACCGCCATAGCTGTCCTGCTGCTCACCATTGGACTGGTGCGAAGCGGTATCATCAAGTTCGAGGTTTTTTCCAAAATGGACGGCTTTATCATGACCGCCACAGTGGAATTTCCCAGCGGTACGCCGCCGGATGTTACCCGGCGCGCCATCGCCCAGATCGAAGCCGCCCTGCTGCGCCTGGAAAAAAACAACCCGACCCGCAGCGGCGACCCGCTGGTCAAGGATCGTCTCACCTTAGTGGGCCAGACCCTTGGCGATATACCTGATATCGGTCCCAATTACGGGTCGGTGCAGGCGATTCTGCTCGATTCCGAATTGCGCGGCATCCATTCCGAGGACCTGATGGTGCAATGGGAAAAAGAAATCGGGACTTTGCCGGGAATCAAATCCCTGACCTTTGCCGGCATGGAAGCCGGTCCGCCGGGTGATCCCATCGAAGTATGGCTCCAGGGCCAGGACATGAACGTGATTCTGGCTGCGGCTGATGATCTGATGGACCGGCTCCGGCAATTTGACGGCGTTTATCAGATTCGCAGCGACTTTTCACCGGGAAAAAACGAGATGCGCCTGCGTTTGAAACCCGAAGCCCGCCCCCTGGGACTGACCGTGGAGGACCTGGCCCGGCAGGTCTATGCCGGTTACTATGGCGATGAAGCCTTACGTTTGCAACGCGGCCGCGATGATGTACGGGTAAAAGTACGTTACACCGCCGACGAGCGCAGCCGGATCTCGGACCTGGAACAGGTGCGCATTCGCAACGCCCGCGGTTTCGAAGTCCCGCTCATGTCCGTGGCCGACGTCACCTTTGCGCCCGGTTACTCAACCATCACCCGCACCGACGGCATGCGCCGGGTGGCGGTGAGTGCCGGCGTGGACACCAAGCGGGCCAACGCCAACGAAATTTTCGCCGAGCTGTCGGCCAGCTATTTTCCGGAGCTGAAAAAACAATATCCCAGTCTGTTCGTCGCCCTTCAGGGCGAACAGAAAAAAATGCGCGAATCCCTGGGCAGTCTTGAGATCGGTTTTCCCCTGGCCGTGCTCGGCATCTTTATCATCATCGCCACCATATTCCGATCCTACGCCCAGCCGTTTATCATCCTGTTTACCGTGCCCTTTGGAATTATCGGTGCAATCATCGGCCACCTGGTGCTGGGGTATGACCTGTCCATGATGAGCATGTTCGGCATGGTGGCCCTGACCGGGGTGGTGGTCAATGACGCCATCGTGCTCATTGAACGCATCAACGAAAACATGGCTTGCGGAATGCCATTCTTCGACGCTATTTTACACGGTGGCATGCGACGCTTCAGGGCCATTTTCCTGACCACCTTGAGTACCGTGGGTGGCCTGGCGCCATTGATCCTGGAAACCGACTTTCAGGCCAAGTTTCTGATTCCCATGGCCCTTTCCATTGCCGCCGGGGTGGTCTTCGCCACCATGCTCACCCTGGTCCTGATCCCCAGCTTGCTGGCCATTCTCAGTGATCTGCGCCTTTTGGTGTATCGCATCCGTTACGGCAACTGGCCCAAACGCCTGGATGTCGAACCGGCCCGCAGCCGGTACAATCATCCATTGGCGGAGGAGCCTGGCGACCGGCCGGCACTGCCGTCCGTGGATGTCTGTAATTGATGCCCCTTGCTGTAAGCTTGTCGATTTTTTTGAATTGGGAAAGCCCTTGTCGGGGTTGCATGTGGCGTATTTTCATCCTAAACAGTCAAAGTGCCTATCTTCAACAATACGATGTGAGGAGTAAGTGAAAATATGAAAAGATGCAGTGCATGGTTGGTCGTTTCTTTTTTTTGGTTGAGCATGGCTTGCCCCCCGGCAATCCTTGCCCAGGAGACCCAAACAAAGGCGTCTTCCGTAAAAGACAGCATGGAAAGCGGTTCGGCCGTTGATTGGGCAACCATTGAAACCCTGGATCTGGACACCACCGTGGCCATCGCCCTTTCCGGCAATCCCGGTCTCATGGCCGCCGTGGCCCGGGTCAATCAGGCCAAGGCCCAGGTGGACCAGGCCCGGTCCACCTATTGGCCAAGCCTGGATGCCAACGCCTCTGCGGCGCGGGTGGAAATGTCGACAAATACCTACGAAGAAAATATGGCCACCGTCCGCTATTTTAATCCCAATGCCACCATCGACAACCCGGATGACTACTATAATGCGGATTTGACGGCGTCCTGGATTCTGTTTAACGGGTTTGAACGCAAATTCTCCAATCTGGCCGCCCGCTATGGAGAGAAAAACAGTACGGCGGCATTGAAGGACGCCCAGCGGCTTTTGATATCCTCCGTGGCCCAATCCTATTTTTCCGCCCAACTGGCCCTGGAGAACATCGCCATCGCCAAGGCCGACGAAGCCTTCAACCAGCGCCAGCTGAACGATGCAAAGGCCCGCCAGCGGGTGGGCACCGGGTCGCTCAGCGATGTGCTCAACTTTCAGGTACGGGGAAATCAGGCCAAGACCAAACGGATCAATGAAGAATACCAGTACAAAATTACGCTGTTCGGCTTGGCCGCCCTGATGGGGCTTTCCGAAGCCCGGCTGCCCGATCACGTCGAACTGGCCCGCCTTGCCCCTGAAACCGCCACTGAATTGTCCACCCCACAGGTGAACCAATTGATCACCAATGCCATGGATCGCCGGCCCGATATTAAGCAGGTCCAGTGGGGCATCAAGCAGACCGAGGCCCAGATCAAGGTGGCCCAGGCTGACTATTACCCCTCGGTGGTGGTGTCGGGCAGCGTGGAGGGTGAACGCAGCGGCGACATCCATTTTGGCCAGGATGACTTCGGCAACCGCGTTGCGCTGGGCCTTTCCTACAATCTGTTTTCCGGCGGATACACCAAGGCCAAGGTCAGCGAGGCCCGCCATCAAAAGGTGGAGCTGGAAAAAAATCTGGAAGAATTGATTCTATCAACCGCTTCGGATATTCGCAGTTCGGCAGCCCTTGTAGCCACGGCCCAGACCCAGGTGACCCTGCAGCGTGAAAATGTGGATCTGGTGCAGCGTACCCGCGATCTGGTGGAAAAGGAATACAACGCCGGCCAGGGGTCCCTGGTTCGCCTCAACGAAGCGCAAAAGGATCTGACCACCGCTCAGGGCAATCTGGCCCAGGCCCTGGTGGCGCTTCGCCAGGCCTGGATCGAGCTGGAAACCCGCACGGGCAGCATCCTGGCCACCTACGCCGCCCCCTGATCGTTCTTTCTTGTGGGAATCGCTATGGGTATCGATTGCCGCCGCAATGGCGGCCTTCTCCGATGCCCATAGCTATTCCGATTTTCATGAGGGTTGATTTCATGCTCCATCCTTAGCCTCCCGGTCTCTTTTTTTCCCCTTCACCAAAATTCCTGATCCGCCTGTGATGCGCTAGCTATTGCGCCTCCATCGCCGCCCTTTTGTTTTGAATTGACAAATCCGAAATACGAGTGTTACTTCTAAATATGAAGATATATTCAAATTTCGACGTTATATTCAAATTTTTTAAGAAAAGCATGCAAAATTCTGAAATGACACGTAAAGAAAGACGTTACGCCCGCCATCGAGAGGAAATTTTGGAGGCGGCCTTGCATCTGTTTGCTGAAAACGGGTTCCACCATGTGACCATGCAGCAGATCGCCCAGGCCGCTGAATTCTCGGTGGGCAAGCTCTACACTTTTTTTGCCAACAAAGAGGACCTTTACCAGGCCCTGATCCGCGAAAAGGCCGACGAGCTGCACAATGAAATCCTGGGCGTGCTCAATCAGGATGCCGATGAGTTGACCCTGCTGCAACAGGCCCACGCCAAAAAATTCGAATTGTTTCTGAAAAACAGCGCGATCATTCGCCTGTACCTCTCTGAAACCACCACCGCCGGGTTCTCCCTGCGCGCCAGCCTGACCCAGGAGATTCGCGCCCAGTATGATGGGTTGCTTCAGATCGCCGGCCGTCTGTTCGCTGGGGGGATGTCAAAGGGAATTTTCGTGGATGGGGACCCCTATTTGTATGCCGTGGCCCTGGACGGCATGACCAACGCCCTGGTGATGGCGGCCCTGGAAGACCCCGACCGGCAGCCGGAGGATCTTCAGGCGACATACCGCCGGTTTTTTAATGGTATTTTAATCAAAAAGGGTGAAAGCGATGGCTAAGTTGATCACACGGCCCTGCTTATCGACTCTCGCTTTGCTCGTCTGCCTGTTGGCCTTTTCCCCAGGCAGCGCCCAACCGCCGCCACCTGATCCATTGACCATGGACCAGGCCGTGACGCTGGCCATCGCCAACAATCGCCTGATCAAATCGGCCTTGCAGAAATCCTGGGCCGCCGAAGCCGGCCGCGACAGTGCCAGAGCCGACCTGTTACCCAAAGCAGCGGCTGAATACACGTACACCCGGTTCAAGGACCAACCCTTTATGTGGGTGGATGCCTACACCGTGGATCCCAATTTGGGTATCATCACCGGCACCCAAAGCCATCAAAAAACCATATCCGACAAAAACCTGACCACCTGGAACCTGACCCTCACCCAACCGCTTTTCACCGGCTTTGCCCTGTCCACCCGTTTGAAAATGGCCGCACTGGGTGTCAGAACCCGCCAGATAGAAAGTATCATTGCCGTACAGGATGTGACCAAGCTGGCCAAGCTGGCCTATATCCATGTTCTGCTGGCCCAAAAGATACTCACCGTGGCCCAGCAGGCGGAAAAGAGCATCCGTGCCCATGCCCACAATGCCGGTCATCTTTATCAACAGGGCATGATTCCTTACCACGATCAACTCCAGGCCAACGTGGCCCTGGCCGATGCCGCACAGCAGCGCGTGGCCCAGGCGGCGCAGTGTCAGATGGCCATTTCGGCCCTCAACACCGTTCTCGATCTGGATATTGACCATGCCACGCAGGTGGCGGAAATCGATCCGCACGCCAGTGGGCCGACGCCCGATCTGACTGCTCTGCTCGATGCGGTACTTGAGGATCGACCGGAACTAAAAGCCCTGGACCTGGCCCGGCAGCAGTTGGAACTGGGACGTGTGCTGGCCCGCAGCGGCAATTATCCGACCGTTGCCCTGGTCGGGCAATACCGGCAGCGGGGAGACGACTGGGCGGCCACCCAAAACAATTACGATAATCAGCACAACGCTATCGTGGGGCTTCAAGCCCAGTGGACCTTTTTTGAATGGGGCAAAACCCGCGCCGAGGAGGCCCGGGTCCGCCACGATCAACGCGCCTTGGAAGAAAAGATCAAGTCGGTTGGCAAGGCCATGCAACTGGAGGTCAAGGATGCCTACACCCGCCTGCAGGTGGCCCGGCAAAATGTCGGCACGGCGGATGCCGCCCTGGTCCAGGCCCAAGAGAACTTACGTATCGTCAACCTTCGCTATACTCAGCAGATGGCGACCTCCACGGATGTGCTGGATGCAACCACACGATTGACCCAAGCGAAGACGAACTATTTCGTTGCCGGTTATGGCTGCCACTCGGCCATGGCTGAACTAGAGCGGGCCGTGGGCCGACGGTTGGAGCCGGTTGCCCCATAAATGACCCGGTTGTCCGATTTTTGTTTCCATTATTGTTTATGAGGAATACCTAATCATGCAATCATCACCAACCGCAAAACGAAAAACAGGGCGGGTATGGGCCATTGTCGTGATCATTGGATTCACCGCCTTCACCGGCTTCAATGCATTTAAGCTGCTGAATCCCCGAAAAACAGCGCCCCAGGAGGCGACTGCCGTCCCCGTGGCGGTAATTCAGGTTCACGAGCAAACGCTGGCCGATCGGCTGGCGCTTATCGGCAACATTCAGCCGGCGGTATCGGTGCATGTGTTTTCCAAGGTCCCTGGCCAGATCATCGAGACCATCACCGTGGAAAAAGGCGATCGCGTCCAAAAGGACGATATCGTCGCCACGCTCCAGCGCGATGTGATCGATGCCCGGCTGGCCGAAGCCCGGGCCGGACGGGCGGCGGCCGCGGCTGGCCGGGCCCAGGCCCGGGCCAAGCTGGACGTATTGAAAAAGGATCGCCAGCGCCTTGAAAACCTGTTGGCCGAAAAAGCTGTGGCCCGCCAGCAGGTGGATCATGTCCAGGCTGAATTCACTACCACCCAGCAGGCCCTCCGGCTGGCCGACGCCCAGGTCAAGCGTGCCCGGGCAGTGATCAACCAGTTGATGGTGCAAAGCGAAAACCACACGATCCGGGCACCGGCCGGCGGGGTGGTTGCCGTTCGCCATGTGGACCCCGGAACGTTGGCCGCACCAGGCATGCCCATCGTGAGCATTACCGACGAGTCGACCGTCAAGGTGGTTTTCCCGGTGACCGAAAAAGACCTGCCCCGGATCCGCAAGGGGATGGTGGTTCAGGTTCGACTGGATGCTTTTGCCGACACGGTATTCGATGGCAGCGTGGATCTGGTCAGTCCCACGGTAGATCCGGCCACCCGCTCGGCCGACGTGGAGGTGCGCATCGCCAACCCGCAAGGCCGGCTGACGCCGGGCATGTACGCCCGGGTATCGATCCTCATGCAAACCCGCACCTGCCCGGTGATGCCGGCGGATGGAATCGTTCGTGTGCCGGGCACCAGCGAGCGGTTCGTTTTCGTGATCGAAAAGGGCCAAGCCGTCCAGCGCAACGTGACCACTGGCCTGAGTGCCGGCACCCGGGTCGAAATCATCAGCGGTGTGAGTGCCGGCGACTCGGTGGTCGTCAAGGGCCAGGGACGGCTCAAGGATGGAACGCCGGTGCGCATCATCGACACCGTGGCGTCCCCCACATCGTAACCAGGAGCCTTGCATGAGACTGCCCGAATTTTCCGTCAAGTACCCGGTCGCCGCCATGATGCTCTTTTTGGCCCTGGGACTGATCGGCGCCTACTCGGCTGTCAAGCTTTCCGTTGACATGTATCCGGACATGGAACCGCCGGTGGTGTCCATCATCACCATGTGGCCCGGTGCCAGCGCCTCGGACGTGGAAACCGAGATCACCGAAGTCATCGAGGATCATGTCAACAGCGTCAACAACCTGGAAACACTCACCTCCAAATCCCTGGACAACCTGTCGGTGGTGGCCTGTCGGTTTGCCTGGGGCGCGGACCTGGATGTGGCCGCCGCCGACATCCGCGACAAGCTTGAAATCGCCAAACGGGAGCTGCCCGATGATGCCGACCCACCCATTCCCTTCAAATTCAGCAGCGCCACGGCGCCGGTCCTGTTCATCACCGTAACCGCCGATAAAAACTGGAGCCGGCTTTTTCACTACGCCGACAAGGAGATCGGGGACAGCCTGAAACGGGTTCCCGGCGTCGGGGCGGTGATTATCAACGGTGGATTGCGCCGGCGCTTCAACGTGTATTTCGACCGCCATAAAATCGAAGGCTTTCATCTTTCCCTGGCCCACATCAACGCCATCCTGGACGCCGAGAACCGCAATATTCCGGCCGGCAATATCAAGACCGGCGACATGGACTACTTCGTGCGCATTCCCGCCCGCTACCAAACCGTGCAAGAGATCCGCGAAACCGTGGTGGGCAACGTGGATGGCCGGCCGATCTACCTGCGCGACGTAGCCCAGGTCACCGACGGCTTCGCCCCCCTGGATCAAAACGCCTGGGGCGACGGTAAAAAAGGGCTGGTGATGATCCTGCAAAAGCAGGCCGGCCGCAATACGGTCACGGTCATCCAAGCGGTCAAAAAACGGCTGGCCGAGTTGTCGGCCACCCTGCCACCGGATCTTGAAATCAACATCGTCTCCGACACATCGGAAAGCATCATCAATTCGATTGCCAACCTGCGCGCCTCCCTGTATTACGGGATCGGCCTGATCGTCATGGTCAGCCTGATCTTTTTACGGCGCCTGCGCACGGTCTTCATCATCGTCCTGATTATTCCCGCATCCCTGATCATCTCCTTTTTCCTGATTTACGCCTTTGGCTACACCATCAATCTGGTCACCCTCATGTCCCTGGCCATTGCCTCGGGCATGGTGGTGGACAACGGTATCGTGGTACTGGAAAACATTGTGCGGCACATCGAAAAAGGCAGCAAAGTCAGTACCGCCGCCATGTTTGGGGCCAGCGAGATGGGCCTGGCCATCACCGCCTCCACCCTGACGACGGTGGTGATCTTCGTGCCCCTGATGTTTCTTACCGGGCTGGCCGGAATCGTGTTCAAGCCGTTGGGGTTCGTGCTCACGGCCACCCTCATGGCCTCTTTGCTGGTGTCATTGATGCTGACCCCCATGCTGGTCTCAAAGTGGATCAAGACCCCTGGCCCAGACAACGCAGACACCGTGCCTCCCGGTCTGGCAGGCCGCTTTTTCCACGCCTCGGAGGCAGCCTTCAAAAAAATCGACGACGCCTATGCCCGTATTCTGGATTGGTCCCTGACCCACAGTATGACCGTCATCATCCTTGCCGTGGTAGTCTTTGCCAGCGGCATCAGCCTGGTTCCTTTCCTGTCCACATCGTTTCTGCCCAAAATCGACAACGGCGATGTGAGTGTGCGCTTCCGGCTGCCCGAAGGCTCGCGCATCGAGGAAACCGATGCCATGGTTGAGGCCCTCCTGGGGGCTGTTGACAAGGTGGTTCAACCTGAAGAGATGCGTCACAACTATGCCTATGACGGTGAGGACAAAATGGGATTCGGCATTGCATTAGGGTTTGACCAGGGACCCAATGTAGGCACCATCGGCCTCAAACTGGTGGACCGCGACCGGCGCGGGCGCAGTGTAGCCGATGTGGCTGCGGCCCTGAGGCAGGCGGTGGCTGGAATTCCAGGGCTGGATAAAATCGAGGTCTCCATTGAAAGCACCGTGGACCAGGCCTTGACCGGCGGGACCAAACCCGTGTCACTGGAAATACAAGGATCTGATTTAAAGGAAAATATCAGTTTTGCAGAAGCGGTTAAAACTGAATTGGAGAAAATCCGCGGATTAGAGGATGTCAATCTGAGCCAGAAATCGCCACGCCCGGAAATCTGGGTCCAGGTGGACCGTCAGAAAGCTGCGGCCCTGGGGCTTGCCACTGCCACCATCGGCCTGACCCTGCGCAACTATCTTTACGGTGTGGAAGCCACCCAGGTCCGGGATGCCGGAGAAGGCTACGATCTTTATACCCGATTCAGCGAAGCGGACAAAAACCGGCTGGACCAGGTGGCCCACCTGCCGATCTTCACGGTTGACGGCCGCCTGGTGCCGCTGGGCAATGTGGCCCGCATCGAGCGGGGGTTCGGTCCCATCGAGATCCAGCATAAAAACCGGCAGCGCATCGTCAAGGTGGAGGCGGACCTCTATGGCCTGGCCCTGGGTCAGGCCAATGCCCGCATCCGATCCGTGCTGGCCACCATGGCCATTCCACCGGGCATCAGCGTGGCCTTTGGCGGCGATGCCGAGGAACAGGGCAAGGCCTTTGCCGACCTGACCGCCCTTTTGATTATCGGCATTCTTCTGGTTTACATGCTCATGGCATCCCTGTTCGGCAACCTGCGGGATCCGTTTATTATCATGTTCGCGGTGCCTTTTGCCTTCACCGGCGTGATCTATGCCTTTTACCTGACCGGGACGACCCTGGGCATCATCTCCTTCATGGGCGTGGTGATGCTCATGGGCATCGTGGTCAACAACGCCATCGTGCTTTTAGACTACATTCATCTGCTGCAAAAACGCAGTCGCCCTTTGCGCGAGGCCGTGGTCCAGGCCGGCCACGACCGGCTGCGTCCGGTGCTGATGACGACCCTGACCACCTTTTTCGGCATGCTGCCCATGGCGGTCTCCAGTGCGGTGGGCGCCGAGGCCTGGAATCCCCTGGGTATCACCATGCTGGGCGGATTGTCCGTCTCCACCGGCGTGACCCTGGTGCTGGTGCCGACCATTTATTATCTGTTTGAAAAAAGGAAAACCGGATCGCACTAGATGGAAGGTGCAAAATGAAAATGTATTTTCTGGTTTACGATGTCACTTTTGACGACGAGGTGACCGAAGTGCTCGACGGCTGCTGCATCACCGGGTACACCAAATGGACCCGCGTGCTGGGCAAGGGGGAACGCTCGGATCCCAAATTCGATAACAGCGTCTGGCCGGGATTCAACTGTTCGATCATGATGGCCGTGGAGGATGTGTTGTTCCCATCCGTCGATGCAGCCCTTGATAAGCTGCACCGAAAGATGGGAAAAAAATCGCTGAAGGTTTTCACCTGGGCAATCACCCAGCAGCTGTAAATTCTAAATACGCTTTTAGCGGCTTTTTAAAAATTCTGGATCAGGCCCGATAACAAGGCGGAAAACGGCTCGAAAGCGGAGCATATATGTAATATGTAACCATTTTGAGCCGTTTTCCAACGCCGTTAGCGGGTCTTAGACGGGATTTTAAGAAGCCGCTAAGGGGTAACGGCCGGCACTACCGTCTGTAGATAAATCGCCATAATATTTCCCATATCCGTGGGCAGGCTGCGGTCACTGGCACCGAAGGACCAGGTGGCGCCCATGACATTGACGTTGCTGGTCAGGGTTTTGTGCCCCACTTCCTGACCGGTGTCTTTATCAACGAAGCTCATCTCCAGCAGCATCTCTGAATTACCGGCAAAGGCGCCGCCCCAGAACCGGGCACCAAAGCCAACGATACGCATTTGCGGTACGTGGGTTTTGACGATCAACGTCGGCCCGCTTTCAACCACCGATTCGCTGACGCCTACCGATCGATATTTACCGCCCTGGGTCAATGCCGTTACCGCAGCATCCCGGCTGGCCTTGAGATCCTCGGGATAGTCACGCAAAATATCGTCCGTTGCCGTAAAATCGGTGATGACCAGATTGGCGTAGCTTTTTGCCAGCGGGGTTTCATTGGCAAAAGGATCTTCCTCAGGTTCGGGTTGGGATTCCTGACCGGCGCAGGCGACTAGCATCAGTAGCATAGCCAATAGAACGGGACCAACAAGTGCACGAAAACGAAACTGTTTCATGGATCCTCCTCTGTGATAAAAATTAGCGTTAAATCCGGCAACCTTGGGCTGCCGAGGACATTGGTGAAACTTGGGGGTGAGACTTACCCTTTTTATCGGCAGGCGCGACGATCACTCAACCCATTTCATTCAAACGGAGTCACGCCAATACAGCACCGGATCGGCGCTGACGCTGCCACACCCATGCAAGAAGGACACAGGCAACAAAAAATGTACCGAGCGCAGCGGCCTCGGGCAGTACATCGCGGGCCCCTCCCCCTCTGACAAACACGTCCAGGGTGCCGTTGAGACCCCATGCCAGCGGGGAAATGACACTGATCGTCTGCATAAAGGTCGGCATGGCATAAACAGGCACCATGACGCCGCCCAGCGCCGCGGCAATGACGATAGAAATAGGACCGAACATGGCGGCTTGTTCAAAAGAGTTGACCACGGTCCCCAAAAGGATCCCATAGCCCGTGGCGGCAAAAATAGCGCTGGCCGCCATGACGCCGAGGGCCACAGGGTCGCCCCCGATCTCCAGGGGCGGGGTGCCCCACAAGGGCAGAATCCATTTGCCGATGCAACCGATCAACACACACTGCGCCAGGCAAACCCCCATGTAGGCAATGATACGACCGGACACCAGGGTCAAATAGCCGACGGGCATGGCCAAAAGACGCAGGTAAGTGCCGTTGATGCGTTCCTGGATGAACGCGCCGGCCATGGGCAATACAATAAAAAAAATACCGAACAACGACCATGCCGGTACATTTTGTTGAACCGAGGTGGGAAGCTTTAGGCGATTGCCGGCCAGCGCGTCCTGGCTTTCAATGTTCAGCAGGGCGGCCTCTGACCACTCCAGCTTCAAATCGGTTTGGGGCATCTCGGGAAGAAAGTCGGCCGCCGGTTTCAGGGCCTCGGCCAGGGTTTGATCAATATGGGCAGGTAGAACGTCGGCCAGGGCGGCCATTTTTTCACTGACTTGTATTCTGAAAACCATCAACGCCAGCATATTGCGCACGGCCGACCGGAACCCACCCAATACAGTCGGATCAAAGTGCACCTCAATGGTCGGCGTTGTATCGCCTTTGTCCTGGACCGTGGCGGCTTTATCGGAGATGCTCTGCAGGGCACTCTGGCGGGCACTTGCCCGGACCTGTTCGGTCATATCGGCAGGGATGATCAGACATAGCTGGTACGCGCCCTTGGCCACCATCGCCAAGGCTTCATCGCGGCCTGGCTTGTGGCCCTCCAGGGTTCGGGTCACCACCACGCCCTCGGCCTCTTCCAGGGCCTCGGTAATCTGCCGGCCCAGGGCCTCGCCATCCTCATCGATGAGCAGAATACGCGTGTCGCTCTCGCCGATGGTTTTCATCGCGTTTTCCTGAACAAGCGTAATCACCACCACCAGCACGGCCGGCATGACGAACAGCACCAGCAGCCCCGCCTTGTCACGCAGGAGCAGTAAAAACTCTTTTTGAATAACGGCAAACAGTGCGGTTATCATCTTCTATTACCCGTCCCTGAGCGCCTTGCCGGTCAGGTGCAAAAACAATTCGCCCAGATCATTGCCCCCGTTTCCATGGGCCAGCAATTGATCCACCGTGCCCTGGATCAGAATCCGGCCCTGATCCATGATGGCCACCCGTGAACACAACCGCTGGGCTTCCTCCATATAGTGGGTGGTATAAAGAATCGTTGTACCGCCATCACGCAAAGTTTCAATCTGTTCCATGATCAATTGGCGGGACTGGGCATCAATGCCCACCGTGGGTTCATCCAGAAAGAGAAGCTGAGGCTGGTGAAGCATGCCGGCGGCCAGATTGGCCCGGCGCTTCATGCCGCCGGAAAAGGTGCCCACCGGTTGGTCGGCCCGATTCGTCAAACCGACTGAGGCAAGGGTTTCATCGATGCGCTCACGCAGTCGGTCCCCTTTTAGCCCCTGCAGTTTACCGAAAAAACGCAGGTTCTCGCGAGTCGTCAGCATGGGATAAAGGGCGATTTCCTGGGGCACCAGACCGATAATCCGGCGCACTGCCAGCTTTTTGCGGTAAAGATCAAGCCCGCCGACCATCACGGAGCCGGCCTTGGGACGCAAAATCGTGCTCAGGATGGAAATCGCGGTGGTCTTGCCGGCCCCATTGGGTCCCAGCAAACCGAAAATCTCGCCTTTTTCCAGCGTCAAATCCAGTCCATCCACCGCCGGCAAATCATTTCCCGGATAGTAATGAACTAGCCCGTTGGCTACCAGGGCATGCGATGGTGAATCAGACATAATCTCGCCTTTGCCCCAAGGTTGCGACGGTGGGGTTCACGGTAATGATCTTGTTATTCCAATAGGGTCCAGCCATAGGTGTGGCCTACGCCAAGCTTCAGGCAGGCAATGGGCCGGCCCTGCAACGGTTCAGGTCCCCGGGTCCCCGGCGCCATGCGGTCATCGGGAAAAATAACGCTTTTTTGGCAACTCAACGCGGCAATGGCGGTATCGAAAGCACTGTCCACGGGCAGGTCGCCATACACCGAGGCATAACTGGCCCAGCGGACATCCGCTGCCTGCCAGGGATGGTAATCCGCCGGTGTGGCCGCCACACCGCCGGTGCCCAGGATATAACAAGATGCCGCGGGTCGGTCCGGCGGTCCGCCGCGGTGGCGTCCCACCCTAACGTCCGAGATGCTTGCATAGGCAGCGGACCGATTATCATCTGCCTTGAGCAAGAAAAAACAAGCGCCCTCACCGGCCGGGGGAATCTTACCCCCGCCTGGCCCCCCTGTCTGGCCGTGTTGCTGCTGATGGACATGCCAGGCATAGGCATAGGCATGGCTCAGTTCGTCCACCCCGCCCACCAGCACGGCATCCACCCGCCCTTGACGGAGCCAGGCCACAGCGGTCAAAAGCGCGGATGGAAAGGAAAGATCCTCATGGGTGATAGAATGGTTGGGTCCCATCTCCTTCAAGGCGATGGAAATATACGCTGCAGCGGCGTTATGAACCGAATTGGAAAAGCGGGTGGGCGATCCGCAAATTTCCTCCTGGTCCTCGAACGGATACTGAAATGCATAATTATTGCCCGTCGCCCCATGTCCCGTAGCAACGATGATACCCAACCGGCCCCGGCGATCTGTTTCCAGCAGCCCGGCATCGGTCATGGCATCAACGGCAGCCAGCAGCCCCAGGCGAATGTAATGGCTCATGCGGCGCAAGGTTCGTGTGGGCATAAACTCGGCCAGATGCGTTGTGTCGGCCGTAAGACACGGCACCTGGATGTCCCCCTCCCGGGTCGGAATGGAAACGATGGCCGGGTCAACCGGGCCGCCGCTTAAGGCGCGCTCCAGGGCGGACATCCCACGGCCAAAACCGCCGACCACACCAATGCCGCAGATGGTCACACGCATCCTGGCTCCTCCTGCTTGCCGATGACCAGCACCGCGTTGCTCCCTCCAAAAGCCAGGTTCTGGGACAGGGCAACGGTTCCTTGAATCATCGTCGGCTCGGCCACCGGTTGGGCCGGCAAGTCGGCATCCGGTGTCTCAAAGCCCGCTGTGACGGGCAGGCGTCCGCGATCCAGACATCCCAGGGTCAGTGCCGCCTCAATGGGGCCGGCAGCCCCCAGGGTGTGGCCGGTGTACCCTTTGGTGGAAAGAAAAGGCCGCCCTGGAAACATCTTGTTCAGAACGTGGCTCTCGACCCGGTCATTGTCGGGTGTTCCGGTTCCATGGGCATTGATGAAACAGATCGCATCCGGGGCCAGTCCGGCGCTGGTCAGGGATTCGTCAATAGCCAGGCGCAGGCCCTTGCCGTCGGCCCGGGGTTGGGTAAAATGATCGGCATCGGCAGTGGAGCCGTAGCCCAGAATATACCCTTTGGGCACAATCCCATGGGCCTGGCAAAAATCGGTTGAGGCCAGAACAAACACAGCCGCTCCTTCACCCAGATTCAATCCCCGGCGATCCCGGTCAAAAGGCCGGCAGGGCTTTTCATCATTGATAAAAAGCGATTTGAATCCAAAATACACCCGGGGGGTGAGTTCATCGGTGCCGCCGGCAATCACGGCATCACAGATCCCCTGGTCGATCCATGCAGCGGCAACACCGATGGCGTCGCTGCCCGCTGTGCAGGCGTTGGCCACGGTCTGTTGGGGACCGGAAAGATCCAGGGTGTCGGCCAGCAAGTGGGTGGGATTGGTGGCCAGAAAACGATCGCGCGGCAACAAAAACGCATCGGTATCGTTTTGGGCGACGGCATATCCCGACGTGACGCCAATGTTGGACCCTAAACAGACCCCCACCCGGTGCCTGGCGAGTGTGCGCGCATCGAGATTTCCATGGTCCAGGGCCTCCCAGGTGGCGACCATGGCCATCCGGCAGGTGCGCGACAGGTTACCGGGAACGCTGTCGTGTTGCAAAAAGGAGTCAGGAACTTCAAAAACCGGCTGGGAGACCTCACAAGCGGCGGGAAACCGGCTGGGCAGGCCAAAACGGCGCTGTCCGGCAAACAGGGTCTGCAGGCACTGCTGATAATCAGCACCGAGGGCGCAGATACAGCCGAGGCCAACGATGGCAACCGGTGTCATCGCCTATCCTTGCAGACGGGCTTCGATAAAAGCCGCCAGGGTATTGATGGACTGAAAGGCCGCACGGGCTTCATTCATTTCCTTCATGGGAATGCCGAAATTCTGCTCCACCTGATAGACGATCTCAAGCGCGTCAATGGAGTCCAGATCGAATCGCCCGCCAAAAATCAGCTCATCATTGTCAATTTCTTCAGGCGTGAAATCTTCAAGGTTGAGCTCGACCACCAAGATCTGTTTAAGCCTGTCTTGTATTGTCATGAACTTGTTTTTCTTTTGTCGGATAGCGGACAAATCAATCCGTCAACAGTCAGCGCACCGGACCGCTACCGGGTTAATTCCAAAAGTTCCTGATAAACTTCGGTTTCTCCATCGGCACATTCTAAAAGGAGTGCGGCCATGGCATCATAGGTGTCATCGGCCGAGGCCCGGCCCTTGCACAGACGGCCACCCAGCACGGCAAATTTACGCCAACGGTCACCCACCCCCGTCATCACTTTGGAGAGATCAACCAGCCGGGGAATCGACAGGACACCGGCGGCCTCCTGAAGAAAGGCACCATACATGAACCGGAACCCGGCCCCGCCGGTCCCCAATTCCTCCTGCATGCGGATCAGTTGCCCCACATAGAGCAAGGCTCTGTCCTGGCCAAGCTTCTTGGGCCATTTACGTACCTGCCCGGAAAGATATCGAATCCCGCGGATGCCCATCAAGGGACCCGGCGTACTGAGCATGCGCCGGCACACTTCACGAATGCCTTTGCGCGCTGCCGGGACCAGGTCCACCTCCTGGGGAGCCTCTTCCATGTAATACATGGTCCCTTTGGGCGCCAAAGCCCCTTTGGCAAACCGTGCCTTCATCAGGTCAAACCGGGAACAGCGCTCGGGATCCGGGAACACCGGATCACTGATCAGGTAGTCATCGCCTTCTTTTCCGATCACCACAAGATTGTGCATGTTGAAATGGAACCGAAACGCCGGAGGAAAATAGGGCAGCCAGTACCCGCCGGTGCGGCAGGCCACCGGAATCCCCAGAGATAGCTGTCGATCCAGCGCGTCCATGGCTTTGTCCGGATTCCTGAATGTCTGCCAGTGAACCCGGCAGCCGAGCCGTTTGGCCACCCGTTTAAAGATGCCTCCGACCTCGCAACGATAGGTGGTCAGCGGAAGCTTGTTGATGCGGATAAACGGTAAATAGCCGAAAAACATGCCCGAGCCGATGCCAAAGGCCAAGGCTTCACTGATGCTCAGGCCATAGTGGTAAAGCAGATTCGAGCAGACGCCACTTTCACAGTGGGCCGATTGCCGATGAGCAAAATCAATTTGGATGGTTTCCTGGGCAGCGTAAAGCAAAGGCTCCAACCTCTCTATAAGGGATTAATCCTTACCGGATCGCGACACATGTGCATCGGGAACCGATTTCAATTCACTGGCCGGCATACCGAACACATCGGCATAACGCTGCAAAACTTCAGGCGTCATCCGTGCGAAGGGGCCGGGTTTGAGATGCAGCCAGACCTTCAAACGGTTGGTCCCTGCATATTTTGATAGCAAGCCCACACTCATCTGGTGATTGGCCATATGGTAAGCCAGCGGGCTCGCCTTGCCCGCATGCACCCTTTCAAGGGCCTTTTGCGCGGCAGTGTCAATCAGATCCCACGCCTGACGATTGGCGATATTCTTGGGCTCCCAGCCGGCACTGCCGGCCATAACGTAACGACCCTCGTCATCCACCGCGTAGCACACTTCCTGGCGGTGGTCATTGATCATACCGCGATCCTGGGGGACATCATCGATTTTCATGCTTTGGGCTACGCTCCTAAAGGTATCAGACCACCGTCAATTGCATGAAACAGTGGGAAAAGCGTCCGCTCTCCGGGATGAAGCACAAGAGCCGCTGACCGGGCGTTAAACGGCCCGAGCGGAAAAGCTCCTCCAGGATAATATAAATGGACGCACTGCCGGTATTGCCGGTTTCGGGCAGGTTGGTGAACCATCGGTCATAGGGGATTTCACAGCCAATGGCGGCCATGCCGTCGTAAAACTTGCTCCGAAAATAGGCCGAAGAGTAGTGGGGCAGAAACCAGTCCACATCGGCTGCCTGAAACCCGTGTTTGTCCATGCTGGCCTTGAGTGCGCGCTGCATGGTGGAAACGATATTTTTTTCAAGATGGCGAATGTCCTGCTTGACCGCCATCAGGCATTTTTCATCCGCTGGAGTAATGTTCTCCACCACTCTCCAGCCGGACACCCGTCCGTCCTCCCCCTTGATCCCGCCCCCGTACATGCAGGTATCCAGTTCCCCGGCATAGGAGAGGTAATCGATCCAATCGACCTTCAGGGAAATGCCCGACGCATTGGGGCTGCTTGCCAGCAGGGCCGCACCGGCACCATCGGACAGCATCCAACGCAAAAAATCGGTGTCAAAGGCCAGGCTGGGACGGCGTTCCGGATCTTTGTCTTTATTGGCCGAGGGTTTGAAAAATTTGGACCGCATAAATGAAGCCGACAGTTCCGATCCGACACTGACGGCATTGTCGCTCATTCCCATGGCCACATTCATATAGGCGTACTTGAACGCCGTCATGCCGGAAATACAGATACCCGCAGTGGTCACGGCTTCCACCGGCGGCAGTCCCAGTTCTCCTAAAACCATGAGGCCGTGGCCTGGAAAAAGCAGATCCGGGCTGGTGGTTCCGCAACAAAGGCATTGGATATCGGCAAGGCTAAATCCATTGTCATGGGTAAGCCCCCTTACCGCCTCAGCCGCCAGCTGGGCATTGGTATGGGTCAGGGCCTGGGTGTCACGATCCAAAGCGTAGTAGCGCTTTTTAATGCCGTTGTTCTTCAGAACAATCCGTCTGGCCCGGGAGGGAAGGTTGTCCACCTGTCCAAGCACCGTTTCAATGTCCTCATTGGACACCGGTGCGTTGGGGAAAAACGCCGACAGGCGGTTGATGTAAACACTCATTACGCAATTTCCTTTCCAGCGTGAGCGCCACTCGAATGTACGCGGGACAGGCAGTGTTCCAGAAGTGCGGCGTAGGATTGGTAAAACTGCGCTTCCGCCATGCGCGTGGACGTAACTGCATTGGTGAAGGTGTAATAGTCCAGATTGTCGATACGAATCCCAAGGTCTTTTAGGATGCGTGTGGCCGCGATGTTGGTCTTTACCGTATTGCGTTTGTTCAGTGCCAATGTTTCAAAAGACAACGGCTCACCCCGAAAAATCATCTTGATCGATTTGATCCTATAATTTTCTTCGGGAATACTGTGTCCGCAATTGGGCGGGTTAATCAATAGTATGTTCATCAGAAGCGTTTCACCTGACAATTACAACCCCACTTCCAACACCTTTAATTACTGGCGTTTAGGCCTTTATGCGATCAAAGCCGTGAAGTGGGGATCGACGATCCATAAATAAGTTAATCTTTAAACATATTATAATATCGAACATTTTTACTAAAAATCAATACCAATCCCCTTGTATATGAATGAAAGGGAATTACCCTGAAACGAGTCATTTGCGATTCATGGGAAAACAAAGCGGTTTGCCAGGCCTTCAGAAAACAGCCCTGTTTCCACATTCCACCGATGATTGTGCGCCCTTGTCTTTGTCAGGCGAACGGATTAATATCATTGAAAGACGTTGGTGATGGACCCAATCAAAAAGAATCCCATGTTCATCTATCTGTCGGTTCTCACCGTTGCGTCGACCGTGGGACTTCAAGCATGGACAACCCTGTTCAACAACTTTGCCGTGGAAGTGGCCCATTTGCACGGTGATGACATCGGCATTATTCAGTCTATACGGGAAATTCCCGGATTTCTGGCCCTTCTGGCCATCTTTGTCATCCGATTGATTCCAGAGCACCGACTATCCGCCCTATCCATCCTCATTCTTGGCATTGGCATTGCCATGACCGGCTGGCTGCCATCGCTCACCGGCCTGATTTTAACCACCGTGATGATGAGTTTCGGGTTTCATTATTATGAAACCACCAACATGTCGCTCACGTTGCAGTATTTCGACAAACAGGCGTCACCATGGGTCTTTGGAAAACTACGCAGCATTTCTGCTGCTTCGAGCATAGTTGTAGGCGTGTTTATCTTTTGCATGGCCTCGGTGCTCGATTTCAAAGCCATTTACGTGATCATCGGCACATTGATTGGTCTGACGGCCATATGGGGCTTTACTCGCAGACCAACCACAACCGAAACGGTGGTGCAGCGTAAACGGATGATTGTCCGTGGGCGATACTGGCTTTTTTATTTTCTGACATTCATGGCCGGTGCCAGGCGGCAAATTTTCATTGCCTTTGCCGTGCTGCTGCTCGTGCAAAAGTTTGGCTATTCCGTTCAAGCGGTAACGATTCTGTTTGTTATCAACAACACAATCAACTATTTTCTCAGTCCGGCCATCGGTCGGGCCATTATTCGCTTTGGAGAGCGCCGTGTCCTTACCCTTGAATACTCTTTTCTGATTGGTATTTTCATGGCTTACGCCTTCACCGAATCCAAATGGCTCGCCGGCGGGCTTTACATTCTCGACCATATCTTCTTTAACTTTGCCATGGCCATCAACACATTTTTCCAGAAAATCGGTGATCCCGGCGATGTGGCACCAACCATGGCCGTCGGGTTCACCATCAATCACATCGCCGCGGTGTTTTTACCAGCCATTGGTGGCTATTTCTGGATCATCGATTATCGCATCCCTTTTATCGCCGGCGCTGTGATGGCACTGATATCATTGTCCGCCGTTCAACTAATCCGTCCCATATCCCAATAAGCCCTTCCGCCCTTAAACATTTTGACCTAAACTGCTAATAACGCTATACCTTTAGTAAGGCCTTGTTTTTCACAATCATTTTTTCTAAAGCAGTGTTGATCGTCCATGGAACCATGCATGTCTCCTCTCCACTTTTGATCAAGGAACCGATGGATTCGCATGATCAATGACCAGAATAGCTGGTGGTGTCGATACTGTCTTTTGTTTCCGGGTAGGTGTCTCACCAGCCGCCGTCTGCTATCAATGCTGTTGATGGTAGTCACCATCCAGATTGGCTGTTTTTCAGCGGCAATGGATAGTTGTGCGACCACCTCGAAAACGCTTCCTTTGATGGACAGCGATTTTTCTGGATGCTGTCGGAGCAATCATGTCATTGATGGTCGTCGCAGCGTCTTGGTTACCAAGAATCTTTTTTTGCAAGGGGCGGCAGCAGACCAAACGGCGCCCCCCCGTTTCGCCCCGGAGGTCTCCCCGCTTCCGGATCAATGCGCATCCCCGCTTCAGCCCGAATCCGTTCTTTCACGGAATCGGTCACTGATTTTGGGGTCCCTGGCGTTCTTTTTCTTCCTGCTCTCAATGGGGCTGTTGCTGTTTTTATTGCTCACCAGGGGGCGCAGCACCCAACGGCTTCTGTTAAAACAACGGCAATTGCTGGAGGACATTACCGGGAATCTGCCCGCCGTGGTGTATCAATTTTATGTTAACGCTGACGGGACATACGGCCTTAATTACGTCAATCAGAAAGCAGCTGACATTCTTGAACTGGATGTGCCCCTGACATCGTTTTTCACCGCCTTCACGGAGTGTATTCACCCGGACGATAAAGCCCGGTTTTTTGAATCCATCGAAAATGCGGGAAAAAACAAAACCCCCTGGCATTTTGAAGGCCGCTTTGTCAAGCCCTCAGGATCACAGATGTGGTTTTCAGGCGATGCCGCCCCACATCAAAACGGTGGCCAGACGCAGTTCAACGGGGTGATCATGGACGTCACAAAGCGCAAATGGGTGGAGGAAAAGCTGCGCACCTCCGAACAGCGGATGTCCCAAATCATCAACTTCTTGCCTGACCCGACCTTTGTTATCGATTCGGACAGCAAGGTGATTGCCTGGAACCGCGCTATGGAAGAACTGACCGAGGTCAGCGCCGAAACCATCCTCGGCAAGGGCAATTACGAATACGCCCTTCCATTTTACGGCCAGCGGCGTCCGATCACGATCGATCTGGTGCGTGGTTGGAGCAGCGAGATTGCCGAAAAGTACATTAACATCGAACGCAAAGGCGACATCCTCTTTTCAGAAACAAAAGACCACTATCCCCTATTGAACAAGGGGCTGTTTCGAAATGTGGCCGGACCGCTGTACGATGAGGCCGGCAATCTGATTGGCGCCATCGAAAGCATCCACGACATCACCAGCCGCCGCAAGGCGCTTAACGCGCTTCGCGCACGCGAGGAACTGCTGGTTTTTTTTGTGACGTACACGCCGGCAGCCGTGGCCATGTTCGATCTGAAAATGAACTATCTGCACTACAGCCAGCGCTGGATTACCGACTTCAACTTACCCGACGAGGACCTGACCGGCCGCTGTCACTATGATGTGATGGGCCCCATCCCCGAGCACTGGAAAGAAGAGCATCACCGCTGCCTGCAAGGCGAGAGCATCCAAAAGGAAGAAGAAACCTTTACCCGGGCAGACGGCTCGGTGGAATGGGTGCGCCGCACCCTGTACCCCTGGCGGACCCACGAGGATAAAATTGGCGGTATCATTATCCTGGTGGAGCTGACGACAGCAAAAAAGCGGGCCGAGCAGATCGCCAAAGAGGCCCAGGATGAAATTCACAAACGACAGCTGTTTTTGGAGGCCGTCCTCTATCAGGCGCCGGACGCCATTATCGTTATGGATGCAGACCATCGGGTCACAGACTGGAATCCCGGCGCCGAAAAGATTTTTGGATACAAACGATCGGAAATATTGGGAAAAGTTCTAAGTGAAGTCGTTGCCAACAATAAAAGCCAAGCCGAAGTAATAAACAATATCCGCACCGTCAATTCTGGCCAGCACCTTGAGACCTTCGATGCGGTGCGCTATCGCAAAGACGGGACGCCGATCCACGTCCTTGTCGCCGGATCACCTATTGTTCTCGGTGACCAAATGGTCGGGGCGGTGGCCATGTACACCGATATCACGGCACTAAAAAAGGCCGAGGCCGAAGTTAAACGAAACGAGCGCATGTTGCGCCGGATCATGGATATGGTCCCCTCCATGATTTTTGTTAAAAACGCCCAGGGGCGTTTTCTGATGGCCAATCAGGCGGTGGCGGACAGCTATGGTATACCTGTTGATTCACTGGTCGGCAAACTTCAACGCGACGTTCACCCGGATCCGGAACAGGTTGCCCGTTACATGGCCGATGACTGGCAGACCATCCAGAGCGGACAGGCCCTGCTGAAAAATGAAGAGCCGTTTATGGATCACACCGGCGCCATACGCTGGCTCGAGGTATCCAAACTGCCTTGTGACCTGAGCGACTTCGGCGAACCGGCCCTTGTTGTATTGGCTACGGATGTTACCAAGCGCCGGGAAACAGAGGCGCGCATCCAGGAAAGTGAAACGCGCTACCGCATGATCTTTGAAAACACAGGTACAGGAACGGTGCTCAGTGAAGCGGACATGACCCTGAGCATGGTCAACCGGGAATTTGCCCAAATGGTCGGGTACGCTAGGAAAGAGATCGAAGGAAAGATGAAATGGACCGATTTCATTGCCCCCGACGATGTTGAGCAACTAAAAGCCTACCATTTCGCCCGGCGCAAGGATCCTTTCAATACGCCCAATCAGTATGAGTGCAAACTGGTCGACCGCGCCGGTCGGCTAAAACCCATGCTGCTCAGAGCGCGCCTGATTCCCGGGACCCAGACCAGCATCGGTGCCTTTTTGGATATCAGCGATCGAAAGCAGACCGAAGAAGCCCTGGTGGTGGCCAATCGCATGCTGCGGCTGGTTCTGGATACCATACCGGTCTATGTGTTCTGGAAGGACACCAACTGCCGGTATCTGGGGTGCAACCAGCCGTTTGCCGAAAACGCCGGGTTTTCCGACCCTGAGGCGTTGATCGGTCTGGATGACTATGAACTGGTCTGGTACAAGCATGCACCGGCATACCGCCGTGACGACCGGGCCGTGATGACCACGGGACAGGCACGGCTCAACTTCGAAGAAAAACAAACCACGGCCACGGGTAAAACCGTCTGGGTGCAGACCAGCAAGGTTCCCATGCGGGACGGACAGGATAACATCATCGGCCTTTTGGGCACGTTTCAGGATATTACGGAAAATAAACGCGCCCGTGAAGAACTTCAGCGCCTGCGCAATTATCTGTCCAACATCATTGATTCCATGCCCTCGGTGCTGATCGGTGTGGACAACCAGATGCGGGTAACCCAGTGGAACAAGCAGGCGGAAAAACAGACCGGCCTGCCATTTAAAAAGGCCCATAACCAGCCCCTTGAAAGCGCATATCCCCGCCTGGCCGATGAACTCGGCCAGATCAAGACAGCCATCAAAGATCGCAAGGTGAACAGGAATCTTAAAATTCCGCGTCAGCACCAGGGTGGCACCCAATTTGAGGACATCACCATTTTCCCGCTGGAGGCTGACGGTGCGGAAGGCGCGGTCATTCGTCTGGATAATGTGACCGAACAGGTTCGTATGGAAGAAATGATGATCCAGAGCGAAAAAATGCTTTCCGTGGGCGGTCTGGCAGCCGGCATGGCCCATGAAATCAACAATCCACTGGCCGGCATCCTGCAAAATACCGCTGTTTTGGAAAACCGGCTGTTCGGTGATCTGCCGGCCAACCACAAGGCGGCGGAAAAGGTCGGCATCGATTTGGCGGCACTGCGGCAGTACCTGGACATGCGCAGCCTGCCCACCATGCTCGAAAACATTCGTAGTTCCGGCAATCGTGCCGCCGCCATTGTAAAAAACATGCTCAGCTTTGCCCGAAAAAGTGACCGGGTGGTTTCGAGCCATGACCTTGGGACCTTGTTGGATCAAACCATCGAACTTGCCCAAACCGACTATGATATGAAAAAGCACTACGACTTCAAGCAGATTCAAATTATCCGCGAGTATGATCAAACGGTGCCACCCGTGCCTTGCGAGTCCAGTAAAATTCAACAGGTGTTTTTGAATATCCTGAAAAACGGTGCCGAAGCCATGGCCGACAATGCCGACGAAAAAACGTCGCCGATGTTTGTCCTGAGGGTCAAAGACGACGATGCATGGGTCCGGGTTGAAATCGAAGACAATGGTCCGGGAATGGATGAACCTACCCGCCGACGCATTTTTGAACCGTTTTTTACCACCAAGCCGGTCGGCAAGGGCACGGGGCTTGGGCTCTCGGTGTCGTACTTCATCATTACGGAAAATCATGGTGGAAAAATGGATGCGCATGTTGTTGATGACGGTGGCACCCGGTTCATCATTCAACTGCCGAAAGCTGGAAGCTCGTGATCGTTAAGAGTCGTTTTCCGAATCAGGGAGGAATCACCATGGCCGACATGGAAATTACATAACCAGAAGGAAACGCTCATGGAACCGCCTCTAATCCTTATCATTGACGATGAGAAAGCTGTTCGCGACAGCTTTGGCGCCCATTTGGAAGATTGCGGCTATGACATCCTTACCGCGGTTAACGGCCGTGAAGGAATCAGCACTTTTGAAGCGCATCGGCCAGACTTGATTATCGTTGATCTTCGAATGCCTGAGGTTGACGGCATTCAGGTGCTTGAAACCATCAGTGAATCATCACCGTCGACGCCAATGATCGTGGCCTCGGGAACCGGTATCATCACCGATGCCATTGAAGCGCTTCACTGCGGCGCCTGGGATTACCTGCTCAAGCCGATCGAAGACCTCTCCATTCTCACCCATGCCGTGGAAGCCGCCATGGAGAAGGCGCAACTCAGAAAAGAAAACCAGGACTATCGCAAGCATCTTGAACAATTGGTCGAAGAACGGACGGCGGAATTGGAACACGCCAACAAACATCTTTCTCAGATCAACACACGCCTGCGGCATATTGTAGACACCACCCGCTCCCTGTCCTTTTGTAGCGAAGTTCAATCCTTTGGATCATTGCTGCTTGAAGAATTTGGCCAGCACATGCTGGCGACCGGCGGCAGCATCTACTTAAAGGAGGAAAAAGGCTTGCGGCTGGTTCATTCCTTGGACAAGGGGCATGCCACCGATTTCATCCCCTTCCCGCTTCCGAAAAAATCACTCTTCCAACAGGCCATCGACGCCAAGCAACCCGTCCTCGTTCACAATATATCCAATCAAGAGACCATTGCCCCCAGCGGCTGGCAGGGTTACACGGATGGTTCAGCGCTTGTTTTTCCCCTGCCGGATGAATTCGGCGGCATTGCCGGTATTATGACCCTGCACAGCAAAACCCCCCCGCCGTTTCTGGATCAGGATCGTGAAATCGGTACGATTTTAGCCTCTTATAGCTGTGAGGCGCTGCGGGCGGTTCGCGCCACGCAGGAACTTCGGGAAAGTGCATCCCGGTTTCGCAAAATTTTGGATACCATTCCCACCGGCATCATTATCGTCGATATTGAAAACCGCCAGATTGTCTATACCAATCCCGCCGCCGCCAGCATGGTGGGTACCGAACCCCAACAAGTCACCGGGAAAGCCTGTCATGAATTGTTCGATGAATCGTCATGTGAGCAATGCCCCATGGATTCGGGCAGCCAGACGATTCAGGCTCAACGAACGCTGCGCACCGTATTTGGAAAGGAAAGGCCGGTACTGAAAACCGTTTCCCGAACCACATTGGAGGGACGGGAATGCTTCATGGCAACATTTATTGATCTGTCGGAACGAATCCGCGCCGAGGAAGACAAGGAAAAACTGGAAACCCAGTTGCGCCAGGTTCAAAAGATGGAGGCGCTGGGCACCCTGGCCGGCGGCATTGCCCATGACTTCAATAATATTCTCAGTGCCGTGATCGGGTATTCAGAGTTGGGTCTGCAGGATCTGGGTGACACGTCTGATCCGCTGTATCCAAAATTAAAGGCCATCAACAATGCGGGGCTGCGGGCGAGGGATCTGGTCGAACAGATCCTGGCTTTTTCCCGTATGCAGGAACAAATGCATGCGCCGGTAAAAGTTTCCCCGATCGTCAAAGAAGCCATTAAACTGCTCCAATCCTCCCTGCCGGCCAACATAAAAATCAAGTCCGTGATCAAAGCCGATCGGCCGGTGCTGGGCGACCCCACTCAAATCCATCAAATCATCATGAACCTATGCACCAATGCGTATCATGCCATGCAGATATCCGGCGGCCAGCTGGGTGTAACCTTGGAGGAGGTCTTCATTGATGCATCGCAAGCCCCCGCCGGTTTGACACTGGAATCAGGCCAATACCTGCGTCTGGCGATTTCAGATACCGGCTCGGGCATCAATCCGGCCATTATTGATCGCATCTTCGAGCCTTACTTCACCACCAAGGACAAAAGTAAGGGAACGGGTCTGGGATTGGCTGTCGTCCATGGCATTGTCAAGGGCCATGGTGGTGAAATCAAGGTTGAAAGCCAGGAGGGCGAGGGAACCTGCTTTACCGTGTACCTGCCGATTTCACAAGCCGAGACATCCGAAAAAGGGCCCCACTCAAGCAGTTTGCCCATGGGCACCGAACATGTTCTGTTGGTGGACGATGAAAAGGATATCGTGGAAATCGGCAATCAGATACTCCAACGCCTGGGTTACCGGGTAACCGCCGTCATTGGCAGTAAAGCGGCCCTTGACGCCTACAAAGCGGATCCATTCCGGTTTGATGTGGTCATTACCGACTACAACATGCCGGAAATGACCGGCGACCAGATGGCCAAAACGATGATGGGCATCCGCCGGAAGATCCCTATCATCGTTTGCACCGGGTTTTCCGAAGTGTTTGATAAAGAGCGCGCCCAGGCTATGGGTATCCGCAAAATACTGATGAAGCCCGTAACCATGGAAGCCATGGCCCATGCGGTACGCGAAGTACTGTCCTCGGATTGACGATTTATTTTCACTTCAACAACTGAAATAGCGGCACGGTGGTGGGAATCGCGCATAACGTGGAGTGGCTGTTTCGGCCTTTTGTCTGGAGCGAAGCAAACGGGATGAACGCCCTTACTATCGATAGCAGTCGTGAGGGGGGTGAGTGGTATGCCGGAGTTATCAATGACAACGGGCTGATCGGCGGCAATGTGATCGACGACGGCAACGATACCGTCGACTACTGCTATCCTTATTACTGGCCAACCGAAAACAATGATCCGATCGCTTTGGAAATGCCCGAGATCTATCCCTACGGCAAAATTTACGGAATCAATGCCAACGGACAGATGGGGGGGGGATGTTCAACGATGAGGATCAGGATCACGCTTTTATTTTCGATAGCACCAATGGGGTGGTTGACTTGAACGCATGTATCAATGCTTCCGGCGCATGGGAATTGCAAACGGCGGTTGACATCAATGATTTGGGCCAGATTACCGGTATCGGCTTGATCGGTGGAGTCAAGCACGCCTTTTTGCTCACCCCTGCCACGGACACCAACGCGGACACCGATATCGATGGCGGCGATCTGGCTCAACTGGCTCAGGATTTCGAAAATACCTGCAATGAAGGCTGTTCCGCTGATTTCAACACGGACAGCGTTGTTGATTCAGACGATCTGCATCTCTTTAGCCTGGCTTTCGGGCAGGCTGAATAGGCGCAAAAGCGAGCAATATTAAACATCCAGGGCCGCCGCCATTGGCAAGACCCTGGATGTAGAAGAACAGTCAACATGAAAATAATGCGTCTAGCGCGTTGCCACCGCAATACGATAACAGCGCAGGCAACGATCCGCCTCGGCAACGGCCTGGCTCAGACTTAAGACGCCTTCCACTTCATTGAAATCATTGATACGCGTTTCCGGAGCAAGAACGGCCGGATGGGCACGGTGGGTAATGCCGTCAAACGGAAACGCCTCGCTGGCATCGTAAACCCCGCTGCCGTTGACCAGGGTCTGCAGGATCTCGGGTACTGTCGGCTGACAGTCGCCCTTTTCGATGAATTGGGCGATATGACGGGCAGCCTTCTTTCCTGCGGCCAGGGCGGCAATGAGCGTCGCCGGCCCGGTGATACAATCTCCGCCACCGAACACACTTGGCGCATGGGACTGGAAGGTCATCTGGTCGACAATCAGGGTTTTCCAAGCCGTCAGACTATCCTCATCGGGAAGCACACAGTCGACTACGCAGATTTGTCCAACCGCCGGAATAATGGCATCGCATTCAATAACGAATTCCGAGCCTTCGATCGGAACCGGCCGCCGGCGTCCACTGGCATCCGGTTCACCCAGCTCCATGCGGCGGCATTCCAGACCGGAAACCTTGCCGTCGGTATGCACGATACTGACCGGGGCTATCAGATAATGAAATTTAACGCCCTCTTCCTTGGCTTCCTCGATTTCCTGGGGATCGGCCGGCATTTCGGCCTCGGTGCGCCGATAGAGCAGGTTCACATCCGTGAAACCGGTGCGCAGGGCCGAACGAACGCAGTCCATGGCCACGTTTCCGCCGCCCACGACCACCAGCTTTTTGCCCTCTACAGGCTGCCGGCCACGGGAGACTTCGGCCAAAAAATGAATACCGGTGAGAAAACATTCATAGCCCGCATCCTCGCCTTCACAGCGCATCTTTGAGGATTCCGGGGCACCCACGGCCAGGAAAACGGCACGATAGCCTTCTTTGCCCAGATCTTCAACGGTGATGTCTTCGCCGATGTTCACGCCGTAGCGAATTTCCGCCCCCATGCGCTCTACCTGGGCTACTTCGTAATCCATGATATCAGGAGGCAGCCGGTAAGATGGGATCCCGTAGGTGGCCATGCCGCCGGCCCTCTCCTGGGCCTCGAAAATGGTGGTCTTGTATCCCATGGTGCCCAGATAATAGGCACACGACAGGCCGGCCGGTCCCGCCCCGACAATGGCCACCCGGTCGGATTTGTATTCCGCTGGCGGTGCTTTGAGCGGCTGGGCGCCGGTGCGCATCTCGTTATCGGCCAGAAACCGTTTCAGTGCCCGAATACTGATGGGTTCATCCACACGTCCACGCCGACAGCTTTCTTCACAAGGGCGGACGCAAACGCGCCCGATGGTACCCGGCATGGGACAGTCTTCCCGCACGCGGGCCAGGGCCTGATCAAAATTGCCCATGCGGATACCTTCGACATAGGCCGGAATATCCACATTGGAAGGACAGGCGCTGATACACGGCGCTGTTACCACAGCGTCGTACGATTGTTTGCTGACCACCCGTTTTTCCTTTACGGTGGCAGCAAATTCGTCTGCATAACGATCCAGGATTTCCAGGGTTGGTTGCTCCAGGCACCGTCCCACATCACAGCGGGCGGATTCAGAAATAAAGCTTGCCATCTGACGAATCTCATCCAGGTCGGAAAGCTGGGCCTGACCGGCACAAATCCGTTCCATGATGGTGCACAGCCGTTGAGTCCCCTCCCGACAGGGGGTGCATTGGCCGCAGGATTCCTTGGCCACCTTTTCCAGGTAGGCGCGTAAAAGGTCCACGGGATCCACTGCGGAGTCCCACACGATTACGCCTTTCCAACCCAGCAAGGCTTTAAATGGAGGAAATTCATCTCCAGTTTCTGCGTATTTGCCTATTAGACCGACAAGTTGGTCGGACCAACCGTCCCAGGTGCATAGCAACGGCTCTTTCATGAGACATCACCTTTCTGTGTGATTGGGTATTATAGACAGGAAAGATTTCCCATACTACAGGATCGGGCTCGGGGTCAATCCATGAGACGCTTTATGGGCGATTTGTTGATTGATCTTCGGTCAAAAAAGGGCCCCTCCGACAAAAAACAACCCTACAAAACGACTATTCAGACTATTCAGTTCATTGGCTTATGAGTAAAGGGACACTTGACCGAAACCAAAGGCTGTTTTATGGATGTTGGTGTTCTATAAAGCAAAGGGAATCACCCCACACAACACTGATGAATTCGTAAAAAATTGCCGTTTTTACGAATCCATCGGCAATAAATGAAGGATCGTTTTTTCGTCATGGGTGAAATTAAAAGCACGTTGGACCTGGTGATGGAGCGAACACGCCACCTGTCCATGTCCACAAAAGAAAAATTGCAGCAGCGGCAAGCAAATTTTGCCAAGCGGCTTCAGGGTCTATTGCAGCAATATGCGGACGGGGCAATGGCCGTAAACAGGCTGCGTGACCGGATAAACGCGCTTCAGGCCGAGTTCTCCATGACCGACCGGGAGCCGGTGCTGACGGCGATTATCGAGCGTATCGATCCTGAAAAGGACAATCAATCCTGGCTGGCTCTATTGGCCGACCTGGCACCGGCCATCGGCCAGGCCCTGGAAAAAGTGATTGAAACGTTCCAAAAAGAAAAAGCCGCATTAGTGCAGGTGAGTGGGCAGCGGCTGGGCGAGGCCATCGCGCGGCGGCATGGCATCAGCGGATCTGCGGTGGTGCCCAACCCGGCCACGGACTCCGATTATGTGGAACAACTGGCCCAGCTTCGGCAGATAACGCGTGCCCGGTTGAAGGCGTCTACACGTACCTGAACCAAGTCTTTTCAACCTGCGTGAAATTGGTTTTGACCGCATCGCTGCCGGAAACGACATCTCCATGGCCGGACAACAGCCATGCCGCATCCACCTGGCCCATACGGCGGATACTGTCCTTTAGCTGGCCACCGTTCCCACCCGGAAGATCGGTGCGGCCCAAACCGTCCTTGAATATCAGGTCACCGGTAAACAAAGCCTTTTCCGCCGGCCAGTAAAGGGTTGCGCTGCCCGGTGAATGACCGGGCGTATGGTAAACGCGAAGCGTGATATCACCGACCGTTAAATCTCCCTCGGTGAGAAAAAAATCCGGCGTAAAGCGCTCCATGTCGATATTCATGGACGCCTTGACGTAAGGCGCCATTTTCTCGATCAGCTGCCATTCCTTCTCGTGAAGGGTAAACAGGGCCTTGGTTTGTGCGAACACCCCGGCCGCCTCGATATGGTCCGGGTGGGCGTGGGTGCAGATGACCAGATCGATGTCTTCAATGGTCAGCGACAGCTGTTGCAGCCCGTTTCGTACATGACCGAAATAGGCCACATGCCCCGGATCGATGAGAATGAGTTTTTCGGACGACCGAAGCAGATAGGTGTTGCAGTTATTGGCCTGCATAGAGGTCCATAAAAAGGCATGCAAGTGCGGCGTCAGTTCCATGGGATCGACTCCATCGGATAGGTTATTGTTGAATCGCAAACGGGCTGGGCGACCTAAAGACGATAGCATGCCAGAAACAAAAAATCTGTCAAGGCGTTCCACTATCATATTCAAAACGGAGCGCTATCATGTCCCACTTGTCTATCCGGCGCCTGGCTTCGGGCGGTGTGATCACCAACTATTATTGTGTCTCGCGCTGCGCTCACTGCCTGTACAACTCAAGTCCCCGTCGCGACAAGGCGTATCTTGACCCAGATCTGGCCGAAACCATTTTCCGCCAGATTGCTGCGCACGGATGCCGCTCTGTGCATATCGGCGGCGGCGAGTCCTTCCTGGATCCCGAGGGATTGATCCGCGTGGCAACCGCCGCCCGGGACGCGGGCATGGGTATCGACTATATTGAAACCAACTCGGCCTGGTTTGTTGATACGGCGCAGGCAATCACCCTTTTGAAAGAACTGAAAGCCAGTGGGGTCCACACCCTTCTGGTTTCCATCAGCCCGTTTCACAATGCGCATATTCCCTATGCCCATGTGAAAGGGGTGATCGATGCCTGCCGCCAGGCGAGACCACCATTCGCGCCAATATCCTTTACCTGGACTCCTATCACGACGGGTATGCCTGGTCCGACGAGATTCTGGAGGGGCTGCGCATGCGATTGCGACCCTATCCGGCCGTCGAGCTGCAGGTGGAGTACATGGACCTCAAACGCTATCCTCGCGTTCACATCACCCCGCTTCTGGTCGATCTGTACAAACGCAAATTTCAGGGCAAATCCTTCGATCTGGTGGTGGTATCGGACAACTTCGCTTTCGAATTTTGGCAGAATTATGGCGACCAGCTCTACCCCGGCCTGCCTGTGATCTTTTGCGGCGTCAACGACATCGCGTCAACAGCCTTTGAAGGCCGCAACATGACCGGCGTAATTGAAAATTTCGATGTCGACGCCACCCTGAATGTAGCTCTCTCCCTGCACCCCAATTAAAATCGGCTGGTCATCATCGGCGATTCATCCATTACCGGCGTTCACATCATGAACCAGGTGTTGTCGGTCAAGGACCGGTTTGCCGGCCGCCTCGAATTCGTCCCCTACAAGCTGTCGAGTCTCAACGAACTCGGCGCCCTCATGGACGAGGTGTCGGACAACACCATTTTTTATTTTATTCCCTTTTACACCCAGCTCGAAGGACAGTTCTATTCGGCCACGGAAGTTCTCGAATTTGTTCACCACAGCACATCGGCCCCGATCTACACCAACTGGGAATTTCTTCTCGGCCACGGTGCCGTGGGCGGCAAGATGCTCTCCGGCCGCGTCCATGGGCGCCTTGCCGCTGATTATGCCCTGAAAATCATAGCCGGTGCCAAGGCGGATCAGCTGCCGCTCAATGATTTTACCGACGCGCCCTTTGAATTCGACTATACGGTGCTCGTGGAACAGGGAATCCGGTTGGAGAATCTTCCCGAAGGCAGCATCATCGTCAACCGCCCCAAGGCCTTTTACCGGCTGAACAAACAGCTTTTCTGGACCTTCATTGTTTCCATCGCCACGTTGCTGATGTTTTCCGGGCTGCTCATCCGTAACATCATGCAACGACGGGCGGTGGAGCGGCGCATGCAAAACCAGCTTTCCTTTCAGGAGCTTCTGCTGGATACCATCCCCCCAGCTGATCTGCTGGAAAGACCGTAACAACACCATCCTGGGCGCCAACCGCTATTACGTAAATTTTTTCGGTGCCGACGATGCCAAAGGGCTGGATAGCCTCACCGGCCAGGCCCAACAAGACTATGCCGCGCATGCCAGGTGGGCCAACCGCCTCAACAATGAAGTCATGCAGTCCGAGACCCCCATGCCGGGCATCAAACGCAGCGTGGCCAATGCCACCGGCGATGTCCGGCAACTGGAAGTCAAAAAGGTTCCATTGCGCGACAAGGCATCGCGGGTGGTGGGCACCCTGACCATGTCCGAGGATGTAACCCGGGCGGTCAACCTTGAAAACCAAATCCGGCAGTCTCAGAAAATGGAGGCCATCGGCAACCTATCCGGCGGCATCGCCCACGACTTCAACAATATCCTGACCTCCATCATCAATTCCGTCGAGCTGTCCCTGATGGACGCGGACGGCGACAGCCCCGCGGGCAAGGACCTCAACCGCGCGCTCAAGGCCGCCCGGCGCGGCAGCGCCCTGGTCAAGCAGATCCTCACCTTTTCGCGGCCGTCCAAGGAGGGAATGGTGCCCACGCGCATTCAGGGTGTGGTCCATGAAGCGGTCGGCCTGTTGCGCGCCTCACTGCCGCGCAATATTTCCGTCAACGAGTGCATCAGCCAGCGCCTGCCCATGTGTGTCGCCGATCCGAACCAAATCAACCAGATCGTAATGAATCTGACCACCAACGCCTTTCATGCGCTGCGCAACACCGGGGGCACCAACACCATCAACCTCGGCGAAGCGATCGTCCAGCAAGAACAGGCCGAGCTGAAAGGCATTGCACCCGGCAGATACGCGGAGCTGGTGGTCGCCGACGACGGTCCCGGCATTGCATCTGAAATCATGGATAAAATATTCGACCCCTTTTTTACCACCAAAGGGGTGACCGAAGGTACCGGCCTGGGCCTTTCCATGGTCATGGGGATCGTTCGCGGTCATCAGGGCGCCATCGAGGCCCGGAGCCGGCCCGGGCACACCGCATTCAGCGTTCTGATCCCCGAGCACACCGGCGCCTTTGAGGTACTGGATGAAAAGACCGGTGATACTCCCCACGGCTCGGGACATCTGCTTTTCGTTGAAGATGACGACGATCAGTACAACACGGTGCCGCGCTTGCTGGAGAGCATCGGGTACACCGTGACCGCCACCCAGGACCCAGGGTTAGCCCTTTCCCTTGTGGACGACAGTCCCGATCCATTCGACCTGGTCATCACCGACTTCGACATGCCGGTCATGGATGGCATCACGCTGGCCCGCAAGCTTGGTGAAAAAATACCCGAAGTGCCGGTCATCGTCGTCACGGGCCGCAAGACGGCCCTGGAAAAGGCCGGACCGCTGGACAACGTCAGTCGTGTGGTCCTTAAACCCTATGATCGCAAGGCCATTGCCCTGGCCATAAAGGAGGTATTGACGAGCGATGACTGAAGCGGAAAAAAATCCTGGAAAAGTGCTGATTATCGATGATGATCCCGAAGTGTGCGACACGATGCTCAGCCTGTTCAACCGCATGCAGATCACCGGTGAATCGGCCACCCTGCTTAAAGATGGGCTGGAAAAACTCGAATCCGGGGATTTTGATCTGGTGTTTCTGGATGTGCGTCTGCCCGATGGAAACGGATTGGATGCCCTGGAGCGAATCAGGCTGATGCCCGGCGCCCCCGAGGTGATCATCCTGACCGCGCAAGGTGATCCGGACGGCGCCGAACTGGCCATCCAGCAAGGAGTGTGGGACTACCTGGTCAAACCATCACCGGTCAAAGAGACCATGCTCAGCACCCAGCGGGCCCTCAAATACCGTAAGGAAAAACAGGCCACCCCGGTGGTAGCCCTGGATCTTTCCGAACTGGTGGGCCGCAGCCCCCAACTGCACCAAATCCAAAGCGTTATCGCCCGGGCCGCACGCAGCCAGGCCAGCGTGCTGATCAATGGTGAAACCGGAACCGGCAAGGAACTCACAGCCCGCATCATCCACGAAAACAGCCCCCGCGCAAATCAGGGCTTTGTGGTGGTCGACTGCGCCGCCCTGACCGAAAACCTGGTGGAATCGACCCTGTTCGGCCATCGCAAGGGCGCGTTCACCGGTGCCGACATGAACCGCATGGGGCTGATCAAGCTGGCCGACGGCGGCACCCTGTTTCTGGACGAGGTCGCCGAGATGCCGCTGGGAATTCAGAAGAGCTTCCTGCGCGTGCTTCAGGAAAAACGGTTTCGGCCGGTGGGCGGAAACCGGGAAGAAAAAAGTGATTTCCGCATCATCGCCGCCACCAACAAAAATCTGGAAGAAGCGGTGCAGCAGGGACATTTTAGGGAAGATCTGCTTTTTCGCCTGAAGACGATGAACATCGTCCTGCCCCCTTTACGCTGCCGCAAAGAGGATATTCGCAATCTGACCCTGTATCAGGTCCAAAAACTCTCCCAACGCTACGAGATGCCCGAAAAAGGGGTTGGCTCGGATTTTCTGGAAGTCCTGGAAAGCTATCACTGGCCCAGCAATGTCCGTGAACTGTTCAATGTGCTGGAGCAGGCCTTCGTGAACGCGGGTGAAGAACGCACCTTATACGCCATGCATCTGCCCAAGGCGATGCGCATCAGTGCGGCCAGGGCCAATATCATCGGCAAGATGCCCCCTTGCCCGCAGCCAGCCGAACAACCACCGCCACAGGCCACGCGGCCAGAAGGCACTGCTGCGCTGGCTGGTGAAATCGAGACCCTGCTGGCCGATGCGCCCCCCTCCCTGAAACAGTTCAAAGCCATCATGGAAAAGCGCTATCTGGAGCAGGTGATCGCCACGACCGGGGGAGATTTGAAATCCATCCTCGACATCTCGGGGTTGTCCCGGTCCCATTTTTACGCACTGCTCAAAAAAAACAGGGTGAGCTTCAAATAGCATCAATGATAAGTTGGGCGCAGATATTCCTTGTCCGGATTTCCCCACACGGTAATTTCGACGCCAGTCCGATTTTTCGGACAGAAGGCGCTGCTAGGCCGTCTGATTTTTCAGACTTTCCACGCATAAGACTTTTCCGAAATCTTCTATAAACAATACAAAATACTGTAATCAATCGAGAAACAGATATATCAACAGGTATGGCATAAATTTTGTTGAAGCGTTGGCAGATATTCACGTTAACCGCTTAACAAAGGAGCTGCTTTATATTGTCCGTTTGTGTGCTTGCGCTGATTGCCGCGATTCCGATTCTCTTGGCCCTAGTTCTCATGGTCGGCCTGCGCTGGCCGGCCATCAAAGCCATGCCCGTGGCATGGTTGACCGCCGCCCTGGGGGCGGTCCTGGCCTGGGGCCTGCCCGTGGGCTATGTCACCGCCCTGACTCTTCAGGGGTTCGTCACCGCCATTGGTATTCTGATTATTGTCTTCGGCGCCATCCTGATCCTGCGCACCCTGCAGCAGTCCGGCGGCATGGAGACCATCCAATACGGCATGCAGAATATCACGCCGGATCGCCGCATCCAGGCGATCATCATCGGCTACATGTTCGCCGCCTTTATCGAAGGCGCCGCCGGTTTCGGCACGCCGGCCGCCCTGGCCGCGCCCCTGCTGCTCTCGCTGGGATTCCCGCCGCTGGCCGCCGCCGTGGTCTGTCTGGTTTTCAATGCCTTCCCGGTCACCTTCGGAGCCGTGGGCACCCTGGTCATCCTGGGCCTCAAGTTCCTGCAACCGCTGGTGGGCGAAGCTGTCAGCCAGGGGGCCAGCGGACTCAACTTCACCAACATGGGTGAATTCAACATGGCCATCGGCAAATGGTCGTCGCTTCTGCACGCCCTGATGATTTATATTCTGCCCATCTTCATGCTCGGTTTCATCACCCGTGTTTTCGGCCCCAACCGCAGTTGGCGCGACGGACTCAAAGCCTGGAAATTCTGCGTATTCGCCGCCTCCGCGTTTTGCGTCCCCTATCTTGGGTTCGCCTGGTTCGTCGGCCCGGAATTCCCCTCCCTGATCGGTGGTTTGGTCGGGCTGGGCGTGATCATCGCCGGTGCCAAGGCTGGTTTCTGCATGCCTGAGGAAACCTGGGATTTCGGCCCCCACGAAAAATGGGCCGCCGAATGGAGCGGCGAGGTCAAGTATGATGGAAAAACCGAATTCAAACCGCACATGTCACAGTTCAAGGCCTGGCTGCCCTATATTCTGATCGGGCTGCTGCTTGTGGTCACGCGGATCCCCGAGCTGGGCCTCAAGGGATTTCTGGCGGCCCAGAAACTGGAATTCAACCATATCCTGGGCTATGAATCGGTGAGTGCCAGCATTGCCTACCTCTACCTGCCCGGCACCATCCCCTTCATGCTGGTGGCGATCCTGACCGTTTTTCTTCACGGCATGCCCGCTACAAAGGTCGCTACCGCTTGGCGCCAGTCCATCGCCACAATGAAAAACCCCACCATCGCCCTGTTCGCGGCGGTGGCCCTGGTCTCGATTTTCCGCGGCTCCGGTATCACGGACACGATCCTGAATCCAAATGCCTATCCCTCCATGCCACTTGCCATGGCCAACGCCGTGGCCGGTATTTCAGGCCAAACATGGCCGCTGTTCGCCTCTTTTGTGGGCGGCCTGGGATCCTTCATCACCGGCTCCAACACGGTATCCGACCTGCTGTTCGCCGAATTCCAGTGGGGCGTGGCCACCCAGCTCGACCTGCCGCGTCAGATCATCGTTGCCGCCCAGGCCACCGGTGGTGCCATGGGCAACATGATCTGCATTCACAACATCGTGGCCGCCTGCGCCGTAGTGGGCCTGTCCGGCATGGAAGGGCAGATCCTGAAAAAGACTGTGTGGCCGTTTCTGCTTTACGGCACGGTCGTCGGAATCATGGCGACCATGATGAGTTTTGTCTTCTTCCCGGGGCTGTTATAGGAAAAGGTTGATTTAAGACATGCAGACGGGAAAACCAGTCATCAACGCGCTCAACAAAATCATCGAAATCAACACCCAGGACCTTTACGCCGTGGTTCAGCCCCGCGTGGTAACGGCCAAGTTTGCCGCCGAAGTGGCCAAACAAGGGCTTTTCTATCCCCCGGATCCGGGCTCCATGGCCGTGTCTACGATCGGCGGCAACGTGGCTGAAAACGCCGGCGGCCTGCGCGGCCTCAAGTACGGTGTGACCAAGGATTACGTGATGGGCGTGGACTTTTTTGACGTGACCGGCGGGCTCGTCAAGTCCGGCTCGCGCACCGTCAAATGCGTGACCGGCCTGAATCTGTCCGGTCTGCAGGTGGCCAGTGAAGGCACCCTGGGCGTGTTCAACGAGATCGTGCTCAAACTGGTTCCGCCGCCGGCGGCCAACAAAGCCATGATGGCGGTCTTCGACGATATCGACAAGGCCTCGGAAACCGTGGCCGCCATCATTGCCGCGCACATCGTGCCCTGTACCCTGGAAATTCTGGACAACAGCACCATCAAGTATGTGGAGGATTTCACCAAGGCCGGTCTGCCCACCGAGGCCCAGGCGATCCTGCTGATCGAGGTGGACGGCCATGCGGGTCAAGTGGCCAAGGAAGCCGAAAAAGTGGTCGCCATCTGCAAGAAGGTGGGTGCGGTCACTGTTCAGGCCGCCAAAGACGAAGCCCAGCGCAACAAATTGTGGGAAGCCCGTCGGGCCGCGCTGCCGGCCCTGGCTAGGGCCCGTCCCACCACGGTGCTGGAAGACGCCACTGTGCCACGCTCCCAGATCCCGGCCATGATTCGCGCCATCAATGACATCGCCAAAAAACACCAACTGGATGTGGGCACCTTCGGTCATGCCGGCGACGGCAACCTGCATCCCACGATCCTGTGCGACAAACGCGACACCAAGGAGTTCGAACGGGTGGAGCAGGCTGTGGACGAGATTTTCGATGTGGCCCTTTCCCTCAAAGGGACCCTGTCCGGCGAGCATGGCATCGGGCTGGCCAAGTCCAAGTGGCTGGAAAAAGAGACCTCGCCGGCGACCCTGGCCTACGCCCGCGCACTGAAAGCGGCCGTGGATCCCAAGGGGATCCTCAATCCCGGCAAGATCATAGGAGGGTGATGCCATGACAGACCTTCATCAATTAGCAGTCATGCTCAAACAGCTTGACGACCAGATGGTCACCTGCATGAAATGCGGCATGTGCCAGGCGGTCTGTCCGGTGTTCAGGGAAACATTGCGGGAAGCCGATGTGACCCGCGGCAAAATCGCCTTGTTGGAAAATCTGGCCCACGAAATGGTCGCCGATGCGGCCGGCGTCAAGGAAAAGCTCAACAAATGCCTGCTGTGCGGATCATGCCAGGCCAACTGTCCCTCGGGTGTGAGGATTATCGATATTTTTCTGAATGCCAGAATCATCGTCAACACGTACATGGGCCTGCCGGCAGCCAAGAAGGTGATCTTCAAGGGTATGCTCACCAAGCCGGGCCTGTTCAATGGCCTTTTGTCCATGGGTCAGAAATTTCAGGGCATTTTCACCAGCCCGGCGGACGAGCTGTTGGGGTCATCCTGCTCCAAGATCATGTCGCCGTTGATCGGCGACCGCCATTTTCTGCCCCTGGCCAAAAAGCCCTTTCGTAAAATGGTCTCCACGGTGGACACCTGCGCGGGTAAATCCGGACTGAAAGTGGCCTTTTTTCCGGGCTGCGTCATCGACAAGATGCTGCCCCGCGTGGGGGTGGCGGTTCTGGAGGTGCTGATGCACCACAATGTCGGTATTTTCCTGCCGTCCGGCCAGGCCTGCTGCGGCATCCCGGCGATCTCGTCCGGTGACGGCGAATCGTTCGCCAAACTGGTCGAGCTCAACGTCAAGGCCTTTGCCAAGGGCGATTACGACTATCTGGTCACCGCCTGCGGCACCTGTACGGCCACCATCAAAGAAATCTGGCCCAAGTTCCTGGACCGGTTTCCCAGCGACATTCAGTCCCAGGTGCGCCAGATGGCCGACAAGGCCATGGACATCAACCAGTTTCTGGTGGACAAGGTGGGCATCGACACCCAGCCGGCGGCAACAGGCGGCACCCGCGTGACCTATCACGATTCCTGCCACCTGAAAAAATCCCTGGGGGTCACCGACCAGCCGCGTACCTTGCTCAAGGCCAACCCGGCCTGCAACTTCGTCGAGATGAACGAGGCCGACCAGTGCTGCGGAAACGGCGGAACCTTCAATCTGCATCATTACGATGTCTCCAAGAAGATCGGCGACCGCAAGCGGGAGAATATCCTTGCCAGCGGCGCGGATGTGGTCACCGCCGGATGCCCGGCCTGCATGATGCAACTGACCGATGTGCTCTCGCGGCACGGCGACCGCATTCGTGTGCAGCATCCGGTTGAAATATACGCCCAGGGCCTGAATTAAGAGCCTGTTTGATAAATCCGTCTAAGGCCCGCTAACCGCGTTGAAAAGTGTCTCAAAATGCTCACATATCTTACCGAGCAGCTTGGCGCCTGGATGAGCGACCCGGCCAATTACACGGCCTTTATTACCGGCGCCAGCCGCACGGCGGATATCGAACGGGTGCTGGCCCTGGGCGTCCACGGGCCCTTGGAACTTCACATCCTGCTCCTGGAGGACAACTGATGCAAACCGCCACGACCCTGAAAGAATACAAGTCCGAAGTTGACAAGGCCCTTAAAAACAAATTCCAGCGAAAGGCGCTGGATAACTTTGCCCGGGCCTATCCGGTGGCCCGGGCCAACGCCTTCGCCGGCATGAATATCGACCAGTTGATTCAGAAAGTGGCCGATATCAAAGGCCAGGCCCTGAGCCGTCTCGACCAGCTGTACGCGCAGTTCAAGGCCAACGCCGAGCAAAAGGGCATTCATGTGCACCTGGCTGCCGATGCCGATGAGGCCAATCGGATCATCGCCGCCATCGCCAAAAACGGCCAGGCCAAAAAAGTGGTCAAGTCCAAGTCCATGACCGCCGAGGAGACCCTGCTCAATCATCACCTCGAGGCCCAGGGCCTTGAAGTGACCGAGACCGACCTTGGCGAGTGGATTATCCAGCTGCGCCACGAAGGCCCCACCCACATGGTCATGCCGGCCATCCATCTGTCCCGCTACCAGGTGGCGGACCTTTTCAGTGATGTAACCGGCAGCAAGCAGGCGTCCGAGATCGAGCGGCTGGTCAAGGTGGCGCGCCGGGAACTGCGCCAGAAGTTCGTGGAGGCGGACATGGGCGTCAGCGGCGCCAATTTCGCCCTGGCCGACACGGCCACCATCGGACTGACCTCCAACGAGGGCAACGCCCGTCTGGTCACGACCCTGCCGCGCATCCATGTGGCCCTGGTGGGCCTGGACAAACTGCTGCCCACCCTGGCGGATGCCCTGCACGTCAACCGGGTGCTGCCCAGAAATGCCACGGGCCAGGCGATCACCTCCTATGTGACCTGGATTACCGGTCCCAACCCTTGCGCGGCTGGTGAGGCCCGCAAGAAGGAGATGCATATCGTCTTTCTGGACAACGGCCGCCGGGCCCTGGCCAAGGATCCGGTCTTTTCCCAGGTGCTGCGCTGCGTGCGCTGCGGGGCCTGCGCCAATGTCTGCCCGGTCTACCGCATGGTGGGTGGGCATCAGCTGGGCCACATCTACATCGGCGCCATCGGCCTGATCGCCACCTACTTTTTCCACGGCCGCGACAAGGCCAAAAACCTGGTTCAGAACTGCATCAACTGCGGTGCCTGCAAGGCGGTGTGTGCCGCCGGCATCGACCTGCCCGGGCTGATCAAGGAAATCCATGCCCGCATCCAGGACGAGACCGACCACCCCCGGTCCAGTGTTTTGCTGGGCAAACTCTTGGGCAACCGCACCCTGTTCCACCGGCTGCTGCGCACCGCCCAGAGGGCCCAGGCCCCGGTGGTCAAGAAAAACGGGTTTATCCGCCACCTGCCCATGATTCTCTCCAAGGAACACAATTTCCGGGCCCTGCCCGCCATTGCCAAGACCCCGTTCCGTGACCGCTGGGACAGGGTCAAAGAAAGCGCGGCCAGCCCCAAATACCGGGTTGCCCTGTTTGCCGGCTGCGTCCAGGATTTTGTCTACCCCGAGCAGCTCGAGGCCGGGGTCCGGCTCATGGCCCGCCACAGCGCGGCGGTGGATTTTCCCATGCAGCAGTCCTGCTGCAGCCTGCCGGCCATGATGATGGGGGAGAAGGCCGCGGCCCGGGATGTGGCCCGAATGAACATGGCGGCCATGGGGGACAAAGGAGTGGATTACATCGTGACCCTTTGCGCATCGTGTGCCTCCCACCTGAAGCACAACTACCCCAAGCTTTTTGAAGACGATCCATCGATGAAGAAAACGGTCCAGCAATTCGCCGACAAAGTGATCGCCTTCAGCACCTTCATGAACGAGAAACTGCAGATGCCGGAAGCCGGGGCAGAGGAGACAGGACCCACGACCACCTACCATGCCCCGTGCCATCTGTGCCGGGGGATGGGTGAGCGCAATGCCCCACATGAACTGATCCGCAAGGCCGGGCTGAACTTTGTGCCGGGGAAAGAGGAGGAGACCTGCTGCGGATTCGGCGGCTCGTTTTCCGGAAAATTCCCGCAGATATCGTCCCAGATTTTGGAGAACAAGCTGGCCGATGTCGAGGCCACCGGCGCCAAGCTGCTGGTCACCGAATGCCCGGGGTGCCTGATGCAGCTTCGTGGCGGCGTGGAGAAAAAAGGTCTCAAGATCGAGGTGAAGCATATCGCCGAAGCGCTGGTGGAAAGAAAATAACAGCATTTTAATACAGACGATCTTCGTCGCACCCAAACCAACAGATGGCCTGCCACACGGCAGGCCATCTTTTTTATTAAAAGAAAAAATATTTTGCCTTGAAACGTTATATGATGATAAAAGCAAATTATGATTTCTGTTGAGATAGAAGAGAAACTGGCCCAGTTGGGGCGGCGGTTGCGTGATGCCCGTTTGAAGCGAAACGAACCGCAACGCGAATTCGCCGTTCGGTTGGGGGTATCCATCCCGACCTTGCGCAAAATGGAGACAGGCGATGCTTCCGTTTCCATCGGGCTGTGGATTGACGCTCTGGAATTGTTGGGCCATCTTGGGGATATCGATCACCTGCTAGCGCCTCGTCAATCGCTTTTTGAGCAATACGACGCAAAGAAAGCAAAGACACGCCAACGGGCGTCCAAAAGGAAGGGATTGTGAATCATATTGCTGTTCGGTTGCGCATGCCAGACGGCAGTACCCTGCCCTGTGGGGAGATGGTCACCAGCGAGCCGGATTCCCGCGGGGTGATGCAAGGCGCGTTTCGCTATGTCAGTGACTACCTGAATCATCCCCAAGCGTTTGCCCTGGACCCCGACCGCCTCCCCCTTTCCGATGAAGAGTTTGCCACCCAACGACCCAGTGGCGTGCATGCCGTGTTCGAAGACGCACTGCCCGACGACTGGGGAAGACGGCTGCTGATTCGCAAAGGCAATCTAAAACGCGGCGAGCAGACCGTACCGCGGATGCTCCAGGTAATGGGCACTGACGGGCTGGGGGCGCTTTCATTTTTTCCCTCCAAAGGTCCGTCCCAAGAACAGCCCTATGCGCAGATGCCGGAGCTTGACCAGCTGATGGAGGCGGCCTATCGCTATGATGCCGGTGAAATTGTTGCGCCCAGCGCCATGTCCCTGCTTTTTCGGGCGGCCAGTTCTCCCGGCGGGGCACGGCCCAAGGCATTGATACGGGATGAAAATGGTGATCAGTGGGTCGCCAAATTCCCGAGTTCCCGGGACCAGTTGGACATGATTGCCATCGAGGCGGGGACCATGGATCTCGCCAGAGCTTGCGGTTTGACCGTGCCTGATTTCTTCGTAGAAAAAATAGGCAGACGATCCGTGCTTTTTGTCAAACGCTTCGATGTTGTCAACGGTGACGGTCGGCGGCATATGATCAGTGCCCAGACGCTGCTGCATGCCGAAGGCTACTATGTGTTGGGGTATGGCGACCTTTTTCAGGCCATGCGCAAGATAACCAGCCAGCCTTCTGAAGATCTGCCGGCATTGTTTCGCCAGATGGTATTCAACGCCGCCGTGGGCAATACCGATGATCATCTCAAGAATTTTACGGTTCTACACGACAACAGCGGTTTTTTTCTCTCCCCGGCCTATGATTTGCTCCCGGATACGGCTCAGCGGCGGGAACACGTCCTTTTTTTTCAAGTCGATCACGTGCCACCGGATCGTGAAACCCTTCTGCGCATGGCCGGCCGATGGCGAATCCGGGAGGCTGGTGAAATCATTGACCGGGTGATTGACGCTGTGTCCGCCTGGCAATCGGTGTTCATCACCCACGGCGTCACCCGAAAAGATATCAAACGGCTGGATGCTTCGATTTCCCTTTGTTTGGGAAAGCTGAGACCCTGAGAGGCTGTTTGAGAAGTCTGGATCAGGTCCGATAACACGGATTTATCAAACAGGCTCTGAGTAAAAGCCGTATTGACACCCACCTACCGGTTTGGCATATTGTTCGTATCGGATTCTTAAAAAGTCCCCCTCTGTCCTGTTCCTGACAACGTTACCTCTCTTTTTTAGCAACCAACTGATCCATTGATTTGATTAGGGATGGCACCATCTTCTAACCGGCCATATTCACTGGGAAAGTGTAACATCGACAAACAAAGCCAAATTGATAGCAAACGGTCACCACCGCTGCTCGGGCGCATTGTCTCACGAGAACGTCTCTTTGATCTTTTGTGTTTAATGCCGCCGACATCTTCCGTTTGGCTCTCTGGACCCGGCGGATCAGGCAAATCCATCACTATCGCCAGCTATCTGACAACCAATAAAATGCCTTGCCTTTGGTATCCGTTCAACGCCGAGGAAAGTGACCCGGCTGGCTTTTTTTATCATATAAGACAGGCCGCCGAACCTATTTTCGACCCAGCTGATCCTGAGTTACCCTTATTTACCCCTGAATATCGACTCGGCCTGGCAACATTCAGCCGCCGGTTTTTTAAAATCCTTTTTCAACTGGTATCGCCACCGTTCTGGTTTGTCCTTGATAACCATCAAGAGATTTCTCCGGAATCACCACTGCAGCATGTCATTGCCGAGGCTATCGAACAAGTGCCCGATGGGATCCCAATCAGCGGGACATTCTATATTCCTTATGTCAACGAAATAATTAATATCGTAAAAACAATTGGTTATAAATGGGCTGGTTCAAAATACGCACCTCTCCTGTTGATTTTAACAAATCAGTTGTTAAATCTTTCCTCACTTCATCGAGATATATTACTTCTTATATGAAGCTGGCAGACCCAGGATTGTCCATTCCTAAATCTATGTTTATAGGTTGTTAAATGGGCTCTGCCAGCAGATAACCAGGATTGAAGGGTTCGTTCTTTTTCAGTATAGTCCAGGCGATCAGGGCGGCTTGATACAGGCCGTAGCGCAGCTCGGCATCATCTCTTTTTGAAAATACCGGAACCTTCTCCTTGCTTTTCTTGCCACTGCGACTGGCGTTGAGATCCAGACCAGCCAGACGGATCACCTGCTTGCGGCTTTTAAACCGCATGGGATTAGCCAGGGCGGAAAGCACCAGGGGGGCAATGTAAGGGCCGAACCCAGGGATGGTCATTAACAGCTTGTACACTGACAAGCGATTACATACGGCCTTTACCTGATCCATGACACTGGCAAGTTGTTCCTCGACAGACTTGAAACGCTCCACCAGCATTGTCGCTTCATATCGTGCAGCATCATCCAAGGGAAGACCGATGGAATGTTCAGCCGCATCGTAGATTTTTCTCAAACGGCTCACCTGACGTCCCCCCCGGTCTGTTGTCGTGACATGGAGGACAAAAACGTCGAACTCGGTTGCGGCAATCTGACGTGGGTCCGGGTACCACCGGACGATGGCCAGATTTTCAGTAATGCACGATCCCCTTCGATGAGCCGGTTAAATCCTGTCAGATCGTTGGTAAAAATCAGGCGCCGCCACAGTGACTGGCCTTTTGGGGTGCCGAAAAAAGCATGGTGCTTGTCCTTGGCAATATCGATTCCGACGATCAGTTGGTTGTCCGAGCCGCGAATTTCAGTACGAAGTTTACAAAACATTTCAAAGCGGGCAATGTCGTCCATTTCTGTGACCTCCTATAATCCTATAAGCCCAATTACTTCTCATTATCTATCAGGAAGTTTTCTATTTTTATACTACTTGTGGAAGTGTATTTTGTAATAATTTTAATATATGACGTTTTTGAATTGTTGACTAATGCTCATCATTGCGATAGCTATATCCCATGCCTCGTTAATCTCGAATCAATACGCCCGGTGCGTTGCAGCATATCATCCTTCGTGGAATCGAAAGGAAGGCTATTTTCAAAGATGACGCCGATCGAGAAAATTTCATCGATCGTCTTGGAAAATTGCTCCTTGATACGGAAACTACATGCTATGCGTGGGCCTTGTTGACCAATCACACCCACCTATTGTTACGTACGGGCGCCACACCCTTGTCTGCGGTGATGCGCCGGTTGCTTACCGGCCATGCGATCTACTTCAATCACCGCCATCGCCGTCATGGACATTTGTTTCAAAACCGCTACAAATCGATTCTCTGCGAGGAATCGGACTACTTGAATCAGCTGGTGGCCTATATCCACTTAAACCCTTTTCGAGCTGGGATCACCGAGACTTTAGCCGCGCTTCAAACCTACCCGTTCACCGGTCACTGCGTGCTCATGGCTTATAAAAGTGCGCAGTGGCAGGATAGCGATTATGTGTTAGGGATTTTCGGAAGGACCATCGCCGAGGCCAGACACCAATACGCAGCTTACGTTTCAACGTGTGCCTTGCAAGGAAATCGTTCGGCGTTGACAGGGGGTGGGCTGGTCCGATCCGCCGGTGGATGGCGGGCAGTAAGGGCGGCCTATAATGAAGTGATTCGTCTGACCAGTGACGAGCGCATCCTCGGCAGCAGCGAGTTTGTCGAACATGCATTTTCAAAGGCGGGTGAGGATTTCGAACGAGGCTTCAAACTCAAAGCTGCTGGAATCGATCTTGATGCGGTTATTGACACCGTATGCGCCCGTTTGGACGTCATGCCCGAAGACCTGAGCAGCCCCAGCCGCCAAATGCCGATTTCTCATGCGCGTAGTATCGTTAGCTATGTGGCTGTTCCGGAGCTGCGCATGAGCGCGGTGCTGCGGTTGCGCGCCGGATGAATGTGGACCGTTCATCTATCACCCGCGCTATCGCAAGGGTGTCAAAAGCGCCGCAGCTCATGGAGATGGTCAGCGCGGTGCTTTCGGTTTTAATGCCGGGAACAAAAAGCAAGTGAATATAGATATAACTCAGCAGAGTTAAGCCTGTTGTATCATTTTTCTGCCATGAGTTATTGAGAAGTGATAAGCGGTCTAAGAAATTCTTCATGAGGGACTTCCTGACCAGTCCACAGCAAAAACGTTCGCCGGGCCTGATAGGCCAATGTGGAGAGTCCGTCCATGAATGGAATCTTGTGGGCATCGGCCAGGGACTGCCAAAGGTTGTCTCGATGACCATAATTAAGATCAAAAATCAGTTGGCAACCATGGATCTGCATATGGGCAATGATCTCACTCAAGGCTTGGCATTCATCCTTGCCGGAAATCGAAGTAGCGTTGATAATGATATCCACCGAGACGGGAAAGTCGGCCAGATCCTTCAGCGATCGTGGGGTACAACTGAAATCATCGGCCAGGCGCTGGGTAGTGGCATGGTTGCGTCCGGCCACGACCACCGATTCGGCGCGCAGCCAGTTGAGGATAAACAAGACTGCCCGGGCGGCGCCGCCCGTACCGATCACCAGCGCTTTTTTACCTGAAATATCAAACTTGACTTCATTGAGCGCATCCATGATGCCGATGGCGTTGGTATTGTACCCCTTGAGCTGGTCGTTTTTGCAGACAATGGTATTGACCGCACCGATAATGTTGGCCCCTTCGGAAAGCACGTCCATAAAGGGAAGCACTTTTTCCTTGAACGGTGCGGTAATGTTGGCCCCTGCAATATTGAGTACACGCAGGCTCTCCAGGGCCTTGCCAAGATCTTCCATGCTGATCATGAAGGGAACATACGCCCCTTTGATACCTGTGCGCCCAATCACCGCGTTGAACATATCGGGCGATTTCGACCGAAACACCCGATGATCGCTGATGATACAAAAAACCTTGGTCTGGTACTCGTAGGTCGAGTCCAGAATTTTCGAAACATGCTCCATCCGTTCGAGTCCGATTGCTGATGATCAATACACAGGCAAAAAGCTAATGGCGCTGCATCGATCGCGGTTTATATTGCTCGGGCGATTAGTCAAGCTCAACAGTGTTAAACAGGCTCTAAGAGCCTGTTTTATAAATCCGTCTAAGGCCCGCTAACGGTGTTGGAAACTGTCTCAAAATGCTCACATATTACAGATATGCTCCGCTTTCGAGCCACTTTCCGCCTTGTTATCGGGCCTGATCCAGACTTCTCAAACAGGCTCCAAGAAAAAGCTTCCGAATCCAGACACAACTACCCCGTGTTTTTTTGATATCGAGCGCGTTGCGGAAAGCTCGTGCTTAAAACTGAATGCGTTGAAAGCGCCTGGATTCGGAAGCAGCCGGTGCAAGATCGAAACCCGCCCCTTTCGGATCATCTTGGATCGTGCACCGGTTGCGGGCCATTTGACGGCATTGAGCGGAAGGTCCGTACTTTCGCCGCGGCTATCGATCGGCCCGGTTGGTTAGTGGTCAGATTAAAGGTTTAAAAGCCCCTTCAGGCTTTCCGTAATTTCCTCAGCAGAGGCTGGCTTCGGAAGATAATCATCGGCTTCCATACTCATTCCATCGTAATGGGAGTAGCGGGTAGAAGAAACGTGGGATGCCACGGCCGTGAGCATGACGATGGGAATATCGGCATAGGCCTTGTCGCTCTTCAACTCCTTGCATACCTCGTAGCCGTCTTTTTCCGGCATCATGACATCCAGCACGATCGCATCCGGTGGGTTGGCTTTGACTTTCTCTAATCCTTGGATGCCGTCGTACGCAACCTCAACCTCGAAACCCTCTTTTTCCAAATTACCTTGAACGATAGAACAGAAATCGGGCTCGTCATCCACCACTAAAATACGCTTTTTTTCGCTCATAAGAGTTCTCCTTTATTCCAAGCTGATTGTTAATTCATCAGCAGCCTGAGCTTCTTTTTTATTTTACCGGTCAGAAACAGGGTATGTCTGATCGAACCGGCGATTTAGTCAACAGTCGGCCTGGGCAGCACACCCGCCCGTTCGGCGATTTCCGGCACCTTATGCTCCCATTCAATGGCCATCAGGTGAACACCGGCCACGCCTTCCATATCCTTGAACTCTTCAATCTGTTCGATGGCAAACTTGATGCCTTCCTCGGCCTGTTTCCCCTTGCCTGCATCCTGCAGACGCTTGATCAACTCTTCGGGAACGTCCATCCCCGGTACCATCTTGGCCATGTACTGGGCCATGCGGGCACTCTTCATGGGCGTTACCCCGGCAAGAATATAGGATTTCTCGGTCAGCCCCATATCCACCGCCTTTTTCATGAAATCGCGAAAACGCGGCATGTTATAGATACACTGGGTCTGGATGAAATCTGCCCCGGCATCGATTTTGTTGGCCAGGCGATAAATCCGGAACTCATAAGGATCGGCAAAGGGATTGGCCGCTGCGCCGATAAACATTTTTGGCGGTTCGTCGATATCTTCCTCATTGAGAAATTTGCCTTCATCGCGCATTTTTTTGACCATGGCGATAAGTTGCATGGAGTCGATATCGTAGACATTTTTGGATTGCGGATGATTACCAAATTTCTGGTGGTCGCCGGAAAGGCATAGCATATTTCTCACGCCAAGTGAGTAAACACCGAGAATATCGGCCATCATGGCCAATCGGTTACGATCCCGGCAGACCATCTGGAAATTGGGCTCGATGCCGTTGGACACCATGATCGCCGATGCTGCCGCGCTGGACATGCGTACCACGGCGGTCTGGTTGTCGGTGACATTCACCGCATCCACCTTGCCCCGCAAATGTTCGAACTTTTCTTTAAGGTGTTCGACATTGGCACCCTTGGGTGGTCCGCATTCACCGGTAAATGCAAAGTGGCCAGCCTTGAGCACCTTCTCTAGGTTGCTTCCTGATTTGAGACCGTTATTGCTCATTGCACCAACTCCTCCCTTATGCTTTTACGGGGACCGCCGTCTCTTGCCGTCTGCCAATCCTTAGCCGGTCGGATTTTACGCAAATCCTCCAGGCGCCCCTGTTCCATCTTTTTTTTCACGATGGTGTCCCAGATACACTCCACATCCTTGGAAATTTCGCACTTACCATGGGCACTACCGCCGCATGGTCCGTGCTGAAGACTTTTTGAACAACGCGCGATCGGACACAGTCCATCGTAGTTATGAATGATGCAGTTTCCACAACCAGCGCAGCGCTCTTCCCAAATGCCGTGTTGAACAGCGCCGCCGAAAAATTTGGTGTTCACCGCCGGTAAAAACGTTTGTCCGGGATAGGCTTCGGAAAGGAATTGCGGGCCCACACCGCACGCCATGGAGAGAACGGCATCATATTGATCGTAAACATCTCGAATTTGCTCAATGTACTCTGGGTCGCACTGCCGTTCTATCGTCTTCTCATCAATTTCGATTGGATTGCCCTCTTTTTTGCGGGCAATTTTGAGTGTCGCCGCTAAAACGCCAACCTCTTTGGCCCCCCCCACGTTGCATACGGTGACACATCCCTTACAACCGATGAGAAGAATTTTGTTGTACGGTTTGATCATGTCTGTTATCTCTTCTAGAGATTTTCGATCAGCAACTATCATAGCTTCACCTCTTTTGGGTCCCCTTGCGGCTACGCCAAGCCGCCTGACCGTGGTTTAGGATTGAATCGGAGTGGGTCCAAGCTTCCTTATTTTTTCAGTCATCTCGGTTGCGATTTCGGCAAACCGGGGACCTTCGGCTGAAGAAAGATTGTACATTTGCACCCGCTCCGGCTCGATGCCCAGCTCCTTAAGGGTTCGCTGAACGTACTCGACTTTCCTTCTGGTTTTGAGATTTCCTTCCAGGAAATGACATTCACCTTCCAGTCAGCCAGCCACATAGACGCCGTCGGCGCCGCGCTCTATCGCCGTTAACAGATGAACAATATCTACACGGCCGCTGCACGGCACCTGAATCACCTTTACGTTGCTTGGATAATTCAAGCGCATGGAACCAGCCAAGTCTGCCGCAGCATAGGCGCAATACTTACAACAGTAGGCCAAGATCTGGGGTTCAAAGGTTTCATTCATGATCTTTCTCCAATGATGTTAAGGGGTTTTGGAAAAGGGCGCCCGGAGTTCTCAGGCTGCCGGTTGTGTTGGCGCCCTGTTCCCAATCTTTTTATCAGGCCGCTTCTACTTTGTTTTTCTGGAAAAGGGCGGCCGTTTTGGCGATAAGCTGTTCATCGGTAAAATGCTTGAGCTCGATGGCCTTGCCCGGACATTCTGAGACACAGCATCCGCAGCCATGGCATTCCGCCGCTTCGATCACCGCATGTCCTTCCTCACCAATGTAAGGAATATGATAGGGGCAGGTCCGCACACAGGTGTTGCAGACCGCGCATTTATCCGGGTCCACGACAGCCACCACACCACCAACCATGATGGCATCACGGGAAAGGATGGTCATGGCCCTGGATACCGATGCCCTGGCCTGGGCGATACTTTCTTCAAGGGGTTTGGGGTAATGGGCCAACCCAGCCATAAAGATACCCTCGCTGCCAAAATCCACGGGTCTCAGCTTGGCATGGGCCTCCACCAGGAAACCATCGGCATTGGTCGGCACCTTGAACAGTTCAAACAGATCTTTGTTCTCATTGGGCAAAATGGCAGTGGCCAGCACCAGAAGATCCAGATTCAGTTCTACAGGCATCTGCAGGACATGGTCGCGCAACTTCACGCTGAGCCTGCCGTTTACGGCAGTACTGACATCCGGCATGTTGTCTTCCAGATTGTAGCGCATGAAGATCACGCCTTTTTCCCGGGCTGTCTTGTAAAGCTCTTCACGGAACCCGTAAGAGCGGATATCCCGGTAAATGATATAAACGTTCATATCCGGATTGCGCTCCTTCAGGTTCAGTGCGCTTTTCAGCGAATGGGTACAGCACAGCCGGCTGCAGTAGGGCCGCTCGTGCGTTCGTGAACCGACGCACTGGATGAAGGCAATGCTTTCGGCCTTGGCGATTCGTTCGTCATCGGACGCCATCGCCGCATCCATGTCAAAATGGGTCAGTACATTGGGATTCTGTCCGTACAAATACTCGGTCGGTCTATACTCCTTCCCACCGGTGGCGATGATCGTGGCGCCATGCTCCACCACCGTCTGGGTCAGGGTTTCACCGGAAGTCATCAGGGTTGAAGTAAAATTGCCCATGATGCCGGTGGTCTCCACAGGTTCGGTTTTAATGAAGACCCGGATGTTCTCGTGCTCACGTACTTTTTCGATCAGCGTTTCCAGGTAAGGCTTCACGGCCTCACCCTGCCAGGTCGTCAGTAGCTTGTGCGCCACACCGCCGAGTACTTCGCTGCGCTCTACGAGAAATACCGGTATCCCCTGGTCGGCAACGCCCAGGGCCGCTTCCATTCCGGCGACACCGCCGCCCACCACCAGGACCTTCTGCACCACCTCCAAACGAACCTGATGCAAAGGCTCAATGTATGCGGCCTTGGCCACCGCCATACGCACCAGATCCTTGGCTTTGGCCGTGGCCCGTTCGGGATTGTTCATATGCACCCAGGTGTTCTGGTCGCGGATGTTGGCCATTTCAAACAGGTACTTGTTCAGGCCGGCATCGCGGATGGTTTCCTGGAACAGCGGCTCGTGGGTACGCGGCGAACAGGAAGCCACAATCACGCGATTGATGTTGTTCTCCTTGATCACTTCTTTCATCTTGTCCTGCGTATCCTGGCTGCAGGTAAAAAGGTTATCCTCCACATGCACCACGTTGGGCAGGCCCCGCGCATATTCTCTGACTGCGGGCACATCGGCCACACCACCGATGTTGATCCCACAGTTGCACACAAACACACCGATGCGCGGCTCCTGGCCGGAAACATCGATTTCCGGCGGCAATTCCTTGGTCCGAATCAATGATCCACGTGCCGCGGCCAGCGGTCCGGTCGCCGTGGATGCCGCGGCCGAGGCTTCCATGACCGATTGCGGGATATCCTTGGGCTCCTGGAAGGCCCCACAGACAAACACACCCGGGCGGCTGGACGCCACCGGTTCGAGCGTCTTGGTGGCGGCATGCAGGTGCTGGTTCAGATCGATGTCCATGATTTTGGCCAGCTTGACAGACTCCTTGTTGGGCGCCAGGCCGACGGCCAGCACGACCATATCGAAATCTTCTTCCTTGATTTCTCCTTCTTCGGTCACATAGCGCAGCCGCAGGTTATCATCTTCCGCCGGATCAATGGTGTGCACCTTGGACCGGATGAAGCGCACCCCTTTTTCTTCTTTGGTACGCATGTAGTACTTTTCAAAGTCCTTGCCGTAGGTGCGCATATCCATGAAAAAAACCGCCGTATCCAGCGGCTTATCGCTGTGCTCTTTGGCGATGACGGTCTGTTTGTTGGTGTACATGCAGCATACCGAGGAGCAATAGCTATGATCCGAACAATTGATATCTCGCGAGCCGACACACTGCAGCCAGGCAATCTTGTCCGGCTCCTTGTGATCCGATGGCCGTACCAGATGTCCTTCAAACGGACCCGATGCACTGAGAATTCTCTCAAACTCAAGACTGGTGACGACATTGGGATGGGATGCATAAGCATAGGTCTTATGCGCCGAGGGATCAAACGGGGTAAATCCGGGCGCGAGAATGATGGCGCCCACGTTAATGGTTTTTTCCTCGGCAATCATGTCGTGATTGACGGCATTGGCAAGACAGGCGTCCACGCACTGATAACATTCCGAGCAAAGTCCGCATTTGAGGCAGCGCTGGGCTTCAGCTTTGGCCTCCTCCTCATTGAAGCCAAAAGACACTTCGAGGAAATTGCATTCCCGCGCCTCCGGATCCAGACAGCGAACGGTGGTACGCGGTATTTTGGGTTCCTGGCTCACATCGGGTTTATAAAAGTCCCACTCTTTCTCACGACCTTCGGTAAGATCCAACCCGTTAATGAAGCGGTGAATGCTTTCAGCGGCTTCCTTGCCACAAGAAACCGCGTCAACCACGGATTTGGGACCATAAAAGGCGTCTCCACCGGCAAAGACCCAATCAATGGGGGTCTGCAGCGTGACCGGATCGGCCTCCAGACCGCCGGGACGTGAAATGGCGATGCCCTGCTCTTTGATGCCGTCCAGATTGGTGCTCTGCCCAATGGCGACGATCACCGTGTCGCCAAAAAACGGCTGGCACGCATCATCATTGTAGCTCGGATTGAACCGACCATCGCCATCAAAAACCGCTGTACAGGTCTTGAATTCTATCCCCGAAACACGCAGATTTTTATCGATAAAAAACGACTTGGGTCCAAAGCTGTTGACGATGTTGATATCGCTCTCAAGGGCTTCTTCGATTTCGTGCTCCCAGGCCGGCATCTCTTCGCGCTTTTCCAGACAGATGAGTGTGACGTTTTTGGCACCTTTGCGTTTGGCGGTCAGGGCCACGTCGATGGCCACGTTTCCGCCACCGACCACAATGACATCCTCGCCCAGATCGAAGTCCTTGCCCATGGCCGCCTCACGCAGAAAATCTACGCCTTGAAGCACACCGGCAACATCTTCATTGTCCACCCCCAGGCGGCGACCTCCATGCAGACCGATGGCCATAAAACAGGCGCTGTACCCATCTTTTTTCAGGCTTTCCAGGGTGACATCCGACCCAAAGGCAACACCGCATTGAATGTCAGCCCCCATCTGGCGAACCACATCAATTTCTTCGGCCAGAATATCACGCGGCAGACGGTACTCCGGAATACCGTAGCGCATCATGCCTCCCGGTTCAGGCATCTTCTCAAAAATGGTCACGGCGTAGCCTTGCTGCAGCAAAAAGTAGGCGGCCGTGATACCCGCCGGTCCGGAACCGATAATGGCCACTTTTTCGTCACGTTTTTCAGCTGTTATTTCGGGAATGAACGTCTCACCACTTTGCTTCTCATAGTCTGCCAGAAAGCGGTGAAGTTCTCTAATTGCCAAAGGCTCATCCACATCGTTGCGTGAGCACTGGCTTTCACAGGGGTGATGACAAACACGTCCACAAACCGCTGGAAAAGGATGGTCTTTTTTGAAGAGTGCCAAGGCTTCCTTGTAACGACCGTCATTGATCAGGGCGATATAGCCTTGAATACTCACATGCGCCGGACAGGTGGCCTTACAGGGAGCAGTGCCACGTTTATCAATCGCATATGCACTGGGCATCCCCTGGGGATAGAGTTTGAAGGCCGCTTTGCGATCCCGCAAGCCTTCATCGAACATGTTGGGGGTTTCGATGGGACAGGCTTTGGCACACTCACCGCAGGCCGTGCATTTATCCATCTCAATGTAGCGGGCATTCTGACGCAGTTTGACCGTAAAGTTGCCAACATCACCGCTAACTTCTTCGATGTCGGTCAGAGTCATCAGGTCAATGTTCAAATGCCGCCCGCACTCGACCAGCTTAGGAGAAATAATACACATGGAGCAGTCATTGGTGGGAAATGTTTTGTCCAGCTGCGCCATCACCCCACCGATGGCGGACTTGGCCTCCGTCATATGAACAAAATAGCCGGAATCCGCCAGATCAAGTGCCGCCTGTATGCCGGCAATACCGCCGCCGACCACTAACACACTACCGACGACGTCTTTGTTTTGGGAATTTATTTTTTCTGCCATTATGCGTTCCTCGTGAAAAATTGATGGTTGAAGGGTTGTCGTTTTACCGCCACGGTTCAAACCATATCCATCAGCTTTTGCAGTTTATCCTCCCATCCCATGGCTGATATGAGAACACCGGCAAACCCTGCTTCCTTTAATGCATTAATGGTTTCCGATGCGATGGTGAGACTTTCGATGGCTTTGTCCGGTGCGTGCATCATGCGTTTAATCAGTTCTTGAGAAACGGTCACATTCAGATGCCGGTTCAGATAGCGCGCCATGCCGACAGACTTGAGAAGCATAACGGTGGGCAGAATACGGTTTTGTTTAATGTCAACCTTTTCCATGAACGCTGCAAAAGCCTCGGAATCGAACACCGGCGGAGCGATGAAAAAATCGACACCAGCCTCTTTTTTTGCTTCCATGATGGCGAGTTCCTGATCAAGCGCCTCTCCCGTTGCCCTCGCATTGACGCGGGCCCCCACCAGAAAATCCGGTGCGCCGGAAAGATCACTGCCTGCCATATCCTTACCCGTCTGAAGGGTAGCAACCGTTTTCAAAAGCGTGAGTAAATCAATGTCATTCACCGCTTTGGTCTGGTGGTGATCGCCAAGGCTTGGATCTTCTCCGGAAACAGCCATCACGTTGATAATCCCGCAAGCATATGCCGCCAATAAATCAGCCTGAAGCGCAATCCGGTTACGATCGCGGGCATTCACCTGCATGATGGTTTCCAACCCTTTGCTTTGCAGTATCATGGCGCCGCCAAGTGCACTCATGCGCATGACGGCATTGCCCATTTCCGGCACAAGAAAAGCATCCACGGCTTTACCGACACGCGTTGCACTGTTTACCATTGCCGACACATTCACCCCTTTTGGCGGCTGCATCTCTGCAAGAATGGCGAATTTGCCGACATCAAATTTGTTTTTTAAATGCATAAGCCAATCCCCTTATGGTTGGTGCGAAAAAGAAGTGGTAACCGTTAATCAAATAAGGACGAGTCAAAACTTTATATAAAACAGGAAGGCGAGATCCCCCTCCCCAAGTGCCGGAAAAAGCCAATAGTGGCCAAAATGCAACGAATCTTTCCATTATGGAACAGCAATCCTTGTGCCATAAATCGCATTCATTCGTTATATTTAAATTATTATGTTTTATTACAGATAGTTAAGTTTAAATCAGATTCCATAGCATCAAATTTATCAGCGAATTAACCCTCTCGACAACTGTTCCAAAATGGAGTATATAGCCAATTATCAAATGATAAATTAGTAGGTTAGGAGATTAATGCCAATTTGGAATAGTCCATTTTGGAATATCATCAACAGGTGAAAGAAGATGACCAACACCGTAGTGGTTATTGATGACGATCGAGACTATTTGGAGATACTGGGCAGAAAACTGGCCGAGATTGGGTTCAAGCGTGTACGGCTGGAAGATAATTCCCTGAAAATCGCTGAAGAATTTGAAAATGGCCAATCGTTTGATCTGGCCTTGATCGATATTACTATGCCGGAAATGGATGGCGTGTCGCTTCTGGAGGCAATTAAATCCAATTCTCCATCCACCGAATGCATCATGATCACGGCCATCAATGAAGCCCGTATTGCCGTTGAATGTCTGAACAAGGGCGCCTATGACTATCTTGTCAAACCAGTGGCAACAGAAGATCTTTCGCTGGCCATCAAACGAACGCTCGAACGGAAGCGACTTCTGGATCTCTTGGACCTTGAAAAGCGTGATGAATTGCCGACTCTTGAAAACGAGGCCCCTTTCAAACCCATTGTTACCCAATCCAAGAAGGTGCTTCGCATCCTCAAGGAAGCCGAACTGCATGCTTCCAGTCAAGTGCCTGTGTTAATCACCGGCGAGAGTGGAACAGGCAAGGAACTATTGGCCCGAGCGATTCACGGCGCCAGTCCACGTGCCCAACATCCATTCACTCCGATTAACATGGCCTCCCTGACCAGTTCATTATTCGAAGCCGAATTTTTTGGTCACACCAAGGGCGCTTTCACCGGCGCGGATACCGGCCGCGTCGGGTACCTGGAATACACCAACCATGGTACACTTTTTCTGGATGAAATCGGGGACCTTCCCCTTCCCCTGCAAGGAAAATTGTTACGCGTGCTTCAAGATGGAGAATACTCTAAACTGGGATCAAGCAGCCGGCAACAGGTAGACCTGCGGTTCATCGCTGCAACCAATGAAAACCTGGAACAAATGATTGCCCAAAAGCGCTTTCGCAAAGACCTCTACTACCGCATTCGCGGAGGCTGGCTTCACCTGCCACCGCTGCGTGAGCGCAAGGAAGACATCTTTTTATTGACTCGCAAATTTCTCGAAAAATACTATGATGTCAACAATAATGGGTTTATCGAAAAAGGCGCACTGGAACTGTTGATGCGTTACCCCTACCCTGGCAATATCCGAGAACTCAAATCCATTCTACAATCAGCGGTGAATCTTGCTCATGGAGAGGCCATCCGGGAAACACATCTTCCATCGCATATTATGGCGTCGCTCAAAACGTGTGCAGAGGAGCCTGCCGTAGAGCCGATCAAACCCTTGTCAGAAGTGGAAAAGGCGCACATTCTAAAAGCCTATAAACAAACCAATGAAAACAAATCCAAAACTGCCAGGCTGCTTGGCATCGGCCTGAATACCTTAAGGCGTAAACTGGACAGTTATGGAGTGGTGTAGATGGCAGGTTTTAGCGCTCACCGCGTCGGTAGGGCTCGGCCAGCATGGCCGGCGCATTGAGCCGGCGACGGTCGCGCAGGCTGCCAACCAGAAGAACAAGCAGGGTCGCGATATAAGGCAGCATGGCCAAAAAATTGGGCGAAATACCGAGGGGCTGTAGCAGGTACTGAAGAACAAAGATACCACCAAACAAAAACGCACCAATGATGGCCCGCAGGGGATTCCACAGGGCGAAAATCGTCAAGGCGATGACGATCCAGCCACGACCGGCGGTCATGCCCTCAATCCATGATTTGCTGTAAGAAATGGAAAGGTGGGCCCCTGCCATGGCGGAAAATCCACCGCCGACAATCACCGACCAATAACGGATCAACGCAATATTGACCCCTTGTGTCTCCGTGGCTTGTGGATTCTCACCCGCCGAGCGGATGCGAATTCCAATCAACGTATATTCCAATATAAACCACATACCAATGGCTAAGGCGATGGCCAGGTAAAAAAAAGGGCTCTGGTTAAACAGTACCGGTCCCACCAGCGGAATATCGGCAAGCAGTGGAACGGGCAGCGCATTGATCTTTACGGCCAGCGGTTTTCCCACATAAGGTTTTCCCAACAATCCGGCGATGCCCAATCCCAGCATGGTCAGGGCCAATCCCGAAACCACTTGATTGGATTGCAGGCTCACGGAAGTGAACGCATGGACAAGGGAGATCAACATGCCCGCTGCAATCGCCACACAAAGCCCCAGCCAGGGATTGCCCGTGTGATGGGTCACGATAAAAGCGCTCACGGCACCCACTGCCATAACCCCTTCCACTCCCAAATTGAGAATACCGGAGCGTTCACAGATAATCTCGCCAACCGTGCCAAGCAGCAGTGGCGTGCCGGCAACCAATGTTCGCTCTGCAACGGAAATGACAATCTCTTCCATGGACTATCCCTTTTCTCCTGATTGTATACGAACCCTGTTCTTGGTAAAAAAATCGCCCATGATCAGAAAGATCAGCATGGTGCCATTAAAAATTTCAACCGTTGCCGCCGGCAGCCCAAGCGAGATCTGAATCGCATCCCCGCCAACCAGTACACCGGCAAAAAAAAGTCCCGAAAAAATCACATAAACAGGATTAAGTTTGGCCAGCCAGGCCACGATAATGGCGGTAAATCCATACCCGGATGAGATCGAATCCGGATAGCTTAAATAATGATGAATCCCGGCAACCTCACCAACACCGGCCAGGCCAGCCATGCCACCGCTGATGGTCATGATCAATAAGGTGGTTCGGGTAAAATCAATGCCCGCATATTTTGCCGCGTCCGGGTTCTCTCCGATTACACGAACCTCATAACCAAACCGGGTTTTGTAAATGACAAGGCTCAGTAAAACAACGGTGAATAACGCCAGCATCAGCGTGACGATGTGAATGCGGGTGCCAGGCAAAAGAGAAAGAATGGCCGAATCCGGCAAATCATCCGTGTAGGGGAAACCGAATTTCTTTTTGCTTTTCCATGGTCCGACGATCAACAAGGTGAGAAATTCTGCACAGATATAATTGAGCATCAAGGTTGAAATCACCTCGTTAATGGAAAAACGAAGTTTAAGCACGGCCGGAATCAGCCCCCAGAATGCGCCACCGATAAAACCCGCAATAAACATCAACGGAACGATCATTACCGGAGGCAGTGCCGGTCCCCAGTTCAATCCGACCCATGTCCCCAATATGGCTCCCATGAGAAGTTGGCTTTCGGCACCGATGTTCCAGAACTTGGCCTTGAAAGCAAGGGTCAATCCCCCGCCAATAAGAATCAGCGGGATGGCTTTGGTGATTGTTTCTTTAACGCCGTAGACGCTGCCAAATGATCCGGTGAATATTTTCTTGAACGCAAATAATGGGTTAGCCCCGCAAAACAAAAAAATCATTCCAATACAGACCATTCCCGCGCCCAGCGCCAACACCATTGTGCCAAAAGACCCCACGGCCGATATCCGATCCCGATCCGACACCTTAATCTGAAGCATCAATTGCCTCCCCTACCATCAAATTTTTTGCACCGGCCATGAGCAGACCAATATCGGCGACACCTGGATCTTCGGCCTCAAGGATTCCCATAAAACGGCCTTGAAAAATAACCGCAATCCGATCACACAGTTCAAAAATTTCATCCAGGTCTTCCGATACCAGCAGCACGGCGCCACCTTCTTCGCGGCGCTCGAGAAGTTGGTTGCGTAAATATTCCGTTGCGCCCACATCAAGGCCATAGGTCGGGTGGGATGCCACCAGAAGATCCGGTTTATCGGAAATCTCGCGTCCTAGAATGAGCTTTTGAATATTACCACCGGATAAATTTTTGGTCTGCACGTTGATCGAAGGGGTGGCCACCTGAAAGTTTTTAATCAACTGCCTCGTGTATGATTTTATTTTTCCATAAGCGAGAAAAGTATGCTTGGAAAATTTTTTCTGATGATGCTTTTTAAGAATCGCATTTTCGTATAAAAACAGGTTGGGTGCAATGCCAAATCGGATACGCTCCTCCGGTACGTGAGAGACACCTTTGTTATGAATTTTTCTGGCAGATTGGTTGGTAATATCAATGCCATTGATTAATATCCGACCGCGTTTTGCCGTTCGCAGGCCAGTGATGGCCTCCACCAACTCTCGCTGGCCATTTCCGGAAACACCGGCAATACCAAAAATCTCGTTTCGATAAATGTCAAAGGAAATATCCTCGATCACATCATAGCCTTTATCCCCTTCAACGGTTAGCGACTGAACGTCCAGCACCTTTTCTTGCCTGGGCATTTTCTTTTTCACAAAAGAAAAAACCACATCCCGCCCCACCATCATGCGGGCCATCTCGCGCTTATCCAACTGAGCCGTATCGGCATTGCCGACCACTGTTCCCTTGCGAAGCACGGTGACCCGATCACAAAGCTTTTTTATCTCGTCTAATTTGTGACTGATCAGAATAATGATCTGTCCTTCTTGTCTCATCTTTTCCAGAATCTGGAAAAAATCCTGGGTTTCCTGAGGGGTAAGCACCGAGGTGGGTTCATCAAGAATCAACAGGCTGGCACCATTGACCAGTGCTTTGATAATTTCAACCCGTTGCTGTTCTCCGGCGGACAACTGCCAAATTTTTTTGTCAGGATCAATACCAAAATTGAATTTATTGGAAAATGCGAGAATATTTTGTCTGATTTTTTTTTGCGGAAACACGGTGGGGGATCGAATATATCCCAGAGCAATATTCTCAATGACCGTGTGGTTCGCAATCAACATAAAATGCTGATGCACCATACCGATACCCAAACCGATAGACGCACGTGGGGAATCAATGGCAACCCGATTGCCATTGATGCGAATCTCTCCGTCATCAGGCTGATAAATGCCATACAAAATATTCATCAAGGTTGTTTTGCCGGCACCATTTTCGCCTAGCAAGCCAAGGATCTCCCCGGATGAAACCTTGAGGCTAATCTTGTCGTTCGCCCGAACGCCATGAAATGATTTTGTGATGTTTATCATTTCAAGCGTGGATATGTTATTGGCCATTATCTGTTCCAGAAAAAAATATGAAAGGAGGGCTGGATTCTTTTCTCAAGCCCTCCCCTTCAAGTTTAAAGCGACGTTCATCCGTTGTTATTGCGGAATCGTTCCCACCACATTGTCGACATAATACATGATCCGCAAGAGATCCGCTTTGGAAGCCTTTTCATCAGCCTTGATCTGCAACTTACCGGTGTTATCCGTAATGGGGCCGGTGTAAGGATCGAAAAGATCGGTGCCCTTTTTCATCTGTTCATACCGTTTAAAGACCAGATCGTGGGCAGAAATCGACCCAAAGTCTTGCGTTGTCAGTTTGACTGCTTTGAGGGCATCAACAAATTTTGGGTTAATCGGGGCATCAAAAGAACCGCCCAGGACCACCGCTTTTTCGGCGATCAACCACCATAAATCGTCGGGTTTCCAGGTGCCGTCATGTAAGTCTTTTAAAATTTTTTCATACATGACGCCCCAATCCACCAGCTGACCGGACACAACCGAATCTTTTCCATACGCCTGCATTGGGCTGTAATGGCTGAACGTATAGATCTGTTTGCCTTTTTCCGTATGCTCCTGTCCGACCTCAATCACCGCCGGCGTATCTTCGGTAAACGCCAGGGCGTCACACCCTTCGGCAATCAATGCTTCCGCCGCCTCTCTGGCTTTGTCCGGACCATACCAGGCGTACGTCCATCTTACATGCACGTTGGCCTTTGGATTGACTGCTTTAATTCCCAGGGCAAAGGCATTGATGTGACGAACCAGCTCGGGAATCGGAAAGGCTGCCACGTAGCCGACCTTGTTGCTTTTGGTCAGCGCTCCGGCCATGAGCCCATTTAGATAATAGGTCTGATATAAATCGGCAAAATATGTTCCGACATTCTTGGCTTGTTTGAAACCGGAACAATGCATGAAATATTTATCCGGGTACTTTTTTCCAGCTTTAATCGTATCATCCATGTAACCGAAACTGGTCGTGAAAACCACTGCACAGTTTTCTTCCTGGACAAGTCGATCGATAATTCTCGCTGAGTCTGCCTCTGCCACCGATTCAATATATACGGTACTCAGCCAGGGCAGTTGCTGCTCGGCATATTTTCTTCCCAGATCATGAGCATGGGACCATCCATAATCGCCGACAGGCCCAACATAGACGAAGCCGGCTTTAAGCCCTTTTGCTTCTGCTTTCGTGACCGTTTCGCCAGATGCACCGGCCATGCTTTTTGTCAGTTGGTCAACCTGTTTGCTCAGTTCATCGACTCGCTTGGTCAGTTGATCTACTTTTTCACCGAGGCCGTTGTCGATTCCCTGATCCCCACAGGAAAAGGTGAACAAAAAAAATAACAAGGCAAAGGTCCACATCAATGCGTTGTTCTTGCACGACAGGCTATCCATTTTTTAAGCTCCTTTTTTTCCAATCCGGTTAATTTGCGAAGCGGGTATCGAAATACAATAAACGTCTTTAAATATGTACGATACTCCTTTTCTGATAGTCAATACCGCTGCCGTTAAATTGGTACTTATTTCTTCATGATGGGGCATATCGTGTAAGAATAATTCTGATTATAGCGTTGATTTATCCTTTACCATTGACTTTTCGTCCGGGGTGTGATCGTTAAGCTATTCTGGTAACATCCTATATATTATGCTGGCGCTTAATATTGCTTATAATTACTAACCTTTCATCGAATAGTGGGTGGAGCTCTATCGGCACCCCGAGCAGGAGGGAATATGTATGGTTTAGCGGCTATCGAACAGGCCAATGGCTGGGCCATGGCACTAGCTGGAGCCTGCATCGTTTTGTGCGGTCTAACGGTGCTTTCTTTCTTAATTTCAATGCTTCGTCACTTACCGGGCGTTTCTGATCAAAAACCGACCCCACCAAAGGAACCTGTTGCCCCTCCCCCACCGGCGCCTAAAAAAACAGCGCCGGAACGGTTGCCTGACAATATAAATGACGCCGCGCTGATTGTGGCCGAATTGACCGAGGAATTGGGAGAATCATTCACGTTGATGGAACTTCACTGCCAATGCAAGGAAGCCGGCCTTCCCAATCCTCACATGTCGATCAAGTGTTTTCGTGAGGCTGGCCTATTATTACCTTTAGGTGAAGGACAATTTTCCTGGCAAACCGTTTCAGAATAATGCAGAGGGACATGAAAAATGGAATTATTGCTTCAATTTCTAACTAACACTGGTTATTACCTTGCCGACTATCGGCATTTTCTTATGTGGGGCGTGGGTATATTCTTTGTTTATCTTGCCATCGCCAAAAAGTATGAGCCGCTTTTGCTGTTGCCCATCGGTTTTGGCGTATTGGTCGGAAACGTTCCTTTTTTCAAAGGGTTCGGTCTTGGCATCTATGAACCCAACAGTGTCCTTCATTACCTTTATTTTGGTGTTACCACGGGTGTTTATCCATCGATCGTGTTTTTGGGCCTGGGCGCCATGACCGACTTTTCCTCACTGCTGGCCCGTCCAAAGCTCATGCTCCTTGGTGCAGCCGCACAAATGGGTATCTTTTTTACCTTGTTAAGTGCCCTGGCCTTGGGGTTTCTTCCCAAAGAAGCCGCATCCATTGCCATTATCGGTGGTGCTGACGGACCGACATCAATCTTTTTGACGGCAAAACTGGCCCCGCATCTGATCGGCCCTATCGCCATTGCCGCCTATTCTTATATGGCATTAATCCCGATCATTCAGCCACCGATCATGAAATTGTTGACCACCAAAAAGGAACGGCTGATTCACATGCCGGATCCACGTCCGGTTTCCCGTAAGGAATTATTGTTCTTTCCCGTCATTGGTATGTTCCTTTGCTGCTTTCTCGCGCCGGCGTCGATTCCGCTGTTGGGGACCTTCTTTTTTGGTAACATTCTAAAGGTCAGTGGCGTTGTGGAACGACTGGCCAACACTGCCCGAAATGCCATTATCGATACCGCCACGATTTTTTTGGGATTTACCGTCGGTGCCAGTACCCAGGCAGATGTTTTTCTGACCACCAAATCCATTGGCATCTTTGTACTTGGGGCTGTTGCCTTTAGTATTGCCACAGCCTCCGGGTTGATTTTTGCTAAAATCATGAACCTGTTTTTGAAAGAAAAAATCAATCCCCTCTTGGGCGCATCAGGCGTATCCGCAGTCCCCGGTTCCGCCAGAGAAGTTCATTTAATGGGACAAAAGGAAGACCCGACCAACTTTCTATTGATGCATGCCATGGCCTGCAACTCATCCGGTGTTATTGGTTCCGCCATCTGCGCCGGTATTTTGTGGAGCTTCAACGTGGGATAGCGATTCGTTTCCTATCCAATCAGATTTAAAACCTAAAAAAATATAACCGCTAAAGGCATTCACCCTTAGCGGTTATATTTTTGTGGAGCAGCGATAGCATTCAAGATAATGTTTTTGGTCTGCGTTATCGGTCGTCGCGGTATTATCTATACAGCTTCCTCCCTCTATCCTTGCCAGAAATATTATCTTAAACACTATAGTTTTTCCTGCTCATCCGTTGATCTGCTTTTTTCTTGACCCCCTTTACCGGCTATGCCATCCTTGATTTAGTCACCCAAAGGGATCGGCACCATTTCGAAATTTTTTCCCTCACTTCATTTTAAGCCCTAACCCATCCGTGCCGATCAGATTTCTCACCCTCTATCTTTCAGGAGGTGGTTTATGATCGCTAAAATCATCATTAAAAGACGCTTCGCCAAGGAAAACGCTCCTCAAATTCTCTCTTTGCTCAACAAAATCCGCTCGATCGCCATGAACCAGCCCGGATACATTTCAGGTGAGACACTGATGCAAAGTGAATACCCTGAAAATTTGGCTGTTATTTGCAGTTGGCAAAACATGGAGGATTGGCATGCGTGGAAAAACAGTGAAGAACGAAAAAAGTATGAAGAGATGTTAGAAATCTATCAAACCAGACCCACTCAGTATGAGGAATATTTATTGGGAACAACATTTCATCAAGAACAATAAAAATATGGGTTACAAATTCCCCTATTTTTATTGTTTGAATGAAAATTTTGCAAAAATCCCTAAAAAACAAAGGGTTAAAAGCGGATTCATGAGAGGCTGATTTTTAAACGATCACACACAAGTCAATACCAAGCCATGCGTACAACAACCCAATTTAAAATTCAGCCTCTCAACAAGCATATGGCACTCCACCCTTTTTCTTCTCGTACTTCAACCACCCTAAATCCCATTTTTTTGTAAGGTTCACTCACAGATGGGGTTTCTTCGGCTTTCATTCCAGACAATACCAAAACGCTATTCTGATTTAGTTTGGTGTTGAGCAGATCACACAGTTTGATCAGCGTCGGTGTCCTCAGATTGGCAAGTACGAAATCAAACCGCTGGTGAATATCGTCGAGTGACTGACTGCTGATTTGAATGCGATCGTTTAGCTGGTTAATTCTGACATTTTCCTTTGCCTCGAAAACAGAACAGGGATCGGTATCCACGCCATTGACAAAACCAATACCCAGTTTAGCCGCTGCAATCGACAAAATTCCTGAGCCGGTTCCGATATCAATCGCTTTCAGCGCTTTTTTACTTCTCACCCATAAAGGCTGATGTAAACAACGATCAATCAATTGGACGGCCATACGTGTTGTGGGATGGTCGCCACATCCAAACGACACCCCCTTTTCTATTGATATAACCACGCCAGTATCGAACCGATCCAGCTTACATCTAAATGGCTTTAAAATAACATGCGGGGACAATTGGACGGGCTTATCCAGGGAACGCTCAATAAAAGATTGACCAAAATGAAATGTATAACACAGCGTTCCCAAGGAAACGAGATTGGCCACAGCTTTTTTAATTGCTCTGACACCATAAATCGTTGGGTTATCAAGACGGTTTTTTATCAGCCGAAAAGTTACTTTTGAAGGTGATTCGTCTATGATGCGCATAATTTTTGATTCTAAATCACTCATCAACACCTTCAAATTTCGGATTATTGTGGAGCCGGTTTTTCGGCTACTCGCTATACAAGACGCTCTTTTTCCAATAAGGCTCTATACCACAGGGCGAACTCATACATTGCGATAAAGCGATCATCATCATTAACAATCCCCACGGCCATTTCCAGCACCCCGCGGCCGTAACTGTTGGAATACCCTTCCATTGGTCGGGATTGTAAAAATTCCCGCACCAAAGCTTGTGATGTGCGGTTGCTTTGATCCTTACGGATATCAATTGGGTCCTTTGGCTTCTCAAAAGGATCCCAATTTTCATAGCCAACTTTTTTAAGTATATGTTTTTGGCGGCGAGGCGACATGGCCTCAAAAACAGCCTTTTTTTTCTCTTCATCTGTCATATTGTCTGCCATTGCACACCTCTTTTGATTTATTTTTCCGTCTCTGCCTGCTCATCGGCGATACCCAAATAAGTCTCATCAAATACCGTGATCAGTGCCATTGACAGCGGCATTAAAACATCACCCATTTTGACATGCTTGGATTTTAAGGCCACAACAATTTCCTGGGAAAGCGCGTATAGCTTATTATGAATGACATCCAGATTTACTGTCGGATATGACTCCCCCTCTTTAAATCCTGACAATCCACAGGTATGTCCCCTGCCTTCGATCGAGGTAGGGATACCGTAAAGACGGCAGGTAATCGGACGAAAATCGTATAGCTCGCATTGATTATCCTTATTTAACAAAGGACATCGAACCCGTTCGGCGGCCATTTCAAAAAGGACTTGTTTCTCTGATTTTTCACCCGACTCAACGGCTTTAAACGCTTTCCTTTTTATTTGATGAATTTTTCTATCAATTTTGTTCGCATCCTCGATAATCTGGGCTTTTTTCTGCTCAAGACCATTTTCAATAAATTTGCGGTTAATGTACAAAGCCTCAATCAAGGATAAATCAAACAGCGCATGACAACAATCTGAACACTCCAGCTGGCACTTTACACAATCTGGATATTTTTCTCGAACATTTTCAAAAATTTCATCGACCTGTTTGACCAATGCTTCATATTTAGCAAAAATTTCATCTAACGCTTGCATCATAAATCAGACTCCCTGAATAGCATGTTTCACGTGAAACATTATTTACCAACACAAAATTGGCTAAAAATAAAATCGTAAAGATCTTCCCCATTCGTTGATCCGGTAATTTTTTCCAGTTCCTTGCGGATACGACCCAATAGATCTGCCATCAGCTCGGGTTCAGACTGGGTTCTTGCATTTTCGATGTCCGAAAAAATCATCTGCTCAATACACTCTAATATTTTGCGCTGCCTTAGATTTGGCGTTGCCGTCGGTAATTGTTGTTGCATCTGATCTTTTACCAAACCATTGAAAATCAATTCTTTTAAGTCAGCAATCCCCAAACCAGTTTTAGCAGAAACCGCGGCAGAAATAAAACCGTCAATATGTTTATTTATTTTCTCCAGTGCCGCTGGAACGGCGATGTCGACTTTATTTACAACAACAATGATCCGTTTGGCCGCATTGTCCGTTATAAATTGATTTTCAAAATCATTGAGCTCACGGTTGGCTTCAACGACGAAAAGCAATAGTTCTGCTCGGTCAATATGATCACGCGCTTTGTCAATGCCTATACATTCGACAGGATCCTGTGTTTCATGCAGTCCAGCGGTATCGCATAACGTAATGGGTATCCCTTTGATCGATAGATATTCTCTGATCACATCCCGGGTCGTACCGGGCATCTCTGAGACGATTGCGGTTTCCTTTTCGACCAACTGGTTTAACAAGCTGGATTTGCCTACATTCGGAACCCCGGCAATGGTCATTAATACCCCATCGTAAAAAATAGCACTTGATTTTTGGGCTTGAATCAGATGACGAACTTGAACTAAAAGTGTATCGAAAATGCCCTGGCGTATTTCCAGTAGAGTCTCTTCAATCGATAAATTATCGCTTTCCGCAAACTCAATGACCGCTTCACATTTACCGTATAATTCATTCACCAGGTGAAGCAGTGTTTCGATTTTGTCCTTTATGCCGCCAGAAGCCTGTTTTACCGCATTTTTGGCTGCGATTTCGCAGGGCGCATTAATCAGATCAATCACAGCTTCTGCCTGCGTTAGATCAATTCTGCCATTTAAGAAAGCTCTTTGGGTAAATTCACCGGGTTTGGCCAGGTCGGCACCGGCATCCAAGATGGCACCCATGATTCTCTCAAGGACAATATACCCAGAGTGTGACTGAATTTCGACAACATCTTCACGGGTGTAACTATTGGGGGCCTTCATGAAAAAAACAAGCACTTCATCGATAACCGTATCGCTGTGTGCTTCGTGAAGGTATCCATAATAAACGCGGTGAGAGGAAAAAGATCGGTCACTATCATTTTTTTGAGCTGATTTTTTTCTCTTGAACACGAAGAGTTTTTTTAAAATAACAAATGCTTCCGGACCGGAAATCCGTATAATACCAATGCCGCCGGGTCCCAGCGGAGTTGAAATTGCGGCAATCGTTCGGTTGTCCATGGATTTTTTTATTCGATCAAGTGATTAGTTATTTATATTTTTGAATGGCTACTCCGCCCTTTTGATGCCCCTCGCTTTTTGGGAAAAATCATCAATTTCCGATAGTAGCCATCACCGATGCTCTGGGTTCGAATACCGCTTTCATCTTTTAAATGGATATGAACGATTCTCCGGTCATGGGCGTTCATTTGCCCAATGGTAACGGGTTTTCTTATTTTCTTGGCTTTTTCAGCCATTCTGGAGGCCAGTTGTTTAAGATTATTTTTACGCTTTTCCAGATACCCCTCAACATCAACCATCACGCGCAATTTTTTGGTGGTTCGTTTATTGATCATTTTTTCGAGAAGATATTGAATGGCCTCCAGTGTTTGGCCGCGTTTTCCGATTAGAACGCCGCTATCCCCCCCGGTCACCGCAAAAAAGAGCTTTTCTTTACTGTTTTTTGTTTTAATCGTTGCCCCGTCACTGATGCCATCTAAGATTTTCTGGAGCGCTTTAATACCATAGTCAATTATTTCTTCATTTGTTTCTTTCTCCGCTTTGGCTTCATCGCTGTCCGGTAAACGCTCCAGAAATTCATCGATCGTTGTTTTCGCAGTTTTTGAGGTTTTTGACGGAGCACTTTTAACCGGTGGTTGGGACGGACGCTGAGAATTATTTTTTTCGTCAACAAATACTTTTATTTTGGCTCTTTTAATCCCCACGAGACCAAAAATTCCGGTTGATCCATAGGTAAGCACTTCATACTTAATTTTATCTGCAGAAATGTTGAGTTCGTCACTGGCCCTTTCAATTGCTTTTTCTACATTCTTTCCCTGAAATTCAAAGAACTTGGACATGATTGCCTCCGGATATTATATGGTTTTCTTTTGGACATAGTACTGCTGGCTAATGGATAAGATGTTGTTGACAAGCCAGTAAAGGACCAGTCCAGAGGAGAAATTGATAAATATGAAAGTGAAAACCACGGGCATCAGCATCATCATCTTCGCTTGGGTGGGATCGCCTGGGGGAGGTGACATCTTTTGCTGCAACAGCATAGTGGCACCCATTATAATCGTTAAGACGGGTATTCCATAAGGGGGTTCCATAAATGGTATGGAAAAACCAAAATCAAAGAGTCGATCAGGCGCGGACAAATCATTGATCCACAGAAAAAAGGGCGCGTGTCGCAGTTCAATAGCCTGATACAACATTCGATAAAGTGCAAAAAAAACAGGTATTTGCAGAACCATTGGCAGACATCCGCCAACCGGATTGACCTTGTATGTCCGATACAAGGCCATTAATTCCTGGTTCATTTTTTGTTTGTCATCTTTATGTTTTTCACGAATTTCAGCCATCAGCGGCTGAAGTTTTTTCATCTCACTCATGGATTTGTAGCTTTTATTACCCAGTGGCCATAATAAAATTTTAGTAAAAATGGTGAGCAAGATAATGGCGATTCCATAATTGGGAATGACACTATGGATTTGATTCATGAACCATAGGCAAGGTTTTGCGATTATATCAAAAAAACCGAAATTGAGCGCTTTGCCTAGATCGTGTCCAAGACTATTCAACAATTCCATGCTTTTTGGCCCCATAAAAATGTAAAATTGGGACTCAATCTGTTTGCCTGGAGAAAGTTCAAATGTAGGATTAATCAACTGATTGCTTACAATCTTGTCATTAAGTCCTAATTTTATGCTCCCCTCAAACTCCTCTGCGGGAATGATACTGGAAATAAAATAGCGATCTTCGATACCGATCCATTTGATTTTTCCTTCGTATCGATCTTTATCTTCGATATTTTTGGGTTTTATCTGTTCGAGGCTATCGTTGATCAAGGCACTAGGCCCGACAAACCCGTAACCTTTTTCTTTCTCTACTGGCTTTCTGAGTGACAATACCAGCTGATCGTTGATTGCGTTTTGAGATGCGTTTTGAATGGCGACCTTGAGCCCGATTAGATAAGAACCAGGATCAAAGGTATATGTTTTAATGATAATCGTCCCATCTGCTGCAACCCATTTAAAAGCAATCTCCTTTTTCTCACCGCTGACGCTCAGATTATCACCGGTCTGATCTATGGAGAAAACCGCATTTTCCAACCCATGGACGGATTTATCCAATAGCGTTGTGCGGATGATTCCATTTTTAAAATCAGGTTGAATGAGCTCTTTATTGGGAGAATCAACGTTTACGCTTTCGCGATATTTTTTTAGGATGAAACTGGTAAATGCAGCGCCTTTGGCAGAAATACGGGAAACGTAATACGGTGTTTCAATGGTAATTTCACGGGCCGGGTTTTCTGGGACCGCCTCGTTTTGGATTTCATCAAGATCACTTTGACTGATCGTCGTGGCGGCTTGCTGAGCGGGTTGATCAGGCGTCGGCGTTTCAACAACCTGAGCTTGAGGCTTTTCCGGATCCTGATTGTTTACCGGCTGTTGGTCAGTAAAAAACATGCTCCAAACAAATAAAACCAAAAATGATAGACCAATGGCTAGCAGCAATCTAGCTTGTTCCATTTTGTTCTCCTTGACACCAAACTGGGCCAAATCATGAAAAGAATAGTTATTGTCTGCTCTTGAACAATGTAGGCATTTCTTTGCAGGTGGTCGTGGTGGGCTTAAAACGATATGGATCTATTTTCGAACGGAATAAAAAAATCACGGAACCGGGTCAAAACCACCGGGATTGAATGGATGGCACCGTAAAATTCTTTTTATCGCAAGCAGGCTCCCCTTCATCAAACCATAAGTAGAGATCGCCTGATACGCGTATTCTGAACAGGTCGGTACAAATCGGCATGCCGGCCCCAATAGAGGCGATATAAAAATTCTGTAAAATTGAATCGTTATTAATGCCAGTCGAGTCATCGTGCGCTTAGTTGTGACGTTGAGATACTTTTTTTATTAAATACCCAAACTTTTCTCTAAGTTGCGCATTCTCTAATTTTGCAGACGGCTGCCTGACGATTACATTCATGTCCAAATGGACCGGCAACATGCTTCTGTTCAATCGAAAATATTCGCGAATGATTCGCTTGATCCTATTTCTTATTACGGCCTTCCCGACCTTTTTTGAGACGGTTATACCAAGACGTGAGCTTGAAAACTGGTTTTTTCGGGAAATAATGATAAAATAATCGCTGTAATAGCGAGTCCCGTATTTCGATAGAATTCTGTATTCCGATGATTTTCTAATACGTTCCGTCTTGGTAAACGAAAAAGGTTTCAACAATGCAGACCCCTTGTTACAGCACTGCACTCATTTGGCTGTTTTCAAAGATTTTATATGAAGGGGTCTGTATTGATTTACCATTTATAATGCCAGTCTTTTTCTTCCTCGGGCTCTGCGACGGTTGATAATTCTTCTTCCAGCCTTTGTTGACATTCTTTTTCTGAAACCGTGGGTTCTGGCGCGTTTAATTCTACTGGGTTGAAAGGTTCGTTTCATTTTTTATCTGTCCTTCTCATCAAAAAATAGTGTTCCCATACTTTGCAAATAATCATCGGTTGAATCGAGTATCTTAACCACATGATATTATAAGTGTCAAGGTGCAATTCATTCGGTCAATGGATGATATGTGCCCGCCCGTCCGAAAAATGAATATTTAAAAATTTCAATTTGTTGATGACTCAATAATTTCAAACGCTTCCATATGGTACCGATTGTCGGGATAGATGATGATCTGTTTGGTAATGGTTTTTTCCAATCCGGGTATCAGTCTGTTTTCTTCACCATGAAGAAATTCAGCAACTTCTGGATTGACCCGAACCGTCAGTTTTGACCCCACCATATCCGCCGCGTACCTCAATATCTCCCTAAAAATACCATAACATATTGTTTTTATTGATATTATATAACCTTCCCCATCACAATAGGGGCAGGGATCACACAATAGTCGGGTAAGCGGCTTGCGAGTTCGTTTGCGTGTCATCTGAATCAGCCCCATTTCAGAAATGGGAAGTATATGGGTTTTACTGCGGTCTTTGGTAAACGCTTCATTAAGCGCCGAAAATACTTTTTCCTGATTCGATTTTTTCTCCATATCGATGAAATCAATGATAATGATTCCTCCGATATCCCTTAATCGGATCTGGTAGGCGATTTCTTTAACCGCTTCCAAGTTGGTTTTTAATATGGTTTCTTCAAGATTGTGCTTTCCCACATAACGCCCTGTATTCACGTCGATCGCCACCAAGGCTTCGGTGTGTTCAATAACAATATACCCGCCTGATTTAAGCCACACCTTTCTTTTCAGTGCCCGTGAAATATCCCCTTCTAGGTTATAGGCATCAAAAATGGGTTCTTTTCCATCATATAGCTCAACAGACTCTTTTAAGGAGGGGTTGAACGTATCCAAAAAATTGAGTACGGATTCATAGTCTTTTCGGGAATCAATGACCAATTTTTCGGCCTCCTGAATTAGAAGATCCCTGACCGCTCTGAGACTGAGATTTAATTCCTGGTGCAATAAAGACGGCGTGCCGGCGGTCTGATACTTTTTTTGAATGTTGCCCCACAGGTTTTTTAAAAACCCCATTTCGTAGGCAATTTTTTCCTTCTGAACACCTTCTCCCGCCGTTCTGACAATATAGCCCATGGAACTGTTCTGCGCCAGTTCGGTAACAATATCTTTAAGCCGTTGGCGCTCGCCCTCATCCTCGATTCGCCTTGAAATACCAATGTGTGAAGAGGTGGGCATCAACACCAAAAATCGACCAGGCAATGATATATTGGATGTGATTCTGGCACCCTTGGTTCCAATCGGTGATTTGGAGACCTGAACCAGGATTTCCTGTCCCTCGGTAATCAGATCCTCAATGTTGTCATGCTGGGTGTCATTGCTCTTGGTGTCGATGGAAAAGGATACATCGGCGGCCTCCTGATCTTCATTGATGCTGTTTTCTTCATCGATATCGTTACAACTGAAGTGTTCTTCTATGTCTTTGTAATCATTTCGTATTACATCATCCACATAAATGAAGGCCGCCTGATTGAGTCCAATATCGACAAAAGCCGCTTGCATTCCCGGAAGCACCCGCTGAACCCGGCCCTTGTAGATATTTCCGGTACTATCCCTGCTTCCTTTCCTTTCAATGAACAATTCCGCGATGGTTTCATCTTCCACGAGTGCAACGCGAGTTTCGTGGTCGAAAACATTAATGATTATTTTTTTATACATAGTCCGCTTTTCTTTTTGTTATAATGGCGGTATTGATTTGCGGATCGTTTAACCTGAAGATGAAACGCATAATATGAGCGGGTCTCACGACACGCTTGTCAACCATTTCAAGCGTCATCCGAGCGTGTTGTGAATCGATAATATCAATGTGTTTAATTGCCTTTTTAAGATCAATCTGAACGATTTTTCCCTTTTTCGTGGATCTTTCGATAGTTCCGGGTGATTGTGTAAAAAAGTAGTCTAAATCGTTTTGGGCAAAAAATCCATCTTTTAGTTCCACACGGTAATGAACATGATCCCGCAAGTCCGATTGGTCTCTTCGCGTATAACGCTCACACCCATAAATATCGATTCCATCGGGCATTTGTGGGCCTAGCTTACGAACAATGTCGGCTGGGTCCATGGCGGTGGTCAAGGAAAGGATCATTTGCTCCGCCTCACTTTGCATGCCTGTGGGCAGGGTGTCCATGAATGATATCTTTGGCATGGGATGAAAGCCGCGTGAGTATTTTACCGGAATTTTCGCCCGCCTTAAGCTGCGCGTAAAAATTTTTATCATCTCGAGATGCCCGATGTACCGAGCCAATCCCATTTTGCTGAAACGGACCCTGTATTTAGTGGTCGTTTCTAAGGGGGCTGCTTCGGCCATCGGTTGATCGGTAACAATTGGATTTTCAAGGTTGTGAAAGGATATGGGTTTTAGCACCTTAAAATCACACACCCCACAACCGCTGCACTTTCCGTGGCGGCAATCCAGGGTAATCACCTCATCGAGGGCGTTTGTACGCTCCTGTTCAAGAAATTGTCGATCCACACCGATTCGAATATGGTCCCAGGGCAGTTTGTCCCCAATATCCAAGAAACCATCGGCATAGGTGCGTGGATCGATAGCGGCCCTTTTGAAAATGGACATCCACCGCTCATAGTTAAAAAATTCAGTCCAACCATCGAAACGACACCCACTTTGCCATGCATCCACAAGCACCTGATTCAATCGTCGGTCACCCCGCGCCCACACCCCTTCAACAATACTGACCCGTGGATCCTGCCATTTGACGTGGATATTCGAAGCACTTAAACGATCCTTCAACCAATTGAGCTTCTGCATGGCTTCTTCAAGGGGGATTTGGGGTTCCCATTGAAACGGTGTATGGGGCTTGGGCACAAAGGTGGCAATGCTGACATTGATTTTCCCGCGCCGGGTTTTCTGTTTGGCCAGTCGTTGGATGCGTATGACCAAGTCCACAATGGCTTGGATGTCATCCTGCGTTTCCGTGGGCAAACCAATCATGAAATACAGTTTGATCACCTGCCACCCCATGGAAAATGCATTCTCAACGGTTTCAACGATGTCTTGCTCGGTGATGTTTTTATTGATCACATCTCTTAATCGTTGACTGCCGGCTTCAGGGGCAATGGTGAACCCCGTTTTCCTCACCTTTTTTATCAGTTCCATCAATTCCGGCGTCAGTGAACCGGCTCGCAGTGACGGCAGGGAGATGGCCACATGATCCCGTTCGCCAAAGGCCATGATGGCTTTCATCAGTGGCGCGATACAAGAATAGTCACCAGTGCTTAAAGATAGCAGGGACAGATCTTCATACCCGGTTTGCGTGAGCGCTTTTTCAACCGCTGATACAATATGTTGCGGATGACGCTCGCGCACAGGGCGATAAATCATGCCCGCCTGACAAAAACGACATCCACGGGTGCAACCTCTCGCAATTTCCATTCTCAACCGATCATGGATGGGTTTACCGAATGGGATGATCGGCGAAGGGGGAACCGGTAGATCATCAAGGCTGGAGACAACCGCTCTGTCGACATACTGGTAATCGGATTGCCTGGCAATCAGTCGCTGTTTTCCCCCACTATCGGTGGTCACCTCAAAAAAGGAGGGAATATACACGCCCTTTATCTGCGACCAGGATTTTAGTAGTTGCCGCCGGTCACCAGCCCCCGCTTTTCGCCATGCTTTCCAAGCATCGGTCATTTGAAGGATGACGGGTTCTCCATCCCCCACGACGATGGCATCGAAAAAATCCGCCACCGGCTCAGGATTGCACATGCATGGCCCCCCCCCAATAACAAGCGGATCGGTATGGCTGCGTGCATGGCTAAAAAAAGGAATGTCAGATAGGTCGAGCATGTTCACCATATTGGTGTAGTTCAACTCGTAAAGCAGGCTGAAGCCTATAATATCGAACTGCTTGAGGGACACTTTCGATTCCAAACTGCACAACGGCAATTTTTTTTCTCGAAGCTGGGCTTCCATATCCATCCCCGGGGCAAACACCCGCTCGGCCAGAATATCGTTTTTTGCGTTAAGCAGGCTGTAAAGAATCTGAATACCGAAATGGGAGGTGGCAATCTCATACAGATCCGGAAACGCCAGCGCCACATGAAGATCCACATCGTCCCATGGTTTCGTAATCCGGTTCACCTCAAACCCCAAATATCGGCTGGGCTTTTGAACCAGCGCCAGGATGTCTTGAATGGTCATTTTGCTCATGATATGTTTCTATTTTTACTATAATTTTAAAAAAGAGTTGAAATGACAAAGTTACTGGAACAAATCAATCAAAAAAAGTGTATCGTGTCCTTCCTTTTGGGATTACTGCTGTTTTTGTTCATGAACGCTCAACCGCTCTCCAGCGCTGCTGAATCACGCGAAAACAGCGTTGTTCGTGCCATCCGACGGGTTAGCCCGGCTGTTGTGAATATAAGTTCACAATATGAAATACGCAAGAATTCCAATCCTTTTTCAGGGTATGCAATGGATCCCCAGGTCGAACAATTTTTTCGTGATTTTTTTTCTCCGGAAATGCAGCGCAGGGAAGAAAGAACCAGCCTGGGGTCTGGTGTGATTATTGATGGAACGCATGGATTCGTATTGACCAATACCCATGTTGTGGAAAAAGCGACGACCATCAATGTAGTATTGAATGATAAACGGGACTTTGAAGCAACGATCGTCGGTATGGATCCGGATTCCGACCTGGCCGTGCTTAAAATAAAGACAGACCAAGCGCTGCCGGCCATTCAAATGGGAAATTCGGATGACATTATGATCGGTGAGTCGGTTATCGCCATCGGCAATCCGTTTGGGTTTTCCCACACGGTGACAACCGGTGTGATCAGCGCAGTAAACCGCAGTATCAAGACATCGGATCGCGTGTTTCACGAATTCATCCAAACGGACGCATCCATTAATCCAGGCAATAGCGGCGGGCCGTTGCTTAATATCAACGGTGAGTTGATCGGAATCAATACGGCAATCTATGCTCAGGCGCAAGGGATCGGATTTGCCATTCCCATTAACCGGGCCAAACGGATCATTTCCGATCTGATCAATTTTGGAACGGTTGTAAAACCATGGATCGGTATGACGGTTCAAGCGATTGATTCAAAACTGGCCAATTATTTAAATATCAGCAATCAAGGGGTGATGGTCAAATCCGTGGACAAAGATGGCCCGGCCGAGAAATCCGGCATCCAAAAAGGTGATATTATCCTGTCCATCGATGAAAAAAAAATCTATACTGTGGATGATTATCAGCTCAAATTAAATGATATTTCAACAGGCCAAACCATCTTGGTTGAAATTAATAGAAACGGAAAAATTTCAACCACTTCCCTTAAAACAACAATTTTTCCATTGGACCATGCGGTTGACCTGGCCAACCAGCGCTTGGGAATTGTGGTGGCCGATGTAACCAAAAAGGCGCGGGCCAAATATGGTCTAAAAGCCAGCTCGGGGGTATTTATTGTCGAGTTGCGCCGGGGTAGCCATCTGGATCGAATCGGGGTGAATCCTGGTGATATCATCCATCAAATGGATGAAGAACGGATACAGACCCTGTCCGATTTCAAGGCGGCCATGGTCAAATACCGGGATAAGCCGTCTGTGGTACTGCTCGTTCAACGGGGCGCATATTTTTATTATATCAATGCAATCATGAGGGGTGACGGGTGATGGAAAGAACGAAAGTTACCAACCTGATAAAAAGTGATCATCCCATCGAAAATGTATGGGTCAAAGGATGGGTGCGGACCAAACGGGATGCCAAAAGCTTTTCTTTTATAGAGCTAAATGACGGATCCTGTCTTAAAAACATTCAAATTATTGTCGATGAAACCATCGATAACTATGATGCCGTCAAAAAAATTACCACCGGAGCGGCTCTTGCGGTGAGGGGGAAGCTGGTCGAATCCAAAGGTGGGGGTCAACAATGGGAAATTCAGGCCAGCCAAGTTGATGTTATCAGTTTGGCGCCGGATACATTTCCACTCCAAAAAAAACGCCACAGCGATGAATTTTTAAGAAGTATTGCCCACCTAAGACCACGCACCAATAAGTATGGAGCGGTGTTCAGAATTCGATCAGAATTGTCCTTTGGCGTTCATCAATTTTTCAGGCAAAGGGGATTCCGGTATATTCAAACGCCGATTATCACCGGTTCGGACTGCGAGGGGGCAGGAGAGCTTTTTCGGGTGACCACGCTGAATCCGTCCATGCCGACCCCACCAGCGGGTAAGTTCGACTTTGCCAATGATTTTTTTGGAACAGAATCCAATTTAACCGTTTCAGGCCAGTTATCGGCTGAAATGTTTGCCCTTGCGCTGGGTGATGTGTACACGTTTGGCCCCACCTTTCGCGCTGAAAATTCAAATACCAGCCGCCACGTTGCCGAATTCTGGATGATTGAACCGGAGATGGCCTTCTGTGATCTGACCGGAAACATGGAATTGGGCGAAACCCTGGTCAAGCATTTGATCCAGTTTACAATGGATCATTGCTCGCAAGATATGGAATTATTCGCCCGTTTTGTCGATAAACAACTGATGCCGACCCTCGACAATATCGTTTCGTCTGATTTTGAGCGCCTGCCTTACAAGGATGCTGTCGATATCTTGCAAAAGGCCAAGGTATCCTTTTCCTATCCCATTGAGTATGGATTGGATCTACAATCCGAACATGAACGCTACCTGACCGAAAAACACCTTAAAAAACCAATCATCATTTACGATTACCCAAAAACCATCAAGCCGTTTTATATGCGTTTGAACGATGACGAACAGACCGTCGCAGCCATGGATATTCTGGTCCCTCGCATTGGCGAAATAATTGGTGGGAGTCAACGCGAAGAGCGGCTGGATGTACTTGAACGGCAAATGGAAACCGCCGGGCTGTCCAAAGACAGCTACTGGTGGTATTTGGACTCCAGACGCTATGGAACAGTCCCGCACAGTGGATTTGGAATGGGATTTGAACGGATGTTAATGTTAGTGACCGGGGTGACCAACATCCGGGATGTAATTCCCTTTCCCCGAACACCGGGAACGATAGATTTTTAAATACAATTTTTTTAATTAGTTAACTATAAACAGGTAATTTATTAGCCTTCAAGAGACAAAAAAAAGGATTGACAACATCATGGGTTTATGAGAGTGAGTACATGCTCTTTTTTGCAGATACCCAAAGTTGACCCTGTCCTGATTTTCACTCTGATGCGATAAATGTAGATGCTGAAGTTGATGTTGATTTTGATGCTGACGTTGATGCCGATTGCTGTTTGCTTTTGCTGAAGTGAGTGCTGCATAAATATTTGCCATTAAAAGAGCGCACCCATTTAAGAACCCCTGATTTTTCCATTGGAAGGTCAGGGGTTCTTTTTTGTAGCAATGATATTTTTTATATGTCCAGCATACTGACTTCCAAAGCGTTATTTTGGATGAAATCCCGTCTGGGTTCGACTTCGTCGCCCATCAAAATCGTAAAAATTTCATCCGATTCCACCGCGTCCTCCACCGTGACTTTCAGTAAATTGCGCTTATCCGGATGCATGGTCGTCAACCACAATTGTTCTGGATTCATTTCACCAAGGCCTTTATAACGCTGAATAGAAAGCCCCTTCTTTCCATCCTCGACCAAATGTTGAAAAAGCTCTCGCTTTTCTTCAAACACAACCGGTGTTTCCTCCCGATCGATGGTGATCACCTCAAACGGAGGATGATCCATGGTCTCTAATTTTTTGTTTAGTATTAAACATTTTTGAAAGTCTGATGAATAAATTAAATTTCTTCCAATGATCATTGTCTGCTGGTAATCGTTTTCAGACGATGTTTGGACGATCAAGCGATACATGTCATCGTCCTCACTGTAGGACAAGGATGGAACACTGTATCCTTTATCTTCCAACGTATTTTTCAACCCTTGCATTTTTTCCTGGCTTTGTAGAAATACTTTATCCAGGACTTGTGCCTTTATTACCAGCTCAACAATCAGTGGATCATAACCAGTATGTTCAAGCTTCGTGATCGCGGAAACATATTCACTTAAATCACACAAAAAAATGAAGAGTTGATGATTGGCAAGTATTTCTTCTTTGCCGACAATCTTAATTTTCTTTTTTTCACATATTTTTTTAAGAATAAAATCGTTTAACTCTTTTTCATCCTTTAAATATGTTTCACTTCTTCCTTTACCTATTTTAAAAAGCGGTGGCTGAGCGATATACAGGTATCCCTTATCCACCAACTCGGGCATTTGTCTGTAAAAGAATGTCAGCAGCAGGGTCCGAATATGCGAGCCATCCACATCCGCATCGGTCATGATAATGATCTTATGATAACGAATTTTTTCGATGTTGTATTCTTCCTTGCCCACACCGGTACCCAGCGCAGTGATAATATTTTTTATTTCTTCACTACGCAGGATCTTATCAAACCGTGCTTTTTCAACGTTTAAGATTTTGCCCTTCAACGGCAAGATGGCCTGAAATTTTCTGTCCCTGCCCTGTTTCGCGGATCCACCGGCGGAGTCCCCCTCAACCAAAAACAGTTCTCGAATCGCTGGATCGGATATCTGACACTCAGCCAGCTTCCCCGGCAAGGTGGAATCGATAAGGGCGCCTTTATTTCTTGCCAAATCCCTGGCCCGCTTGGCTGCATCTCTCGCTCGGGCCGCATCGACTGCCTTTTCGATGACCTTTCGAGCAACCGCCGGATTTTCTTCCATAAAGGCACTTAGTTTTTCATTGACCAGCGATTCAACCAGTCCTTTGACTTCGCTGTTACCCAACTTGGTTTTGGTCTGCCCTTCAAACTGGGGCGACATTATTCTTACACTAATGACAGCGGTCAATCCTTCACGGACATCATCGCCACTGATTTTGGCCGATAAATTTTTTGGTAAATTTCCATTGACGGCATACTGGTTGATGCATCGCGTCAGCGCGGCCTTGAACCCAATCAAATGAAAGCCACCTTCAACGGTATTGATATTGTTGGCAAAAGAAAAAATATTTTCTTTATACGTATCATTGTACTGGATAGCGACTTCGATATTGACGTCGTTGCGATATCCGTCGATAAAAACCGTATCGTGCAGCGCATTATGACGCCGATTCAAATACTCCACAAAAGATACAATTCCACCTTCATAAAAATAGGTTTCGCTTTTATCGAACCGTTCATCCTCAATGGAAATGGTAATGCCTTTGTTTAAAAAAGCCAGTTCCCTGAGCCGTCGTGCTAACACATCATAACTGAATTCAGTGACATTGAAAATTTCTTCATCGGGAATAAAATGAATTCGGGTACCCCTTTTTTCACTCTCGCCGATTACTTTCAGTTCACTGGTTTTTGTTCCTTTTTCATAGGTTTGGTAGTAGATTTTCCCGTTTGCATAAATTTCTACTTCCAAAAATTTTGACAAGGCATTGACCACGCTGACCCCCACGCCGTGCAGACCACCGGAAACCTTGTAGCTGTCATTATCGAATTTTCCCCCCGCATGGAGCTTGGTAAGAACAACTTCTACTGCCGGAACATTTTCAGTTCGATGAATATCAACAGGGATGCCACGGCCGTTATCATCTACTGAAATACTGTTATCCGGATGAATAAAAACTCTGATATGATCACAAAATCCAGCCATTGCTTCATCGATGCTGTTGTCTACCACTTCGTAAACAAGGTGATGAAGACCGGCCACATCCACGTTTCCGATGTACATGGACGGCCGCAGCCGAACAGGTTCAAGTCCTTCTAAAACATCAATACTACTGGCATCGTATTTATCGTTCATAGGGTTTATATTCTCATTGGCATGATAACGCTGATAAATGTTTTATCCGTGTCTCCTTCGATGACACAAGGATGGTTACTATCTACAATATTAATCACTATTTCTTCATCATCGATAACGCTTATGGTATCCAGAAAAAATTTAGGGTTAAAGGCAACTTCAATTACATCCCCGGTAAATTCAATTTCGGTTTCTTCCTTGGATTCACCGTAATCCGGATTGGTTGCCGTGACAACCAACTTGTTTTCATCGAAAGTAAAAACCGCCCCCCGGTAATTATCGGTCGCTAGAATAGACATCCGCTTGAGCATTTTTGCAAAACTTGCTTTCTCCAAGCGGATAATATGCCCATCTCCTTTACCGATAATATCCTGGTACTTGGGAAACTCTCCTTCAAGCAAACGGATAATAATGGTTTCAGACTCTTTTTGAACAATAAAATTACTTTCTTTAATTCCTATTTGCACCTCGTCTTCGACGTCTAAAAACTTGGCGACCTCATTCAGACCTTTTTTAGGAACCAGAACACCTTCTCCTTCCGGAACGGTCGTTTCTGAATCATAGATACAATCCGTCGTGTTCAACCGGCTTCCATCGGTTGAAACAAATCTGAACAGATGCCCATCGTCTGTCCGGGTTCTTTCAAGAAAAACACCATTGATGTGGGCCCTTTTTTCATCACCGGCAGCGGATATGATAATGGCCCGGTCGATCATTTTCTCCAGTACGGATGCGCCGATGGCAAAAAAATCCACTTCACTGATATGGGGGGTTTCCGGAAAGTCATCTGGATTCATGCCGACGATATGATACTGAACCTTGTCTTTTCCGATTTCGATCCACCGGTTATCCACTTCATGAATAATGATTTCTTCCGATGGAAACTCGCGAATAATTTCGTAGAGTTTTTTGGCGCTTACCGCAATCGCACCCTCCTCTTCCACAACTGCCGGATAAAGTCCTTCGAATCCGGTTTCCAGATCGGTTGCGGTTATATGGATGCCTTCCTGGCTGGCTCGGATCAGAACATTTTCAGTAATGGCCAGGTTGCTACGCCGCCCCGTCAACCCCTGTACCTTTGAAAGCACATTAACAATTTGGAATTTGTTGATCTTAAATTTCATAATAAAAATTCCTTTTATTTAATTAAAGTTATAGTAGGAGTTGACATTCTATTAATAACTCTAAAAGGACTTGTTTTTATTTATTATTTAATTCGATCTAGGTCTGTAGCCATTTTTTTATTTCACCCACAGTTTGTTTGTTCCAGTCCAGATGAATTCTTTGTTTTAGAAAATAATTAAACAGATGATTTATAAAATCAATTGCTTTTTCAAATAGATATATTTTTTCCAGAACACTTCCTTCAATATCCTCGGCGGATTCGACGGGACCGGTTTCAGGCACTTTAAGCCCTGAAAAACTCAAACTCTCCCCTTTGAGGGTGAACTTCCATTCCTGGTTTTCAGCTTTGTAAACCAGATTCATTTCAACGACCACGGCTCCTTTGCGAAGGGACAATAGCCCTTCTTCCAGTCCGGCATCATCTCCCTTGATGGTTATGATTTCGCTGGCATCATTGATACTGTTTTCAAGCACAATTCGATTGCCGATGGTCAGTGACGTGATGGATGCATCCACGGTTTGAAAAAATGACGGAGCCGTATCAATGGTGAACCACAACCAGGTTAAAAATTCATTTCCTAAAAATTGATATCGATTATAGGCGACGGCGACATCCAGCATAATTGGTCAATTACTCCGTAAAACGGGTTGGTGTCAGTTTAGAAAGCTCGTCTTTTTCCGTGTCGGACAACGGTGACGTTAAGGCGGCCATGCTATATGGAAACAAACGGATCAGTTTGAGTTTGAAAGATCTAGTAAAAAGGGTTTCCAGTTCTTCATTGGCACCTTTCAAATTGGAAAAAAACCAAAGTCTTTCAGCCTCATAGTTCCAAACCAGATCATAAATATTGGGTGTTGCCGGGATCCGTAAATTTAATACATTCAATACATGATCCTTGATTTCCTTTTTTTCAGTCTTGCTTAAAAATTCGCGCCCGCTGCTTTCCAAGCGTTTTTTCATTTCTAATGTATAGTGCTTCTGAACAATTTTAGCGGGAATCGATTTTTTATCAATGCGCATTGAAAAAACAAAATGAGTCCCGATCAAAAACGGATTTTCATCAAAATCCGTGCTAAAAGGATTGTTAAAACAAGCCCAGCCAATGGCTTTATCCGAGGATTCGTTGTCAATCTCCTCAACGGAAAACTTTTTCAACCCTTTGGCAACCGTTTCAATGATCGGCTCGGCGATATGACCGTCAACATAGTACTGGGTGATGGAAACAGATGATGATAATATTCCCATTAAAAAATCCTATGATCTCCAATAGTAAGATTTATTATTAAAAACAAATACATATACAATTTTTTTTTAAAAATATCAAGTATTTTGTACGCCTCAAAAAGATTTTCCAAAAGATCGATTAACGAATCGATTCAAACATGCTAAATGAAATCCATAAGCACACGTCATGTATTATTATTCTTATTTTAATCAAATAGTTAAAATTTAGCCAAACCATACCCCCATGACGACTAAAAAAACATTTATCGCCGATCTGCATATTCATTCAAAATATTCACGGGCAACGGCAAAAGATCTGGATCTTGAACATCTTTATGTGTGGGCCCAAAAAAAAGGCATCACTGTGGTCGGAACCGGAGATTTCACCCATCCGCAATGGTATTCAGAGCTTACCGAAAAGCTCGAACCGGCTGAACCGGGGCTTTATCGGTTAAAACCGGATATTGAACAGTGTTGGGACGAGTGGGTTCCCCCGTCCTGCAGGGCACCGGTGCGGTTTATCTTAAGTTGTGAAATCAGCAACATCTATAAAAAGAAGGATCGAACCCGCAAAAACCATAATCTTGTTTTTTTTCCCGATCTGGACTGTGTCAATCGTTTCAATGCCCGACTGGACGCCATTGGCAATATCCATTCCGATGGAAGACCGATCTTAGGGTTGGATGCGCGCGATCTTCTCGAGATCATGCTTGACACTTCGAGCGATGGATTTCTGATTCCCGCCCATATATGGACCCCCTGGTTTTCCATGCTGGGCTCAAAATCAGGCTTTGACGCATTAACCGAATGCTTTGATGACCTCAGTTCATATATTTTCGCCGCTGAAACCGGTCTGTCATCGGATCCTGCCATGAACTGGCGGGTATCGGCCCTGGACAATATTACCCTTGTCTCTAATTCTGACGCCCATTCGCCATCCAAACTGGGCCGTGAAGCCAATCTGTTTAACACCCGGATGGATTATTTCGCCATTCGAAAAGCCATCGAAACGGCTGATAAAAATGCGTTTTTGGGTACATTCGAGTTTTATCCGGAAGAGGGTAAATACCATGTGGACGGCCATCGCAAATGTGATGTCTGTTTTACCCCATCGCAGACAAGAAGTCATTCGGGACGGTGTCCGGTATGCGGAAAACCGTTGACCCTGGGCGTTCTTCATCGTGTTGAAGAACTGGCCACAAGACAGGCAGGCATTCGGCCCGAACGGGCATTGCCGTTTTACCGACTGATCCCTTTGGAAGACCTGCTATCGGAAATCCTTGGTGTGGGGGCCAAATCGAAAAAGGTTCAACGCACCTATCAATCAATTCTTGAGACACTGGGCAGCGAATTTCATATTCTGCATACCTTATCGCCCGAGACCATCGAGCGTGCCGGGGTACCGCTGTTGGCGGAGGCCATTGGCCGCATGCGCGATAACCGGGTTTCCTTTTCGCCGGGGTATGACGGCTGTTACGGCACGGTCCGGATTTTTGAGAAGCAGGAAAAAAACCAACTTTTAGGCCAAAAAAACCTGTTCACCGCTTTTGAAAAAAAAGTGTCCTCAAAAAAAAAGAACCTTGACCCGCCCTATGGTCAACCCCCATCGAATCCAAAACCGAATCCCGGTCCCAAGTCGTCCACGGTGTCACCAACGCCGGTCATTGCCTTGAATGAGGATCAGCAGCAGGCGGTCGACCTCAGCCACGGTCATCTGATGATCGTGGCCGGACCAGGAACCGGAAAAACCCGCACGCTAACCCATAAAATTGCGCAACTCATCCAAAACGGATCGAATACCGATCGCATGCTGGCGGTTACCTTTACCAATAAAGCCGCCATGGAAATGAAAACGCGCCTGGAAGGTCTGTTGAGCGCGGATTGCCGCCTTCCCTTTGTGGGAACCTTTCATGCACTGGGCTACCATATCCTGAAATCATCCATGCCTGATGGATCGCTTGGCGTGGTGGACGAAGAGATGCGCCGTGGATTGATGAAAGACATTCTTTCCATGAACAAAATGAGCGATTCGATCAAGGTGGATGAACTGATGCAGTGGGTGGTGTGTGCCAAACAAAATCTGCACGCATGCACCCAGGTGCCGGACGGGATCTGCCCGCCTGATCAACTCGGTGTTTTTGTATCGTGTTATCAAGAATATGAAAGATTATTAACCATCCTTAATCTTGTGGACTTTGAAGATCTTATTTTTAAATCAGTAGCGCTGCTTGGAAAAAAGAAAAACCATTGCCCCTTCTATTCTGAAGGGTTAGATCACATTTTTATCGATGAGTATCAGGATATCAATGCCGGTCAATACCAGCTCGTCAAATTACTGGCCGGCGCCCATGCAAGCGTATGCATCATCGGTGATCCGGATCAATCCATTTATGGCTTCAGAGGCTCGGACACAAACTGTTTTAAATGGTTTTTACATGATTTTCCCGACGCCAAAACCGTTTTCCTACGCAAAAACTATCGATCCATTCAAACCATTCTGGATGTATCTTCACAGGTGATACGGTCCAACCCGGATTCACTTGAAACCGGTCACCGACGGGCGGTTTTTTCGGATTTATGCGGTGACAAAACCATTCAGATGATGCAATTGAAAACGGAACGATCGGAAGCCGTGGCCATTGGTAAAGCAATCGAACAGATGGTCGGTGGAACGGGTTTTTTTTCAATTGATTCCGGTGCAGTGGATGACAATGGGCAGCCCCTGAGTTTTGCCGATTTTGCCGTATTGGTCAGAACGCGGGGCCAGATCCAAATCATTGGTGAAACCCTGGAAAAAGCAGGCATCCCCTGTCAGGTTGTTGATCGTAAAACCATATTGGATCATGACGGCATTAAAAAACTGATTGCCGTTTTCAAAATGGTCCATGAAACAGGCGGGTTCGATGATCTTCAAATCGCCGCCCAGATGCTATATGCATCTGTGTCAAAAAAAACGATACAGCGCTTGAAAACCTGGGCTTACAAAAAAGGACTGCCTTTAACCGATGCGTTGATCCAGGCGCGTCGATTGCCGATTCCCCACATCCCCATTGCCCAGCAACAGAAATTATTCGACTTTATTATTGAGCTGACACAAATAAAAAAATCAATGCAAGGGCTTTTGGTTTCTCAAATGATCGAATCCCTGATGGATAAAACCGGAAGCACCCCAACCGTTGCCGATGATCGCCTATTTGAAAGCAGTTACCAGCAGCTGTTACAAATCAGTCATGACTATGAAGCGGATCCCAATGGATTTTTAGCGACCATTGCCCTTTGCAAAGATACGGACGTTTATCATCACCAGGTCGAAAAAGTATCCCTGATGACGATGCACGCTTCCAAAGGTCTTGAATTTCCGGTTGTTTTCATCGCCGGCTGCGAAGATGAATATATCCCCTATCATGCCCCCGGCAGACCGGCTGACATTTACGAAGAACGGCGCCTGTTTTATGTCGCCCTGACCCGGGCCATGCGGCATCTTTTTTTAAGTACCGCCGATACCAGACAAATCCATGGACAGCAATGCCATCGACAACTGTCCCCGTTTGTAAAAGATATTGAAAACCGCTATAAACAGGTTTCTCAAACAGAAATAAAAAGAAAAGCCAACCCCGTTCAGGAGCAACTTTCGTTATTTTAAAGGATAATTATGTCAACTGGTAGTCTGATTAGCACTCAACGGCTCGATAATGGATTGGATTTAAGGTTTCTGGATCAATCAAGGCAAATCGCCAAGGACCGATGGTACGTATGCGTCATGGTTCAAATAAATATTCCCATAGAAAAAAAATGGTTTGACCATCAACCGGTGGATGACCTTAAATTTCAGGATATACGGCATGTGTTGGGGGACACAATCCTTTTTGAGCAGAAAAAAGACCGTAATTTTGTCAGTGCCACTCAAAAAGACGATGTTATCAAAGAAATTTATGATACCACCATCGATACGACGAAACACTATTTCGGCCTCCCCAATTTTGCGGCCAAATATATTTTGAAAACGTATACTGAAAAAATGCGGCACCGATAATCATGAAAACCGCAAAACTCATTCCCATGGATCGGGAGCACCGTCTCCAAAAAAGGGTGCACCAATACGTATCCAACTCAGAACTTTTTTTTTCAAATGCTTCTGCCGCGGTTACGCTTTTTTTGGATGCGCTTCCCCATGCCGATTCGCGGCTGCTCTCGAAAATGCTGCCCCTTTTGGGCTGCGCGGGTGATGACCGGGTGCTGTGGCCTTTATTTCACCTGATTACTTCCAGGTCACTGGATGATCCCTTAAGGACCAATGCAGCAATCCATTTGGGATTGGCCGCATCGTTGAGCCAGAATCCACTGGCCATCAGAAACGCGCTGATTGAAAAGCTAAATCACCCGGATGCTGCCATCCGCTGCAGTTGCGCCCTATCGCTGGGCTGGAAGGGAAACCGGCCGGCAATCAAACCCCTGGCACTGCGTTTTTGTGATCCAGACCAGGATGTAAGAGCCGCCGTGATTACCGCCTTGTCTTCGGTGGAAGACGAAGACGTATTGGTATTGCTCGAGAACCGATTGAAATGCGGCACCAAAGAAGAGCAACGTGTCATTTTTTTACATTTATGGCGGTTTCGCAAACACCTCAGCCAGGTTGAAGATATCTACATCAACCACATGGCCAAGGCTGACACGGATTTGCGGCTGGATATGCTGGTTGGATTAGCGATGCTGCCCCTCTCCCCCAAACTGATTGATCTGTACCGATTGTTCGTCGTCGATAAAAATGCCCGAATCCGCCATCAAATTGTGGAGAATCTATCCACCGTCAGCCCGCTTGAATATAAAGCCTTGAATCAGCACCTGCGCAAGTTGTTGGATGACGAAGACGCCCGTGTTCGCCAGGCAGCCATCAAATTGTTCGCCCGGCCGAGATAGTGCCCCCCCGCGCTTAAATATCAACCATAGGTCTGATGATATTTCCCTACGCTTCAATGACCTTATTTTGGATGGCAAAACGAGACAGGTCGGCATTGTTGCGAAGATTTAATTTCTTCAGCAGCCGTGATCGGTAGGTATCCACAGTTTTAATACTGATATGAAATGCGGCAGCGATTTCACGATTGGTATTTCCCAGGGCGAGGCGCCTTAATACCTGAAGTTCCCGGGTAGAGAGCGTCTCCAAGGGACTTTGGATCTGATTGCCTTTGGCGACCCGCAGAGCAAGCGCTTCAGCAGCATCTTCGGTTAAAAAACGAGCCCCGGAATGGACTTTGCGGATGGCATTGACCAATTGTTCCGGTGCGCTTTGTTTGGTGATGTATCCCATGGCACCGGTTTCAATGGCCCGAATCACATACTGATGCTCTTCGTGCATGGTCAAAACCAAAATGGGTATTTGGGGAAATTCGGCTGTCAGCTGGGTGATGACCTCTAATCCATCCAGAACAGGCATGGAAATATCGATCACCGCAACATCCGGCTCCTCGCGGCGAACCGCCAATACGGCTGCCCGTCCATCGGCGGCTTCGGCCACCACTTCGATATCCCCGCTTTCCTCTACGATACGTCGAAGCCCTTCACGCACAATGCTATGATCATCGGCCAAAAGAACCTTAATCATGGTTTTCCACTTTCTCGTCCAAAAATATACAACATCTCGTTAAAATGGCCATTTTCTGATCCGTGGGCAGTGTTGGCGTCGACCTTGAATGATCACATATCAGACTTGAAAAAGGACTCGGTATCCACGATTGAATCCGGTTTTTTGGTATATTCAGTCGGTACCGTGCCTTCTTTAAAGCATTCAAAAATAGTTTGTTTGGATTCGGGAATCGGTAACAGGCCGGTTTGGGCATCGATTTTGGAAAAAACCACACCTTCGGGAACAGGGAACTCCCGAACCGGTTTGTCTTTCAATATATCCTGCATAAACCCCAACCAGATTGGACTGGCCGTTCGTGATCCGGTCTCGCCTTTTCCCAAAGGCCGGCCATTATCGTAGCCGACCCAGACCCCGGATATATAATCGGGCGTATAGCCAAGAAACCAGGCATCCTGCAGATCATTGGTGGTTCCGGTCTTTCCGGCAACCGGTCGATTGAGTGCTTTGATCCGCCTTGCGGTTCCATCTTTGACCACACTTTTCAAAAGGCTGGTCATGATGTAGGCGGTGCTTTTATCGACAACCCGCTTGCGCGCAGGGTTCATCTCTTCCAGAATGTTTCCGTAGCGATCCTCGATTTTGGTGATAAATGCCGGTTCCACCAGGTATCCCTTGTTGGCAAACACCGCGTAAGCGTTGACCAGTTCCAAAAGCGATACCCCCGACGATCCCAAGGCAAGGGAAAGGTCCCGGGTCAGTTCTGATGTGATCCCCAGCTTTCTGGCGTAATCAATGCATGCATCGATTCCAATATCCTGAAGAATTTTTATGGTCACAACGTTACGGGATTTGGCCAATGCTTCCCGAAGCAGTGTGGGACCATAAAACTTTTTGCCATAATTTTTCGGTTTCCATGTAAAATCATTGACTTGATCTTTAAAAACGATCGGTGAATCGATGATTTCGGTTGCCGCAGTATATCCATTGTCCAGAGCGGCAGAATAAATAATTGGTTTGAAAGCCGATCCCGGTTGCCGCCGGGACTGAATGGCCCGGTTGAACTGGCTTTCAGTAAAGTCGCGTCCGCCCACCATCACTTTGACCAGGCCGGTTTCAGCCTCGATACAAACCAGCGCGCTTTGGGTTTCAGGATTTTGATCAAGAGACAAATCCCACATATCATCCGATGTTTGCTTTTTTATCAATTTGACCAGAATGACATCCCCTATTTTCAATACCTGGCTGACTTTTCTGACGCGGGCTTGATAATAGGCGACATTGATATTGGGTTTGCGGGCCCAACGGATGTCTTCCAGCGAAATGATGCCCCGGGCATCTCCCAAACGAACCGTTGCCGTACCGGCGCTGTCATCCACATCAATGACCACCCCTTTGGTCGACATGCCTTCGATCAGGGGGTTATCCGTAAACGCGGCTTGAAGTTCATCACTGAAACTTTCGATTTCTTCGGGTGATAAATGCTCTTCAGGACCCCGATATCCTTGTCGTCGGTCCAGGTCGGTGAGGCCTTTCTCGATCTCTTTGCGGGCTGCCTTTTGCATTTCAATATTCACTGCGGCATAGATTTTCAGACCTTGGGAATACAGTGCGTCGGCGCCGTACTTTTTTTCCACATAGCGCCGAATATGCTCAGTGTAGATGGGAACTTCTTCGATGTACCAGTTGCGACGCGGCTTGATATCCATTTTTACGTCGATGGCTTCGGAGACTTCCTGATTATTGATAAATCCGTCAGCAAGCATTCGGTTTAATACATAAATCTGGCGCTGCTTGGCCCGTTCGGGATATCTGAAGGGTGAATAGCGACTGGGTGCCTGAGGCAATCCGGCGAGGATGGCACATTCGGCCAAATTCAGTTCGCTGACCGTTTTGCCGAAATAATTTTCAGCAGCGGCTTCAACACCATAAGCGCCGTGCCCCAGATAAATCTGATTCAAATATAAATAAAGGATCTCTTGTTTGCTAAATGCCTTATCAATCCGGTAGGCTAAAATTGCCTCTTTTATTTTTCTTTCATAGCTGCGTTCAGGAGTCAGTAAAAATGATTTAGTCACCTGCTGGGTGATGGTACTGCCTCCCTGAACAATGGTCCCCGCTTCCAAATTTTTAATAAACGCACGGATAATGCTAAAAAAATCAATTCCCCGATGTTTGTAAAACCGGGCATCCTCTGCAGCAATGAAGGCTTGCTGAAGCTGAAGGGGGATGTCGGACAAGGGAACCACAATGCGCCGTTCTTTATAAAATTCGGCAATTTTTCGGTTATCGTCCGAATACACAGTTGTAATAATGGATGGGTGATAGTCGGTCAGGGATGTGATTTTAGGCAGGTCGTCGCTCAAATACAAATAAATCCCCACCATGCCTGCCATCCCGATCAACATCAGGATGAGGGCCATGATCAGCGACCATTTTACCAAGCGGCCAAAAGTTGCTGATGATTGCCGTCGGGCTCTTTTTTTTAAAATCTGCGACGCACTTTTTTCTTTCGGCATGGCAAACAGTAAAAACCTTTAATTTAATGTTATGTCAAGAAGTAGATGAGTATTTGTTAGTGGTACATGAACATATTGATGTGTATATGAAATGAAGTCGAATATATATATCTATTTATATTCATATTACAAGTTTTAAACTCTAACAAAAGAAATACGTTTTCGCAAGATTATCCCTTAGTTGCAAAAATCCCTCAGTTACAAAAAAAATAGATTGACTCTGACAAATCTTCTGTTTAGATAATTCAGTTTTTTGATTTGTTATGGGTGATGCATTGGATTTTATCCTTATAAAAAACAAATAAATTCGCAATACGATATTGCTATTTTGGAGTAAAATCAAATGATAGAATTAGATTTTGAAAAGATGGGGGGGTTGGTGCCGGCCATTGCCCAGGATGCTGAAACCGGTGATGTGCTAATGCTGGCGTTTATGAACAAAGAAGCCTGGGAAGAAACCCTGAAAACCGGTCGGGCCACTTATTACAGCCGCAGTCGAGATACATTATGGGTAAAAGGGCTTACATCCGGTCATATCCAAAATGTCAAGGAAATCCGGGTCGACTGTGACAACGACACCGTGCTGCTCAAGGTTGAGCAGGTGGGCGGGGCAGCCTGTCACACCGGTTATGCCAGTTGTTTTTACCAACAAGTGAAAGATGGAGACCTGGTGACTGTGGGTCAGCCGGTTTTCGATCCCAAGGAGGTTTACAAAGAATGACTTTGCCCTTGAAACTGGGTATTCCCAAGGGAAGCCTGCAAAATGCCACCTTTGCGCTGTTCAAACGGTCCGGCTGGACCATCAATGTCAACGATCGCAGTTATTTTCCGGAAATCAACGATGAGTCCATCGAATGTGCCATCTGTCGTGCCCAGGAGATGTCCCGTTACGTGGAAAACGGCACCCTGGATGCCGGATTGACCGGTAAGGACTGGATCGCCGAAAACAATTCAGACGTTCATGTTGTCGAAGACTTGATTTATTCCAAAGTCAGTGCCAGACCGGCCCGCTGGGTGCTGGCCGTACCTTACGATTCACCGGTAAAGACCATCGATGATCTGGAAGGCAAAAAAATCGCCACTGAACTGGTCGCATTCAGCAAACGCTATTTCGAGTCCCGCGGTATTTCCGTAAAAGTTGAATTTTCCTGGGGCGCTACGGAAGCTAAAGTGGTTTCCGGTCTGGCGGACGCGATCGTCGAGGTTACGGAAACAGGCAGCACCATCAAGGCCCACGGTCTGCGCATCATCCATGAACTCATGCAGACCAATACCCAGTTGATCGCCAATCGCTCGTCGTGGGAGGATACGCAAAAACGCGAAAAAATCGAACAGATCGCCCTGCTGCTCAAAGGCGCGTTGCTGGGTGAGAAATTGGTCGGCATCAAAATGAATGTGCCCCACGACAAACTGGAACAGGTGGTTGATCTGCTGCCCAGTTTGAATGCCCCGACGGTTGCCTCGCTATACCAGTCCGACTGGTTTTCCGTGGAAACCGTGATTGGTACGGGGGTCGTGCGTGACCTGATTCCGGAGTTGCTTAAAAAAGGAGCAGAAGGTATTATTGAATATCCTTTGAATAAAGTGATTTAGAATAATAATCAAAAAGGGAAACCCATGGCATCGAGACGCACGGAAGAAATGACATCCTTTATCGTCATGGATGTTCTGGAACGGGCCTGTGTTCTGGAGTGTGAAGGCAAAAACATCGTCCACCTGGAAGTGGGAGAGCCCGATTTCGACACACCGGCATGTATAAAAGATGCGGCCTGCAAGGCGTTGGCGGACGGGTTTACCCATTACACCCACAGCCTGGGGATGCTGGAGCTGCGTGAAGCCATTTGTGAGTATTATCACGACACCTATGGCGTAACCGTGGATCCAGACCAGGTGGTGGTCACCTCAGGCAGTTCACCGGCGATTTTCATGCTTTTTGCCGCCCTGCTGGAAGCCGGTGACCAGGTAATCCTGTCCGACCCCCATTACGCCTGCTACCCCAACTTCATCAAATTTGTCGGCGGTGTGCCGGTGACGGTACCGGTGTTCGAGGAAGACGGTTTTCAATTTCGGCCCGAGGCGATCAAGGCCAAGCTGTCTGACCGCACCCAGGCCATTTTCATCAACTCGCCATCCAATCCCACGGGTAATCTGCTCTCCGAGTCACGCATGCAGGCCATCGCCGATATGTCGCCATGGATTGTTTCCGATGAGATCTACCACGGCCTGGTCTACGAGGGGAAAGAACACTCCATTTTGGAGTTCACCGACCGTGCTTTCGTGTTCAATGGATTTTCCAAACTGTTCGCCATGACCGGCCTGCGCCTCGGTTACCTGATCGCTCCCAAAGCATTCATGCGTCCGATTCAGAAAGTTCAGCAGAACTTTTTTATCTCCGCCAACGCCATGATCCAAAAGGCCGGTATTGCCGCGCTCAAAGAGGCCGGTGACGATGTCAAGCAAATGAAACGCATCTACAACGAGCGGCGGGTGTATATGATCAAACGGTTGCGGGAAATGGGTCTGGGCATCACCGTGGAGCCTACCGGCGCCTTCTACATATTTGCCAATGCCAAGCATCTTTCCAGTGATTCCTATGCCTTGGCCTTCGACATCCTGGAAAATGCCTGTGTCGGCGTTACACCGGGCATCGATTTTGGTCAACAGGGTGAAGGATACCTTCGTTTTTCCTACGCCAATTCCATGGAAAACATCATCGAGGGGTTAAATCGGCTGGAAGCCTATTTAAAAACCCGCAGTTAAACGGTATTTTGGTATTTTTCACATGATCGTAAAAACGGCAGAATTCGTCACCAGCGCGGTCAAACCGTCACAATATCCCGAGGCAAACTGGCCCGAAGTGGCATTTGCCGGTCGATCCAATGTGGGCAAATCATCATTGATCAACACCCTGGTTAATCGTAAACGACTGGTCAAAACCAGTTCAACACCCGGCCGCACGCAGCTGATCAATTTTTTTTCAGTCAACAATGCCCTTAGTCTGGTGGATCTTCCAGGCTATGGGTATGCCAGGGTTCCTGCATCGGTAAAGCGCAAGTGGGGACCGATGATTGAAACCTATCTGAAAGGGCGTGATACCCTCAAAGCGGTGGTTCTGATTATGGACATCCGCCGCACACCGGGTATCGAGGAAAAAAATTTTATTGACTGGCTGGCGTTATATCACCGGGCCTGCATTCTGGTATTGACCAAAGCGGATAAGCTGTCCACGTCCGCACGAAAAAAACAACGGCAGGCAATCGCCACTGCCCTGAACATGGATCCGTCGACCCTGATTCTTTTTTCCGCCAAGTCGCGGCTGGGAAAACCCGATGTCTGGTCGGCCATCGACAGAATCGTTTTGGATGAATGCCGTGAGTGAAAACGAAACCGATCAACATTTCAGATCAGGCTATGTTGCTATTTTAGGGGCCCCCAATGCGGGAAAATCGACGCTGCTCAATCGGTTGTTGGGGCAGAAGATATCCATCACCTCCAAAAAGCCCCAAACGACCCGTAACCGTATCCTAGGCGTGGTTCAGCGACCGGCCGCGCAAATTATTTTTCTGGATACCCCTGGGGTTCATCAATCAAAAACCCCACTGAACAACCGGATTGTGGATGCTGCCCTGGCCACACTGGCAGAAGTGGATCTGATCTTGATGATGGTGGATGTCAGCTCACCGGACAAAACCGCGGAAGCGCTTTTGATCCAAAAATTGGCCGAGCAACAAAAGCCGGTTCTGCTGGCCCTGAATAAAATTGATCAAATCAAACGCCAGCAGCTGTTGGGACATATCGAAGCGTGGTCTGCCGCGCTTTCCTTTATGGCTGTGGTTCCCATCAGCGCCAAAAGTGGAGAGCAGGTGGACCAGCTGTTGGAAATTATGGAAACCAACCTTCCCCTGGGCCCCCCGTTTTTTCCTCCGGACAGCCTGACGGACCTGCCGACCCGGTTCATTGCCGCAGAATTGATCCGTGAAAAGGCGTTTCGATTAACCGGGCAGGAAATCCCCTATGCCGTAGCGGTCACCGTGGATGAATTCAAAACGGAAAAAAACGGTAGGCTGGTTCGTATCCACGCCACCATTCATGTGGAACGCGATTCTCAAAAAGGGATTGTCATCGGCAAAAAAGGGGCCAAGCTTAAACAGATCGGTGAAGCCGCCCGGCAGGCGATTGAAGAGATGCTGGAAACCCGTGTTTTTCTGAAGCTGTTTGTGCGGGTGCAAAAAAACTGGACCAAGGATACAAAAGCGCTACGCAAATTCGGGTACTGATGATTCTTTCCTATCATCCCTGTTACGAAACCGACACCAATCGTTTATGCGCCGGACGGGATCCGGATGCCGATGATCTGGCAGCCATTCAAAGAGCCGACGCTGTAATCCTGCCCCAAGGCTGCAGGCAAACGCTTTATCGCATGGCCAAGGATAACTGCCGCCATGTTTTTCCAAACTACGACGCCCGTTTCGCCTATCCTGGAAAAACCGGTCAGGCCCGGCTGTTCGAAGCTACCCAGATTTCCCATCCGAAAACATGGATCTTCAGTGATCTGAAACAGTTTAAGAATTGGCAGCAGACCGCTTCAGCCATTGTATTTCCCATCGTGTTCAAACTGGATTGGGGGGGTGAAGGTGAGACGGTGATGTTGCTTGAATCCCCTTCTGATCTTGATCAGGCGCTTTGCAAAGCAGCTGATTACGAAAAATCCGGTCAGCGGGGATTTCTCTTGCAGTCGGTAATTCCCCATAAAAATAGAACCTTGCGAATGGTGGTTGTTGGACAAGCCCGCAAAGCCTATTGGAGAGTTCAGGATAACCCCGACATTTTCGGTACCAGTCTGACGGGTGGCGCTCGCATCGATCATGCAGTCAGTCCGGACATTGAGCGTGAGGCATTAACGCTGACCAAACGATTTTGCCACCAAACGCAAATCAATCTTGCCGGATTGGATTTTATTTTTCATCAATCGGACCTGATCGCCGATAATCCGCAGCCGCTGATATTGGAAATCAATTATTTTTTTGGTAGGACGGGGTTGGGCGGGTCCACGCCTTTTTATGCCATGTTGCAAGCCGAAATCGACAACTGGCTGGCAAATATCGGGTTGAATATCAATATTGCAACCGCAAACATTAGCACCACGGAAAAAGAATGAAACCCTACGCATACGACTTGGATGAACGGGATATCAAACGGGAACGTCAAAAAGCCCGGGAACTTCGCTCGTCCCAGTGGTGGAAACGACGTTGTGCCAAGGGTGTGTGCTATTATTGCGGCCAACCGATACCGGCAGGCGAATTGACAATGGATCACATTGTTCCGGTAGCCAGAGGGGGAAAAACCACCAAAGGAAATGTAGTGCCCGCTTGCAAAACGTGCAATAACAAAAAAAAACAACTCCTTCCCATGGAATGGGAAACCTATCTCCAGTCCATCCGTGAAGCCTCCGATTAATTCATCATTTCCCGTTTTCAATTCTAATTTTTTCGTACTGATTTTTGAATAAGCCATCTCTACCGGCAAACCATTCAGGTCTGTTTGATCAGTCTTTCTTTATAATAATTAAATCTATTTCTTTATTATATAGTCTTATTAGGAATTAACAAAAAGTTAATAACTCTATAAATATTTGATTTTAATATTATTTTTTTAATTTTGATTGTTGATAAGTATGAGATTGATTTTCAATTACCGATGCGTAATAGAAGGGCTTAAGCAAATTGTTAATAACTTCCGATTTATTGACCAGTTTTCAACAGTTGTTTGTTAATAACGTCGATTTGTATGGCAAAATATGTCGATGATTAATTCCTTCAAAATCTTAAACACGATATTTTCGCCGTATAGCTGTTGACAACGTCACCAATCTGTCTTTTAATCGCTCGATTGCGAGTGTTTCAGGAACCTCAACCCCCGGGAGGTCTGATGCGCACGGAAAAAGAACACAACTTGCTACTCAAGGCGTTAGATGCATTCAACCGTAAGGTTGTCATTATATCTAATGATTTTAAAATTTTAGCGTCTGCTGGGATGGATGACTCCATTAATGGAAACACCATTATCGGTGCACGTTGCCACCAGGTTTTTTTCAATCGTCCCGATCCTTGTGATAAGTGTCCGGTCAAAAAGGTGTTAAAATCGGGCCTCCCCTCTCTTCGGGACCTCTCTGCAAACGCATTGAGCAAACAAAAACACGCTTGTCTTTACGCTTATCCGTTTGAGGACGACGACGGCCAACAGGTAATGGCTATTTTTAATTTCGAGCTGCCCGCCTTGGATGGCTTGGAGGAAGAATTGCGCCGGGCCAATACCTTTTTATACAATCTTTTGCAAAGTGCCTGTGATGGTGTGGTCGCTTCAGATATGACCGGTAAGATCATTATTTTCAATGACGCCGCCACCGAGGTAACCGGCTATAGTGTCGATGAAGCCTTGGATAAGCTGTATATCTGGGAAATTTACGAAGATGATGGGGCTAGGCAGGTCATGCGTTTTTTGCGAAGCGAGGATTATGGCGGCAAGGGCAAACTCAAAAAATACCGCACCAATGCCATCGCAAAAAATGGAGAAATTTTTCCCATCAGTCTCTATGCATCCATCATTTATGATGAAAACGGGAAAGAAGCCGGCTCGATTGGCTTTTTCCACGATTTAAGAGAGCGTATCCATATCCAGAAAAAACTGGAAAAAACCCAGCTGCAGCTGATCCAGTCTGAAAAAATGGCTTCGTTGGGAAAGCTGTCTGCCGGTGTGGCCCACCAGCTGAACAATCCACTGGGCGGCATTACCCTTTACACCAAATTGATGCTCGAGGATTACGATCTGGAGGACAATGCCCGGGAAGATCTCTACAGAATTTTAAAGGATGCCCAGCGCTGCCGGGAAACGGTCAAGGAGTTACTTGAATTTGCCCGTCAGACAAGGCAGTTTATGCGCCCTTTGAGTATCAACAAGGCCATCGAGCGAACCCTCTTTTTAATCGAAAACCAGACCTTGTTTCACAACATCACCTTACAAAAACGAATGACTCCATTTATTCCTTTGGTAAAAGCGGATCCCCAGCAGCTCGGCCACGTTTTTATGAACATTATCATCAATGCCGCCCAGGCCATGGACGGCTGTGGCACCATCACGATTACCACACGGGAATCCGCCAATAAAGATCGGGTGATTATCGACATTGCCGATACCGGGCCAGGTATACCTGAGGAAGATTTGAGACATATATTCGAACCCTTTTTTACAACCAAGGAAGAGGGCAAGGGCACTGGATTAGGCCTTAGTGTTGTCTATGGTATCATTGAAAACCATAATGGAAATATTTTTGCTCGTAGCCTTCCCGGCCGTGGCAGTACATTTACAATTGAATTTCCCATAACCCATGAAACAAAAAAAGGAGCTGACCATGCAGAGCACGCCTGATCCTGTAACCGTTTTGGTGGTAGATGATGAGAAGGGAATCCGGGACGGATCGGCGCGAATCATCGACCGCATGGGATGCCATGCGCTGACGGCCAAAAATGGCGAAGAAGGGCTGGATATTATCGGACGCACCGATGTGTCCATCGTCCTGTTGGATCTGAAAATGCCAGGTATCGACGGCATGGAGGTACTCAAACGCATCCAGACCCTGAACCCGGATATCCTGGTTATTATCATCACCGGTTTCGCCACCATTGAAACGGCCATCGAGGCCATGAAACGGGGCGCGTATGATTTCATCCCCAAGCCGTTCGAGCCGGATCAACTGCGCATTGTGGTCAATCGGGCACTTGAAAAAATAACCCTGAAAAAAGAAGCGGCCAACTTAGAGGCCGAGCGCCGGCGGACGCTTGCCGACCTGGGAACGGAAAAAAGCAGGGTGCATACCATCATCGATTCGCTTCCCAACGGTATTGTCGTCACCAATGCCGATGGTCAAGTGGTGCTGATGAACCCGGCTTTTGGCCGGCTTTTATCACTAAGCGAAGACACCGCCACCGGCGACCATATTTCGGCGTATATTCCCGATGAAGGATTATGTCAGTTGATTGTGGAAATTTCCGGTGGCCGTCATGTGGATTTTGACGATATTCCATCCTACGAATTTGCTGTGGGGGGGGACCGGTTTTTCATGGCCCGCGGCAGACCCGTGCTGGGAGAGCGTAAAGAATGTTTGGGAGCGGTGGTAACCTTGGTCGACATCACCAACATGAAAGTGCTGGATCGTCTCAAATCAGAGTTTGTCGCCAAGGTATCCCATGAACTCAGAAGTCCACTGTCCACGATCCACGAGCAGCTGGCACTGGTACTCAACGATTTGATGGGGCAGCTAAGCGAATCGGAAGAGCATCTTCTGGCAAGGGCCAAAGAAAAAACCCAAGGGTTGATTTCCACCATCGGAGACCTTTTGGATCTGTCCCGCATCGAATCGGGAACCACCTGCCAGGAACCCAAACCCGTGATGTTGGAGGAACTGTTAAGCAATATTGTCGATTTTCTTGGCACCCGGGCCAAAAACAAATCCCAGACCTTGACATTGGTTAAACCGGATACCGCCCTGCCGACCATCAAGGCCGACCCCCTGGCCCTGGAAAGTATTTTCGGTAATCTGATCACCAATGCCATCAATTACACCCAGGAAGGTGGCGAGATTACCGTTCGTGTCGATTTGTCCGGGCTTAACCTTCGGGTACAGGTGATCGATAATGGGTTTGGTATTGATGAAAGGTATCTGGATAAAATTTTTGACCGGTTTTTCCGCGTAAAAAATGATAAAACCCGATTTATCACGGGAACCGGGCTGGGACTTCCCATCGTCAAAGGATTGGTGGAAGCCCTAAAGGGCCGCATCAGTGTGGAGAGTGAGCCGGACAAGGGAACCACGTTTACGGTGTTGATACCTGTGGATTGATAAAATAGGTTAAAAAATGATTGGCTCAATATCTGCATAGTGATAAAGAACAAATTTCAGTGTATTATCAATAATGATGGTATAAAAAAGTATCCATGGTCTGGATGCGTGTGTCGTAGAAACGATAGAAAATGATCAGATCCATTTCCAAAATGTTCACAGCCTCTCGTTTTTCAGAGGCTGGCAATCAAGATCGACAACGGGTATCGAATCACCTGGATAAAGATAACGGCTCGCGAATCTGGCAGCCCAAGGCATTATCAGGTCATACTGACCGCTTAACCGAGCCTCAGGCACAGACGCCACCCGGTAGGGACGCCTTTCAATCCCTTTCACCAGCGGTATTGCAGGCCATTCGCCAGACCCTGATAGAACAGGAAACCGCCTTTCAGCATCAGTGGGTCGAAGAGACTTTTTCCAGCCTTTGGGCCCATAGCTCAAGAGTGGGCCGCATTGCCGTTTACCTTGCGGAAAAGGAGGGCTGCCCAACGCAGCCGGCACTGTTGGCCGGTCTTTTCCATGATATGGGAAAATTTGCCCACGGCCGCTACCATGCGGACGATACCCCGGAAGAAAAAAATGCGGTCCTGCTCGCCGAACAGATTCTTTCGGGAACCGCCTATGAAAAATGGATTCCCACCATCAGGGAGGCCGTTCTTTCCTGTTACCTTGACGGCGAAGCGACCAATGATGTGGGACGTATTGTTTTCGATGCGGATAGCCTTGATAAACTGGGCAACATGGGCGTTGCGCAGTTTTTTGCTAAAAAAGCCATGCGTCGCCAGTTTTTGGATGATCAACTGATGATCCGCATGAGCGTTGAGCTGACCTATGCCTATCATGCACCCGATACACTGAAAACAGCCACCGGAAGGGCCCTGGCAAAGCAACGCAGCCTTCGCACGAGGCGTTTTTACACGGATTTGGTAGAAGAATGGACGCTCTTGGGCCTGGGTGATGTCACCATCATACAGGAGGATATTGCCGGTATCGTTTGCGTGTTTGTGGTTCCTTGCCAGTGTCACTGTGGCGGCAATTTGGTGTGTGAATCCGATATTCGCGATGCGGTCAAATGCAGATCGGCGGTTGTGACCTATCGATGCATGGACTGCAATACCGCCAATGAATTTTCTTTTTGCCTGCCCAATGTCAACGGGTTGCCACGCAAACACCAGCGTCAATTGGTATCGTGTGTTTTGCCGGATAGCCGATCCGGATCTGATCGGTTAGCCATTCGGACGGATTCGTAAAAGTTTTTGCTTGACCTAAATCAGCCATTTAGGCTACCGAAGGAAAACAAATAAACGAAAAGGTGTGCCTCCATTTTGGTGACGCACTGATAATATTGAGTTATGCAATAGGCATCAGCCACCCAGGCTCAACCTGGGTGGCTGTTCTATTTTCTGGACAACCACGATTTCAGTATTCTTTTAAAATCATTTAATCAATTTGGAGATATTGATGAATAGTCTGCTGGTGATCGATAATTATGATTCTTTTACCTATAATCTGGTGCAGATGTTTATGCGCTATGACCTTTCCATCAGGGTTTTTAGGAGTGACCGTATCACACTCGAGCAGGTGGCCGAAAAAAAACCGGATTATATCCTGATCAGTCCGGGGCCCAAGGATCCAACGCATGCCGGCATTTCCATGGACCTTATCGATGCATTTTACCGGACCACCCCCATATTGGGAGTCTGTCTGGGGATGCAGTGTATCAACGAAGTCTTCGGTGGTCGCACCGTACGCGCCAATCGGCCCATGCACGGTAAAACCAGTCCGGTGATCCATGAAGGCATGCATCTGTTTGCCGGCCTGCCCTCCCCGTTTCAGGTGGCCCGCTACCACTCCCTGGCCGTTGCCCCGACCCCGGCAGCGCTGAATACCGAGCTGGTCGTGACCGGGCGCACGGCAGGCGTCACCATCATGGGGATTTCCCATCGCAGGTATCCCATTCACGGTGTTCAGTTCCACCCGGAAAGTTTTCTGACCGACCATGGGTTTGCCCTCATAGAGAATTTTTTATGCCTGGGTCCCTTGAGGGATACATTGACCGACCAGACATTGCAGCAATCGGTAAACGCTTTTCGTCCTTTACGGATCGGATCGGTGGCATGCATGGAGGTCCGGTGTTGATGAAACGGGTCATTGATTATCTGCCGACCTTGACCGGGGTGCGTTCGCGTGTGTTTCAGCTGGACTGTCCATTTGACGCTCTGGCCGCCCGCTTTGCCCATGAACCGGGCTGCGTGGTGCTGCTCAGCGGCTCGGACCTGGACTGCGCCCGCTATCACATCATGGCTTTGCATCCCTGGCTCACCCTTTGTGGGCGTCATGGACTAACGCAGATTGTGCTGGATGGCACAGCGCATTGCATGGACCATTCGCCACTGGATGTTCTTGACGCGGTGCTGGGGCGTTGCCGACTGGCCACCGACGAAAAATGGGCGCCCGTCACCGCCGGACTTTTCGGTTACCTGGCCTACGATTTGAAAGACAACCTTGAAACCCTGCCCCGAACATCAATGGACGACCTTAACCTGCCCCATCTGTATTGGGTCGCGCCATCGTTGATTGTGGTCCATGACAAGATCGCCGGTACCACGGTGGTGCATGCACCGGTGCGCGAGGATCGGGATGTGCCATCGGCTGATACGGCCATTGCTGATTTTTTGTCCGAGATAAAGCAGCCGGCACCGGCTTCCGGTTCCTTTTCGGGTGATGGCCGGCCGATGGTATCCAATTTTTCGAAAAGCGAGTATGAGGCCGCGGTGCAACGCATCCGTGAATATATCGCCGCCGGTGATGTTTATCAGGTCAACTTTTCCCAACGTTTTGAAATGGGCTTCAACGGTGATGCATTCAGCCTTTTCCGCTCACTGTATCAGATGAATCCAGCGCCGTTTTTCGCTTTTGTCAATGCCGGCGATCATCAGATTGTTTCCACCTCTCCGGAGCGGTTTCTGATGCAGCGTGGCCGGCAGGTGGAAACCCGGCCCATCAAGGGCACCCGGCCGCGGGGCAAAACACCCGATGCGGACCGGGCCATGCAGGCCGAGCTTTCCGGTAGTCCCAAGGACGATGCCGAGCTTTCCATGATCGTGGACCTTTTGCGAAACGATATCGGACGGGCATGTACGGGCGGATCGGTCACGGTGACCGAGCACAAACGGCTTGAGGCCTACCAGAATGTCTACCACCTGGTTTCCGTGGTCGACGGAATCCTGGCCGACGGCAACAACAGTGTGGACCTGATCCGGGCCACGTTTCCCGGCGGTTCCATCACCGGATGCCCAAAGATCCGGTCCATGGAGATTATTGACGAATTGGAATCGCACCGGCGTCATGTTTACACGGGATCCATCGGATACATCGGGTTTCACGATACCATGGATCTGTCCATTGCCATCCGTACGGCCACCATTGTCGGCGATCGGCTGCTGTTTTCCGTGGGCGGTGGAATCGTCTATGATTCCGACCCTGCCGATGAATTTGCCGAAACCCTGCATAAAGGGGAAACCCTGATGCGGGTATTTCAGGGAACGGCCCGGCAACCCAATAGCGACAAGGGACCCTGGGTGTGGCAAAACGGTCGTCTGACCGTGCAGGACAAGGCCGCTGTTTCGACAAGTGATTTAGGGGTGCAATACGGGTTTGGTTTTTTTGAAACCATCCGGGTTGAAAAGGGGATTGTCTGCCGGTTGGCCGAGCATCTGTCACGATTCAACCGCTCTTGGGCGGATCTGTTTGGCGGGCCGGTACCGGATCTGACTTGGTCGGACGTGATTGACCAGGTGATTGACAAAAACGGGTTGGCTGATACCACCACGGCGGTCAAAATTCTGGCCACCCGGGGCGATTCTAACGCAACCGTTTTTAATGGCACCCTGTTGGTGACCGCCCGGCCGTATACCCATCGTCTAGAGGCCCTGGGATTAAAAGGCCTTCGGCTTGTCACCTATCCCCACGCGCGCCTGACGCCGCTGGCTGACCACAAAACGCTGAATTATCTTTACTACTACCGGGCCGGCGCCTGGGCCCTTGAGCATGACGCCCACGAAGCCTTGATTTTGAATCCGGATCACAGTGTGTCCGAGACCAACACTGCCAATCTGCTGGTGATATCGGGACAAACAGTGACGTGCCCGGTTTCCCCCCATGTGCTGCCCGGGGTGATGCAGGCGGCGGCCTGCCAGTGGTTTTCGAAAAACGGGTATGCGATTGTCGATCGGCCGCTTGATCCCGATGCCTTATTTCATGCTGATATGGTTCTGTTAACCAACGCCCTGATGGGCGCGGTGCCGGCCGTTGGTCTGGATGGGCGGACGCTCAGTGTTGATACCGCACTTTGTGAGGCACTGAATGAGGGGCTCGTCAATGCTTAATTGTTTCATTCTCAGGTTGAGGTGTTTAATTTTGGGTTTTGCAGGTGACGGTGGTGGTCACGGGATGTTTTCTTTTGAAGGTTTTGTAAAATGGCCGCATCCAGATCCACACCGGTTTGATTGGCGATACAGACCAGAACAAAGAGTATATCGGCGAGCTCATCGCCAAGATCCGATGCTTTTTCAGGGGTTTTATAACTTTGTTCACCATAGGTGCGGGCCATGATACGGGCCAGTTCCCCCACTTCTTCCATGAGAATCGCCAGGTTGGTCAATTCGGAAAAGTAGCGCACCCCATAAGTCTGGATCCAGTGATCCACCCTGGACTGTAGGTCCTTGACGGTCATTTCAGCAAAGGATTTATTTGACATGGGCTACGACATGCCCTAAATCCGGAAAAATCAGCGCCTTGCAGGCCAGTTGACAGGCCTTCTTGCTGCCCGGCATGCAAAATACCACTGTTTCGCCGATGGTACCGGCTGCTGCCCGGGAAAGAATGGCGGCCGAATCGATTTCTTCGAAGCTTAGCTGAGCAAATATGGCACCGAACGCAGTCATTTCCTTGGTGAACAGGGGTTTGATGGCTTCGATGGTGACATCTTGGGGGGTGATACCGGTTCCACCGGTAATCAACAGGGCCTGAAGATTTTGATGGCGGATGGCCTTCAATGCCGTTTCCCGAATGGCGGTGATATCGTCGGTCACCACCTCATGGAAGCGTACATTGTGCCCTTCTTTTTTGGCCTGCCCGGCAATCCACAGACCGCTTTCATCGTCGGTAAGGGATCGAGTGGAAGAAACCGACAGGATGCCTACATCAACTGCCCGCGGTGCTGATTTGCGATGTTCGTGTACGCCCATATTCACCTACCTTATAATTTCATTTTTTTCTTAATCAACAAATTAACTAGCGTCCATCCAGAAATGGTGAATTTTGCCCGAGTTCAAGGCGGCCAACAAATTCAAACCGGAGGAATATTAGTAATATTTTGAGGATTTGAATTTGTTGCCCAACGCCGAAATCGGGTGAAGGGCGCCGTTTCTGGATGGGCACTAACTAAACCATCGGGGATTGCAAGGCAAGTCCTTATATTCATTTCCTAAAGCATTTGTCTGAAAAACGCGTCGGCACGCTTAGAGTCTTGCTTTTATCAAGGCTTTTCATTATGTTCAACCAAACACGACTTTTTGTTTGTTCTTTTCAGTTCTTCAGTCTTTCGGTATGAATGAATCGATAAACCCTTCCGGGGGATGTGGGATGGCAATACCTTGCAGCGGCGTAATCCTGGCTGGTGGCCTGAGCAAACGGCTCGGAGGCCGAAACAAAGCCTTTATCCAAATCGGTGGCAAACGCATCATCGATCGCCAGATGGAAGTCTACCGTCGGTTGTTTGATCAGATTATTCTGGTTACCAATGACCCGGTGACTTACATCGATGTGGACGCGCTGATTGTCAGTGATCACTATGATCAACGCAGTTCGTTAAATGGCCTGCACGCCGGCCTGTTCGCCGCTGCCCATGATTATGTCTTTTGCACCGCCTGTGACACACCGTTTATCAATGATGCGTTGATTTCCTGTCTGATAGGGCATATTGATTCCAAGGCGGATATCATTATTCCTTCAACAGAGTCGGGATTCGAGCCCATGTTTGCGGTGTACAAAAAAAACTGTTTGCCGTCCATTGCTTGGCAACTTGAAAGGGATCTGCTTAAAATACAGGGGCTTTTTCGAAAATTACGCGTCAAGACCGTTGCCGAGCCCGAACTGCGGGCCATTGATCCGCAGTTGATTTCTTTTTTTAACATCAATACGCCCGAGGACCTGGTTCTGGCGGAAAGCCTTGACCAGGGCCTCAGCTAATGGAGACCGATATGAATGCTAATGAACTTATTTCCAAGATAAAAACCCATCCGGAATACGAAAAAGTGGGCATGATTCTGTGCCATAACGGTGTCGTCCGGGGCACCTCCCGTGACGGCCGTAACGTTTCAGGTCTGCGGGTGGCCGCTAATATGGAACAGTTGGACAAGGTATTGGCCGAGCAACGGGCACGGCCGGGAATCATTGATATTCAGGTGGAAATCGCTGCCGACCGCGATCTAAAAGTGGGCGATGACGTGATGTTGCTGGTAGTGGCTGGAGATATCCGGGATAACGTGATCCAGGTCCTGGGGGACACGCTCAATGCCATTAAACATACGGTGACCGCCAAGACTGAATTCTTTATCTAAGTAAGCTGTTTTTGGGAGCAACACATGTCCGAATTGACCCACATTGATGAGAGTGGCCGCGTGCGCATGGTGGATGTCACCGAAAAAAAGCCCACCCAGCGCACGGCCGTGGCCCAGGCCGTTGTGCATATGTCAGAAGAAACATTTCAGCGCATCACCGCCGGTACCGTCTCCAAGGGAAATGTTTTGGAAGCGGCGCGCATCGCCGGCGTCATGGGCGCTAAAAAAACTGCCGACCTGATCCCCATGTGTCATCCGCTGAATCTGACCCATGCCCAGGTTGATTTTTTCCCGGATGCAACCAACTGCAGCATTCGCATTGAGGGCACTGCGCGTATTTTCGATCAGACCGGTATCGAGATGGAGGCGTTGACCGCCGTTTCCGTTGCCGCGCTGACCCTTTACGACATGTGCAAGGCAATCGATAAATCCATGACGATCACGGATATCTGCCTGCTTAAAAAAACCGGCGGAAAAAGTGGAACATTCGTCAGGGATAAAGCGGTTTGAGGAAAACCGTCTGCCGATACGGGTTCGCTTTGATACCAGTGTTGGCCAGCATTTACCTGATCCTGGCCGGCGGCTGCGCATTTTTCAAGCCACCGCCGACCAAACCCGCAACCTCGCTTGAAAGGCTTTCCGCAGCCGATTATCCTAATTTCTCGGACGGTTTTTTTCTCGATAACATTGGCCGTGGAATCGACAAAAGTCTGGAATATCTTGAGCGGCTGCCGGCTGAGCGTGTTTTTCATTTCGGTGATGACGCTTACAGTGCCCGCCATCTGATGCGCTCGTTAACGGTGCTCAAAGACTTTTTGGCTACCCGGCCCGACACAGCGGCCATAAATCGGTTCATCACCGAAAATTACCGGGTGTATCGCAGCATAGGGGGGCCGAAAACAGGGCGCGTGTTGTTTACCGGTTATTACGAGCCCCAACTTTTGGGGAGCCTTAAACGAGATGGCCGCTACCGTTATCCGATCTATGCCCTGCCCAAAGACCTGATGGTCATTGACCTGTCCGCCTTTAGTAAAAAGTTTAGGGGACAGCGTATTGTCGGCCGTTTGCAAGGCAACACCGTGGTTCCCTACCCTGACCGTCAGGCTATTGATACGGACGAATCCTTTACTCGGGTGGCGAAACCCATTGCCTGGGTGGATGACCGAATCGATCTTTTTTTTCTACACGTCCAGGGATCCGGAAGAATTTGCCTGACCAATGGGGATGTGCTTCGGGTACATTACCATGGTGTCAACGGCCGCCCCTACCGCAGTATTGGACGGCTTTTGATTGATCAGGGCAAGATCCCGTCCGAGCAGATGTCCATGCAGCGGCTTAAGGCCTATCTGAAAAACCATCCCGAAGAGGTTGAGGATGTGCTCAACCATAACCCCAGTTATGTCTTTTTTAAAACCGAAACCGCAGGCCCCATCGGCGCCCTTGGTGTGGATCTGACACCGGGTCGCTCCGTTGCCATAGACAGGCGGGTGTTCCCGATGGCGGCACCCGCCTTTTTACAAACCCAGATTCCGGTGGTGGATGGCAATGGCCGAATCGACCGGTGGATGGATTTTTCAGGTTTTGCCTTGAATCAGGACACCGGCGGCGCCATCCGTGGGCCGGGGCGCGTGGATATTTTCTGGGGCAACGGACCCTACGCCCAGATTGCCGCCGGGCATATGCAGCATGAGGGAAATTTTTTTTTGCTGATTCTCGATCCTGAAAAGAATTCATTTTAATCCCCATCTCTGCGGCTCAATCTTGATGAATTTATTAAAATTCCCTTTCCAGACGGTTTCGTAAAAAGTCCGAGATCAAGGCTTGCGAATCCCGAGGAATGATGCGTACTTATCGTACTTTGCAGTGACGAGGGGTGAAGCGTAACGCCGATATCGGACTTTTTACGAAACCGTCAATCTTGACACCCTTTTTTAAAACCAGTAGTCTCTGATTTTTTGGAAAACCGCCAACTTTGGGCAAAAAAGGAGATAGGCATGTTCGGTATCGGAATGCCGGAAATGATACTGATTCTGGCCGTGGCGCTGATTGTTATCGGCCCCAAAAAGCTGCCGGATCTGGCCAAATCCCTGGGCAGGGCCCTGGGGGAATTTAAAAAGGCGACCAACGAGCTGAAAGACAGCTTTCAGATTGACGATGAACTCAAAGAAGTGAAAACAACATTTGACGACATCAACCGGGATCTAAAAGGCAATCGACCTGCCGGGACCAGTCCGGCCAAACCCGACGCGACTGATGACGGTAAGGCGGATCTTGAGACGGACCAGACTACACCGGATCATGATCCGGTGGACAACGTAAAAGCGGCATTTCACCGTAGCGATGACACGGCTAAATCGGAACCGGCCCTTTCTGATGATAAGAAAGGGCCGGCCGCCGATATTCCCGGATCTGACGCTGAACCCCGCAAAGGATAAACGAGGTGGCTGACCCGGACATGGATACAGACGATAAAATTCCCTTTACCGCCCATCTGGAAGAATTACGTAAACGGCTGATTATTTCTTTTATTGCCGTGGGAATCGGTTTTACGCTGTGTTACGGATTTAAGGAGTGGCTGTTTCAGATCCTCACCCAGCCACTGATCAGTGTCATGCAGGACGGTGAGACACTGATCTATACCGGCCTGCCCGAGGCGTTTTTCACGTTTTTAAAAGTCTCTTTTCTGGGAGGTCTGATGATCGCGTCACCAGTGATCATCTACCAGTTCTGGATGTTTGTTGCCCCCGGGCTCTATGATCGGGAAAAGCGGCTTTTGCTGCCCATTGTTTTTTTATCGACCCTTTTTTTTGTGGGCGGCGCCCTGTTTGGCTATTTCATTGTCTTTCCCTATGGGTTTCAGTTTTTCCTGGGCTTTGCCACGGAAACGATCCGTCCCATGCCGTCCATGAAGGAGTATTTGAGTTTTTCAGCCAAGCTGCTGCTGGCCTTTGGCCTGGTTTTCGAGCTGCCCCTGGTTATCACCTTTCTGGCCCGGCTGGGAATTGTTACCGTCCCTTTCCTGAAAAAGAATCGAAAGTACGCTTTATTGCTCTTTTTTGTCGGTGCGGCCATTCTAACGCCGCCTGATGTGGTCACCCAGATCATGATGGCCCTGCCACTGATGTTGCTGTATGAGATCAGCATTATTGGTGCGCGCATCTTTGGACGTAAGAAAGAAGATGCCGATGAGGTGACAGAAGAAGCCGACGGCGCGATGGATTCATGAATACCACCCGCCGATCACCGATCAACTACCGCCTTGAGCTAAATCAGACTGCCGGCAGCACCGGTTTCTTTTCCGCTGTTCCCCAGGACATATCTGATTTGACGGCGATGATCGATTATCTTCGTTGCTGTCCAACAGACAGTTTTATGCATTTGCATTTATTGGGGCAAGTGGGAGAGCTACCGGCACCGGCGGTGATGGACCTGATTGAAGCCGATGCCGGCGGTGATCCGGCGCTGCGGGCCCTGTTTTTGGAAGCCGGCACCATTCACCCCCATCTGGCTGAAATCAAAAAACGCTTCAATCGCCGGGAGACCAGGCAACTGGCCGGGCAGACGCCATTGATTTTTCTACGATCAATCATGCGTGCCGATCAAGCCCTGCACGGGCAGTGGGCACAGCTGTTCGATGCCAACCTGACGCGGCATCGGCCCCTCCCCCCCCCTGAAAAAACCGGTCTATCCATGGTCTTCAAAGATTGCCACGCTGATCAACAGCCGCCGTCTGAATCCGCTCATGTGAAAGCAATTATTGATCGCCTGCCTGCCGGGATGGACGGCATGGGGACGCCGCGACAGCCCATGGCCCAAACCATCGATCTGGCCCTGCAGCGACTGGAGGACCTGGATATTCTGGAAGGCCCGGAAATGCGCCACCAGAGTTCTTTGAGTCCCATTGCGCTGCTGCGCAAATGGCGATTCAATCATGCGGTGAAAAGCGGTGGTCTGAACTATACCCTTTCCAGCGTTCAGACCGCCTATGGCCGGGGGCTGAGTGTGGAAGCGGCCAGGGCCTCGTGCCTGATGGAGGTTATCGAGCGCTGCAGTGCATTTGTCAGTGTGGATGACAGCGGTATAGTGGGCACCCGGCGTCAGCATCCACTGCTGCATGGATCCCGTTCCCAGCTCATGGCCAAGGGGGAGCATCTGCTCGATCCGAATCAGCTGGGCCTGGAAGTGCCGTATGAAGATGAACCGCTTTACTGGATTGAAGGGCAGCAACTGACCACGACCGGTTTTCAGCCCATTTGGGTGCCGGCCCAAAGCGTCTTTTTGTTTTGCAATCTGGATGAACGCTCGCTTTTTTCCGGACTGGGGTCCACGGGCCTGGCGTCGGGCAACACGGTTGCCGAAGCCAGACTCAGTGCGCTCTACGAATTGCTCGAACGGGACAATGCGGCGATCAACCCGTATCATCCATCCCGTTGTTTCCGGGTGTATGCTGAAGATGAGCCCATCAAGGGGCTTCTGGATGATTACCGGGCGCGCGGCATTCATGTTTATTTTCAGGACATCAGCCCGGCCTTTGGCATTCCCGGCTGCGCCTGCTTTGCCGTTCACCCGAACGGCACGGTGGCCAAGGGCGCCGGCGTCAACCTTGATGGCAGGCGGGCTGTTCTTTCGGCGTTGACCGAAACCCCTTACCCCTATCCGAAAGGTCCACCCTCATCACCCGCGCCGGCCGATCTGCCCTGGCTGCAATATGAATCGCTGCCTGATTTTTCGACCCAAACACCGGATATGGATTTGAAGGTGGTTGAAGAAGCACTCTTGGCCAACGGCTATTCTCCCATTGATGTGGATATCACGCGCAACGACCTTAACATCCCCGTGGTCAAGGCTTTGGTGCCCCATTTCGAGTTGATGGCCGATTTTGATCAGTACAGTCGGATCAGCCGCAGACTTTTTAGTAACTACTTAAAAATTCATCAAAAACATTAATCGGGATTCCCATTGACTAAAGCCCAAAGGCCTGATAGAGATTTTTTTGCGGAGTGATTTTAGGTGGTTTAACCTTGCATGAAAGAAGGGAGAGTGGAGGTTATGGGTAAAAAACGAATTTTGGTATTTTCAGCGGTTTGTCTGGTGTTTCTGTTTGCCGCGGGGACGATGTATGCGGCTACGGCGGTGCAGGATGTGATCAAGATGGACAACAAGGCTTACGAGAAACATTCAAAGGCCATTGTCGATTTCACGCACAAAAAGCACAATGAGGAGTATAAAATTGGTTGTGGCGAGTGCCATCATGATGACAAGGGTAAAGCCTTAAATGATCTCAAGCTTGGCGATGATGTGAAAAACTGCATCGAATGTCATAAGCTTCCGGGTCAGATGCCTGGAAAACTGAAAAAAGAGATGCGTAAAAACAAGGCTTCCAAGAAAGAGATCGCCGCCAAGGAGATGGAGTACCATGCCGAGGCGATTCATGAAAACTGTATCGGCTGCCATAAGGATTACAATAAGAAAAATAAAACCAAGGCCGCCCCTCAGGCTTGCACCAAGTGTCATCCGAAGAAAAAATAATTCCCTGACTTATATCTGCTGAAAACGGGCTGGGTTGCTTCTCGCAATTCAGCCTGTTTTTATTTGAATCCGTGTTGATTCTGACGGGCGGCCTTATATTTTTTGGCCTGATCGACCATTGCCCGGGCCCATTGGGGGGTGCCCAGGGCATGGATGTGGGTGTAGGTGGCCAGAACATTGTTGACGCAGACGCCGTCCTTACCTTCAAAAAATCCGGCACCGCGCTGCATGGAAAACGCCAGGTTGGTATCGTTGCCCTGCCACTGTTTTACACTTGAATAGTGAAATTCGTGGCCCAGCAAGGTTTGACCCGGAGGATAAAACGGATTTTCCCGTTCGACCTCAACGATGGTATACCCATGACCCTGGGGGCGTTTGGAAAAACCAAACACGGCCGGCAGCACCCCCGTCATTTCAAACGCACCATCGTCTAAAAGTAGCTGCTCTCCCAAATACATCAGACCGCCGCACTCTCCATAAATGGGCAGGCCGCCTTCGGCCAGGGATTTGATTTGGTGACGAAAGGCTGTATTGGCCTCCAGCTCCCGGGCGTGGGTTTCCGGAAATCCACCACCGATGTAAATGGCGTCCACAGGGGGAAGGCCTTGGTCGGTCAGCGGACTGGCAAACACCAGGGTTGCTCCGGCGGCTTCAAGCGCTTCCAGGTTTTCAGGGTAATAAAACTGGAATGCGGCATCACGCAGAATGCCGATTCTGACTGGGTCGGCCAGAATCTGCCTTTCCATCCTTTTTTCCTGAGGCAATCTGATCGATGTTGCCGTCGTGGCAATTTCTTGAATCCGATCAAGATCAAGGTGCTGCTGGGCAACCGAGCGGATTGCATCGATGGCGGGCCCGGCCCAGCTATGCTCAGGGGTCGGCACCAGACCCATGTGGCGCTCGGGAAAGCGCTGTTCCTTGAGTTTGGGCACCGCGCCGACCACAGGAATGCCGGTGTATTCCTCAATACTGCGGGTAAGAATACCCTGATGCCGTTTGCCGGCCACCCGATTCAACACCACCCCGCCGATACGCACATCAGGATCAAAGGCGGCAATACCGCCGACTACGGCGGCCATGGTGCGGGTGGTTTTGGTGGCATCGATGCACAGGATCAAAGGTAGCCCAAGCAGCTTCGATAGCTCGGCTGTACTGGTTTCTCCTTTAGTATTGATGCAATCGTAAAGGCCACGGTTGCCTTCGATGACAGAAAATTCGGCCGTTTGGGTATGGGTATGGTATGACGCGAGAATCGTTTCCGGATCGATCAGGAAGGTGTCTAGATTATAGCAGGGCCGGCCGGCCGCCAAGGCTAGCCAGCCGGCGTCGATATAATCCGGACCTTTTTTAAAGGGCGAAACGGATCTGCCCAGGCTTCTCAGCGCGGCGATAATGCCCACGGAAAAAATAGTTTTTCCCGATCCCCCACGAAGGGCGGCAACGACGATCCCCGGCGTTGCTGTGGGCTGCTGAATGGAGGAAGCCTGTTTCAAAAGCGTAGCACAAAGCGGCGGTTCACCAAAAAATGGATCTGCCGTCGCAATTCGATATTAATCTTCGTGCTCAGCGCCAGACTGCTTGCCGGTACCGGGCAGGCCGTACATGGAGGTACTGCCTGAAGACCAGTATTCCAACACCCCATCCTGAACCAGTTTGTTAACGATTTTTTTTGCTTCACGGGGTTTCATTTCCAGAATTTTGGACAAGTCGTTGAAGTAGAATTTAGATTTCATCTTCAGCTTTTTGGTCAGACTGGTGACGATCAGCTCTTTTGCCTCTTCGTAATCCATAGTTACCTCTTTTCTAAAGAAGGCAGGGGGGGCGCGTGGCCTCCCCCTGCACGGATTAATTTATACGGCGCAAATTAGAACTTGAATTGCGTGGACTGACGCCAAGTGTAGTAGGCGGGATCACGGAAATCATCGATAAGATGATGGGTGAATTCAAGTTCACATTTGTCGAAGAAACGCTCCCAGCCGATTCTCTCGGCCCAGTCGCCCAGACGCTCGTACTTGTTGGCGCCGGCGCTGTAAGCTTCGACGATCTTTTTGATTGTCGCGGTGGTGGATCCCCAACGCGGTGCTTCATTGGGAATAAAGGCCACGACGACCTTGGAGAACTTGGGCATGCTGATGCGGTTGGAGACTTTACCACCCACCATCAGAACGATGCCGTCGCCTTCCTGGTCGGCCAGGGGCATGGAGGGACACATGGTGTAGCAGTTACCGCAGAACATACAACGATCGTTGTTCACAGCCACGGATTTCAGCTCTTTGTCACCGACAGTGACTTTGGCCGGTTTGATGGCGGCGGTGGGGCAGGCAGCGATGGCAAGCGGGATTTCGCACATCTTGTCCAGATATTCATGATCCAGCAGCGGCGGTTTACGGTGATAGCCGAGTATGGCGATATCAGAGCAGTGTACGGCGCCGCACATGTTCAGGCAGCAGGCCAGGGAAACACGCAGCTGGGCCGGCAGACGATGATTCTGGAAGTCGGCGAACAGCTCGTCCATGGTGGCCTTGACCGGACCGGAAGCGTCGGTGGCCGGGGTGTGGCAGTGGATCCAGCCCTGGGTATGGATGATGTTGGTTACGCCGGCACCGGTGCCGCCGATGGGGAACTTGAAGCTGCCGCCGTCAAACTTGCGGCTTTCCAGATCCTTGATCAGCGGGTCCACTTTGGATTTGTCGTCGACCATGAATTCGATGTTGTTACGGGTGGTGAAGCGCAGATGCCCGTCACAATGCTTGTCGGCGATTTCGCAGATTTCGCGGATATGGGTGACGCTCATCAGACGGGCGCCGCCACAGCGTACGGTGTAGACTTCGTCGCCGCTTTCGGCCACGTGAACCAGTACGCCGGGTTTAATGATTTCGTGATACAGCCATTTGCCTTTGTTTTTGGCGATGACGGGCGGATAAAATTTATCGTATTTCTGCGGACCAATATCGGTGATCCGGTTTTCCATCGGTTTGTCGGGATTGTATCCTGAAGAAATAAATGCCATTATAAATCCTCCCCTCTATCTCTGGTGAATCTTTCTGAATTCGTTGATGTCGCGATCCCAGCCGCCAACCTCGTCTTCTTTCCAGAAGATGTAGGGGTTGTGCCGCGGTTCCAAAACATGCTGCGGCACCGGCTTAATGTTGGTCATTTCGAGCAGTTTCTGGAATCCCTGACGTTTAATCAGCTCACCGAGACGTTCGCGGTTCTTGCCCTCTTCCATCCACCAATCCCAGATGGATTCGATGACTTCTTTGATTTCATCGTAGGGCTCTTCAACCTTGATGAAAGGCACCAGCAGGGAGCCCATCTGAGCGCCGTCGAGGATCGGAGCCTTGGCGCCGACCAGCATGGAACAACCGCGGTCATCACCGATGTGCAGGGCACGCGGCATAACGTTGATGCAGTGCATGCAGCGGGTACACTCTTTTGTGTTGATGGCGAGTTTGCCGCCTTCGTATTTCATGCACTGGCTGGGGCAAAGGTCGATAACCTCTTTCTGGATGTCGAATGCACCCCAGTCGCGGCCGCTGTGAGCGCCGCCGTTGGGAGCGAATTCACCGCCGACATAGCTTGCTACGGCTTCCTGATCGATTTTGATGTCGTCTTTCCAGGTTCCGACAAAGGAGATGTCGGCGCGGGCGATGGAGGCCACGCAGCAGTTGGGGCAGCCGTCAAACTTGAATTTAAACTTGTACGGGAAGGCCGGGCGATGCAATTCGTCCTGGTATTCCTGGGTCAGTTCGTAGCAAATGGCCTGGGTGTCGTAGCAGGCGTATTCACAGCGAGACGAACCGATACAATCGGACGGAGTCCGCAGGTTGGAGCCGGAACCACCGAGGTCCTGATCAAAATTATGGGTCAGTTCATAGAAAATTTCTTCCAACTGCGGGGTGGAGGTACCGATAAAAATGATGTCACCGGTGGAGCCGTGCATATTGGTGATGCCGGAGCCGCGGAACTCCCACAGGTCACACAGTTTTTTCAGAAAATCGGTGGTGTAGTATTTCCCGCCAGGCTGGTTGATACGCATGGTGTGGAAGTGAGCCACGCCGGGAAATGTTTCCGGCTGGTCGCAATAACGGCCAATAACGCCGCCGCCGTAACCGAAAACACCGACGATGCCGCCGTGCTTCCAATGGGTTACGCCGTGTTTGTAGGAGAGTTCCAATACACCCAGCAGGTCTTCAACACAGTCTTGGGGCACCTGGAATTCCACATTGTTTGCATTCTTGGCCCTGCTTGCCGCTTCCTGCTTCAGGTCCGACACGAAGCTTGGCCACGGACCGGACTCAAGCTGGTCCAACAAAGGGGTTGCATGCTTTGCCATCTTTTACCTCCATTTGAATTGATAGTATACCAACCTGCCAATCGAAATAAAATCATCCCCAACGGGGGGTTAAGGTCACCTCCTCTCAAATTTTTTCTTTATATCTTGTCGGGATAGTTGAAATCACGCGGTTTAAATCAATAAAATTGCAAGGAGCAGATATAGAATTATTGACCGGCGTTGTCAATAAAAAAGCATGGTTTCACGGAGTTAAGCCTCAAGTAACGCTGAAAATACGCTTTTTATACAAAATGTTGTGACCCGTTTTATAAAAACGTCTTTATGTGGTGTTCAAGCTAAAAACGGGGGCAATCCGTAATTTTGTTGTTGGTTACATGTTAGTCAGCGATCGTTTGGTTTCGAATGCAGCGGCGGATCTGACGCAAATGTTGTTCCACGTGTTGATCGATGATGTGACGTTCTTCCCTTTTTCCCTCGAAAAGGGATTTTAGCAAGGGCTGCGCCATTTCCATCAGCTGTCCTTCGGATTGGTGGCAACAATAATCCTGAAACAGGGATAGAAATGTATCGGGAAAGCCGTTTAACCGGCTGGTCAGGTCGAGCCCTTTGAAAAATCCATCGATCACCGATATCAGGCACGTTTCCGGTGCCCAGACCGTTTCCAGTACACCGTCCAGCCGATCCAGTCGCATACCAATGGACAGATGCAGACAAAAAGCGACCAGGTTGTCGAGCAGCGCTCGTTCATTCTTCGGGACCGTCGTCAACGTGGGCACGGGTGCGTAATTTCTGACCGTAATCAATTTTACATCCACGCTAGGACCTTTTTCGCGGACCACAAAATCGCCGGCGGCATGATGCCAGGGATAAATTTGATCGGTGGTCAAGGGATCATAACAGGCGGTAAGAATCATGCTCGCCTGTCGGTAAAGATCGGCGGACTGTTGGTCCGTCAAGAGGTGCGGTGTTTGGGCGCCATCCCAGACAATCGTGGATAAATCCGCTTTTTTTTTCGATCGGGTCAGGTGAAATTCATGATAACCGTCAAACCAGTTCGCCAAAAACATCGGCGTTGGCTCGAGCACACCGCTGTAAAGCGTGGGAAACCAGCCGAATGGACGCTGGTCGCCAAGCCGTGCCAGTGCATCCATTTCCAGGGGCAGGGTGTTACGCCCGGCGTCAGAGGCGGCCACATTGACCACGAACGATATCGCCTGGTCCGGGGTGGTTACCATCACGCGACCCGGATGGTACAAGGCACCATGTTTTTCCAGGAAAACCGATAATTGAAGAATTTCCTGTATGGTTATCGGCCGTTGAAGCGATTGCTGCATGGCGCTTAGGATCGGGTGCCATGCGTTTGACGCACAGAAATCGGCGATGGCGCTAAAATAGTCGCCGTAGGTCATGGAACGGGATTGGTGATCCGCGGCTAAGGCAACCGAATCCTTTCGTTCAGGCAACTGCCTTTGCCAAAGCGGATGGTGGCTGTCCATGGGATGGTCTGTATTGGCCAAAAAGAATTGGATGGATGGCATGGCGGCCTTAAGCCATTATCTGGCGTGTATAAATAAATTCAACCGGATCATGGGAAGGCATGATCCGGTTGTATCTACCATGAATTAATTTCGGTGTGGCTCAAGTTCTTTCAGGATTTCCGGCGCCACCTCATACCCAAACTGTTTGGCCTTGTCTGCGTGCGCCAGGGCTTTTTCCGGTTGTCCATCTTCAAGATACGCAATGGCCAGGTTATTGTGTGCCACGGCAAATTCCGGCGAAAGGTCCAAGGCCTTGAGATTGGCCTCGATACTTTCCTTGATCTGGCCGTTCATCAGGTAGGCATTGGCCAGGGTGGCAAAGGCCTGGATAAAACGGAAATTAAAGGCGGTTGCCTTTTCAAGGGCGGTAATGGCACCTTCCACATCGCCGTGTTGAAGCAGCACAAATCCGATGTTGCCCCATCCTTCAGAAAAACTGGGTTTGGCTTTGACCGCCCTTCTGTTCCAGTCCAGGCAGCCGTCCATATCGCCCCGCTTCAGACAGATTCCGCCCATTTGGACATAGGCTTCAGCTAGACCGGGGCTGCATTCAATGGCCGTGGCCAGTGATTGTTCGGCTTCTTCAACTTTTCCCTGACCAAGCAGGGCGACAGCAAGGTTATAATGAGATGTGCCGCAATCCGGATTGCTGGCAATGGCTTGTTTTTGTTGAGCGATAAAGGCTTCTGCATTTTTTGGTTTTTCCATGAACACGTCCTTTTCCGGCGATATCATCGATATCATTTTTATGATGAAAAAAAGATGGGTAGCGTGGCTGATGGTCTGTGTCAAGAAAAATAATATACTAAAACCAGCTTTTTGCTTGACATAAAATATCAACTTTTTTAGTCTTTTTATTCATTAAAAATTCACACCTGTGGCGGCGCAACCGTGTTTGGCGCGGCCTTTTTCAAATCACCAGGAAAGACTGCCATGAAACCGGAGACCATCGGGGATGTTGCCAGAATTTACACCGTAAGGGTGTGCGCTGATGATGACAAATCCCCGTTTAGTAAGGATCGCTTCGGATTATAACGGCTGTTTCACGCGTTTCTTTTTTTCCATTACAATTTAGATTTTTCTTCAGGAGGTAACATGGATTCAATGTGTTATACCGCGATGGTAACGCCGTTTCTCGGTGACGCGGTGGATGAGAAAGGGCTTTCCCGCCTTGCCGACTTCCAGATTCAAAACGGGATTGACGGACTTCTGGCGGTGGGTACCACCGGTGAGAGTCCCACCTTGACATGGCAGGAACATCATCAGGTCGTTCAAGTTTATGCACAGCAGGCCAAGGGTAAATGTCGCTGTATTGCCGGCGCCGGCAGCAACAACACCAAAGAGGCGCTGGCTGCCACCGGCCATGCTGTGGAGGCCGGCGTGGATGGTGTCCTGTTGGTGGATCCGTATTATAATGGTCCCAGTTCCATGGAGATCCGCAAGGAATACATTGCGCCGGTAGCGGCCGCATTTCCCGATATGACAATTATTCCTTATATCATCCCCGGACGAACCGGTGCCCAACTGCTTCCCGAGGACCTGGCGCTGCTGGCCAAATCATATCCCAATGTCAACGTTGTCAAAGAGGCCACGGGAAACCTGGACAACATGCGACGCACCCGAGCATGTTGTGGACCTGATTTTACCATTTTATCCGGAGACGATGGGTTAACCGATCAGATGATGACCGATCCGGATATCGCTGCCGCCGGCGTCATTTCGGTGGTTTCCAATATCGCGCCCAAAGCCATGAAAGATCTGGTACAATTGTTGGCCGATAAAAAGCTGGATCAGGCCAGGCAATTGGCCGAGGCCTTGAAACCGCTTTTTGGATTGGTCACGGTGGTCACCCATGAGAAAACCCCATACGGAGAAGCGGTTTGTCGGGCAAGGAATCCGTTGGCTATTAAAACCCTGATGCAGCTTCTGGGCGTGCCTGCAGGTCCCTGCCGGGCACCGTTGGGCAAAATGAGCCGGGCGGGCCTGGATGTGGTCATCGGGATCACCAAAACCGTTCAGGCCAATAGCCCGGAGATCCTGGCACCGTTGGCCGATTATTTTAATGTGGACATTGACGCCAGACTCAATGATCAGCGGTTTCAAGAGGGGTTGTATTACACGGATTACTAACACCCACAAAAAACCGTCCGTTTGTGCGAAGTTGCGCAAGCGGACGGTTTTTTAATTCTATGGATTGGGAACTGATCTTAGTTTTGGGGGGCGCTATCGCCCATATTGGCTGCCTGGGTTTCCGGATCGGTTTGTTTGAAAAGTGCCCCTTTCAGCCACTCCAGGCCGAACTTAAGCAGCTCGACTTCATCATTTTTAATTTTTTCCACAGTGGCCGCATCCACATCCACGCGTTTTAAAAAAGCACTTTCAAAAACAAAATCCTTGAACTTATCAATATCATAGCTGACCATGAAGAACAGCTGCTTGGCTTTGTCGGTAAGCTTGATACTGGAGGGAAAGGAACGCTTGCGGACCACCAGATCCGTCCATTCGCGATTGATTTCATCGCGCAGATCCACGCCTTGATCAGCTCGCCATTCGGCGACGGTCCATTCGCTTTCTTCTTCAAAGCCTTTGCAATGGGGTTCGTTGACAAAAAAGAAGAAGCCTTCGTCATCGGCCCCTTCCTTGTGCTGCAAGGTGGCCACGCCCAATGGATAGTAACGGCATGATGTGGGCCGATCTTCATAGATGATGCAGCCGTCCTTATCTTTGACAAACGGACAGGATTTTTTCTCATCATCGAGCAGCTTGAGGGTGACCATGGGCAGATCGGTTTTTTCAAGCAGGTGCGGAACGGTGTAGATGGCCAGGAATTCATGCGAAGACAGGCCCAGTCGATTTTTCAACTGAATAATGTCGTACGGGGTCAGGATAATATTGATGCCCCGACAGCACTGGGTAAAACACGATACCCCGGGATGGCATTTGAAATTGAATTTACTATTGAACCCCAGACGTACCGGGGAAATACTGGCGTCATTCATTGCGTTGTCCATGAATCATCCTTTCCTATCAATCAATTTAAAGGGCGAACTTAACCAAGGCCGGGATCAAAGTCAAATCCTATTCATGTGCCCATCCAGAAATGGCCAATTTGCCCGATATCGGCGTTGCGCGAAAAATTTAATCCTCGGAATATCAACCATATGCCTGTGGTTAAATTTTCGTGCGCCTTGATCTAAGGCCAAATTGGCCTATTTCTGGATGGACACAATTTATGGAATCACAACCCGGTGTCAGGATATTCAGCAATTGATGTCTGCATTTTTCAGGTGATCAACAAACAATAAACTAATGACGATGGTGTCTGGATTTTGTAAACTGGTGCTTTTAAGCAATCCAGTAAAAAATCGTGTCAATCCAGAAATGGTGAATCTCGCCCGCCTTGAACTCGGGTGAGCGGCGCCGTTTCTGGATGGGCAAAGGAGCGAACCATGTCAACTTACATCGGCGCCCTGGACCTGGGCACCACCAGCAACCGGTTCATCCTTTTTGACCCCGAGGGCAGGATCAAAGGGGTGGATCAGAAGGAGCACACCCAAATTTTTCCCAAACCGGGATGGGTCGAGCATGATCCCATGGAAATTTGGGAAAATGCCTGCAGCGTGATCAAAGGCGCCATGGGCAAGGTTGGTGTCTCAGGAAAGCAGATTGCCGCGATCGGTATCACCAACCAGCGGGAAACCGCCGTGGTATGGGATAGACAAACCGGGAAACCGCTATGCAATGCCATCGTCTGGCAGTGCACGCGAACCGATGCGATCTGCCGTCAATTGGAAAAGGAAGGGGGGCAGGATCGGTTCCGGGCAAAAACCGGACTGCCCGTTGCCACCTACTTTTCAGGGCCGAAAATTAAATGGCTTCTGGATAACGTGACCGGTGCCCGAACGGCTGCCGAAAACGGCCGGGCCCTGTTCGGTACCATTGAGACCTGGATCATCTGGCAGCTTACCGGCGGCACGCGCGGCGGTGCCCACGTCACCGACGTCACCAATGCCTCGCGAACCCTGTTGATGAATATTGAGACCCTTGCCTGGGACGATGAAATCCTGGCCTGCATGGGCATTCCCCGGCAAATGCTGCCGCGGATTGTACCGTCCATCGACAAGAACACCTGGGGCCACACCCTCAAAGAGGGGCCTTTGGGGGCAACCGTGCCGGTGTGTGGTGCGCTTGGAGACCAGCAGGCCGCGACGGTGGGCCAGACCTGTTTTGAGATCGGAGAGGCCAAGAATACATACGGTACCGGGTGTTTCATGCTACTCAATACCGGTACCCGTCCGGTACCGTCTGCGCATGGGTTGTTGACGACTGTGGGATATCAGATCAGCGGCCAAAAGCCGGTGTATTGCCTGGAAGGATCCGTGGCCATCGCCGGTGCGCTGGTCCAGTGGCTGCGGGACAACCTGGGGTTAATCGACTCGGCGTCAGAGGTGGAAATCCTGGCCCGCACGGTGGAAGACAATGGCGGTGTCTATTTCGTGCCGGCCTTTTCCGGTCTCTTCGCCCCTTACTGGCGCGCGGATGCCCGTGGTGTGATCGCCGGACTGACCCGGTATGTCAACAAGGGCCATATCGCCAGAGCCGTGTTGGAAGCCAATGCGTACCAGACCCTGGACATCATGGAGGCCATGAACAAGGATTCGGGAGTGGCGCTGAGCAGCCTCAAAGTGGACGGCGGAATGGTGGCCAATGAGCTGCTCATGCAGTTTCAGGCCGATCTGTTGAAGGTGCCGGTGATTCGCCCATCGGTCACGGAAACCACCGCGCTTGGGGCCGCCTATGCGGCGGGCCTTTCCATCGGCCTGTGGTCAGATCTTGACGCGTTGAAAAAATTCTGGTCCACAGACAAAATCTGGCACCCCAGCATGGCTGAAGAGGTCCGGCAACAAGGGATTCAGGGATGGAAAAAAGCGGTTCAACGAACATTTGACTGGATGGAGTGATGATGGCACAAGCAGAGCGAGAGCGGTTTATTCCTGTCAAGGATGGTTTATTTATTCGTCTGATGGTGCCTTCAGGGCTGTGCTCAAGGCTTTTGCCAGGTCGCCCAAACGATAGGGTTTGCGTAAAAAACCCGATGCGCCCAAGGCCAGGGCTTTTTCCACCCGTTCGGATTTTGTGTACCCGCTGGCGATAATGGCCTTTAGCTGCGGATCGATCTTCAATGCCCGCTGGTAGGTTTCCAGGCCGTCGATGCCGGGATCCATGACCATATCGAGCAGCAACAGATCAATGGGTTGGTTCTTGATCATTTCCAGGGCGGCTTCTCCCGATGCGACGGCCTCGGCCCGATAGCCCAGGGCCTGTAGCAGGGCCACACCCACCTCACGCTGCTCGGCCACGTCGTCGACCACCAGAATCCATTTTTTCAATTCTTTCTTTTTATCAGCCGGTTCGCTGGCCTGGGGGTCCATGACGGATTTCTTAATGGCTGGGAAATAAAGATCAAAGCGGGTGCCCTGGTTTGCCTGGGTAACGACATCGATAAATCCCCGATGATCCCGGACGACTCCCCAGACCACGGCCAGACCCAGGCCCGTGCCGCTACGGCCCATTTTTTTCTTGGTGTAAAAAGGCTCAAAGATGTGCTCCAGGTCTTCCTCGGGAATCCCTTCCCCGGTGTCGACAACACTCATGACCATGTAGTTTCCCGATGGAATGGAGACATATCCTTCGTGGTCTTCGGTCATTACGGTGCCGGCCAGTTCGATGGTTACAATGCCGCCGCCATAAATCGCTTCGGCGGCATTGGCCACCAGATTCATCAGACAGTTGCCCAGTTGGGAGTCAGACCCTTGGATCCAGCCGGCGTCGACACAAATCTGGGTTTCAACCCGTACATTGGCATAATGGCGTTTCAGGGTCATGAATCCAGGGCTTTGAAGATACTCCTCGATGACTGTTTTCAGATCCAACGACGAATAATTGGTGACGCCCCGCCTGCCCAGGGTCAGCATGTCCTGCACGATAGCGGCGGCTTTTTCCCCGGACTGCTGAATCACCTTGAGTTGATGGTGCATGGGGTTTCGTTGATCTACCTGCATGAGCAGCAGGTCCGGATAGCTGACAATGCCGGATAAAATGTTGTTCAGATCATGGGCAACGCCGGCTGCCAGGGTACCGATGGCCTCCATTTTCTGAGCCCGGAGCAGCTGTTTTTCCAACTGTTTGCGTTCCTCAATTTCATGTTTCAGCTGCTGGTTGGCCGCCTGGAGTTCCTGGGTGCGTTGTTCTACCATAAAGGACAGGGTTGCCTGTTTGGTGGCGGCCTTTTTGGACAGGCGCCATTTCTCGGTCAGGGTGGCCGCCAGCTGGGCAACCTCGGACACGTCGAATGGTTTTTTCAAAATCAAAAGGTTGGCGGTCTGCCCCAGATGCTGTTGAATGTCCTGCCAGGAGTAGTCCGAATACGCCGTGCACAGGACCATCTGAAGCTGGGGATCCACCTGCCACAAGCGCTCGATGGTTTCAAGTCCGTCCCACCCCGGCGGCATGCGCATGTCCACAAAGGCCAAGAGGAACGGATCAGCGCAGCCTGTGGCCGCAGTGACCATTTCCAGGGCCTGCTCCCCTTGCGTGGCATAGGACAACGCGTAATGGTAGGCCGTGACTGACTTGGGTTTTTTTGAATGCCCCAATATTTCCGATTCCAGATGATCCAATAGGTTGCTTTCAGCGGGTGGGTTCAAGATATTGGCGAAATCCCGGTGAATATCCGGGTTATCGTCCACAATCAGTATCTTGCGACGATCAGGATGGTGATCTTCTTTCATCAGACGCCTCCATGGGGCGATAGGGCAGATCCAGGATGAATGTGGCACCATGTCCATTGCCCCTGCTCGACACCGTCAGGGTGCCACCCATCTCCCGAGCGGCAATGGCGCTGCTGTGCAGCCCGAATCCATGGCCGTTGGGTCGCGTGGTGAATCCGTGCTGGAAAATTCGGGTCAGATTCTCCGGCTCAATGCCCATACCATTGTCGGTAACCTCAATCTGAATCTGGTTGTCGGGGATCCGTTTTAATCGAATCAGCATTGTTTTTTGCTCTCCATCGCCGGCAACCAATGCATGCTGGGCATTGGAAATCAGGTTGATCAGAATTTGCATCAGCTTGTGGCGATCTGCCCAGCAATCGGGAAGGTCTTCAAGCTCTGTGGCGATCTGGATTTTATGCTGGGTGGAAAGCTCGCTGTTCAGCTGCAGGGCGTCCTCGATCACATCGCGAATCCCCACCGACTCGACCATTCCCGATGCCCGGCTGTAATCCTGTTGCAGGTGGATGATATCCCTTACATGCCCCACCAATCGCTCCAATGTACCCAGATCGGAAATGAAGGTATCTCTTTCCTCCTTGAAATGGGTGCCCAGTGCCGACAGATAGGCGGGAATGTGATCCGCCCGGGGATCATTGGCAAAAAAGCCGGCCAGGTCCGCTTTCTGTTCTTCCAGCAAAGACGCCACTTGGCTCAAGGACTCAATCCTTGAATGCTCAATACGCATTTTCATGGTGGTCGTGGTTACGCCCACGCTGTTGAGCACGTTGCCCACATTGTGCAGCATATTGATGACCGTCTCCGCCATACCCGCCTGCCGGGCCGTATCCAACAGTTTTTTTTGGGTGGTCTGCCGTTCTGCATTGGCGCGTTGCAATTCGTCGACCATGAAATTGAATGATTCGGCCAGTTGCTCCATTTCATCACCGCTGTGGATGTGAATCCGCTCACTCAGATCCCCTACGGCAATTTTACGGGCAAATGCCTCCAATTGCAAAATGGGAACGCTGATTCGCCTTGCATAAATCAGCGACAAAATAAATCCGGCAGAAATCGCCAGGGCGGCGATCAAGACGCTACGTTGGTAAAGAGACTGAGAATCCAGCCTGAATTTGTTCGTAGAGAGCCCCAGATGGATCCATCCCCAGTTGACCCCCATATACTCAAAACGGTAGCTGATATGAAAAACTTCGTTTTCGCCAAGGGGATTGGTCATGAAACGTCCCTGGCCGAGTGTCCGTCGAGACGCTGGCATCCATAAGCCGGAAAGCGTCTCCTGCTTCCACCAACGGCGGGTGTGCAGCAGGCTGAAACCGTCTGAACGGGTAAGTACAACATAGATCAAGGACGGGTTTTGATCAACGATACTCATGCAATGATCCACCACGGTACTGAGATCCTGCAATAGAACGGACTCCATGGCGACCTGAGCCGTCGATGTATAAACCACCTGGGCGCGTTGGTTCATTTCAGCCACCAGTTGCTGTCGCTGGTAAGGAATCAAGGCAAACAGGAAAACCGCCACGGTCAAGAGGATCATGGCCCAGGACATCCCAATGGTACGCATGAGAATACGCCGCCGCCTGCGCCGGTGCGGTTTAGGCGTGTTTTCGCCGGAGGGGGTGTCCGAGGCATCCCGGCCCATCTAGCCGTCCTTTTTGCTTAGTTGGTTGTAGTTGCGGTAAAGGGCTTCCGTGGCCGCGAAATCATTGGATTCAAACTTAAAGATACGCTTCATCTGAATGATGGTCAGTACCTGTTGACCGTCGGCACTCTCGTTTATGGCCATGGCTTCATCAAACACCCGCTGCTTGTCCAATGGATCAATATGCTTTGTCGTACACACAATCAGGTTGACGAAGCCAGGTGATCGGGCGAGTATCTTCAATTTTTGTTTTATTTGGGGGTTGAGTTCCGCCATTACGGAAAATGCGGATTCCGTGACCACGCAGGTGTCTGCCTCACCGAAAAAAACAGGCAATATGGCCCGGCTGGGTTTGTCCGCCACCCGAATCGCTGAAAAAAAGGGTTCCACCGGTTTATAACCTCGCTGCCGAAGCCAGGTGGACAGCCAGGCTCTGGCGATTTCACCGCTACCGCCGTTTTCGACCACCAGGGTATGGTGCTGCTGTTTGGCCAGCGTTTCAAAATTCTTGTCCGCAGCCGCGAGAAGCAAATAGGATTGCGTGGGCTGGTCTGCTTTGCTCAGGATATGCAGCGGTTCCAGGGTCAATTCTTGGCGCTTGTCGACAAAATCAAGGCTATTGATGATCAGCACATGGCCGCGTTGCTTATCAATGGCCAGCTTTGCCGCGGCGATATCTTCCGGAAAGGCGACGATAATTCGATAGTCGGGGTATCGGGTGCGGATGATCTTGTTCATCATCACCTGAAATGCCAATTGGGTATCCCTGACATGGATGCCGACCAGGGTATTTCTCAAATTCAGGAAATAGAGCTCTTTGAATTTGCCTTCGGCAAGGCTGACGGCTGGATTGAACAGAAAAAGTAGGCCCAACACGCAGGCTACCCCGCATCGTTTTATCCAAAGCGTGAACAACAAAACCCGTTTATTCAGGTGATAGGCCATCAGGAATCACCCTTTGCTTTTATCGCCGCCAATTGCTGGTGATGTCGCACCAATGCCTCGGTAGCGGAAAAATAGTCTTGCCTGAACGGAATGATGCGCTCCATCTGAACCATGAGCAGTGCCTGGCGTACTGCCGGATCCGTATCTGAACTAACGGCTTCAGTCAGCAAAGCGCTGCGCATCTCCTGCTCGGCCAGATCCGTGGCGCACAGGAGCAACAACACCAATTGGGGTGAACGGTCAAGAATTTCAAGGCGTGTACCGATCTGGGGGTTGAGTTCGGCCATGACTGTATAGGCGCTGGCGCTGATAATGCAGGCATCGGCCTGTCCAAAGAAAACCGATAGCAGCAACTGACTGGTCTTTTTGGCTGCTTTGATTTGGGTGAAAAACAGATCGCACGACTGATAGCCGCTATTCCATAACACCGTATCCATCCACAGCCGGGACAGCCCGCCAGTGCGTCCATGATCGATCATCAAGATCCGCTCGGTTTGCTTTTTTATTTTCTCAAGGGGGTTGCCCCTTTGCGCTACCAGGTACAACACCTCGGTCGGCTGTGCCTGTTTGGAAAGGATCATCAGGGGCGTCAGGTTAATGGATTGGATCAAGGAAAGATAGTCCAGACTGGTCAGGGTCACAAAATGATAGCGGCCACTGGCCACGATGGTGTCGGCCGCGTTGTAATCACTGATAAAATCGAGCTTCATCCTGAATGGGTAGGTTTCCCGCACAATGGTCTGACGCATGATGATCTCCAGGGCCAGTCGAGCATCTTCGCTGTTTACACCCGGCGCCAGCGCGGTGATGCTTGCCAATCGTAATTCATTTGGAACCGTCGATTCAGCCGGTACGCCCTGGGCTAAAAGGAGTCGGTCCGGGAACGTGAACATGAAAACCATCAGCACCAGTATCCAGCAGTATGTCAAGGATTTGCGAATATTCATAGCACACGGCAAAATACGTACCGACGTTGAGTGATGATCGAGCTTACCTCAGTTTCACGATGTAAACAATTATCGGTAAAATGATTGATTACTTGATCAGGCCCGGACAAGCAACCACGGGGAGGCTGCTTCAGGATAAGCGCCGGTGGACTCACTTTTGATCGTGTGAGTATGGCACGCGTTTGGAAAGTCCGTTTTCAAGAGGCTTTAAGCCGGGGGAAAAAAGGCGCCAATATTTTTATGCTTTGATGCCCACGAACAAATTGGCAACCCCCAGGGTCAGGCGCATGCAGCGGATATGGTTAAAACCGGCTGCTTGCATGAGGTTCATGAATTGCTCGGGCGCCGGAAAACGGGAAACCGAGTCCGGCAAGTAAGAATAGGCATAATGGTGGCGGGAAAAAAAACGGCCGATCAGCGGCAGCACCGTCTGAAAATAGGCCAGGTAGGCATCGCGCAAAGGGCCTTTTTTCGGTGTGGCCAACTCGAGCACCAACAGCATGCCGCCCGGTGCAAGGCAGTTAGCAAAGGTTTTAAGGGCCAGGGCTTTATTTTGGATGTTGCGAATGCCAAAGGCGATGGTGATGGCATGCACGGATTCGCTTTCAAAAGGCAGCGTCAAGGCATCACCGGCAACAAGGGAAATGGTTCCGGATGACTCAGGGCGGGTTTTTTCCCGGGCCAGGTCCAGCATCTTGGCTGAAAAATCAAGACCGATCACATGGACCTTTGGTCCTTTTTGGCGGCGGATTTCCATGAGTACGTCACCGGTGCCACAGGCCACATCCAAGATCCGGCCCCTGTCGGGGACGGTCATTTTCGACACCATTTTTTTTCGCCAGCGGACGTCCTGGCGAAGGCTTAAAAGACGGTTGAGCAGATCGTAGCGCGGTGCGATTCGGTCAAACATGTCACGGACAAATGGAAGCTCTTTGGTTTCCATTGACATCCTTTCATCTTGCATTACGTTTTAGCATCATTTAAAGGTGGCACAACTAACACATCAACCCCTTGGCATCAACACGAATAAAGTAACCATGTAGGATTGTCCATGGCAGCCAAACGAGACTATTACGAAGTGCTCGGCGTCGACCGAAGCGCAAGCGATGCGGATCTGAAAAAATCCTATCGCAAACTAGCATTGAAATTTCACCCTGACAAAAACCCTGGTGATAAACAGGCGGAAGAGAAATTCAAGGAGGCCGCCGAAGCCTACGATGTACTCCGCGATACCAGAAAAAGGCAGATCTATGATCAATATGGTCACCAAGGGCTGGAGGGGTCTGGTTTTTCCGGTTTTGGTGGATTCGAAGATATTTTTTCCAGTTTCGGTGACATCTTTGAAGATTTTTTTGGTTTTGGCGGCGGGCGCCGGTCCAGAAGCCGGGTGAACCGTGGGGCCGATCTGCGTTACGATATGCAGTTGACCTTTATGGAAGCGGCTTTTGGTATAGAAAAAGAGATAGATGTAGAAAAAGCCGAAACCTGTGGGGATTGCAAGGGAACCGGGGCTGCTCCCGGTACCGGCGTGGAAACCTGTCCCCAATGTGGGGGCAGTGGCCAGGTTGGACGCAGTCAGGGGTTTTTTACCGTGCGGACCACCTGTGGCCATTGCCGGGGTCAAGGGCAGGTGATTAAATCGCCCTGTTCGACCTGTCGGGGCCAGGGCAAGGTGATGGTCCGAAAAAAAGTGGCGGTTAAAATTCCCGGCGGTGTGGACAATGGGTCCCGTCTCAGACTCACCGGAGAAGGCGAAGCTGGTGGCTATGGGGGGCCTTCCGGAGATCTTTACGTGTTCATTCATGTGCAAGATCACGACTTTTTCAAGCGTGAAGACACCCACGTGCTATGCGAGATCCCCATCTCCTTTATTCAAGCCGCGCTGGGAGACCGCATAAAAGTACCCACCCTTAAGGGCGAAACCGATCTGGAAATTCCCAAAGGCACCCAGCCGGGGGATTTATTCCGGATGCGGGGTGAAGGTATTCCTTCTTTGAGAAACGGTCATCGGGGGGACCAGATCGTTCAGGTCAACGTCAAAACACCCACCAATCTCAATAAACGGCAGGTTGCCCTGCTCAAAGAGTTTGCCTCTTTGGAATCCAATAAATTCACCAGCAAGCTCAAAAGCATTCTGAAAAGCGGCCCCTCCAGGGCGGCAAACTGAAACGCGGACACGCAATCGTGTTTATCCAGTTTTGCCTATTTTTCGGATAGACACGCAATAGGAGCGCACAGGCCATGTTCGAGCTAAAAATTCTCAATCATTTTTCCGCTGCCCACCAGCTGACCATGGTCGGCGAAAAATGTGAAAATCTTCACGGGCACAACTGGCGGGTCGAAGTTTACGTCAAAGGCGAACGTCTTAACGAAGCCGGGGTTCTGGTTGATTTTGGTATTATCAAAACACATGTCAAGACAATCATGAAACGGTTGGATCACAAATTTTTAAATGAACTGCCCTTTTTTGAAAATGATCAACCCTCCTCGGAGAATCTGGCGATCTATATTGCAAAGAGCCTCCAGGAAATGATCGATGAGCCGGGGGTCGTGGTCAGCCGGGTGACCACGTGGGAGTCGGACAATGCCTGCGCAACCTATTATCCACAGTAATTTGTGACCGATGGATACGGATACGCCAACGGGGAACGGCCGCCATGGCAGCCGTTCCCCGTTTTGATTTTTTTTCCGCTTTTCGATTGAATCGGCGTTTACGGCTGCATGGCCATTTTTTTCCAGCAATCCACCAATTCATCACGGGTGATGATGGCCAACGTGTCGGCCACATGGTTGCGGATATTTTCCACGCCACCTTCCTGACGGTCGACCAGCACAACCGCACGGACCACTTCCAGACCCTCGGCGCGGGCGCGGTCGATGGCCTTGATGGTCGATCCGCCGGTGGTCGCCACATCATCGATGACAACTACTTTTTCTCCGGGTTTGACGTCGCCCTCGATCCATTTTACAATGCCATGATCTTTCTGGGTTTTGCGGATCGAAAAGGCGTTGAGCGGCGCACCCTCGAGCTCAGAGGCAAAAGCCGTGGCCATGGCAATGGGATCGGCGCCAAAGGTCAGGCCACCCACGGCCGATGCACCGCTGTTACGGATGGCGGCAAACATCAGATGACCGGTAAGGTACATGCCTCGGGCGCTTAATGTGGTGGGCTTGCAATTGACGTAAAACCGGCTCATGCGGCCTGAAACCAGCTTGAATGAAGGTGTTTCTGTATATTTAAAGGATTTTTGGCACAACAGCCGGATCAATTCCTTTTTCATTTCGATTCTCCCAGGATATTGGATTTGTATGAAGTACTTGATTTTAGGAGGTTTTTCGTATAAAAAAGCCTCCACCGAACTGGAAGAAGCCCAACATTGGGATTCAGTGGAGGCATCGGCAAGGAAAACTGGAAACAGCACTCCTTGAGCTTAAGGGCGTTCATAACAGCTGTGGGGGGGGCCGGTCAATGCCAAAACCCCGTGATAATCCATTGGATGGCCATATTCCGTGACCAGTCGCGTCCATTTAAAGATTTCTATACTCCCGTTCGTTGTCTCGCCCCATCTCCTAAGGATTGGTTCCGGTGACCATTTGGCCCTAAACGCCTTACTCGACACCAATGAGGTTCAATGACCGATATCGCTGAGAAGCGCACCATTATTCGCTTGTTCCGTGTTCACAAACGGTATGGTGCCAAACAGGCCCTGGCGGATGTTACCCTGGACATAGCAAAAAACGAATACCTGTTCATCAGCGGGCCCAGTGGCGCTGGAAAATCAACATTACTCAAACTGCTTTATCTGGCCGAGCCGGTATCCGAAGGACAGATACTGGTGGATGGCATGAATTTATCCCGCATTCACCGGCGGCGAATCCCTGTTCTCCGACGAAAATTTGGCATTATCTTCCAAGACTACAAACTGATTGCCACGCGTACGGTTTATGAAAATGTTGCCCTGGTTCTGGAGGCTCAGGGAAAAAAGCGCAGCTATATCGAAAAGAAGGTCAAAAGTGTGCTGCGCGTTGTGGACATGGAAGACCGTCAGGCGGCTTATCCGCTCAGCCTGTCCGGCGGGGAGCAGCAACGCATAGCCGTGGCCCGGGCCATCGCCGGTGATCCCAAGATCATTCTGGCCGACGAGCCCACCGGCAGTCTGGACGACGATTCGGCTGCCGTTATTTTGGAGCTGCTCGACGTGTTTCATCGGCGAGGTGCCACCGTGGTTGTGGCAACCCATGATAAATCCCTTATTTCGGGTGCCACCGGCCGCGTTTTGCAGATTCGGCAAGGCCGCTTGGATCCGACTGCGGATATTTGAAGGACCGACGCAAATGACCGTCTTCACCCGGCGAGCCATCAAAGATATTCTGGAAAATCCCTTTCTCAACGGGGTAACGATCATCACCATATCGTTGTCCGTTTTGATCGTTAGTGCTTTTGGGCTTTTTATGCTCAATGCTCAGGATATGTTCAACACCTGGAAAAAGGGAATCCGGATCATGGTCTACCTGATGCCTGAAACAACCGCCGATCAGCGTCTGGATACCCACCGCCGGCTTGAGGCCATTTCCGGTATCCAGCATATCCATTACATTTCCAAAGATCAGGCCCTCAAACTGATGAAGCAGCGTATGCCCCGCCAGGCATCGCTTTTTGACAACCTGAGTGAAAATCCACTTCCCGACGCATTTGAAATCACGTTGAACGGTGAGTCCAGTTCTCCCGAAAAAATCGAGTTTCTGGCCCAGCGCATCGAGGGCTTGCCATCGGTTGCCCAAGTGGAGTATGGTCAACAGTGGATCGAGCGTTTTGCCAACTTTTTCAATTTGTTCAAACTGGCCGGGTTCGGCATGGGGGCGATGTTTTTTATGGCCACGGTGTTTATCGCCGCCAATACTATCCGCCTGGTTCTTTACTCGCGAAGGGAAGAAATTCAGATTATGCGGCTGGTGGGTGCCACCGATCGATTCATCAAGATTCCCTATTATCTGGAAGGCCTGATCCAGGGGCTGTGCGGCGGTCTGATTGGCCTGATAATTTTATACGCTGCGTTTTCCGCTATCGGATCTCATTTTCAGCAATCCCTGTCCGCTGAAATGGTTTCGATTCGTTTTTTCCCCTTGCAAATTTGTGCGTTCATTATCGGTGGTGGCATGGCCACCGGACTATTGGGCTCCTTCTTTTCGCTGAAGCAGTTCATGAGGGTATGACCATCAGACATCCCCCAATTAAACACCAGCCCCAGGGCCGGCTTTTTTCCCGGATGGTGATGCCTTTTTCCTTGTTATGTGGGATGGTATTCTTTGTCTGTCTTGCCCGGCCGCTGATGGCGACCGGTAATCCCAAACCGGGCATTATTCTGTCACCGATCCTCAACATGCGTTCCGGCCCCGGCCTGCATCATCCTCCCATCGATAAACTGCGTCGCGGGGATCAGGTGATGGTCCTGTCCTATGAAGGCGAGTGGGTCCGTATCCTTTTCAAAGAGCGGACGGGATTTATCATGAACCGTGCCCGCTATCTGCGAATTGACGAGCCGGATCAGGCATCCCCTGCCAGCCATCCAAGGCAAGGTGCAAAAAGTGATGAAGTCAATCGTAAACTTGAAGATTCAGCCGAAAAAATAGCTGCCTTTTCAAAGAAGGAGAGCGCCATTGTCGATGCCCTGGAGGAAACGGAAAAGGCTCTGGACAAAGCGCGTAAACAGGTGACTCGCCTCACTCAGGAACTATTGATTCTCGACGATCAGATCACGGATCTTGAAAACAGCTATCACGAATTGGAAGAACAGGCCGATATAATGGAGCAATATGTCGCCAAACGGTTGGCGGCACTATATAAACTCAGTTGGTTGGGAAAATTTCAAGTCCTGGCCTCGGCAGACTCCATGGTTGATTTTTTTTTTCGCAAGCGTTGCCTGGAGCAGATTTTGAGTCATGATGAGGCGGGCATGGAAAAACTGGCCCAAGACCAGGCCAGCATGAAAGCGCTTTTAAATCAGATGATCGCGCACAAGCATGAAAAACAGGCGACCACGGCAGACCTCAATGCCGAGATTGACGCCATGAGCGCCAAGAAGGCCCAGCGTGAAATGTTATTATCTGAGATAAAAACTAAAAAATCGTTTCAACGGGCCATGATCGAATCCTTAAAAGCGTCCGCCATAAAGTTGGAACAAACAGTCGAAGCGTTTGGCGCAAAAACCGGGCCACCGGCCCCGGTGGTTGTTGCTGAAAAACCTTTTGCGGCGCTTAAAGGCTTGCTAATGATGCCTGTGAAAGGTAAAATAATCTCTTTTTTCGGACCTTTTAAGGACCCAAAATTTAACGTGACCCATTTTCAAAGCGGGATTACGATAAAGGCGGACCGGGGCGAACCCATCCGGTCCGTTTACAGTGGCCAGACACTGTTTTCTTCCTGGTTTAAGGGCTTTGGCAATATGATTATAATTGATCATGGTGATCACTATTACACCGTTTATGCCCATCTGGAAGAAATGTTCAAATCAAAAGGTGATCCGGTTGAAACCGGCGAAGTGATTGCCACCGTGGGCGATTCCGGCTCCCTGACCGGAGCCGGTCTTCATTTCGAAGTTCGGCATCACGGGAAACCAATGAATCCAATGGGTTGGATAAAGAAAGGCTAAAGGAGAAACAATGTCAGCCAAAAAAACCCGACACCTAAAACTATGGGTGGCAATGCTGCTCGTATCGGCAACACTGATACTGGGCCATGGCTTTTACCGGGATCTATCTGCCAATACCGAAGAAACGTACAAAGGATTGAAGCTCTTTTCGGACGTGATTGAGTTGGTTCAAAAAAATTACGTTGATGAGGTGGACACCCAAAAGGCGATCGAAGCGGCCATCCAGGGCATGATGCACAGTCTTGATCCGCATTCGGCCCTGCTTCCGCCGGACGCCTTGAAAGAGCTTCAAATCGATACCCAGGGAGAATTCACCGGGATTGGCATTCATGTGACCATGCGCAACAACCTGGTGACAGTCATTTCCCCCATCGAAGGCACCCCGGCCTATCAGGCGGGGATAAAGGCCGGTGACAAGATCATCAAGGTTGATGGAAAACCAACGGAAGACCTGAGGGATGCAGTCAAGCGGATGCGCGGACCCAAGGGCACCACGGTCGTAATCACCATCATCCGCAAAGGGGAACCGGAGCCATTGGAATTCAGCCTGGTCCGCGATGTGATTCCCATCTATAGTGTCAAGGCCGAACTGCTCAAACCCGGTTATGGGTACGTGTGGATAACCAATTTCAGGGAAACCACCACCGACGATCTGATCGAGGCGCTGGACGCCATGGAGCAGGATACCACACCGCTCAAAGGGTTGGTCTTGGACCTGCGGGACAATCCTGGCGGGATCCTGAATCAGGCCATTAACGTGTCCGACCTCTTTTTGGAAAGTGGTGAAATTCTCAGCATCAAAGGCCGGGAGGGACAGCATACAAAAATTTTCAGGGCCCACAGCAACGAGACCAATCGGGACTATCCGATCGTGGTACTGATCAACGGCGGCAGTGCCAGTGCGTCGGAAATCGTTGCCGGGGCACTCCAGGATCATAAACGGGCCCTTATCCTGGGCACCACGTCCTTTGGTAAGGGATCCGTGCAAACGGTGGAGAGCTTGCGTGATGGTTATGGTTTAAAATTTACCATTGCACGATACTACACGCCCTCGGGTCGCTCCATCCAGGCCAAAGGGGTGGAGCCGGATGTTGAGGTTCCGCAGCGAACCTTATCGGACAATGAGATCACCGGTGATCGGATGATCAAGGAAAAGGACCTGAAAAATCATCTGGATGCAGAACCGGGAGACGCTTTGCATGAGCCTGTGGTTCAACACGACGAGCCGGAAAAAGAGGCTGATGTACCCGAAGATCCACCACTACTAAAGAAGTTTAAAGCCAAAAACAGTCCCCTGGACCGGGAGAGTCTGATGAATGACAACCAGGTATTGCGTGCGTTGGACATTCTGATTAGCTATGATATTTTTAAAAACCTGAAAAATGGTTAAAAAAAAAAAGGCGGCCAAATCCAAGGCCAGAAAAACCAAAAAAAAGAAGACAGGGGTCAATTACAAACTTCAATTTATGAAGATCGCTGCGGGGTTGGCCCTTATCATCTGTCTGATCGTTACCGCCGGTCTGCTGACCAACCGGTTGTTGATGAAACAGCCGCCAACGGTGGCTTCAAAACAGAAACCGGTTCCGGTCACGCGGCCGGAACCGGGCCGGGCGCATCACAGCATTCCTGATTATGAGGCCTTTCCCCGGGAAACGGTGCCTCCCCCACCACCCATCACGCGCCGGAAACCGGTCACCAACGGTATTCCGGTGGCCATCATCATCGATGATATCGGTTATGATAAAAAAATGGCCGATGGTTTTTTAGCCTTGGATGTGCCTTTGACCTTTTCCCTTCTTCCCATGGGAACGTTCAACCACCGGATTATCGACAAAGCCATTCAAAAAAATGTGGAAATTATGCTGCATCAACCTATGGAGCCCAGCAATTACCCCAAGGTCAATCCCGGTCCCGGTGCACTGCTAACGTCCATGAATCCCGATGAGCTGATTGCCCAACTCAATACCAACCTGGACAGTCTTCCCAGTACAAAAGGGGTCAACAATCATATGGGGTCCAAACTGACCGCATCGTCCCATCAGATGCGCCAAGTTTTTACGATTTTAAAGAAAAGAGGGCTTTTTTTCGTGGACAGTCGCACCACAGCCGACACCTGTTGCCGGGAATCGGCGGAACTGCTCAAATTGCCCTTTGCCGAGCGGGATGTGTTTCTTGATCATGAACAGACCCCCGCGTTTGTCAGAAAACAAATTAAACAATTAATGAAACGCGCCAAACAGCAAGGGTATGCCATTGCGATCGGCCATCCCCATACAGTGACGTTAACGGTGCTTAAAGAGATGCTGCCTGAATTGAAGAAAACGGTTTCTCTGACCCATGCGTCCGACGTTGTGGCGTTTCAGCAGGGATGATCTGATGAGTCTGCTTTCCGGTATTCGCTATAACCTGCAAGGGCTCTGGCTGGGACTCAGAACCCCGCGGCTGCTGGCCCTGGGCATGTTGCGGTTTTTCATTGTGGCCCTGTTGGCGGTGGGCCTGTCTTGGCTGATTCTGGCCAAGCACACGGACATTCTATCAATGATGTGGCCACAGCCGGAAAGCGCCTGGATCCTTTGGGCCTGGTATCTGGCGTCCTGGATACTTTCCCTGCTGCTGATGGGAGTGGCCGCGGTGCTGGCCTATGTTTTTGCCCAATTGTTTTTTGCCGTTTTCATCATGGATTTGATGTCGCGGATCACCGAGACCATGGCAACCGGACAACCCGCAGTGGCGCCCAACGCGTCCTTGATGACGCAAATGGCCTTTCTGGTTCGCCAGGAATTGCCCAGGAACATCATTCCCATCCTGATTACCCTGATTCTCATGGGGTTGGGATGGTTTACGCCCTTGGGGCCGGTTTTAACCATTGTGGGACCCATGGTCGCGGTCATTTTTTTGGCCTGGGACAACACCGACATTATTCCGGCCCGTCAGCTTCTTCCTTTCGGACAACGATTCAAGACCCTGGGCGCCACCCTGCCTTTTCACCTGGGCTTTGGTCTGCCTTTTCTTTTTCCTGTCCTAAATTTGTTTTTCCTCAGTTTTGCGCCGGTGGGCGCGACCCTATATCACCTGGATCGGCACAAAGATGCCCCTGCTCCGGCAACATCTTCCAATCCGTAATAGATAAGTTTTTAAATCCAGACCATTAAGGTTTCCTGCCAATCGTTCGATAACCGTTATGTACTTTCCTTGTTGTACGGTTGGGGATAATCACACGGTCGATAACATCCGTGCGGGCTGTCTGGTTGGGGGGCAGCCTTGCAAGTCCATGCCGTCAACTTCATAACGATAGTGACTCCCCCTTTTTTTTGTGCAACGATATACTCTGATGAAACCTTTCTATCGCCAAGTTTTTCTTCTGAGTGCTTTTTTGACGTGTATCTGTGCCATGGCCTGGCCGGACGAATTGGTTTCCAAAGAAAGAGGCCTTCATGTTGATTCCCAGGCTCGCCGGCATGCGCTGGTGATCGGCAATGCCGATTATCGCCAATCCCCATTAAAAAATCCTGAAAATGACGCCCGTCGTATCGATCAATGTCTGCAATCCCTTGGCTTTGATACGCATCTGATCGTCAATGCCGACAAGCGGGGCATTGAATCGGCGATCCGGCGTTTTGGCAGCCAGTTACAGTCAGGCGGGGTCGGTCTTTTTTTTTATGCCGGACACGGGATGCAGGTCAGTGGCGTGAACTACCTGATTCCCATCGGTAACCGGATTGAAAAGGACACGGATGTGCCATACGAGGCCGTTGACCTGGGACGCGTGCTCTCCGAAATGGCCCATGCAGGCAATGCGATGAATATCATCATTCTCGATGCCTGCCGCGACAATCCTTTTAAGCGCAGTTTTCGCTCCCACAAAAGAGGCCTGGCCAGCATTGATGCCCCGACCGGAACCTTTATCGCCTATGCCACCGCCCCCGATGCGGTTGCCTATGATGGAGATGGGCAAAATGGGGTGTACACGCATCACCTTCTTGAAGCGATGGTCGTTCCAGGACTTTCCATTGAGGCCGTAATGAAAAAAGTCAGGGTCGGCGTCATGACGGATACGAACAATCGTCAGGTTCCATGGGATGCATCGTCATTGACGGGAGATTTTTATTTCACGGCGCCGCCATCGTCATCCACGGCGATCACGACCCCTGGTGGCCCCCTCACTCCAACACAAGGGATTTCCACGAATTTGGAAACCCGGGTGTATCCGGATGATGGCGCAGCAATATGGCCGCTTCCGCCGGTCGACATTCCCACCGCCGTTGCACACGGCAAAACAGTGGTTCAATCGGCATCGGCCATCGGCAAAACCATGGATGAAGGATGCGCCAAAGCCAAGACCAAGATTGTAAGAGCGTTTTTCGGTGGACGCCCCTCGGATTTTCTCTATCGGCAGTCCGTATACCGCATGTATTGCCATGTGATTAAGCGTATGCCCAAAGATCGTATTCGTGTGGAGGTATCCATTGAATTTTACGAGCAGTATAAAAGATAAGGAGGGACAATGAAACACAGCTCTGACCGGCGATTATCCAATACTTTAATCGTAATGTTGACACTCTTTTGTATGGTGGTGTTCGCATTCAACGCGCAAGCCAAAACCAGGGATAAAATCCAATTGCAGGAGGAAAGCGCACGGCTGTTGAGCGAGCTCAATCATCTGCTGTTGAGCACGAGCGAGCTCAATGCGCTCTTTTCAGATCAAAGTCGGTCCAATATCTGCAAATATGCCAAACGCTATACGCAGGTCATCGACCTGTTGGACGAGCTTGAGATCAATTTGAAGGATTGGAAACAACTGGTTAAACAAAACCGAAACGACAAGGTCTACCGGGCCTATGTGGCCACGCTGCAGTTGGCCATGTACAGCATCTATTCCCAGCCGAATGTGTATCTGGGATTTCTTAAGGTGTATACACCGGATGTGCAGGGGATCGATTGTGCCGTTCTTGAAAAATCCCCGGACATGCCTGCATGGGATATGAAAAGCAGCGAGTGGGAGATCAAGGCTGAATCCTATCTCGTCCGGGTTCAGGAATCCATTGAAAAGGCCCTGTCCCTTGACCCGTTTTATGATGATGCGCGGATAATAAAAGCCCAGTTAATGGTTTTTCAAAAGGATTACGATGCGGCCCTTCAGGCATTTATGGAACTCGATGCAGAAGGGGTACTCGGTGAAAAACGATCTTACCTGAACAGTTGGATGGCTTATATCGCGCTTCAACAGGGGGATACGCAATTTGCCGAAGAAAAACTGAAACGGGCGTCGGCTTTCTCGGAACCACCGGAAAATTCCAGCTGGGCATCGAGTCTGGTGCGATCCAAACGCATGGCCAATACCCATTGGACGGTGTTCGACCATCATGCAATTGAACCTCCCGACGACATGGACCTGGATCAATTAATGGTTCAGACCCAGCAGGCCATCATTACGGTCAGAAGTGCATTGAGTAGCCCTTTAGGTCCAATACCGACCAACATGACCGATGAAAAATTCAAATCACTCACCGTCAATGCCGCCTATCACCCCATGTTGATGTTGACCCTGGAATCAGACAAGACCAGTGAAAACTTGAGCAGATATGCCGACATGGTCGAGACGCTTTATGAATCGGGCGTCGAGCTGAACAAATTGATGGAAATCTGGGACAAACTGGCCAATCGTAATCCATCCGTGTCTTATTACTACCGGCTCCAGAAATCCAGTTGCGGTCTGGCACTCAAGCAGATGATCGAAAATTCCAAACCGCTCCTTTACAATAAAAAACTTATCGCTCTGCTTGAAACCAGACAAGAGGAGCGAGAGGAGGAAGTCGTCAATTATCTGTCCCAATGGCAGGAATGGTCAAATCAGGTTGCTTCTTTGGGTGAAGATATCGAATCTGTGCGAAAAATGGCCAACGGTGTGCTATCGGCTGAATTACTGGCCTTTGAATATCAGGCTGTTTTTTCCGATCCATCGCAGGCGCAGCAAACACTGGATGAATTGGCGGAACGATTCCGGGAGTTGCGGACCAAAGAGCTCAATGTCTTCTCAGACAGCATGAACGTGGATGCCGATGCCTACATCACGGCGTGGCAATCGTATCTGGCGGTAAAATCCGGCGATTTGATTTCAGCCAAGGATTCGTTGAAAAAAACGGATCAGACGCGGGGGCTGTCCAACTGGAAAACGAATCAAGAAAAAATAATTGAACTGAAAACCATGCAGACCCCGGGTAAATAGTTGCACTCTCAGCATATTCAACGTGGGTGAATGATAACACCGGTTTTCAAATTCAATACGGGAGTAAACCACACATGAAAAATAATAGGCTGTTCATCTTTATGGTGTTTTTTGCACTTTTTATCTTTTCCGGTTGTGCCCCTAAAAAAATCTACTACTTCGATGACGTTGCGCCAACCAGTATTCAGGGCGGCACCGCCACACAGGGCACGATCGCCTATCCGCCTTTGCTGCGGCCTGAAGGCAAAAGAAAAAGCATCAGGCCGGGATCTCAGTATTTTACCCTTGCCATTCCCAATGCGATCGACATGAGTGGAAGAGCCCAGGATCTTCAGCGTTCCCTGGCAGACATGCTGTACACGGAATTGTTTGCCACGGGCCGGTTCAACCTTTTGGATCGGGGTGAGTTGATGGATCTTGATCCCGAATGGCTGACCTCTTCTCTGAAAAAATCACTCACCGACCTATCCAAGCAGGAAGATCGAAAAGCGGCATCCCGAAGTGACAAGGATTCCGCCGAAAAGGCAGAATCGGCTTTTGATAAAACCTTTCAATATCTTGACCGCAAACAGAAAAGCCAGAAGCGGTTGGAAGATGTGTTGAACAAAGCTGATGGTATCTTGCTCGTATACGTAACGTCCCGGGTGGGCAAACAAAAAGGCGGTCACTTTTCAGTGGATTATCGCATTGTCAGCCGACGGCGGGGCGGTGAAATCGTTTTGTTTGCCGGCAACAAAAACGTGTCCTACAAGAGCAGTACGACCCAGGAGGTTGCTTATAATCGAAAGGATGTGGCCGACATCGCAAAAAGCATCGTCAACATCTTTCCCCATCCCAAAGAAGTACGCAATGCCCAGGTCATCAAACGCGATCAAAGAGTGATCGTTGTTGACCGGGGACGCGACCAGCATTTGATTGCGGGAATGATCGGCTATGTGGTTTACTCCGAGGACAGTGTCCGTCTGGAATCGATCGGCAAGGCCAGGCACTTTTCCTACCTTGGAGAATTTATCATTACCGAGGTCTTCGATAAGACCAGTACGGCCGTTTTACTGCATCCACGAGGGATGAGTGGGGATTCCCTGGATGAATACGAGTGGGACGTTCAAACGGGCGATTCCGTTATTGTTAAATAATGTCCATCCTGGCATGATCAATTTTGCCCATATCAGCGTTGCGCGAAAAAGGCTTCCATGGAAAATCAACGATCCTAAGGCGTTTCGCGCAACGCAGCCCCTTTGCATCCAATCCTCAAATGATTGGATGCGCCTTACTCAGTATCAAACCCCATACCCGTAAAACGCTCGATAAGCGTCCGTTGAACCCGCAAGTCGCCATCTTGTTTGATAATCGTCAGGGAAAGTTTGTATAGGTCCGCATTATCACCGATCGCTTCGAGCCAGGCCAAGGGGTCGTCACGCAGTTGATAAAGGCCTGGAAATGTCTGCTCTTTTTTTACGATCAGAAAAGGAACGCGGGCACTGGCCTGATCACCCACCTCGTTTAATTCAATTTTGGGGCGGGGATACAGGATTTTCATGGGGCCATAATACTTGAACGTCCGCCATAGGACCCCTTTGATGCCCCTTCGGTCAAGATCCATGGGCATGGCCCGCACATCCTCGGTAGTAAGCGCCAGAATACCAGCGATGTCGTGATCCTCTGCCATGGCAGCACCCTTTTCGATCAATGCCCGAATGGCTTCGGAACCGTCTTGATTTGAACACCCCGCACAGATGGCACAGACCAGGCCAAACCATAGAAAAAGATGACTGATATGGGAACAAAAGGACAAAAAAAGTTCGGGGTAACGACGCACCGCATCGCCAGCAGTTTTATTTATGTGGGAAAATTTTTTCATCATTTTTTGATTGAATTTATCAATGGGTTGATCGACGCGCCGCGATGGCCACCCACCCCTCTTTTTTCAGCACCTCGATAACAATCATTCCCCTTTCCTTCAATCCGGCCATCACCGCTTCTTTTTTGGCGGTGATGATGCCGGAACAGATGAACACGCCTTTTTGTTTGAGCACGGTAGTCACCGCCGACAGCAGCTCCAGGATCACCTCGGCCAGGATATTGGCCACGACCACATCAAAGGTGCCGTGCACGGCATCCACAAGGTTTCCGGTAAAAAGACGGAAATGGTCGATGTGATTGACTTTAAGATTTTTCTCGGCCACCGTTACCGCCATGCTGTCGCTGTCGATACCGCACAGGTCATGTGCGCCCAGTTTGGCGGCGGCAATCATCAGGATGCCCGAGCCGGTGCCCACATCCAGAAAGGTGTCGCCGGCCTGCAGATGGGCCTCGATCATATGGATGCAAAGGGCTGTCGTGGGATGCGTGCCGGTGCCAAAAGCCATCCCGGGATCGATCTCGATGATGATTTTATTTTCATCGTCCGGGTAATCCCGCCAGGTGGGTTTGACCACGATGGTGTCGGTGATTTCTTCCGGCCAGAAATACTCCTTCCAGGCCTCGGCCCAATCCGCTTCGGCAACCCGGGTGTAGGTGGCCTGGCTGACGATGTCGGCCCGCACTTGAAGGTCTTTGAGGGCGGCCTCAAGGGTTTTACAGGTTTCGGCGGCTTTTGGGGTATCGGCAAAGTAGCCTGTGACACCCGGTCGTTTTGGAGGAGCAACGGCATTCTCACCCCAATCCTGGGTTGGATCCATTTGCGGGTCGTCCACGACCACGCCTTTAATTCCCAGATCATAGAATATATCGGCAATCAGATCGGTGGCCAGCGCTTGATCCTGTGCGTCGAACGTTATTTTGGCGGCAATCCAGTTCATATCGATCCTGCCTCCTTTGAGCCGCCTCCAAGGTTTTGCGCAAACCGTTCCCGGGGCGGGTTAAAGTATCCGTATTGCAGGTGTTTGAAGCGCTTTTTGATCATCTGCAGCAGCCGCTTCATCCCCACCGGTGGACCCAGCGGCGCACAGCGATTCATGATGCGCAGGTATTGTTGTGGATCATAGTTCAGATTGCGCCATTGAATCAGGTGCACAGGGTGCTTTTCCAGAAAAACAGCCAGGGCGGCCGCCTCTTCGGGGCTGTCGGTAAAACCGGGACAGTTCAGGTAATTGATGGCCACATGCACACCGCGCGAAATGGCCAGGTCGATGCTTTCCAGAACATGATCAAAGCGATATCCATTGGGCCTGAAATAGGCATTATAGCATGGTTCGCGGACCGAATTCATGCTTACCCGAATGCTGTCCAGGCCGGCCTCCAGGAGCGGTGCCAGTATATGCGGCAGGCTAGCGTTGGTATTCATGTTGATGGTGCCGTAGGTCGTTGCTTCACGGATACGGCGGATGGCCGGGCCGATTACCCGGGCGGCCATCAGCGGGTCTCCCTCGCACCCCTGGCCAAAACTGACTACACTGTTTTTCACGCGTTCGATATGCGTCAGGGCCACATCGGCAATTTCGTCTGCCGTGGGGGTAAAGGCGATTCGGTTCTGACTGCTGGTCAACCGGGGATCATGCTGCAGGGAGATGCAGCCCAGACAGCGGGCATTGCAGGCTCTTGCGGTGGGCAGCGGCGCTTCATAACGGGCCAGAAAAAAATTTTTGCCGGCCGGGCAGCCATAAGTCAGGGCGCAAAGCTCCAGGTGGCGGGCTAGCCGATTGTCCGGCAGATGCACTCGCATGTGCTCGACACCGGAAACCACTTTTTCCCGTGGCATGCGCCGCAGGTCCTGGCGCGGTTCCCGATCTACGACGATCGCCGCCGATCGGAACCCGTGTTGATGCCATCCCACGGCACCATAGGAAAAAAGTGGCAATAGGCTAGCGCTGCGGGTTTCCTCATACGCACAGGTGTGGGACAAGACCACGCCTGGGGAATTGAAAACCGCCACGGGAAAAATCGGCTCTGACGGCGAATAGGGATTTTGGGCGACCGGTTTGATTTTGCCTGTGGCCAAATCCATGAGAATGGGCACCCGATCCGGCAGAAACATCAGTTCACTGCCGTGAGGCATGTCGATGGTCTGGCCGGCTGAAAGCGCGGTGTGCTTTGGGCCGTCAGCACCCACGGCAGCAAAACCGTCCAGGTCAAAAATTTCTCCGCGCGCGTTGGCCACCACGGCAGCAAGTATTTCCGGTGCGTTGCGGCGGCGCGGTTTTTTTCTTTTATGTCTACGATTGGTTTGATTCATTGTTTTCTTAACGGTAACCGATACAAGGGGGCCAACCGGTTTGGTGACACACCGGCCAGACAACCGGTGGCGATGATGGTGTTGATCCAGGTGGTTCGCAGCACGCCCAACCGCTGCCAGCGTCTGGCCGAGGTCACCACGGCGCTCGGGGCCAGGGCAATGCGTCCATGACGGGTTGCGGTTCTGGCCAAATACAGATCCTCGGCAATGGCAACCTCGGGAAACCGGCCGATTCTGAAAAAATCACGGCGTTTGAGGAACAGCCCCTGGTCACCATAGGGCAGATTCAACCAGGCGGCCCGCCGGTTGGTCAAGTACCGGATCAGGCGCATGGCCGTCGTTTGAAGATCGGTGTCAAAGCGAAAGGCGCCCATGATGGTGCGCCGGTCCATCAGGGTATCAAAAATATGCGTCACATAGTTGCGGGGCAGACGGGTATCGGCGTGCAAAAAGAGCAGCACATCACCCCGGGCCGCTGCTGCTGCGCGATTCTGCTGCCCGGCGCGCCCTTTGGGACCGGTGATTACATCGGCTCCCCAGGCGCGGGCCATGGCCGCGCTGCCGTCTGTGGAGCCGCCGTCGGAGACGATAATCTGGGCATCCATTGATGCGGCGGCAGGAAGGGTCCGACCCAGTTGGTGCGCCTCATTCAAGACGGGGATGATGACCGACAGATATGGCGCAAATGGCTTTTGCCAGCCTGGCAGATGATCAAGATCAGCCGGTGTATCCAGATCGGTGAGCGGATCCAGAAGCTCAATCCTTTGCCGTTTTTGTCTGGCGATCTTCAGCGTCTTTTCAAGCACATCGGCCTGGCTCCACGCGATACCACCAAAAATGTCGACGGGCCGATTCATTCCCACCAGCCAGTAGCCGCCATCCGTGCTGGGGCCTAACACCAGATCGTGGTTGTCAAGAGACGCAAACGCCTGATCCAGGATCTTGCCTGTAATACCGGGAATATCCGTTCCGATGAGGATGATCCGTCTGGCGCCCTGATCAAAAGCCTGTTTGATGGCGGCAAACATGCGCCGGCCAATATCGCCGGTCGCCTGCGGCGTATAGTCCAGCTTGCATTTTCCCAGCCACCGTTCAAACCGATGCGTATCCCCGCCTTCATGGCACAGTACCCGTCGAACGCCTCGTTTGATCAGACGATGGCAAGCGGTTGCCACGGTCTGTTCGGTCAGTCGCTTTTGAAGGGCGGCGGCTCCTGCCGGACCCAAGGCCGGAATCAAACGGGTTTTTGTCCGTCCGACAGCGGGATAGCGGCCGAAAATAATTAATTGGGCATGGCTGGTTGGGGCTTGCAAGCGATTACCTGTGCACAAGTGATGGTTCCATATAAAACGGATATGGGTGCCGTCAAGCAGTTAAAAAATCCTCCTTATCATAACAAATCAACAAATTACAACCGCGGATGAGCCTTCGGCAGACACATCGCTGATGCGGCTTTAATCCTTAGCTCAATGCTCTCTTTTGCTTTAGAAGCCGACACTTTACAAGATGTTGGATGTGTACTATGGGTAAAAAAGGGCGCTGACGGATCACTTCTCTCCTCAATCCACAAAGGAGACCCATTCATGGATATGGAAACTTGCGCGTTAGCCTTGCCACGAGGCGCCATGGTGCGCTTTTTCGATGAAACCGGAGATCATGAGATCACCAAGGGCCTGTTCGTCGGGCCTGAAGATAACAGCGAATTCATTACGGTTCCTCTGGGTGATCAAACAGCGTTGACGCTAAACGTTGGCGACCGCCTGCGGGTCCGCTATGGATATCAGGGTGCGATGGCCGAATTCTGTTCCGAGCTTGCCGAAATTATTAAAACGCCTGTTTTACTATGGCGGATTCAGCTTCCCACCCAGGTCAATCGATTCGAACTGCGTGATCATAAGCGGATTCAATGCTTCGTCTCTGCAAAAATAGAATCCATGGACAAGGGGCTTTTCATGGGCACGATCATTCGTGACATCAGCAAAAGCGGCGCCCGCTGCGTGATCCAGCCGAGCGAGGATTTACAGGGCCAGCTTTGCGTTGACGATGCCATCACCTTGCGTTGCACGTTCCCGGGCATTCTGGGGGAGCAGATTGCTTCCGGTCACATCGCAGAAGTGGATCGGGCATCCAACGAGTTGACCATCGGCATCCGTTTCACCGAAGCGCAGGCCTGGGTACCGCCCTACCACTAATCAACATTACATGCGACACCGGCGGTCAGGGCCTGATCCAGATCGTCGATAATATCCTTTATGTCCTCGATTCCCACACTGAGCCGGATAAAATCCGGAGTCACGCCGGCGGCCCGCTGCTCGGTTTCACTGAGCTGTTCATGGGTGGTCGAGGCCGGGTGGATGACCAGGCTTTTGGCATCGCCGATGTTGGCCAGGTGGCTGAAAAGCTGAAGACTTTCGATAAATTTCACGGCTGCCGCTTTACCCCCTTTGATACCGAAACCGACCAACGCGCCCTGCCCTTTGGGCAGGTATTTGTCTTTTAAAAAGGCGGTTGAAGCGGATTCCAGACCGGGGTAGCGCACCCAGTCCACGCAACTGTGGTTTTCCAGATAGCGGGCTACGGCCAAGCCATTTTGGGAGTGCCGCTCCATGCGCAGATGCAGGGTTTCCAACCCCTGCAAAAACATCCAGGCGTTAAACGGGCTCATGGCCGCGCCCATGTCGCGCAAACCCAGCACCCGGGCGCGCAGGACAAAGGCCTGATCGCCGAAGGTGTCGACAAACTTCAGGCCGTGGTAGGCCGGATCAGGGTCGACAAAAGCAGCAAACCGGCCCGATCCAGCCCAGTCGAAACGGCCCGAGTCAACGATGATGCCGCCGATGGAGGTGCCATGACCACCGATAAATTTGGTGGCCGAATGAATCACAATCGCCGCGCCATGTTCGATGGGACGCATCAGATAGGGGGATGTGACTGTGTTGTCCACCACCAGGGGAATGCCGTGGCGGTTGCCAATGGCGGCGATGGCCTCCATATCGATGATGTCCAGCTTGGGATTGCCAATGGTTTCCACGAAAAAAGCCTTGGTCCGGGATGATACCGCCTTTTCCCAGGCGGCCATGTCGTGGGGGGCGACAAAACGGGTGGTAATGCCCAATTTTTTAAGCGTGTGAGTAAAAAGGCTCACCGTCCCGCCGTAAAGCTCGGCCGAGGCAACAATTTCGTCTCCGGCCTGGGCCAGGGTCAGTATGGTCAATGTTTCGGCTGCCTGACCCGAGGCCACGGCCAGGGCACCCACGCCACCTTCCAGCTCGGCCATGCGTTTTTCCAGCACCTCGGTGGTCGGATTCATGATGCGGGTATAGATGTTGCCGAACTGCCGCAGGCCAAAAAGGTCTGCTGCGTGCGCTGTATTGTCAAACGTATAGGAAGATGTCTGGTACAAAGGGACCGCCCGGGAGTGGGTGATCGGATCGGGCGTATGGCCGGCGTGTATCGCTTTGGTGGCAAAACCACGGATGATGTCGTTCATGGGCGAACGCTCCTTTCATAGATAGTGTCCATCCGGAAATAGGAAAATTTGGTCGAGATCAAGGCGCACGACCCAATTTTAGCTCGGGTTTACCACAGGCATATGGCTGATATTCCGAGGATAAAATTTTTCGCGCAACGCCGATATCGGGCAAATTGGCCATTTCCGGATGGGCACTAGATAAAAAAACCGCGACCTCGAGGAAGGTGGCGGCTGTTTTCGGTTGCCCTACTTTAGTGGGCCGCATGTTTCCCTTGCGGGCTGGAATTAGCACCTTGAAAAACAGGTTGCCGGACGGTCAACGGGCCAGGTCCCTCACGCCACTCTGCATGGTTTTTTAAGAAGCTAATGGTCGATGAAAGGTTGTCAAGGGGGACGGATCCAATACTTTGCTATCGAGTAGGTGATCATCAATTCTTTGACGAGGAGCAGGACTGGTTGTTTAGCGTTTTCTCGTAAGTTCAATCCATCGATTAGCGGAAATCCTATAGTACTGCCTTGAAATGTCTGATTATCGCGTGACTAAACTGAATATCTATGGTATCTATAACCCCACACTTTTGTAACAATTTGGTTGTAAAATCTTTCGTGACCTGAAAAAGATGCGGAATTCTCAATAGAATTGAGTAATTAGTGGAAAATGGTACATGGCTCTGGCTTGCACGAGAGAACTCATCATATAATGATACAAATGCAATCCTCTTAAATTTTTATAGTATCCAATTGAAGGCATCGATGCAGAGCAATGCGCACCGGTCTGCCATGATATTCGTATTGATTCGGGAACCGCTATGGCCGAGATCTGAGTGGAAATACCGTTTTGTTGGCACATACCTCATGAACACCAAAGGAGACAGCCATGCGCATACTCGGCGTACGGCATTCAGCATTGCAGCAGTCGTATGTAAGAATTCTCATTATCTTCTGTCTCTTGCCGTTTATCCATCAGGCATGTAGTAACAGCCGATACGCTTCTTCTCATTCAGAGGAAGTTACTCACAGCATAGCAAAAAATGTGGTTGAGGATACCGTCAATTCCAGACCTGATAAGCTGACAAGTCAGTTTTCTCCAAAGGATGGTAAAGCGGTTTCTTTCATTAAGCTGCACAACATCAAAGGATCTCACCAAATCCGCTGGGATTGGATAACCCCCAGTGGTGAACTTTATGCGACTTCAAATGACTTTCTTTTAAGAACCAGGCCCGGGTACGAGCGTGACCACATTACCGCCTGGCACACCCTATCAATCAAGGACCAACCGGCGGCCACACTCCCGGGAAAATGGAAGGTCATGGTCTACCTGGACGACAAACCCTTGGACACGCAGATATTTACTATCAGTCCCGCGAAATGCCCAGGTGTTCGAGGTGTTGGCTGGGCGGTAATCATTGGGATATCATCATATCAAGATACAAGAATCTCCCGCCTTCACTATGCCGATAAAGATGCACAGGCGCTTTATGAATGGATCATTTCGCCGAAAGGCGGCAAATATGCGCCGGAACGAGTCAAGCTTTTAATCAACGAGAGGGCAACAGGTAGAAATATAAAGTATCTATTGAACGACTGGCTCAAAAAAGCCTTAAAAGAAGACAAGGTAACGGTCTATTTCGCCGGCCATGGTTCATCGGAATCTCCAGAATCCCAAGGCAACTATTACTTGCTACCATATGATACGGAGTACGACAGGATTTCATCAACGGCTTTTCCCATGTGGGATATTGAAACGGCATTGAGACGTTACATCAGAGCGAGGAAGGTCATCGTCCTGGCGGATGCATGTCATTCCGGAGGCGTGGGCCAATCCTTCGACATGGCAAGACGAGCCGGTAGAGGTGTACTGCTCAATAATCGGATTAGCTCGGCTTTGGAGGGTCTTTCTAAAGTGGGTGACGGCATCTGTGTGATCAGCGCTTCAGACACCAACCAGTTCTCACAGGAAAGTGAAAGGTGGGGTGGGGGGCATGGTGTATTCACTTATTTTCTGCAAAAAGGCCTTCAAGGTGATGCGGACTACAACGCTGATGGTGAAGTGAATCTTGGAGAGCTTACGCCTTATCTATCTCAGAATGTCAGGCGTGAGACAGAAAATCAGCAAAGCCCGATAGTATCAGGGAAGTTTGACCCGGCTCTGACCATTGGACAATAATCATTCCCTTTTCTTTAGAGCCTGTTTTGGAAGTCTGGATCAGGCCCGATAACAAGGCGGAAAGTGGCTCAAAAGCGGAGCATATAGGTAATATGTGAGCATTTTGAGCAACTTTCCAACGCCGTTAGCGGGCCTTAGACGGATTTATCAAACAGGCTCTTAGGAAAAATCACTAACAATGTAATGTTACACAGGAGGCAAAATGAAAAGAGCTCATCGATTCCTGGCAGCGCTTCTGGTGTTTTCTTTCTTTCTATTGTCAATGCCTTCAAGTGCATATACCCAACCGCCGGTAGTGGATGCCCAAGCCGATGTCGATAGTTCTCCCCCCACGGTTTACATGAGCCCGGAGCAAAAAGTCTCAAAGAGCAAAGTCTGGTGGTACGTTGCCGGTATCGTCCTGGCAGGCGGTGCAATCGGCTTGGCCATGAGTGGTGGTGGTGGTGGTGGTGGCGGTGACGACCCAACAGACGATACAAGCGATACAGGCAACCTCACGGTAGCGTGGGAGTGACGGGTCAACCGTTGTCTAAGTCGGATGTTACCCACTATTTTATTCTCAACAGGAACCAGCCATGAACAAAAGAATAATGGCAAACCACTTGGATATCGATTCACTACTCACGCTGTTCGTGTGTATTGTGCTGCTTTTTTGTTTTTCTGGATGCGCTGACCAGTCCGATGACTCATCCGCCAACACCGAAGTCGGTGATATTGCCTTCAAGATCGTGCTTCAAAAGCGCCTTGTCCAAAATGGCGATGGGGCCACCTTTTCGTATGCGGTCAAGGCGGACGCTGAAGACGATGGAATTGATCATATAAGGGTCCGTGTTTACGATGGCGAGACTCTCTTGAAAGAGGGAGGGCCATGGAATTGGTCGGCAGGCTCCGGGACAGTCGAAGGCATTCCAGCAGGTACAGGGCGTGATGTTATCGTGCTGGTTTACGATGCAAATCAAAATATTCTTTATCGTGGCCAGGCATCCGGGATCAACATCACTGCCGGACAGACCAACGATGCCGGAACCATCAATTGTAACGATTTCATCCCAGTGCTGACGCTACCGCTTGATGGTGACACGGTTACCAGCAACGCATTTGATAACCAGTGGGAGGCGGTTTCGGGCGCAAGCGAATATAATCTGGTGATTTCTGAAAACGAGGATCTCTCCTACCCTCTTGATGATATCATCATTACCCAGGCACGATATCGTCGAAACGACATTGCTACGTCCACCACCTTTTATTGGAGCGTGGCAGCGATGGATGAATATGGCAACCAGAGCCTCTGGTCAGATATCTGGCATTTTACTACCGATACAACAATCAATCAGAGCCCCAGCGCCGATGTCCAATCTCCCGCTAACAACGATGCCTACAACTTGGGAGAGGATGTCGCTTTCAGCGGCACTGGCGTGGACGATGAGGACGGTGAACTCACCGGTAATGCCCTGGTATGGAACTCTGATCTCGACGGTCAAATCGGCACCGGTGAAACCTTTACGAAAAACGACCTTTCAGAGGGAACTCATCGCATTACCCTATCTGCCACCGATGGCGACGGGGCAACAGGGGAGGCTTCCATCAATGTCACCATTATTGGTAGCGGTGCACCTGTGGCAGATGCCGGAACCAACCAACGCGTTACCGTTGGTAATACCGTTAACCTTGATGGCAGCGCCAGCAGTGACCCCAACGATGATCCGTTGACCTACAGCTGGTCCTTTACGTCGATTCCCACGGACAGCACGGCCCAATTAACGGACGATACAACACAGGCGCCCTCATTTGTAGCTGATATCGCCGGTAACTATGTGGTCAGCTTGGTTGTCAACGATGGTTCCCAGGACAGCTCTGCTGATAGCGTCACCATCACAGCAACAGAATCAGACAGCGAAATTTACTCGTTTGACTTTGAAGACGGCATGGACAACTGGTCCAGCGACAACGGCGTGTGGGAAGTGGGTGCACCCACCTCGGGTCCCTTCAACGCCCACTCGGGCAGCAACGTTGCCGGGACGGTGCTCTCAGGCGACTATCCCAACACCACCAGCCGCTTGATCAGCCCGACCATTGAACTACCGGCCATTGAAAGCGGAGAAGAACTCCATCTGCGTTTCTGGCAGTGGTTCAGCCTGGGCACCAACGATTCCCTGAACGTGCAGGTCTCCCAGCAGACGGCGACCGGCGTTTGGGCCGACTGGGTGACACTTGACACCTACAATGGTTCTTCCGGTGTCTGGAGCAATGCGATGGTGGATCTTTCCGCATACGCTGGCCAAACGGTTCGTATCGGTTTTCAACTTAGCCAAGGATACGCGTCTTATGTTGGTCCCGGCTGGTTTGTGGATGATGTCTCCATTGAAATCCGTTCAACAACGGTACTGGGTACAACCGACCAATATAGTTTTGACTTTGATGAAGGCATGGGTGACTGGGGGGCGCATAACGGTAGCTGGGAGGTGGGTGCGCCCACCTCGGGTCCCAACAGTGCCTACTCGGGCAGCAATGTTGCCGGGACGGTGCTCTCAGGTGACTATCCCAACACCACCAGCCGCTTGATCAGCCCGACCATTGAACTACCGGCCATTGAAAGCGGAGAAGAACTCCATCTGCGTTTCTGGCAGTGGTTCAGCCTGGGCACCAACGATTCCCTGAACGTGCAGGTCTCCCAGCAGACGGCGACCGGCGTTTGGGCCGACTGGGTGACATTTGACACCTACAATGGTTCTTCCGGTGTCTGGAGCAATGCGATGGTGGATCTTTCCGCATGCGCTGGCCAAACGGTTCGTATCGGTTTTCAACTTAGCCAAGGATACGCGTCTTATGTTGGTCCCGGCTGGTTTGTGGATGATGTCTCCATTGAAATCCGTTCAACAACGGTACTGGGTACAACCGACCAATATAGCTTTGACTTTGATGAAGGCATGGGTGACTGGGGGGCGCATAACGGCAGTTGGGAAGTGGGTGCGCCCACCTCGGGTCCCAACAGCGCTCACTCGGGCAGCAACGTTGCCGGGACGGTGCTCTCAGGCGACTATCCCAACACCACCAGCCGCTTGATCAGCCCCACCATTGAACTACCGGCCATTGAAAGCGGAGCGGAGATTCACCTGCGCTTTTGGCAGTGGTTCAGCCTGGGCACCAACGATTCCCTGAACGTGCAGGTTTCCCAGCAGACGGCGACCGGCGTTTGGGCTGACTGGGTGACACTTGACACCTACAGTGGTTCTTCCGGTGTCTGGAGCAATGCGATGGTGGATCTTTCCGCATACGCCGGCCAAACGGTTCGTATCGGTTTTCAACTCAGCCAAGGATACGCGTCTTATGTTGGTCCCGGCTGGTTTGTGGATGATGTTCAGATCGAAATTAGCGATTAAAGATCGGTTGGGGTGAGTTGCATCGGCTAAAGGACGATGACAGCGCAGGACAAGCCGATGCGCTGTACGTATATTAACACTTTAAACTTAAATGATGCTGCTATGCCGGAACAGATGTCAGCCGAAGCTTGGGAATCCGTGATGGCCGCTTGTCAACGACGGACGAATCAACTGGCTTCAAGGAATGCTTTGATATCCCGTTTGACCTTTTTGTAAGTGATCATCAATTCTTTGATCTGTTTTTTATCGGCGAAAAAATCGTTGAACACATCCTGGTGGACATGGTAGGCAAGCCGGTCCACACCGATGCCCGTATCCACCATCATCGCTATCATATCAGCCATATAAAGGGTGGCGGTGGCCGGGTCGGTTCGCGAAGCCGGATTGGTCAGGTGGTGGTTTTCGATCATGTAGATCATATGCGGGCTGAATTGCCATTGTTTGGCAATGATGCCGCCCAGTGTCGTGTGATCCATGCCAAGGACCTCTTTTTCCGCCTCAACAAAACTCAATCCTTTTTCCGCGACGAGGTTTTGAATGGCGTCAAGCTGGTCGGCCACGTATTCATGTAAAATGACTTTACCGATATCCTTGAGCAGGGCCGCCGTGTAAATCGCCGGCAGGCTCATCAGGTCCCGTTGCCGGGCCAGGTCCCTGGCAACCACGGCAACGGCCAGGCTTTGGCCCCACAGGTCGCCTTTGGAGAGTCCGTATCCTTTTTGGGGCCGGTCCAGGTTGGAGGACAGGTTTTGCGACAGAACCATCTCAACCACCTGTTGCAGGCCCAGCATGGAGACAGCCTGTTGTACGGAATCCACCTTGACCGGCAGCCCCATTTGGGCGGAGTTGACGGTCTTGAGGAGGTTGGCGGTGATTGCCGGATCACGCTCAACCACCTCCACCAGATCCTTCAGGGAGGAGTCCGGATCGTCGGCCAGAGCCAGAACCTTATGAATGACCATGGGAATCGGTTCCAGCCGGTTGACTTTTTTCAATATGGTGGAAAGATCGTCCATCGTAAGCGACATCCTTTTTGGTATTTAAACGTTGGTTCAAGGGGTTAACCCCTGCTAAGTACTGGTTTAATCATCGGTCTTTTTCGCGGCGGCATTAGCATATTTTGCCGAAAGGCTGGAAGAAACCAGGCCGGTAATCGATATCGTCAAGTGTCCATCCAGAAATTGGTCAAGGAGGTGAACCGATGCTTCGTTTAGGTCTTTGCTGCATTTTTAGAAAGGCGCCGATTAAATTCAGGCGTACCACGGCCAAGTATCTTCAATCTCTTTCACCGGCCAAACGGTTCGGCCACTTGGCATCCATTTGCAGCGACAACGCCGACGCACTCTACCGTGCCCTTGAATTCTGCGCAGCCAATGGAATCGGGGCCTTTCGCATCAACAGCCAGATTTTGCCGGTTAAAACCCATCCAAAGGTCGGTTACGATTTGAGGCAGCTGCCGGAGGGCGAGGGGATCATCGATCGTTTCAAACAATGCGGCACGTTTAGCCGTAAACACGACATCCGCACGTCGTTTCATCCGGATCAGTTTCTGGTACTTTCCTCGCCTGACGCTGGTGTGGTGGGACGATCCAAAGAAGAGCTGGCCTACCATGCCGAAGTCGCCGAGTGGGTGGCCGCCGATGTGATCAACATTCATGGCGGTGGCGCTTATGGGGATAAACCAGCCGCCCTTAATCGACTGGCTGACGTGATCGATACGCTTCCAGAAAAAATCAAAACCCGGTTGACCCTTGAAAATGATGACCGGGTATATACCCCTTCTGAGCTGCTTCCCGTGTGCCAACATACCGGCGTGCCGCTGGTTTACGATGTCCACCACCATCGATGCCTTCCCGACGGTAATACCATCCGGCACACTACAGAAAAAGCCATGGCTACCTGGAACCGCGAGCCGCTGTTTCACCTGTCCAGTCCCTTGAACAAGAGGAGATCAGATCCTTGCCGACCTCATCACGACTACATCGACCCGGTGGATTTCCCCCAATGCTGGAAAAATTTGGACATCACCGTGGATGTGGAAGCCAAGGCCAAGGAACTGGCCGTCCTGAAATTGCGCAAGGCCCTTGAACGGGAAAAAATTCCGGTAACGCCAATAAAAACCAAAGATTAAAAGGGTTTATCCGGCATTGCGGGGATGGCGCCGGTCATGGAGCTGACGGGCCCGAAGGCAAAAGGCTTCCAGCTTGGCCGTAATGATCTGCGGGAATGGTGCGCCATCGCTTTCAATGGATAAAAACGGCAGGCTGCTTACATCCTTGAGAACGGTCCGTAGCCAATGGTTATCGGGTGCCACCTTGAGTTTGTCGTCGGCCGTCATGATTTCACCCAAAATGGATTCGGCAATCCGGTTGGGCATGCATCCGAAGGGGCCGATGGACACGACCCCGCAGGCGGTGGAGACGACCTCTTTCATCGCCGAACCGACGGTCAGAATGGCTTCCCCAAGATGGTCCGGGGTTATATGGGGGTGGGCATGACGGATGATATCCGGAATATCAACGATGTCCGAATGGATAAGGCCAGACCGGGCCAGCCGCTGTTTGATGTCCATTTCGGCTTTGCGCATGGCGCGTTGCTTTAACAACAGACCGATTTTTTTACGCCAGCTCTGGTGTCCATTGAGGGCATAATTGTTTTTTACCAGCCAGTCTGCGTAATGAATCCATTCCGCTACCGGGGCGCAGGTGCATGCAAAGCCCATCTGGGCCAGCCGTTCGGTGATATATTGTCTGGAAATGCCGTCGCGGCGGACGAAGATCTCTCCCACCAGGGCAATGGTTGGCACCTTTTCGACCGGCTGTTTCAAATCAATTTCCTTGAGGGCGTCTGCGGCAAGGGTGAGTTGCTCGTTTAGGATGTCGGAACGACCGGATTCGATGGCCTGAACCAGTCCTTTCCATGCCTGGTCAAAACAATGCATGGCCGCATCGGTCTTGGCGGCATTGGCCAGCAGCATGCTCCGGGCATCCTCCATGACATCGGCGATAACCACGGCCTGCCAGCCGCGAAGATGAAACTGTTGGTCCAGTCCGCTGTAGCCGTCTTCCGAATTGAGTGAAAACAGCGCCACGTTTTCGATTTTTCGGTCACGGATCAGATCTTCCATGAAAATACGGTATTGTCCGAACCGGCAGGGGCCGGCGCCGGTAGCCATAAAATAGATCAGCACATTGCCGTTATCATGGTGCTGGTGCAGATATTCCAACAAGGTGCCGGTGGTCAGGATCAAGGGAAGGCATTCTTTGCAGGCGGTATTGGCCCGGCCTCGTTTCAGGATGGCCTCATCGGCCGGCCGGGCGGCAATGCTGCGGATTCCCTGGCCGGCGAAGGCCGCAGCCAGGGCCTCGGAGGAAAGCCGACCCATGGAGGGAAACAAAAGGGTCACCCGATCGTCGGACAGGGGCAGCCAGGGGCCGGTCGAGGGGTGCACGCCAAGCATGCCTCCCGATGGGGCCACACGGGCCGGTGTGAACGTGGGCTTGATAACGGGATGCTGCCGCGACTGCTGCAGACCGCGCCAGGCGTTGACCACGTCTAGGAAGGCCTCGATACGCGTTTCCAGGCCCGCATCGGCCGTATGGCTGTCCAATTCAAGCGTCAGAGAGGGCTTTTGCCCCATGATCCGGCGAAAATAATTGATGATAAAAGAGTCCGGTCCGCAGGAAAAGTTGGTGATATAAACGCCGAACAATTGGGGGTGGTCCTTGACCAGGCGGGCGGCCTGGATGATGCGCTGGCCCATGGCCCAATACATATGCTGTTTGGTGGCAAAGGATGAAATCGGCAAACAGTCCAAAGGCAGGGCATGCACGCCGCGGGAGGCCAGTTTACGGGGGATGCCCATGTGTGCCTCGTCGGCCCAGGCATTGTAAGGCCTGCCAAAAATCACGGTTGCCATGCGCTGGGGATCATCCGCAAGGGTCTGCACGGCCTGTCTGCCCAGCTGATGGATTGCAGCCTCGCATTGCTGCTGTGCGGCCACGGCCCGTTCGAAGGCGTCTACGGCCCGCCGGCGGGACCGTCCCATCTGGCGTGCGATCTTCAATAGTGGGGCGCGGGCTGCGCCAAGGCCTTTGCCGAGGCTCAGTACCGGGCTTAAAATACGGTTGCCGCTAATGCCGGCTTGCTCCAGATGGCGGCGAAAGGTGGTCTGTAAAAAATAAGGTTCGGCCTGCACAAATGGACACAGCAGGGCATTGTCCGCCTGGCTCTGGCTGGGCAGCGCCTTGACGTGAGGCAAGAAAAGATAGTCCGGGGGCGGATCGGTTTCGATCAGGCGGTGAAAAAAGCCGTGTGACAGCTCGGCCGGGTAACAAAACGCAGCACTGCGTTCGGCAATACCGCGCTGCGAGGGGGTGTCTGGAACGCGCACATCGAATCCCAGCCCCTCAAAAAAAGTGGTGTATAGCGGAAAATAGGAATGAAACAGAAAACTGCGGTTGATGCCCACCGTGGGGCGGTTTTGCGCGATGGCTTTTTGCTTGTCGGGCCTGGCGCTGCCTAAGATGATATCTTGCCGCTTTTTCACCAGATCCAAGGCATCGGCATCGACCTGGATATTTTTGTGTAAATTGTAATAGCGATTGCAGGCCCCGCCAAAGGGGATGTTTTTGCCTTCAATGCGCACCATGGCGATTTCGCAGCGCCGGTCACAGCCGCTGCCCCCACCCCGGCAGATGAAACTTTTGCCATAGGTGGCCTGGCGCTGGCTGAGCACCTTTAAATCAAAGGCGCCAGGGGCCATCAAACCCGCCTGCATGCGTTTTTCCACCTCCAGGCCCACCCCGAAGGCCCCCATCAGACCTGGTTCGGGGGGAACCACGATGGGTTTACCGACCAGGGCGGCCATGGCCATGGGGACCGCCCGGTTGTAGCAAACACCGCCCTGCATGAAAATGCGCCGGCCCACCGGCCGATTTCCTTTGACGCGGTTGGTGTAGTTCATACAGATGGAATAGACCAGTCCGGCGACAATGTCTTCGCGCTGGATCCCCTCGTGGATGGCATTTTTAATATCCGAAGAGATGAACGCGGCACACTGGTCGCTGAAATTGGGGGGGCTTTCGCCAACCAGGGCATAGTCGGCGATGTCTTGCATATTGATTCCCAGGGTTTCCAGGGCCGATTCCTCCAGGAAACTGCCGGTACCGGCCGAGCATGCCTCGTTCATGGCGTAGTCGGAGGCCACGCCCGTGGTAATGTGGGTGTATTTGGCATCCTGGCCGCCGATTTCAAACAAGGTATCCACATCCGGATCAAAATGCACGGCTGCCGTTGTATGGGCGATGATTTCGTTGATCACGCCATCGGTCTGGGCATGCAAGCCGGCAATTTGTCGGCCGCTGCCGCATACCCCCAACCCGATGATACGGATGGTTTGCGGCCTGGCGGTTTCCTTGATTTGGTCCAGCAAGGCGTTGTAGCATTTGCGCGACGCGGCCACCGGATCACCATTGGTGCGCAGATAGACCGATGCCAACAGGGCATGGTTTTCCTGCCTGAGTAGCACCGCCTTGGTGGTCGTGGACCCCACATCAAGCCCCAACAGGCAGACATCGCCGTCACCGGCCGTGTCCTGGGCCATGGTTTTGAAGGTTACCTGCTGCTTAAAATCGGCAAGCTTCGGAAGCCGGTTAAAGCTGGACACATTTTTTACAAACAGGGATGCGCTGTTGGAATAGGCTTGGGTGGGATGGTCAAGTGCCCATAACGCAGCACCCAGGGCCTCGAAACAGGGGGCTTGGTCAGGGATGATCAGGTTGTCGATGTGCTCTCGTAAATAAGCGACCATCATCCGGTTTTTGGCGGTGCCACCGACCAGCATGATGTTGCGGCGGGGAATGTTTTTCAGCAGATCGAGGATTTTTTCGGCCATCATGCGGCACAGGCCGGCGGCCACCCGTGCCCGGGGAACGCCTTTGTTGGTGGCGTGAGTGCAATCGGACTTGCAGAACACGGAGCAGCGTCCGGATACCGGATACGGCGTTTCGGTTTCCGACCACTGGGAGGCTTCCTCCAGGCTCACGTTCATGCGCCGCAATTGCTGAAGGAAAAACTCACCAGTTCCGGATGCGCATTTGTTGCCCGTAATCACATTGGAAATGTCGCCGGACGGGTCCAGGGCATAGACCATGAAGGTTTCCCCGCCGGCGGATACAACGGCCGGGCAGTCAATGTCCGGTGGCTTCAAATAGCGATAGGCATACCCCACCGCCTCGGGTTCCGAAATGGAGGACAAATCGATCCCCTCACGCAGCCGTCGTCCCGTGATGGCCAGTCGGTCACACCGCGAGGGGTCGAAATCGGACAAAACCTTCAGCAGCGTCCGTTTGGGATCACCCTCGTGGGGATAGGCGGCCTGCCTGATGATTCGTGTGTGGGGTGTCCTTTGAGCAACGGAATCTGTTGCTACCCTGCTAATTAGCGACGCCGAAATGGTGGAGGCACCCAGACAAATGCCCAACCCAATACTTGCCTGGCAGTGGCTGTGTATTCCAGAGTCGGCTGCACCGATGTTTTGAGAACCGGATCTGCCATATGCGGTTACAGGATCATACATAATCCAACCAGTTGTTTTTGTGTTCTGTTTTCAATAACCGGGGTAATATCACACGCGCTGCTGATATCAATTTCGGTAAGGTGTGGCTCGTATCTGACCCAACAAAGAGAAACCGGGAAGTTCCAAGGTTCCAATATTAATCTGCTTGGCCCTTGGCTGTCAACGATTCAGACGCGGCCAGGTGCAGGGAAACCGATTTTCGCTTGCTGTTTTTGGGTGGGGCTGCCGGAAACCGAGTCTAAAAAGGAAACAACAAGGGGATTGCTACGGGTCAAAACCCGGAGTTGTCTTTTTCTTCCATCAGCCGTTCCAGGCCGTTGAGAACATGTCTTTTTACCCGTTGGATATGGTGAGAAAGAATGGATTGGGCACCGTCTAAATCCCCTTCGCTGATGCGGCTGAACAGCTCTTTATGGGCGGTATCGGCTTTGTCCATGGAGGTGGAAAAAAGAAGGTTGCCCCCATATTTAAGGTAAAGCAGATCAAATAGATTGCGCAGGGCCTGGTGTTGGACCTGATTGCCGGAAAGGAAGGCCAAGGTCAGGTGAAACTCCATGTCCTTGACCAATCGGTCGTGGAGGTAAATTTCTCGGGACGCTTTCAGGTGGGCGTCCAATGCCGTTTTCAGCGTTTTCAATCCTGCTTTGTCCATGCGGGCGATGGTGCGCGGCAAGAGGGCCAGTTCAATCTGCAAACGAAAATCGTAGATTTCCTCCACTTCCTGAACACTGATCGGCTCCGTATAGTAACCGCGATGGCGTTCATGACGGACCAAGCCTTGGAATTCGAGCCACTTCAAGGCTTGGATAACCGGTGTTTGACTCATGCCCAGTCGTTCGGCGAGGTCGCGGTAGGCAATTTTCTGGCCCGGCACGATTTCGTTGTGAAACAGCATTCGCCGGATACCCTGATACGCCGTGCGCGTATGACCGGCTTCCGATTTTAGCATATTTTTGGGTGCCATGGATTAACTTTCCTTACCAAAACAAATACCAACCGGGCGCCCTTTGTGTGTATCCGGTCGGCACTCAAAATTTGATCAAAAATATGATTAAATAAAAGTTGCAAAAAAGTCAATTTAATTCAGGCCCAATCCCCTCAATAAACCTTTTCGATGGGTCGTTTGTTGTACCCGAACAACCAGAAAAGAGCAAAATGGGTGGTCGTCGTTGATCCAATTATCCAGTGTGTTGGATAATGATAGGAATCCGTATTACAACCCCTTGGACTGTTTTGGCGATTCGCTTTTTGAATGCGGCAAAACGCGGTAGGTGGCGTAGGTGGATCAGGTGGGCGCGGCAGGCGCAATCCGAGGCGCCGAATCCGGCAATCGGACAGGTGGCCCCCTTCAGGTGCCATAGATCGCTTGCCCAGGCGTGTTCCTGTTTGAGGGTATCGGTGGTGAGCCAGATTTCAAGGGGGAGCAAGGCCTGTTTGACATAATCCAGGTGCCAGTGCGGACGGGCAGAAGGGGTCAGATGATGGTTCAGGCGGGATTTCAGTCCGCCTGGGCCGAAAGCACTGCCGATATAGACCCAATGACCAGTGGAAAATGACACCGGACCGAGTTTTCCTACCGCAACCTCAAATGGGGTATCGCACCGGTAAATCAGGGCATAGGTTCCATGGGCCGGGGGAATTTTTTGGATAATGGGTGCCAGTGGCGGATTTTTATGGTCGGTTTGTCTTTTGGGCATGGGTATATCTCGTTTTGATCAAAGGGCATAGGTGACAACTGGTTATCGAAAAATCATGCACCGGTCAAATCTGATTAGGGCGTAGACGCGCGCTGTCAGTGGTGCCTTCTGTTCTTTACACCCTCCGCGATTTCAGTTATTTATGAAATTTCAACCAGGATCTGTGGCGTGGTCCGGGACAAATGCCCACAAAGCAGATGAATAAAAAAACATTCAACCACGGTATTGATTTAATGGCGCCATCCGATGCGATTACCCACTTCCTGACCGGTCTCGGCCAAACGACCATTGCGCTTACGCAGGAGCTGGGCCGGGTGACCGTCTTCTTTTTTCAAGGCGTCATGCATCTTTTCTCCGCGCCCATCCAGGCGGACAAAATTATCGACCAGGTTTATTTTATCGGTATGAAGTCGGTTTTTGTCATCTGTCTGACCGGAGCGTTCACGGGGATGGTTCTCGGTTTGCAGGGCTACTATACCTTGGTGAAATTCGGCTCGGAAGGCATGCTGGGGGCGGCCGTGGCCTTAAGCCTGATTCGCGAAATGGGGCCGGTACTGACAGCGATCATGGTTGTTGCCCGGGCCGGTTCCGCCATGGCTGCGGAAATCGGTATTATGCGTATTTCCGAGCAGATAGATGCCCTTGAAACCATGGATATCAACCCACTGCGGTTTCTGTTCAGTCCCCGGTTAGGTGCGGCGCTGATCAGCTTTCCTTTTCTCACAGCCATTTTTGATGTAGTCGGTATTTTCGGTGGTTACTTGACAGGGTCCCTGCTTCTCGGGATCAACTCGGGGATCTATTTTGCTCGCGTTGAATCAAGCGTATCCATGCCGGACATTAACGGGGGATTTATCAAAGCGTTTTGCTTTGCCGCCATCGTGGTTACCATCTGCTGTTACCAGGGGTACACAACCCATACGCGCAAGGAAGGCTTCGGTGCCAAAGGCGTCAGCCTTTCGACCACCTCGGCGGTGGTTGTTTCCTGCGTATCGATCCTGGTGGCCGATTATGTACTGACTTCATTTTTGCTGTAATTTTCGATGGTTATACGTGAGATGATCATGACTGAGCCGTTGATTCAATTCAAGCAGGTGGTTAAACGTTTTGGCGACAATATTGTGCTAAACGGGGTGGATCTGTCCATTTACCAGGGACAGGTAACCACCATCATTGGTAAAAGTGGCATCGGTAAAAGCGTGCTGCTCAAACATATCATCGGCCTTTTGGAGCCGGATGAAGGCGAGATTTTGTTTCAAGGCCAGTCCATCCATGCTATGGCGCCTGCCGAGCGTAACGCACTGAAGATGAATTTCAGCTACATGTTTCAAGGGAATGCGCTTTTTGATTCCATGACCGTTTACGACAATGTGGCCCTTCCCCTTGCAGAAAAAGGGCAGGTTGCCTACCACGAAATCGATCGTCGGGTACGCGACAAACTGATCCAACTGGATTTGGAAGGCAGCGAGGATAAATACCCTTCCCAGCTTTCCGGGGGGATGAAAAAACGGGTGGCCATGGCGCGGGCGTTGGTGACCGAGCCCCGGATCGTTCTTTTTGATGAACCGACCACAGGTTTGGATCCGATCCGCAAAAATGCGGCCCATGCCATGATTTCGCATTACCAGAAAACCGTTGGGTTTACCGGGGTCATGGTCAGTCATGAAATTCCCGACGTGTTTTACATCTCCCAACGTATTGCCCTGCTGGACCAGGGCCGGATTGCTTTTCAAGGCAGCCCGGAGGAGATACAAAAAAGCGATAATCCCCTTATTCGGCACTTTATCCGGGGCCAGGTGCAAAATGAGAAACAATCCGCGTTCAGTATGCTAGGGGATGATCCTGTATTTACAGGGACGCCTGCGGAGGCAAAATGAAAAAAACATCTGTTGAAACCATGGTGGGCGTTTTTGTTCTGATGGGGCTGATTTGCGTGTCCTACCTCACCATCAAGTTAGGCAAAATGGAATGGTTTGGTGACAACTTTTATTTGGTCCACGCGCGTTTTGACTCGGTGTCCGGACTGAAATCCGGGGCCCAGATTGACTTGGCGGGTGTAGAAGTCGGTCAGGTGGCCGATATCCGACTTGACACTGAACGACAAATGGCCATCGTGGACATGAAAATAAACAAAGAGGTGACGCTCTCCGATGACGTGATCGCTTCGGTTAAAACCGCCGGATTGATCGGCGACAAATTCATCCGATTGACACCGGGGGGGTCGGAGCGCATGCTTAATTCAGGGGATATGATCATCGACACCGAGTCTGCTCTGGATATCGAGGAACTGGTCAGCAAATATGTTTTTGGGAACGCTGAAAATTGATGAACTCGTAAAAAGTTGCCATTCGGACGAATCCGTCAACCTTGATGATCGCTGTTGTCCGCTCGCACAGATGCTTGTGCTGTCGCCGACTAACAATAATCGAGACCTCACCTGGGAGGGTAACATGATTTTAAAGACAATTAGCGCGATGCTCTTGATTTCCCTGTTGATGCTTCAGCCGGCGTCGGCCGGATCCATGGACCCCATGGACACGATAAAAGGGCCCATTGATGCGGCTATCGCCATATTGAACGATCCGCAATACAAAAACGCGGGAACCAAGGCCGACCAGCGTGATAAAATATGGAGCGCTGTAAAACCCATGTTTGATTTTCGTTTGATTTCAAGGCGTGCCGTAGGCGGTCACTGGGACAAGTTCAGTGATACGGAAAAAACACAATTTTCCGATGTGTTTGCCGATTTTCTGGGCAATACGTATATCGATAAAATTCAGGGGGAGTACCACAACGAGAAGATCGTTTATCTGAGCCAGGCGTTGGCGTCGGGCCGGTATGCCGAAGTCAAGACTCAAATTCTCCGGGAAGCCGTCCAAATTCCCGTATATTACCGTTTGATTAAGAATAACGAAGACAGTTGGCATGTTTATGATATCATTGTCGAAGGTGTCAGCCTGGTAAAGAATTATCGTACCCAGTTTGCCAGTATCTTAAAAAAAGAAACCCCAGCCCAACTCATAGAGCGTCTCAATAAGAAACTGACCGAGCAGAATCAACGCCTTTCAAAAAACGGATGACGCCGGATGCCGGGTGACCGGGAAACAACGGCCGCGATCTTTTCATATATGACCATAACACACCGATACATAGATGATGGAACATAAACCGTTGGTCTTGACGCTGGTGTTTTTTTTGTTGATCAGCCACCTTGCGTGGGCAGAGGCCCAGACGCCCATGGAAATCGATTCTGTTACGGATGACACTTCTTCCGAGACTGTCGAAGCGATTCCCTTTGACCCATTTGACGATGACCTGGAAGATCCGTTTGAACAGGAACAAACTGATGATGAGGTCTTTCGGACGGTTGCCGATCCTATCGCCGGATTTAACCGGGTCATGTTCACCTTTAACGACAAGATGTATTTCTGGGTTCTTAAACCAGCCGCCATCGGTTTTCGGACCGTGGTTCCCACCCCGGTGCGGGTGAGCGTTAAAAATTTTTTTTACAACCTGTTGATGCCCGTTCGGTTTGTCAACTGTTTATTACAGGGCAAAGGCAAGGCTGCCGGCGGAGAGCTCGGACGGTTTTTCATCAACACCACGGTGGGAATGATGGGCTTTTTAGATCCGGCAGAGCAGTTTCCGGAATTGAATCCACCGACCGAGGACTTTGGCCAGACCCTGGGCTACTATTCCGTCGGCAACGGCATTTACATTGTTTGGCCGTTTTTTGGTCCTTCCACCCTGCGCGATACGGTGGGGACGATCGGTGATTGGGCCATGAACCCGGTTTCATTCATGCAACTGGTCAACGTGGATGCCGGGGCCTTGACATCGGGAACCACCAATGTGGCGGTTTACGGCGTTAGAACCGTCAATGATACCACCTTTCGCATTGGCGATTACGAAACCCTCAAAAATGCGGCCCTGGATCCGTATGAAATGATGCGTAACGCGTACATTCAAAACCGGATCAGCAAGATTGCCGAATAGGCAGATGAAAATGGGTTAACCATGTACAAGCGTTTTTTTGGTTTCAAGGAAAGACCCTTCAAGCTGGTGCCCAACCCGGCCTACGTTTACCTGTCGCGGGTTCATGAGGAGGCACTGGCCCATTTGAATTATGCCGTGAATTACGGTGATGGTTTCGTGGCCATTACTGGCGAGGTGGGTACCGGTAAGACCACCCTTTGCCGCATGTTTCTGGAAAGTCTCGATGACAAGACAGAAATCGCCTATATTTTCAACCCCAAACTGGATGCCCTGCAACTGCTCAAAGCCATCAACGACGAGTTTTACATTCCCACCGATACCCATGGGGCCGATTCCGTCAAAACACTGATCGACAATTTCAATACATTTTTATTAAAAAAGAAGGCCCAAGGCCGGCGGGTGATTCTTCTGGTGGACGAAGCCCAGAATCTAAGCGCCGATGTCCTCGAACAGCTGCGGCTATTGTCCAACCTGGAAACCAATTCCAGCAAATTGTTACAGATCATCCTGGTTGGGCAACCGGAATTGAGTGATCTGCTCGAAACCGATCGGCTGCGCCAGTTGAAACAACGGATCACCTTGAGATGTCATTTGATCCCGTTAGATTCAGAGGAAACCCAGGAATATATCCGTCATCGTCTTTATATTGCCGCGACACGTCCAGGCGTGTCTTTTACAATGGCCGCCTGCCGATCCATATTCAGGTATTCCGGTGGTGTGCCCCGATTGATCAACATTATCTGTGATCGGGCATTGTTGATTGCCTTTAATCTTGGAAAACACCGGATTAGCAAGGACATTGCCAAGCTGGCCATTAAAGAGGTGGGGGGGAAACCCAATCGACAATGGCTTCCACCAAAATGGAGGATGGCGGTTTTTGGATTGGTCATGGGGGGCGTGGTTCTGATTGCCGTGCTCTTTGCCGCCCAGATCCTTTCCAGACGCAGGGCCAATTCCGTTGAACCGGTGAGTCATCATAAAATTGAAGATACCCGCCCATCGGTGCCGCAAGCCGCTTCCGCCAATGCCCCGCAACCCTCTCTATCGGAAAAATTGACCCTGCCAGGGATTAGGGAGCCTTTGGACGCCTTGCCCCCTTCGGTTACAAATGCACAACCGGATTCGGCTTTATCCGCCGGACCGATTGTCGTGGACTTGCAACGAACGATTGCAACCATGCAAGATCCGTTTCGTTCGCGCAGTAGGGCGCTTCTGGCTGTTATCAAGGCTTGGGATGCACCAATCCCAAGGATTCCCTTTTCCAAAGATGTGCGGGACAATGAAATTTTTTTTCGGATCACCGCCCGGCGCAGTGATCTTGAAACCCTGAGGGTGAAGGGCACGCTGAATATGATCCGGAAACTCAATTTGCCGGCCATTTTGGAATTTAAGCTGTCCGATACCGGTGACTTCCGGTTTTTGGCCGTCGTGGGATTGGTTGATGGCAAGGTTCATTTATCTGATAACGAAACAATTTTTTCTGTGGCGCCGGCTTCACTGGCCGGGTTATGGAATGGTGTGGCCTATGTGCTCTGGAAAAATTTTTATCACTTCGAGGGGGTGATTCCCGTTTCTTCACCGGGAGAAGTGATTATTGCTTTGAAAATGCATTTGAAAACCATTGGTTTTCCCATTTCCGAGATGACCGCTGCATACGATATCACGACACGATCAGCGGTTGAGACGATTCAGTCCCGTCATGGTTTGAATCCCGATGGGATGGTGGGACCGTTAACCAAAATAGTACTTTACAATGAGGACCGATCACTGGATATTCCACTTTTGATTCCCCCATCAGTTGAGTGATGCACTCAGCGGATACGGACATTGAGCGGGAGTAAGGACTTTTAACAACCAACCCGTAAGGGATCGATGATCAAGACTATGAGGGGTGCCGGCGTTGAGTTCAATTTTGGAGGCATTAAAAAAAGTTGAGCGGGAATCCGCGGTGGGCGATGGTCAAAACGCGCCATTGCCGGGGCTGGTTCTGCCTGTAAACAGAACGGTTGACAGGCCGCTCCGGTGGCTTCTGTGGATACCCTTGGGGTCAATCGCGGTTTTGTTTTTTATGGCTTCTGTTTTTTGGCTGGCGCGGCTGTCCACACCCGATCCACAACCTGTGGTTACCAAGCGGGTGATTGAACCGATCGCTGCCGCGAAACTCGAAACCCGATCCGTTGTTTCCCCTGATCCGCAAACGCCTTCTCCCATACGCCGGAAAATACCCGAGGACCCATCTCCTACGCCACCCGCACGGTCACCGCAAAACAAGACCGTTTCTTCTGAAGCACACGATGCATCTTCCATCAAGTCGCCGTCACAAAGCGAATCGCCCCCAAGCGTGTCATCTGAAGTCAGGCCTGCGTTTATCAAGCCGCCTCAGAGCGAGGTGAAGCCGGGCCAGACGCCGGAAGACATGACGGCATCCAACAGGCCGCCACAAAGTGAACCGCTGCCGGGCGTGACCCCGGAAGCCAGGCCTGCGTTTATACCGCCGCCACAGGGCGAGTCGAGGCCGAACGTGACCCCGGAAGACATGACGGCATCCATAACACCGCCGCAAGCCGAGTCGAGGCCGACCATGACAACCGAAACCAGGCCGCCATCCACAGCACCCGCGCCACAACCGTCCGAAGGCTCCCGGCAAACGAATAGAAAAAAGGTTTTTCGCACGGACGATCGTATTGATCTACAGGCTTTGGTGTGGGCGCCGGAAGCCGCTGATCGGTTTGTCGTGATCAACAATTTGCTGCTCAAAGAAGGGGGAGCCATTGACAATATCACTGTGCTGCGCATCAATCCGGATGATGTGCTGCTATCAGATGGCTCTGATCGGTGGCACCAGGAGTTTAAAATCCGCTGAAAAAATCGTTTGCCGGACACCCATGTATTTGTTAATATTATACGAAATTCCCTAAAGAGATTGATTGTGTAGACCGAAACGATCCTTAAGACACGTGTCTATCTGGAAGATCCGTAGCGGACTTTTTGGAGCCAGACGCGGCAGATGGTAGAACGCCTGAAAGGAAAGTCACGTATGCACGATAAAAGTCGGTTCCTGGCCAGACACGGTTTGATGCTTTTGCTGGCCGTTTTCTTTTTGGCTCCCCTTGCCTGCCTGGCATCCGGTGACAGGTCCACGGCATCCACTGATGAAACCGTTGTGATTGACCTGACCAAGATTGCTCGAATCAATGTCGTCGAGGGACAGCTCCGTAACCGGACGCTCTACGAAGCCCTGGCGGAGAGTGATGTACCGCCTACGGAAATTCTTTCCCTGTCGAAATCATTCAAACCGGTTTTTGATTTTCGTTGTGCCCGGCCAAAACATTATTATCAGGCCAGTATTGACGAGAAACATCTGATCCAACGATTTGTTTACAAAACCAGTCCGCTCGATGAGTACGAAGCGATCAAGAACAGCAATGGCGGTTATACAGTACACAAGCGCCATATCACTTTGGAGCGGGAGTTGGTCTCCAAGGTGTTCACCATTGAATCCTCCCTGTATCAGGCTGTTGCCCAAAGCGGTGAGAATCAAAAGGTTGCCGTCCTGATCGCCGATATTTTCGCCTGGGATATCGACTTTTATCTATATCCGCGAAAAGGGGATCAGATTGCCGTTATTTATGAACGCTGCTACAAAAACGGTCAGTTCGTGAAGTATGGTCGTATCCTGGCGGCCCGCTATGTGGGCCGTCAAAAGACGTTTTCCGCCTATCTGTTCAATGACGGTCAATTCGACGGATACTATGACGAAGACGGTCAACCGTTAAAAAAGATGTTTTTGCGAACACCGGTGAAATTCGGCAAAATGACATCCTCCTTTTCCATCCGGCGATTTCATCCCATTTCCAAACGCTACAAGGCCCACACCGGCATCGATTACGGTGCTCCCACGGGCACGGCCATTTTTGCGACGGCCAACGGCCGGGTTACCTTTTCGGGATGGAAGTCCGGGTACGGGAAGTTGGTCATCATCAAGCACCCCAATGGCTATCAGACCTATTATGGCCATTGCAGTCGGCTGCTAAAAAAACCGGGCCAGCTGGTGGAGCAGGGCCAGGTTGTTGCTCTGGTGGGGCAGACAGGCGTGGCCACCGGCCCCCATGTACACTATGAAGTCCGCGTGAACGGCAAGCCCATCAACCCCAATACGGTCAAAAAAAGCCGGGGCAAGCCGCTTAATACCAGTCTATTAGCCAAATTCAGGCAAGAGATTCAGGAACGGGTGTTGCTGGTGGATCGGTTGTTGAAAGAAAAGACGCAGCTGGTGATGTTGACGCCTGACAATTGAATCTCTTGACGCCGCCTTAAAAAAAGCCTATTGAGGGTTGACTGTTTCTTTAACAGACCGCTTTTAGATAGTCGTGGGGATGTAGCTCAGCTGGGAGAGCGCAGCGTTCGCAACGCTGAGGTCGAGGGTTCGAGCCCCTTCATCTCCACCACAATAAAAACAGGGGTTTAGGATTGATTTCCTATGCCCCTGTTCCTTTGTGTTTTGACCAATTATTGGTCAAGTTTCTGTTTTCAAATCACTTGCGCAGAATCCGCAAAAAAAGCCCCTGGGTGGCCAGTGGCTTTTAGAATTGGAAAGATTTTCGGGTTAGGTGTGTTTTTTTTGCGAAGGGCAGACTTGATGGTCAGGATCCCACCAGAGGATCTTTAAGACCTCGTTGTGCTTGATCCCGAATATGCGCTGCCGTCCGGTCAGCCGGAGCGAAAAGATTTCGTCGATATCGTCAAGTTGAATTTCAGATAAACGCTGTTTTGCTTGAGGACACAAATTATAAATGGGAATGGAGTGACTCCCATTTCTCTTAATATCGTACCAGGTCATTTCTTCAAATTCAGCTATTTTTTGATGAATCGCGGTCCAAACAACCTCTTTGCTTATACCTTTCCAGCACCAGGGACCTCCAATATCAAGAGAGCTCACCCTCCACACCGGTTGCATTCTATCATAATTTGCAAACTGATTGGTTGCTCGAACATGTTTTTTTGATCCAGGATCTTTGCTAATTTTAGGCTTTTTCTTCCCCATTATTATTCTTGAGATGGAAGGCTGCTGTAATATTCGGCCATTGAAGCAAGGCTTATAGCCTTGTTGCTTCGGCTTAGATCGGGCACACCGATACGAGCATTTTTCCATGGCGCTTCTATATGGGTTAAATCAACCAACCATTGCGATGATTTATCACCATAAAACTCGAGCACAGCGTCAATTGTCTCTTTTTGTGTACCTGTTAGTTTGTTGGGATCGCCATTCGTCATTGAAGAAATCATATATATGCCACGGTGTTGATCGTAAAGGTCCCTTACAACAGGTCCATTTGCCCATGCTTGGATTTCTTCAGGGAAGAGAGGCGCTTCATCCCAAACCAATGACCAAGCCTGTGAATAATATACCAATTTTTGAAGTTTCATCGTCGTCATAGGGCCTTTTTGCTCAAGGATGTAGGCCGCTACATCAAACACGTTTGCCATAAATCCCCCCCTATTTTGCAGGCGTCCTTTGATAACGTTGACTGAAGAATGACTATCAACCCCCTACAACGTAGTTCATTCACCTGTCAAACATTATCGGGCTAAACTATCCATCGCTTAAGTAAAAAAATTGCCAAGCACACCCGGAGCAGGGCCGATAGGCCAGGGTGAACTCTGCATTTAGCTTACCAACCGCCCCGTCCCAGGGCGGTCTGTGTCATAATGGCGGTTTGAGATTAAGCAGCTTTCTCGGCCGTCAATAAAAAAAGGCCACCAACCCATTATAGGACTGGTGGCCCGGACCGGATAAAAACGTTTTACAGCCGCCGCTGGTCGATGCGCCGGGCGAAAGGATGGGCCCGGGTCGGCTGACGCGGTTTTTTCGGACACTCACGCCTTGTCCGGGGCTTCGGACCAGATCGGTCCTTCCCGGCTCACCCACGCCGTGATTTGATCGGCCGTTCGGCATCCAAGCAACAACGATGCCCCAATGGCAATATAGATTCCGAACGGTCGAAGTCTTATGCTCGTTCGTCGAGGGTCACGGCCCAGCTATATTGAGTCGAACCGTCCCGGCTGGTGATCGGCTCAGCCCACCAGGGCATGCCGGCAATGCGCAGAATAAACCGGTAGGCCATCACGTCATAATCGAACCACAAGTGCATGGAAACATCGGTCTTGATGCCGCCAGTTTTCACTGCGGTCATGTACTGCTTGGGATCGACAAGGATGATATCGCCTTTGTCGCCGAGTGTTTCGCAAGCTTCCGTAAAGAGGATCGGGCGACCGAAAAGTCGGCCATGGGGCGCATCGGCGCTTGTGCTGTCGGGGTTGTAAACTGGGTGGCCGGCAACAGCAACAGCATCCGGGGTTCCATATTCCGTGATGGGATAGACCAGGGAGTCCAGTTTGGGTAAAATCGTTTGGTGGGCAAGAAAAATCGAGTTCCGCCAGCAACCAGCGTACAGCGCTGATCGCATCTTGCTGAAGTTTTCGAACACCAGGCTATCCGCCGGCTGTCCGTCCTCTTTTGCGATGGAAATAGCGCTTGCACTGTTCAGGATTCCAAGTGGCTCACCTGCCCCGCTGCCAGAAACGAGCTTGTGGTTCAATTTGAAATGGAATCGGGAACCTACAACACGCCGCAAATAACCATCCAGGCTCGGGGCATCTTCCATCAGCTCTTCGGTGACGGGCACCAGCGATGTCAGCTTGTTCAGGCGGATGGTCTTGTCTTTCAGGGCCACTTTGGACTGTTTAAGCTGGCTGGCTTCGGATTCGAAATAGGCTTGGGGTCCGGTGCTTGCCCATGGTGCACCCTCATCCGCCGGAATGATAATTTGGTTGCTCACTGCGGGTAGCTGATCGGTGCGGGGCAACAGGGAGTCTTCGCCGGCCACCTTCTGCCAGATCTCGGTTTTGAATTGATTGGGTACGGCAAAACCGCCATCAGCGCCCACACCTTCCCTTGAGGTGGTGGTGGGCGCGTTAACAACCAAACGCGGGTCAATGGATCCACCACCGCGCCGATTTGCGTCACGTATCGCAACAGCATAGTGGCCAAATGTCTGGAAGCCCCCGGTTTCATCGCTGGCACCGGCCAGGTGGCCGCCGGTCGCCGGGTGGTGGCCACCATCGATGGGGCTGTGCGCGCTGTTACTCGGCTGGGACGGTTCGGATCTGCGGCCGGTGGAGCGCGCAGCAACGAGCTCGCGCAAATACTCTTGCTCTTCGGGGGTTTTATCCCGTATCAGGTTGAGGCCTTCGAGTTCGTCAAAAATTTGCTCTTGTGTCAATGTATTTACATCGGGCCTCGGCATCCCATAAACACGCATACCGTTGGGAATCTTGGGTGTTTCGATAATACCTTGATTTTTCATTGTTTAAAGCCTTTCTATGAGAAGTTGATTACTTCTGAAGTCGTTTTTTCAATTCGGCCATGCTCTGCCGGGCATCGGCAAACTGCTGATCTTGAAAGTCCTGCAGGGCTATGGTGTGATTGTGCTCAAGCACCCGCTCGTGCACGTCGAGCAGATACTCTATCGTCCTGCCAAGTGTTGAATCCCGCTGTGCCGATAAAACCTTTAACCGTCGGTGCGCATCGTTTGAGATTTGAAAATTTCTGTTTTTCACGGGTCTGGCTCCTTTCTGATAAATCCAAGAAAACATAGTTACTAAAGAGAAAAAAGGTGCCTTGAAAGGATTGGAAGAATTGACAATTATTGAATACTCATGAAACGGCTTTTTCTACCATGCGGGCGCTTATCAGGGCATCGATGCTTGGCTCAAGCACCCGAAGGCACCCTTTGTGGAGCCGGCAGGCCTGTAAGGGACAATCGGGGTCGGTGATCATTCTACGCACCGTGGATTCAGAGACGGACAAGCGCTTGGCAGTCTGTGTGACGTCAAGAAGTTTCATATCTGGTAAGCCTTTATATAGATTTCGAGCGATTCATAGTGGCTTTTGACATCATCCGGCCATGATTCAGACATTTCTGGAAGCCTTTTGCCGTCAAAAATTACTTCGGAAAAACAAGGAAAGTATTTTCCACATGGGGCTGGTTTAAATCCGGACGTTCGACAAAATGGTTGTCGCCAAATTTTTAAAAGCGCTGTTCTGTTCTGGCGCCAAACGTTTTTGGCTTGCGGTCGCAATTCCCAGGGAAGCCGGCCAGAAGCCTTGGCTATGCTGCGTGGGCCGTAACACAAGGAGCACCCACAGAAGCAGCAGCCATGTAGAAGGTGCCGTTGCTCGAACGGTCCCAGGTTTAACCGTGCGCCATGCCGAACTGGCATCTTAGAATCCTCCAAATGCCGGGGGAGTTGCAGGTGGCCTGCCCGGTCCGCGCTTGGGCTGCTCCGCCTGCTGTTTCCCTATTTCAAGCATCCGGCATCCGGCAAGAAATGCAGCCCAGGAATTTTTAGAGATTTCACAAGCTGGGTGTTTGCGTATCATTCCGTTTTCACTGACGAAGGTGAGGCCCTCTTTGTTCAGCTGGTCAGTGGCCCTCCAAAAAATATCCAAGTTTTCGCAGATAGCATGTAAAATTCGCTCTTCATCATCTGAAAATTCGTATTCTGTGTGCGTTTGACGGTAAAATTCCCTGACTTCTTTGTGCCATCGGGCTTTTCCACGCTGCTTCATTTTTTCACCTAAAAACAATTATTTTGAATTAATTTCGCTAAAACACATATGCCAGCCCGGCTGTCGGGACAAGGCGGGCCAAGGATCGGGCTGGGGGGGCACCCTTCAGGCCGATCATTTGGAATCTATGCCAATGCTCATGCGGCACCAAAATATAGGCGTTATCCGCCCCATGCTGGGCAATGGCTGCCTCAAGTGCCTCCACCGGGCAGCCACTGTAAGGTATGTAAATCCGATCACTCATTCAGCGCCTCAGTGGCATCGATGCCCATCATGAACAGCCAGCGCTTGGCAACCTCATGGTCAGCGAATGTGCACGTAAGGCAACCACCGTCCACTTGCCCGATGATTGCGCCGGGCCTGTCATTCTCGGCAGCCCTTGTGGCTTGGTCGTTTAGGCGTCTCAACTGGTGAATCTGTGCGTCGGTCAATCGTATGCGTATCATGTGCACATCCTCCTATTGATTGCGGTCAAAATGCTGCTCAAGCTTCTGGATCCTATTGTCCAGGCAAACCAGGGCCAAACAGACTTTCTTAAATACCTGCTCGAAATTTGCTACGGCTTCCTTCAGGCCATCGATGGCTGCTTTTGCTTCGGGTAGGTCATTCGCTTTCATGGGAATCCTTTCCTGTCTTATCGTTTAATGGGCATTCGTTCCGCATGTACTTGCACGGTGTTGGCGATCCAGCTTTGTGGAGAAAATACGCTGTATGGAAGCACATCAGCCCATTCCCGGCATATTCACCATGATCCCAATAACCAGCCGCTGGACATGATTCACATTCGCCCGGCTGGCTGCCTTGAGCCATGGCGGCCAGTATCGCTGCCTTGTGCTCACGAGCAAATTCAATGACTTGATTCTTTTGTTCCGAGGTCAGTCTGGACAACCCGCTCAGTTTGATCGAATTACCCACGACTTCGGCCCTGACCCCTGCATCTTCAAAAAAGCTGATTGCGCTCATATCAACACCTCATCATCACGGTTGATGTGTATATCCTTGCCAGCACCCCCCTTTTGATCCGTAACGGCGTAACACTCCTTTGATTTCGGGTGGTTATCGTCATTTTTAAAGTGTAACGTATCTCCTGATGTTACATTTTGTTTTTTGCTTAACTTGTTGATATTATTGGTTTGTAACGGTGTTACGGCTTGTTTAGGGGGGTCGGATGGAATATACCTGTTAAACGCATCTTTAAACGTTTCGAGCTCATATCCCTTTTTGAGTTCAACACCGATTCTCAAGGTTTTTGATTTTATTCCAAACGGAGATAAAAACCGGGCGAGTACATTGGTGGTCAGCCCTTTGCCGCTCTTCAAATCACTCCACGGGCGTTCATCCAGGCTGTTGAGGTAGTTCACAAGATTGGCTGAAAAGATTCGTTCGTTGCCTATTGTGACGAAGGCTTCCCGAATATCCGCAAGAAGCAGGATGGATAGATCGTCGTCGGCTTCGTCTTTTACCTCGAGCATTGCCCTGGCAGCACTGGCAAGTTTATCTGGCCATTCGTGGCCTATTGTGCTGACAATGGCTGCAAGTGGAGCCCAGTTGTCCGTTGCACGATCGTTCCCGGGTACCGAAAGAGTTGATTTGCCGCTCTTGAGGGAATCGATATTGTCGTTGACCCAGCGCAGAATCATCCGACGCAATATCGCCGCGTGGTTGTCAAACCGTTCCCCTATTTTTTCCCGTCGCTCTTTGGTGGTTTTTCTTCGAAGTTTCACAAGGATGGCACGATCGGCGATTGTACCAGGCAATTGCCCTATTGCCGCGATTGCCTTCGGCGCCCATGTCGAAAACTTTTTTGGATCGTTGTTTTCACCATCGCAGCGGATTACAAATGCCGTTGACCTTGTGTGTCCTGAATTCAGGATGCCTCTTAGTTCTTCATTGTCTTTGAGAAAGGAATCGGCTTCATCCACAAGTAGGGTAGGCCTGAATTTTTCAACCGCTCGGAATACAGCTGCAGGAGATATGTTTGACGCGGGCAGCGCCCGGTTTGACATGCCGGAAAGCACCGTCATTGTGGTGGTTTTCCCGCAACGCTTTTGTGGAGAGACAAGCCCTATAATCGGGAGAACCCGAAAAGAGTCATAACAGTATGTAAGCACCACCCATGCCGACATCGTGACGGCCGCGCCATCGGGCAATACGATATGCCTTTCGAACTGGTCAACAATTTCACCCATCAACCAATTCCCGTCCACCGGCTCATTCCAGGGCGTATCTTCTATGACAACATCGTCGCTCCCCGCGGCTTGCTGTTCGCGTTCGGCTATTTTTCGCTGTTCGTCCAACCACGAGCGCCGAACACCTAAATCATCAGCTATCTTTTCACGCTGGCGTTCATATTCGAAGCTGTCCAAATCAAGTGCGCAGGATAATCTTGTGGTGAAATCGGATTTTGGGGTTTGTTGCTCGGTCGCTCTATCGGTCACATACGATCGGGCTTTGCTTATCTGAGGCTGAAGCCATCGTTCCCGCGCATTGCCTTTTTCAAGGTACTTTTCACCGATCGGGTAAGACTCGAAAATTGAAATTATTTCGGCGTCGGAGAGGTCAGACCATACCAGGGCATTCAATGCGGTCATTATCGCTTCTGACCGGCACCCCTTGGCTGCCCCATATTTGATTATGGCTTTCGTTTCCGGTTTTATCGGTAGGCTGTCGATATCGCCGCCGGCGGTGTGATTCTTGGTGTCGGTGGCTTGTTTTGACACCTCTTTATAGAGGTCAAGCAACCATTGAGGCGCTGGCACCATGGGAATGTCTTTTACAATTCGATACGGTTTCCCGGTGTCTGGATGAATTGATCCAGGGGCAACCACCTGACCGCCGGTACCCCGAATATCAAAACCCTGTGCCTTGCAAGCCCTGTTGCCATAATTACCGGCTTTCGGATACTGGAAGTAAAGGTGTCGGCCGCCGGATCCGGTTTCAACCGTGTAGGTGTTTGGAGTGGTCCAGCCTTCTTTATTACAAGTGGCGTCAAAGGCTGCATGGTCATCAATATCCAGCACTATGCAACCAGATGCCGGCCCGGTGGCATTGCCAACATTGTGACCGTTAATCTGGTCTGGAGACAAAACCCGTTTTTCTTCACAATAGCGCTCCCAGCCCTTCTCAATCGGTCTTTTCCCATTGAGCAAGATCTGTGAAAAATCTTCAGGCTTCGGCCCTGTTCCGCTCGTTTTACTCATAATTTTTTCCGTTTGATGTACCGTCGCTCACCGGTAAGGGGGTCCGTAATCCAATCTTGGACCGGGTGACCATCTTCGGGCAGGTAGGCGGCAACTTCGGCCTTCATGAGTTCAAGCTCATGCTCAAACTTCTCAATCAATGCCAGCATGCGCTCTATGGGCGTGATTTCACGCATCGGGGAAAATCTCTTCGACATCGCAGCCGAGAAAATGTGCATATTTTGCTTTTCCATGGTCGTTCAGGTTGAACCATCCGTTGATAACCCGTGAAACAGTTGACGGCTGTTCACCGATAATTCTTGCGAATTCCTTCTGTGACAAACCGCTCCTCTTGATTGCCGCAAACAGTTTAATGTTGTAGTTCACTTTGCCTCCTTATTATGCACCGTGCATCATGATGCATTTTAAACGACAAAAAAAATTAAATATTATCCAACACGCGCTTTGCGATTGTTGATAGATTTAAGATAATAGTTCGTTCGCACCTATCCGGGATGGTCCACTTCAACCACTCATCTGGAAGTTTGCCGTTAAAAGGTGTGCCGATCCACCCCTCGAGCCTTAGTTCACCGCCTCCACGATCTGGCCTGATAATTAAAAAGTAAGACGTTGTTATTTTGTAGGTCTTGAGAGTGTGCTTGGCCTCGCCTCTAAGCCAATCCATGATCACCTTAATTGATTTTATAGGCAAACCTGAATCGGCCAGACCCTTAATGAACCCAATTTCAACGCAATTTGTGACGCTGAACTCGTGTTTATCACCAGACTTAGCGCCTTCCTTGACAGGTATAACGAGACCCTTTTCAACCCATGATTGGACTGTTCGCAGCGCCACACCAGATGGCTTTCCAGCCACGCCAGACGTGAACGGTCCTTTTTTCCATGCCGGATGTTTATGAAGTGTGTCGTGCTGCATGTTGCATTTATAGGCACACATGCATTTAGTTGTCAATCAATTTTTAATCGATTGCATTTTTTCTATTTTTAAATAGTATGGCACCATGTCACTCGTAAAAAAAACCGATGGCCGAATCTATGTTTCCCACTATGTGGATGGAAAGCAGAAATGGAAATATTTCGGTAAAGGTGTTGAAGCCGAAAAGGCAGGCAATGAATTCAACGATGGGTTGAAGGCATCCGGACAGATCCGCACATATAAAAAACGATCAAAAACATTCGGTCCTACACTCACAGAATTGGTTGACGCGTATCTAAAATCGAAAGCAGCCACTCTGCCGGCCGTATCGCTCAGGAACACCAGATATAAATTTGAATCGGTGATCCTGCCCCTTGTCGGCCATTACAAAGCCATGAAGTTGACACCGGATATACTTGATAGGTACGTCGCTAACCGGTCAAAGAACGTCAAAATGACGACGGTGCACCGAGAATTAAGCGATATCCAGGCTTGTCTTAATTGGTCGGTGAAGCGCCGGTTGATTTCCCATAATCCGGTCCATGGGTATGAGAAGCCATCAAGAGACGATGCTGTTATTCGTCCACCGTCACCGGAGGAAATCAAGGCCATCCTTGCACATGCTCCAGAACATTTGAAACGAGCATTGACCATCAGCTATTTTACCGGTCTGCGCCCGGGTAATGCTGAGTTGTTCCGGCTTACCTGGGGGGATGTTGATATGGTATCAGGGTATATCAATATCGTATCGGCCAAGAAGGGCGGTATTCGTGAAAGGTCAATCCCGTTACATCCGTCATTTAAAAAGACACTTGAAAAATGGCACAAGTCTGATAATGGCAGGGGGCACCTTGTGCATTACGGGAAAAAACGAAAGCCGATATCCACAATTAAGACCACGTGGGCATCGACCAAAAAGAAGGCGGGTATCACCAGGCGGTTAAGACCGTATGATTTCCGCCACGCATTCGCTACAGCGATACTATCATCTGGCGGTGATTTAAAGGCCACAAGTGAGATGTTGGGGCACACCAGACCAGACACAACTTTGAAGGTCTACCAGCATACCAACAGCGCCATGCACAAGGCCAATATTGACCGTTTACCAGATATTGACCAATAAAAGATATTGGTCAAAATTGGTCATTATAAACATTTGAAAATATTTGTTATTATAACCGATAATTCCGTTCGCAACGCTGAGGTCGAGGGTTCGATCCCCTTCATCTCCACCACAATTATTGATAACCCTTCGTTTTAACGAGGGGTTATTTTTTTTGAACCCTACCTTATTTAGTCCACTCCTTCCACCTGTTAACCGCTTCGATAGCCAGTCTTTCTTTGGCATCATATTCTGCTTCAGCCTTTTTGATCTTTGATGACATGGCGACGCTGGTACCTTTGCCGATTTCGTAGATCATATGAAAGCAATTCGGTTTTTCTGGCCAGCCAGTGTTGCAGCGTTGTACGGGGCACACCATTTTCCCTGGCGAATTGTCGCTGGCTGCATCGATGCTTGACTTGTCCAAATTCATCAACCAATCTGGAAACCTCATCGCGTTTCCAGATAACCGAATTAAATTATTTGCAAATTAAACGTGTTTATCGACGGGCTTTTTTTCAGACGGTATCCTGAAAATGACGTTCCCTTTTTTATCATACTTTTCAAAGAAGACCCCATTTTTATCCATATTGTAGCCGCTGTCTTTCTCTTCTTTGAGTTCTGCACCTTCCTGTACAGGGTTGACCGCATCAAATGATCGAAGTGGTTCGGCAATATCTGCCGCGGTAAATGTACGGGCGAATGTTCTCAGTGCCCGCTGATGCTCAGAAATGCTGTGACGTTCAAAGGGGGAAAGCTCGTCTGGTTGAGGTACGAAATCGGATTCATTATCGAGCCGTGACCTACATTGTAAAAGAACCTTTTCTGCACGTCTGTGCAAGCGTTCATCACCTTTGTTCAAAACCGCCAACAATGCTTCCATTTCACTACAGAAAACGATGGCAAATTTTGGATCCTCTCGACAAATATCCTGGCAGTTGTCAATCAGGTCGGCCAGTTTGATTGTCTGGGCACGCGCCGAGGCATTCGCTATATGGGTTCGATCAATGGCTTTTCGGACAGAGCGATTACCATCACCGGGTCTGCTTACATCGGTCAGTTCTCTAACCAGCAAAGCTACATTGGTGCCAAAGACCGCTTCAATTTCCTCAATTGTCGCAGGGGTATCCTCCACAGTGTCGTGCAACCAAGCCGCAGCAATCATTTCTGGATCATCGCTTACAGTGGTGACGATCTGGGCCACCGTTTTTAAGTGCACTTCGTAAGGCTGGTTTGTATATTTGCGACGCTGGTCAATTCGCCGATGCACTTCGGTGGCATATTTCCTGGCTTCGCTAACGAGTTTATGCATTTTAATATCGTACCTTACCAGTTGACCTAAAATAAAAGCAGGGCATTAACTCTGCTTTGACAGATTAAAAACTGACGATGCTTTTTGATAAATCAGCATTTATTTGTTTTCGGTAAACGTAATCAATGGGCGTCTGCCTATGCATATGCCTTTCTTCAAGTTGCCGTACGACTTCTCCCAAGGTCGTGGCTATGTGGAAGTAAAAAGTCTGATGAACTCGTAAAAAGCCCGAGATCAAGGCTTGCGAATCCTGAGGAATACTGCTATCGCGGGTGCCGAAGGCAGCGTACGAATCGTACTCCGCAGTGACGAGGGATGAAGCGTAACGCCGATATCGGACTTTTTACGAATCCGTCAAGTCTGTCTTATCCAGCATCTACGGTGTCATGGCAAGGCGAAAACCCAGGGTACTGCGCCGGTGATCCGGCTCTCGTGGGAAGCGATAAGCCGAACGGCAGTGCCAGGCGCTACCAAGCCACATGCCGCCCCGAGTCACCTTGTGCGTGCCCGACGCGGGGCCGATCGGATCGGTGGTTTCCCCCAAGGGATATTTTCCATACCAGTCCTGACACCATTCCTGCACATTGCCGTGCATATCGAAAAGCCCCCAGGCATTGACAGGAAAGCTTGCTACGGCAACCGGTTTCGATCGTATTCGGCCCCTTTTGCACCCCTCCATGGGAATGTACCCGTTATAGTTGGCCTGATCCGAGGACATGCAGTCACCGAAGCTGAACAGGGTTTGGGTCCCCGCCCGTGCCGCATACTCCCACTGGGCCTCGGTGGGCAGACGATAGGTTCGGCTGTCCTCACGGCTGAGCCAACCGATAAAGGCCTGGGCGTCATTCCAGGATATGCAGGTTACCGGAAAGCCGTCGTCTTGATCATAGCCGGGATTTTTCCAACCGGTTCCTTCTACTTTCTTAGTACGGGCCCCTTTGTGTATTATTGCCCCGTCGCCGGTTTCCGCTTCGCTTCGATACCCGGTGGCGCGGACAAAGGCGCGCCATTGACCGACCGTGACTTCCGTGGTCTGGAGATAGTATCCACCGGTCAGGGTCACGCGATGACGGGTTTCGTCCTTGATCCATTTTTTGTAGTTCTCTTTCCCCAACATTTTGATGAGCAGCTTTTTTTCGGCTTTGGTTTGTCCCATCATGAAGGTGCCGGGTTGGATATGGACGAATTCCATGCCCAGGCGGTTGGAAATAATGGATTTCCCCTTCGCTGTCGACGGCAACTGCGCCACCGGGGGCAGTCGAAAGTCGATCTGTTTGTTCTCGCCTGCTGAAATATTCACCCAACGCGTCTTTTCGCCATACCCTGTTGCCGAAACCGCAACATGGTAGTCACCGGGATCAAGCGTCATCCCCTGAATGAAGACGGGATGGATATTGAGAATTCTCACCATGGCATCGGCAGGGTCGGTGTACACATAAAGCCGTCCCATCTTGGGTCCCTGTTCGGTGAGATGGGCCTCCAGATAGGCGGTGCGGCCGGCGGTCACTTCCACGGTTGTCCGATAGGTGTCGTATTTGTCCATTCTCACCTGAACCCGATGCGGTCCGGCATCCACTTCCATGTTTGACAGCGGGATTCGACCAACGAAACGTCCGTCCACGATTACTTCGGCGCCAGATATGTTGGATGTCACGGACAGGCGGCCCCGAGTGGGACTCGACGTCGGTGAAGATGTATCGATAATGGTTCCGGAACTGGCCAGGGAAAAAACGAAATCCCCCTTGTCCAAGGCCGGGTCGTTGATTTTGCCGAACTGGGGATGTTGGGCGCCACGGCTGTAGTTGACCACCTGTTCCTGCAGGTAATCTCCCAATTCCATACCGGTCACATAGCCATCCCGGTTTCTATCAGCGTAGCCGTCCTCGATACTTTGGACGAAGACGGTCTTGAACACCGACTCATCGGGAACCTGCTCGTTCTGATTGCCTGCGGTGATAAATTGGCGGACGGGTTTTTGGATTTTTTCTTCGATATAAGGAGATGGTTTGGATCGCACCGCCTGGAAGATGGCCCCGGAAAAACAGGAGTCGAAAAGCATAAGGGTGTGGCGGGCGCTGATTCGCCGGGCATAGGTCTCGATCTGCCGCATGCTGATGGCATGTTCCATGAAACCGATCTCGTCCCGATCCGGGTTGGGGGCGTCCACGGGCACGATGTACCCCAACTCCCGTCCGCCGGCCTCCTTCAAGGTGTGGCCGTGGCCGGAAAACCAGAATAATATGGCCTTGTCCGGGTCCCGGCCCGGTCCGATGATCAATTTGTTAAGGGCTCTCCGTAGGGACAACCAGTCGGGATCTTTTAGTAGGTTGACCTTGCACCCCAGCTTTTTCAAAACCAGGGCCACCTCGCAGGCATCCTTGACCGGATTGGGCAACCTCGGCCAACCGGCGTGATAATCCCCGCATCCCACAACCAGGGCGTAGTAACCGCTGTATAGTAAGATGTCTCGCGTCTCGCCCGTTCTGGTGTGAGCCTTGACCGAAAGGCCTCGGGTGTCGCCATGCGATTCTGATAGCATGAGGCCAGGCAGGCACACCAAAAAGCAGAATATTGCTAACATATTAGTACATCGTATCTTTTTAAGCAGTATTCGCTGTGTCATCTTTTCCCTGCATTGAAGATCGCTTCGGTCGTAGCTGTTTCTTCACTATAGTATTTTATCCAATTTTAGCATCGAATGGACTACAAATATTTTTAGTACCTTCTGTAGGCCAGTCCTGTCAATTGTTGTGATAGACGGAATTATGTAATCTTGATGGTAATTGGTTGTTCGATGCGATTTTGGGTGGTTTTGAAGTCCAGTCAAAAATGCTGCTACATAGCATGTCCCCGATTTGTACCCTTTCACCGTTGTAAACGTATTTCATGATATTGATGTCCATCGGACAAGCCTTGTCATCGGTATCAGCGATGATGATACCAGGAACCGAGGGGTTTTCGCCTACCCGATTGAAAGCTGCTCGACACCTATTTTAATGCACCAAGAAAAAATCCAGACTTCTGGTGCTGTAGTCAACCGGTTCAATAGGAAGGACGAGTTGCGATATGTGGACACTTCGAAACCGGCCAAAAAACAGATGATATCAGCTCTGAATTCGTGACCTTCCTTCAAGATTTGCTTGACATCAAGAGACTATCGCCGGATATATTTAGTCGAGTTGTGGGGTACGCTAAAGGTGCTGCTTTCGCGATACGTGATTTATGCAAACCCGTGGAGAAAACATTAACCGATTGGTCTTTTCCTGTAATGCGAATCATAATAATAGAGAACAGCGGAAGCCGAAAAACTTGGCTGGCCCCAAAGTTCTCTGATCTTAGCGATAGCCTGGTAATCCCGTTCGATCATTTTTTCTGGGAGCCTAGTGGGTTTGGCAGGCAAAGAACTTCTGAGACCATGGCCGACATGATCAATGATGCCAAATTATAGATCTTCACACTTGGAATGATACTATAACGTGTCGGGAGACGTTGATAGATATTAACTTCAAAAAGGCAATGGCCGAAGGAGAATTTGAAAATATCCAAGGCACCGGCAAGCCCATTGATTTAAGCAATTCCGCATGGAGTACAATAAGGGTTTCAAAAAGACATTCTACTGACCGGTTTGTTTGAAATATGCACGGCGCAGAAAGATCATTCCGGAAGCGACGATAGAAGCGTTATCTCCATTTTCCACTTTTGTTCTATTCAATAAGTACTCAGCACCGATTTACCTGGGTTCATCACTGCTTAACTCGATCGGAATAAACAACCTGGATTGGAAAACACAATGAAAAAATTGTTAAAGTGGTATTGTATTATTCTTATGAGCCTTGCTATTGTTTGTTTCCCTCACCTATGCATCTCGGCAGATAAAAAATTGATCAGTTCATTGCCCCCTGAACTTAAAGATGGTGCGGCCGCTGCTATTATGAACGCGGTTGCAGGGAAGCTGGATGCCCGATTGGAAATTATATATGCACCATTCAGACGCCGGCTCGCAATGATGGAAGCTGGGGACATCGATTTTTTGGCAGGATTACTGAAAAGTCCTTTGCGGGAAAAATACATCCATTACATTCACCCACCCTACAAAAGCCGATCAGATACCGTTTTTCTTGTACCGCGAGGAAGAACGGCCCTGATTCGGCGGTATGAAGATTTACATCACTTGACAATAGGGACCATAGTAGGGTCCAAATATTTCCCAAAATTCGATGATGACACCAGTCTGAATATAGAGGTTTGTCCTTATGCCGAATTGAATTTAAAGAAACTGATGGCGGGGCGCATCAATGCGGCGGCATTTCCGGAATCAGCAGGTCTTGATTTGATTGATCGGATGGGCCTCAAGGAATACGTAGAAGCAGCGGACTATCGATTTTCCAAGCAAAAGAATGTGTACATAGGCATTTCGAAAAAATCATGGTTGATGAACTCGATTCAACAAGTTGAAGATCTCGTTCGGTCGATGATCGAAAACGGAGAACTTAAGCGGGTCATTCTCGATTATTACACCAGTCGGGGGCTGCCGGTACCGGTTTTTTAGCCAGTTGGCTTTAGGACACGGCACGATTCCCAATCAGTGATAACGATAACCAAATTTGACAAGTAAGAATCGATAATGATATCGTATGTCAAAAATACAATCGATAGAGGTTCCATGATGAAAACTGTTACTGTTTCTCCTAAATATCAAATCGTTATTCCAAAGGTCATCAGGGAGGCAATGCACCTTCGCCCTGGGCAAAAAATGAAAATCATTGAGTATGAGGGGCGCATTGAATTGATTCCTGATCGGGATATTTCCGAGCTAAAAGGTTTTCTAAAAGGAATCAACACGGATTTCGAGCGTGAAGGCGATCGATTATGAATGTCGTTGATTCATCCGGATGGCTTGAATATTTTTCCGGGGGACCCAACGCTGACCATTTCTCATCCCCCCTTCAGGATCATGCCTCACTGATCGTCCCCGGTATTTCAATTTATGAGGTATTCAAAGTCGTGCTGCGCGAAGCAGGGGAAAACGAGGCCTTGCAAGCCGTTGCGGCAATGCAAAAGGGGCAAGTCAAGGATCTGACCACCAGCTTGGCAATGAGCGCGGCAAAACTGAGTATTAAACATGACCTTCCGATGGCTGACAGTATCATCTATGCCACCGCGAAAGCCCATAAATGTGTGGTTTGGACCCAGGATTCCGATTTTGAAAATCTGCCGATGGTCAAGTTTTATCCAAAATAAATTTCCATGTCTTGTAAAGTTTGGAGCAGGTCGCCACGCTTTGACAGGTGTGGTACGTGGAACTTATGCGCGTCAGGATGCTGTCCGTAAAACCGGAGGAGCATCCTGAAGCGGCCGAGGACCCGGTTGACGCCACCGAAAAATAGATGATAGAACCTGTAACCCTTTTTAATTGGCATGAACTAGGAAAAAAAAGAAAGGCGATAACAAGTGCCTACACAAAAATGCCCCATCTGTGGAAAAACAGCTAAATACGACAACCCACCTGATGATTCCGAACAATACAGATGTTTCGTGTGTCCGGTCTGCGGTTGTTTCGTTATTTCCCTGATGGCTGAAGATCATCTTGCAAAATTTCCCATAAAAGACCGAATGTATTATTCAAAGAAAGCCAAAGCCGCAGACGAAGGCAAAGTCTTGATTATCCAATTTTTAGATGATGGTGCTGAAGCACTGACGATGCACCGGTATGACAATAAATCTGAATGGTTTGGATAATCCTCTGTTTCTGAAGATCACACACACTTTTCGTCCGAAGACAACGCGACCTGGGTGAAATCTACGATGGACCGGCTGGAAAGCCGTTTTGACCGCTCCACCGTCAAGCGGATTCGGATGAACTGCCAATGCGGGTATGGTATAGGCATGGATGAAAAGTATCAAAGAGGGCCACGATATCTGCCTGATGAAAATCATTCCCCTCGCCTCCACCTGGAAATAAGAACGCACTCATTTAAGTGTCACAGGGCCGCATTTTTTAAATGCGGCCCTTATAAGCATCAAAATGGATTGGTTATTTTAAACCCTTTTTGCTTTACTCATGGCTACCCCCCTTTCATTTTTTATTTCCAAAACAGAGACGGTTTTGACCTCGAACTTCTCCAAGCCGATTGAATTGGTGTAGAGGAAAATTCTGGTTCTCTGGAGGGTAATGCTTCCAATCTTTTGCAAGGAAATCAATATAATGTACAGTTGCGGCCTCCGGAAAAATTCCGTTTTTATCCTTGCTATATTTCCGGTTCGGATAGGCTTTTCGGGCAACGTAGCCGCCAGGTTCACATTTACGCATCGCTTCAAGCATTTTCATCAGTATCTCCTTTTCTCAGTAACAAAACGCTTTCATCGGCGTTTTTAAAACGCCTTACGACCGGTGTCCATCTGGGCCTTGCGAGTTTCATGCCTCAATCTTGGGATATTGAGATCTTTGTTCTCATTTGCTCTGTCGACACAGGATTTAACCCCAATCTTAATTATGTAACATTGGGGTTTACATGAGATGCAATCAGGCTATAGGCGCCATCTCCTCTGTCATTGTGATGGCATTTTTGTCGTTTAACGTCAAAAGTCTGACTCTCAGGCCCTGTTATAACTGGATGGACACTAACTTGGATTTCCGGACCGATTTGTCCCGTTATAGCACACGATACTCTTTTTCTTGCAGTCACATTGGCGATGGTGTTGATGAGCAGTCACGGAGATGGGGCCTCTTTTGAATAAGCAACGTGTCATATAGAATACGCTAAAGGATCTAAAAAAATCAAAATGAAAAAGCATCAGGTGGCCTCGTGAAAAAGAGGAGGTGATCTGTAACAAATTTCAACCGGGGTTTTTTTGATCAAGAGAAGAATTTCCCATTTGAAGATCTCAGGTCTCCCAAAAAATTTTAAAAAAAAGCTAAAGGTATTAGTGTTTGATGCCGAATGGCATTTTTGATCCCTATCTTAAAATTTAAATGTCGAGGCATTGATTACCGGAGCTTGAAATGGATCCAGATCTTAGCAGGGTATCCGATCTGATTTTACCACTCGCCCACCATCAAACAACCGATGATGTTGGTTTCCCTGCCGAAAAAATCAAGACCCGCATCAAAGTCACTTTTCTCGCCGCCATTGCTTTGCTCAGTTTGGCGGCATTTTTTTTCAGCGCCATACTCCTGACAAGACAGATTCAATGTTTCAATTTTCGGCCGGTGATAGAAACATTGTCTAACGCTTCAGCGACTCCCTGTTCCAAGCGATTATCCTCATCACTGCCTAATCAATAGGGTTAACTTTTCTTAAAACAATCCTGACGGTGCTTTTTCTGCTTTTCTTTTCGGAAAAGGATGGTTTTGGTTTTACTCAGAATTTTAGCGAATTAATGCTGGTAACCAATGATTTTCCTCCACATGCCTTTGAGGAAAAAGGGCATATTTCTGGAATCGCCGCGGAGATCATAAAAGAATTGATGAGCAGGGCAGATTTTGATGGAAAGATTATCATGCTGCCATGGAACCGGGCGTTGAAATACTCAAAAAATCACAAAATGATGCTGTTTCCTTATACTCGGTTGCCCTACCGGGAAAAAGATTTTAAGTGGATTGGGCCGATCCTTAAGGATTGTTTTGTTTTTGTCGTACCCACTTCAACAAAGCGGACCTTCATCGACATTTGTCTCGGATGAGACAATTGCCTTATGGCAGAAAAATTTTAACGAAATGAAAGGGGACGGTACTTATCAACGCATCGTAAAAGCAGCCCGGCTATATGAGAATTGCCTTGAATGATGGTGCTTTTCGTAATGTTCATTTCTTTGATCAGGAGTTCATCCACTTTCCGGCCTTTTTGATATTTTTATAGCATTTTCGAAAAAAGCTCGCTATTAGGACAGACGCTGAATTCATCATTTTAAAAGGGGTTACGGAATTTTCCGTGGCCCTTTATACATTGATTCTCGAACAGGTGTGCCAATTTAAAGAAAAATGATGCT